>CAVVVM010000013.1:0-14136 GCA_963751715.1 uncultured Actinomycetes bacterium | reverse complement strand
GCCGCTCGACCGGAGCCTCGTCGACCTCGTCTGGAGCCCGGCCGGGCTACCCGGCCGGCCCCGAGTACCGCAACCACCACGGCCTGACCACCCACCACCACAGGGCGTGGAGCAACTCGAGCGGCCGGCCCTACGACCCCGCAGCGGGCAGCCGAGGCGCTGCGCCGCGACGCCGCGGCCTTCGTCGCCGCCGCCGCCCACCGGATCGAGCAGGCGACCGGTGCCGTCCGCGACCCGCTCGCCGTCCTCGCGGTCGACGCCGAGTTCTTCGGCCACTGGTGGCACGAGGGCGTTGACTGGCTCGCCTGCGTCGTCTCCAGAGGCTGCCGCCCGGGGCTCGAGATCGAGCGGCTGGACGACGCGGTCGCCGCAGCGGCGCCCGCTGCCACGCTCCGGATCAGGTGCCGCGTCACGACCTGGGGTCGCAACCGCACCCTTGAGACCTGGTCGCGGGCCGAAGGTCGCCGACTACGCATGGCGGATCCGCAGGACGGAGCTGGCGGTCAGGGGAGCGGGCCGGGAGGTCGCCACGCCTGCGATCCTGCGGGCCCTGCTGGCGCTGGAGGCCTCCGACTGGGCCTTCCTTGCCGACGGCGGCGACACAGGGGAGTACCCGCAGGAGCGCGCTCTCGGCCATGCCGAGGCGATCAGGGCGGCGCTAGAGTCAACGGGGCAGGACCCGCTCGAAGGCCTCGCACCCGAGCTGGCCGAGGCGGCCCTGTTCCGACCATGAGCAAGCCCCGCGTGCTCATCCTCTCCTGGGAGTATCCGCCCGTGATAGAGGGCGGGCTGGCGCGGCACGTGCGCAAGCTCGCGGAGGCGCTCGTCCGCCAGGGGGTCGCGGTGGACGTGCTCACGCGCGGGGTGGGCGAGCCGGAGATCGACCGCCCCGGCCTCGATGGAAGCTCTGGCGTGAACGTTCACCGGGTGCGCGAGCCCGGATGGCCACGCGACCTCGATCGGTTCGTCGCATGGGTACAGCAGATGAACGAGGACATGCTCGCGGCGGGTGAGGCTCTGGCGCAGGAGCGCTCCTACGACCTGGTCCACGGCCACGACTGGCTCGTCGCGCACGCCTCCGCTGCGCTCGCGGACCGGCTTGGCGTGCCCTACCTCACGACGATCCACGCCACCGAGCATGGCCGTCACCAGGGCTGGGTCGCCGACCACGCCGCAGTCGCACATCCACTCGGTCGAGCGCTGGATGGCTCAGCCGCGCCGACGCGGTGATCGTCTGCTCCGATTACATGCGCGGGCACGTGGCCGACATCTTCGACATCGACGAGCGGCGGGTGACGGTTATCCCCAACGGGGTCGACCCGAGCGAACTGCGACCCACGGGGACCTGCAGGCGATTCGGCGCGAGTTCGCCGCGCCGCATCGAGAGGCTGGTGCTGCTGGTCGGACGGCTGGTCTACGAGAAGGGCTTTCAGCTCGCGCTCGATGCCCTCCGGGTGTGATCGACCGGGTCGGCGACGTGCGCTTCCTGGTCGCCGGCAGCGGCACCGCACGAGGGTGAGCTGAAGGCCCAGGCGAGCGGCTGGGTCTCGACGAGCACGGCACCTTCCTCGGCTGGATCGGCGACGACGTGCTGCACTCGCTCTACCGGATCGCCGACCTGTGCGTGGTCCCTCCATCTATGAGCCGTTCGGGCTGGTGGCGCTCGAGGCGATGGCCTCCGGCTGTCCGTGCATCGTCGCCGACACCGGCGGCCTGCGCGAGGTCGTCCCGGTGGGCGAGCGCGTCGGCCTGCGCTTCAACGGCGGCGACGCCGAGCACCTGGGCGTGATGATCGAGCGCCTGCTCGTCGACGAGCCGCTGCGCGACCGGCTCGTGACCGAGGCCTCCGAGCACGTCCTGCGCTTCGACTGGGACGACATCGCCCAGCGCACCCGGGCGTCTACCGCGAGCTGCTCGGGTCGACTGCGGCCGCCTGACCGGCGCGTTTCCGGTCCGTCAGGGGGACGGACTGCCGTCAGCGGGTGTCGATGTGGGTTGTTCGCCCGGGATCGGCTCGAGGGTCAGATTGAGGCTCAGTCCGACGGCTGTCGCGTACCGCTGAAGCGTTGACAGCTTCGTGTCAGCTGCAGCCGTCTCGAGCCGCGCGATCGCTGACTGGGACGTGCGAAGCTCGGCAGCGACGGCCGTCTGCGACAGGCCCAGCGACATGCGGCGCGCGCGCAGTTCGCTGATGATGCGCCGACGATCGACCGCCGATTGCATCAGCTTCGGGAAGAGAAGGTTCTCCCGAGTCGACTGTTCGATGAGTTCGTCGAGGAAGTCCCGTTCGGGTTCAGGTTCGGACACTGCCATAGCGCCGAGGGTATCTTGTTGACGTGATGACATCAACCGTCACTCCTTTCTGAGGCCCCACGCCTCCGCCAGTCCGCGAGACGTTGCCGGGCAAGCCGGATCTCCTAGGGGGCGTCTTGATCGCTTCTTGCTGAAGGCGACCGGAGCCAAGAGGACCTGACCCGTCCTGCCTTCGACGGCGAACAGGACTCGGTACGTCACCCGGTCGCCGTCGGCCCTGACTTCCCACACATCGTCGCCCAGGTGGCGTGCCGCTCGAAGTCCAGCCGAGCGAACTTGGAGATCGCGGCGAGCACCTCGACCCGGTCGCCTGCCGGGAGGTCGACAAGGTACTCGCCACCCGGCCGACGACCCGAGTGCGTCCGGTACTCGGCAGCGCAGGCGGTGTCGTCGAAGGTCGTCCATGCGATCATGAGGCAGCGCCTCGCGACCTCTGTAGGTGGGGGCAGCAATGGATTCCCCCTCGGACGCTCTGATCGCCGTCGATCAGCCGAACCGCGCGGGTCTCAGCCGAGCGTCCGGCTCAAGCCTGACCGGCGCGCCAGCTGTCGAACAGCCTGTCCACGATCTCCTCGGCTTCGTCGGCGACGACGATGTGCAACTCGTCGCCTGCCAGCACCTCCGTCGCTCCGCGCGGCGGGAAGGCGGACTCGCCTCGGACCACGAGGTTGATCAACGCCAGCCGCGGCAGCCCGAGGTCGCGGACCTCCATCCCGGCGATCGAGTCCCCGGGCGCGACAGTGAAGGTGATGACCTGCGCGTCCAGCCTTTCGAGAGCGGCTGCGGGGGAGGGGTCGAGCTGGGCCGGTGCCTCCTCCTCGATCAGGCCGAGCCGCTTGGCCAGTGGCGCGACCGTCGCACCTTGGATCAGGGTCGAGAACAGGACGACGAAGAAGACGATGTCGAAGGTCGAGGTTGCGTTCGGGACGCCGCCGACCACCACGAACGTCCCAAGTACGACGGGGACCGCCCCCCGCAGCCCGGCCCAGCCGATCAGCGCCACCTCCTTCGCGGGCAGGCGGAATGGGGGCAATGCGACACCGCCGCCATCGGTCGGGCGAGGAAGACGAGGACGAGAGTGATCACCGCGCCCTTGAGGGCGATCGCGTCGTCCCGGCCCGGGAAGACGAGCAGCCCCAGCATCAGGAAGAGTGCGACCTGGGCGAGCCAGGCGAGGCCGTCGTGGAAGGCTTCGACTGTCCGCCGGGCGGGGATCGTCGCCCCGCCGAGGATCACCCGGTCAGGTAGATCGAGAGGAAGCCGAGCCGCCGAGCCAGTCGGCCGCTCCGAACGAGATCGCGGCGAGCGCGAAGGTGGCAACCGGGTACAGCCCCGAGGATTCGAGGTGAATGCGGCGGAGGCTGCCCGCCCCGAACCTGCCGATCGCAATCCCGATGGCTGCGCCGAACGCCAGTTCGGCAACGACCTTCACGGCGACGTCCGAGGCGGCGAGGTCGGGCTTCGTGATTGCCTCGATCAGGACGATCACGAGCAGCACCGCGATCGGGTCGTTGAACCCGGACTCGCCCTCCAGGGTGCGCTCGACCCGCTTCTTCAGCCTCGACCCGCGCAGCAGGGCGAACACCGCTGCGCCATCAGTCGCCGAGAGCACCGCTCCCAGCAGCAGCCCCTCGAGCAGCGACAGATCGAGCAGCGGAGCCGCGACCAGCCCGGTCACTGCCGCCGTCACGAGCGTGCCGACGAACACCAGGCAGCATCGAGGGGCCGATCACCGGGCGGATCACAGGCCAGCCGGCCCGCAGGCCGCCGTCGAACAGGATCAGCGCGAGAGCGAAGGTGCCGAGCGTCTTGGCGAGCCCGTAGTCGCCGAACTCGATCCAGCCGGTCACGTCGGATCCGAGGATCATCCCGATGCTCAGGAACAGCAGCAGGGCGGGGATGCTCAGGCGACTGGCCAGCCTCGATGCGACCACCCCGAGGGCCAGTGCCAGCCCGACGACGAGTGCCTTTTCCCCCGGTGTCATGGGGTGAGGTTAGGAGTGGGGTGCGACGGTGCCAGAGCCGCTCACCCCCAGCGCATCGACCGCGGCGTCTCGCGCATGCGGATCACGCGCGCGGGCACGCCGCCGACGACCGCGTTCGCGGGCACGTCCTTGGTGACGACGGCGCTCGTGCCGATGACGCTGTTCTCGCCGACGCTCACGCCGCGCAGGATGCACGCGCCGTAGCCGATCCACACGTTGTGCCCGACGCGCACGTCGCGCTTGTAGATGCCCTGCGCGCGGATCGGCCGCTCCACGTCGGTGACGCCGTGGTCGAAGTCGATCAGCATGACGCGGTCGGCGATGATGCACTCGCGCCCGATCGACACGTGCTGGTAGGCCGAGACGGTGCACTCCTGGCCGATCACCGTCTTCGCGCCGATGCTCACCTCGCCCTCGTGCACGCGGATCTTGCTGCCGTGCCCGATCCACGCCCAGCGCCCGACGCGCAGCGTCGCGCGGGCGGCCGATCTCGAGCGTCACGCCCGGGGCAGATGAAGCAGATGCCAGTCCGTCTGCAGGCGCCCGCGGTAGCGGAGCTTCAGCAGCAGCTAGCGAGCGGCAGGCGCGCGTAATGGCGGCTGAGCATGCGATGGGCGCGCATGAAGCGCAGCAGCGCCAGCGGCCCGCCGTGCAGCGGCGCCGGCGCCCGTGGCACCGCGTCGCCGAGCGTCCTCGGCGCGCGGGGTCGGCTGCAGTGGTCGGCCACTGGGCTCCATTGCGGGCCGAATCGTAGGCCCGCCGCGGCGGGCGGGCCGGCGCCCGGCCCCTGCGATGACCGCCCGCAGCGATAGCCGAGCCGAACGCTTGCCCAGCGCCTGCTCGACGGCGACCGGCGCGCGCTGGCGCGGCGATCACGCTGGTCGAGGACCACCGCCCCGAGGGCTGGGAGCTCGTGAGCGAGGTCTACCCGCACACCGGCAACGCCGAGGTGGTCGGCTTCACCGGGCTCCCGGCGTGGGCAAGTCGACGCTCGTCGGCGCGATCACGAAGGCGCGGCGCGAGCGCGGCTCGACGGTGGGGTGCTCTCGATCGACCCGTCCTCGCCGTTCACCCATGGTGCGCTGCTGGGCGATCGCATCCGCCTGTCCGAGCACTTCCTCGACCCGGGCGTGTTCATCCGCTCGATGGCCAACCGCGGCGCGCTGGGCGGCCTCTCGGAGGCGGCGCTGCAGGCCGCCCTGCTGCTCGACGCGTCCGGACGCAAGGACGTGTTCGTCGAGACCGTCGGGCGTCGGCCAGGCGGAGATCGACATCATCGACCACGCCGACACGATCGTGCTCGTGCTGATGCCCGGCTCGGGCGACTCGATCCAGGCGCTCAAGGCGGGCGTGATGGAGATCCCCGACGTGATCGTCGTCAACAAGGCCGACCACCCGATGACCGACACGATGGTCCGCGAGGTCGCGCTGCTGTCGCTCGCCACCTCGGCCGCTCAGGACGGCTGGCGTGGCGGCCGATCGTCAAGACCGAGGCCGCCCGTGGCAAGGGCATCGACGAGCTCGTCGAGAAGCTCGACGAGCACCGCGCCTTCATCGAGGCCGACGGGACCCTCGCCGAGCGCCGCCGCCGCAACCTGCGCAACGAAGTGCTGGCGATCGCGACCGGTCGCCTCAGGCGCGACCTCGAGTCGGCGATCGCCGAGGACCCCGGTTTCGCCGAGCTGATCGACCGGGTCGCGGCGCGCGAGGTCGACCCGGCCTCCGCCGCGACCGAGATCCTCGCCCAGGCGCGGCGAGTAGCGCCCGCGTCCGGCCTCAGCAGCCGAGCTTGCGGGCGATCACCATCTGCTGCACCTCGTCGGTGCCCTCGCCGATGGTGAGGATCTTCGCGTCGCGGTAGAGGCGCGCAGACCGGCGTACTCGTCGATCCAGCCGTAGCCGCCGTGGATCTGCACGGCCTCCTCGGAGGCCCAGACGGCCAGCCGGCCCGTCTTGAGCTTCGCCTGGGCGGCCGTGAGGGTGAAGTCGCGACCCTGGTCCTTCTCCATCGCGGCGCGGTAGGTCAGCAGGCGTGCCGCCTCGATCTCCGCTGAGATGTCGGCGATCTTCGCCTGGATCGCCTGGAACTTGCCGATCTTCTGGCCGAAGGCGACCCGCTCGTTGGCGTACTGGATCGCGAGGTCCAGCGCACCCTGAGCGAGGCCGACTCCCATTGCGGCGACGCCGATGCGGCCGATGTCGAGGATGTGGAGGAACTGCTTGAAGCCCGCTCCGCGCGGCCCGAGCAGGTTCTCCTCCGGGACTCGGCAGTCGGTGAAGGTCAGGGGACGGGTGTCGGAGGCGTGCCAGCCGATCTTGCGGTACGGCTCGCCCTGCTCGTAGCCGGCGGTGCCGTTCGGGATCGAGGATGTTCGAGATCTCCTTGCGGCCGTTCTCGTCCTGGCCTGTCACGGCGGTGATCGCGACAACTCCGGAGATCTCGGTTCCGGCGTTGGTGATGAACTGCTTGGCTCCGTTGACGACCCACTCGCCGCCATCGAGCTCGGCCCGCGTCTGGACGTTGCCGGCGTCGGAGCCCGCCTCCGGCTCGGTCAGGCCGAAGGCGCCGAGCACCTGCGCCGGAGCAGAGCTTCGGCAGCCACTCCTGCTTCTGGGCGTCGCTGCCGAACAGGTAGATCGGCTGGGTGCCGAGCGAGGTGTGCGGCGCACATCGTGATCGCGACCGAGCTGTCGATCCGCGTGAGCTCCTCGACCGCGAGCGCGTAGCCGAGGGCGTCGCCTCCGGCTCCGCCGACCTCCTCGGGGAACGGGATGCCCATCCAGCCGAGTTCGCCCATCTTCCGGATGATCTCGGTGGGGAAGCGCTTCTCGCGGTCTATCTCCTCGGCGATCGGCGCGACCTCGCCCTCGGCGAAGTCGCGGACGGAGTCACGGAGCAGGCGGTGTTCATCTGAGAGGTCGAAGTTCATGCGCGCGAGTTTCGCAGGCCTGCCGCCGCCGCGGCTGTTCGTGGCGCAATCGGGCTTGGTTGGCGGTGCCGGTGGCTATCCTGCCCGTCAGTGCCAGAAACAGTGACTCTCGAGATATCCGATGAGCTTTCTGCTGATCTGGAGCGGATCAGCGGTTGCGACCGGGGCGTCGAGAGTCCGCTCTGGTGGTCGAGGCTGTCAGGGCCTACGTCCAGCTTCAGAGGTTTCGCGAGTTGCAGCGGTTCGGGCGGGCTCGCGCCAAGGCGTTAGGGGTCGATCCATCGAGTGTGGAAGCGATCCGTGACCAGCGTTCTTGAACGCGAACCTGACAAGTCGGGCCATGCCATCGCGGACGCCTCGGGTCGGCCGATCGGCCCGGCCGGCCCTACTCGGCCAGCGACTCGGCGAGCGAGACGAGCAGCCTGACGCCGAAGCCGGCCCCGCCGGACTTCGCGTACGGCAGGTCCATGTTGTCGGCGACACTGGCGATGTCGATGTGCGCCCAGGGGATCTCGTCGCCCGCGAAGTGGTGGAGGAACTCGGCTGCCGTCGACGCGCCCCCGACCCGCTTGCTCGCGGTGTTGCGGATGTCGGCGTACTTGCCGTCGATCAGCTTGCGGTAGGCGGGGTGGAGCGGCATCCGCCAGAGCGGCTCGCCACTTGCCGCCGATGCGGCGAGGAGCGAGTCGGCCCAGTCGTCGGTGTTGGCGAAGAGCCCACCGTAGGCGGGTCCGAGGGCGATCCTGATCGCGCCGGTGAGCGTCGCCAGGTCGACTATCCGCTTCGCTCCCTCTGCCTTCGCCCGCACGAGGCAGTCGGCGAGCACGAGGCGGCCTTCGGCGTCGGTGTTGTCGATCTCGATTGTCGTGCCGTCGGAGGCTGTGACGATGTCGCTTGGGCGCATCGCGCTGCCTGACACGAGGTTCTCCGTGGCGCCGACAACGCAGATCACAGGCACGGGGATCTCGAGCTCGATGATCGCCGCTGTCGCCTCGAGCGCAGTGGCCCCACCCGACATATCGAACTTCATCTCCTCCATGCCGACGGCGGGCTTGATCGAGATGCCGCCGGTGTCGAAGGTCACGGCCTTGCCGACGATCGCGAGCGGCTCCGCGGTGGCGCCCGGCGGATCCCAGCGCAGGACGATCATCTGCGGCTCGCACTCGGAGCCGAGGGCGACCGCGCTGAACGCACCGCAGCCCGAGTCGATCAGCGCCTGGCGGCCGAGGGTCTCCAGCGAAGCGTGAGGCGACGAGTCGGCGATCTCCCTCGCGCGGGCCGCGAGCGCCAGTGGGGTCATCTCGTTCGGCGGCGCGTTCTGCAGGTCACGCGCTCGGTTCTGGGCGGTGGCGAGCAGGGCGCCGCGGGCGACGGCGTCGGAACGGTCGTCGTGATCGCTGAAGAACACCTCCGTTGCCGGCAGGCGCCGCTCGGGGTCGTCGCCCTTGCGGGTGTCCCAGCGGTGGCCTGAGAGCAGCACTCCCTCGACGAGTCCCTCGACCAGCTCGTCGGAGGCGTGGTGGGGGATCTCGACGCAGAGGATCTCGCAGCCGAGGCTGCGGGCCTTCGCCTCGACGGCCGCCGCTGCGCGACGGGCGCTCTCGCCGTCGGCCTTGTCGCGGTCGCCGAGTCCGTAGAGCAGGACCCGCATCTCGCCGCCGTGGGTGACTGCGACCGAGCCGACCGAGGTCCGCGCCTCGCCTCGCTCGACCATCTTCGTGAGCCAGCCGTCCTCGAAGTCGTGGGCGATCCCCTCGCCGTCGAAGACCGGGACGGCGATCGTGTCGGCGCCGGTGTCCGGCGGGGCTTCAGTTGTGGCGGTGGCCTTCATCGGCGTGAGCGTAGCGACACGGCGGGCGCGCGCATGGCCCTGACTTGCGCGGGGTGCGAGGCCGCCCGTGGAGGGGCCGATCGGCGGCCTTGACACAACTCGCTCTTGGCTGTACCTTCCCGCCGACTGAGCCGCAATTACCTGGGGGGGAAAATGGTTGGCTTGCGTTGGGGTCGGGTTTTGGTTGGTGGTGCGGTGGTCGGAGCGGTTGCTTTTGCCGGAGCCGCCTTCGGTGAGGGGGGGGTTCGCGCGTAGTCAATGACCGCGTTCTCCTGGAGCAGGCGCGCGAGTCGCTTGCCGGCGCTTCTGCGTCTGGCGGTGGGGCGTCGCGCTCCGGTGATCTGAGCGGCTTGAGTGATCGTGAGGCCCTGGCTCTCGCGAAGTCGGAGTTCGGCGACTTGCTGGCGGGGGCGCAGTGGGAGGCGCCGGTGCTGCCTGAGTCCTCGAGGATCGTGGGCTACGCGTCAGACTCGACGGCGATCGTCGAGGGACCTTCGGGGCGGTCGTTGCTCGCGTCGCTGTTGCCGTTGCGCTCGCCGGACGGCGGTCCGGTGAAGGAGCCGGTCAGCACCGACTTGGAGCGGGTCGCGGGCGGCTTCGAGCCGGCCAATGCTTTGTCTGAGGTGTCGATACCGGCGGACGTCGGTGACGGTGTCGGGCTCGACCGGGTCGGGATCACCGTGACGCCGGTCGGCGTTGACGGGGCCGATGGGGTCAGGGTCGCAGACGACAAGGTCTTCTACGCGAACGCGAGGACCGACACCGACCTGATGGTCGCCGCGCTGCCCACCGGGGTCGAGACCTTCGCCCAGATCCGTTCGGCTCGCAGCCCCAACAACCAGAGCTTGCGGTTCGCGTTGCCCGCGGGTGCGTCGCTGCGCAGTGGCGCCGGTGGTGTGGGTGCGGAGGTGGTGCGTGGCGGTGCGGTCCTCGCGCGCGTCTCGCCGGCGGTGGCCGTCGATGCGAACGGCTTGAACGTGCCGGTCTCGATGGGCGTCTCGGGTGACACGGTCGATTTGAGGGTGGATGACTCCGTTGCTGGTGTCGAGTACCCGATCATGCTCGATCCGACGATCAGCGTCGATTCGCGCTTCCTGGACGTGCCGACCTCGTCGCAGAGCTTCATGGGTTGGGAGTTCCGCTCGAGCAATCCCAACGCGTTCACGTCAAGCACTTCGGGTGCGTGGGGTCGCGGCCTGTATTCGCTCGCTCGCGCGTCGGCGATGGCGAGCGGTGACGTGGGGCAGTGGACCTACACCGCGCCCGGTGACGCGAAACTCCAGGGCTTCGGGTTCGGGTCGGCGACTCGCGTGCCCAACCCGGCCAACGGGTTCGTTCCGATTTGTACGTCGCAGGGCATCCGCACGGCCGGCGGTGTGTGGGAGCCGGGCTCCGGGTGGGGCACTGTCTTGGGGAGCGGGAGCGGTCCGCGAACCGTGTGTCAGGGTGGCGCTGTTACCGAGTCGGCTGCCTTCGCGGTGTGGCCTGAGTCGCCTGGGTCGCCTGGTGGGGGGAGCGCCTCGAACGTGGCGGTCAACCTGCAGTGGGCGTATGGGGCGGGTACCAGGTTGCGCTACAACAATGATCCGTTCGGGATCTCGGAGTACGACTTCATCGGCTCCGCGTACGTCGTGATCGCTGATGACAAGCCACCGTCGGTCGGTGTCTCGCACTCCACTCCAGTGCCTGATGGTTGGGTTCGCGATTTCACCGGGACGGTGAGTGTGGGTGGGAATGACTCGGGTACGGGGGTCTCTCGGTTGTCGCTGAGTGGTCCGGTGGCGTCGAGTGGTGTGGGCTCGGCCAATCAGGTCCAGGAGGTGTGTAGTGGTGTGCGGTCTTGTCCTGCTTCGTGGAACAGTTCGCAGCAGTGGCCCGCGAGCCGGTCGTTCACTTACTCGAGTGGCAGGTTGCCCGAGGGTGTCAATACGATTGCCGCCACCGCGACCGACAGGGCCGGGAATGTCTCGGGTAAGGAGGAGTGGACGGTGAAGGTTGATCGCACCCCGCCGAACGTCACGCTCGGCGGCTCACTCTCCGACGGTCCCGACGGTGATCCGACCGATCCGGTGCCGGAGCTGTTCATCACGGCGGATGATCCGGTTGTCAACGGGTCGGCATCCGGTGTCGCTTCGGCTGAGTTGTTCGTTGATGGTGCTGCGACCAACACGCAGGAGCAGCAGGACCTCCAGCGGATCGAGACCGATCAGTGCACGGATGCTGAGTGTCGGTTTGTCGGTCCGGTGCTGGACACGACCGAGCCAGCGGACGGAGTCGGGCTGGAGGGCGGCGCAGACCCACTCATTGACCTGGGGTCCGACGGCCTCGCCAGCCCGGCTGACGCTTCCCCCAATCCATCTGCAACTGACACCCCCAGTGGAGACGAGGTCGTCGTTGACGCGACGAAGCTGCAGCCGGGGCCTCATCGGATGAAGCTTGTGGTGACCGACAAGGCCGGGAACAGATGGCAGAAGGAGTGGACCCACACGGTCAACCTCTCGATTGGGTCTGGCTCTGCTGGCAGCTCGTCACAGGGACTCGTTGCGAGCGCGGCCTCAGCCTACTCAAATTACATCGCGTTCACCTCGTGCGACTCGTGGGTTGACATCGATTGCCGGGTGGCTCTCAGGAAATGGCTGACACAAAAGATTGGGAGGTTTGCCACGAAGGGGCGTCGAGCTGAGGCCCTTGTGGCAGGAGCAATTGGAATCGCTTGTTGGGCGTTCGCCAAGCCGGCTGGCCCCGTTTGTGCCGCGGTTGGCGCGTACCTCGCAGCCGGTATCTTGGACGATGCTCAGCGAGCCGGGAGGAAGGGATGCCTTCAGCTGCGATTCGTCAAGGGACGGATCCTTACTTTGAGCGGGTTCATCACCACCTATTCGCTCTGGGGCTCTCGGGTCACTCAGGACAGGAGGTGCCGATAGATGCGCCGGCGCCGGCTGTTTGAGTATTGGAGGAGCTTCGCTGTCGCTCTGTTGTTATCGATCGTCTTGATTGGAACGCTCCGGGACGCCCTGCCCGGGCTGGGTTTGAGGTGGTCTTGGCTCATTGGCTTCACGCCCTACTATCTTTGGTACTTGTGGGTTTGGTGGCGACGTCGGGCGGGCGATTCAGGTTCATGAGGGGATGCGAGCACCGGCCCTGGCCTTTTCGGGCGCTTGGTCTCGGCGGTCAAGGTCCGCGATGGCCGCTCTCAAGGGGGTCTTGGGCCACTTGGGTCAGGAGGTGTCGATAAGGTGACTAGTAGCGAACGGAAGAGCCTCTTCATCGCTGTTCTTATCAGTATTTCTATCAGTCTCCTGCTCAACAGCTACGCTCCCGGTCTCTTCGGTCACTTGGGAGGGTTTCCTATCGGAGCACTGGTCTTCCCCTTGTGGTACCTGTGGTTGGGAGTAGCGCGCAGGGACAGGCGCTGATGTCGGGTCGCTCGGGAGTGCAGATGAGCAGTGTGCGTTTCATCGTGCTGACGGTCGCGTTGATCGCGTTGGCCCGCGCGCTGTTTGGCTGGCTTGGGGTGACCGGTTGGTGGGTCCTTCCCTTCGCAGTGATGCTGGTGGCTGCTTTCGTGTACTGGCTTGATGGTGCGTTTCGCGCCAAGGGCAAGTCCAAGAGGAGCGAATAGCTTGCGGGTCCAGGCGCTACCGAGCTTGGAGTCGGGTTCACTACGGGAAGGGATGCAGATGAGTCCGCCGGAGCGGGGAAGCGACGAGGCGCCCGGGAGCAAGTCGCTCCGGGAGAGGCTGCCGGGTTGGTTTCTCCGGGTTGACTCGCTTCCGTCTCAGCCTCCTCTGTTGACCTTCCTACTCGGGGGGATCTTCGCGGGTCTGTCGATCAAGTACAGGCCTGCAGGGGTCAGCGATACGGTGTTCTATGTCGGCGTAATGGCGATCGGAGCCGTCTTGTTTCCTGTGAGCAATTACTTGTGGTGGCAATGGACGAAAGCAGAGGTGCCCACGAGGAGGCCGTTGCTCGCTGCAGCTCTGGCAGCAGTTGGCGGGGTCGGCCTGATCGTTGTCTTCAATGCTCTGACTGGACCGTAGGTGAGTGACGCGGGCTCAGATAACTGACCTCGGCCCCGACAGGGGCGGCCCTGCCGCTGGTAGGCCAACCCGTGGGTACCCGTGGCTTTCGCTCAGGCGGTCCCGGCCGCCGGTGTGGTTGGTGCTTGGCTCGATGTGGGCGGTCGGCTACGTGCTGAGTCTCGTGGTGCCACAAGCGTTCGAGGACAGGTACATCGTTGTCTCGGCTGCTGTGGTCGGCACGCTCATGCTGATCCTCGTCGACGCCCTGTGGTCGCGGTGGATGCGGCGATGAACCGTGCCTTGGCACTGGTTGCCGTCTCGGTCGCGTTGACTGGTTGCAGTCAGGAATCACCCTTTCGGGTGGAAGATTCGCCGGCTGAGGTGATGGCTGGTCAGGTTGAGAAGTTGGAGGAGGTATGTCGCGAGCATCGGCTTAGTTGCACGTATTCGCGCCATCGGCCGATCGGACCGTACTCGCAAGTCATCGTTGGGAAGGTGGCCGCTTGGGGCGCTTCGCAGAGGTTCGCGATCTTGGTCGATCGCAGGAGCTACGAAGCCTTCGTGAACGGAGACCCGGACCCGCCCAGCGTTACGGATAGAATCGCAGCGAAGTTGCTCGGGCGGGAGCGCTGTCTTGAGCGAAGTGCCACGATCCCTTGCTATGACGCCGAAGGCGGTTACGAGGATCGAGGTCGCCAAGTCACGGTCATGCAAGGCTCGACCGTGAGTGAGTCGGGAACTCGCGCCGATGACGGGTGTCTCGGCTGGCTTCTCGAGGAGCGGTTGTTCCCTGATCAGGGAAGCAGTCTGCCGGACAGGCCCGAATGTCGGAACAAGCGAGGGCCGTGACCTCGCCGGTCTTTGCCCTGCCGGGCGGGTCACCGGCTGCTCTCGCAGTCTGCTCAGCGGGGCGTGTGATCCGCGTTGGGCGCAGGCCCGGCGGGGCGGGCCTGGAGTTCTGATGGTGGGGCTGTCGGTTGTGCCAGTGAGCCATGCGCCGCGTGCACTCTTGGCCGAGTTGTATGGCGCTTCGGTCAGGGTGTTTGGCCTCACCC
>CAVVVM010000012.1:0-173197 GCA_963751715.1 uncultured Actinomycetes bacterium | reverse complement strand
ACAGCGAAGTATCTCGACATCGTCAACTCCTGAAGGAAGACGACCTGCGCTCCGTTCTCGACCGCGGCCGCGATGCCGCTCGCCAGGGCCCTGGTGCTCGTCGAGGTCCGGATGCCACCGCTCCTGGACCGCGCCGACCCTCAGGACCCCGCGGTCGTAATCCCTTTCCCGGGCGGGCGACTCCGGGGGCGGGCCCGAGAGGATGACTCTCTGGCCGCTCATTCGCCCGGCCTGCGGGAGCCTTGCTGCTGGGCCCTCACGCCTGTGGCACCTGCTGGGTTATGCAGTGGATTCCCCCTCCGCCGAAGGCGAGGGTCAGGGCGTTGACCCCGACAACTTCACGATCGGGGATCCACTCTCCGATCCGCTGGAGCGCCTCGTCATCCATGTCGGGATCGAGACCGGCGACCGGCACGATCACCGCGCCGTTGACGAAGTAGAGGTTCAGGTAAGGGACAACGATCGGCTCGCCGCTCCCCGGGCGCTCGGTCCTGGGCAGCAGGTCGAGGGTCTCCACCTCGATCCCCTCGCGCTCGAGAATCTCGCGGTTGCGCTCCATGTTCGCCCGATTGGGGTCGGTCGCAGGCACCGCCTGAAGCAGGGCTCTGCCTGGGCCGATGAAGGCGCAGATGTTGTCGACGTGGCCGTCGGTGTCGGCGTCCTCGAGCAGACCCTGCCCGAGCCAGACGATCCGCTCGACGCCGAGCAGGTCAAGCAGCGCCCGTTCGATGTCGCCCCTGGGCATGTCGGGATTGCGGCTCTCGTCGAGCAGGCACTGCTCGGTGGTTACGAGCAGGCCCTCGCCGTCGACCGTGATCGAACCGCCTTCGAGCACGAGGCTCGCTGCTCGACGCTCGATCCCGAGATGTTCGAGCAGCAGCCGCGAAACCTCGCGGTCCTTGTCGAAGGGAGCGAACTTGCCTCCCCAACCGTTGAAGTCGAAATCGACCCCGGCCCGCTCACCACCGGTCCCACGAACCACGATCGGGCCACTGTCGCGAATCCACGAGTCGTCGATCGGCAGAGCGAGGATCTCGACCCCCTCGGCAGTGCATGACTGCCTTGCGTCCTTGACGTCGGCGGGATCGGCGACGAGCGTCACCGGCTCGAACTGGGAGATGGCATCGACGACCTCGGCGTGGCAGCGACGACCCGCCTCCAGACCCGTCCCACGCCAAGTGTCAGCCCGGGTGGGCCAGGCAACGAGGGTGCGCTCGTGCGGGTCCCACTCCGCCGGCATCGAGAGGCCGTCCACGGCGCCGCTCAGTGCGCCTTCCGCAGGCGCCCGCGCTCTTCCTGCTTCTCGACCACCTGACGGATCAGTTTGATCATGTTGCTGTCGCCGCTCGCCTTGGCGTCGCCCTTCTCGAAGGCCTCACGCCACCCCTGGATCGTGCCCTTCTCGGCGAGAACATTGAAGTGGGAGCGGACGACCTCGAGACGGACCCTCGCGTGGTCGGCCACCCCCTTCTTGATCTGCGGGCCAGGCAGCTCGACGACGTAGGACTGGATGTCCCCCTTCGCGCGGAGCTCGAGGTCGACCACGATCTTCAGTGGCTGCAGCGCCGGCACCTCGGCGAGGAAGCGCTCGATGGCCTTTTCAATCAGGGCAGCGGTGTCACTTGCCATGCGGGCAGCCTACCTGCCAACCGGCCCGGAGGCGAATGGCCATTGCAGCCGGCGGGCGGGCCGGGTCAGTGGAGGATCGCCTTGAGCGCGATCAGGGCGACCCCGAAGCCGAAGGCGATCACCGCTGAGATGACGGATGCCGGCAGCCCTCCCCCGCCCCTGCGGGCCGCGAGGAACCCGGCGAGACCCAGTTCCGCGGTGCAGATCACCAGGGCCAAGTCGACCGCCGTCGCGTCCCGGACCAGGTCGAAGATGCCGAGAACCAACACAAGCGCCGGAATCGCGCACACCCCGACCATCGGCCACTGGCGCCTCATCTCCGACTTCCAGCGACCGCGGTCCGGCGGCTGCCCCGTGGTGGCCCACCCGCCGAGCAGCTCGGCGTAGACGTGAGCTGCCCAGAACAGACTGAGCGTCATGACCATGAATAGGAGGATCTCGCCTGCCCGCTCGCCCTGACCGGACGCAGCGAGGATCGATCCGGTAAGGATCAGGCCGTAGACGGCAGCGGCGACGTTGTTGGAGTAGCGCTTCGTCGCGGACAGATGGCTGGCTGTCCCGGCCGTGCTCTCGACGGCGGATGCCGTCATCCCGACCACGGCCGAGGAGGCGTCGACGACGCTCTCGGCCGCGGATTCGACCGCGCCTGTGGCGCGGTCGACCAACGGTTTCGGTTCCTCTTCGATCAGATCTTGTGGCGCTGCAGCAGCTTCCTGCCGATCACCATGCGCTGGATCTCCGCGGTGCCCTCGCCGATCAGCAGCATCGGCGCCTCGCGGTAGAGGCGCTCGATCTCGTACTCCTTGGAGTAGCCGTAGCCGCCGTGGATGCGGAAGGAGTCCTCGACGCAGAAGCGCCCTGCCTCGCAGGCGAACAGCTTGGCCATGCCGGCCTCGAGGTCGTTGCGCTCGCCGGCGTCCTTCAGGCGGGCGGCCCTCACCATCATCAGCCGTGCGGCCTCGACCTTGGTGGCCATGTCGGCGAGCCTGAACTGGATCGCCTGGTGCTCGGCGATCGGCTTGCCGAACGTCTTGCGCTGCTGGGCGTAGCGCAGCGCCGAGCTCGAACGCGCGCTGGGCGATGCCGACGCCGCGGGCGGCGACGTTGACGCGGCCGACCTCGAGCGCGTCCATCATCTGGGAGAAGCCCTTGTCAGGCCCGCCTCCTCGCCGCCGAGCACGTTCTCGGCGGGCAGCGGTAGCCGTCGAACACCAGCTCGGTGGTGTCGACGCCCTTGTAGCCCATCTTCTTGATCTTCGCCGGGACGGTCAGCCCGGCGAGCTCGCCGTGTTCTCGCTCGACTCCGGGCTCCTTCTCGACGAGGAAGCACGTGATGCCCCTTGTAGGCGCGGCTCGGCCGTCGGATCGGTCTTGACGAGCACGAACACGAGGCGCTCGAGTGCAGGCCGTTGGTCACCCACATCTTCTGGCCGTTGATCTCGTAGTCGCCGTCGTCGACCTTCTTGGCGGACGTCTTGATCGCCTGCACGTCGGAGCCGAGCCTCGGGCTCGGACATCGAGAACGCGGCGCGGATCTCGCCGGTGGCCATCCGCGGCAGGTACTTCTGCTTCTGCTCCTCGGTGCCGTACTTCATCAGCATGTAGGCGACGATGAAGTGGGTGTTGATGATGCCCGAGATCGCGATCCAGCCGCGGGCGATCTCCTCGACGATCAGCGCGTAGGTCAGCAGGTCGAGGCCCATCCCGCCGTACTCCTCGGGGATCATCAGCCCGAACAGGCCCAGCTCCTTCATCTGCTCGACGATCGTCCGTCGGGATACTCGTCCTCGTGCTCGAAGTGCTCGGCGTTGGGGAGGATCTGCTCGTCGACGAACTGGCGCACCATCTCGGTGATCGCCTTCTGCTCGTCGGTCTTCTCGGTGTACTGCGGAGTGGCGATGGCCATGTTCTTTTCGCTCCCGGCGGTTGGTTGTCCAGGGTTTAGTGACTTTACGGAGCTGTGCTCCCGAGAAGGTCAATGGTAAGGGTAGTCGTTGCGGCATAGTCTGACGCGCCGTGAACCACTCCGCATCCCTTCTCGGGCGAATGCCTGCCGACTCGCTTGCGCTCGTGTCGCTCGCAGCCGACGGGAACCGGACCGAGCTGACCTTCGGCGAGATCGCGGAGTCCTCATCCCGCCTGGCGGGTCACCTCGCATCGCTCGGGGTCGAACGGGGCGACGCCGTCCTGACGCTGATCGGCAGCCGCCCGGAATGGGTACTGACGATGCTCGCCTGCTGGCGGATCGGAGCGGTGCCCGTCCCCTGCAACGAAATGCTGACCGAGGGCGACCTCGCACACCGGATCGCGATGGCCGACCCGAAGCTGCTCGTGATCCACGAATCGCACTCGGCGAAGGTCGACGCGGTCGGCGGCGGCCGGACGGTGATCTGCGTCCCCGACCCCGACTTCCCGCTCGGCGATCCGATCGATCCGGTCGACCTCGAGGACGACGACCCGGCGGTGGTGATCTTCACGTCGGGCACCAGCGCCAAGCCGAAGGGGATCGTTCACGGCCACCGCTGGCTGGCAGGCCAGCAGCTGCAGGCGAGCGAGTGGTTCGGGGCCGACCCCGGGACCCTCGCCTGGTGCACCGCGGCACCGGGCTGGTCGAAGAGCGCTCGCAACGTGTTCCTCGCTCCGTGGCTGTGCGGAGCGGCGGCGCTGATCCACGAGGGCCGGTTCGACCCGGCCGAGCGGCTGGAGATAGTCGAACGTGAGCGAGTAGCGACCCTCTGCCAGGCACCGACCGAGTTCAGGGTGATCGCAGCCAGCGGCGAGCTCCGCCCGCTGCCCCACCTGCGCTCGATGGTCGCGGCGGGCGAGGCGCTCGGGAGCGAGGTGATCGATGCCTTCCGCGAGGCGACCGGGGTCAAGATCCGCGACGGCTACGGCCAGACCGAGACCAACCACCTGACTGCGGTGCGCCCCGGCGACGACGCACCTACCGGTTCGATGGGCCGCGCCCTGAGCGGAGTCGAGCTCTCCGTCGTCGATGGCGAGCTTGTCGTCAACCCGCGGTCGGTGCCGACCTTCTTCGTGCGGACGCTCGAGGGTGAGGCCGCTCCGCTCGACGAGCCCTGGCACACCGGGGACCTCGTCGACGAGGAGGACGGCTGGTTCTTCTTCCGCGGCCGCACCGACGACATGATCGGCTCCTCCGGCTACAGGATCGGCCCGCTCGAAGTCGAGGCCGCTCTGGCGAGCCACCCGGCAGTGGCCGAATCGGCCGTGGTCGGCGAGCCGGACGCCGAACGGGGCGAGGTCGTCCGCGCCGTCGTCGTACTGAACGCCGGCTTCACCGGATCGGACTCGCTCGTCGCCGAGCTCCAGACTCACGTCAAGGGCGAGACCGCCCCCTACAAGTACCCGAGGATCGTCGAGTTCGCCGATTCGCTGCCGAGGACGGACACCGGCAAGCTCCAGCGATCGGCCCTGAGGCGCACCAACTGATGGCACTCGGCGAGCGACCACTGATCGGCATCTGCGCGTCACGGGAGACTGCCTCGTGGACTGTGTGGCAGCAGCAGCCGGCGATCCTGGTCGGCTCAGCCTACGTCGATCGGGTGCAGGAGGCCGGCGGCTCCCCCGTGATCGTCGCTCCGACGGATCCAGCCGATCTGCGGGTCCTCGACTGGCTCGACGGGCTACTCCTGCCGGGCGGACTCGACCTCAGCCCGAGTGGCTACGGGGAGCCGGTGTCGGAGGAGTGCGAGGCCTTCGACCCGGCACGGGACGAGTTCGAACTCGCCCTCACAGAAGCGGCGTTGGACCGCGACATGCCCCTGCTTGGAATCTGTCGTGGCCTGCAGTTGATGAACGTCGCGCTCGGCGGGACCTTGGTACAGGACCTCAAGTCCGTTCTCGGGGCCGAGACCCACAGGGCCACGGTCGGCAGCCTCGACGAGGGGAACTCCCACACCGTTGACCTCACTCCTGGCTCGCTGGCAGCGAGGATCGCGGGGCGTGCCACGATCGCCGGGCGTTCCCACCATCACCAAGCAGTGGACCGACCGGGGACGGGGGTCGTGATCAGCGGGGTGTCGGGATCTGACGGCGTCGCCGAAGCAATCGAAGTCAAGGGCCGCGCCTTTGCGATTGGAGTGCAGTGGCACGCCGAGGCGACGCCGGACGACAGCTTCATCCCGGCATTCGTGGAGGCCGCCGGCACCTACAGGTCAGGCCGGGCCTGAACCGCCTTCAGGCAGCGAGGATCGCGTCGACCTCGACGAGGCCGCCGAGCGGCAGCGCCTTGACGGCAACCGCGGCGCGAGCCGGAGGGTTCTCCCCGGGGAAGAACTCCGAGTAGACGGCGTTGACCGCCTGGAAGTCGCCCATGTCCGTCAGGTAGACGTTGACCTTGACCGCCCGGTCCAGCTGCGTGCCTGCCGCTTCGGCCACCGCCTTGAGGTTGGTGAGAGCCTGCCGGGCCTGAGCCTCCACCCCGCCGTCGACCATCTGGCCTGAGGCCGGATCGAGCCCGAGCTGACCGGAGGCAAAGACGAGACCGGCAGCTGACGCCGCGTGGCTGTACGGGCCGACAGCAGCCGGCGCGTCGGGCGAGTCGTGGGTCTGCCTGTCGGTGTTCACAGCCGGGACTGTACGCCGACCGGGCGCAGAACGGGGATCATGTTGGAGTGGACCTGTTCCCCGAGATCGAAGCCCGGACCCTCCGAGGAGAGAAGGTCGCCTTGCCGGCCGACCTGCCTGCCAGGCGCACCATTTTGGTCGCGGCGTTCCAGCAGCCACAGCAGGCGCTGGTCGACCGCTGGATTGACGCGTTCGTCGAGGAAGGGATCCCGCCGACTCCGCTCGGGCTGCCGTTCGACGCCCAGGCCGCCGTGATCGAGCTGCCGGTCCTTCCCTCCCGATACCGGATGATGCGCCGCTTCATCGACGGCGGGATGGCCCGCAGCATCAAGGTCGAGGAGATCCTCGCCCGCACCTGGACGGCATACACGGACGTCGAGGAATTCCGCAAGGCACTCGCGATCGCGAAGCCGCAGGTCGAGGTGATGGTCGTCAACCGACTCGGCGAAGTTATCGATCGGACATCGGGCGAGGTCTCCCTGACCGCAGTCGAGCGGCTCACCGCCGCAGCCCTCGAACCAATCAGCTGAACCAAGCCTCGAGCCCAAGTCACGGCCGGAGGTGGTCAGGGCGACGCTTTGTCGTTGGTGCGTTGCCCGGGCCACCTCCGGCCGGGACCGGGGCACCACCGACCCAGGAACAGACGGATCCTGAACCAAAGTCACGGCCGGAGGTGGTCAGGGCGACGCTTTGTCGTTGGTGCGTTGCCCGGGCCACCCTCCGGCCGGGACGGCGAGGTCGCGCCACCACTATCTTGCGGCCGGATGCAGACACTCGGAGGACTGACCCGGTTTGCCCTGCTGTCCGCGGCGTGGCTGATGGCGTCGGGCCTGATCAGCCCCGGTCAGGCTCGTGCCAATCGCGCGGTGTCGATCCCGGCCGGGCTTGAAGCAACCAGCATCGCGACCGGCCTTTCGGAGCCGACAGCGGTGGCGTTCGCGCCCGACGGCAGGATGTTCATCGCCGAGAAGAGGGGAGTGGTTCGAGTCGTGCTGCCAGGCGAGGCGCCTCACTCAAGGAGGCTGATCGACATCAGCTCCCACACCGCGACGATCAGCGACCGGGGGCTGCTTGGAATCGCGGTTGACTCCGACTTTGCCCGCAACGGATTCATCTACGTTCTCTACACCTACGATGCGCGGCCCAGCGACAGCTTCGGCCCAAAAGTCGGTCGCCTCAGCCGGTTCACGGTCGGCCGTGGGGCAAGCATCATTGGCGGGGAGAGACCGATAGTCGGCACGTCGACTCGCGGATCGTGTCCGACTCCGGGGCCAAAGCTCGACTGCATCCCGGTCGACGGGCTGTCGCATGGGATCGGCACCGTTCGCTCTGCGCGCGATGGAACCCTGTGGCTGGGCGTCGGTGACGGGGTGCAGTGGGACACGATCACCCCACGGCTCGCAAGAGCGCTCGACCCGAACGTGATGAGCGGCAAGATTCTTCACGTTGATCGAGCCGGCCACGGCCTGCCGGACCACCCCTTCTGCCCGTCACAAAGCGATCTGACGTTCACTTGCACGAAGGTCTACGCGAAGGGGTTCCGCAACCCGTTCCGCTTTCAGCTGCTTGCGTCGGGCGGCGTGGTGGCTGGTGATGTCGGGAGCGGCAGGTTCGAAGAGGTTGACCTCGTAAAGCCGGGAAGCAGTTACGGGTGGCCGTGCTTTGAGGGACCCGAAGCTCATCCAGCCCATGTCGGCACGGAGTGGTGCGGTGGTGTCGAAGGTTCATCGCAGGCAGGCCCGCTGTTTTCCTATCCGCACGGAGACTTGGGCGCGGCGATCATCCTCGGACCGGCGATGCCAGGCAACTGGCCCGATGGTCTGCGGGGGAAGTTCGTCTTTTCCGATTATGTGGCTCAGGATCTGTTTGCTCTCGACCTCGACGCTCCGGCCCTCCAAGCCCCGCTCGTGACGGGTTTGGGTGAAATCGTTGACATCGAACTCACGCCGCGCGGGAGACTCGCGATGGTCGAGTCTCCGCACGACCCCGCGACCATGGGCCTTGCGAGCGGCCGCGTTTGGGCATTGAGGCCTGCGGGCCCAAGCCAGCGTCCGTGGCCAACACCGACCGCGAAGGTGGCGGGCAGGCGGGTTTCGTTCGCCGCGAATGCCTTGGACGCCGACACGCCGGCGAGTCAGCTGACCTTCAGTTGGGACTTCGGCGACGGCCACAAGTCGAACCTCAGCCGGCCGGTTCACGTGTATCGGCGGCCAGGCACATTCACGGCCAGGTGCACGGTGAGCGACGGCTCGGAGGCTGCGACCGGCACGGTGACGGTCGCCCCCGGGGTTCCGCTTCCCGTGGTCGCGATCGAGTCGCCGGCAGTCGGCCAGCTGAGCGCGGCTGGGTCAACGGTTCGGGTTTCGGGCGGAGCCACCCTCAACGGGCGGACCATGTCCAACCGCAACCTCACGTGGACGGTCGCGCTCCGCCACAACGCCCACACTCATCAATGGGCCGCCTTCTACGGCGCCATCGGGTCGTTCAAGACCGCCGTCGATCACGATTCGGACAGCAGCTACCGCGTGACTCTTCGAGCTACGACCGACGCGGGCGCAACCGCCTCAAGGAGCGTGATCGTTCGCCCGAGAACCCGCCGTCTGACCCTCGGATCCAACGTGCCGGGAGTGAAGATCGGATGGGGAGAATCGGCGTGGTCCGGCGTTCGCGCAACGGCCGTCGGCTACACGAGCATCGCCTCCGCGCCGCAAACCCTGACTGATGCCAGCGGAGACCAATGGGACCTCCAGAAGTGGTCGGACGGAGCCACCGCAGCTTCAAGGCCGTTCACGATGCCCGACGCCAACACATCATTGATCGCCATCTACGTAGAGCGGGAAACCGTTCAGGATCGCCACGTCGAACCCGACGACTGATCGCGTCACAGGGCCACCCTCTCCCCCGAGCCCCCGCCCCGAACCTCCCCTCCACACCAAAGCCAAACGAAGACGGCCCCGAACCGAAGTCACGGCCGGAGGTGGCCAGGGCGACGCTTTGTCGTTGGTGCGTCGCCCGGGCCACCTCCGGCCGTGACCCACCACCCGCCAGCCGTCTACGCTGGCCCCATGCCCAACCGGCTCGCCGAAGAGACCTCCCCGTACCTGCTCCAGCACGCCGAAAACCCGGTCGACTGGCAGCCGTGGGATGAGCGGTCATTGGCTGAGGCGAAGGAGCGCGACGTGCCGATCCTCGTCTCGATCGGCTACTCGGCCTGCCACTGGTGCCACGTGATGGAACACGAGTCGTTCTCGGACCCTAAGATCGCCGAGGTGATGAACTCGAACTTCGTCTGCATCAAGGTCGATCGCGAGGAGCGTCCGGATGTGGACGCCCTGTTCATGGAGGCGTGCCAGCTGATGACCGGCCACGGCGGCTGGCCGCTCAACGCGTTCGCGACTCCCGACGGCGAGCCGTTCTGGGTCGGGACGTACTTCCCGCCGACCGAGCGCGGGGGCACGCCCTCATGGAGGAACGTGCTGCGCGGCGATCTCGGAGGCCTGGTCCCAGGAGCGCGACGAGGTCCTCGAGGCCGGGAAGCGCAACGCCCCGAGGCTCGGCGGTGCGGCTGCGCTGCGGCCCGTGAGTGAGATCCCCGGGCCCGAGCTGATCGACTCCGCGATCGCGAGCCTGAAGCAGGGATACGACCAGGTCAACGGAGGCATCGGCGGGGCGCCGAAGTTCCCGCCTCACGAGTCGATCGCATTCCTGCTGGCGGCGGGCGAGCGCGAGATCAGCCTCGGGACGCTCAGGAAGATGGCCGACGGCGGCATCCACGACCAGATCGGCGGCGGCTTCTGCCGCTATGCGGTGGACTCGACCTGGACGGTCCCTCACTTCGAGAAGATGCTCTACGACAACGCGCTGCTCGCGGTCCAGTACCTGCACGCATGGCTGGCGACACGCGACGAGCGGATGCTCGAGGTCTGCCGCTCGACGCTCGACTGGATGGCGAGCGAACTGCTCGGCCCCGAAGGCGGCTTCCACTCGGCGCTCGACGCCGACGACGAACTGCGGCGAGGGCCGGTTCTACGCGTGGACCCCGATGCTCGTCGCCGAGGCACTCCCCGATCCCAGCTGATGCCGCGACCGCCTGTTCGGCCTGGGGGATCACCGACTCGGGCAACTTCGAGGACGGCCTGACCGTCCCGGTGCGAACCGCTGCGGCCGGGCTGCTCCCGGACGGCGAGCTCGACCGCTTGCGCCTGGCACTCTTCGAGGCGAGGGCGCCGCGGCCGCGGCCCGCGACCGACACGAAGGTCATCACCTCATGGAACGCGCTCGCGATCAGCGCCTTCGCCCAGGCCGGGGCCGCCCTCGACGACGAGCGGTACCTGCGGATTGCGACGGATTGCGCCGACCACCTGCTGGCTGAGCTTCGCGATTCCGACGGGAGGCTGATGCGCTGCCGCACCGCGGGGCGGGCGGTGATTCCGGCAGTGCTCGAGGACCACGCCTTCCTGCTCGCCGCCCTGCTCGACGTCTACGAGGCGACGTTCGAGGAGCGCTGGTTCACCGAGGCGACCGGGCTGGCCGACGAGACTTGGGAGCGGTTCGGCGACCGGGAACACGGCGGCTTCTTCACAACGGCAGCCGACGGCGAACAGCTCGCCGCGAGGCGCAAGGACCTCGAGGACCACCCGATCCCGTCGGGCAACTCGGCGATGGCCCTGGCCTTGACCAAGCTGCACGGCCTGACGGGGAACGGCGGGTACGCCGACACGGTCGAAGACCTCCTGCGCCTCTACTCGCCGGTGGCCGCGAAGGCTCCGCGGGCCTGCGGTCGGCTGCTGAGGGCGCTGCTGATCCGCTACCGCGGACTCGACGAGGTCGCGATCGTCGGCCCCGATACCGGCGACATGATCGCCGCCTACCGCTCGACCCTCAGGCCGACCGCCGTGATCGCCTCGGCCCCGACAGCGGGAGGGTCGAGTATCCCCTTGCTCGCCGGTCGGGAACCCGCCGAGGGTGGAACTGCAGCCTGGGTCTGCCGCAACTTCGCCTGTCGCCTGCCGGTGACGACTCCCGCGACTCTCGCGGCCGAGCTGGAGAACGCCTGAACCCAGTCGGCCGGTGGCACTGAGCAGCCTCCTCCACTCCCCACGAACCCCCTGCTGGGGACCGGCTGCGGTCAGTCCGCAGGGCTGCGCCGGGAACTGCTCCGCCTGATCACGGCGAAGGCGAGCGCGGCAACGACGACCAGCCCGGTGAGCAGCGAGACGGCCCACGCGACCCGGTTGTTGGGGAACAGATCCTCGAACAGCAGATTCTCCGCCCACAGGATCGCGGCAAGCGAGGCGAGCGCGTAGGGGATCCGCTGCAGCAGAACGGCGAGGACACCCGAGACGAGGCTCACGAGGGCGAGCACGCCCACGGCCAACCCGCGCCAATCAGACTGGCCCTCGCCGAAGTAGCGATCGAGGAATCCCCAGTGAGCCAGAAGCGCCAGCCCGGTCAGCACGACGAACGGATGCAGCCAGGTGGCCATGCTGCGCTCCGTGCGCTCGGCGAGGGCGGCTGAGATCACCGCGACGGCGAACGCGACCAGGAGGAGGACCGTGTAGACGGAACCTTTGCCAGACGCGTACCCCTCGATCAGGTACTGGAGCGTGGTGAGTGACCAAGCGAACGCAGCGAACGCAGCCCCAAGGGCCAGGCCGGCGCGGTAACGAACACCGACCGCAACCCCGACCGCAGTTGTCGCGACGGCCAAGAGATACTCGGCCAGGGTTACGGCGTACTCGGCCTCCTCCGGATACCCCTCGACCACGACCCTGCGGTACCGGGGGTCAGGCCACAGGCCCAGAACCGAAGAGAGGCCATATCCGACCAACGGAAAGACGATCACCAAGAGGCTCACGCCCAACCGGGCTCCGTTCGTGTAGCCGACCCTGCGGCTGATCAGGACCGCGAGGCCACCAAGCAGAGAGGCGACGGCCCCGACGAAGAGCGCCGTGCCACCGGAAATACCGAGTAACAGGCCTTCGGACTCGCCCGACCCACCGTCCGCACCCGTAACGAAGAGGTAGGAACTGAGCACCACGATCGCGACAGCCGCGAGCGACGCCCCATCGAGGATCCTTCGGACGAGGCCTGAGTCCTGGTTGGCGAAAGAGGGGTATGTAACGGAACTCACTATTTGGACGCTGAGAATACCTACCCTCGCCACCGAACACCCCGGGTCGCAGGGCGGGCCGTGTAGCTTTGGCGCAGATGACCGCCCCGATGATCGAAGTCGAAAGCCTCGTCAAGACCTTTGGCAAGGGCGACGACGCGGTGAAGGCCGTGACGGGGATCGACTTCAGCGTCCCCGAGGGCGAGATCTTCGGCCTGCTGGGCGCCAACGGCGCAGGCAAGTCGACTGTGGTCCTGATGCTCGCGACCCTGCTGGAGCCGACCTCCGGCAAGGCACGTGTCGCCGGCCACGACGTGGTCGCCGAGCCGACGAAGGCGAGGCTTTCGTTCGGCGCAGCCCTGCAGGAGACCGGGCTCGACCCGCTCCAGAAGGGCGGTGAGCTGCTGAAGCTCCACGCGAGGCTCTACGGCTACGACAAGGCGGGTGCGGAACGCAGGACGAACGAACTGCTCGACGTCGTCGGCCTGCAGGACGCCCGCGACCGGCGAATCGGCGCCTACTCCGGGGGAATGCGACGCAGGCTCGACTTGGCGGCCGCGCTGATCCACCATCCGAAAATCCTCTTCCTCGACGAGCCGACAACCGGGCTCGACCCGGCGTCGAGGCGGGCGATCTGGGACGAGGTCTCGTCGCTGCGCAACGAGGGCGTGACAGTCCTGCTGACGACCCAGTACCTCGAGGAGGCCGACCAGCTCGCCGACCACGTGGCGATCATGGCCGACGGCGCGATCGCGGCCAGCGGAACCCCGGAGGACCTCAAGGCCGGAATGGGAGCCGACGTGGTCGAGGTTGACCTGGCGGACGAGGAGACGGCCGCGCAGGGCGGCAGCCGCGGTCGGCCCGGAGGCGAACGTCGTCGGCCACGAGATCCGGGTGAACGCGACCGACGGCCCGGCTGTGCTGGCCGAAGTTGTCGGGGCACTGAAGGCCGCGGGGATCGAACCGCAGGGAGTGACTCTCTCGCAGCCGACCCTTGATGACGTCTTCCTCAACCTGACCGACTCGAGGGAGGGGACCAGATGAGCGCCACCGACGGGACCCGCGCTCCGCTGAAGCCCGCCCCCACCGCGACCCAGATCCGCCTCCTCACGGTCCGGCTGATCAGCAAGGTGCTGCGCGAGCCGGCAGTGACGATCCCCAACCTCGCGATCAGCGTCTTCTTCCTGTTCACCTACAACGGCGCGTTCGGCGACTCCGGAGTGACGGACTTCCCGGGAGTCGGCGGCAACTACCTCAACTTCATCCTGCCGGTCACGGTGCTGTTCTCGTCGATCAGCGGCGGCGCTGCCGGCCTGACCCTCGTCCAGGACCTCGAGACCGGCTACTTCCGCAGGCAGCTCTCGATGCCGCTCGCCCGGTCGGCGATCGTGCTGGCCGCGATCCTGCTCGGCGCGATCCAGGTCCTGGTGCAGGCGACGCTGATCATGACCCTGGGCCTGCTGATGGGAGCCGACCCGGCCGCGGGCTTCGGCGGGATCCTCGCACTGCTCGGCTTCGCCCTGCTGTGGGGGATGGGCTTCGCCGGCTACTCGGTCGCAACAGGCCTCAAGACCGGCAACGCCCAGGCGGCGCAGGCAGCGACCTTCATCTTCTTCCCGCTGATGTTCCTCGCTCCGGTCTTCCTGCCGATGGACCAGCTCGCAGGCTGGATCCAGGCGATCGCGAAGGTCAACCCGACCACCTACATGCTCGAAGCGATGCGCTCGGTGATGATCGAGGGCTGGGTCGCCTCGTCGCTGCTCAAGGGCCTCGCAGCCGGCGGGATCTTCGCCGCCATCACCCTCACGCTTGCAGTGAGGGTGGCGCGCAGCAAGACCGCCCGGGCTTGACCTTTCGGCGCCAATCGCGCCGATAGACTCACGATGCGCTCCGGCGCAGATTCCCGTCCCTCCCCCTCCTGAACAGGATCCCAATGCGCAACGCTCTCTCCAAGGTCCTCAGCTTCCCAGGCACCCGAATCGGCCGATGGGTCGTAATCGTCTCCTGGCTGATCCTGATGGGAGCGATCGGCCCGGTAGCCGGCAAGCTCGAGCAGGTCACCTCGAACGAGCAGTCGTCCTGGCTGCCACAGAGCGTCGAGTCGGTCAAGGCCCTGAAGATCGTCAATGCCGCGCAGAAGGACCAGACCCTGCCGACGATCATCGTCTACAACCGCACGAGCGGCCTGACTGCGGAGGACAAGAAGGCGATCCAGTCGGACATCGTTGCCCTGTCGACTCCCCCGACCGCCCCGAAGACCCTCGCCAAGACCGAGATCGCCGGGCGGACAGTGCCGGCCGTCTCTCCCCAGCCTGTCTACTCGAAGGACGGCCAGGCCGCGATAGTCGCCCTGAGCCTGAAGGCCACCGGGGAAGGCAACGACATCCTCGATTCGGTCGACCAGATCAGGAAGGTCGTCCACGAGGGCCCACCGGGATTGAGGCGAAGGTGACCGGAGGTGGCGGCTTCGCTGCCGATGCGATCAAGGTCTTCGGCGGCATCGACAGCACGCTCCTGTTCGCCACGCTCGGCCTCGTCTTCGTGCTCCTGATCATCATCTACCGGAGTCCTATCTTCTGGGCGATACCGCTGTTCAGCGTGATCTTTGCGGAGGTGGCAACGCGAGGCGTGGCGTACCTCTTCGCCAAGAACGGCCTGACCTTGAACGGGCAGTCAACGGGGATCATGTCGGTGCTGGTGTTCGGTGCCGGAACCGACTACGCGCTGCTGCTGGTCGCCAGGTACCGCGAGGAACTCAGACGCCACGAATCCAAGTTCGAAGCGATGCACATCGCCCTGACGAAGGCTGGCCCCGCGATCGTCGCGTCGGCGGGCACAGTGATCCTCGCTCTCCTCTGCCTCACACTCGCTGAAGTCAACGGAACCAAGGGCCTCGGGCCGGCCGGAGCCATCGGCGTCGCGATGGCGATGCTCGCGATGCTGACTCTCCTCCCCGCCCTGCTGGTGACCTTCGGTCGCAGGGCCTTCTGGCCGTTCATCCCACACCTCGGCGACGAGGGCACGGACGAGACCCACGGCGCCTGGCGCAGCCTCGGCGAGCGGGTCATGAAGCGCCCACGGACCGTCTGGATCGCAACGCTCGTCGGCCTGTTCGTGCTCTGCGCCGGAATGACCCAGTTCTCGACCAACCTCACCCAGGGCAACTCGTTCCGCGGCGAGGTGGAATCGGTCCAAGGCCAAGAGATCCTCTCGGAGTCCTTCCCCGCCGGCTCTTCGGCCCCGATGAACGTCGTCGTCACCGACCCGGCGAAGGTCGCTGCGGTGCGCGAAAAGCTCTCGGCCAACAAGGAAGTGATCGCCTCCCTCCAGCCCCTGGCGCAGCAGCTTAAATCGGGGCAGAACACAGTCTTCGACGCAACCCTCGTTCAGGACCCGTATTCGCCGAAGGCCTTCGGCGACGTTCAGACGCTCCGCGATCAGCTCGCAGCCGACCCGCAGATCGGCAAGGGCGCCGTCCTGCTCGGCGGGAGCTCTGCGATCGAGTACGACCTGCGCGAGGCGAACATCCGCGACAACTGGCTGATCATGCCGCTTGTGCTGCTCGTCGTGTTCGTGATCCTCGCCCTGCTGCTCAGAGCGCTCGTGCTGCCGCTGATGCTCGTCGGCACGGTGATCGTGTCCTTCTTCGCGGCCCTGGGAACTGGTGCGCTCGTCTTCGAGTGGGTCTTCCACTTCCCAGGCTCGGACCCGTCGCTGCTGCTGCTGTCCTTCATCTTCCTGGTCGCACTCGGGGTCGACTACAACATCTTCCTGATGGCGCGAACGCGCGAGGAGACCCAGCAGCACGGCACCCGAATGGGGATGCTGAGGGGTCTCGCTGTCACCGGTTCGGTGATCACCTCGGCAGGGATCGTGCTCGCCGGCACCTTCGCCGTTCTTGGCGTGCTCCCGGTCGTCTACCTGACCGCAGATCGGCTTCGTGATCGCCTTCGGCGTCCTGCTCGACACCCTGATCGTCAGGTCGATCCTGGTGCCCGCCCTGGTGTTCGACACCGGGAAGAAGATCTGGTGGCCCTCAGCGCTGGCCAAGCAGCGACGAGCCGATCGACGGCGGCGGAGACGAGCCTGAGGCGCTCGACGAACTCGAGCGCGCGAAGGGCCTCTCGGCTGAGCGCGATCGCTGGACGCCCGGCCGGGTCCGACCAGTTCCGGGAGCGGTTCACCGGCGGGGGCCGGAGGCCGACGCCGGAAGCGGACGCGACAGGGTCGGTCCCGGCCGCCCCACTCAGGCCCTGGGTCAGAGAACCGGCAGGTAGCGGTCGAGCTCCCACTGGGTCACCTGGACCCGGTACTCCTCCCACTCCCTGCGCTTGATCTCGACGAAGCGGTTGAAGGTGTGCTCGCCGAGCGCCCGGAGCACCAGCTCCGACTCGGCGGTTATCTCGATCGCCTCGCCGAGCGTCTCCGGCAGCTGCTCGATGCCGAGCCTGCGCCGCTCCTCCGGACTGAGGTTGTAGAGGTTGAGCTCCATCGGCTCCGGCAGCTCGTAGCCCTTCTCGATCCCGTCGAGGCCGGCGTGGAGCAGGACCGCGAAGGTCAGGTACGGGTTGCAGGCCGGGTCGGGGCAGCGCAGCTCCATCCGGGTCGACTGCTCCTTGCCGGGGTGGTAGAGCGGGACCCGGACCAGCGCGGAGCGGTTGCGGCGCGACCAGGCGACGTACACCGGCGCCTCGTAGCCGGGCACCAGCCGCTTGTAGGAGTTGACCCACTGGGCGAAGACCGACGAGTTCTCCCGCGCGTGCCTGAGCTGGCCGGCGATGAACGCCTTGGCCACGTCGGAGAGGAAGTACTTGTCGTCGGCGTCGAAGAAGGCGTTGCGCCCGCCCTTGAACAGCGACTGGTGGGTGTGCATCCCGGAGCCGTTCTCGCCGAACAGCGGCTTGGGCATGAAGGTCGCGTGGCAGCCGTACTTCATGCGCGTACTCCTTGACCGTGATCCGGTAGGTCATGCAGTCGTCGGCCATCTTCAGGGCGTCGGAGTAGCGCATGTCGATCTCGTGCTGGGACGGCCCCACCTCGTGGTGGCTGTACTCGACGTGGATCCCGAGCTGCTCGAGGGCCAGCACCGTCTCGCGGCGCACGTCCGAGCCGGCGTCGAGCGTCGTCAGGTCGAAGTAGCCGCCCTCGTCGAGCACCTCGGTCCCCTGCGCGTCCTTGAAGTAGGAAGTACTCGAGCTCGGGGCCGACGTTGAAGTCGTCGAAGCCCATCGCCCGTGCCCGTTCGAGCGCCCTGCGCAGGACGTAGCGGGGATCGCCCTCGTACGGGGTTCGCTCCGGCGTGAGCACGTCGCAGAACATCCGGGCCACGCCCGTCCTCCTGGGGGCGCCACGGCAGCACAGCGAATGTGGTCGGGTCGGGCATCGCGATCATGTCCGACTCCTCGATCGCGTTGAAGCCGGTGATCGACGACCCGTCGAAGCCCATGCCGCCGTCGAAGGCGTCGCCGAGCTGGTCGCGCCCGACTGCAAACGACTTCAGCCTGCCGAGGATGTCCGTGAACCAGAGCCGGATGAAGCGCACCTGGCGCTCCTCGACGAACGAGAGGATTTCCTCCGCTGTGCGGGGCATCTGCTCAGCCATCGCGACTGAGCCTACCGGCGTTCAGGAAGGCCTGTCGGAGAGCCAGCGATTCGCCCAGAGGCCGAACGCATCGAGCGCCGGCGCGAGATCCTCGCCCATCGGAGAGAGTGCGTAGCGGACGCTCGAGGCTCTCTCTTCGCAGGGAATCCGCTCGATCATGCCGCGCTCCTCGAGTTCCTTCAGGCGCTGGGCGAGCAGCCGGTCCGAGAGGTCCGGCACTGCCGCGCTGATCTCGCAGAAACGCCTCGGCCGACCCAGCAGGACGGTGATGATCGCTCCGGTCCAGCGGCGGCCGACCAGCTCGATCGCCTCCTGGTAGACCTGGCATACGCAGCCATCATGGGCCGGGGTTGCCTCGGGGGCTCGCCCCTGTTCTGCGTCTATTGCCGTTGCGCCGTGCATTGGATCCGGGTGTCGGTGTCCGACTCGCTCAGCATAGAAGGACGGAGCGCCATTCCCAGCCGCTTGGCTGCGGAGCGGGTGTTCACGCCTGCCCGCTGGCGACGGCGGCGAGGATCAGCCCCAGCGCGCCCAGAAACGCCCAGCGGGCCGGAGCCAGCGGGTCGGGGAGCCTGGCGACCAGGGAATCGATCCTCGGCCGTTCGAGCGTGTAAGCGTCGATCCGATCGGGCGACTTCCTGCTGTGACCGACGTCAAGCGACTCGATCGACGGCGACTCGACCGCCGGTCGGCGGGTGGGACCTGCCGCGCGGACCCGTGACAGCGGTGGCCGGACCGAGGCGGGAACGCCGCGCCGAGTGAGACCACGATCGCGCGCGGCGGCAACTCTCCTGCCTCTCGGCTGCTCGAATGGCAGGACCTTGGCGAGCGAGTCGCTCTCCTCCGGCGCCTGAGGCCCCGAGAAGCGTCGGTCGATCGGAACCACATGAGCGGCCCGTGCAAGACCCGCGGAACGGTGTCCAGCCATCGAGACGGAATCGTCCACCATCGAGCGGACGGAAAGTCCTGCAAAACATGGTCTCAGCCCTCCCCCGGCCTCGCGGGGAGGCTACGAGCCGACGAAACCCGGGACTCAGGCCCCTGACTCCTCCTCGACCGTGCGGTCCGCCCATGGCAGGGCTTCGAGCCGTTCATCGGGGATCGGGGCGCCACTCACAACCGAGAGACCGTAGGTGCCTTCCCTCAACCTCGCTTCAGCCGCTTCGATCAACTCGAGCTCCCTGTTCAACCGGGAGGCCAGGGCCTGGTCGGTCTCGAATCGGGTCAGGTCGGCAGCCCGGTCCTGAGGCACGACATCCTCGGCTGCATCTCCCGAATCCTGCTCTGCATCCGACTTGAGAGACGCCAGCGAGTTCTCGACCCGGGCGCGCTCCTGCGCGAGGAGATCAGCTGCCCGTTCCGGATCCACTGTCAGTCGCGATCAGGGGTTCATGTAGCCGGCCGTGGCGGCTACGAACGAAGCGATGTCCTTGGCCTGCTGCCCTTGGGCGATCAGGGCGGGCATGTTGCCGTTACCTCTGGCGATGCCGTTGATGATCGTCGTGTAGACGTAGTCGTAGCGGCCTTGGAAGTTCTTCTGCGCGGCCGCAGCATCCGCAGCGGGCTGAGGGGTCAGCTGGACGTCGAGATTCGGTCCGACACGGCCCTGAGCGTTCGCGGACCCGAGCCTGTGGCATGAGCCGCAGAGTTGGCCGAACAGTGCCTGCCCATTCTTCTGGTCGGGGGTCAGGGCGATGCCTTGACCGCGGACGATGTTGGACTTGTTGGAGTCGACCATCGCCAATGCCGGCACGGCCAAGCCGATCCCGACATAGAGCACGGTGAACACGACGAACATCCCACGGGCTCGACTCGGCGGTGTTGGGCCGGATCCCGGCTGGCGCTTGCGCAGAAGCGCGAAAAGAAGGACGCCGACGCCGAGGGCGACCCATGCAAGGACGAACATGTAGGTAGCAAGCATGCGGCGGGAAGCCTACCGCCCACGCCGGTCCGACGACGCCCGGGGAATCCGCTCGGCGCCAAAGCGCTCAAGCTCCGGCGCGGGTGGATCGCAGGCAAACAGGTCCCTGACGGCCGCAGGACCGCCAACTGCACTCTCGACCCGCTCCAACCGAGAGGCGAGAACCGACATTCCCCCACCGGCCGCTTCCGGCCTTTCGAGGACACCCTCGACGAGCAGGAGCGGCTCCGCCCTGGCGATCAGGCGGTGGCGTTCGTACTCGCGAGGCTTGATCACGACGTTGATCGTGCCCATCTCGTCCTCAAGCAGCAGGAAGACCACTCCCCCCGCTGTTTGTGGCCGCTGGCGGGCCACGACGAAACCCGCGACCTTGACCCGGCTGCCATGCCTGAGCCGTGGCAACTCGGCAGCGGTGACCGTCCCGGGAAGGCGAGGACGCAGGATCCTCAGCGGGTTGCCTTCGATCGCGATCCCGGTGGTCGAATAGTCGGCCAATGCACGCCCCCAGGCGTCGAGCGGATCGAGCTCTGGAGCCGTGACCCCGATCGGCAGGGCCAGCTGATCACCCTCCGCCTTCGATTCGACTACGGCCCCGACCCCAAGCTCCCAGAGGGCTGCCCTGCGGGAGCCACTGAGCGAATCGCATGCACCCGCCCATGCCAGGGCCTCGAGGGCAGGCCTGCCCGCCCCCGAGCGGGACGCGAGATCGGCAGAGTCGCCATAACGACCAAGCGCCGAGCGGCTGGCGACGATCGCAGCCGCGCACTCGCGAGCGACCCCCTTGACCCGAGTCAGGCCGAGCCTGACCGCACCTTCCTCCACCGTGCATTCGATGCCGCTGGAGTTGACGTCAACCCCGAGGACCTTCACCCCCCTGTGCTGGGCCTCGTGGACGAGGGAGTCGGGAGGGTAGAAGCCCATCGGCTGCTCGTCGAGCAGCGAGGCGAGGAACTCGGCGGGGTGAGTGGACCCGCAGCCAGGTCGACTGGTAGGCCAGCAGGCCGAATGCGCGCCGAATGGGCCTTCGGGAAGCCGAACCCGGAGAAGCCGCGGATCATCTCGAAGACCCTCGAGGCGAGCGCCTCGCCGACCCCGTGGGTTCTGGTCGGGCGCCCTGCGATGAACCTGAGGCGATGGGCCTCGACCGCGGCGGACGAGCGCTTCCTGCTCATCGCCCGGCGCAGGCCCTCCGCCTCGGCCGGGGTGAAGCCCGCGAACGCGACCGCCACCTCGAGCACCTGGTCCTGGAAGATGATCGTGCCGAGCGGTCTCGCCGAGGACCTGCTCGAGGGACGGGTGGATGAAGTGCGATTTCGGACGTCGGGGTCCTCCATCAGGCATCCGACGGCGCTTGATGTATGGGTTTACCGCCCCGCCCTGGATCGGCCCGGGCCTGACGATCGCGACCTGGATGGTGATGTCGTCGAGCGTCCTCGGTTGGGTCGCTCGCAGCGATGCCATCTGCGCCCGGCTCTCGATCTGGAAGACGCCGGTCGTCTCCGCCTTGCGGATCGCCTCGAAGGTCGGCGGGTCGTCGAAGCGGGACCCGCGAGAGGTCGATCCTCTCTCCCGTCGCCGCTCTGCGATCAGCTCGACGCACCGCTCGACCGCCGAGAGCATCCCCAGGCCGAGCAGGTCGATCTTGAGGAACCCGGCGTCCGCGCAGGAATCCTTGTCCCACTGGACCATCCGCCTGCCGGGGATCGCAGACGGGATCACCGGGCAGCACTCGATCAGCGGCTGGGTGGCGACGATCATCCCTCCCGAGTGCTGGGAGATGTGGCGCGGCAGGCCCGTGGGCCTCGGCGGCCAGCCTGGCCAGCCAGTCGCCAGCGTGCGTTGCCGGCCGCCCGAGTCCCCAGGGCGGTGGCGATGTCGTCGCCGACCGTCCTGCCCGACCAGCCCTCCGATGCCTTAGCGACCCGCTCGATCTCGGCCTGCGGGCAGCCCGAGCGCACCGCCGAGGTCGCGGATCGCGCCCCTCGCCCTGTAGGTCGGGAATGCGGCGACCAGGGCGGTGTGCTCGCGACCGTAGCGCTCGTGGATCCTCGGGATCAACCGTTCGCGGATGTCGCGCGGGAAGTCGAGGTCGATGTCGGGAGCGGTGTGAGGTCCTCGTTGAGGAACCGCCCGAGGCAGAGCTTCGCAGTGACCGGGTCGATGTGGGAGAGGCCGGTCAGGTAGCAGACGATCGAGGAGACCGACGAGCCTCGGCCCCGGCCGGGCGGCAGCAGCGCGCGGGCGGTCGCAGGCCCGCGGACCTCGACCGCGACCTCCCGGGCCAGTTCGAGCAGGTCTCGGTGGAGCAGGAAGAAGCCGGCCAGGCCGAGTCCTGTCGATCACCTTCAGCTCCTCGTCGAGCCTGGCCCGGGCCTCTCCGCGCAGGCCGGCAGGCGAGTCCGCGTAGCGGGAGTCGAAGCGCGGCAAGGCAGACCTCGGCCAGCTCACGGTCGGCGTCTCGGTCCCCCTCGCGCGGATAGCGGTAGCCGAGGTCTCCGGGTCAGGTCGAACCGCAGCCTCCCGGCCAGTTCGACGCTCTCCGCCACCGCCTCCGGATGGTCGCCGAAGCGGGCGGCCATCGCCTCCGGGGCGGCGAGGGCGTGGGTCGAGTTGCCACGGCGGCTCGGCTCGCTCGCGTCGAGCGACTGGCGCAGCCTGACCGAGACGAACGCATCCTGGAGGGCGGCCCTCGAACGGTCGTGGGCGTGGACGTTGCCCGTTGCGACGCATGGAACACCGAGTCCCTTGGCGAGCCGCTCGAGCGAGGCGTTGCGGTCGCGGTCGCCGCGGTGGAACGGCCGCTGCAGCTCGACCCTCAACCGGTCGCGGCCGAATGCCTCGAGCAGGGTCGCCGCGGTTCGGGCGTCGCTGCACCCCCCGTTCGGCGCAGCCGGTCAGGCAGACGAGGCCGTCCGAGTTGTCGAGAACCGAGTCGAGCGGGGCGACCGGAGCCCTGACCGGGGAGCCGGGCCTCCCCTCCCTGGTGGCCGAATGGGCCTCGGTGACGATCCGGCACAGCGAACGCCACCCGTCGGCGTTCTCGGCGAGCAGCGTCAGGTGGTTCGTCCCGGGTGGCGCGGTTGCCGCCCCGCCGGCCCCATCCGGCCCGGCGGTCGGGATGGAGACAGTCAGCTCGAGGCCGTGGATCGCCCTCAGGCCCTCAGCCTTCGCCGCCTGGGCGAACTCCATCGCCCCGCAGAGGTTGTCGTGGTCGGTGAGGGCAAGGGCACCGTGGCCCCGTTCGATCGCTGCGGCGACCAGTTCCTCCGGCAGCGAAGCGCCGTCGAGGAAGGAGAAGGCCGAATGGCAGTGGAGCTCGACGTAGGGGGTGTTCATCGGTGGGAGCGCCAGCGGCCGCCCGGCTCGCGGTAGACGACCACGACCGCACCACCCTCGGTCACCACCTCCCAGTAGCGACGGCGGATCGGCGCAGCAGTCCACCAGCGGTCCTCGACGAGCCACGACTCCCTGACCCCCTCCACCCTGCTCCCCGCGACCGAGAGCGGCCTGCCCCCGGAATCGGCCGTGACATCGACAGGCACCGGCTCGCCGAGCCTGCGAGCCCCTCCTCTGGCTCGCCTCGGTGGCCGGTTGGTGGCCCGCTTCATGAGCCGACCTCGAACTGCACCAATGCCGTGCGCCTCTCCGGCAGCCGCGAGTCGGGCTCGACCTCGATCGCCCGCAGGGCGGAGTCCGGCCCGGCCGCAGCCCTCGTCTGGAGGATCGCCTGGCGCAGCCTTTCGATCCGCGCCGATGCCGGCTCCTCGATCAGGCTGCGTTGATCGGCTGTCGGCGGCCCGAGTTCGACGGCCGAGAGCCTCAGGGCCCGGGCCGGCGAGGGCAGGCCGTCCAAGGAGCCGGACAGGGCGAGGGAGATCCGTTCGCGGTCGGCGAGCGATTCGCGGAAGCAGACGCGCCTGCACCAGGTCCCACCCGATGCGAGCGCCGCCGACAGGTCGACCGATCGCAGGGTCCGCCCGTCGAGCTCGCGGTTGGCCAGCAGTCGCCTGATCAGCAGGTCGAGGGCGTGGTCGAGCTGGGGTCCCTCGGCCGCTTCCGGCAGGCCGACCGACTCGGAGACCACCACGGGCACGGCCCGGGGAACGAGCTTGAGGTCGCGACCGAGGGAGAGGTCCCTGGCCACCGTGCCTGCCTTGCCGAACCTGTCGGCGAGGTCGTCCGGTGACATCCGGGAGAGGTGGCCGAGCCTGTCGATCCCCAACCGCTCTAGCACTGGCGGGAGGTGAGCGGTGCGCGGGTCGCGGTCGAGCAGGGAGACGGGATGGGAAGCGAGAAACCGCCGTGCTCCCTCCTCCCCATCGCCGACGATGACCGGCCTGCGTGGCCTGGCTGCCGTGGAGGCAACCGCTGCCGCAAACTGTCCTGAGGCGACACCGAGCTTGACCGGCCTGCCAACGGCCCGGGAGGTGGCGGCCAGCAGGCGATTGATCCCCCCGTGCATCCTCAGCAGCCCGTCGGCCTCGAACAGCGCTCGCCCGGGAGCGGGCGAGCAGACGAGAGCGCCGATCCCCTCGAGCGAGACCAGCACCCTCTCCCACTCGGATCGGGAACCGACCGGGTCGGGCGGGATCAGCACCAGTTCCGGGCAGCGGCCGAGCGCCTCCCCCAATGTCATGCCGCCACGCACCCCCTGGGCTTCGGCGGCAGCGGAGGCCTCGCCGAGCCTGCGGTCACCGTGGTCGGCCGGAGCCAAGGCGATCGGGGCCCCGAGCAGGGGCGCCCGACCACCGGCCGCGACAGCCAATTCAAAGCGTGTGATCAGTACCGAGACAACCATCTTGACACGAACGTATGTTCGTATCAGCACAGTACTGCGAAGTCAAGTCAAACGGCGGAAAGACGACCGACCGATTGCATCGTGGCGTCCCGCAACGCGCCTGCTCCTCCACCAGGCCTCCCCGACGGCCAGCCAGTTACGAGGGCCGGGTGCAGCCGGGATCGGAGTGAACGCCGATCCGGGTCAGGCGAGGATCAGTGCAGCAGCCACGAAACAAACGACTGCCAAAGCCCCGGCGGGAAGCCAACCCTTGATCGACTCGGCCTTCTTCTCCATGAATCCCTCGCCGACGGCAAAGGGGTCGCCGGCCTTCATGTGCAGGACGACCGCCCCGACCATCAGCAGGCCAAGACCCAAGGCCGCGAGGCCACCGAGCAGGGGCACGGCGATGATCCCGACGACCAGGCCGACGACAGCGAGCAGTTCAAGCGCTCCGACCAGCCTGTAGGTCGAGCGGCTGATCCCGAGGTGATCGGGCGCCACCTCGGCCAGCTCGCTGGAGCTGAACTTGTTGGCCCCGGCACTTGTGAACACCAGAGCCAACAACACCGAGAGGACTATCTCCACGATCGACACTGCTGAGAGGCTACTCGGGCAGGGGCCGCACGACAGCCGCCACGGCCCCGGCGGGAAGGCGCCGCGGGCACTCGGCGAGCCCGACGGGATGGAGGGCGAGCGCCCGCGGCAGCCTGTCCGACTGGAGGCCCACCCCCAATGGGAAGGGGCCCCTTGCGGAGCCCCTTCCTTTAGTGAGCCTGTAAGCCGGATTCTGTCGTTGGACGACCATCCATCTTTGCGGCCTACCTGGACCTCGGCGGGCAGCCTGCATACGGTCCTGCTTGGCCTTGCATCGGGTGGGGTTTGCCTGGCCGCCGTGTCACCACGACGCCGGTGCGCTCTTACCGCACCATTTCACCCTTACCGGCTCCGCCGCCCGAAGGCCGGCGGCGTAGGCGGTGTCATTTCTGTGGCACTTTCCCGCGGGTTTCCCCGGGTCGGCGTTACTCGACCACCCTGCCCTTCGATGTCCGGACTTTCCTCGACGGCCCGAAGGCCGCCGCGGCCGTCTGTCTCACACCGCTCGAGGCTACCGCCAACCGGGCCGCCCGGCACGAAACGGGAGTTTCGCCTCAGCGGGCGCCCTGAAAAGAAAGCGCCCGGCGGATGCCGGGCGCTTCGTCAGGACTTGGTTGAGGAGTGCGCTCAGGCGGCCGGAGCCGGAGGCGGCGGAGGCGGCGGGGTCAGTCCGTCGCCAGGCTGACCGGCCCCTCCTGCGAGCGTGAAGTAAAGGACGGCGGTCACGAGCCCGGCGACCGGGATCAACAGGACCGACAGGATGATCTCGACGATCACGATCCCGACGACCCCACCGAAGGATCCGATGATGGTGGCAAGCAGCCCGATGAGGAACACGATCGCGAACACGCAGACGATCACACCGAAGACGTTCCACCCATTGCCCTTGACCAGCTCACGACTCCTGGAAAGCGCATCGAATGAACGGCCCTCGACCACGATCGCCGGCTGGAAGACGGCCCAGATCGTGATCAGGATCAGGCCCGGGATGATGAAGAAGATGAACCCGAAGACGATGGCTATGCCGGCGACGATGCCCACCCAGATCAGCGGCCAGATCCTGTCCTTGACCGACCCGAAGATCTCACCTACCGCCCCCGGCTCCGTTCCGGCATCCTCAGCCTGAACGACCCGCACCACCGAACCGGTGAAGAGAGCCGCAGCCGCGAAGGAGACGACCGTCCCGATCAGCGATCCGAAGATGCCGGCCTGAGCCAGCAGGGCCCGGATCAGGACCGCAGGGATGTAGACGAGAGCGGCCATTCCGATCAGAAGGCCGAACCGCTTTCCGTAAATCTCAACAGCTCGGCTGATGACCGAGCCGACCGACACGTTTGTATTCATGCGGCAACCGTAAACCGGATTGCGGATGGAATGGATCCGATTTCGTCTTTGGGGATCAACCGACGCTGCAAATCAGGCCGGTGGTTCCGGTGGTTCCGGCGGCGCCGGTGGCCCCGGCGGGCTGGCGGCGCCGGTGGCGCTGGTGGTGTGGGTGGTGCCGGCGGCCCCGGCGGCGCGGGTGGCGCGGGTGGCGCGGGTGGTGTCGGTCGTGTCGGTGGTGTCGGTGGTGCCAGTGATGCTGGCGCCGGCGGTGGCGGCGTCAACGCCACCGGCTCGTCGACGGCCGGCATCTGATCACCCTCCCCCGCGCCCGAGTCCCTGACCAACTCGAAGTAGACGAAGCTGGACAGGATCGCCCCAGCCGGCAAGAGCAGGATCGACGTTGCGATCGAGAAGACCCCGGCGACCGCCTGACCAAGAGCCGCCTGCAGGACCGACTGCAGGACGTTGATCACAATCGCCGCCGACACATAGATGACGCCCACGCCAAAGACGCTCCAGCCATTGCCCCTGACCAGTTCACGGCTGTGTCCGAGAGAGTCGAAGCCCCGTCCTTCCAGCACGATCACCGGAAGCACCACCGACCAGATGACGAGCAGCCAGATCCCCGGGATCACAAACAGGATCAGCCCGCAGATCACAAGGACCGCGACCACCAGCTGAATCCAGATCATCGGCCAGATCCTCGGCCCGAGTGCCTTTAACGTCTCCATGATCGGCGCCGGCTCGACCCGCCTGTGGTGGCATTCCGCGAGCTTGATCACGAAGCCGTTGTACGCGGCGTTCGCCGCCAGGAAGAGGGCCACGCCAAAAGCCAGCCCGAGCCCCACTCCGACAATCTGAAGGCCAACCAAGGAGCCGAGTCCAGCTCCGATGAAGGTGACCATCGCCGTCCCGGCCAACCCCGCCAAGAAGACGACCGCCGCCGTTGCGAGCAGTCGCCCGAGGCGCTCGCCGTACAGGCCGAATGCGTCCCTGAATACTCTGCCGACCGAGAACTGCCGATCCATGGTCCGAAGGCTACGGCAGCGAGAGGCAGCAGGACCCGCCGGATTCAGCTGACGCTGCGCATCAACCCCACGACCTTGCCGATCACCTCGACCTCGTCGGTCAGGATCGGCTCGTGCGAGTCGTTCTCGGGCTGGAGCCTGACCCGGTCCCCCTCATGGAAGAAACGCTTGACGGTCGCCTCGGCCTGATCGCCAACCAGCGCCACGACGATCTCCCCGTCGCGGGCCGTCTGCCCGCGGCTGACGACCACCAGGTCGCCGTCGAGGATGCCGGCGTTGACCATCGAGTCGCCACGGATCCGGAGGATGAACTCGCCCTTGCCGCCACCGGCCTCCTCCGGGACCTGTACATGGTCCTCGACGAGCTCCTCGGCGACCACCGGGCTGCCGGCAGCCACCTGCCCGACGAGCGGCAGGCCCGGCCCCGAGACGGCGGCCTTCATCCCCCTGGTGGCGCGATCGAGCAGTTCGATCGCCCTGGGCTTGGACGGGTCCCGCCTCAGCAGGCCCAGCTTCTCAAGGTTGGCGAGATGGACATGCACGGTAGAGCTGGAGGTCAAGCCGATGGCCTTGCCGATGTCGCGGACCGTCGGCGGGTAGCCGTGGCGGTCGGTGAACGACCGGATCGCGTCCATCACCTCTTGCTGCCTGCTTGTCAACGGGTTCTGTGCCACTTTGTCGCTCCTCGCTGCCGTGAGGGCTTGGAGTTGGGGTTTACCTGCGAACAGATGTTCGTTCGAAGATAGGGGTTCGCCCGGACCGCTCGCTCTCCTGCATGCACCGGCGCGGCCAATGCGGCGCCCGCTCAGCGCCGGTCGGTGCAGCAGGGTTATACTCGCGCGCTCCGGCGCTCGTGGCGGAACTGGTAGACGCGCAAGGTTGAGGGCCTTGTGGCCGCAAGGCCGTGGAGGTTCGAGTCCTCTCGAGCGCACTGGAGGGAGCCCCGCCCCGGCGGGGCTCCTTTGCTTTCGATCCCGTCGGCGACGACCGCCAACGAGAGGGACGCCTGCTCCCACACGAGGGCGGCTCAGGATTCGCGTGTCGAGCGGCTGCGGGGAGCCGCAGGGCGGCTCAGCCGACCTTGAGCATCAGGACCGTGTTCAGGGCGAACACGACCGCAAACCCGACGGTCCAGCGGTTGAGGTTGCGCTCGACGAGCGATCCACCGCCGAACGGACCGTCACCGCTTCCCCCGCCAAAGGCGCCGGAAAGGCCTGCGTCCTTCCCTGAGTGCATCAGGATCAGGATCACGAGGACCACCGAGATGAAGACTTGGATGATGCCGAGGAACACGTACACGGTCAGGTGAGGTTACTACGCACCGGGTTTCACCGGGTCCATGGACGGCGAGTCCTTCAACAGCTCGGCCGCCTCGGCCCGGAGCCTCGAGTCGAGCAGGCGCCAGTCGTCCTCGCTGAGCTTGCCGGTACGCCAATCCAGCTCGGCCTCGCGGATCTCCCTCAGCTTCGCCTCCCGCTCCGCCGCGCGCTCGACCTCGCGGGGGTCGGACTCGACCGCACCAGCCTCCTCGTCGGACACCCCGTCAGCTTGGGAGCCGAATGCGCGGTAGATCGGCGAGCCGATGATCACGACGGCGGCAGTCAGCGCGATGAGGACGACCAGGAGCGCGAGCATTCAGCTCTGTCCGCGTCCGACGGCGGCCGGCAGCCTGACCCGGCGCCGACGGGGTTCGGACGGTGGCCAGATGGCAATCAGGCCTCCGAAGACGACGACGATCCCACCGGCCCAGATCCACGTGACGAGGGGGGAAACGATGATCCGGAAGGTCGCGGGCGGAGGGTTCCTCAGATACTGCGCCGTGATCAGGCCGATCCCGACCGCCCTTGCCTCGGGAGTCAGGTTGCCGAACCGCTTGTCGACCTTTTCGGCCAGCGGAACGATCTTCGAGGTGTCGGGCTCGATCGCGATCCAGAGGTCACGCAGGGGCCCAGCCCGCAGGCCGACGTCCGTCTCCGACTCGCCGGAGAACGCGTCGCCGACAGTCGGGGCGAGGTTTGCCGGGTACCAGCTCTTGCTCGGGTTGATCGTCCCCTGGTCCTTTCCGTTGCGCGTCACTGCGACTTCGGCACCGAACTGGACCCTCTCCTCGAAGATCTGGGCGGTCGGCTTGACGTACGTGAAGGTGTAGTCGCCCTGCTTGACGGTCGTTCCCGGGGTCATCGGCTGCTCGGTCACCTTCTGGAAGGCCGAAGATGCAGCAACACCGCAGAGCAAGAGGGCAAACCCTGCGTGCACGACGTACCCGCCGTAGCGGCGGCGGTTGCGCCTGACGAGCTGGACGAGGGCGCGGCCCGAGGACTCCGAGGCCATCGCCCGCCTGGCCCTGACGCCGCGCACGAACTCCTGGGTCACAGTCGCACCGGTGAGGGCGGCGGCCATGAAGAGCAGCAAAGTCGGGATGTCATCGCGGATCGACGGGATCGCGATCGAGAGGAGGACGCCGGTTCCCAACGACACGATCAGCGGGATCCTGAGCGACCTGAGCAGCTCTGACACGCCGGACCGCCTCCATGCGACCAGCGGACCGATGCCCATCAGGGCGACCATCACCAAGGCGAGCGGCCCGACGTAGCGGTCGAACCACTCCGGCCCGACAGTCGACTTCGTGCCGGTCACGGCCTCGCTCACGAGCGGGAAGAAGGTCCCCCACATCACGACGAATGTGAGAGCGACGAGGATCAGGTTCTGACCGAGGAAGAAGCTCTCGCGGGAGAGCAGCGAGTCGAGCCGGTGCTCCGAGCGAAGGTCGGACCGGCGAGTGACCACGAGGTAGATCGAGGCCCCGAGCTCAACGCAGATCAGTGCGACGAAGGCCCAGCGCAGGGCAGCGCCGGGCTCGACGAACGCGTGGATCGAGGTGAGGATGCCCGAGCGGACCAGGAACGTGCCGAGGATCGAGAGGACGCCCGCCCCCAGGACCAGCGACGCATTCCAGATCTTGAGCATCCCGCGCTTCTCCTGAATCGTCGCCGAATGCAGGTAAGCAGTGCCGAGCAGCCATGGCAGCAGCGCGGCGTTCTCGACCGCATCCCACGCCCAGTAGCCGCCCCAGCCGAGTTCGGCGTACGACCATCGCGCCCCGAGGAGGATCCCCAGCCCGAGCGAGAGCCAGGCCCCCAATGCGAAGCGCCTCGTCGCAAGCAGCCAGTCGGCACCGAGCCTGCGGGTCCAGAGAGCCCCGATCGCGAACGCGAACGGGATCGAGAAGAGGGTGTAGCCCGCGTAGAGGGCGGGCGGATGGATCATCATCGACGCGTGCCTCAGCAGCGGGTTCAGCCCTGCGCCCTCCGCAGGCACCTGGGCGAGGGTGGCGAAGGGATTCTCGAGCGCGACAATCAGCAGCAGGAAGAAGGTCGACAGCCCGAAGAGGACGACGGTCGCGACAGGCAGGACCTCCTTGAGCCGCTTGCGCAGCGCTGCGATCGCGATCGTCGACCAGATCGCAAGAAGCATCACCCAGAGCAGCAGCGAGCCCTCCTGCGACGACCAGGCGGCGGCAGCCTTGTAGGCGACGGGCGTAGTGGTCGACGAGTGACCGGCAACCACCGCGAACGAGAAGTCGTCGCGAAGGAACGCGATCTCAAGGATCGCGAAGGCAGCGAGGACGAGGCCGGTGAGCACGGCCATCGAGCGCTGCCCCGAGATCAGCAGTTCACGCCTGCCGCTTCGAATGCCGGCGATTGTCGAAACCAGTCCCCAGGCCGAGACGGCCAAGGCGATGATCAACAGGGAGCGGCCGACGGTGGCCATCTCGACTTACTGGCCTGCCTTCGCTGCCTTGAACTTCGACGGGCACTTCGTCTGCAGCGAGTCGCGCTCACCGACCCACTTCCCGCCGCTCTTGCGGACGGTCACGATCACTTCGCGTCCGTCGCGGAACGGGTCGGGTACCTGACCCGAGTAGGCGACAGCGACGCTCGCCTTCCCTGCCCGGTCGCGCACGCGGAAGTCGAGAGCCCCGCCGCGTCGCTCGATCGACCCCGGCACGACCTTCCCGGTCAGCTGGTAGCTGCGGCTCGGGTCGGCGCCCTTGATCAGCTGGCTCGGCGTCTTCGCCTCGCTGCCGGCGCTGAAACTGGTGTAGACGAGCACGGTCGCCAGGGCCAAGGCGGCAACCAAGGCAACGGAGAGCCGGATCGTTCGCTTTCGGGCGGGGTCCATCGGGAGGAATGAGGGTATCCGACGGCGCCGTCCGGCAACGGGCACGCGATCACGATCGCCCCTCCGACAACGCGTTCTACCGGTGCAGCTGCGGCAATGGCTTCACCGCCGAGGTGTCCTCCGGGCCTGCATGTCCGGAGTGTGGCGGCGGACAACCGTGGTGACACCGGTTACGCTTGGCCGATGACCCGCTGGACGTTCCTGACGAACCACGCCCACGTGCTGGCATGCATCAACCGCGACCCGGGCATCCGGATGCGTGACATCGCCGACCGGGTCGGCATCACCGAGCGGGCAGCCCAGCGGATAGTCGGCGAACTGGTCGACGACGGCTACGTCGAGCGCAAGCGCGAAGGCCGCCGCAATCACTACAAGGTCAAGCCGAACGCACCCCTCCGCCACCCGCTCGACAGCGGGCACTCGATCGGCGAGATCCTGGAGGCACTGACGCGCGGCGAGGCAAGCACGGCATGAACCGGACCATCGGCGCCTCGCTGATGGCCGTGGCAGCAATCGGATCGATCGCCGTGCTCTCGTTCGCTCCCGGCGTGGGATGCGGAGTCGCCTACACCGGTGACATCACGAAGCAGGCCAAGGAGCGCTCGCTTGGCCGGCACAGGATCGAGGCAATCTCGAGCTATGTGCAGACGCAGAAGAAGATCGCCGCCAAGGCCCGCAACAAGAAGGCGCGGGCGAATGCGAAACAGCGAGAGAAGTCGATCACTCCGGTTCAGCAGACGGCGTTTCGCACGGGAGTCGTGCTCGGGGCCTGGAACCGCTTCATCGCGGTTCCCTACAAGGCGAACGGCGGCAAGCTCAGCGAGCAGAGGGCAAGACTCGCGGGCCTGTCACTGAAGGGACTCCAGCCGCGAGCCGAGAGCCTGGCCCAGTCCGCGAAGGCCGCCGGCCTCAAGGACCTTTCGGCATCGGCATCATCCCTCGCCGCCGGCCTGCCGACTCTCGCACCGGGCATCGGCAAGGGCAGGATCGACCCGAAGCTGTACGCGAAGTTGAGGGCCACAGTGCTGAACATCCGTCGTCAAGCCAGGGAGGCGAAGCTCAAGGTGTTCGACCGGGTGCCGCCGAACTTCATCTCCAAGCAGTCCAAGAAGTAAGCGGGATACGGGAATCGAACCCGTCTCTCCAGCTTGGGAAGCTGGCGTTCTACCGATGAACTAATCCCGCGGAGGTCTGAAGCGTAACGCCAGCGGGCCGACGGCGTGAACACCGGCCACCTCGCGGCTGAAGTACCGCCCCGGGTAATCTGCTCTCCAATGCGTCGGCTCCTGCTTCCTGCCCTCGCGATCCTCGCCGCTGCGGGCTTCGCCGCACTGATCATCTTCGGCGTCGCACAGACGGCCGACGACCGCTCGATCGACCAGGCCGTGGCGAAGGGAACCGGCCCGGTCGCGCCGGCCGCCGCGACGAGGCTGCCGCTGCTCGAGGGCGGCGGGTCAACCTCGCTCGCCTCCCTCCGCGGCAAGGTGGTCGTCCTCAACCTCTGGGCTTCGTGGTGTCCACCCTGCCGCGAAGAGGCGCCTGCCCTGGCGTCACTGCAGAGGCGAATCGCACCGCTCGGCGGCACCGTCCTCGGGGTCGCCTGGAACGACACCATCCCCGACGCCAAGGCTTTCGTCGCCAAGGAGAAGCTCGACTACCTCCAAGCCAGGGACGTCGACGGCAGCTTCGCGAAGGCATACGGCACCAAGGGCCTGCCAGAGACCTTCATCATCACCCGCGACGGCCGGATCTCGGCGCTCCGTCGCGGAGCGATCGACGACCGCTTCCTCGACGCTGCCCTGGTTCCCCTGCTCGGCAGCAAGGCGGCCTCGCGATGAGCACGGCGCTGAGGCTCGCCGCGGCGCTGCTGGCGGCAGCAGCGCTCGTCGCGGCTCCGGCCGGGGCCACCCAACAGCGGCCTGCGATGACTGAACCGAAGACCACCCTCGCCGAGGTCGAGGAGGAGGTCATGTGCACCGTCTGTGGCGTCCCGCTCTCAATGGCGCGGGAGGCTCCCGCAGCAAAGCGCGAAAGGGCCCTGATCCAGCAGCTGGTGGCCGAAGGCAAGACCAAGCAGGAGATCAAGGACGAACTGGTTGCCACCTACGGCAGCGGGGTCCTGATGCTGCCGGGCAAGAGCGGGTTCGACCTGGTCGCGTGGCTCGTGCCGCTCGGCCTGCTCCTGCTCGGCCTGGTCCTCCTCGCCGGCTTGCTGATCACGTGGAAACGGCGTGGGACGGGACCGGACGAGAGCGGCAGCGCAGCCCAACCGTCCCCTCTCTCACCGGGCGACGCCGAACTGGTCGACGCCGCGCTGCGCGAGCGCGACTAGAGAATGTCCGGGGCCGAGACCCCGAGCAGTCCGAGGCAGACAGCGATGCGAACGCGCGCAGCCTCACCGAGAGCGAGCCTGAACTCGTGCTCCTCGGGCGGCGCGCCGATGATCCGGCAGTCCCGGTAGAAGGCACTGAACTCCTGGGCGAGGATCAGTGCGTAAGCGCAGATCCGATGGGGCGCCCTGCGCTCAGCAGCCTCAGCCAGCTCGTCGGGGAACGAGGCGAGCCTCCTGATCAGGGCGCGCTCCGACTGGTGCAGTTCAGGGCCTTCAGCCTTGATGGTCGGCACCTCGCCGCCCGCCTTCTCGATGATCGAAGCGATCCTCGCGTGGGCGTACTGGACGTAGAAGACCGGGTTCTCGGCCGTGTCCTCGCGCGCGAGGTCGAGGTCGAGGTCGACCGTCGTGTCGTGCGAGCGCTGAAGCATGAACCAGCGGGCCGCGTCGGGGCCGATCTCGTCGAGCAACTCATCGAGGGTGACGAACTCGCCTCGCCTCTTGCTCATCTGCGCCCGATCGCCGCCCTCGATCAGGTGGACGAACTGCATGATCACCATTTCGAGCCGGTCGGGATCCTCACCGAGGGTGGAGACGGCGGCCTTCATCCGACCGATGTAACCGTGGTGGTCGGCCCCGAGCACGTCGATCAGCCTGTCGCAGCGAGCGAGCTTGTCGGCGTGGTAGGCGATGTCCGCAGCGAAGTAGGTCGGCTCGCCGTCCGAACGGATCAGAACCCTGTCCTTGTCGTCCCCGAAGTCGGTCGTCCGCAGCCAGAGCGCACCCTCTGCCCTGAAGGCATGGCCCGAACGCTCTAGCGCGGCGGATGTCGAGGCAACCGGGGCCTCAGCCTCGCCGTGGAGTGTCCGCTCGGAGAACCACCGATCGAACTCGACCCCGTAGCGCTTCAGGGTGTCGGCGATTCGACCGACCAGGAGCTGGACTCCCGCCTCGGCCAGCTCGGCCGGATCGCCGTCGGAGGCACCGGGTATCTCCTTGGCCAGATCGTTCACGTAGTCGCCGGAATAGCCGTCCTCCGGGACTTCCTCACCCCGAGCGCGGGCCCGGATCGAAAGCCCGAGGCGCTCGACCTGGGTTCCGGCGTCGTTGACGTAGTACTCGCGGCTCACATCGTGGCCGTGGAAGGCAAGGATCCGCGCAAGTGAGTCGCCGTAGGCGGCGTGGCGGCCTCCAGCGGCCGTCAGCGGCCCGGTCGGGTTGGCCGAAACGAACTCGACGAGAATCCGCTCCGGGTCGCTCGCCAGCCCCGATCCGAAGCTCTCCCCGGCTGCGAGCATCGCGCCGGCAGCGGAGCGATACCAGCCGTCGGCGAGGGTCATGTTGATGAAGCCCGGGCCGGCGATCTCCCACTTGGCGAGCGCCTCCCCCAGCGTCTCCGCGAGCACGCCCCCGAGCTTCTCGGCCAGCGCCCGAGGGTTCTCACCGACACTCTTCGCGCAGACGAGGGCGGCGTTTGTCGCGTAGTCCCCGAACTCCGGCTTGGAGGGCGGCTCGAGTGTGGCCTTCGCCGATGCGGCCGGATCGCCACCGACCGCCTCGACTGCGGCAGCGAGGGCCCTGCGGAGATCTTCGAGCGGGTCGGACACTGAGCTTCGCAGCGTACCTGCGCCCGGGCGGGAGCGACCTAACGGTGGTACGGCTCACCGGCGAGGATCGTGTGCGCCCTGAAGAGCTGCTCGAGGAGCACGACCCTCGCGAGCTGGTGAGGCAGGGTCATGGAGCCGAAGGAGATGCGGTGATCGGCGTCGGGCAGGTCGATTCCGTCGGGCCCGCCGATCAGGAAGCAGACCGGTCGCCCGGCCCGCTGCAGGTCGCCGATCATCGCCGCGAATCCGGGAGAGTCGAGCTGTCTTCCCTCCGGGTCGAGGAGCACCGTCACGGCTCGCTCGGGAATCCGCTTCAGGGCTGCATCGGAATCACGGACCTCGAGCTGCTCGACCTTGGCTCGCGGTGCAAGGTGCTTCGAGTAGTGCTCGACGTCGTCTGCGTAGGGCGGGCGGGCCTTGCCCACGGCGACGATCCTGATCCTCACCCTACGATGGTAGGCGCACCGACCCGCCAACCCCCCACGGCGCCCGAATGATCGCAGCGGTCCTCTCAGACATCCACTCCAACATCCAGGCACTCGAAGCCGTCCTCGAGGCGGTCGAATCGTCCGGCGCCGACGAGATCTGGTGCCTCGGTGACCTGGTCGGGTACGGGGCGGACCCGGGTCCCTGCGTCGACCTGGTTCGTGAGCGCTCCGCGATCTGCCTGGCCGGCAACCACGACCTCGCTGCCATCGGCTTGATCCCGACCGACGTGTTCACCCAGGGCGCCGCAGTCGTGGCAAGGTGGACGACCGACCAGCTGGCGGGGGATCAGAGGGCCTGGCTCGCTCAGCTCTCGCCGAGCGGAACCCGAGCCGGAGCGGACCTGTTCCACGGCAGCCCGCGTGATCCCGTCTGGGAGTACGTGCTGTCCGCGCTGGCGGCCGAGCTCTGTCTCGACGATGCCGAGCGACCGGTTGTCCTCGTGGGCCATTCGCATGTCGCGCTGGCCTTCTCAAGACGTCCCGGGGAACCGGCCACGGGAGAGACACGGCGGGCCGAAACGGTCCTTGACCTGCACGGAGCGGAGTGGATCCTCAACCCCGGATCGGTCGGGCAGCCTCGTGACAACGACCCGCGCGCCGCTTGGATGCTGCTCGACCTTGCCGAGGGGCGAGCCGAATACAGGCGCGAGGAATACGACATCGTTTCCGCCCAGGCGGCCATCCGAGCGGCCGGCCTCCCAGAGTCAATGGCGGATCGGCTCCGCCTCGGCGTCTAGCATCGGTGCAAGTGCGCCTCGTTCGAACAGCACCGGTCCTCACCCTCGCGGCAGTTGCCTGCATCGCTCTTCCGGCAGGTTGTGGCAACTCGCAGTCCAAGGGCCTCCTCAGCACGAGCCAAGCCAACTCGATCAACGGGGCGCTCGACCGGGTCGATTCAGCAGTCGCGGCAGGAGATTGCGCCGAGACGGCCGCCGCATCCGACAGCCTGCGGCAGATCGTCGCGAACCTGCCCGGAAGCGTGGACACCGCACTGAGGGGAAGCCTGCTCGATGGAACGGCAAAGGTCTCCAACCTTGGTGCCGCCGACTGCGCGAAGGCGACGACCGACACGACCACGTCGAGCAGCAGCTCCTCGACGACAAGCCCGACGACAAGCTCGAGCACGACATCAACCACCACATCGAGCACGACGACCTCGACCTCGACCACCACCACGACTCCGCCGACCACCACGACGACCACGGGCGGCGGCGGGGCAACGCCCGACGGCTGATGGGTGACGACAAGCTGATCGCGGGCCGCTACCGGCTCGAGAGCCGACTCGGAACGGGCGGCATGTCAACTGTGCAACTCGCACTCGACGAGAGACTCGAGCGCAGGGTCGCAGTGAAGCTGCTCGCCGAGCACCTCGCCGACGACCCGGCCTTCGTCTCACGCTTCCGACATGAGGCGCTCGCCGCGGCTCGACTGGTGCACCCCAACATCGTCCAGGTCTTCGACTCGGGGCTCGATGAAGCCTCGCATCGGCACTTCATCGTCATGGAGTTCGTCGAAGGATCCTCATGCGCGGAGCTGCTCCGAGACCGGGGACGACTGCCTGTGGAAGAGGTCGCGCGGATCGCGGTCGATGCGGCCGAGGGCCTCGACTACGCCCACCGCAACGGCGTCATCCACCGGGATGTCAAGCCCGGGAACCTGCTCGTCGCTTCGTCCGGGAGGGTCAAGCTCGCTGATTTCGGAATTGCCAAGGCGACCGAGCAGTCGAGCGTCACCCAGGTCGGCTCGGTCCTCGGGACCGCCGCCTACCTTGCCCCGGAGCAGGCACGGGGAGAGGACGCCGACCCCCGCTGCGACATCTACGCGCTCGGCGTGGTTGCCTACCAGCTCACGTCGGGTCGCCTGCCGTACGAGGCGACGTCGCTCTCGGAGCTCGCCCTCAAACAGCAGCAGGAGACGCCGCCGCGGCTCGATCAGCTCGATCCGGCCGTTCCGCTCTGGTTCGCAGACGCCGTGGCCTGCGCCCTCTCACTCGACCCCGCTCTGCGTCCACAGGAGGCAGGGACGTTCGCTGCCATGCTCCGCGGCGAGAGCGCGCCACCGGCCACGTCGGCCACCCGGGTCCTGACTGGATCGGCGGCCGCCAGCGCGGCTCCCACCGCAGCGACAGCGGTTGTGACCAGCAGGCAGATCAAGCCACGGGAGCCTGCTCCGGCCGGTCAGGCTGCCCCCGCAGCCCCGACCGAGCCCAACACCGGGCGTCGGCGGCTCGTAGCGCTCATCGCTGTGGTGGCCCTGTTGGCAGCGGGGGCGGTCTCGGCGATCGTCCTGACCCAGCCTCAGGGCGGCGGGCCGAAGATTCGACCGGTTACCGGGAACGACGCCGGTCAGGCGATCCAGTCGATGCGCGACCTCGTCGACTCGAACACCCGCTGAGACTGGTCAGAGGTCCCACGGCACTGCGCCGTCACGCAGGGCGGACGTGACCCGGGGAAGGTCGCCGGCTTCGATCGCGCGCCTGAGGGCGGCAGTCAGCTGGAACATGAAGTGGAGGTTGTGGAGGGTGATCAACCTCGGTCCTGTCTGCTCGTGAGTGCGCAGCAGGTGGTGCAGGTAGGCGCGGCTGAAGCCGGGTCCACAGCTTGGGCAGGAGCATCCGTCCACGAGGGGCGATGCGTCGTCCCGCCCTGCGGCGTGAGTGAGGTCCAGGCGCCAGCGCGACCCCGGGTCGGGAACGATCGCCGTGCCATGGCGGCCGATCCGGGTCGGCATGGCGCAGTCGAAGGTGTCGATGCCGAGTTCGACCCCCCGGATCACGTCGTCGACGTCACCGATCCCGAGCAGGTGCCGGGGCCTTCCCGGTGCCACCCGCTCCAGCTCCTCGGTCGCCCATCCGACAACCTCGTACATCTGTTCCTTCTCCGCTCCCAGCGAGCCGCCGACGGCGATTCCCCCACACTCGCGCGACGCGACTGCCAGCACCGACTCCCTTCGCAGGTCCTCGTAGACGCCCCCTTGGGCGATGCCGTAGACGAGTTGATCCGCCGGACCGTTGGTCGAGTGCCAGGAGAGGCACCGATCGAGCCACCGGTGGGTTCGTTCCGTTGACTTGGCCGTGTAGTCGCGGGTCACGTGGAAAGGGGTGCATTCGTCGAAGACGAGGGCGATGTCCGAGTTGAGGGCCGCCTGGACCTCCATCGAGGTTTCCGGGCCCATGAACATCTCGGCGCCGTCGATGTAGGAGCGGAAGCGGACCCCCTCCTCGTCGATCGCCAGGATCCGGCCATGCCGCCCCGGACCGTTCGGGCTGCGTCCCTTGATCTCGTCGGCGACCGTCCCGTGGCCCATCGAGAACACCTGGAAGCCCCCTGAGTCGGTGATGATCGGACCGGGCCACCGCATGAACTCACCAAGGCCGCCGAATCGGCCGATCCGCTCGGCTCCGGGGGCGAGCATCAGATGGAACGTGTTGCCGAGCACCATCTCGTAGCCGAGCGCCGACACATCCGCTGGACTGAGGAACTTGACGCTCCCCTTCGTCGCGAGCGGAACGAAGGCCGGGGTCGAGACGCTCCCGTGCATCAGCTCGAGGACGCCGGCCCGGGCCCTGCTTCCCGCGTCGGTTGCGGTGATGGTCAGACCTGGCACGGGGCCGAGGCTATTGGTTCGCCGGGCAACCGGCAGGGCGACGGCGCAGGCGGGGCTCAGTGGTGGTGTTCGAGTTCGCGCAGGCGGCGGTACTCGGCGGCAGTCAGCGGCCTGCCACCGACGGTGGTCAAGGCCGGGTCGCGCTCAAGGTACTCGTCCTCGTTGCGCCGCCAGACCGCGATGTAGCGGTAGAAGGGAACCACCGGGTGGAGGTGGTGGACGAGGTGGTAGTTCTGGTAGAGCAGCGCCCACTTGAGGACCCTCTCCCGACCGACCCTGTTGCGGGTCGTGCGGAACCGGTTCTCCTTCGGGGTCGAGCCGAGCCCGTGGTGGGGAAGGTAGTCAAACGCCCAGCCGAGGAAAAGGATCGTCAACCGGGTCGGCAGCAGGTAGAGGACGACGAGGTCGAACAGGTGCCCCGAAGCAGCGATCGCCACCATCACGCCCAGCGAGACGACAGCGCCGACGACCGCCTGCACCCGCTCGACCCGCGGCCGCCCGGTGAACCGGGGGGCATAGAAGACGATGTAGTGGAGGTCGAGCGTCGCCCACCGAGCCAGGGATGAGAGCCGCCCGTTGCCTCCCATCGTGTACTCGTCCGGATCGCTGCCATCGGTCTTGTTCGTGTGCTGGTGGTGCTGCATGTGAATGAAGCGGAATGCCCGAAACCCGATCGGCGGGCCGAAGAAGGGAGTCGCAAGGTGCCCGAGCAGGTTGTTCAGTCGGGTGTTGGACGAGGCTGCATGGTGGCTGGCCTCGTGGGCGACGGTGAACATCATGTAGCCCGCCACGGCATTGATTGCCGTGCCGACCGGCCACGGCAGTCTTCCGGAGACCACGAGCCATGTCGCCCCGGCGAACATCGTCGCCGCAGCGACGAACAGCAGCAGGGTGGGAATCGCAATGGCCGGAACCGACTCGCGCGGGTCTGGGATCGTGCGGATCCTCGCGGCGGCGTCGCCGATCGGGAGATCTTGGCCGGCTCCATGCATGGCCGTGATTCTAGTCAAAGTTGACGCAGGCGTCAACTTTGACCCACGGGCAATGATTGCCTCCACGCCGGCGCTTCGTCGCTACAAGTGAAGCAAGAGCACCATCTACAGGGAGGCCAATGAGCGCTTCGATAGCAGTCATCTACTACTCGGCAACGGGCAACGTCCACCAACTCGCAGAGGCCGTGGCCGAAGGGGCCAAGGGTGTCGGAGCGGAGGTCAGGCTCCGACGCGTCCCGGAACTCTCGACGGCCGAGGCGATCGCGGCCAATCCGGCTTGGCAGGCTCACAGCGATGCCACGTCGGAGCATGTCGAGGTCGCCACCTTGGCCGACCTCGAGTGGTGCAACGGCTACGCATTCGGCACCCCGACCCGCTACGGGAACATGGCCGCACCGCTGAAGCAGTTCATCGACACGACCGGCCAGCTTTGGGCCTCGGGCAAGCTCGCCAACAAGGTCGCCACCAGCTTCGTCAGCTCCCAGAACCAGCATGGGGGGGCCGAGTCCACCGCCCTGGCCCTGAACAACACCTTCTACCACTGGGGAGCGATCATCGTCCCCCCTGGCTACACGGACGAAAGGGTCTTCGGCGCTGGAGGCAACCCTTACGCGACCAGCTACCCCTCCGGGGGCGGAGGTGGGCCGATCGGGGAGTTTCACCTCGATGCGGCGCGCCACCAAGGGGCTCGACTGGCCGAGTACGCCCAGCGACTCGGCTGAGGCTTTCGCCGCGGCGTCAGCGAGTCAACTTGAGCCTCGCTGTCGCCGCCGCGTTCGGCCCGGTCGTCCTGAGCTCGATCAGAGCCGATCCGAGCAACGCCCGTGAGAGCCGCTTCGGCAGCCGGAACTTGATGCTCGATCCCCCCTTGGCCAGCTTGCCGCGCCAAACGACGAGCGAGCTGCGCCCCCGCTTGATCGTGACGGTGGCAGTGGCCTTCCCGCTCGAGGCGTAGCGCACCGCAACCCTCGCCCCGGCCTTGGCCGACGCTGGCCCCACCATTGCTACTGCCAGCGCCGCAGGCCCTGCCGGCCCGATCTCGCCCTTCGCTCCCGTGTCGCCCTTGGCTCCGCTATCGCCCTTGGCTCCGGTATCACCCTTCGCTCCGGCGTCGCCCTTCGCTCCGGTGTCACCCTTCGCTCCGGAATCACCCTTGGCCGTCCCGTCGATCACCCTTCGCTCCGGTGTCGCCCTTGGCGCCGGTGTCACCCTTCGCGCCGGTGTCACCCTTCGCGCCTGTGTCACCCTTGGCGCCGGTGTCACCCTTCGCGCCCGTGTCACCCTTCGCTCCGGTGTCACCCTTGGCTCCGGTGTCACCCTTTGCGCCGGTGTCACCCTTCGGCCCGGACTGCTGGACGACGACCGTAACGCCTCCCGTCGTGGCCGCGACCTGGCTCAAGTCCGGCCAGTAGGTCGCAGTCGCACGACATGAGAGGCTCGAGCCGACCTGCCCCGCCAGCGGCGTGTACGAGTCGCCGGAGGCGCCGGCGATCGGGACCCCGTCCCTGAGCCACTGGAAGGAAACCTCAGCGACGATCCTCACAATCTGGTTGGAGCCACTGCAGGACATCGGCAGGCCCACCTGACCGCTGCCAGCGATGTGTGCGCGCAGAGGCGCACCAAGGCCGCTCGACACCTTCAGGATCCGATCGGCGCCGGAGTCCGACGCCCACAGTGCTCCGTCTGACCCGACGGCGATCCCACCAAGGTTCGCTCCGTCGATCGCCTGGTACTCCCTGAGGGCACCTCCCGACGTGACCCTCCCGATCCGACCGGCGGCAGCCTCGGTGAACCAGACGCCTCCGTCGGGCCCGAGTGCGATTCCCTGCGGCATCGCGCCATCGGTCAGCCGGTTTTCGACCAGGCCACCATCGGGTCGGAGCGAACTGACGAAGGCCGGAGCGGCACCGAGATCGTCGGTCGGAGAGGTCAGCTCGAAGGAGGTGAACCACGGCCTGCCGTCGGCACCGAAGACCACGGACTGCGGGTGGCGGCCATCAGGCAGATCGAAGCTGCTGATGACACCATCGGTCGTGATCCGACCGATCCGACCGCTGCCGAGGTCGATGCCCGACTCGGTCTGCGTTATGCCGGATTCGGCGAACCACAGGTCGCCCTCAGGCCCGGCCGTGATGGAGACAGGAGCCGAGCCATCCCGGAGCGTGTACTCCGAAACAACCCCGGCCGGGGTGATCCGACCGATCCGGTGGCCCGCGTACTCGGTGAACCAGAGGTTCCCGTCCGGCCCGGCGGCGATCGCATAGGGAGAGGAACCGGGGCTGATGCCGTTCTGGAAGAGGGTCACCACACCGGCCGTAGTGATCCGGCCCGATCCGGTCGTTGGGCAGGTCGGTGAACCAGAGGTTCCCGTCGGCTCCAGCGGCGATACCCGCGCGGCTGCGGCGCCACCACCGATCGGGAACGTGGTGACCGTTCCGGATGGAGTCACACGGCCGATCGAGACCCGAGCCGGTCCCCGTGAACCACACGTTCCCGTCAGGCCCGGAGGCAACCCCCTGCGGAGACGTTCCGGGATCGAGGTTGAACCCCTGCACGGCTCCCGGAGCGGCTGCGAGTGCCGCTCCCGAGGAAACCAACAACAGGATTGCAGCCCCTGCCAAAAGCGGCAGCAGATACCGGACGGATGCTCGACTGGTGATCACTTCGACTCCCTTCCCGATCCTCCCCGGACCGGATACGGGGTGCCCGAGCAACGACAACGCCGACACTCGACCTCCCCTCCGTTTCAGCAACCAAGCGTAGACCAGCCCGTTCGCGGCGCCAAACCGCAACCGCTCCAACCGCCCGGGAGCGACCCGTATCGCGCCGCGTCACCGCGTCGCCGCGACGTCAGCGCTCGATCAGCGAGCTGCCGGTCATCTCGACCGGCTGATCGATCCCGAGCATCTCGCAGGATCGTCGGCGCCACGTCGGCGAGGATGCCTTCATCGCGCAGCTCGAGCCCCGCAACGGTGACGACCACAGGCACCGGGTTGAGCGAATGAGCAGTGTTGGGGCTGCCGTCCGGCTCGAGCATGTTGTCTGCGTTGCCGTGATCGGCCGTCACGAGGCAGGCGCCGCCGCCGGCGTGGACCGCCTCGACGACTTGCCCCAGGCACGCGATCGACCGTCTCGATCGCCTCCATCGCAGCCGGGATCGAACCCGGTATGGCCGACCATGTCGGCGTTGGCGAAGTTGATGATCGCGAACCGCGGGCCGTCCTCATTCCAAGCGGCGACGAACGCTTCAGCAGCCTCGACCGCGCTCATCGCCGGCTTGTGGTCGTAAGTCGGGACGTCTCGGGGCGAGGGCACCATCTCGCGCCTCTCGCCCTCCTAGGCCTGCTCCTCGCCGCCGTTGAAGAAGTAGGTCACGTGCGGGTACTTCTCCGTCTCTGCGACGTGCAGCTGTTCGAGCGCCGGCGCGGCGATCACTCGCCGAGAGAGTCGTCGCGGGGCGATCGCGGCGGGAAGGCGACCGGGTACGGCCAACCCTCGGTGTACTCGGTCATGGTGGACATGGCGCTCGATGCGGCTCGCCGACCCCCGCGATCGACATCCGTCGAACGCAGGGTCGGAGAGCGCCGCGCACGATCTCGCGCATCCGGTCGGGCGGAAGTTGAAGCAGATCACGCTGTCGCCCGGCCTGATCGCTCCCTCGCTCCCAACCGCTGTCGGCACGATGAACTCGTCGGTCTCGCCTCGCTCATAGGCGCCGGCGACTGCCTCGGCGCGCGGTGGCCGCGCGTGCTCGGCCCCTGCCATGGACCAGCAGGTCGTACGCCTTCTGGACCCGCTCCCAGCGGGGATCGCGGTCCATCGCCCAGTAGCGCCCGACCACCGACCCGACCCTGCGTTCGCCGGCCTTGCGCGCACCATCGCCTCGAGTTCGAGCCATCAGGCGCTCGCCGACGGGTCGGCAGCGTGTCGCGGCCGTCGGTGAACGCGTGGACCACCACCTCGGGCGCGCCGAGGTCGGCACCCATCGCGATCAGCGCACGCAGATGGCCCAGCTCGAGTGCACTCCGCCATCGGAGACCAGGCCGAGCAGATGCACCCGCGGCGGCGTTGCGGAAGGCTCGACGCAGCACCGGCGTTCTCGTCGAACTCGCCATCGTGGATGGCGTTGTCGATCCGAGCGAGGTCCTGGCGCACGACGCTGCCCGCACCGAGGTTCAGATGCCCGACCTCGCTGTTGCCCATCTGCCCTTCCGGCAGCCCGACGGCGCGACCGCAAGCGATCAGCGTGGTGTGCGGAAGGGCGTCCCAGAGCGCGTCGAAGACCGGGGTGCTCGCCAGCGATCGACCGCGTTGCCCGGGCCCGGCTCGGCGCAGCCCCCAGCCGTCGAGGATCACGAGGCACGCCCGGTGACCGGGATGCCCGTCGGTCCTGAAGTCGAATCACTCATCTGCCAAGTCCCTCGTCTCGATTGTCTCGCACGGAGCCCCGCTGCGGGCTCGGACCTCAGGCCGCCGCGATGATCCCGGCGAACGACTCCGCCTCGAGCGAGGCGCCGCCCACCAGCGCGCCGTCGCAATCCGGCAACGCCGAGCAGCTCGCCCGCGTTCTCGGGCTTGACCGAGCCGCCGTAGAGGATCCGCACCGCTTCGGCCTGCGGCGGGATCGCGCTCGGCGACCAACGCCCGGATGAACGCACATGCCTCCTGGGCCTGCTCCGGCGTCGCTACCTTGCCGGTGCCGATCGCCCAGATCGGCTCGTACGCGATCGAGACCTCAGCCAGCCGCTCGTCCGGGCATGGACGGCGAGGTCGTCCTTCGATCTGGTGCGCAGCTGGCGCTCGGTGTCTCCAGCTTCGCGCTCGCCGTCGGTCTCGCCGACGCACAGGATCGGCTGATGCCCGGCATCGAGAGCCGCGGCGACCTTCAGCGCGAGTGCCCCGTCTGTCTCGCCGAACAGGCGCGCGCTCGGTGTGGCCGAGCACCACTCCGCGAACGTCGATCGCCGAGAGCATCGGGCGCCGACACCTCGCCGGTGAAGGCGCCGGAGTCCTCGGTGCATGTTCTGGGCGAAGACCTCCACCCGCGAGCCCCGGGTCGAGTCGACCATCGCCTCAAGAGCGGTGAAGGGAGGGCAGATCGCGACCTCCACCCCGTCCGCTGTCGAAACCCGCGGCAGCAGCGCCTGGATGAATTCCTCTGCCTCCGCGACCGTCTTGTGCATCTTCCAGTTGCCTGCCACGATCGGCGGTTCTCCGTGCTCATCTGAGTGCCTCCACTCCGGGCAGCGTTGCGCCCTTCGACCAGCTCGAGCGGCGCGCCGCCGCCCGTCGAAGATGAGTCCACCCGGTCTGCGAGCCCGAACTGCTCGAGCGCCGCCGCCGAGTCGCCGCCGCCGACGACCGTCATGCCCGGCGCAGGCCGCCACCGCTTGGCCACCGCGCGGGTGCCCGCCGCGAACGGCTCCAGCTCGAAGGCGCCCATCGGCCCGTTCCAGAACACCGTCCCGGCGTCGGCGATCGGCGGCTGCATAGCGCCAGCGGTACGTCGGGCCGATGTCGAGTCCCATCCAGCCCTCGGGCACGTCCACCCCTTCGATCACGCGCCGCTCGGCATCCTCGGCGAAGCGGTCTGCGATCACCAGGTCGACCGGCAGTTCCAGCAGTCGCCGCACCCGGCTTCGAGGCCGCGGCCAGCGCCGCCCGCGCGTGCTCGTCGTCCTCATCGGCGCAGAGCGAATCCCCCACTCGCGTGACCCTGGGCCTTGAGCAGACGGGAAGCACCATCGCTCCGCCGACCAGGACGAGGTCGGCGACCTCGAGGAACCGCTCGAGCACGAGGATCTTGTCGCTGACCTTGGAGCCACCGACGATCGCGACCAGCGGTCGCTTCGGATCGGCGAGGATCCCCTCGATCGTCTCGACCTCCCTCTGCAGCAGGAACCCGGCCGCACAGGGCAGCAGGCCGCGCCACCCCGGCCGTCGACGCATGGGCGCGGTGAGCAGCACCGAATGCGTCGTTCGACGTAGAAGTCCGCGAGCTCGGCGAGCCCACGAGCGAGGAGCAGGTCGTCCTTCGTCTCGCCCGGCTCGAACCGGACGTTCTCGAGCATCAGGACCTCGCCGGTCTGAAGCGCCCGAACGGCCTCCGTGACCTGCGGGCCGACGACGCCAGGGGCGAGCGTGACCGGCCGTCCGAGCAGCTCCGCGAGGCGCTCGGCCACGGGCTTGAGCGAGAGAGCCGGGTCGGGCTGCCCGTTGGGCCTGCCCGAGGTGGGACGCCACAACCACCGAGGCACCCTGATCGAGGAGGTACTGGAGGGTCGGGAGCGCGGCCCGGATCCTGGTGTCGTCGGAGATCCTCCCGTCGCGCAGCGGAACGTTCAAGTCGGCCCGAACGAGCACCGTGCGGTCGGCAACGTCGAGATCCTTGACGCCCCTCATCGGACCGGAAGCCCTCCCGCCGCGCCCGGCGGTCCTAGAGGACCTGCTGGACGAGGTCGACGAGGCGGTTGCTGTAGCCCCACTCGTTGTCGTACCAGGAGACGACCTTGACCATCGTTCCGTCCATGACTGCGGTCAGCTGGGAGTCGAGGATCGACGAGTAGGCCGAGCCGACGATGTCGCTGGAGACGATCGGGTCCGCCGTGTACTCGAGGACCCCCTGCATCGGACCTGTCGCCGCAGCTGCAAGCGCCGCGTTGACCTCCTCCACCGTCGTCGCGCGGTTGGCCTCGATCGTCAAGTCGACCACGGAACCGGTCGGCACGGGAGCGCGGACCGCGAAGCCGTGGAGCTTGCCGTTCAGCTCCGGGATCACGAGCTCCGATCGCCTTGGCTGCGCCTGTGGAAGCCGGGATCAGGTTGATCGCCGCTGCGCGTGCACGCCGAGGTCCGTGTGGGGCATGTCCTGCAGCCTCTGGTCGGCGGTGTAGGCGTGGATCGTGGTCATCAGTCCGTGCTTGATGCCGACCGTGTCGTGCAGCACCTTCGCCACGGGCGCGAGGCAGTTGGTCGTGCAGGAGGCGTTGGAGATGATGCTGTGGGCGTCCCTGTCGTAGTCGTCGAAGTTGACACCGAGCACGACTGTGACGTCAGGATCGCTGGCAGGGGCCGAGATGATGACCTTCTTGGCGCCCGCGGCGAGGTGCTTGGAGGCGCTCTCCCGATCGGTGAAGAAGCCGGTCGACTCGATCACGACGTCGGCTCCGAGCTCGCCCCACGGGAGGTTTGCCGGGTCGCGCTCAGCCGACACGGGGATCTCCGTGCCGTCGACGACGAGGCTCGACCCGCTGACCTCGACCGTGCCGGGGAACGGCCCGAGAATCGAGTCGTACTTGAGCAGGTGGGCGATCGTGTCGGGGTTCGGTGAGGTCGTTGACCGCGACCCACTCGATGTCCGCTCCGGCCTCATGCGCTGCGCGGAAGACGTTGCGGCCGATGCGACCGAATCCGTTTACGGCTACTCGGACTGACATGTTGGAAAAGCTCACCTTTCGGTTGGGGCGTCCCTGAATGTGATTTCGCCGCCCAGTGGCGGCTTGATTCGGAGCCTACCAACGGTCGCCGTGAACGTGGACCCAGCCGGTTCCGGGGAGACTCAGCCCTGGCGAGCGGTGTCCCGGTGATTGACTTCGACGAGCAGGCCCTCGGAGCCCCGATAGCGGTCGCGAAGTGCCTCGGTGATCGCGACCGAACGGTGGCGACCGCCGGTGCAGCCGACTGCGACGACCAAGTGGGTCTTGCCCTCGGCCACGTACCGGGGAAGCAGGAAGTCGAGCAGCGGATGCAGAACCGCCTGGAAGTCGGAGAGGTCGCCGTTGGCGTCGATGTACTCGACGACGCGGCCGTCCTGCCCCGTCAGCGGCCTCAGGTCCGGGTCGTAGTGAGGGTTCGGCAGGAAGCGCACGTCGAACACCAGGTCGGCGTCGCGAGGCGGCCCGTACTTGAACCCGAAGCTCTCGAAGGTGACAGCCATCCGTCCCGTCCCGGCGGCGAGGACCTCCTCGGCGATCCGCCGCCTGAGCTGCGCGGCAGTCAGGCCCTTGGTGTCGATGATCGCGTCCGCCCGGTCCCGCAGCGGCGCCATCAGTTCGACCTCCGCTCTCACTCCAGCGGCGACGCTCCCCTCCGCGAGTGGATGCCGGCGTCGCGTCTCCTTGAATCGCGTGACCAGGGTGTCCTCGTCCGCTTCGAGGAACAGCACCCTGATCGGCAGTCCAGCCGCCCTGGCGCCGTCGATCGCCCGAACAGGCCGGCGAACCACTCCCGGCCGCGCACGTCGGAGACGACCGCGGCGCGCCCGACCTTCGAGCCCTCGTGCATGAACAGCTCGACCAGCGCCCCGATCATCTCCGGCGGGAGGTTGTCGACGCAGAAGTAGCCCGCGTCCTCGAACACGTCCATCGCGGTCGACTTGCCCGCGCCCGAGAACCCGGTGATCACCACGAAGTCGAGCAGCTCGACCGGGGCCACCTCGGCCGGGTCGGGTTGGGGGTCGGGCCCGTGGTCACAGCCCGGATTGTGCCGCAGGCCGCGGGCGGTGCCGTGAGCGCCCGATGGCGCCGATCAACCGTCGAGCCGGTGGATCGCCGAGTGAAGGTCGCGAGCGACCTTGCCGGCAGGCCGGGCACCGCTTCGAGTTCCTCGCGCGACGCTTCAAGGACAGCCTCGGGCGAGCCGAAGTGCGTCAGCAGCGCCCGCTCCGCGCCGGGCCGACGCCGGGCAGCCCGTCCAGAGCGGACTCGGTCATCGCCCGGTCCCGGCGGTTGCGGTGGTGTGTGATCGCGAACCTGTGCGCCTCGTCGCGGACGCGCTGCAGCAGCTGCAGCTCGGGCGTGTCGTGGCCGAGCACGATCGGCGCCGGGTCGCCCGGGACGAAGACCTCCTCGATCCGCTTGGCGAGCGACACGACCGCGACGCCGCGCTCCCGAACCCCTCAAGAGCCCGAAGCCCGGCGCTGAGCTGCCCCTTGCCGCCGTCGATCACGATCAGGTTGGGCAGCGAGGCGAAGCTGGCATCCCGCTGGGGTCGCTGCGACTGGATCTCCGCTGGCTCTCCCAACGGGCGAGGCGACGGCCGAGCACCTCGCCCATCGAGGCGAAGTCGTCGGGTGCGCCCTCGATCGCGTCGCGGATCCTGAAGCGGCGGTAGTCGGCTCTTCGCTGCCACTCCCCCTTCGAACACGACCATCGAGGCGACGGTGTGCGTGCCCATCAGGTTCGAGATGTCGAAGCACTCGATCCGCACCGGCGGGGAGTCGAGACCGAGCGCCCCTGCAGGCCGTCGAGCGCCTCCGTTCGCTGCTGCCGGCGGCGCTCGGCGCGCAGCCTCTCCTGGCCGAGCGCGAGCTGCGCGTTGCGCTCGGCCAGCTCGAGGATCCGCCGCTCGTCGCCGCGCTCCGCCGCGCGCATCTCGACCGGCCCGCCGCTCGCTGAGGATCTCGGCCAGCGGCCCGACCTTCTCAGACTCGCTCAACTCCGCCTGGACCAGCACCAGCGGCGGCACCGACCCGGTGCGCTCGTAGTACTGGACGATGAACTCCTCGGCCACCTCCACCGGCCCCTCGCCGGCGTTGTCGAGGTAGAACGACTGGCGGTCGGAGAGCACGCCGTCGCGCACCTGGAAGACCTGCGCGTTGGCGTCACTGTCCCGCCGACGGCCACTGCGACCGCGTCGAGCGTGCCCAGACCGCCTCGCTGGCCACCGGCTGGCGCTCCAGCAGCGAGCGCACCGCCGTCAGCCTGTTGCGCTCGCGCGGGCCGCGTGCTCGTACTCCTGCTCCGCGGCGGCCCGTCCATCCGCTCTCCAGGTCGCGCCTCGATCTCCGCGAAGCGCCCGGAGAGGAAGGCGATCACCCCGTCGATCCGCCTGCGATAGTACTCCTCCGTCGACGTAGCCCACGCACGGCGCCTCGCAGCGCTTGATGTAGTAGTCCAGGCAGGGCGAGCCGCTGCGCCGCCCCGGCTCCGCCCCTGGCAGGAGCGGAACATGAAGACCTTGCCGAGCACGTCGAGCGTCGCGCGCACGCGCTTGGCGTTGGAGTACGGGCCGAAGTACGCGCGGTCGCGGCGGTGGCGCTCGCGCGTGAAGTAGACGCGCGGGAAGTCCTCGTCGAGCGAGATCGCGATGAACGGGTAGGACTTGTCGTCGCGCAGGCGGATGTTGAAGCGCGGACGGTGCTGCTTGATGAAGCTCTGCTCGGCCAGCAGCGCCTCGGCCTCGGAGTTGCCGACCACGACGACTCGATCGAGTCGACCACCGCCACCATCTCGGCGTGGCCCGCGCGGGCACCGGGCTCGAGAAGTGCGAGGCGACCCGCTTGCGGATCGACTTCGCCTTGCCGACGTAGATCACCTCGCCTCGGCCGTCCCTGAACAGGTAGACGCCCGGCTGCGTCGGGCAGGTCGCGGCGCTGCTCCAGCCAGCCGCTCCTCGCCGTTCGCTCTGCCGGGCCATTGCACTCGCGAGGATAGGCCGGACCCGAGCCGGGCGCTGGAGCGACGGTGTGTCAGGAGTATGCTTCGAGCCGTGTCGGTGACAGCCGGGGAGAGAGTCGAATACCAGGACCTGCCCGCTCTGCGAAGCGACCTGCGGTCTCGAGATCACGCTCGATGGTGATTCCGTCACGAAGGTGCGCGGCGACGCCGACGACGTCTTCTCCAAGGGCTTCATCTGCCCGAAGGGAGCGAACATCGGTGCGCTCCACTCCGACCCGGACCGCCTGACGGCCCCGCTGCGTCCGCCGGAACGGCGAGCTGGTCGAGGCCACCTGGGACGAGGCGTACGAGGCGATCGCTGCGGGACTCGGCCCGATCCTCGCCGACGACCGCGGATCGGTCGGCACCTACTTCGGCAACCCGAACGCGCACAACCTCTCGAACCTGACCTACAACCCGGTATTCATCAAGGCGCTCGGCTCGAAGGCTCGCTTCTCGGCGAGCTCGCTCGACCAGCTGCCCAAGCAACTCGCCAACGGGCTGATGTTCGGATCGTCGCTGACGATCGCGATCCCGGACATCGACACGGACCGACCTGATGGTGCTGATCGGAGCCGACCCCTTGGCCAGCAACGGCTCGATGATGACCGTCCCCGACTTCCGTGGCCGACTGAGGTCGATCCGCGAGCGTGGCGGGCGAGTTGTCGTGATCGACCCGAACCGCACCCGCACCGCGGAGGAGGCCGACCTGCACCTTCCGATCCGCCCCGGCACCGACGCACTGCTGCTGTTCGCGATCGTCAACACTCTCGTCGAGGAGAACCTCGTCCCCGTCGGCCTCGAACGGCTCGGCGAGACGGCCGGGCACCTCTCCGGAGTCGAGCAGGTCTGCGAGCTCTCTTCGCACTTCGCGCCCGAGACGGTCGCGCCTCGCTGCGGGATCACTCCGGATGAGATCCGGACCCTGGCCCGCGACCTCGCCAACACCGATCGCGCCTGCGTCTACGGCCGGATCGGCACCTGCACGCAGGAGTTCGGGACGACGGCCTCATGGCTCATCGATGTCGTCAACACCCTGACCGGTCACCTCGATCGCGAGGGCGGGGTGATGTTCCCCGACCAGGCTGCCGCAGCGCTCTCCGGCGAACCGGGCCACGGGCGCGGAATCGCCCACGGCCGCTGGAAGTCGCGGGTCCGCGGCTTCGACGAGTCGCTCGGTGAGCTCCCGACCGCGACGATGGCCGAGGAGATCGACACCCCGGGTGAGGGCCGCCTCAGGGCGATGTTCACGATCGGCGGCAACCCGATCCTCAGTTCACCGAATGGGGACCGCCTCAAGAGCGCGTTCGAGAGCCTCGACTTCATGGTGTCGGTCGATGCCTACCTGAACGAGACCACGAGCCTGGCCGACGTCGTCCTGCCCACGCCCTCGCCCCTGAGGCGCAGCCATTACGACCTCGCCTTCTACCAGTTGTCGATCCGCAACATCGCCAACTACTCGCCTGCCCTCCTGCCGATCCCCGACGGAATGCAGGACGAGTGGGTGACCCTGCTCAAACTGGCCCTGATCTGCTCCGGCCAGCCGACTGACACTCCGGTCGATCAGCTCGACGACTTCGTCGCCCTGCAGGTCGCGACGAGCGAGAGTTCGCGGCCGGGGTCGCCGGCGGCAGGCCGGGACCCGGCGGAGCTCGTCGCCCTGACCTCGCCGAGGGTGGGACCGGAGCGGCTCCTCGACCTGATGCTTCGCTGCGGGCCCTACGGCGACGGCTTCGGTGCCGATCCCGACGGCCTCTCGCTCGACATGCTCGAAGCCAACCCCCACGGGGTCGATCTCGGGCCGCTCCAGCCGAGGATCCCCGAGGTCCTGAGGACCCCGTCGGGCACTGTGGAGCTGGCGCCGGAGAAGATCACGGCGGACGTCCCGCGACTGATCGATTCGCTGGAACGCCACGACGACCAGGTCGTGCTGATCGGCCGCAGGCATCTTCGCTCCAACAACTCCTGGATGCACAACCTCCCGAAGCTCGTGAGTGGTCCTGCCCGCTGCACACTCCTCGTCCACCCGACCGATGCCACTGCTTTCGGACTCGAGGACGGAGCTGAAGCGAGGGTCAGTTCGCGAGTCGGCAGCCTGACCGCGCCGGTCGAAGTGACCGAGTCGATCATGCCCGGGGTCGTGAGCCTCCCACACGGCTGGGGCCACGGTTCGGCTGGAACGGCCATGAGCGTCGCGAACGATCACCCAGGGGTCAACAGCAACGTCCTGACCGACGAGGACATCGTGGACGCGGTCAGCGGCAACGCCGTCCTCAACGGCATTCCGGTCGAACTCGCTCCAGCCTGAGCGCCGCGCGGACACCTCGTCATGCGACGAGCCGCACGGGCCGTCCTGCTCCCCCGCTGCGTCCGTCGAGCCAGCCGATGATCTTCGCCACGTACGCCCGGGTCTCCGGATAGGGAGGAATGCAGCCGCACCGCGACACGGCGTTCGGTCCGGCGTTGTAGGCGGCGAGGGCGAGCGGAACCGAGCCGAACCGAGCGAGCAACTCCCTCATCAGCCTTGCCTGCGCGTCGATCGCGTCCGCCGGGTCGAACGGATCGACCCGGAAGCGCCTCGCCTCGTCGGGCATCAGCTGGGCGATCCCCTGAGCTCCGGCGCTCGAGACCGTCCCCGGGTTGAAGTCGCTCTCGGCCCTCAGCTGGGCTGCCAATACGGCTGCCGATACGCCGTGGGCGATCGATGCCCTGAGAATCATCGGAGCGAAGCGGGGCGGCACCCAAGCCGGCAGTGCGCCGCCCGCGGCTCGCTGCCCGCCGGAGCCGCTGCTGCCGACGACGCCGGCGCGGGCCCCAGCCCCCCAACCGACCGAAGTCGACCCCGGACTGCGTGTGTAGCCGAAGTGCCACGGTTCCCACGAGTAACGCTTGATGAAGCCGAACCTCGCTGCGTTCGCCGCGAGCCATGGCCATGCCCCCTGCGGGCCGAGGTCGAGCTCGGTTCCGAGGCGATGGAGCGATCGCCCGGGTGGAGCGACCCACCTGGGATCCGGGTGTGCAGCAAACAGCTTGGCCTGCTCGGTGCTCGACCGCCAGGCGCTGGTGACCGAGAGTGCGTGGCCACCGGTTCGCGCCGCTCCGAGGAGCCGGTCGAAGGCCTCCGCAACATCCGGTCTCATCGGTTTGCCCTGGCGCCAGGCGAACGGCCCGGGGTAGTCGCCCGGCCCCGGCTCAGCCTCGAGTCCAAATGGGAGCCGAAACGATCGCTTCGGCAGCCCGCTCGGCCGGAATCGGGATCGCCAGCCCCCCGAACTCCGACCTGCAGCGGTTCGCTGACCACCACCCGAACGCGAACCGGAACGGGAGCAGAGGCGTCGGGCACGGTTGCGTCGGCTCGCACGCCGTTGCTTGACGCTACGGCGAGTGCGCGCCTGCGGGCCCCGGCAACGCCGCCACCGAGCCTCAGCGCGTCCGCCCCGGCGAGTGCCGCGACGTCGGCGTTGGCCTGACGGCGTTCCAGCGCGAGAGCGGCCGCGGCAACTCCAAGGGCGACCAGAAGCAACGAACAGGTGACGACCGTCAGGGCGAGGTGGAGCGGGACCGCTTGGCCCCGCCGATCGCGAATCATCCAAGGAGCCCATCACCTGTGGACAAGACTCCGGCAAGAGCGTCGTCCAGTGGCTCGACCCACTGGGGCGGAGCCCCGATCCCGGCGTGGGCCAGGGCGCATCCGGCCCCGACACGCTCGAGCAGCACTGCTCGGCCCTGCCGCGCCTCCCCCTTCCCTTCGGTGGCGGCGAACCCGGCAACAGACTCGCCGGCCGGCTCGTCGGCGACGATCAGCAGCGGCTCGCATGACCGCAGCAGCTCGTCGACCGATTCACACCTGACAGCTGCCGAGGCGAGGACCACCGGAACCTCCAGTCCGGTGAACAGGTCGAGCAACTGCTCGGCCTCAGCCTGACTTGACACGGCACAGCGAACCAGGCGCCATGCCGCAGCGGCAGGGTGACCATTGCTGCGTACCAGCGCCGCAAGCCTCGCTGCTCGTGGCGTCGGAGGCGGTGAGGGAACCTGGGCCACCCGCGACTCAGGCCTCCTCAGCAGCACGAGGGCAACCGGGCCGGACCGCGAAAGCCGAAGGGCGACCGCAGCCCCGGCAGCACCGACGAGCCGCTCCGTGGCGAGCAGGCCGACCCGACTCACTGTCCTGCCACTCCGGTGGTGAGCGTCGACTCTGCCGAGAGCAATGGGCGCAGTGGGGCCGGGAGCATGTCGACCGAGACGCTCACCCTGACTCGCCGCTCCGACCGCTCCAGTCGGATCGAACTCCTTCCCCACCCCGGAACCGAGCGGCGGGCGGCCTGCAGTGGATCCGACTGCTCGATGACCGCGACGGCCGCAGCGTGAGCGGCGGAGTCGGCGGCGGCCCGGGCGGAGAACCATGAGCCCACGGCGAGGACCGACCCGATCACAGCCGCGGCGACGGGGATCAGCCAGACCGTCTCGACAAGAGCCTGCCCTCGGCTGTCGATCATCGCTGGGCCTCGAACCTTGCCGAGGACCCGAGCGACCCGAGCGGAGCACCGCCGAACACCGAAGGCACAGCGATCCTGACTGTGACCAGTCCGTCAGGCCCGTTGGCGACGGTGGCACGGCGAGCCTCCGCGCGGGGAAGCCGCTTGCTGATCGCCATCTTCGGGTCGGAACCGACAGCGACCGCTCTGGCGGCCGACCGGGCGGCGGTTGCCGACAGGGCCGCTGCGCGAACGGCCACGACTGCCTGCCACAGGGCCAGGGTCATGACCACCAGAAGTGGAAGAGCAGCAAGCAGCTCGATGCTGGCCTGGCCTCGATTTCCCCCTCTGGTCACCCTCGACAGGCTGACCGCTCAGGAGTGTCGGGTCAGTCAGACGCGGCGAAGAAAGTGAGCAGAACCATTCACGGAACTGCCTGCGGCGTTCAGAGCGAGCGCCAAAGCCTCCACGAGGCCACACCGCCGGCCACGACCAGCCCGATCATCGCCAACCAGAGGGCCGAACCGACAGTGCTGGCCCACAGGGATGGTCTCGCGACCAAGGCAATCGCGAGCAGTCCGAGCGATCCGTAGAGGACGGAACGCCCCCTTGGCTCGAGTCGGTCGAGGTCGAGCGCATGTTCGCGACCGAAGCGGATCGCGGCGATCGCGACCACTGCGAGCATCGCAGCCCCGAGCATGTCCCAGACGAACGCTGCGGCCTTGCCCCCGCCCGGCAGCGCCCAGACGGCGGCTGCGGCAAGCAGCACCAGGCCAAAACGGAAGAAGGGTGAGCTGGAGAGGTTCCCCGACAGGAGGCTAGGCGGCAGACTTTGTCGACTTCTTGCCTGCGGCCTTGCCCTTGCCCGAACGGGTCGGTTCGGCAACGGGCGGCTCGGGCGCGAAGCGGTACCCGACTCCGAAGTGAGTGTGGATGTACTCCCAGCCGGGTGAGAGCTTCTCGATCTTCTGACGGAGCTTGCGGACGAACACGTCGACAGACCGATCGCCATGGGCCATCTGGAATCCCCACACCCTCTGGTAGATCTCCTCGCGCTCCAGCACGGCGCCGGCATTTTCCGCCAGCAGCTGGAGGAGTTCGAACTCCCGGCGGGTCAGGTCGATGCTCTTGCCGTCGCGGAAGGCCTGGAACTGGTCTGCCCGGATCACGATCTCGCCGGTGACGATCGGTTCACGCGCAAGGACCGCAGCCGGTCGGCGGCGGCGCATGACGGCCTCGAGCCGGGCGATCAGCTCCTCCGGATGGCAGGGCTTGGTGAGCCAGTCGTCGGCTCCGGCACGCAGGCCGCGGACCCTCTGGCCGACGGAGCTTGGCCCGGTGGTGACGACGATCGCCAATTCCGGGAGGTTGCCGCGCAGGTACTCGATCGTCTCGGCCCACTGAGGCCCGAACAGGCTCGGGTCGATCACCACTGCGTGCAGTCTCATCGCGACGAGGGCGTCAACGGAGGGGACGGAGGTCAGGTCACGCTGCTCCCAACCGAGCGAGTCACAGCGCTTGCGCAGGACTGTCGCGAAGCCCGAGTCGCGATCCACGACCGCGACCCTGGTCGAGCGGGATGAGGATGAAGCGGTGAATTCCGGCTGTGGGGCTTCCGCTCCGACCGGTTGATCAGTGATCGACATCTCGAGCCGGATCCTAACGGCCCATCCGGTTGCGTGTCGAGATTCCGTCCAACTCGTTCACATCTCTTTCACACGCAATTTGCAGGGATTTCCCCCGATCAGGCATGGCGGGCACGGAGAGTCAGGGTCTCAAGCGCGTGAGCTACCCCCTCGCAGGCATCGACGGCCCGCTCGAGTGCCTCGTAGACGTCCTTCCAGCGGATCACCACCATCGGGTCGATACCGCCGGCGAACAGCGCGGCCACCCCCTCCCGACTGACCCTGTCGCCCTCGTTCTCGAGCCTGTGCAACTCGACGATCCGGGAGGTCAGGTCGTTGCCCCGGCGCAGGTCACGAAGCGCGCCCGCTACCTCCTCGGCCGCCTCGGCGAGGACCCTGCCGAGCACGTTGGCCTGCTCCATCGGCGCCTCGATCCGGTAGCGCACGATCGCGTCGGCAGCATCTTCGGCGTGATCGACGATGTCATCGATGGCCGAAGCAAGCACGTGAATCTCGGCAACGTCGGGGAAGGGACGCTTCGCGAGGTCGAGTCGGCGCAGGATCGCGTGGGTGATCCTGTCCCCCTTCTGCTCGGCTTCGAGAACCTCGGCAGCGAGCGATTCACCGTCGGGGATCGAACCGAGCAGCTGCTCGAGCAGCCTGGCCGCCTTTGCTGCGTTCTTGCCTGCGCGCTCGAAGAGGTCGAGCAGGTCCGCATCCTTGGCTCCGCGCTTTGCCATCGGGACGATTGTGACCGATCAGTCGAATCTGGGTGCGTCACGGTCGGCAGCCGACGCGTCGGCGAACTCCCGGAAGACCCCGGTCACGACGAAGGCGATCTGCTCACCGATGTCGACCGCGTTGTCGCCCACCCTCTCGAGGCAGCGAGCGACGAGGGTCATCGTCATCGCCCACTCGCGGGTGTCCACGTCGCCGCCGACCTCGAGCGCCCTGCGGAAGATCCGGCGATTGAGCTGATTGACCTTGGCGTCGCGCGCCGAAAGATCCGAGGCCATGTCGGCATCGCGCTTCTTGAAGGCCTGCATTGACTGGCGGACGATCTGCCGGACCGTCAGGCCCATCTCCTCCATCATGTTGAGGATCTCTGGATCGGTCGACGGGGCTCGGCCCCGAGACCGGAATCAGTTTCGAGATGTTCACGCACTGGTCGCCCATCCGCTCCATGTTGCGGATCACGTGGAGCAGCGCTGCGAGGAGCCTCAGGTCACCGGCGACCGGAGCCTGCCGGGCCAACAGCGAAAGCACCCCTTGATGGATCTGCAGGTACATGCCGTCGATCCGGTCATCGTCGGCGACCACCAGCTCGGCGAGTTCGAGATCCTGGTGGGCGAGCGCCTCCAGCGCCCGGTCGAGGGCGCCGACGACGAGTTCGATCCCTTCCAGCGTGTCGCGCTCGAGCCTGGCGATCTCGTCCTGGTACTGGACCCGGTGCGGAACGGGTTGCTCCTCGGCGGGGGGCATCAGCCGAACTTACCTGTCACGTAGTCCTCGGTTCGGCGGTCCGACGGGTTCGTGAAGATCACGTCGGTGTCGGCGTACTCAACGACGACACCGGTGCGCCGGGTGTCGTCGTCGGACATCTCGACAGTGAAGAAGGCCGTGCGGTCGGAGACTCGAGCCGCCTGCTGCATGTTGTGGGTGACGATCACGATCGACACCCGCTCCTTGAGTTCGACCATCAGGTCCTCGATCCGGCCGGTCGAGATCGGATCGAGAGCCGAGCAGGGCTCGTCCATCAGCAGCACGTCCGGTTCGGTTGCAAGCGCGCGGGCGATGCAGAGCCGCTGCTGCTGGCCGCCCGACATCCCGAATGCGTTCTCATCGAGCCGGTCCTTGACTTCATCCCAGAGCGCTCCGCGCCTCAGGGCCCGCTCGACGATCTCATCCATGTCACCGTCCATCCCGACGACCTTCGGCCCGAAAGCGATGTTGTCGTAGATCGACTTCGGGAACGGGTTGGGCTTCTGGAAGACCATCCCGATCCTCTTCCTCACCTGGACCGGATCGACCTCCGGCGAGTAGAGGTCCTGACCGTGGTAGACGACTTCACCCGAGACGCGGGCGGCGGGGATCAGGTCGTTCATCCGGTTGAGGCAGCGCAGGAATGTGCTCTTGCCGCAGCCCGACGGCCCGATCAGTGCAGTGATCTGTCGGCGTTCGAAGTCGAGGTTCACGTCGCGGATAGCGGTGTGCTCGCCGTACTGGACGCTGACGCCCGAGCACTCGAAGATCCGGCTCCCCTCTCCGGGCCGCGATCCGACTTGGGTGTCCCGCTCGGCCGGGATTGGGGACGGGTCGTTCACCGTCCCTGATCCTGACAGGAGCGGCTGCCGCCCGGTGGCCAGGGGTCCCCTCGATGTCGCCTGCTCCTGGCTCATTCCACCACTCACCACCTCTGCTCGTAGCGCTTGCGGACGAAGATCGCGATCCCGTTCATCACGGCGAGGATCGCGAGCAGGACGATGCTGGCGGTCGCCGCCTTGTCGACAAAGGCGGGGTTCGGATCCTGGGTCCAGGTGAAGATCTGGATCGGCAGCGCCGTGAAGGCATCGTTCAGGCCGGACGGATCGAACCGCGGCGAGGAGGCAGCCCCGATCACAAGCAACGGCGCGGTCTCGCCGACAGCGCGCGAGAGGCTGAGGACGAGCCCGGTCACGATGCCTGCCCGGGCACCGGGCAACACCTGCTTGGAGACCGTCTGCCACTTGGTTGCCCCGAGTGCCAGTGCGCCATCGCGGATCGACGGCGGCACCGCCCTGATCGCCTCGCGGGAGACGATGATCACGACCGGAAGCACCAGCAGGCCGAGTGTCAGGCCACCGGCGAGGAGGACGGGTCCGAGCGAGAGCGGACCGCGGACGATGAACGCCAGGCCGAGGATCCCGTAGACGACCGAAGGCACTGCGGCGAGGTTCTGGATGTTGACCTCGATCATCCGGTTCCACCACTTCGTCCGATCGGCGTACTCCTCGAGGTAGAGGGCGGTCGCCACCCCGACCGGAACGACGAAGGCGGCGGTCAGGACGATCAGCAGCAGGGTCCCGACGAGCGCGGACTGGACTCCGGAGCTGTCCGGGTTGATCCTCGACGGGTAGCTGGTCAGGAAATCGAGCGAAAGGCTCGGAGCGCCCTTGACGACGGTCTGGCCGATCAGCGCCGCCAGCGAAAGCAGGGCAAGACCGACGGCGCAGTACATCGCCAGCGAGAAGAGCCTCCCGCCCACTCGCGGCCGCTCGCCCCTCCTCATGCCGGCCGTGGCGGCATCTGCGATCTCGTGGCCTGTCATTCGTACACCTGCCTGTAGCGGCGGACGAGCCGACTCGAAAGGGCGTTCAGCAGCAGCGTCGCGACGAAGAGGGTGAACCCGACAACGAAGATCGTTTCGTACTTGAGGGTTCCCTGCGGGATGTCGCCCCGCGCGGTTGCCGCGATGAAGGAGGCCATCGACTGGAACGAGATCCTTGGGTCGAGCGAGAGCGAAGGCTGCTGCCCGCCGGCGATCAGGATGATCACGGTCTCGCCGACCGCCCTCGACGCACCGAGGATCAGGGCGGCCACGACTCCCGAGAGGGCCGCCGGGAAGACGACCCGCAGCGCCACCTGGAGGCGACTCGCGCCCAGCCCGAAGGCGCCCTCGCGAAGCGACTGGGGTACGGATCGCATCGCATCCTCGGCGACCGAGGCAATCGTTGGAATCACGAGCAGGCCGAGGGTCAAGCCGGCCGCGAGGCCGTTGTACTGGAGGACCTCGATCCCAAACAGCCCCCTGAGGATCTCGGGGGTGATGAATGTCAGGGCGAAGTAGCCGAAGATGATCGTTGGCATCCCGGCCAGGAGCTCGAGGATCGGCTTCACCGTCGCCCTCACCCGGGGCCTCGCGAACTCGGCCAGGTAGATGGCCGAGAGCAGGCCACAGGGGATCGCCAGCAGCAACCCGATGCCGGTCAGGTAGAAGGTGCCCCAGAGCAGCGGCAGCACCCCGAATGACTGCTGGTCGGCCGCGAGGAGCGGAGTCCACTTGGTGCCGAACAGGTACTGGGTGACCGGGACCTCGCTGAAGAACGAGACCGATTCCCTGACAAGGATCACGACTATCGCCGTGGTCGTCGCGATCGAGATCGCGGCTGCCGCCATCAGCGCCAGGCGGATCGCGCCTTCGGCGAGGGAACGGGCTGAGCGGGCCCGGACCAGATCGGCCCGAACCCGCTCGCCATCAGACTCGTCGACCGCGCTCACTCGGTCGAAGCCTGCCAGTCTCGGTCCGTGACCGTCAGCTTGCGTTCTTCTCCGCGAGAGCGAGCTGGGCCTTGGCCTTTGCGAGCTGGGGGTTGGTCATCGGCACGAGCTTCGCCGAATCGGCGATCGAAACGGAACCGTCAACCGTGTCCTTGAGGAAGGCTGCAACCTGCTTCTGGCCCATCGACTTCTCGTTGACGTACATGAACAGGGGTCGTGAGAGCGGGGCGTAGGTGCCGTCCTGGACCGTCTCCTTGGACGGGGTCACGCAGCCCTTGCCGCCGTCGACGGCGACGATCTTGAGCTTGTCGCCGGCGCCCTCGGCGTACGAGAATCCGAAGTAGCCGAAGCCACCCTTGTCGCCCTCGACGCCCTTGACGAGCTGGTTGTCATCCTCGGAGGCTTGGTACTTCTCCCGGGTGGTTCCCTTCTCGCCATTGACCTTCTCGGTGAAGAAGTCGAAGGTCCCCGAGTCCGTCCCGGGGCCATAGAGCGAAAGCGGAGTGCTCGAGAGCTTCGGGTCGACCTGCGAGAGGGAGTTCACCTGCGAGCCCTTGTTCCAGATCTGCTTGAGCTGGTCGACCGTCAGGCACTCGACGCCGAGGCCGGGATTGGCAACGACCGCGATGCCGTCGTTGGCGACCTGAACCTGCTGGAAGGTGATGCCGTTCTTCTTGCAGACGGCAGCCTCTTCGGGGTCGATCGGCCGCGACGCGTTCGAGATGTCGGTCTCACCGGCGCAGAACTTCTCGAAGCCGCCGCCGGTGCCGGACTCGCCGATCGCGATCTTGACGTTGGGCGAGTTCTCGTTGAACGTCTCGCCCGCAGCCTGGGCGAACGGAAATACGGTGCTCGAGCCGTCGACGCGGATCGATCCGCTGAGATCGCCGCCTCCTGACGAGGACGATCCGCCGCAGGCTGCGACGGTCAGGGCGAGGGACGCCACTGCGGCGGCCGAAAGGAATCTTGTTGACAAGTGACTCTCCTGTATTCGGGATGGGGAAGGGAGACTGCGGAAGCATCCTCCCGCCGCGTGGATAACAGAATGTGAAAGGTCTGTGAACGCGATGTGAAGTGGATGTATTTCCTCGCTACCGAAACGAATTGAGCGCTCAGGCGTTACCGTTCGTAAGAGCAGTGAACTGGTCTGGAGGCTCAGGCCGTCAACGGGAAAGAGGAGAGATCGTGAAGTCACGCATGGCGCTGATCGCGCTCACAGCATCACTCGCAGCCGTACCTGCAGCGCAGGCAGCGACGGTCACCGAGAAGTACACGACCGTCACTCGCGTGAACGGGAGCGACCCCGCCGCATGCAACAAGCTCGGCGTACTCAAGATGGGTCCGAGCAGCGCGAAGAACGTGATCGTCCTGATTCCCGGTTTCCTCGGCGGCGCCGGCGACTTCCGTGTGATCGGCAAGCGCCTCGTCCCCGCGCTGAAGAACAAGGTCCAGGTCTGGGGCATCGATCGCCGCAGCCAGTGCCTCGAGGACACCAACGGGTTCTCGACGGCCAACCCGGGCGACGCCTTCGGGTACTACATCGGGCCGCTGCTCGGCGCCCCGAAGACCATCAACGGGAAGACTTTCGCAGCGCCCAAGCTTGGTGATGCCGGCGTCGACGCCGCCCGCAACTGGGGACTCTCGACGACCCTCAACGACATCCGCGCAGTGGTGCTCAGCGCAAAGAGCGGTGGACGCAAGGTCATCCTCGGCGGGCATTCGCTCGGCGGTTCGCTGACGAGCATCTACGCGACCTGGGACTTCAACGGCACTCCCGGCTACAAGGATCTCGCCGGCCTCGTCCTGGTCGACGGTGCCGCCCGCGGTACCTTCGGAGCCCAGCCCGACGCGTCGGCCGTAACCGCCCAGATCGCAGCCGTCAACGACCCCACCAAGCTCCCGTTCGCGAGCCTGCTCCCCGGCATTCCGACCTACTACAACGGCGTCTTCCCGCAGCTGGCCGCGCGCTACGCCATTGCCGAGCCGACCAAGAACGCTGCACTCCAGGGACTGCTCGGGGGAATCGGGCTCGGTGCGTTCACCAGGCCGAGCAGCGAGGGCAAGCTGACCAACGAAGGGCAGCTCGGTTACGCATTCGACCGCGACACCTCGCCGTCATTCGTCGGTCTGCTGCACATGAACATGGGCAGCCTCAAGGCACCGGCAACCGCGGGGGCCGCCTCAAGCTGGCAGGACGGTGGCCTGACCGACCTCAAGGACGTCAAGACCCTGTTCGGGACAGAGCCGGGCAACTTCGTCGAGTGGTACTTCCCGTCGAGGCTCTCGATCGAGGTCGGGGCGGCAACCAACCTGACCAAGAACAGCCTCACTGACAGCCTCGGCCTCCGTCCGTGGCACCGAGCGGCAGTCAACATCCCGCTGTACGGGTTCGAGACCGGCCTGACCTGCTCGGACGCAGCGCTCGGTGACGGCAAGGGTCGCCCCAGCCCGAGCAGCCCGTCGTACGGCAGCTGGATCACAGCGAACCAGACCGCTTCCTGTGGCGTGCTCACCGGGACCAAGTCGCTCCAGTCCGGATCCAGCATTCCGCTGGCCAAGACGACGCTCGTCTCCGACCACGATCAGGAGCACCTCGATCCGCTGGTTGCGCGCGCTTCGAGCAACAAGTTCCAGACGACCGTGACCGCGTTCGTCAAGAAGACACTCTCGATCAAGTAGCCGGCGAAGCCACGGTCCGACGGCGGCAACGCCGCCGTCGGACCGTTCGCTAGGATCCATCACGATGAGCAGCAAGATCAAACGCCTCGCCCTCGCGACCTCCTCGGCGCTGACCAGCATCGCGGTCCTCGCACCGGCAGCGATGGCCTCCGACCGGATCACCGGAGGAGAGGGCTGGTACGGAGAGACGACCGACAAGATCGTCACGAACTTCGGCCTCGCCATCATCGTGCTGCTCCCGGCACTGCTGATCGTGCTCAGCATCCTCCAGCACCGCAAAGAGGAGCGCGAGTACCAGCACCTCGAGGCCAAGCACAACCGTGCGGACCTCGAAGAGTGGCAGGGCGGCTGGTAGCCCCCGCCGACTTGCCCGACTCTCCCGTAACCCTCGAACGTCGCGGCCACTGTGCCGTCCTGACGATCAACAGGCCCGACCGGCGCAATGCCGTTGACGGGCCGACTGCCGACGCACTCGAAGCTGCGTACGACCAGTGGGTTGCCGACGACTCCTCGCGGGTCCTGATCCTCACCGGAGCAGGAACGCAGGCCTTCTGCGCCGGGGCCGACCTGAAGAACATCGCGAGCCTCGAGCCGAGGCTGCACTCCGAGGGCGGCCCGGAGGGTTTCACTCGGCGCCAATCGCCAAAGCCCACGATCGCCGCAGTCGAAGGCTGGTGCGTCGCAGGGGGCCTTGAATTGGCCCTCTGGTGCGACCTGCGGATCGGCGGCGAGTCATCGAAGTTCGGATGCACGGAGAGGCGCTTCGGCGTCCCTCTGGTTGACGGTGGGACGCAGCGCCTGCCCCGTGTGGTGGGCTTGGGCCGCGCGCTCGACCTGATCCTCACCGGGCGCATCGTCGACTCGGCCGAGGCGCACTCGATCGGCCTCGTCAACGAGGTCGTGGGCGACGGGCTCGCGCTCGAACGGGCGCTCGAGATCGGCGAGCGGATAGCGGGCTTCCCGTGGCCGACGCTGATCGCAGACCGGGAGTCGACACTCGAGGCACAGGGACTTGCGCTGGCAGAGGGATTGGCGCGGGAGGCGACCCGCGGCGGAGCGACGGTCAGCGTCGGTGCAGCGGGCGCGAAGCGATTCGACTCCGGCGAGGGCCGCCACGGCGCTAGCATCCCTCCAGCGGTCGACTGAGTCGATCGGGGTCAAGCGGAACGGGAGGTCTGCGATGTCCAGCTACTTCGTCACCGGTGCCACCGGGTTCATCGGTCGCAGGCTGACCGAGCGCCTGCTCGAGCGGGAGGGAACGATCTACGCCCTCGTCCGCCCCACCTCGCTCGACAAGCTCACCGATTTGATCAGCTCGCTCGGGGCGCAGGGGAGGATCATCCCGGTCGAGGGAGACCTCGCCCAACCGATGTTCGGGCTGCCGGCGTCCGACGTCGAGCGGCTCAAGGAGGAGGTCGGGGACTTCTTCCATCTCGCCGCGATCTACGACATGACGGCCGACGACGAACGCAACCGGATCGCGAACGTCGAAGGGACGCGCAACGCCGTCGCGCTCGCGAACGCATTGGACTCGCGGATCCACCACGTCTCCTCGATCGCTGTCGCGGGCGACCACAAGGGCATCTTCCGTGAGGACATGTTCGACGAGGGCCAGCCGCTCAGCCATCGCCTACCACCGGACGAAGTTCGAGGCCGAGCGGATCGTCCGCGACCGACTCGACCGTCCCGTGGCGCGTCTACCGCCCGGCGGTCGTCGTCGGCGATTCGCAGACCGGCGAGATGGACAAGATCGACGGTCCCGTACTACTTCTTCAAGGCGATCCAGAAGGCGCGCAGCGCCCTGCCCGCCGTGGTTCCCGCTGGTCGGCCCGGAGCTCGGCGACACGAACATCGTGCCCGGTCGACTGGCGTCGCCGCGCGATCGACCACATCGCGCACGTCGCCGGGCCTCGACGGCCAGGCGTTCCACCTCGCCGACCCGAAGCCGCAGCGCGTCGGGCGACGTGCTCAACTAGTTCGCCCGCGCGGCGCACGCGCCCGCAGTTCGCGATGCGCATCGACAGCGCGCTGCTCGACGCGATGCCGAAGGGTGCGCTGTCGCGATGGCGATGCAGCTGCCTGCGGCCAAGGGCGTCAGGAAGGCGATCCTCGCCGACCTCGGCATCCCGGACGAGGTGCTCGGCACGTCGGACTTGCGGCGCCGTTCGACACGCGCGACGCGGACGCGACGCTCGCCGGCAGCCGGGATCGAGCTGCCGGCCGCTCGACGACTACGCCTGGAAGCTGTGGGACTACTGGGAGCGCCACCTCGACCCCGACCTCTTCAAGGACCGCTCGCTCGAGGCGGCCGTCACGGGCCGCACCGTCCTGATCACCGGCGCATCGAGCGGGCATCGGGCGGGCTGCCGCGCTGAAGGTCGCCGAGGCCGGCGGCATCCCACTGCTCGTCGCCCGCAACCCGGCGAAGCTCGAGGAGACTCAAGGACGGAGATCGAGGCGAATGGCGGCACGGCCTGCGTCTACACAGCTGACCTGACCGACATGGACTCGATCGACGGCCTTGTCGAGCGGATTCTCTCCGACCACCGCGACCGTCGACGTGCTCGTCAACAACGCCGGCCGTTCGATCCGCCGCTCGATCGCTCTCAGCCTACGACCGCTTCCACGACTTCGAGCGCACGATCCAGCTGAACTACTTCGGCGCGATCAAGCTGATCCTCGGCCTGCTTCCCGCACATGCGCGAACGTCGGCGCGGCCACATCGTCAACGTCAGCTCGATCGGCGTCCAGACCGAACCGCCCCGCTTCAGCGCCTACGTCGCCTCGAAGGCCGCGCTCGACGCGTTCACTCGCGTCGTCGCGGCCGGAGACCATCGGCGACGAAGGTGACCTTCACGACGATCCACATGCCGCTCGTGCGCACGCCGATGATCGCCCCGACGAAGATCTACGACTCGTTCCCGACGATCTCCCCGGAGGAGGCCGCCGACCTGATCTGCGAGGCGATCCGCAGCAAGCCGAAGAACATCAACACCCGCCTGGGGACGTTCGGCGAAGTCGCCTACGCGCTCGCGCCGAAGGCCGTCGACCAGCTGCTGCACGCCGCCTACAAGGTCTTCCCGGACTCGGCGGCGTCGAAGGGCGAAAACGACCCGGCGGAGAAGGCGTCGACCGAGCAGATCGCGCTCGCTCACCTGATGCGCGGGGTGCACTGGTAGGGCCTCGGCCGGCCGGTGGCGGGGTCGCCCGTCGCCCCCGCGAGCGCGTCCCCGAAAGCAGCCGCCGCTGTTAGGGTCGCGACGATGGATCGCTCCCCGTTCGAGAAGGCGCTCGAACTCGCGCCCGATGCCGAGGGTCGGCTCCGCGGGGTCATTCCCGAGGGCTGGCTCGTCGTGGTCGGTGTCCACGGTGGCCTCATCTCCGCCCTGCTGACCAGGGCAGCATCGCTGGCAGCGGGTCCGGAGCGCAGCCTGCGGTCGATCACGATCCACTTTGTCCGCCCGGCGCGACCGGGCGGAGTGACGATCTCCACCGAGGTCGTCCGTGAGGGAACGGGCCTCACGAGCCTCTCGCTGCGGCTCGAACAGGCGCACGGCACCGTCGCCCTCGCACTGGCGGCCGCAGGCGTCGACCGCGAGTCCGACTCGCACGAGCGCCTCGCGATGCCGGACGTTGCCCCTCCGGACCAGCTGGAGCCTCTCCCCTACCTCGATGGCGCGATGCCGCAGTTCATGGCTCACGCGGACTTCCGGCCAGTGGGCGGAGGCGGGCCAGGGAACCCCTCGGAGAGCGGCAACGCCGAGGTGCTGGTGTGGATGCAACCGATCGGCGGTGCGCCGCTCGACCACGCTGCGATCGCATTCCTCGCCGACGCCGCGTGGCCGACGGTCTTCGCTCTGAAGGGCGAGGTCAGCGGGGCACCGACGATCGACCTGACGATCCACTTCCGCGACTCGTTGCTCGAAAGCCCCGATGGGGACTGGGTCCTCGGGCGGTTCGAGTCGCATCTCGTCAGGGACGGACACTTCGAAGAGGACGGTGTCCTCTGGTCACGCGACGGCCGTGTGCTGGCTCAGACCCGCCAACTGGCGCTGCTCCTGCCGCTGCCCGAGAGCGCGAACATCCGCCCGGCTGCCCCCTGACGGACCGGCTCACGTCGCAAGGCAGTCGGCCCGAGTCAGCCAGTCGAGCCCCGGGAGACGCGAGGCGACGGAGACCAGCCGCTGGCTGTCCGTCCTCGATTCGGCGTCCAGCCCAAGCCTGACTCCAACCGCCGCTCCAGCCCCCAGTCTCGTCCCCGAGCGGTCCATCCGCCAGACCCGGACGGTCCTGACTCCCCGTTCCCGGAGGGTCGACTCGACGGCGCGAAGGGTCTCGGCGGCCGATCGAGGGTCGAGCCCGCCCGTTCCAGCGATCAGCGCCATCGCGACCCGGCTCGACCGGGGGTCGTGCAGGTCGAGCGAGGTCTCACTCTCAACGACACGTCCACTTCCGCCGGAGGTCGAACCGAAGAGGTACCTGAGCCTCCTCGGCAGTCGGTTCACCCTCCGGGCCGACACACGACGCTCGACAGTGACCTTCAGTCGAATCGGCCTTCCGCTCCGATCGACGTCGAGTGAAGCGACGGCGTGCTTCTCCAGTTGGGAGTCGATCCCGCGGCCGAAGAGATCGAGCGAGCCGATCATCCGATCATCGAACCGGAGGAACCATGTGGTCCCGTCCCGCCCCACTCTCCTGCCGATGGCTCCGCGGAGCGAGCTTTCCAGCCCGGCGAAGGCAGGGCCGGCCGAGACCGCGAGCGACGAGCCCGCGTGTGGGCCTCCCGCGAGCCATCGCTCGTCCGGAGCGGGCGGTGCCTCGGGTTCGCCTGCGATCGCTGCGCAGATCGGGCAGATCGAGATCGAGGTCGCGCCTCAAGGCGGCCTGCGAGCCGCTGACTGTCGCCGAAACGGGCAACGAAGCGCTCGGCAGCCGCGCGGTTCGGCAGGAGCCAGACCCGCCCCGCCGTCAATGCGAGCCCTCCGTCGACCGATGCCTCGGCTGTGCCCCCGAGCCTCCCCACCTGGATGTGAGCGCCGACCGCCGCGCCAACACCGACCCGCCCCTCATCGGCGAACGAGACCCTGACCTTGCCGTCCGAACTGCGCACGAGCGAGAGCCCGAGGCGCGCCGCGAGCCGCACGACCCCGACATCGAGCGAGAGATCGCCGATCTGCTCGCGCCGCTCGAGCGGACAGGGCTCGAGATCCGTTGGAATGGTCGCTGCGCTGACCGCCGCGCACCGCTCCCCGGTGACGAGGCAGACCCCGCGAGCAAGGGAGCGCTCCAGCGCGGTGCCGAGGCCGCCGCTCGTCAAGGCCGCGGCCGATGCGAGAGCGATACCCACGAGCGCCGTGACTCCCACGTACTCGACTCCCGCCTGCCCGCCAGCACCTCGCATGCCGGGGATCATTCCCCGCGCAGGCGTCTCAGACGGCTCTCTGGATTGCCTTGTTGCCGCCACTGCGCAGGGTCGCGCGCCATCGCGCGAGCCACGGTGCGAAACTCAGGCCGTGAGCAACAGCGCGATCGAGGTCGAGGACCTCCGCAAGTCCTACGGGGACAACGACGCAGTCCGGGGGATCTCCTTCACCGTCGAGCGCGGCGAGGTCTTCGGGCTGCTCGGCCCCAACGGCGCGGGGAAGACGACGACGGTCGAGATCCTCGAGGGCTACCGGAGCAGGACGTCCGGCCGGGCCGAGGTGCTCGGCATGGACCCCGGGTCGCGTCCGCGTCCACTGCGCGAACGGGTCGGGATCGTCCTCCAGAGCAGTGCTCTCTACCGCAACCTCACCGTCAGGGAGGCCCTCTCACACTTCGGGAGCCTCTACTCCAACCCGCGCGACACGGACGAAACGATCGCCCTGGTCGGGCTCGAAGGCAAGGAGGACTCCCGCTCGCGCACCCTGTCCGGAGGCCAGCAGCGCCGACTCGACCTGGCACTCGCCCTGATCGGGGACCCGGAGGTCGTGTTCCTCGACGAGCCGACGACCGGCTTCGATCCGCAGGCAAGGAGGGCCGCCTGGGACACCATCCGCTCCCTGCGCTCGCTCGGCACCACCGTCGTGCTCACCACCCACTACCTCGACGAGGCCCAGGCGCTCGCCGACCGCGTCGCGATCATCAAGGACGGTCGAATCGTCGCCGAGGGCAAACCCGGGGAGATCGGCGGTGGTGGCGCACACCGCGTTCAGGTCACATGGACCGACCCGGATGGAACCCCCCAAGCCCGGGAAACCGACGACCCGACCCGCCTCCTGCACGACCTGACCGGCGCCGCGATCGCGGAGGGAACGGAGCTGCGCGACCTGAGGGTTGGGCGCCCCAGCCTCGAAGACGTCTACCTCGACCTCACGTCGGAGGACGACCGCCCACCACCCGCGGTCGGGAGCAGTCCGGAAGGCAAGCGACGGGGACGAGGAAAGCGTCATGGCTGACGAACCCACGACAACCGCGCCGGCAGCTGCTCCGGCCGCTGCCCCCGCAGGTCCGGGCAGGACTCAGGCATCGCTGGCCTGGCGCCAGTACAGGCTGGAGCGCAAGATGTTCTGGCGAAACCCTTCGGCCGCATTCTTCAACTTCATGCTGCCGCTGTTGCTGCTCGCCCTGTTCGGCGCGCTGTTCCGTGGCGACAGCAAGAACCTCGACGTGATCGTCCCCGGCATCGCCGGAATGGGAGTCATGGCCTCGACATTCTCCGCCCTCGCGTTCAACCTGACCTTCCTGCGCGAACAGGGCGTCCTCAAGCGGATGCGGGGCACTCCGATGCCCTCCTCGTCCTACCTCGCCGGCCTGCTCGGCAACGCGGTCGCCAACGCCACGATCCAGATCGCGATCGTCGTCCTCGTTGCCCGATTCGCATTCGGCGTGGGCTGGCCGAAGAACTGGTTCGAGCTCGCTGTCTTCCTCGGTTTCGGAGTTGCGACCTTCGGCGCGCTCGGCGTTGCCTTCTCGCACGTGATCCCGAACTTCGACTCGGCACCGGCCTACGTCAACGCCGTCTTCCTGCCTGTGCTGTTCATCAGCGGGGTCTTCTACGACACGGCCGGCTCGCCGGAGGTCCTCAACACGATCGCCCGGGTCCTTCCCCTCACCCACCTGATCGACGGACTCTCGGCCGCGATGGTCACGGGCGAGTCGCTCTCGACCCAGTTGGGCGCGCTCGCCGTCCTGGCCGCGTGGGGCCTCTTCGGCGCCTTCTTCGCCGTTCGCGGGTTCGAGTGGGACGAGCGGGCCTGAGCCCGAGGCTCGATCAGTCGCCGAAGGACCAGTTGGCCGGTACCGCGCCGACGATCTCAACCGGGACTGCGGACAGAGGGCTCCCGACGTACTCATCTGGGAGCATTGAGCTGACGGCAACGTCATGCCACTCGCCATTGTGCAGGTGGAATCTCCTCAGCACCCCCTCCTCCTTGAATCCGACTTTGGCTTGCGCCGCACGGGAGCGCTTGTTCTCTACGGAAGCAAAGATCCCAAGCCGCTCGACCCCATCGCCCGGAACGAAAGAGCCATCATCAAGGTGCGCATCTCCCTGTTGACACCTGTTCCCCAATACTCCCTTCCCAGCCACGCTCCAGTGACGACGCTCCGGTCACGCGGTCGCGGTTCATTGAAGAGCGTCCAGCCGACCACGACACGCTCGCGCTCAACCACAAATCCGAGTTCCTCCCCTCTCTCCCGCCGTCCGGCGACACCCTCGATGAAGCTCTCAGCCTGGGCTAGCTCGGTGTAGGGCCCCCACGAGAAGAACTTCGTAGTCTCCCGGTCGCTCCCCAGCGCAAAGACTCGCGCGGCATCGCTTGGCAGTGGATAACGGAGTCGAAGGCTCAATCCGACGATCTCAAGGGCATTGGACACTCAGAGGAGTGTACTGGCACCTCCCGCTTAGCCGGATCCTCGAGCTCCTCCGTAGTCGGAACCACAGGCACGAAGCGGTGCCTGTTGGTTGCTCCTGACCAAGAATCGAACAACTCGAGTACCTCCCCGATCCGGACCGCCGGTTGTTTGCCGGGAATATCCCGGCAAGCTGGCCTGCGCGCGGGGCTGACTGCCCATCACGTGCGGGTGGGCATCAGTCAGGATCCTGCGCTGCACCCGGAGGTCGTGGGCCGCCCGCAAGGATATCCCTGCCTGTCGGCTTCAGATCCACTCCCAGCTCTATCTGCCAGTACCAGCGAGTGAAGGTCATACCCGCCCGGAACTTACCGACATGGGGCTCCACCGGCTCACCACTCCCCAGCCTGACTATCAACTCGGGATAAGTGCGGCCGGGCAAGGCAGCAAACATCGGGGCTGGGAACGATCCTCCGAACCGCGTGTTCACATCGGTTATCCCGAGTCCGATCTCCCTGTCGCGGAAGGCTTGGACCGTGCATGGTCCTCGGACCCGAGCTTCCCAACTGCCCGTCCGAGTTCGATCAGCTCGTGATCATCAATCACCGTGCCCTTGACCGATTCACCGCCTGACTCGATCATCGTCCTCGGAATCGAATTCAAGCATCGGCCTTCCCCGTCACAGAGGATGTCGATCGAGAACTCCGGGCCATCCATCAGCTTCTGCACCATCATCGGCTCGTCGACGTAGGACACGAAGAAATCCTTTTGATGCCTGTCCGCGGCCGGATGGATCGAGCGCGAACCGGAGCCACGCCTGGGCTTGACCATCACCGGATACCCGTCCGGTTCGTCGGTAGGCAGGCACGTCGGCGGGCTCGGCAGACCGTGGGACAAGAGCAGCTTGTGCGTCGCGTACTTGTCGAACGTCGCGCGCGACGTCGGCGGACGGCACCAGAGCGGGCAGGTCCGAACCGGCAAGGACCTCGATGTCGAGGTCAGTAAGCGGAAGGACTGTGGATACGCCGTATCTCCTCACGGCCTCCGCGAGGAAGGGCAAGTAGTCGCTGTCCGTAATCGGTGGCGGTGTGAGTGCGACGTCGGCTGCGTAGCGAGCCGGCGCGAGAGGGTTGGATCAGCCGCCACGGTGAATGCATGCTCGGCAAACGCGCTCACGATGTCGTATCGCTTACCGACACCGGTAAGGAGCACGGCGGGGCGCACCCTGCGACTCATCGGATGGCTCCTATCCGGGCCGGTTCGAACTCGATGATCGTCGCATGGGGAACCTCGGGTCTGTGAAAGCCATCGAGTCCATCGTGACTGACCGCAGCAAGAGCGCAGCGAATGGTTCCTCCGTGGCAAATGACGACCGCGGGTTTGGGTCCTGCGTCGAGCTCCCGCATTACCTCGATCACGCGAGAGCTGTGCGCCGCCAGCGATTCGCCACCAGGAAAGCTAAATCCGCTCCCGGCTCGCCTCCACGCAGACCAAAGATCGGGCTCCTCGCGCTCAATCTGCTCAGCGGAACCCCCTCCCATCGACCTCGATTCCGACTCGGCGAGCCGTCGATCGACCGTGATCGGAAGCCCGAGCTCACTGGCAATCGGTTCGGCGGTTGCCATGGCTCTGCCGAGGTTGCTCGTCCACACGCAGGCCGGTGAACGCTTAGCGGCCTGTCGAGCAAGCTCTTCTTGCCTGCTCATGCCCACGCGGAGTCAGCGGGGAATCGCTCGAGCCCATGAACCTGACCGGGGGGCGTCGTAGATCGTCTCGCCGTGGCGAGCGAGCAGGATCATCCGCGGGGCCGATCGGCGCCCTCGATCGATCCGCCGTGAATCCCCATCAGGGTGTCGGCCCTCAGCCCCCAGACGAAGGGTTTCAAGCGAGATCACGTCGTGACTGTGAATGTTGCCGAGGTTGACGTCTTGTCCGGAACCGCTCGATCAGCCAGATCTGCTGATGCCGTTGGGGCGCCTCGAAGATCAACCCGTCCAAATCGACGCGTTGGACGATCTCGTCGACCAGACCGGTTCTGATCTCGCCATCCGGACAGTACATCCCCGGAATCCCCGCTGGCTCGACCCTCGCAGACCACCTGACTCGCGCCGACCTCGAAGGCCCGCTCGATCATCTCCACCCAGCGATATGGAGCCACGATCGCTCGCGGATCTTTCTCGCCGATCTCGGCAATTACCTTGAACTCGGATGCGAACTCGGTAATCAGTCCAAGCTTCTGCTCCTCCGGAATCGGCACGACTCCACTCGAGACCTCGATTTGATCTATCCCGAGATGGTGGAGCCATTGCCTGAGTTCCGGCAGGCGACCTTGAAGCCAAGCCAATTCCGTCAGGGTCCCTTGCCAGCATCACGGGTATGCCGCTGTCGTGATAGGCCGCCAGCTTGCGATCGAGGTCGCCGATCACGTACGAAGTGCCCGACCCATGACGAACGAGGTCGATGTACTCATCAACCGTCCCCAGCGTGTCTTCCACCTGACGGCCCGAGCGGCCCGTACAATCATGTGGGTCTGGCCGATCTCGCGCGGCTTTGGCGGCCTGGCCGGCATCTCCAAGAATTCGGGCGCCGCGTGAACGCTCCGGGGTCGAAGAACGAGACGACTAAAACCAAGGAAAGCAAGGAAAGCAGGACGATACAGGACACCGAGGTTGCCCCGGGAGATCAGGAAGCCGACCGCGCCTGAGCGATCGACCGCCCACCTTCGTAACAGCGTTGATGGAACCGCTGAGGGCCGAGTCGATCGAACTCACCGGACCGGACGGCCAAGTCCGCGCCCGGCTGACTACCGACCCTGACGGCCGGGTCGCATTCGAGCTCGGTGACTCTGAAGGAGCGGTCTGCGCGAGAGTCGCAGTTGCAGCCGACGGGACAGCCGGCATCGAGCTGCGCGACTCCGACGGCACCATGAGGGCGCTGCTCGGCTCCTCCGCAGCCGGGTCGACCAGCCTTGAGCTGCTCGCGACCGACGGCAGCTCGCGGGTCAGCCTCGGGACCTGGCAGGACGGAACCTCCGCCCTCGGGCTGTCCGACAGCGAAGGGATGCGCAGGGTCACGGTCGGAGCCTTCCCCGATGGCGAGGCGGGAGTCGACCTGCTCGACGCCTCGGGGATGCAGAGGGCCGCGCTCTCGCAACGGGACGGGGGACCGACTGGAGTGACAGTTTGGGACTCGGCCGGCACGCTGCGGGCACTGCTCGCCCATGGGCCGGAATCCGATCGGAGCGCCTCGGTCGAGTTCTGGGATCCGGATGGTGCCTACAGGGCGGGGTTCGGGCACTGGCCGAACGGCGCCACCGGAGCCGAGCTCCTGGATCGCGGGGGAACGCTGCGCGGCCGCCTCGGGGAACGACCTGACGGCGGCACGAGCGTCGAACTGAGCGACCCTGAAGGGCGGTTCCGCGCAGGCCTCGGCGAGTGGCCGAACGGTGCCAGCGGCGTCGAACTATGGGACGGGCACGGAACCAACCGGGCCCGCCTCGGCATCTGGGGGGACGGACTCTCCGGCCTTGAGATCTCCGACTCGGCCGGCGCCAACCGAGCCCGGATCGGCCAACGCCTCGACGACTCGACCACCCTCGATTTCTGGGACGCGGACGGCCAGTACAGGCTCGGACTCGGCGAAGGGCCGGCAGCGGAGGCGGGCAAGGCCGATCCCCCGGCACAGGACAGCAGCGGGTAATCGCCGGCGATGAGCCTCGCAACCTTCCCAATCGGCCCGATCTCCGTCATCCTCACCGTATGAGAACCGCCGCCGGCTGGCTGCGCAGCAACAGTTTCCACCATGCCGAATTCCCGGCTGGCAGGATCGCGGCGAGACGCGAGGAGCGGATCAGCGTCTGCCTGCCGGCCCGCGACGAGGAGCGAACGATCGGTTCGATCGTGGCAGCGCTCATGCCCCTGGTCGAGCGCGGAACGATCGATCAGGTGGTGGTCGTCGACGACTCGAGCGACGGCACCGGGGAGATCGCAAGCCGCCTCGGAGCCGAGGTCCACCGGCAGAGCGATCTCCACCCCGAGTTGGGGCCGGTTCAGGGGAAGGGCGACGCGATGTGGCGATCCCTCTCCGTCCTCGACGGCGACATCATCTGCTTCCTCGACGCCGATTCCGACAACTTCTCCGAGCACTTCGCCTGTGGTCTGATCGGCCCGCTGGTCGAACACTCGCGGCTCTCATTCGTCAAGGGCTTCTACCGCCGTCCCTTCCGACAGGCCGGGGTAACCCTGCCCGAGGGCGGCGGCCGAGTGACTGAGCTGATGGCCCGCCCCCTGCTCAATCTCTTCTACCCCGATCTCGCGGGGGTGAGGCAGCCGCTCGCAGGCGAGCTGGCAGCGCGCCGGGAACTACTGGAGGAACTCCCTTTCCTGACCGGCTACGGAGTCGACATCGCACTGCTTATCGACGCCTACCGGGCAGGTGGCCTCGACTCGATCGGGCAGGTCGACCTCGACACCCGCCAGAACGACCACCAGCAGCTGACCGACCTCGGTCCGATGGCATTCGCCGTCCTTCGCGCAGTCGCCAGCCGACTCGAACGCGAGGGCAGGATCGGGGAGGTCGGGCCGGGGAGCTTCCTCGCAGGTCACGGAACCGGCTTCTCCTCGATCGAGATCCCTCACATCGAGCGTCCGCCCGCAGCTCAGGGCAAGCTCGATCAGGCGGCGGCGGGGCGGCGGACCGGCCAGTCCGAGTACAGAGCGTCGAGATCCTCGGGCGATGGGGTCGACCAAGCCGGATCGACCCCGTAGACGTCCGCGACCCTCGCGGCCGGCTGCTTGCCATCCAGGAGCATCACGGCATCTGTCCGCAGCTCTGCCGGATGCGCGGCGCCGGCGGCCCTCGCGACTCGCAGGATTTCGTCGCGCAGCCCGATCAGGTAGCGGCCGGCACGCTCCGACTTGTCGGGCACGTCAACGCCTCGCATCAGCCACCTCGACTGCGTGGCCACGCCCGAGGGGCAGTTCCCGGTGTGGCAGCGCTGCGCCTGGATGCAGCCGACCGAGAGCATCGCCTCGCGGCCGACGTTGATCCAGTCGCAGCCGAGCGCCATCGCCTCGATCGCCCGCTGGGGAAGGCCGAGACGGCCCGAGCCCACGAAGACGACCCGATCGTGGATTCCCGCCATGCCGAAGACCCGTGAAACCTCGGCGAACCCGCCCATGAACGGCATCGCGACATGGTCGGTGAACGACGAGCGGGGCCGCGCCCGTGCCGCCCTCTCCCCCGTCGATCACAATGAAGTCAACTCCCCTCTCTCCCGAGGCCATCAGCGAGACGAGCCTCTCCCAGAAGCGCAGATCGCCGACAGCGGACTTGATCCCGACGGGCAGGCCGGTCGCCTCGGCAATCCGCTCGACGAAATCGAGCAGCGAATCCTCATCGCTGAAGGCCGAGTGGTACGGCGGGCTTGCGCAGTCGACTCCCGGCGGCACCCCCCTGACTCGAGCGATCTCGGCTGTGACCTTCGCGGCAGGCAGCAGGCCCCCGACCCCGGGTTTGGCTCCCTGGCTCAGCTTGATCTCCAAGGCGCGGACGGGGTTCGCCTCGCACACTTCCACGAGCCGTGGCAGGTCGAATCGGCCCTTCGAATCGCGACACCCGAAGTAGCCGCTTCCGATCTGGAGGATCAGTTCACCCCCGTGCTGATGGTGGCTGCTGATGCCGCCCTCGCCGGTGCCATGCAGGGCACCGGCCTCCGCCGCCCCGCGGTTGAGCGACTCGACGGCCGGACCGCTGAGAGCGCCCCAGCTCATCCCGCTGACGTTGACTATCGAGCGTGGTCGGAAGGCCTTGGTCCGCCCTCGGCTGGCGCCGAGGATCTTGGCGACGGGCACGGCGCCACCGGCGACCGGTTCGGCACCGGGCGGCGGGAACGTCGTCGGCCTGATGATGAGGTGATTGGTGGCTCGGTCGAGATCGTTGTCGGTCCCGAAAGCAAAGCGGTTGTCCTCTCCCTTGGAGGTCGAGTAGATCCAGCGGCGCTGGTCCCGGCTGAAGGGGCGCTCCGAATCGTTGTCGGTAACGATGTACTGCCGCAGCTCGGGCCCGACGGCCTCGAAGATGAAGCGGAAGTGACCGAGGATCGGCCAGGTCCGGAGGATCGAGTGCCTGCGCTGGGTCAGGTCCCAGACGATCACCACGGCGAGAATCGCCAGCAGCACTACCGCTGTCCACGCAAGTGCACCCAAGGAGATTCACGCTACCACCGTCAGGCGTTGCGGTTGCTTAGGTCAGTCGACGGTGCGCAAAGCGACCACAGAGGCAAAGCCGGTCGCGATCGCTTCCGCTACCGGTTCGGCGCCGGGCGCGCACGCGTGAGTTGCGGCCCTCAATCCGGCAGGATCGAGCTCTCGGGCGGCAAGCTCTTCGATCGAGGAGTCGATCCACCCCTCTGCGATTGCGGCGTCGGCCTCGAAGTGGAACTGGACCGCCCACACGTCCTGCCCTTCGAGGCGCCATGCCTGTTCGCACGAGGTCGGGTCGACCAGGGCAACGGCTGCGCCCGGCGACCTCATCGCGTACTGATGCCACTGCAGCATCGGCGTCCCGCCGGCCGGCATGTCAGCGAAGAGCGGGTCGTCGGCCGATTCGGGGGTTGGTCTCAACTCGACCCAACCGATCTCCGGCCGCTCCATCCTTTCGGTCGTCCCGCCGACCTGCTCGGCCACGAGCTGGGCTCCGAAGCAGACCCCCAGCAGGGGGATCCCGGTTTCGAGGGCCAACGAGACCTCGCCCCTGACAGCAGGCATCCAAGGCTCGAACCGATCCTCGTCGGGGTTCGCGCTCGACCCGAGGACGATCATCCCGTCGTATGGACCGGCGGGCGGAAGCGTGGCCCGGGGCTCCCAGACCTCGACTTCGATGGCTGCAGCGGCCAACGGCCCGGCGAGCAGGCCCAGCGGGCTGTCGTCGTCGGGCTGGACGCACAGAATCCTCATCCGGCCCCTCCCCCGAGGGTCGGCCTCGCCTCGGCCAGGACCAGCTCGACTGCATGGGCCGGGTCGCGGGCGACTCGAATCAGTTCCAGGTCGGCTCGGGAGACCATCCCCCGGCCGGCCAGCTTCTCGAACCAGTCCAACAGTCCGGCCCACCAGTCGGCACCGAGTAGCACGAGCGGGAAGTGGTCGATCTTCGCGGTCTGCATCAGGACGAGCGCCTCGAGCATCTCGTCGAGCGTTCCATACCCCCCGGGCGCGATCACGAAGCCGCTCGCGTAGCGGACGAACATCAGTTTGCGCACGAAGAAGTGCTCGAACTTGAGCGAGAGGTCCTGGTAGCCGTTCGGGACCTGCTCGTGTGGGAGATCGATGTTCAGCCCCACCGAGAGTGCGCCGCCTTCGCGAGCCCCCATGTTCGCGGCCTCCATCACTCCCGGCCCTCCCCCCGTGATGATCGTGAAGCCGACCTCGCCGAGCAGCCTCGCCGTCTCGCGTGCCATCTCGTATTCGGGGGACCCGGGCCTGCTCCGGGCGGAACCGAAGATCGAGATCGCATGCTCGATGCGGCTCATCGCCGAGAAGCCCGATTCGATCTCGTTGAGGATCCTGTTGACCCGCGCGGGGTCGCCCTTGGCAAGGTGGGATCCGGCCCACGCCAGCAGCTCGCGGTCGATCGCTCCGCGACCGTCGAGGTTCAGTTCGTCGAGGTCCTCGCGGGTCAAAAGCTGCAGAGCGAGGGATAGAGGCGCCTGGTCACGTCAGGCGGCCAGACTCGAATCGTCTGTCCCCGCCTGCTGCTGCCACCGCTCGGACTGCTCGGAGCTCTGCGGAACACGTCGAGGTGCCGGCCCTTGATCGCCCCACCGGTGTCGGCTGCGCAGAACCACCCGTCGTAGCCACCCTTTGCGTAGGCCGGTATGTAGACGCCACTCCGGTAGCGGATCACCCTTGGGTCGACTGCGACTGAACGCAGCGGCCTGAGCTTCACTCCGGACGCCCCGGTGGAGGGACCGGTGGCGAAGCGAGTGCCTCGCGGACCGACGTAGCGGCACTTGCTGCCTCGCGACTTGAAGGCCTTGCAGGAGCCGTTGCTCCAGCCACCGCGCTCGAGTGGGAAGGTGACATTGCCGCTGCGATTCCGCCAGAACATCTCTCCCAGCCAGTAGTAGCTGCCCGGTCGGCCGTTGCTCCCGACCCAGTTGCCCGACCCGGTTACCCAATGGACCGGCTTGTTCTGGAGGTCGAGTCCATCGCCCTCCATTGCCACTCCCCTCGCGGAGTAGAGGAAGTCGACCCTGTGCCTCTTGGCCAGGCCGGGAGCCTTGACCCGCTTGCCGACGAACCACCTCTCCGGCACCGGCCAGTACTCGGTTGTCAGGAACCCGCCGAGAGTCGTCGGCTTCGAGATCGGGAATGTCACCTTGGGACGCTTCTTCTTGGCTGGCTTCTTCTTGCTCTTCTTGGTGACCGGTGGCTTCGTTGAGCCGGGTTGCGTTCCCCCACCGGCGGCGCCGGCGGGCGCAGCGGCGAGGAGCGACACAGCCAGCACGAGTGGCAGTGCCTTCGCTGCGGCGGTTCGGGTTGCGGTCAGTGCCTTCATCGGTAGATCGGGCTCAGTCCCAGGAGGGTCTCGACTGTCACCACACGGTAGCCGCGTCCAGCCAGCCTCCGCAGGATCGTGCCGGTGGCGGCAACCGACTGGCTGCGATCGCCGCCCCCGTCGTGCATAAGGATGATCGATCCGGGCCTGACTTGGGCCATGACCCTCGAGATGATCGCTCCCGTCCCCGGACGCGACCAGTCTGCGGGGTCGACGTCCCAGTTGATCGTCAGCATCCCGTGGGATCGGGCGATCCGGATCAGCGCCGGTGACTTCGCGCCGTAGGGCGGCCGGAAGAGGCAGGGCGTGAAGCCCGTCTGCGAGGTGATCTTCGCCTTTGTGCTGCGGAGTTGGGAGTCGGCGAGCGATCCGCCGCCCGACAGCACGGGGTGGGACCACGAGTGGTTGCCGATCGAGTGGCCCTCGGCAAGGATCCGCCGCTGTATCGCCGAGCGCCCGGCCATCTGGTTGCCGACCTGGAAGAAGGTGGCGTGAGCGCGATGCTGCTTGAGCAGATCGAGGACGCTCGGTGTGTAGTTCGACGGGCCGTCATCGTATGAGAGGGCGACCGTTCGCCCGCGCCTCGCTCCATTGGCTCGGTACGACGCCCCGCCGGCCCGGCAGCCTGCCGGTATCGGGTCCTTGAATGTGAGGCGTGCGGGCCTGGCCGGAAGGATGTCCGCGCAACCGGAGCCGATGCAGCCGGAGTCGTCGGTCCAGGTCGACGCAGCTCGCCATCGGAACGGCCCCCGGCCTATACCCGCCGCGTCTGCCCGGAAGGTCGCTCTCAACTCGTTCGCCGCGGGTCGCCGCACGACCGCTGCGAGCACCTTCGTCGAGGTGACCGTGCCGGCGCGCGAGAGGTTCTCGCGGACGATCCGCGCCCTTCCCTTGACCAGCCTCAGGCAGACCTGCCTCACTGCGGCCCCGGGGACCGCCCGGTAGAGGTCGAGGCAGAGCGACCTGCCCCTTCTCGCTCCGATGGTCTTGGCGCTGATCAGGCCGGTCGTCTTGACCGAGAACAGCAGGTCGAGCCCGCTCTGACGAACCGAGGCCGAGACGAGGTCGAGCGGCCACTTGACCGAGCCGACCGCCTTCACGGCCCGCGTCGGCGGTCGCTGGTCGAGCTTGGCGAGGGCCGGTGCCACTGCCAGAGCTATCGCGAGCGACAGGGCAGCGGCAGCGGTGACTCGCACCAATGTGCGATTCCGTCTGCTGCTTCGCATTCACCCCAAGGGTACCCGGCGTGAACGGCTGCGGAGCCGGCGGGCCGGGGATTCCAACCCGCCGCGAGAGAAGCGCGGTCCGCGGCCGGGGCGCTTGGCCCCGAACCGCGGACCAAAGCGCTTATCGCAGGCGCATGCCGCTGATCGCGCGCGAGATGACGACCCTGCTGGATCTCCGAGGTGCCCTCGAAGATCATGTAGATCTTGGCGTCGCGGTGCCAACGCTCGACCGGGTACTCGCGGGTGTAGCCGTTGCCGCCGAGGATCTGGATGGCGCGCTCGGTGACCCTGACTGCGACCTCGCCGGCCTTCGCTTGCTCATCGAGCCTTCGGCGTTCTTGAACTCGACACCGTTGCGGCCCATCCATGCAGCGCGCCAGACGAGCAGGCGGGCGGCGTCGATCTCCATCGCCATGTCGGCGAGGTCGAACGCGATCGACTGGTTCTCGATGATCGGACGGCCGAACTGCTCGCGCGTCCTTGGCGTACTCGAGTGAGTACTCGTAGGCGGCGCGGGCGATGCCGAGCGCCTGGGCGCCGACGATCGGGCGCGTGGCCTCGAAGGTCTGCATGGCCGCCTGGGACTTGCGCCTTCTTGCCCTCGCGGACCCGGGCGAGGCGCTCGTCGAGCTTCTCCTTGCCACCGAGCACCATCTCGGCCGGGATCGCGGCAGTCGTCGAGGTGGACGTCGGCCGTGTGGGATGCGCGGATGCCGTGCTTCTTGACCTTGGCGCCCTGCTCGACAGCCCTTGCGTGCCGGGCGGGACGATGAACGCTGCCTGACCGCGCGAACCGAGCTCCTGGTCGACGACCGCGATGACCACGTGGACGTCGGCGATGCCGCCGTTGGTTGCCCACGCCTTCTGGCCGTTGAGGACCCACTCGTCGGTGGCCTCGTCGAACTTGGCGCGTGTGCGCTGAGCGGAGACGTCCGATCCGGCGTCGGGCTCCGAGGCGCAGAACGCGGCGATCTTGACGTCGGTCTCGCGTGCCGTAGCACTCGCGGGATCCATTCCCGATCTGCTCGCGGGGTGCCCTGGCCGACGATCGCTGCCACGGCAAGGCCGGTGCCCATGATCGCCATGCCGATGCCGGCGTCGCCCCAGAACAGCTCCTCGCTGACGATCGGCATGCTCAGGCCGGTCGGATCGGCGAAGAACTGCGCCATCGCCTCGAATCCGTAGAGGCCGATCTTGGCGGCCTCCTGGATGATCGGCCAGGGGATCTCCTCGCGCTCGTCCCATTCGTGGGCGGCGGGGCGGATCACTCCCTCGGAGAAGCCGTGGACCCATTCGACGAAGTCCTTCTGGTCCTGGTTGAGCGCGAGCGAGAAGCTGGGCTCGGCGCCCGGGGTCTCTTCGGCTGTGGGCTCGGGGGCAGTGGTGGCCATGTGGCTGAACTTCCTTTCGATCCTGTGGTCCGCTGGGCGTTTTCCGGTTTCATTGACTCGCGAGTCAACGAAGGTGGCTTGGATGGTACACCCAACCGCAGCGGTATGCGGCAGAAGCGCTATTGCCATCCGGTCCACTTACGGCCCGGGACCCCCGGTCGGCTCAGCGGGAGCGTCGGGGTTCCCCGCTGAGAGCCGACTGCCGGGTCAGACTGCCGGGCCGTCCGGGCCGAATCCGTCCCAGCCATCGACGAATACGTCGAGGATCAGGTCACCCTCCGGGGCGGCCCGGTAGCCGGAGAGGTCGGTGATCCCGGCCTCGGCCAGGACCTCATCGTCGATGAATGTGTTGCCGGTGCAGGACGCCGGATCCCGGGCGAGGACCGCGGCGGCAGCGTCGGCCAGGATCGCAGGCGTTCGGGCCTGGCCCATCGCCTCGTCGCCCCCGAGGAGGTTCTGAACGGCGGCAGTCGCGACGATCGTCCTCGGCCACAGGCAGTTGGCGGCCACCCCGTTCTCGGCCTCGGTCGCCCCGAAGCCGAGGGTCAGCATCGACATCCCGAACTTCGAGAGGGTGTAGGGGCGTGCTGGGCGAGCCACTTGGGGTCGTTGTCGAGCGGCGGGCTGAGCGAGAGGATGTGAGCGCGATCGGACTCCCTGAGGTGCGGGATGCATGCCTGCATCACCGCGAACGCCCCGCGGGCGTTGATGTCGAGCATCAGGTCGTAGCGCTTGATCGGCAGGTCCGCCGGCTTCGCGAGGTTGATTGCCGACGCATTGTTGATGCAGATGTCGATCCCACCGAAGGCCTCAACTGTCTTCTCGACGGCGGCGGCCACCGAGTCCTCGTCCCTGATGTCGCCAACGATCGGCAGGGCTTTGCCGCCTGCGGCCTCGATCGCCGCTGCCGCAGTGTGGATTGTGCCCGGGAGGCGAGGATCCGGAGTGTCGGTCTTGGCGACCAGAGCGATGTTGGCCCCCTCCGATGCGAGCTTGATCGGCTATCGCCTCTCCGATCCCGCGGCTGCCACCCGAGATGAAGACCGTCCTGCCCTCGAACTCGCCCATTTGTCATTCCCTCCGCTTCGCTTGGCGCCGGCGCGGCTGCGGTCGGCAGATGGATTCTATACTTACTACATCCGTAGTCACATACTGGGCCGATTCGCCAGTACTGCTAACCTTCCGTAAGCGATGCCCGAACTGGATCCCCGCACCACCGTCGGCCACATCCACCTCAAGGTCGCCGACCTCGATCGGGCAATCGCTTTCTACCGCGACGCGCTCGGCTTCGAGCTGACCCAGCGCTTCGGCAACGAGGCAGCCTTCCTCTCAGCGGGCGGCTACCACCACCACATCGGGCTCAACACCTGGACCAGCCGAGGGGGCTCCCCTCCCGCTGCGGGAACGACCGGGCTGTACCACGCAGCGATCCTCTACCCCGATCGCCGTTCGCTGGGGATTGCACTCAAGCGACTCCTCGACATGGGGGTCCGAGTCGACGGCGCCTCGGACCACGGGGTCAGCGAGGCCCTCTACCTGACCGACCCTGACGGGAACGGAATCGAGCTCTATTGGGACAGGGACCCGGCCGACTGGCCGCGCGATCGGGAGGGGACTCTGGCGATGGTCACCGAACCGCTCGACCTGCGCTCCCTGCTGGACGAAGCCGCTCAGCCGCGAGCCTGAGCGACCAGGCGAAGTCGGTAGCTCAGGCCTGCTCGGCGAGGGCCGGGTAGTCGGTGTAGCCCTCCCGGCCTCCGCCGTAGAAGGTTCTGTGGTCGGCTGGGGCGATCGGGGCGCCGGTTCGGATCCGTTCGACCAGGTCCGGATTGGAGATGAAGCTGCGCCCGTAGGCGTACAGGTCGCCGCGCCCGTCGAGCAACGCCCGCTCGGCGACATCCGGCGGCCACTCGTTCGTGAAGTTGGAGTTGAGGATCAGCGTCCCGTTCCAGCTCCCGCGGACCAGGTCGACGGCCGACCAGCCGGAGTCGGGAGGCGACTCCATCACGTGCACATAGGCCAACCCGAGTGACCCAAGCTGCTCGAGCAGCATCGGGTAGGTCTCGCTCGGCGCCGGTCTCGGAGATGTCGTTGACGTTCTGCCCGGGGCTGATCCTGATCGCGACCCTGTGACCGCCGATCCGCTCGGCGCAGAGGGCAGCAGTCTCGGCAACGAACCGCACGCGATTCTCGACGCTCCCACCCCAGTCGTCCTCGCGCAGGTTGGTCACATCCGAGAGGAACTCGTGCAGCAGGTAGCCGTTGGCTCCGTGCAGCTCGATGCCGTCGAACCCCGCCTCGATCGCGTTTGCCGCAGCGTCGGCGTAGTGCCCCTGGACTTCCGGTATCTCGTCGGCCTCGATGGCGCGAGGCGTCGGGAGCGGGAGCTTCTCGCCGGCCAGTCGCGCCATGCCTTCGGGCCTGACCGCACTCGGCGCGACCGGCTGCAAGCCGCCCGGGATGATCCGTTCGTGGCTGATTCGCCCGCCGTGCATGACCTGCACGAAGGCCCGCCCGCCGGCGGCGTGGATCGCATCGGTCACGAGCCGCCAGCCCTCGACCTGCTCAGGAGTCTCCAGGCCCGGCTGCCCGGGGTAGGACTTGCCGGAATGGTGGGGGAAGGTCCCCTCCGCGACGATCAAGCCGGCCGAGGCGCGCTGGGCGTAGTACTCGGCGTTCATCGCGCCCATCACTCCATCGGCCGAGGCTCGCATGCGAGTCAAGGGCGCCATCACCAAACGGTTGGACAAGTCGAGCCCGCCCAGCTCGAAAGGCTCGAAGAAGGTCTCGTACATCGGGCGTCTCCAGTGATTCTCGGGTCCCGAAGGACTGAACGGGGTCGAGCGTAGCCGCAACGGGAACCGCCCGCCGCGGGGAGCTCAGTTCGAGTTGCAGGCCTGGTCGTAAAGCGACTTGGGCACCTGAGACGGATTTGGGCAGACCGTGGCCCTGTTCTTCGGGATCCAGAACTGCCCCTCGGCTTCGAAGACCATCGTCTCGTCTGTCTGGTTCGGCTCAGTCCCGACCAGGGTCTGGGCCACCGCCCAACCGTCGGCGCAGCGGAAGCTGCCGTTGGCGATCACTGCCGTCTTGTTCTCGTTCTCGCCGACCCCCGCGACCGCCTTGCCGATCTGGTCGGCGTTGCACTTCGCCACCCCACCCACCCCGCCGCCAACGGCCGTCGCCGTGCTCGTCGACCGGCTCGAGGACGAGCCACAGCCGGCAGCGAGCAGGAGCGCCGGAAGCATTGCTGCGAGGGCGGTTTTCCGTGGACTCATGGGCATGGTTGTAGCAAGCGCCGCCCGGGAAATGGCGACCGCCGAAAACCCCCGGCGCGACCATCCGTCGCGAGACTGGTGGGGTGACCCCGACCGAGGCAGCCAAGCGCCAGCCAACCGGCGAGGATCCGTACAGCCCCCTCCCCTCACCGGACGCCACCGGCCGAATCGGCCTCCTGCTTCGCGACCTGCGGACCTCACCCGAAGGACTCACGTCCCGTGAGGCGGAGCGTCGGCTCAGCCAGTTCGGGCCCAACCGACTCGTCCGCCGGGCTGGACGCCACTGGCCCGGCCAGCTCGCCCGCCAGTTCACCCACCCGCTCGCGCTGCTCCTCTGGGCTGCCGCCGCTCTCGCATGGATCGCCGGGATCGCAGCCATCGGCGTGGCGATCGTGCTCGTGATCGTCGTCAATGCCGTCTTCGCCTTCGTCCAGGAGGTCCAGGCCGAACGCGCTGTCGAGGCGCTCGCCGCCTACCTCCCACCCAAGGCCAATGCCCTGCGCGACGGTCAGGTCGAGTCAGTCGACGCCTCGCTGCTCGTGCCGGGCGACGTGCTCGTGATCGGAGAGGGCGACCGGGTGTCGGCTGACGCACGCCTGCTCGAGGGGTCGCTGGAGGTTGATCTCTCTGCCCTGACAGGGGAGTCGATGCCCACTCTGCGAAGCAGCGAGCCCGATCGCGCCGGCCTCCCGCTGCTGGAGGCACGCGAGCTCGTCTTCTCTGGCACGACCTGCACCGAGGGCGAGGCGCGCGCAGTCGTCTTCGCAACCGGAATGAACTCCGAGCTGGGCCGGATCGCGGCCCTCTCCGAGCGGGTCGACAACGAGGCGAGTCCGCTCGAGGAGCAGGTCCGCAAGGTCGCATGGCTGATCGCCGGCATCGCGATCGCGATGGGGCTCGCATTCATCCCGATCGCGATGATCGGCGCCGACCTTCCGCTCGGCGATTCGGCGATCTTCGCAATCGGGATCCTCGTCGGGAACGTGCCCGAAGGACTGCTTCCGGTGATCACGCTCGCGCTGGCGGTCGGGGTCCGCGAAATGGCGAGGCGCGGGGCGGTCGTCAAGCGGCTCAGCGCGGTCGAAACACTCGGGTCGACCTCGGTGATCTGCACCGACAAGACAGGCACCTTGACCGAGAACCGGATGAGCGTCCATTCACTGTGGGCGCCGGACGGCGGCTCGTACCGCGAACTGGCGATCGCGATGGCCGCCTGCTCAAACGCGACGATCGAGGAACTCAAGCCGAGCGGCGACCCGACGGAGGTGGCGATGCTCAGGGCCGCCCGCGAGCTCGGGGTTGCTGTCGACTCGAAGACCCGGCTCGGCAACCGGGTCGGCCAGTTCCACTTCGATCCGGTGCTCAAGCGGATGACGACCGTCGACCGTCGCGGCACCGGCCTTTGGGTCAACACCAAGGGAGCGCCGGAGACGGTGCTCCCGATCTGTTCGCAGTACCTGGCAGGCGACGGCAGCGAACGCCCGCTCGACGCCGACCAGCGGGAGGCGGTCGAGCGGGTCGTCAACGACAGCGCATCGCACGGGCTTCGCGTCCTCGCGGTGGCACGGCGTCGCGTCCCGGCAGGGGAAGAGCCACCGCCGAGCCGCGAGGAGGCCGAGAGCGGGCTCTGCCTGCTCGGCCTGGCTGCGCTCGTGGACCCGCCCCGTCCGGAGGTCCGCGCGGCCGTCGCCGACTGCCGGCGGGCAGGGATCAGGATCATCGTCGTCACCGGCGACCACAGCCTCACCGCGACTGCGATCGCCCGCGACGTCGGCATCGTCGATGGCGACGCAACCGTCATCACCGGGGCGGAACTGGACCTGCTCGACGACCGGGCCCTCGAACGGCTGCTGCAGTCCGACCAGCCGGTGATCTTCTCGCGGAGTTCGCCTCAGGCAAAGCTCCGGATCGCCGATGCGTTGCGCGACCGGGGCGAGGTGGTCGCGATGACGGGCGATGGGGCGAACGATGCGCCGGCCCTGCGGAGTGCGGACATCGGGATTGCGATGGGCCGATCCGGCACTGACGTAGCCCGGGAGGCGTCGACGATGGTCCTGGTCGACGACAACTTCGCGACCATCGTCGCCGCCGTCCATGCCGGGCGCCGCATCTACGACAACGTCCGCAAGTTCATCTTCTACATCTTCGCGCACGCGACCCCCGAGGTCGTGCCATTCCTCGTCTTCGCCCTCGCAGGCGGTGCCGTTCCCCTGCCCTTGACCGTTCCCCAGCTGCTCGCGATCGACGTTGGCACCGAGACTCTCCCCGCCCTGGCACTCGGCCGTGAGCCGGCGGAGCCCGGGCTGATGGAGCGCAATCCGAGGCCTCGGAGCGAGGGCGTCGTCCAGGGCGCGATGCTGGCGAGGGCGTGGCTCTTCGTCGGCCTGATCTCAGCAGCGCTCGAGATGGCCGGCTTCTTCTGGGTGCTGACCCGAGCGGGATGGTCCCCCGGTGACCCGACCGGACCCGGAACGCCACTTCACCACGGCTACCTGCAGGCGACGACCATGACCTTCTTCGGCATGGTGATGTGCCAGATCGGAACGGCCTTCGCGGCCCGCACCGAGCGGGCGTCACTGCGTTCGATCGGGGCCTTCAGCAACCCCCTGCTCCTCTGGGGGATCCTCTTCGAGCTGCTGATCGCGCTCGCGATCGTCTACCTGCCTCCCCTGCAGGACCTGATGGCGACCGCCTCCCTCGGACCTCAGGAGCTTGCGTTCGTCGCCCCGTTCCCGGTGATCGTCTGGGGAGCGGATGAGATCCGCCGCTGGCTGGTCAGACGGTCTGGTCGAACGACCCGAGCGACCGACCCGGAGGCGGCGAGCCAACCGCCAGCGAGCCGTATAATCGGCATGTGAGATCGAACTCGGGAAGATTCCTGCGGCGCTTGCCTTGCCGGTGCGGCGATGGCAATCGCCGCCGCTCCCGCAGCAGCGGACGCTGCAACGCCCGCACCACTTCCGGCGCCCGCGGTCTCCTCGATCCCGGCGATGACGCCTGCCTTCGACCCGACGGTTCTCGACTACTCGGTGACCTGCCCCGATGGGAGCGTCCGCTTGACTGCGAAATCGCCCAACGGGGCTTCCGTCGGCTGGGCAACCGCGCGCCCGAGGGTTGGCAACACCCTTGTCAACGCAAAGCTGACACCGGGCAAGCGCACCACGTTCACCGTCGAGAACCGGTCTCGCGGCAGGCTCATCAAGCGGACCACCTACTCGGTGCGCTGCAGGCCCGCCGACCTCCCCGTCCTGACAGCGACGGCGTCCGGCCAGCCGTCCGTCGACTGGGTCCTGATGGTTCCGCGGCCGATCCCCTTCCTCAACCTCAACAACTACCTCGTCATGTACGACAGGCGCGGAACCCCGGTCTGGTGGTATCGGACCGAGACCAACGCGACCGAGGTCCAGCAGGTCGACTCGAGCTCGATCGTCCACTTCGAGGAGCTGCAGCCCGACCCGTTCCAGGGCGCCAGCTCAGGCCGTTGGATCGTCCGCGGACTCGACGGCAAGGTCAAGTCGACGATCCAGCCGCCGGGAGTGCTGCTCGATCAGCACGACATCGCTCGGACATCCTCCGGCTCGTGGCTGACGATTGCCTACGAACGCCGCGACAGAGTGAACCTCAGGAGCCTCGGCGGGTCGAGCAGCTCGACAGTCTTCGACGGCGTCGTCCGGGAGGTCTCACCTTCCAATCAGGTCTCCTGGACCTGGAACTCGGCGGCCAAGACGACTCCCGGCACAACCGGGGGGCTCGAGCGGCCGATCCCGCTTCGCGACGGAAGCGGCGAGGCCTACGACCTCGTTCACGCCAACTCGGTCGCTGCCAACGGCAGCGACTCGGCGATCGTCTCGTTGAGGGCCTACGACGTCATCCTGAACGTAAGCCGCAAGACCGGGGAGACGATCTGGCAGCTCGGCGGCCGCTCCACTCCCGAGCGGCTCACGGTGGTCGGGGACCCGGAGGGGCGGCCGCTCGTCGGGCAGCACGACGCGAGGCTGCTCCCGGACGGGACCCTCACCGCCTTCGACAACGGGACGACGAAGGACGGCTTCGTCCGCGCTCCGCGCGCTGTGCGCTATCGGATCGACCCGGCGGCCAAGACGGCGACCTTCGTCTCGCAAATCACCGACCCGGCCGTCCCCAAGGCGCCCATCTGCGGCAGCTACCGCGTCCTGCCGAACGGCAACGCGCTGATCGACTGGGGCGGAACGAGGCGAATTACCGAGACGACCCCGGATGGAACGGTGGTCCTCACGCTCACCCTCCCGGCGAACCAGGCCCTTGCATACAGGGCCGTCCCGGTGAGTGGATCGAGCATCAGCCGCAGTGCGCTCCAGTCCGCGATGGACAGGAGCCTCGGCGGCAAACCCCCGGTTGCCCGATAACCGCCATGATCCAGCGATGATCGTTGACGCCTGGATGCAGCACCCGACGCCGAGGATGCTGTCGAGCGACATCTTCGAATCGCTGCGCCGCTGGACCGGCGGCGAGATCCCCACGGGGGAGATCCCGATCTCACTCACCGTCGCGGCGATGGATGCTGCCGGCGTCGGCAAGGCGACCCTCTCGGCTTGGCACTCGCCACGCCACGGGGCGATGATCTCCAATGACGAGGTGGCCGGCTGGGTCGAGCAGCACCCGGACAGGTTCGTCGGCCTCGCAGCGGTTGACCTCGACCGGCCGATGGAGGCCGTCAGGGAGTTGAGGCTCAGGGTCACCGAGCAGGGCTTCAGGGGGCTGCGGATCCTGCCGTGGCTGTGGAACGCGCCGCCCACCGACCGTCGCTTCTACCCGCTCTACTCGGAGTGCGTCGAACTCGGGGTACCCGTCTGCACCCAGGTCGGGCACACCGGTCCGCTGATGCCGAGCGAACCGGGAAGGCCGATCCCCTACATCGATCAGGTCGCGATCGACTTCCCCGAGCTGGTGATCGTCTGCGGTCACATCGGCTACCCGTGGACCGAGGAAATGATCGCCGTGGCCCGCAAGCACGAGAACGTCCACATCGACACTTCGGCCTACACGGCGAAGCGCATCCCCGCCGAGCTCGTCTCCTACATGAAGACCCGCGGCGGCCGCCAGAAGGTGATGTTCGGGTCGAACTCGCCGATGATCTTCCCCGAGCGCGCTCTCGCCGACCTCGACTCGCTGGAGCTCGACGAGGAGAACCGCGAGCTGTTCCTGTCGACGAACGCCAGCCGGATCTTCAAGCTCAGTTGAGCCGGACGGCTGCGGCCCGAGCGCCGCGCCGACCCGGTCTGCTCAGCGCCAGTTGAGCGGGCGCTGCAGGCTGATGCTCTGGGTCACATCCGGCCCGCCGGTGACAGTCGCCCGCAGGGTCCCGATCATCACCGGCGCCGTCTTCATCCTCGCCTTGAGCGACTTCGGCATGGTGATCGTCAATGTGCTCGAGCGACCGGCCGAGATCGTGAATGACTTCGTCGAGAGCAGCGTGCCGTCCTCGAGCTTCACGTAGAGGTAGCCCCGGCAGGCGCGAGTCTTGCTGCATGCGAGCTTCGGCTTGATCTGGCCGCGGGTGGAGATCTTGTGCTTCGAGATGGCGGGCAATGAAACCTCGGCCGGCGGAGGCAGTGTGACATCGGAGTCGAGTTGGATCCCAACCTTGCCGAGCTGCACTCCAGCGATCTGGTTGAGCGCGTCCCCGAGGAAGGCTGCGGCCAGCCCGCTGCAGGTCGGCGGCGGCACTGTGGCCTCACCGGCGATCACGGCCTTCTTCGTGGCCGGGTCGTAGGGCTTCCCGTCGAGGGTCGAGCCCGGGGCAAGCGAGGACTTGTCGCTCCTGAAGGAGAACGCGAGGCCGGCAAGCTTGCATGTGATCAGGGGCAGGAAGGCGTTTGCATCCCGACCTCCACTGAGAGCGGGACATTCAGCTGCAGCGCCCCGCTGCTGCGCGACACGGTGCCCGAGCCGGGCCCGACGGCTTGATCGCCGCAGTGATCGTGACGTTCTTCAGAAGCGGCTGGAGCAGTGGCGGGATTGCTGTTCCCGCCTGGCCGATCAGCTGGGTGAGCAGGTCCTGCGGGATCGGGAGCGAGAGGCTGGGGAAGACGACCCCCGCCTGCGGGACCGAGATGACTCCCTTGCCATCGGTCTTTCCGGTGAACGAACCCGGCGTGCTTGCGAGCTGCGACCTCGCGACGGGAAGGCCGGAAGCCCGGCACGGCGATCTTCGCAGAGGTCAGCTGAGCTCGAATTCATTGCCAGGGGCGGCCGTACGCGACCGCCGAGCTGTCAAACCCCCAGCGCGAACCGATCAGCGACGAGCACAACCTTCCTGAACGCATCCGACCCCTCCGATCGACCAGCTTGTCAGGCAATGGTAGACGCAATCGATCCCGAAGGGAACCGATTGCGCCCGAACCGACCGCTCGGCCTCGGCCTCGGCCTTAGACTCGCGGCGTGAAGATTGGAGACGCAGCTCCGACGCCTGACCCGGATCGGCTTCGATCGTCGCTGCTCGATCTCCACCGGGAACTCCTGACTGCCCAGGTGATCGAACTGGAGCGGGCAACCGGGCGCAAGATGGGCCCGAACGAGGTCCTCAAGGCAGCCCTCGAAGATCCACGAATGGCTTGGCTGCGCGAGCTCTCCGCGCTCGCGGCAAGGCTTGACGAGGAGCTCTCAACCGCGTTCGGCCGAGGGGCGCCCCGCCGAGATCGCGCCGATCACCGATCGAGCGCGGGAGCTGCGTCGCCCCACCCGACCCGGATGCCAGCTTCGGGAGCAACTACCTCCGCTCGCTTCAGCGCAACCCAGCTGTGGTTATGGCCCACCGCGACCTCCGCGCCCTGCTCGAGAGCCAGTCGGGCTCGACTGGCCAAACGGACCCTGAGGGGTAAGCTCGCGGCGTGGAAGCCGGCCGGAGCCCAAGGGTTGTGATCATCGGAGCGGGCTTCGGAGGGATCGCCGCGGCAATCGAGCTTCGCAGCCACGGGATCGACGATGTCGTCCTGCTGGAGGCCTCCAGCGACCTCGGCGGCACATGGCTGCACAACACCTACCCGGGTGCGGCCTGCGACGTTCCGAGCCACCTCTACTCGTACTCGTTCGCCCAGAGGCGCGACTGGGAACGCCTCTGCCCGACCCAACCCGCGATCCTCGACTACATCCGCTCGGTCGCATCCGAGTTTGGAATCGACCGGCTCGTCCGAACCGACACCAAGGTCGAGTCCTGCTCGTGGGATGAACGGGCCGGGCGCTGGACGCTGACCACCTCACTGGGCGAGCGGCTGGAAGCCGACTCCGTGATCGTGGCCACGGGACAGCTCCACCAGCCGGCCTATCCCCGGGTCGAGGGCCTCGCGGAGTTCGAGGGTCACTCCTTCCACTCGGCTGAGTGGGATCACGGCTACGACCTCTCCGGCAAGCGGATCGCTGTGATCGGCAGCGGCGCAAGCGCAGTGCAGTTCGTGCCCGCGATCGCGGAGGAGGTCGGTCACCTGACCGTCTTCCAGAGAACCGCAAACTGGTTCATGCCCCGCAAGAACCGGCGCTACCCGAAGCCCGTGGCCCTGGCTGTCCGCTGGGTACCCGGGCTCCAGGCGTTCAGGCGGAGGTTCATCTTCTGGTACGGCGAGAGCCTGACGCTGATGATCAGGCACCCGAGGACCGTGGGCCAAGTGGGCAGGCTGCTCTCGACTCTGTTCATGCGCTCCCAGGTCGGCGACCCCGAGTTGCGGCGCAAGCTGACCCCGGACTACACCTTCGGCTGCAAGCGGGTCCTGTTCAGCTCGTACTTCCTGCCGACCTTCGAGCGGCCCAACGTCGACCTCGTCACCGAACCGATCGAACGGGTCACTGCGACCGGGATCAAGACGGGCGACGGCACCGAGCACGAGGTCGACTGCATCATCTTCGGGACCGGGTTCCGCACCAATGACTTCATGTTCCCGATGAAGATCACCGGGCGCGACGGCCTCGCCCTCGACGAGGCGTGGAGCAGGGGCCCCCACGCCCATCTGGGGATTGCGATGCCCGGATTCCCCTCCCTGTTCCTGATGTACGGACCGAACACGAACACCTCGGGCGGCTCGATCCTCGTCTACCTCGAAGCTCAGGCCGCGTACATCCGACAGGCGATCGAGGCCGTCGGCGCAAGGGGCTCGGCGGCGATCGAGGTCAGGCCCGACGTGGAGGCCGCCTCCGACCGCGAGGTGCAGGACTCGTTTGCTGGAACCGCTTGGGTCAGGTGCGATTCCTGGTACCGCGACGAGACGGGCCGGATCGTCGCCAACTGGCCCGGCTACATGCATGAGTACGTGGCCCGGACGGAGCGCTTCGACCCGACCGAGTATCTGTTCGTCGAGCGCTGAGCCGGTCAGGGGGCATAATCCCCGCGAAGCACCGGTGCCGGGATACAGTCGCTGGGATGCCGCAGGCGACTGAGACGAAGATCGAGCGCAGCGTCAACGCACAGCCCGACGCCTTGGTGATCGACACTCCGATCGGGCCGCTCCTGATCGAGGCCACGCCAACCGCGCTCGTGGGCGTCTCGTTCGCGCCCGTGCCCGGCGGCCAGAGTGCGAAGCGACCGACGCCGCGACCCGCTCGAGCTGGTCGATCGGAGCCGTTGGCGGCTGCCGCTCTCCAGCTGGGAGAGTACTTCAACGGGGATCGCAGGGAGTTCGACCTGCCGCTCGACCTCACCGGCCTGAGCGGCTTCCGCAGGGATGTCCTCCTGCGGACGGCTCGCATCCCGTTCGGCGATCGCCTCTCCTACGGCGAGCTTGCTGCGGCCGCGGGCCGACCGGGCGCCGCGCGGGCAGTCGGGAGCGCCCAGGGAGCCAACCCGCTTGCGATCGTCATTCCATGCCACCGAGTCGTGCGCTCGGATGGCGCGGTCGGCGACTACGCCGGAGGCAGCGAAGCCAAACGCTGGCTGCTCGAACACGAGAGCCGACGCTGAACGACTCCCGAGCCAACACTTAGCGGCTCTTTACGGCCCTGGTCTTTCATTGGTTCAGACGAGAAAGCCCAAGCACCCCGAAAGGAGTCCAAGTGCCCTTCAAGTCACATCGGAACGCCAACGCTGCGCCACCGCGCAGCAGCCGCAAGGACGCGCAGGCGAGCGCCACCGAGGAGGTGATCGGCCGCCTGACAGCACTCGACCCGGTCAACGACCGGATCGAGGTCGAGGATGAGCGCTCGAGCCGAAAACTCTGGTTCGACCTGTCCGAGGCAAAGCTGCGAAACCTCGAGGACAGTGACGGCGACGGCCGACGGTCGATCACCGACCTCTTCCCCGGGGACCGGGTGAGGGTCCTCGCCGACAGAGGAGCGGAGAGCCTGCGACGCGCTCGCTCCCTGCGCCGAGTCGGCCCGCAGGGCCCCGTCGGCGGGCTCCGCCGCTTGGCCGGCTGAAAGCCGGTTCGCTGCGAATCCGATCCCCGCTCCGGCAACCCCGGGGCGGGGACGAGGCTCGGGATCGGATATCGGTTCCGTCGGGCGCCACCGCACTCGCCGCGCCGGCGCCCGACGGGCTCCCCAGACAGCCCGTCCTTCTTCTGGTATTCCCACACTGCCGTGACCCTCGATCACCGCTGGTGAACTGAATTCAGGTGGGTAGTATCGCCGCTCCAAAACCAAACAAGGAGGGGCAGTGCTCAAGGATTTCAAGGAGTTCCTGATGCGCGGGAACGTTGTCGACCTGGCCGTTGCGGTCGTCATCGGTGCTGCGTTCGGAGCGGTCGTAACCTCGCTTGTGGCCGACCTGATCACCCCGATCATCGCCGCTGTCATAGGGAAGCCGGACTTCTCGGACCTGACCTTCACGATCAACGGTTCGGTGTTCCGCTACGGCAACTTCATCAATGCGCTGATCACGTTCATCTCGATCGCCGGTGCGGTCTTCTTCTTCGTGATCAAGCCGATGCAGGCGCTCGACGCCCGCAGGGGCAAGACGGCCGACGAGGAGGAGCAGAGCGACGAGGTCGTCCTGCTCGGCGAGATTCGGGACCTGCTCAAGAGCGGGTCAGGGTCCTGAGCCTGAGGGAAGCGGGCCGGGTCCGGGGCGCGAGCCCCGGACCCGGCAACTTCCTTGGCTCCCTCACGACTTGAAGTGGAGACGGCGGGAGTCGAACCCGCGTCCGCAGTTGCGCTGAAGGTGGTGTCTACGAGTGTGTCCGGTGCTCTGATCTCGTCCCGATGTCGCCGCACCGACGGGGTGTCCCGGGACCAGCCCTCCTGATTGATGTCCCCGGCTCGGCGAGGACCTTCCTCACCGGGTGATCCTGCTGTTGATGCCGGCGATCCCCGCCGCAGGCTTCGGGGGCCGACACCTCACTCACCTAGTGTTTGCTAGGCAGCGAGGGCGTACTCGTGAGAGTCCGCACTTATGGTTTTTGCCGGTGGATTAACGAGGCCAACCGGCACCTCGACTCGCAACCACCCCCGCGATCCAACCGCGTCGAAGCCTGTCGTCCCCGTGGGTGTTGTTCAGCGAGTGTAGCCGCGGAGTTGAAGGGCGCAAACTCAGCGCAGACCAAACGAGGTTGATCACTCTTAGACCAGGGAGTCAGCGCCGCCAGTTGCTGTCTACTATTTACACGGTGATAGACGTGGGTGCTCAGGAGTGAGTCGCCATCGCGCCGGGGTGCGCCTCGCGGCAGCAATGCTGGCCGGTTCCATCGCAGCTGCGCTGGCAGCCGGGCACGCCGCGGCCCAGCCGATCCGAATCACTCTCGTGGGCAACTCGATCACCGAGAGCCTCAGCACCTACCCCCGCTCCGACGCGGGCCTCGGACCGCAGCTTCAACGGGCACTCCTGCGCACAGCCCAGGCGAAGCGGTACCGATGGCTGGCTGGCGGCTCCGGATTCATCCAGGCGCACCACCTCTGCGCAGGAGAGCGAAGCGGCTGCCTGCCGCCCGGCACCGACGTCTTCGTGCCTTGGATCAGGACGGGCGCCTGGAGAGACGACGGGCAACTCTTCCTGACGGAGGAGCGAGTCGCTGCGGATGGAATGCCGTCCCGAACCAGCGTGCCGGGGTCGTGGACGAGTACGGAAGTAACTGGGGACACGCTGGCCGTGTACCACCAGACCCAGAGGAGCGCAGGAACGATGCGCGTTCTCGTCGACCTGGTTCAGGCGCGCGTAGGCTCGGTGGTCGCCGGAGCGTCGGCGATCGGCCCGACGACCGATCAGGTCGGTTACTTCATCCCGGGCCAGAAGCTCACCGGTGATGGTCTGGCACCGAACACCCGTGTGGCCGGAGTCAGGCAATCGGGCTCCACCGGCGGGGCTCAGTGCCCGTGCGTGACCCTTGACCGCCCTGCGATCGCGTCACGGCGTGATGTTGATGTCTCGGCGACGGGTCCAAACCCGCGGGTCGCCGACTTCGACACGTCGGATGACCTCGCCGAGGCAGACGAGGGCAGGCCGATCCGGCGCGATCTGAGCGGATTGGCCTTCGGGCCGCACAGTCTCGCCGTGGGCAACCTCCGCGGCGAGCTCACCTTCCTTGGCGCGAGCGGTGAGCGCACCCGATCGAGCAGGCCGGCGATCGTGATCAACGAGGTCGGCCGAGGCGGCGCGACCGTCGAGGCCAACCTGGCACCCTCGCAGCAGGCAGCCCTCCTGCTCCTGCGCTCGGACCTGACGGTCAACCTCAGGGGCACGAACGACCAGCTGACTGAGGTGACGAGGCTGAGATCGAGCGACGTCGCTCGCGCGCGCTTCGCAAGTGGCCTGCTGACGAGGTTCGGCTTGGCCCGCCTTACTGGGGGCTGTGTGTACGTGCCACACGCCCCAAACCCACTCTTCACCACACAGCTTGACTCGGCCTACGCCTCGATCGCGAGGGACATCGCCCGGCGGAGCGGATGCGACTACGTCGAGGCCTTCAGCCGCGTCTGGCCCCGCAGCCAGGCGATCAAGTGGACCACCGACGGGTCGCACCCGACCACCAAGGGGTATGAGCGACTTGCAGGTGCGCTCGCTGCCAAACTCGCGCCGCGGAGTGAACTGCGCTGAACCGCCACCTCGGCGGTTGGGACCACCTGGTGGCGCGCCGTCTTGAGTGCGCACGCTCGCACGGCGTGGAGCCCTCTGCGAGACCTCACCGCCGTGCAGCGGCAGCGGGATCGTCGTCGCCCTCTCGGATCATCGAGACGCTCACGTCGAGCTCGGCATCGGCGCTGCCTCGATAGACGCCCTTGATCGGCGGTACATCCGAATAGAAGCGTCCGTGGCCGATCTTCACATGCCCCTCCCCCGCCAGCCCACGATTGGTCGGATCGATCCCGACCCAGCGTGGACCGGTGGAACTGTCGGCGTCCGGGACCAGCACCTCGAGCCAGGCGTGGGTGTCGATCTCGACCGACTCATCCTCCTGCTCACCGGCGGCAAACAGGTAGCCGCTGACGTAGCGGGCCGCGACGCCGTGCCTGCGAAGGATCGCAAGCGAGAGGTGCACGAAGTCCTGGCAGACCCCAGCGCCGCCGGCGAGCAGGTCCCCGACCGTCGAGCCGACGTAGGTGACTCCCGGGCGGTACTCGAACTCATCCGGAACGAGCTCGGCAACCAGCATCGCGCTCTGCAGCGGCGAGCCGGCCCTCGCGAGCGAGCACAGGCGCTCGAACCTCGGGTCATCAGCAGGCTCGCCCCTGCGATCGAGGAACTCTCCCCCGGACTCGCCGTACGACTTCGTCGCCAGCGACTCCCATCCCGCTGGGGCGAAGTCCGGGAGCGGATCGGTCGAAACACGGGAACTGACCTCGATCGCCAACACCTCGTGCGGCCCGGTCACGGCGAACTCGGCGACAGCAGTCCCGAAGTAGTCCGTGTGGTTGTGGACCCGGACCTCGGGCTCGATCCTCATCGAGAACGAATCGACTCGCTGCCGCCCCGTCGAGGCGGGGCGCAGACGGAGCGAGTTGAGGTTGTCGGACACAACCCCGGAATACCTGTATTCGGTGCGATAACGGATCGAGAAGTTCACATGACCACCCCCACGGAGCCGATCGACTCGGCGAGGCCTGCGAAGCTGCGGTCGGTGACCTCGGCCTCGACGGCGGCCAGCTCCTCCTGAACGCGAACGAGTGTCGGCGACATTGACGTACCGACCTCGAGTGCCCTGCGCCTGAACTCCAGATCGGCGACGAGCCGACCCACACGAAGGACCGGCGGAGCGCTGCGCGGTGAAGGATCGGCGTTGGACAGCGCCTCGTGCAGCGCATCGACGGCAGCGGCGACGCTGCCCGGGTAGCTCCCTTCGAACATCAGGAACCGGGCGACATGCTCACCGTCGAGGCCGCCTCCCCCGATCCTGCGGAATGCCTGCAGGCCGCCGACGGCGTGGAGCATCGCAAGCGCCTCGCCGCCGTCGTACCTCACCGCGCGAGCCTCATCCGGTTCGGTCTGAGGCAGGACTGCCCTCAGCATCCGGACCGTCATCACGGCAGCTTCGAGATGAGCGCCTGCCTCGAGGAACGACCGTGCCGAATCCCGCATCATGGTCCTGCCTGCGAGACCCCAGAAGAGCGCCGTGCTCTCCTTGACCTCGGCGAACATCGCGTACGGTCCGCTGCGGACAGCGACCGTCAGGTCGCGGTGGGCCAATGTCCTGCGGAAGACATTGAGCGCCTCCCACATCTCCGTGGAGATCACCTCCCGCAACGTGCCGCCGCGCGCATGGGCGCGCTCGACGCACGACCGCACCGAAGCCTGATTCAGGGGATCGGCGGTCAGCAGCTCGATCACCTGGTCCCTGCCGAATCCGCGGACGGACTCGGCGTCCCCGCCATCTGCACCGGTAACGACAGTGAGTGCATCCCACGGGAGCGTCGTTCGCATTGCGTCCGACCTGCCCGCGAGGTCGGCATGGAAGACGCCGTCGAGCATCCGTGCGGTCATCTCCGCCCGGACCATGTCCCGCCCGAGCCAGAAGAGATCGTGTGCGATTCGGGCGAGCATCGATCGTCTCTATTGCTGCTGCTGCTGGGCCTGGCCGTGCCACGGCTCGCCGAATCGGACCTCGCTCAGCGGAACCCGCTCGAACCGGGGCAGGGCCCGCTTCTCGGCTGCGACTCCGTCGTCGAGCACCCAGGTGTCCTTAGAGCCGCCTCCCTGCGAGGAGTTCACGATCATCGAACCCTCCTGCAGGGCCACCCGGGTCAGCCCCCCGGGGATCACCCGTACCTGATCGCCCATCACGGCGAACGGCCGGAGATCGACATGCCTTGGAGCGAGCGTGCCGTCAGCCATGACCGTCGGGACTGTCGAAAGCGCCACCGTCTCCTGCGCAATCCACCGGTCCGGGTCGGCCTCGACCAGCATGCGCTGCTGTGCGACCTGATCGGCAGATGCCTCGGGGCCGATGAAGACGCCCTTGCCGCCCGACTCGCCGGTCGGCTTGACGACCAGCTCCGCGAGACGACCCATCGCCATCTCGCGGTCCTCAGGGTTGCTCATCAGCCAGGTCGGAACGTTGTCGAGCAAAGGCTCCTCGCCGAGGTAGAACCGAATCATCTCCGGGACGAAGGCGTAGATCGCCTTGTCATCCGCAACCCCCGTTCCGATCGCGTTGGCGATCGCGACGGTCCCGGCCCGATAGGCGCGCAGCAACCCGGGCACCCCGAGCAGGGAGTCGGGGCGAAACTCGAGTGGATCGACGAAATCGTCGTCGAGCCGCCGGTAGATCGCGTGAACCCGGGCCATTCCGGCTGTCGTCTGCATGTAACAGACCTGGTCGCGGATCACGAGGTCCGATGCCTCGACCAGCTCCACTCCCATCTGGCGGGCGAGGAACGCGTGCTCGAAGTAGGCGGAATTGGCCGGCCCGGGCGTCCAGACCACGACCGTGGGCTCACCATCGGATGCGGGCGCACTGCGCCTGAGCGATTCCAGCAACAGCTCCGGATAACGGTCGATCGGCCTGATCCGGTAGTCGTTGAACAGGTCGGGAACAAGCCGAGCCATCGCGATCCGGTTCTCGAGGACATACGAGATGCCGGAGGGAGTCCGGACGTTGTCCTCGAGCACCAGCCAGCGGCCGTCCGCTCCCCTCACGAGGTCGCAGCCTGCGACGTGGCAGTAGATGCCGCCCGGCGGGCGGACCCCGTGGACGGGCCGGGCGAAGTGGGAGCGACTGACGATCAGCGACCAAGGCACGATCCCGGCCCTGACGATCTCGTGGTCGTGGTAGACGTCGTCGGTGAAGGCGTTGAGGGCCCTGAGCCGCTGGGCGACACCGAGCTCGATCTCGCGCCAATCGTCCGCCTCGATGATCCGCGGGACCAGATCGAGCGGGAACGCCCGCGGGTTGCCAGCCTCGTAACCGGCTCCCGTGACCTCGAATGTGATCCCCTGGTCGACGAAGATCGTGTCGCGGCGGCGGCCGGTCTCGAGCAGAGTCTCGGCCCCCATCGCTTCGAGCCCAGCCGTTATCCGCCTGACGTGCTCACGCGGCGTCCCGTCAGCGCGGAAGTACTCGTCCATCGCGGCCGACGGCGTGCTCCTGCCTGTGAGTTGTTCGCTGGGCGGCATTCTGGGGGATCCGAACCGAGAGGGCACACGATCATGCCGTTCGACGGCTCGGGTGCCAATCGCCGCGTGGAGCGAGTCGACCGGTCGCCGCTTGTACAAGGGGCCAACTCAGGCCCGACGTCTGGTCCCGGCCGCCCTCTCCATCTCGCGCTTCATCTCGCGCTCCTTGATGTCGCGACGCTTGTCGTGCAGCTGCTTGCCCCGCGCAACGGCCAGCTCGACCTTGGCGGTGCGGCCTGAGAAGTAGACCTTGGTGGGGACGAGGGTCAGGCCCTTCTCCGCCGTCTGGCCGACCAGCTTCTCGATCTGGCGCCTGTGCAGCAACAGCTTGCGCGAACGCTCGGGAAGGTGGTTCTCCCCGGCGGCAGGAGCGTAATGCGGGATGTGCATGTTGTGGAGCCAGACCTCGCCGCGGTCGACGCTCGCGTAGGCGTCGGCAAGCTGGGCAGCACCCTGGCGAAGCGACTTGACCTCACTTCCGCGCAGCTGGATCCCGCACTCGATCTTCTCGAGGAACTCGTACTTGTACGAGGCACGCCTGTTGCTGGCGACGATCCCGCTCGTGATCGGCTCCTTGATGCCGCCCCTGTTCGCCTTCGCCTTCGACTTGGCCATTTCGCTCCTCCGCCCCGAAGCCTAGTCCCGGCGGCTTGCCGGGTACAGGTCGCAGCGTCCCCTCGGGCAGTCGACCCGCCCGACCTCGACCCGGATCGGGTCGCCGAGCCTCAGCCGCTTGCCGCTGTCGGCGATCAACATCGTCTGCTCGGGGTTGGTGTCCCACCAGCCCCCATGGAGCCTGCGGACGGGAAGCATCCCCTCGAAGCCGCCACCGAAGTCGACGAACAGTCCAGCCCCGATGACCCCGACCACCTCGCCGTCGAAGACCGTGTCGATCCCCCCGACTGCGATCTCGCGTGCGAGCAGGAAGCAGCTCGCGATGTCGTCCGCGTCCCGCTCGACCACCATGGCGCGGCGCTCCTGCGCGCTCGTCCACTCGGCCAGCTCGGCCATGCCCGCCGAGGACGGCTTGTCCTCGCCGAGGCCCAGCGCCGCGAGGATCGCTCGATGGCAGACGATGTCCGGGTAGCGGCGGATCGGCGAGGTGAAGTGGCAGTAATGCTCGAGACCAAGCCCGCTGTGACCGACCGGCTTGCTGTCGTAGCGGGCCTGCTGCAGGGCGCGCAGGACGAGGGTCGTGATCCCCAGGCGTCCACGCTTCTCCTTGCGAGTCCAATGATCGACGAGGACCGAGGCCTCGGCTGAGATCCGAACGGCGTCCGACGGCGTCATCGCCTTCGGTGCCGGCGGAGTCGGAATGTCGAGCGACTCCAACCGCGACAGCAGCAGGTCGACGGCGGCGGGATCGGGGCGCTCATGAACCCGATGCAGAGCGGGCGCCTTGTGCTCGACCAGAAGGCGTGCGACCTCCGAGTTGGCGGCGACCATCAGCATCTCGATCAGCCTGTGGCTCTCGGTCTGCTCGACCTGCTTCCACCCGCTGACGTTTCCTTCTGTGTCGAACGAGAACTCCGGCTCCGGGCGGTCGAGCGCGAGGGCGTGACGCTCCGCCCGTCGCTGAGCCAAGGCAGCCGACACCTCGCGGGCCACGGAGAGCGGCTTCGCCCACGGCTCGCGGGCTGCGACCTGGCCGAGCAGGATCCTGTCGACCTCGTCGTAGTCGAGCCTCTCATCGGAGCGAATAACAGTCCTCAGCACCTCGCTCGCGACGCAGTCCGGGTCCGTCGAAGTCCATCCTGACTGTCACTGCGAGGCGGTCCTCACCGGGCACCAGCGAGCAGGCGCCACTGCTGAGTGAGTGCGGGAGCATCGGTTCGACCGCTCCCGGGACGTACGTGCTGGTCGAGCGCCTGATCGCCTCCTCGTCGAGCAGCGAACCCGGCCGCACGAAGGCGGAGACGTCGGCGATGTGAACCCACACTCGCGAACGGCCGTCGTCGAGACGCTCGGCGCTGATCGCGTCGTCGAAGTCGCGAGCGGACGTCGGATCGATCGTGAATGTCGTCAGCTCCCTCAGGTCGACCCGACCGCTCTGATCAACCCGCTTGGCGGCAGCTTCGGCCTCCGCCTCGACCTGTTTCGGGAACGAGCGGGCGAGTCCGCGGTCGAGCATCAAGGCCTCGATCACGTCCCGGGCGTTGTCGACGCGGCCAACGACCCGCTCGGGCCTGGACCTTCCACTGCGGTCCCTCCCAGGTGGCGGGAGCAGGACGAGGTCGCCCTCGCTCAGCCTCGGTGCGTCACGCCCGCCCGTGTCGATCGGGGTTCGTGGCCCCGGTCCGAAGATCGGTTCGGCAGTGACGGTCCGACCGCGACGGACGATCGCCCCGATCCGGCTCGGTGTCTGATCGGAATCGACGGACGCAGCGGCGCGGGCAGCGCCGGCGACACCGCCCTCGCTCCGACGACCTGCCTGACCGCGCTCGCCTCCGGGCATCTTCCGATTGCCGCCGCGCCCTCCCTTGCCGTCCTTTGCTCCGGCGGGGGCCGTGCGCTCGCGCCGATCGCCTGCGCTCTTCGAGTGGCCCTTGGCGGACTTGGCCCTCTTGGCGGACTTCGGCTTCGAGCCGGCCGTGCCCGCCGAATCCGGGCCCGTGGCCTGCTTGACCTTCTTCTTCGTCGCGGAGCGGGGCTTGCCCGACTTGCCTGTCGGGGCCTTGCCTCCACCCTTCTTGCGCTTTACGTCCTTGGTGTCGCGGCGCTTGCGGCCCTTCCCCGTCGATTCCCGCGAGCCTCCGGCCTTCGGAGTCATCGTGCCCTCCTCGCCGCGGCCGCGACCGCGGCGTCGAGCGCGCCGGCCAGGCCGGCCGACGGGGCTACGGGAACGTCCGGCTTGACGCCGGCCCCCTGCTTGACGCCACCGCCACCGAGATTGCGACCCGAGGGCGTGAAGTACTCGCCAACAGTGATGTCGAGCGCGCCGCCGTTCCCGAGCTCGGTCACCTCCTGGAAGACCCCCTTGCCGAAGGTTCGGGTCCCGACGACGATTCCCCTCCCGCTGTCCTGGACCGCTCCGGCAACGATCTCGGAGGCGCTCGCGGTGTTGCGATCGACCAGCACCACCACCGGGACCTTCGCCGGGATCGCACCGCCGCTGGCCCGATAGACCTCGCGCGGCCGGTTGCGGCCCTTGGTGATCACGATCGGACCGCTCTCGATGAACACGCTGCCGACTGCCACAGCCTCGTCGAGCAGCCCCCCGCCGTTACCCCTCAAGTCGAGGACGATCGCCTTGGCTCCCGCGGCGAGCTGGGCTTTGACTGCCTTGGACACCTGGGCACCCGCGCGCTGGACGAAGCCGGAGAGCGAGACGACGCCGACCTTCACTCCGCCGGGTCCGACGATCGTCTTCGACTCCACAGAGGGCACGAAGATCCGCTCGCGCTTGACCTTGAGGTCCCGCACCTTGCCGGACGGGTTCCTGATCCCGACTGTCACGGGAGTTCCCGGCTTGCCCTGGATCAGCGCCACTGCCGCCCCTCCGGACTTGCCTCGGATCGGCTTGCCGTTGACGCTGATGACTGTCTCGCCGGCCTTGATGCCGGCCTTCTGGGCTGGGGTGTTCGGATAGACGCGTGCGACAAGGAGCCCGTCCCTGATGAATCGCACATCGAGTCCGATCCCTGAGAAGTGTGGGTTCTGATGGCTTTGGAAGGCTCGATACGCGCGCGGGTCGAGGTAGGCGGAGAATCGGTCACGCAACTTCGAGACCGCTCCGTCGATGCCGGCGTTCTGGAGGGTCGAGTCGTCGATCTTGCGGTAGTAGTTGTCCTCGATCAGCCCGATCGCCTCATCGAACGAGGCGCTGCGCGACGGCCCCGCGAGCTCGGCCAGCGGGCCCGGCAGCAGCTCGCGATTCGACCCGATCCGGATCCCGGCGAGGAGAACGAACAGCAGAGTGGCTGTAATCGCTACAGCCTTGAGTGCGGTCCGCATCAGTTGAGGCTAGCGCCTCTGCGGAGGATCAAACGCGGAGGTATCGCCGCAGCGAGACAACCGACCCGAGGGCCGAGACGGCGGCGCCGGAGAGCAGGAGGATCAACATCAGAAGCGGGAACGCAAGGGTCCTCGGAGCGGCGATCAGGGCGAAATCCTTGGCGAGCGGGTCGAGCAGAGCGACCTTGGCGAAGGCGAGCACGGCGATCGCTCCGACCGCGCCGACGACACCGACGATCAACCCCTCCACGACGAACGGCCAGCGGATGAACGGGTCGGTCGCCCCGACGAGCTTCATCACCTCGACCTCGCGCCTGCGCGAGAAGAGCGAGAGGCGGATCGTGTTGGCGACCAGGAGGACGGATGCTGCGATCAGCAGTGCAGCCAACACACCGATCGTCAACTTGACGAAGTTCGTTGCCTTGAGGATCTTGGTCGAGTCATCGCGCCTGTCGCGGACATTGTCGACCTTCGGGTCGGAGTCGGCCAGCTTCTGCAGGTCGACCCTCAGCGCGCCGACCTTGTCGGCGTCCTTGGGGGTGACGCGGAAGGTGTCAGGGAGGGGGTTGCTGCCCAACAGGGCGTAGGCCTCGGGGTCGCGCTTGCTCTCGACCGAGTAGGCCTTGTCCTTGCTGACGAATTCGACCTTGCCCACGCCGTTGACCGACTCGAGCTTCGAGCGGACCCGCTGGACGTCGCCGGGTGAGGCGTCCGTCTTCATGTAGACGTCGACGAGAACCCTGCCCCTGACCGAATCAGCGGCACCGTTGGCGGCCTGGACGATCGGGATGAAGACGCCGATCACGAGCATGGTCAGCGAGCACCGCGACCATTGCCGCGAACGACGGGAGAGCGTTGCGCTTCAGAGTGCGCAGGGCCTCACGGACGAAGAAGTCGACGCTGCCCACCGTCAGACCTCCGGGGTCGGGTTGAGGGCACCGCGCATGCGGTTCGCGAACTCCCGGGTGTGCTCGTCGCGGGCGTACGGCCCGGTTGCCTCGTCGCGGACGATCCGGCCCCGCTCAAGCTCGATGACGCGGCGGCGCATGCGGTCGACCATCGCATGGTCGTGAGTGGCCACCAGGACAGTCGTGCCGGTGCGGTTGATCCTGTAGAGCAGCTGCATGATCCCGATGGTTGTCTCGGGGTCGAGGTTGCCCGTCGGCTCGTCGGCGAGCAGGAGCGGCGGATGGTTGACGAACGCCCTGGCGATCGAAACTCGCTGCTGCTCGCCTCCCGACAGCTGATCGGGATAGGAGTGCAGCTTGGTCGCGAGGCCGGTGAGGCGAAGGATGTCGGGGACACGGCGGCGGATCTCCTTGCGGCCATGCCCGGTGACGAGCAGGGCGTAAGCGACGTTGTCGTAGACCGTCCGGTTCGGCAGGAGCTTGAAATCCTGGAAGACGACTCCGATGTTGCGGCGGTAGTACGGGACCTTTGATCGATCGAGCGTGCCGAGCTCGCGCCCGGCGACCCTGACCGTTCCCGAGGTCGCTTCGATCTCCCTCGTGAGGAGCCGCATGACCGTGCTCTTGCCCGAGCCCGTCTGACCGACAAGGAAGACGAACTCGCCCCGCTCGACAGCGAAGGTTGCGCCGTCAAGGGCGACACTGCCTCCCGGGTAGGCGAGGTGGACCCCACGGAACTCGACTACGGGCTGAGAAGCGGGAGGACGCGGAGCCGACCCTGCAGACTCCACGCCTGCCTGCTCATTCACGTGTTCGGCCCGGCGACGCACACGGCGCCGCGACCCGGTCTCGGAACGTTCACTCATCAGCTTCCAAATTAGGCCCACCGCGCCGTTCTCCTTGTGGTGCACGTCACTTTGCAGCGCGCCTCGCGCGGTGTGGTGGGGGACGGTGGCGAGCAGGTCCCGCGGACGCGCGCGGCTCGGGGCCTGGTGGTGGGGGACGGTCGCGAGCAGGTCCCGCGGACGCACACCCTCCATCCCGTCGGGTCAGCTGAGTGTCCGCTTGGACCTCTCGCACCGTCCCCTTCCCACAGGTGTGGGTTGCCGGAGTGGAGAAGAGCTTGGGTGGTCGGACGCACGGTCCCCCTCCCACAGGTTTGGCTCGCCGTAGTGGAGAAGAGTCCGCGTGGGCTCAGGCCCACCGTCGCCCCGTCAATGCTGAGCTCGCCTTAGTGGAGAAGCGTTGGCGTGGGCTCAGACGAGCGACTCGACCGCTCGGACCCACCACACCGCCCTCCACTCCAAACAAGGCGGGCGCCGTGGCGGCCCGCCCTGCAGCTACGGCTCGGGGCCCAAGCGCTTGAGTCGGGAGTCGGCGCGCATATCCCCTGTCCGGCGGTTATCGGGAGCGAGCCGCAGGCGAGCGGACGACAGCCGGCAGGGGAATGCGACCCGACGGACGGTACCCACACCAAGTGGGCCCGAATCCGTCAACCACTAGGATCACACCCCCATGGCAAACGTAGAGACGACCACCGCGCCCAACGGCCTCCCGATCCACAGGATCGGCCTCCCCGGTACGCGTGCGCTTACCGTGCTGACGGCATTCGACGCGGGCGCGCGCACCGAGCTGCCAGAGGAGAACGGGATGGCGCACTTCCTCGAGCACCTTGTGTTCAAGGGCGGTGAGAAGTACCCGGACCACACCGCGGTCAATGAGACGGCGGAGCGGATCGGAGCGGTGCTCAATGCCTATACGTCCCACGATCTCGTTGCCTTCCACATAACTGCCCGGGCCGAACGGGCAGGCGAGGCAATCGACCTGCTGACCGACTTCGTCGGCCGTCCCGCGATCGACGCGGAGGAGCTCGACAAGGAGCGGGGAGTCGTGATCCAGGAGATCAACCGCTACAACGACCAGCCGTCCGCTGTCGCCGAGGAGCTGATCGACCGGGCGGCCTATGGCGACCACCCCCTCGGCCGCACTGTGCTCGGCCCCGAGGAACACCTGCGCGACACCTTCACCAGAGAGGGGATCGTCGCCTTCCGCGAGCGCCAGTGGTCCGGCCGCACCGGGGGAGCGTTCCTCGTGGGCAACCTCGACCACCTCCCCGACAACTCGGAGCTCGATGAGATGTTCGGCCGCTTCCCGGACCTGCCCGACGCCAAGTCGGCTCAGCCTGCGCCGGCCCCACAGGACGAAACCCTCGTCGAGCGACGCGACACCAACCAGTCGCACCTGCGCCTGATCTACCGCCCGGACATCGATGTGACCGATCCGGCACAGAGGGCAGCGCTCGGGATCTACTCGACCCTGCTCGGTGGCTCGATGGGCTCGCGCCTGTTCAGTGAAATCCGCGAACGGCTCGGCCTCGCCTACTCCGTGTCGGCCTTCGGCTTCAACCATTCCGACGTCTCGGGGCTGCAGCTCTCCGCAGGCCTCGACTCGGAGAAGTGCGTCGATGCCTACCGGCGGATGCGGGAGATCGTCAACGACCTCCGCGACAACGGCCCGACCGAGGAAGAGGTCGAGCGAGCCCGCTCGTATGCGGCCGGGGCGCGAGTCCTCGCCTTCGAACGGTCAGGCACAGTCGCCTCGCACGCTGCCACTCAGGCGATCGTCAGGCGCGAACCGGTCGACCCGGACCGGGCGATCGAGGCTCTCGATGCAGTGACCTTCGACGAAGTCGACCGGGTCGCCCGCTCGATCTCGACGGATGCCGCCGTTGCCTGCGTCGGGCCGCACGACGCTGAAGACTTCGCTGTCGCCTGACCGGCGTTCAGCCGACTGAGACCATCCGCTCGATCGGGACTCGGGCCAGGTCCGCAATCGCGGCCGGCACCTTCACCTCGTAGCGGTCCTCGCGCAGTGCAGCGCGCAGCTTCTCGAGAGTGATCATCTTCATGTACTTGCAGACCGCCTTGCGATTGGCCGGGATAAGCTGCGCCGCGGGTCGGCCTGCGCATCGGGTGCAGCATCCCGGTCTCGGTGGCGACGATGACTCGGTGCCGCCGGGTTCTCGCGCGCGTAGTCGAGCATCCCGCCGGTCGAGAGGATGTGCAGCCCCTCCGTCGCCGATCTCGCCCGAGGCGACGTACTCCATCACCGGGTCGTGCAGCCGCACTCGGGGTGGATCGAGGAACTCGGCTCCCGGGTGCTCGGCGCGGATGCGCTCGATGTCCGTCGGGCGGATGCCCGCGTGCACGTGGCACTCGCCGGCCCAGATGTGCAGTCGCCCGGCCGGTCTCGCGCTCGACGTACGCGCCGAGCCACATGTCGGGGCCGAACAGGATCTCGCTGTCGGCGCCGTGCTCCCGGATCGTGCGGACGACTGCGACCGCGTTGGACGATGTGCAGCAGTAGTCGGTCTCGGCCTTGACCTCCGCCGTGGTGTTGACGTACATGACGACGACGGCCCCGGGTGCTCGCGCCTTCCAGTCGCGCAGCTCATCGGCCGTGATCGAGTCGGCGAGCGAGCAGCCGGCGTCGAGGTCGGGGATCAGCACCCTCTTGTCGGGCGAGAGGATCGAGGCGGTCTCGGCCATGAAGTGGACGCCGCAGAACACGATCGTCTCCTGCTCGCTGTCTGCCGCCTTCCGCGACAGATCCGAGGGAATCACCAACGAAGTCGGCGACGTCCTGGATCTCGGGCAGCTGGTAGTTGTGGGCGAGGATCACGGCTCCGCGGGCCTGCGCAAGGTCGCGGATCTCCTCCTGCAGGGCCTTGACCTCGGCCTCTGTCAGGTCGCTCTCCTGACTCCCTGCCTGGGCCATCGGCAGAACTGCACCTGTCGTCGTCGGCTGGGTCATTGGTCCTCCGAGGGGCGTTGGATCTGATTCCCGGGGTCGTTGGGCTGGCGGTCAGTCGAGTGGTTCGAGCAGGAGCGAGAGATCGAGCGTCGCTGCCGAGTGGGTGATCGCCCCCACCGAGATGAAGTCTACGCCGGTTTCCGCGATCGGCCTGACCGACTCGAGCGAAACGCCGCCTGAGGCTTCGAGCTCGGCCCTGCCGGCCGTGATCCCGACGGCGGTCCTCATCTGGCCGAGGTCCATGTTGTCGAGCATGATCCTGTCGGCTCCGCTGTCGATCGCCTCGACCAACTCGGTCAAGTTGCGAACCTCAACCTCCAGCATGAGTCCCGGGTCGGCCTCCCGACAGAGGGCGACGGCTCGCTCGATGCCTCCGGCCATCGCGATGTGATTCTCCTTCAGCAGGAAGGCATCGAACAGGCCGACTCGATGGTTGGTCCCGCCGCCGGCCGAGACGGCCGCCTTCTCGAGCATCCGCAAGCCCGGCGTGGTCTTGCGGGTATCGAGGATCCGGGCGCCGGTGCCCTCGACCGCCTTGACGTAGCGATGGGCCAGCGTCGCCACTCCCGAGAGCCGACCGAGCAGGTTGAGCGCAGTGCGCTCGGCTGCGAGCAGAGCGCGCGCGGAGCCTTCGATCACCGCGACCTCGCCTCCTTCGCGAGCCAGCCCCTCCGAGCACCGCCTCTCGAAGGTCGAGTCAGGATCGAGCCTGGCGAATGCCTGCTTGGCGCAGTCAAGGCCGAAGATCACGCCGTCCTGCTTCTGGCTGATCACAGCCCGCGCCCTCGAGTCCTCGGGGACCGATGCCCTTGTGGTCACGTCACCGGTGCCGAGGTCTTCGCGCAGCGCCCGTTCCACAACTTCGGCGACCTGGCCGGGAGCGAGCTTGGGGACCGGACTCAAGGCCCGCCCTCTGCCATTACTACGACTGTCCCGAACTCGGGATCGCTCGCTCCGTGAAGCTCGGCACCGGCCTGCCGGATTGCCCGGAGGTGCCCGATTATCTCCTCGGTGATCGTCTCGCCGGGCAGCAGGGCCGGAATGCCTGGCGGGTATCCCGCGATCGTCTCGCAACTGATCCGCCCCACTGCCTGATCGACCGCCACTCGCTCACCGTCGGCGAGGAATGCCTCACGGGGCGTGATCCGGGTTCCGTGCTCGAGCGCACCGGGAGGCCTGACGATCGCCCCCACCCCGCCCTCGTGCGGCTCACCGCGGCGGACCACGTCGGCAAAGTCGATCGCGAACCGCTCGAGAGGCTCGACCGGCTGACTCACGCCGAGCACCAGCACGATCGTCGCCTGCGTCTTCAGTTCCACGTGCGTGTCGTGGAGTTCACGCAGGCTCTCGGCGAGCTCGTAACCGGTGCGTCCGGTACCGCGGACGTCGATCGCGATCCTCAGTGGGTCCCAGGCGATCCGGCCGTCGTCTGCGGGATCGAAATCACCCACCACCCTGCAACCGGGGGTCGAGTCGATCCGGGCCCTAAGTCGGGCGGCGGCGGCGAGGGTGCTGTCGAGCAGCGCCTCGCCGTGAACGGCAAGCTGCCGCCGAGCGGAATCGAGCGAGGCATTGAGCAGGCACGAGGTGCTGGTCGAGCGCATGATTCGCATGCACCGGGCAACCCGCTCGACATCGACGCGTCCGGTGTCGGCGATGTGCAGCATGGCCGACTGGGTCAGGCTCCCGACCGTCTTGTGCGTCGACGTGATCACGGCATCGGCCCCGAGGGCGAGAGCCGACTGCGGCACTCCGGGATGGACGCCGAAGTGAGCTCCCCAGGACTGGTCGACCACCAGTGCGACGCCGGCCGAATGCGCGACCTCAGCGAGCGCCTCGATGTCGGCGCAGGAGCCGTAGTAGGTCGGGCTGACCACGAAGGCGGCGCTCGCCCCCGGCGCCGAGGCGAGCGCCTCGGCAAGCCGGTCCGGCTGCACTCCGTGGGCCATTCCCATCTCGTCGTCGTAGGACGGCGCCACCCAGCGCGCACGCCCTCCTGAGAGCACGAGCCCGTCGATGATCGACGCATGGGCGTTTCTCTGGACGACCACCTCCCGCCCCGAGGCCGCGAGTGCGAGGCAGAGGACATGGTTTCCCTGGGTCGCCCCGTTGGTCAGGAAGAAGGTCCGGAGCGAACCGTGCCAGTCGGCCGCGAGGTTCTCGGCGCTCTCGAGCGGAGTCGGTGACGGCCCGATGTCTATGCCCTCCTGGCCGGCCGAGAGGTCGAGCTGCAGCGCGCGTTCGCCGATCGTGCCGACCAGGCCCGGGTCGGCACCGGGACCGCCCTTGTGACCGGGCACGTGGAAACGGGTCGACCCTCTCAGGCCACGCGCTGCGACCGCATCGAGGTACGGAGTCGTGGGCTGGCCGCCCTCGTACCTGGTCGGGTCGGAGCTCATCGGGCTGAATCCCTCAGCAGCCAGGCGCGTACGAATCCATCGAGGTCGCCGTCGAGCACGCGCTGGGTGTCGCCTATCTCGTAGCTTGGTCCGGTGGTCCTTGACCATCGTGTACGGGTGAAGCACGTAGGAGCGGATCTGCGAGCCGAAGTTGACGTCCTGCGCCTCGCCCTTCTCGCGCCGCGATCTCCTCGCTGGCGCTCGCGCTCCTCGCGCTCGACGAGCTTGGCGCGCAGCATCCCATCGCGGTCGCCGGTTGGCGGTCTGCGAGCGCTCGTTCTGGCACTGGACGACGATCCCCGTCGGCCGGTGGGTGATGCGCACGGCCGAGTCGGTCTTGTTGACGTGCTGGCCGCCCGCGCCCGACGCCCGGTAGGTGTCGACCTGGAGGTCGTCCTCGTCGATCTCGACCTCGCCGGTGTCCTCGATCGACCGGCGCCACCTCGACGCCCGGCGAAGCACGTCTGGCGGCGGTTGGCCGAGTCGAACGGGCGAGAGCCTGACGAGCCGGTGGACGCCGCGCTCGGCGCCGATAGAGGCCGTAGGCGTTCTCGCCGCTCGACCTGAAGGTGGCCGACTTGATGCCCGGCCTCCTCGCCCGGCTGAGGCCTCGAGCAACTCGACCTTGAAGCCTCGCCGCTCGGCCCATCGCAACTCCATCCGCAGGACCATCTCCGCCCAGTCCTGCGCGTCGGTTCCGCCGGCGCCGGCGTTGATCGATGACCAGCGCGTCGCCCGGCGTCGTACTCGCCCGAGAACAGCCGCTCCTCCTCGAGCTCGCCAGCCGCGCCTCGACTCGCCGCGAGCTGCTCGCCGACCTCGGCCGCCATCGCGTCGTCCTCCTCGGCCATCTCCGCGAGGTCGTCGAGATCGTCGACCTCGGACTCGATCGAACGGAACGTCTCGAGCCGCCGATTGACGCGCGGAGTGCTCGGCCGACACGCGCCGCAGCCCGCTCCTGGTCGTCCCAGAAGCCGGGCGCGCCCATCTGCTCCTCGAGCGACCTACGCGCTCTTCGAGCGAAACGGGGTCAAAGATAGTCCGCGAGCAGCTTCATCTGCTCGCGGATCGCCGCAAGCCGCTGCGGCGTCGAAAGTGAACTTTGGTCTGCCATCTAGGCCCCGTGGCACTTCTTGAACTTCTTGCCGGAACCGCACCAGCACGGGTCATTGCGACCGATCTGCTCCTCCTCGGAGACGACTCGCTGCTCGACTTGGGGCGCCATCTGGATCCCGAGCTGTTCGAGGACCGTCGCAACCTGTGTGAGAGCCTGCTGATCGCCGGCCTGGGCCCGCTCGAGGGTGTCGGCGCCAAGGGTCTCGACGAGGTAGGCCTCGAGCTCCTCCTCGGTGTTGATCTCGACCGTCGCAGCCTGGCCTCCGCCACCTCCGCCGACCTGCATCGCGGATGCGGCTGCAGCTGCCAGGGCCGAGGGCTGATCGGTCGTGCCACCCGAGTAGCGAAGCGGCACCGCAGCCTCGCCGGCAGGCTGGGTCAGGGGCACGACAGGTTCACCGTCGAGCTCGACGACCACGTTGAAGACCATTCGCGCGAAGTCGGCCCAGATGGTGTTCATCGAGGTCCCCGAACAGCTCGAAGCGCCTCGTTCTTGTAGGCGACGAGCGGCTCGCTCCTGGGCGAACCCGCGGAGGTGGATGCCCTCGCGCAGGTAGTCCATGTCGTAGAGGTGTTCGCGCCAGCGCTGGTCGATCATCTCGAGCAGCAGGTAGCGCTCGAGCTCGCCCATCAGCTCGTCGCCGAGCTCGTCCTCGGCGCGCGTCGTACGAGTCCAACGCGTGCTTCTCGACGGCCTCGCCCAGCTCGGCCGGGTCGCGGGTCGGCGCCTGAGAACCGTTCGCGCAGGGAGTCGGAGGGAGTGATCTCGCTCGATCCGATCGAACAGGCCCTCAAGGTCCCAGTGCTCGATGAACTCGCCCTCCGGTGTACTCCTCGACGAGCCGATTGGCAAGGCCCGCCGATCTCCTGCGCGCCTGCTCGCCCATGTCTGCGCCTTCGAGGATCTCGTCGCGGTACCGGTAGATGACCGCACGCTGCTCGTTCATGACGTCGTCGTACTCGAGCACGCTCTTGCGCATCAGGAAGTTCTGCTCTTCGACCTTGCGCTGGGCCTTCTCGATCTGCTTGGTGAGCATCCCGGCCTCGATCGGCTCCTCGTTGCCGTCGCTCGTCGACGTCGCCGAGCTTGTCGAGGATCTTGTAGATCCGATCACCGGCGAAGAGGCGCACGAGGTCGTCCTCGGCCGAGAGGAAGAAGCGCGACTCGCCGGGGTCGCCCTGGCGCCCTGCCCGGCCGCGCAGCTGGTTGTCGATTCGCCTCGACTCGTGCCGCTCGGTACCGATGATGAAGAGGCCGCCGGCCTCCACCACAGTCTCGCGATCGGCCTCGATTCGCTTCTCGATCTCCGGCTTGAGCTTCGCGGCGAGGTCCTCCCAGCCGTCGTCGCCGGGCTTGACCCCGGCCTTGGCCGCCTCGATGTCGAGCAGGTGCCTCGACGCTGCCACCGAGCTTGATGTCGACGCCTCGTCCAGCCATGTTCGTCGCGATCGTCACGGCGCCCGGGAGGCCGGCCTAGCGCCACGGTCTCACCCTCGCGTTGCGGCGAACTCAGGCTTGGCGTTGAGCACCGTGTGCTCGATTCCGCTTCTTCTTGAGCTGCTCGGAGAGGAGCTCCGAGACCTCGACTGAGATCGTGCCGACGAGCACCGGCTGGCCGGCTGCGTGGCGCGCGGCGATCTCGCGTGCCGACCGCCGACCACTTGCCCTCCTGGGTCTTGAAGACCTGGTCGTTCGTGTCGTCGCGGACCATCGGCCCTGTTGGTCGGGATCTGGACGACCGGCAGCTCGTAGATCTTCATGAACTCGGTCGCCTCGGTGAGGGCGGTGCCGGTCATTCCAGCGAGCTTGTCGTACAGGCGGAAGTAGTTCTGGAGGGTGATCGTGGCCAGCGTCTGGTTCTCCTCCTGGACGCGCACCCCCTCCTTCGCCTCGACCGCCTGGTGCAGGCCCTCGGACCAGCGGCGACCCTCGAGGATGCGCCCGGTGAATTCGTCGATGATCGTTGACCTCGCCGTCGACGACCGCGTAGTCGACGTCGCGCTTGTAGAGCGACTCGGCCTTGAGCGCCTGGATCAGGTGGTTGACGAGGTAGCCGTTCTCCGCCCGGTAGAGGTGATCGATGCCGAGGAACCGCTCGGCCTTGGCGACCCCCTGCTCGGTGACGGCGACCGTCTTGTGCTTCTCGTCGAACTCGTAGTCGAACTCGGCGACGAACTCCTTCTTCGTCCGCGGGTCCATGCCCTCGGGTCGTCTCGCCGGCGGTCATCGTGCTTGGCGAGCTTGCGCGAACTTGCCGTAGAGGTCGGCCGCCTGCTCGGGCGCACCGGAGATGATCAGCGGCGTCCGGGCCTCGTCGATCAGGATGTTGTCGACCTCGTCGACGATCGCGAAGACATGTGCCTTGACGTGCTCGCCGGGGACTGCCCGTCCGCCGTGCTGGACCTTCTCCTCCAACGAGGTGGCCATGTTGTCGCGCAGGTAATCGAAGCCGAACTCGGAGTTCGTCCCGTAGGCCACGTCGCAGGCGTAGGCGCCGCGCTTCTCTCGTGGGCCTGGTTGGTCTGGAGCACTCCCCAGGTCACGCCGAGCAGGTCGTAGATCGGGCTCATCCACTCCGCGTCGCGGCGTCGCGAGGTAGTCGTTGACCGTGACGACGTGCACGCCGCGGCCGGCCATCGAGTTGAGCACCACCGCAAGGGTGCCGGTGAGCGTCTTGCCCTCGCCGGTCTTCATCTCGGCGATCGACCCGCTGTGGAGGACCATGCCACCGATCAGCTGGACGTCGAAGTGACGCATGCCCATCGTCCGCTTGCCTGCCTCGCGCACGATCGCGAAGCACTCCGCGAGCAGGTCGTCGAGCGGCTCCGGGTCGTCTCCGCGAGCGCGATCGCGGAGGGCATCGGCCGCCTCCCTCAACTCTTCGTCGGAGAGGGTCTCGATCTCCGGCTCCCACGCGTTGATGCGCTTGACCCGCTTCTCGAAGTCCTTGTATTTCTTGCCCTCTCCGATTCGGAGGGCGCGATCGAGGATTGACACCGTTCGAGGCTACCAATCCGGAGGCTTGGGCAAGTGAACAGGGTCGCGGACCGCCCTCGCGAACGACGCACAGGAGACGGATTCGCAGCCGGCGGCGAGCAGGGCTGACGCGGCGGCGTTCAGGGTCGCGCCCGTGGTGTGGACGTCGTCGACCAGCACGACCCGTTGCGGGACGGCGGCCACGACCTCGAAGGTGATCCTCCCCGGCTCGGTCCTGGCCGAACGCGAGGCGCCGGCCTGGCGGGTCGCCCGCCCGACCCTGGACAGCGGCTCAAGCATGGGGCGCCCGGTCAATCGCGCGAGGGCTGCTGCCAGCCTGCGGCTGTGGTCTACCCCGCTTCGGCGCCGCCGGGCCGGATGCGGGGCGACCGGCACGATCGCCGACGACTCGAGCACCTCTGGCGGAAGCACGCCGACGATCTCGAGTGCCATCGAATTCGACACCCTGGCCGAGCCGGATCGCTTCAGCGAAGAGACCATCGACCTCGCTGTTCCCCGGTGCGCGCAGGCCGAATGGGCGCTCGCCCAGCTGGCAGCCGCCGCTGGGCAGGGCAGACACGGCTGCGGCTGGGCACAGCCGCGACAGCAGCCTGCGGGCAACCGCTCGAGTGCGGCCAGGCACCCGTCGCAGAGGGATCTGCCGCCATCCCCGATCTCGCGCGCACAGCCGATGCAAAGGATCGGTGCCAGCAGGCCGATCAGAGCCGGTGCGATCCGGGACCAGGGCGAGCGAGGGGCCGCCCGGCTCGCGATCGGACCCGGAGAAACGCGGAGCTCCCGCGAGGCTTGGGGCGACGATGCCATCGGCCGAGAGTCGCAGCCCTGCGCCCGCTGATGTGCGACGGCGTGCGACGATCCTGCACCAATGCTGTCGCCCACCTCCGCAATCCCTCCACTCGCGGCCCAACAGGTTGGCCCCGACGCCGGATCACCGCTCGCGGCGGCAGTCGCGGCCCTCTACCTCGTCGTCTACTTCATCCGCTGGCGATCGACCAGGCGTGACCCCTCGGCCCGTTCGCCCGGCTGGCCGAGACTGCTCGCGTTCGCGGCCGGATGTGCGCTGCTGGGACTTGCTCTCGGCCCGCCTCTCGACAGCCTCGCCGAACAGTCGGCCACGATGCACATGGTCCAGCACGTGATCCTGCTCGACCTCGTTCCCATCCTCCTGCTCGCCGGCCTGACGAAGGCCCTGCTGCGGCCGGTCACGAGGCGCGTCCACGGGATCGAACGGAGAATGGGCCTGCTGGCGACGCCGGCGTTCGCAGTGGTTCTCTACTGCGGCCTGATGTTCGCCTGGCACGTGCCCGCGCTCTACGACGCTGCCCTTCGCAATTCCCTGATCCACACGATCGAACACGCCACGCTGCTCACGGCGGGGATCCTCTACTGGTGGCACCTGATGGGCCCGGTGCGCCAGCGCATGCGCTCCGGCGGGACCGGACCGGTGCTGTACATGGCCTCGACCAAGGCCGTCGTCGCGATGCTGGGGATCGTGCTGATCTTCTCCCCACGGTCGCTCTACGCCTACCGAGGCACCTTCCTCGGGATGGACCCGCTCACCGACCAGCACGTCGCCGGCCTCGTGATGGCGACCGAACAGACCCTTGTGATGGGGATCGCTTTCGCAGTGCTGTTCATGCAGATGCTCTCCGCCAGCGAGCGCCGGCAGTTGCGGGCCGAGGCCCTCGCCGCGTCGCGGGCCGGGAGCGACGGTCGGACCGAAGCCTGAACGCCCTGAGGCAGTCGGTCGCCCGACCTCAGGAGCAGCGGGTGATCGTCGCGTTCGCGATCACTTTGCCGTTGGTCCAGCTTGGCCGAGTCGGCGGCGTGTAGGTACTCGCCGACCTGGCCAGAGTGGCAGCCGGCTCCGGTGGCGAGGTCTCGAACAGCACCCCACCCCGAAGCTGGAGGCGGTGCCGGCCAGGCTTCGCGCGGGTCAGGTCGACCTTGTAGACAAAGCGCTTGATCGAGTCGTTGATCGGGTACTTGCGGTAACGGACCCGCTTGCCGTCGAGTACGACGACCGACGCGGTGATTCGCAGATACGGATCGGCCGACGGGTCGAGCACGAACCTGACGTTCTTCGTCCCCGCGACGCAACCGCCGGGTCCGTCCCCCTTTGTCGAACCGATCACTGCCTTGGGAGTGAAGTTGACCTTGGCCTGAGCGAGTCCCCCGAGGCCGAGGCTGGCGAACACCACCGATGCGATTGCGGTCTTTCTCATAGGCAAAAGGTAGTTCCCCGCGGGTGGACGCGGGCAAAGACGGGGCAAGGGTTGTTCCAGGCTCAGCCCTCGAGCAGCGAGCCGTCGGGGATCGACGACGGGGCATCCGCGGAGCCGGTGGTCACCGCTCCGCGGACCACCACCCCAGCCCCGAACGTCACATCGCCCTCGACCGTCAGGCGCTCGCACTCGACAAGCGACGGCGGCCCTTGCGGGAATCGCCGCTCGAAGTCGGCAAGCAGCTTGTACGACGTCGGGTCAAGCTCGATCAACGGCGGCTCGCCGGCCCTCGAATCGACCAAAGCGACCTGATTCTCCGCTGTCAGCCGGTAGGCGTCGGAGCGCAGCGCGAGCAGGTCGGATGTCGTCTTGACCGGAGCGAAGCGGGTGCGCGGCACCCGGATCGCCCGGGCACCCTCGAACAGCCCGATGGCGGAGCCCATCGCCGACTCGAGTTGGATCACCGCAGGCGAACCCGGGTCCCCCGGGTCGACGGTCTTGCGGTTGACGATCAGGGGCAGGTCGAGCACTCCGCCTCCCTCGTCGAGCCTTGCAGCGAGGGACTCCAGGTTGAGCCAGAGGGTGTTGGTGTTGAAGTAGCGATGGAGTCCGGTGTCCTGGAACGTGCCGAGGTCCGAGTCGGGCACCTGGGCGATTTCGCGCAGTATCAGGCCACCATCGGGCCGACGGGCGAGGTGCCCGCCCTTGCGGTCGGCAGCGGTGCGGTCGGCGACCTCCATCAGGAAGGGAATCTCCTCAGCCGCGAACCACTCGAGGATCGCCGGATCGAGGGTGGCGCCGAGGTTGTCCGCGTTCGAGACGAAGGCGTAGCGGTAGCCGGCCACGAGCATCCGCTCGAGCAGGCCGGACGTGACAAGGGCCGTGTAGAGGTCGCCGTGACCGGGCGGAGCCCACTCGTGGCCGGGATCGGAGGGCCACTCGACCGGGTGCAGGTCGTCGGCCCGCAGCTTGGGAACCCGGTTCTGGAGGAAGTCGAGAGGAAGGTCGGATTCGATCCCGGGATGGGCGGCCAGGGCCGCGAGCGTGTCGCCGCGCGTCGCGAAGCTGTTCATCGCAACCAGAGGCAGGCGTGCCCCTGTCCGCTCGCGAAGTCCGATGACCTGGCGAGCGATCACGTCGAGGAAGGTCATGCCCTCTCGGGCTTCGATCAGCGACTTCGCTCGGGTCATCCCCATTCCCGTCCCCAGGCCCCCGTTGAGCTTTATGACGACCGTCGCTGCCATCGCGTCGGCCGCCTTGCCCGGTGGCTCCTGAAGCGCCTCGGCGTCCGGGATCGCTTCCACTTGGCGGATCGTCGCCTCCGGGATCATCCCGGCCACACCGCTCTCCAGCAGAGCGTGGAACCGGGCGAACGCAGTGACGATCGCTTCGCCCGCTCCGTCGGCCCGGAGCTTTGCCTCCGCTGCCTGAAGTGCAGTGCTCATCAAGCCACCAGTCTTCCCGATGCCCTCGACGAAGTCCTTCCAGCCATCAACCGGAGTCCGTTCGCCACGAGTGCAGGTAGCTGATCTGATCGTCCGTGAGGGAGTCGATCTCGACCCCCATCGAAGCGAGCTTCAGGCGCGCAACCTCGTCGTCGATCTCGCGCGGGACGGCCCGCACTCCCGGCTCGTCGCCGATCGTGCCGTCCGCCAGCGCAGCGACCGTCAGCGCCTGGGTCGCGAAACTCATGTCCATGACCGCGGCCGGATGGCCCTCAGCGGCCGCGAGATTCACGACCCGCCCACCGGCGACCAGCTCGATCGTCCTGCCGTTTACCGAGTAGCGGCTGACGAGCGGCCTGACCTCAACCGGCCGTCCGCCGCTCCCCTCGAGGTCGCTCAGGTCGATCTCGACGTCGAAGTGGCCGGCGTTCGCCAGGATCGCCCCGTCCTTCATCAGCGCGAAGTGCTCGGCCCGGAGCGCCCCGATCCCACCCGTCGCCGTGATGAAGACCTCGCCCTTCGATGCGGCGGCGATGGCGGGCAGTACCTCGAAGCCGTCCATCCGGGCTTCGAGCGCTCGCATCGGTTCGACCTCGCAGACGATCACGGTCGCGCCGAGGCCGGCGGCACGGACTGCGATTCCCTTTCCTGCCCACCCGTAGCCGAGCACGACCAGCGTCCTGCCCGCGAGCAGGATGTTCGTCGCCCTGATCAGGCCATCGAGCACCGACTGCCCCGTTCCGTACCTGTCGTTGAACGCCCTCTCGGTACCCGCTTCGTTGACCGCCACGACGGGGCACTGCAGCTCGCCCGCCCGCTCCATTGCCCTCAGTCGCACGAGCCCGGTCGTCGTCTCCTCGGTTCCTCCGCGCAGCCCGGCGACCAGGTCGGGGCGGGTGGCGTGGAGCACGCTGATCAGATCCGCACCATCGTCGAGTGTCAGCTGCGGAGCCTTCGCAATCAGGCCGGCGACGTGGGAGGCGTAGTCGGCAGGCGACTCCCCATGCCGTGCGTGCACCTCGACTCGATGGTTGGCGGCAAGTGCCGCAGCCACGTCGTCACCGGTCGAGTAAGGGTTCGCCGCGCAGAGCGACACGTCGGCTCCGCCCGCAGCGAGCGCCCGCATCAGGTTGGCCGTCTCGGGAGTGATGTGCAGGCAGGCCGCCACCGTCAGGCCGTCCAGCGGCCTGTGGCGCTCGAACCGCTCGCGGATCGAGCGCAGCACCGGCATCTGGCCGTCCGCCCAGGCGATCCGGGCCTGCCCCTCCGGCGCCAGTGCCTGGTCGGCAATTTCGCTCGAGCCGATGCTCATCTCAACCAATGGTGCCGGAACGCAAACGGGGCCCGCACAAAGGCGAGCCCCGCTCAGCGATTCGACTGCCGCCTAGTAGCGGTAGTGGTCCGGCTTGTACGGACCCTCGACCGGCACGCCGATGTAGGCGGCCTGGTCGGGACGGAGCTCCGTGAGCTTCGCTCCGACGGCGTCGAGGTGGAGACGGGCGACCTTCTCGTCGAGGTGCTTGGGCAGCACGTAGACCTTCTTCTCGTAGTCGCTGTTCTTGCCGTAGAGCTCGATCTGGGCGATCACCTGGTTGGTGAAGGAGTTGCTCATCACGAACGAGGGGTGACCGGTCGCGTTACCGAGGTTCAGGAGGCGACCCTCGGAGAGGACGATCACCGAGTGGCCGTCGGGGAACTCCCACTCGTCGACCTGCGGCTTGATGTTGCGGCGATTGATTCCCTCGTACTCGGCCAGGCCGGCCATGTCGATCTCGTTGTCGAAGTGACCGATGTTGCCGACGATCGCCTTGTCCTTCATCCGCGCCATGTCGTCGGCGGAGATGATGTCCTTGTTGCCCGTGGTCGTGATGAACACGTCTGCCGTCTCGATCACGTCCTCGAGGGTCTTGACGTCGTAGCCCTCCATTGAGGCCTGCAGAGCGCAGATCGGGTCGATCTCCGTGACGACGACGCTTGGCGCCCTGGACGCGGAGCGACTCGGCCGAGCCCTTGCCGACGTCGCCGTACCCGAAGACGACGCAGGTCTTGCCTGCGAGCATCACGTCGACCGCGCGGTTGATCCCGTCGACGAGCGAGTGGCGGCAACCGTAGAGGTTGTCGAACTTGCTCTTGGTGACGGAGTCGTTGACGTTGATCGCCGGGAACAGCAGGTCGTTGGTCTCGGCCAGCTGGTAGAGGCGGTTGACTCCGGTGGTGGTCTCCTCGGTCACGCCCATGACGCCCTCGGAGATCTTGGTGTAGCGCTGGGAGTCCTCAGCGAGTGAACGCTGGAGCAGACCCAGGAACACCTGGAACTCCTCGGACTCGGCTCCGGCCGGGTCCGGGACGGCTCCGGCCTTCTCGTACTCGGCACCCTTGTGCACGAGCATCGTGGCGTCGCCACCGTCGTCGAGGATCATGTTGGGGCCGCCACCGTCAGGCCAGCGGACGACCTGCTCCGTGCACCACCAGTACTCCTCGAGGGTCTCGCCCTTCCAGGCGAAGACCGGGACGCCGGTCGGCTGCTCGGGAGTGCCCTCCGGACCGACGACGACCGCTGCGGCAGCGTGATCCTGGGTCGAGAAGATGTTGCATGAGGCCCAGCGGACCTCGGCACCGAGGTCCACGAGGGTCTCGATCAGGACTGCGGTCTGGATCGTCATGTGGAGCGAGCCGGTGATCCGGGCGCCCTTCAGCGGCTGACTGTCGGCGAACTCCCTGCGGGTCGCCATCAGCCCGGGCATCTCGTGCTCCGCGAGGCGGATCTCGTTGCGACCGTACTCGGCAAGCGAGAGGTCGGCGACCTTGAAGTCGTCGGTCAGGGGTGAAGTGGTGCTCATTGGTCCTCCGGTTTGGGTTGCTTTCGTTTCTTGAACTGTCTTGTCAGGTTTCGAAGATCGTTACGGGGCAGGAGGCCGCTCGGCTCAGCTGTTTCCGCCGGCGAGAGCGAGCAGCCGCTCGTGCTTGTCCTGCTCGAAGCGCAGCCAGTCGCTGCCGTCGGCGATTCCCTCCGGGGCTGCCGGCTCGGCGTCGAGCCATCGCTCGATGGCGACGCGCAGGTCGGGCTCCTCCCTGAGGCGACGGGCGAAGCCGACATCCGAGATCTCGAGACCGCGGGTATCGAGCAGTTCCCGCAGCGTGCGCAGCCGCTGGAGCTGACCGGGACCGTAGATCCGGTAGCCGGCGGCCGTACGCTGCGGGGCGACGAGGCCGCTCGAATCGAGATAGCGAAGCATCCGGGGGGACCAAGCGGTCGTTTCGGCGGCTTGGTTGATGGTCAGGCCTTCCACGAAGCAAACCTTACCACGGCTGTGTCAAGGTTTGCCAGGGCGGGCGCCATGGCCCGCAAACACTGCGATCCGCAGCCCGAGCGCAGCCGGGAGAGCTGAGCCGAATGCGTCAGGCGGCCGAGAGACGGGCCTTGAGCTCGTCGATCGGCGTGACCGGCGTAGGGTCGATTCCCAACTGGATCGCGAGGTAGAGCGAGACCAGATCACCGAGCAGCACGAGCGAGAGGATCCGCTCGATCCGAGTCTCTCCCCTGCTCTCCACCCGATGGACCGGGACGCCCGCCTTCTCGACCATCTCGGCCGTGATGTCGAGCCTTGCCCGCTCGCGCGGGTGGCTGTCGCTGTCTCCGAGGACGACCACTGCGAACCTGCCGAGATCCGCGGCTCCGGTCCAGCCGACGATCTCGTTGTGGTCAGCCTCGGGCAGCTCGGCCGACCAGCTCGGAAGCCCCGGGTTCTCGTTGATCTGGGTCTTCCACCTGTAGGCCACACCGACGGTGGCGTCCGCGCCGACGATTATCGGCACGCGGCCGTCAAGCGCGCGAGCGAGGGAACGGGCCTCCCCGTCATCGGGACCCTGCGGCCCCCATGCGTCGGCAAGGGTCTCGAGGTGCGCCGCGGCGACGTCGACCTCCGCCCTGATCGAAGGCGCAACGCCTGCGAGCGCGGCCGCCTCGAGCGCGGCAACCAACATGTAACCGACTGCGCAACGCGGCTGGAATATGCCGGGAAGCGGAATTACGGGAACTCCGTCGTCCCGTGCCTGATCCGCGATCGATCCGCCGCTGGTGGCAACGAGCCTGCGCGTTCCGATCACTCCTGCCGCCTCGTAGGCCGCCAGTGTCTCCTCCGTGTTGCCGGAGTAAGACGAGCACAGGACTGTCGTGTCGTCCGAGATCCACGACGGCAGCATGTAGCCGCGGCTCACCGCGATCGGCCGGGTCGCCCGGTCTCCAAGCACGGCCTCTGCAAGCATTCCCCCGACCGCCGATCCGCCCATGCCGGCGACGACCAGCCCTCCGGGCGTGTCGACCGGCTCGATCGCCGCCGTCTCGACTCTCCAGAGTGCGTCGCGAAGGTGGTCGGGCAGGGAGACGATGTCCGCTGCCATCCCGCTCACATCGAGTTCAGCGATCCGCCCGGGGCCGAGGTCACTCATCGACAGACTCCCGTTCGACCCTCGAGCCCGCCTCCAGGACCGACTCTGCCGGGACGGTCGCACGCTCTCCGACGACGACGTCGGGGCCGAGCTTGCTGCGCTCGCCGATCGTCGCGCCCGGCGCGATCACCGCACCCTCGATCTCGCACCCGTCACCCACCGTCACACCGGCCAGCAGGACCGAGTCACGGATCGTCGAGCCGGCACCAACGGTCGTCCCGGCGCCGAGGACGACCCGCGGTCCGACAGTCGCGCCCTCGGCCACCGTCGACTCGTCGTCGAGCCACGCCGCTCCACTCACGTCACCGTCGATTTCACAGTCGAAGCCGAGCGTGACCCCGCCCGGTCCTCCGTCAAGGCCCATGCCTCCACCAAGATCACCTTCCAAGAGGGCCCAGTGCGCCTCGAGGTAGCGTTCGGGAGTCCCGATGTCCAACCAGTAGCCGGAGAGCTCGAGGGCATGGAGCCCGTTCCCGGCGAGGGTCGGGAAGACATCCCGCTCGATCGAGACGTCCTCGCCTGCCGGCACTCCTTCGAGGACCGAGCGCTCAAGGACGTAGACGCCGGCGTTGATCAGGTTGGTCGGGGCTTCGCCCGGGGCCGGCTTCTCGACGAAGGCCTCGACCGCTCCCGCCGGGTCGGTCACGACCACACCGTATGCGGAGGGGTCTTCGACCGGGATCAGCCCGATCGTGGCAAGCGAGCCTGTCGATTCGTGAAGCTCGATCTGGGGAGCCAGGTCGAGGTCGGCGAGGATGTCGCCGTTGAGTACGAGGAAGCGCTCATCGAGCAGCGGCTCTGCCTCCTTGATCGCTCCGGCGGTCCCACGCGGCTCGGGCTCTTCGACGTAGCGCACGCGCACTCCCATGCTCGTCCCGTCCCCCAGCGTCTCCTTGATTTCCTTGGCCATGTGGCCGCACGCGAGGACCACGTCGTCGACACCGAAGCGCCTGAGCCAATCGACCATGTGGACGACGTGGGGACGGTCGAGGATCGGCACGACCGGCTTTGGCACCGTCAGGGTCAGCGGCCTGAGTCTCGTGCCCTGACCGCCTGAGAGGATCAGAGCCTGCATCGAATCAGGAAGGCTCGCTGCCTCGGCCGACGCCCTCGTAGGCGAATCCGAGGGAGCGGAGTGCGTCGCCGTCGAGGTGGTTGCGGCCGTCGATCACGACCCTCCCCCGCATCGAACCGGCGGCGGCGTCCCAGTCGATCTCCTTGAACTCGGACCACTCGGTCACGAGCACGGCTGCATCCGCGCCATCGAGTGCCTGGGCGGCATCGGCTGCCATCTCGACTCCTGTCAGCAACTCGGCTGCGGCATCCTCGGCGATCGGATCGAATGCGACGACCTCTGCACCGGCGGCCTGCAACCTTGCCGCGAGCACCAGCGACGAGGCCTCGCGCATGTCGTCGGTGTCCGGCTTGAAGGCGAGGCCGAGCAGGGCGATCCGCTTGCCGACCAGGCTCCCGAGGTGCTTCTCGAGTTTGCCGACGACCCGACGCTTCTGGAGCTCGTTGACCTCGATGACCGAGTTGAGCAGCTGGAAGTGGTAGCCGGAGTTGCCGGCGAGCTGCTTGAGGGCGGAGACGTCCTTGGGGAAGCAGCTTCCTCCGAATCCGATCCCGGGCCGGAGGAACGAGGCGCCGATGCGCTCGTCGTAACCCATGCCCTTGGCGACCTCGACCACGTCGGCCCCGGTCTCCTCGCAGACGTTGGCGATCTCGTTGATGAAGGAGATCTTGGTCGCAAGGAAGGCGTTGCTTGCGAGCTTGACCATCTCGGCCGACGCGATGTCGGTTCGGATCAGCGGGGCGCCGAGCGGCGAGTAGAGCTCGGCTACCGCTTCGCCGGCCCAGTCCCCGTCGTCACCGATCACGACCCTGTCCGGCTCGAGGAAGTCCTTCAGGGCGGACCCCTCCTTGAGGAACTCCGGGCACGAGACGTAGGAGAAACCCTTGCCCTGCTCGGCGAACTTGCGCTTCACCGTCCGTCCGGTGCCAACCGGGACCGTGCTCTTCATCACCAGGGCGTGTGAGTCACTGGCCGGCATCGCGTCGACGACGGCGTTGACGGCGGAGAGATCCGCATCCCCCGAGTGGGTCGGCGGAGTTCCTACCGCCACGAACAGCAGCCTGGCGTGCTCGAGGGCCGGGGCGAGCTCCGTCGTGAAGTTCAGCCTGTCGCGGTGCCTGGACAGGACATCCTCGAGGCCCGGTTCGTGGATCGGGACGTGCGCCGGCGTTCAGCTGAGCGACCTTGGCCGCATCGATGTCGACGCACCAGACATCGCTGCCGAGCTCGGCAAATCCGGCGGCGGTGACGAGGCCGACGTAACCGGTTCCGATCACTCCGATTGGTTCCCTGGAAGGCATGGGGCGGAAGGCTAGCGGGGCGGAGCGCCTAGCGTGCGAACGGCACGAGCGATGCCGCCATCGCGACCATCGTTCGGTTGTCGAGGTCCTCGGTGAGGGTGTTCGACACCCAGTAGGAGCCGTTCGGCGTCTTGAAGCCGACGAACCGCAATCCCTTGCCGTCGCCGAAGAGCAACAGCTTGCGCCCGCCCTTGAGGGTCTTGGTCGCCGTCGGCGAGTCGAGCAGCGGCGGGTTCTTCCAGCTCGTGCCCTGAATGCCCCAGTACTGGCCGATGCCGCTGGTCGTTCCGACGATTCGGTAGGCCGCTTGGCGCTTGCCGTCGGAATCGCGCATGACGTACGCCCTCGGGTACTGCGGCGGGGTTGGGCCCATGTAGCGCGAGCCGACCGGGATCACCTTCGGCGCGAGGATCGGGATCCCCAACCCCCTCAGCGCCTCTGCCTGCTGACGGGCGCCGTCGAGGTTCGTCACGACACTGGCGGCGACCGGTCCACCCGCCCGCTTCGGCCTGCTTCGCTTCGCTCCTGACGGCTTGCGCTTGGCGGCAGCCGGCCGCTGCCCGAGGAACCGCTTGACCGCCTTCTTGAGCTCGAGCGGGTTGACGTCGACATACCCGTTCCTCGGGTCGTTCGAGAGGATCGCGGGGAACGGGATGCTCACGACCGGCTTGTCGGACGAGAAGGCCAGCAGACTGAACAGCTTCAGCAGGGCCTCGACCGAGTGCAGGCTCGAGTCGCTCTGGGCGTAACGCGAGAAGATCCTCGTGAGTTGATGGCGGTCGCTTACGGCCTGCTGTGCCCCGTACTGGTTGCGGGCCTGCCTGAGGAAGTCCTGCTGCCTTGCGCTGCGGACGATGTCCGTGTCGAGATGGCGGAACCGAACGTAGTCGAGAGCCTTGGCGCCGCAGAGCTTCTGGTAACCGGCCTGAATGTTGATGACTGCGTAACCCTCGCCGTAAGCGGCTCCACTGTTGTCGTTGAAGTAGCGGCGGTCGATGTCCGTGTAGACACACTTGATGTAGTCGACCGCCTTGTGGAAGCCGCCGAAGTTGACGTTCACCACGTGGTTGATCGGGATCCCGAGCAGGTTCTTGACGACCTTCGTCGTCAGGGCCGGCCCGCCGAGTGCGTAGCTGGCGTTGATCTTCTCGGTCACCATCCGGCCACCGGGCAGCGGAATCGCCGCCTTGAGGTCACGGGGGATGTTCATCACCGCCGTGCCGCTCGCATCGGCGTCGAGCCGAACGAGCATGATCGTGTCTGAACGGGCGTCCTTCCTGCCTGCCTTGAAGCGGCGGTCCGATCCGAGCAGCAGGATCGTCTGCGGGCTGCCGACGTCGGCAGTCGAGAGCACTCCCGGACCGACCTTGAGCTTCTGTCCGGTGTTCAGGTCGTCGACGAAGCTCTGGACCTCGAGAAGGCTGGCGGTGGCGGTTGCCACCGCAGCAAGCGAGATCACCCCTGCTGCCGCAAGGGCAGTGCGCAGGCCGAAGCGCTGCCGTTTGGGCTGCGGCTGCCCGGTCACGAGTCCTCCTCGATGACCGCGGCCTTGGAGTCGGCGCCACGGTCGAGCCCGGCGAGCCTCGTCGGCAGGGCCCTGATGAACCCACCGAGAGCGGTCCGCATGGCCGTGAGCGACTCAAGCGACACCCACTCGGCAGGGCCGTGATGGCCGTCACCGGTTGGCCCGAACTCGACTGCGGGAATCCCAGCCTGCAGGAAAGCGATCGCGTCAGAGGCCCCGTCCCGACCGACCGAGAGCGCCTCCCCTCGATCGCCCGCGCCGCCGACTCGCGCAGCCCGACGACGAACGGGTCCGTCCTGGACACCCATGCCGGGGGTCGCTCGAAGGCCCGCTCGAGGGTCACTCCCTCCATCGCCGCGACCTCCGCCTTGATCGCCTCTGGATCCTGCCCGGGCAGGAACCGGATGTCCACCGACATCCGGCAGGAGTCCGGGACGCGGTTCGGTGCGTCGCCCGCGTTGATCCTCCCGAGGTTGATCGAGGGCCGGTCGAAGATGTCGCTGCTTGCCCGCGCGAACGGCAGCGACTCGATCGCGCGGAATACATCCACGGCCCGAAGTGCGGCGTTGTGCCCGAGCCACGGCGTCGCGCCGTGAGCACTTCGGCCGGCAATCTCGAGGTCGAGCAGCAGGACTCCCTTTGCCTCGACACCGACGTGCAGGTCGGTCGGCTCGCCGGTGATCGCGAAGTCGCAGTCCAGCATCCCTTCGGCGACCAGCCGATCAGTCGCCCGGTCGTCGATCTCGGGTGCCTCCTCGTCGGGAACGATCACCATTCGGACCCGGGCGAGCGGCTCCTCGGCCAGATCGCCCATCGCGCAGAGCATCGCGGCGAGGCCGCCCTTCATGTCGTAGGCACCACGTCCGATCAGGCGGTCTCCGTCGATCACCGGCTCGAACTGCTCCTCCTTGCCCGGCACCACGTCGAGGTGCCCGTGGAAGACGACCTTCGGCACGTCGTCCCCGCCACGGCCGGCATCGGCAAGCAGGACGGGCAGGCCTGCATGCTCAAGGCGAGTCACCTCGACCCCCCTTGAGGCAAGCCAGCCGCCTACGAAGCCTGCTGCCTCCTCGATCCCGTCGGGACGCGAGGAATCACAGGCGATGAGGCGTTCCGCGATCAGTCGCTCATCGGCCATTCGAAGCCATCAGGATAACCCCGACTGCGGCCGGGGTCGGCAGGAACCGGGTCTCCGGACGCTCAGTCCGACGATGCGACGGCGATGAAGGCCTCGAGCCGACCGACGTCGCGGGCGGCGACTCGCTGAGCCTCGCTGCCCTCTTCCGCCGCACTCGGCGGCCTGCACGGCGCTCGCCGAGCTTGGTTTCGAGGTCGGCGAGGTCGAGCGCCCCCGGCGCGATAGCCTCCTCGACGAGCACCAGCGCCCGGTTGCTCGCCGAACTGCAGGTAGCCCTCGCCCTGGGCGAAGCGCACGACTTCCTCACCCTCCGATGTGCAGCCGCAGCTCGGTACGGTTCGAGCATCGCCAGCACCGGCTGTGGTTCGCCAGCATGCCGATCGAACCGACGGAGGTGAGCGTCGAGAGCATCTCGACCTCGTCGTCGAAGACCTTGCCCTCGGGAGTGAGGACTCTCGACCTGGAAGGGGGCTGCCATCGGGCTCTATTGCTCCTTGGCCGCCTCGACGACCTCGTCGATCGTGCCCTTCAGGAAGAACGCGCTCTCGGGCAGGTCGTCGTGCTTGCCCTCGATGATCTCCTCGAAGCCCCGGATCGTCTCCGCGATCGGCACGTACGCGCCCGGGGTGCCGGTGAACTCTTCGGCCACGAAGAACGGCTGGGAGAGGAACCGCTCGATCCTGCGCGCGCGCTGGACGGTCGAGCTTGTCCTCGTCGGAGAGCTCGTCGATGCCGAGGATCGCGATGATGTCCTGCAGCTCCTTGTAGCGCTGCAGGATCTCCTTGACGCGGTTGGCCACGCGGAAGTGGTCCTCGCCGAGGATGTCCGGCCTTGAGGATCGTCGAGGTCGAGTCGAGCGGATCGACCGCCGGGTAGATGCCCTTCTCGGAGATCGCCCGCGAGAGCACGGTGGTCGCGTTCAGGTGCGCGAACACCGACGCCGGAGCCGGGTCGGTGAGGTCGTCGGCGGGCACGTAGATCGCCTGCACCGAGGTGACCGAGCCCTGCGCTGCGTCGAGGTGATGCGCTCCTGCAGCTGGCCCATCTCGGTCTCCAGCGTCGGCTGGTAGCCGACCTGCGAGGGCATGCGCCCGAGCAGCGCCGAGACCTCGGAGCCGGCCTGCACGAAGCGGAAGATGTTGTCGATGAACAGCAGCACGTCCTGGCCCTGTGTCGCGGAAGTACTCGGCCATCGTCAGGCCCGACAGCGCCACGCGCATGCGCGCTCCGGGCGGCTCGTTCATCTGGCCGAACACGAGCATCGTCTTGTCGAGCACGCCCGACTCCTTCATCTCCAGCCACAGATCGTTGCCCTCGCGCGAGCGCTCGCCCACGCCGCAGAACGCCGACAGCCCGCCGTGCTCCTTGGCGAGGTTGTGGATCAGCTCCTGGATCAGCACCGTCTTGCCCACGCCCGCGCCGCCGAACAGCCCGACCTTGCCGCCCTTGGCGTAGGGGGCGAGCAGGTCGATGACCTTGATGCCCGGTCTCGAACATCTCGGTCGTCGGGGTGAGGTCCTCGACGCGCGGCGCCGTCACGGTGGATCGCCACGGCGCTCGACGTCCGTCGGGCAGATCGGCGCCGAGGTCGATCGGTTCGCCGAGCACGTTGAAGATGCGCCCGAGCGTCGACCTCTCCGACCGGCACGGTGATCGGCCCGCCGGTGTCGATCGACCTCGGCGCCGCGCGCCAGCCCGTCGGTCGTGTCCATCGCCACCGCGCGCACGCGATCGTCGCCGAGGTGCTGCTGGACCTCGCAGACGAGCAGTCCTCCGGCCTGGCGCTGATGCCGGCGCCTCCTCGTCACCGCGGCGCGGGCGCCGATCGTGATCGCGTGGTTGATCTCGGGCAGCCATTCGGGAAGACGGCCTCGATCACGACGCCCTGGATCTCCTCGATGCGCCCGACGTTGCGCTTGTCTGTGCCGTTGCGGACGTGCGCCGGTGGCATTGGTCTGCTGGTGGCATTTCTCTGGTTCTCCTGTCGTACGTTCTGAGTGTTCGTGCATCTGAAATCGGTTGGCGTGCTGCATCGGGACTCGCGTGCTAGACTCAGCGCCTTCGGCGCCGGCGACGACCTCCATGATCTCCTGGGTGATCTCGGCCTGGCGGGCCCGGTTCATCTGCAGCGTGTAGTCGGTGATGATTTCGCCGGCGTTCTCCGACGCGCTGCGCATCGCCGTCATCTGGGCTCCGAAGAAGCCGGCCGCGGACTCCACAAGCGCCCGGTAGATCGATGATCTCGATGTAGTCGGGCACCAGGCGCCTGAGGATCTTCTCGGGGTCCGGCTCGTACTCGACCGAGCGCCCGGCTGGCTGCAACGGAGTCGTCGATCTCGAGTTCGGCCGTCGTCGACCGTGCTCGCCGTCGAGATCGCCTGTGTGTGAGCGGCAGCAGCGTCTGACGCGTGACGTGCTGCGTGAGCGGCGAGACGTAGGAGTTGTAGACCATCTCCACCCGGTCGACCCGGCCGTCGACGTAGGCTGGCCATCAGCTCGCTCGGCGATCGTTGCGCGCGTCCGCGTAGGCGGGCCGATCGGCGAAGCCAGTGTAGCCGCCGGAGAGCTCGTTGCCGCGGAAGGTCAGCGAGGAGACGCCGCGGCGCCCGGTCGCGTACCAGCTGCCTGCGCAGCCCCTCCTCGGCCAGCTCGGCGACAGGCGCACGCCGGCGCGGATGATCTGGGAGTTGAAGCCGCCCGCGAGGCCGCGGTCAGCCGTGACCAGCAGCAGCCCGACGTTCGTCTACGTCTTCGTGCTCGCGCAGCAGCGGCACCGCTCGGCCGTCCGCGCCGGCCGCCGCAGCCGCCTGGCGCGTCATGCGCTGCGGATCGCATCCGCGTAGGGGCGCAGGACGGCGATCCGCTGCTCGGCGCGGCGCAGGCGTGCGGCGGCGACCATCTCCATCGCCCGCGGTGATCTTCTGGATGTTCTTGACCGAGGCGATCCTGCTCTTGACGTCGCGCTGCGATGCCATCTGTCGCCCCGTCGGTGCAGCTGCCGCCTCAGGCGTCGCCTCGGACTCTCGCTCTCGTCGGTCTCTTCAGGCTCTTGTCTGGTCAGCTCCTCGGCTGCGACGCTCGTCGGCAGCCGCTGCTCCGGCACCGGTCACGCGATCCGAGTCGCCCGCCTCCAGCGGCTGGCCCTCCTCGTCGAGGTCGTAGCCGAAGTCCTCGGCGAACGCCGTCGACGAGCTTGTCGACCTCCTTCTGGGTCTCATCCGACCAATCGCCGCCGCTGATCTTGCTGCGCAGCTCCGGCTGCTCGGCGCGTGCACGCGTTCGGTCAGGCCGAGCAGGAACTCCTGGACGCGCTCGACGTTGAGCCGGTCCAGGTAGCCGTCGGTGGCGGCGAAGATCTGCGACGACCTGATCCTCCACCGGCAGCGGCTCGCGCTCGTGCTGGTTGAGCGTCGCCGACCAGGCGCTCGCCGCGGGCGAGCGTGCGCTGGGTGTCGGCGTCGAGGTCGGAGCCGAACTGCGCGAACGCCTCCAGGTCGCGGTACTGGGAGAGCTCGAGCTTGATCCTGCCGGCGACCTTCTTCATCGGGCTCGATCTGCGCGTTGCCGCCGACGCGCGAGACGGAGATGCCGACGTTGATCGCCGGACGCACGCCCGAGTTGAACAGCTCGGACTCGAGGAAGATCTGCCCGTCGGTGATCGAGATCACGTTGGTCGGGATGTAGGCGGAGACGTCGCCGGCCTGCGTCTCGATGATCGGCAGCGCGGTCAGCGAGCCGCCGCCGAGATCGTCGTTGAGCTTGACCGCGCGCTCGAGCAGGCGCGAGTGCAGGTAGAAGACGTCGCCCGGGTACGCCTCGCGGCCGGGCGGGCGGCGCAGCAGCAGCGACATCTGGCGGTAGGCGTAGGCGTGCTTGGTGAGGTCGTCGTAGACGCAGAGCGCGTGGCGGCCGTTGTAGAGGAAGTACTCGGCCATCGCGCACCGGCGTACGGGGCCATGAACTTGATCGGCGCCGCCTCGTCCGCGGGCGCGGCGACGATGATCGTGTTCTCCAGCGCGCCGTTCTCGGCGAGCGTCTCGCGCGAGCTGCCACGACCGTCGACATGCGCTGCCCGATGGCGACGTAGACGGAGACCAGGTCCGGTGTCCTTGTTGTTGATGATCGTGTCGATCGCGATCGCCGTCTTGCCGGTCTGGCGGTCGCCGATGATCAGCTCGCGCTGGCCGCGGCCGATCGGGATCATCGCGTCGATCGCCTTCAGGCCGGTCTGCATCGGCTCGCTTCACCGGCTGGCGCTGGACGACGCCCGGCGCCTTGAACTCGGCCGGGCGCGTCTCGCGTCGGTCTCGATCGCGCCCTTGCCGTCGAGCGGGTCGCCCGAGCGGGTCGACGATGCGCCCGAGCATCGCGTCGCCGACGGGGATCTCGAGCAGGCGCGCCGGTGCGCTTGACCGTGTCGCCCTCGGAGATGCGTCTCCCAGTCACCGAACAGCACGGCACCGACGTTGTCGGACTCGAGGTTCAGCGCCAGGCCGGTGACGCCCTGGGGAAGCTCGAGCATCTCGAAGGACATGCAGTTCTCGAGGCCGTGCACGCGCGCGATGCCGTCGGCAACCGAGAGCACGGTGCCGACCTCGGTCAGCTCGGCGCTACCGCTGTCGAGTCCCTCGATTCGGCTCTTGCAGGATGCTAGTGATCTCGTCGGGCTTGATCTGCATGGTGTCCTTGGTCGCTCCTGGTCGGCGCGTTGTTGGGTTCCTTAGGCTGTTGCAACGGCCCGCGCAGCTGCTCCAGGCGAGTGCGAATGGAGGCGTCGAGGATCGGTTGCCGACCCTGATGATGATGCCGCCGATGATCTCCGGGTCGACCTCGCTGCTCAGCTCGACCTTGCGCCCGGCCGCTCGCCGATCGTCCAGCCGATCCTCTCGATGGTCGGCGCGTCGAGCTCCACGGCTCGTGATCTCGACCGGCAGGGTCTTGTTCTCCTTGTCCCACAGCTCGTCAAGATCCTGGCGGATCCGAAAGATCACCGGCATCCGGTCGTTATCGATCCAGCAGCGCCTCGAGGAAGTTCGGTGACCTCGGGCCTCGCACCTTCGACGGCCTTGCTGCAGCCCTTCGATCTTCTCGTCCGTCGAGAACTACGGCGAGAAAAGAACAGGCCTTGAGGTCGCCGTGCTCTTGCAGGGCGTCGGCGAACTGGCCCAGCTGCTCGCGTACAGGGTCCAAGGCACCCTTCTCCCGGGCCACCTGGAACAGCGAGCGTGCGTAGACCTCGGCGATCTGCTCCATCTCGGGCTAGGACCTCTCTCCCGCGAGGGATCGAAGTCGATCTCGCGAGAGGGCCTCCTCGACCAGCTGCGCTGGTCGTCGGAGTCGAGCGTCTTGCGAGTGACCTTCTCGGTCGCGAGGATCGTCAGGTCGGCAACCTCGCTGCGGATCTCGACCGAGCGCCCGGTTGGTCTCCGCTTCGATGTCGCGCTGCGCCTGTTCCATGCGCTCGGTGATCGTCTTGTCGGTCTCCACTCGCTGCCTCGAGCTCGTGCGACTCGGCGTTCTTGCTGAGCACGCTCGACGATCTCCTCGGCCTGCGTCCTCGCCTCGGCAAGCCGGGCGCGGTATTCGGCGAGCAGGGCGTCGGCCTCCTCACGGGTCCGTTCGGCTGCGTCGATCGACTCGCTCGATCGCCTGCTGCGCGCTTGTCCAGCGCCTCGTGGATCCGCGGGAATGCGGCCTTCTTGAGGACGTACATCGTGACCCCGAAGGCCAGCAAGGTCCAGACCATCAGGCCCGACGCCGGGCGTGACCAGGAAGGTGCCGCCCTCCTGCCGTTCCGTGACGATGAGGCTAGAAGCAGATGTCATTCGTCTATAGAGGAAGAAGGCGATCAGGCCGAAGATGAAGGCGTAGAACACGATCGCCTCGGTGAGCGCGAAGCCCAGCCACTGGATCGAGGTGATCTCGTCCTTCATCTCCGGCTGGCGGGTGACCGACTCGATCACCTTGCCGAAGATGTAACCGACGCCGATGCCGGCGCCGATGGCGCCGAGGCCGGCGCCGACGCCGAGCGCGATGGCTTTGCAGGCCCTTGCGATTCGGCTCGCTCGAAGCGGCTGCGAGGTTGATGATTTCGGACAGGTCCACGGTTTTCAGATCCTCCTGGTCGGGAGTTGGTCAGTGCTCTTCGGCGACGGCGCCGCCGAAGTAGATCGATGCGAGTGTGGCGAAGATGAACGCCTGAAGCGTTGCGACGAGTCCCACCTCGAAGATGTAGAACGCGATCGCAAGGGGAAGAGTGAAGACGCCGACGAGCTCGAGGCTCAAGCAGCACCGCCAGTCCGCCGCCCATGAACAGGATCAGCAGGTGGCCGGCGAGGATGTTGGCGAAGAGTCGGACCGACAGCGAGACGAGCCGCACGAAGTGCGAGATCACCTCGATCAGGAAGATCGGGAAGACGGCCGGTCCGGTGACGCCTGCCGGGACCCAGCCCTTGAGGTACTTGACCGGGCCCTTGGCGCGGATCCCCTCGTAGTGGTAGGCGAACCAGACGAGCAGTGTGAGAGCGAGCGGAACGGCGAGGTTCGCCGTTGCTGCGTAGATCGCGAATGTCGGGAACGACACCCCGAAGAGCTCAATCTTGTGCTCGGTGTTCGTGGGCAGCGGGATGTAGCCGAGCATGTTCGAGATCCAGATGAACATGAACAGCGTTGCGATGAAGCTGAACCAGCGCTTGGCGGTCTTGGTGTCCATGTTGCCGCCGGCGATGTTGTCCCTCATCAGCAGGTAGATCGTCTCGACAGCCGTCTGCACGCGGTTCGGCTTGCCCTCCATCCTGCGAGCGATCCAGACCATCACGAAGCAGGTCAGCACGCAGGTGATCGTCAGGTACATCACGGCCTTGTTGATCGAGAAGTCGAACGGCCCGACCTTGATCTCGAGCCACGGATCGAGCTTGAACTCGTTCTGGGGCTTGAAGTCCTCGTTGACCGTGATCGCGAGCGCAGCGGCAGGGCTTGCCAGCAGCAGTGCCGGGGCGGCCGCAAGCGCGAAAGCGATCCGTCGGACCCGGCTCATCAGGTTCCCTGCCCCTCGTAATCGCCGAAGATCATCTCGGTCGAGAACATGACCGTGAAGGCAGCGATCGAGAGGACGGCAGCGGCAAGGCCGGCCCGGTCGCCGAAGGCCATGCCACAGCCGAAGATCGAGAGGGCGACGAGCCAGCCCCTGCCGACCATCGAACCGGCAAGCAGGCCGATGAGCGTCCGCGGGTCGTCCGATTCATTCGCCTTGCGGATCGCCCAACCGCGGATCAACCGCTGGGCGCACCAGGCTCCGGCGATGACTCCCCAGGCACCGACGCTGATGTCGAGCGCCATGAAGGCGGGCAGCCCGAGAGCGATCACGGCGATGTCGAGCTTCGCCAGCCAAGCCATGGGGCTAGAGGTTCCTATAGCGGACGATGACAAGAACTATTCCTGCGGCGAAGCCGATCATCGTGCCCACGATCCCACCAGCGAGAATCGACCCGGACAGCGCTCCTACACCTGCTCCGACGGCCGCGCAGAGCAGAACCGCCGAGAGCAGGAACCCGCCCGCGCCTGCGCCCGACTGAGTGTCGGTCTTGCGAGGGGGTCCTGTCATCGGGATTGGGAGACGGGGTCATTGTGGGCAGCCATTGGGGGGCGGGCGACTGACCAAGCGTCCGGGCAGTCGATCCGGGCGCGTCGCGGCGGCATGCGACGTTCGAGAAGGGTTCTACCACACGGCCCCGGCGACTGTCGTGACTTTGTGCGGACTTTGTGACAGTCGGCGCGACCCTCGGCACGTCGGCGCTCGCGGCAACCGGGCTCCACGGAAGCGTGCAGCGGCAGGATCATCGGTCACCGCAGCGAAACCCGTCGGGAAACCCCGGAACGGCCTCGCAGGCCCAGACAAGGAGACATTTGATGTCCGTACAAGCAGAGAAGACCGGCAGGGGATGGATCGGGTTCGCAGGAACGCTGCTGCTGATTTCGGGAGCCTTCCTCGTGATCGACGGCGCCGCGGCCGTGTCGGGATCGAGCATCTACGTCAACGGGGCGAAGTTCGTCTTCGCCGACCTCAACACCTGGGGCTGGATCCTGATCTTCTTCGGGATCTTCAAGGTGGTCGTTGCGGCAGGGGTCTTCACTCGCAACCAGGTTGCGATCGCGGCCGCGATCATCGTCGTCGGCCTGAGCATCATTGCCGAGCTGCTCTCGGCCGCCCGGTACCCGCTCTGGTCGCTCGTGGTGATCGCGATTGACGTCCTGATCGTCTACGGCCTCTTCAACTACGGACTGACCGACGACTGAGCCGCCGCTCCGTCGCGCCGCAGCGGATTGGGCGTGACGGAGCGTCGCATCCCGTCGGCCTTCCAGTAGCCTGATCGCCGATGGCATTCCACGAACCCACTCAGGAGCAGCTGGCGGCGATCGTCGCCCGACCCGACGGTCCCTTCGTGATGGTGAACCTCCTGCGCTACAAGCGCGACGCGGAGGGCCAGGTCGTCGGACACACGAGCTATCTCGCCTACAGCGAGGCAGTGCTGCCGATGGTGACGGCCGTCGGAGGCGCTCCGGTCTGGGGAGGCAAGGCCGACAGCGTCTTCATCGGCGACGAGCGCGACGGCTGGGACGCTGTGGTGCTGGTCCAGTACCCCTCCCCCGCCGCCTTCATCGAGATGGTGTCGTCCGAGGATTACGGGGCGATCCACCACCTGCGTCTCGAGGGACTCGAGACCACCGCGATCGTCGCCTGCACGCCCGGCATGATCGCCTGACGACCGGGCGCAAACCCCGGGAACACCGGCAGAGCCGACCGCTCAGCCGTCGACGAGGACAGTCAAGCCCTTCGAGCGACTGCCGAAAGCCGCGCGGATGTCCTTCGGGGTCCCGGCTGGATCGATCGGCATCCATGCCGCGCCGGTCGCCGAAGCTGCATCCTTGACAGTGGCCGCTGACGAAGACGTCTCAAGGGCCGCGAACGTCAGGCCCACCCGCTGCGAGTTGGCGACGACCGCCACGCCGAGCTGACCGAGCAGCCCCTCGAGGGTTGTCGCGATCACGACCGGCGAACGCGGGCGACCGAGCCGCAGGCCGAGAGCGAACGAGAGGCCGCTTCCCGGCGAATCGATCCCCGGGTGAACCGCCCTGCGCCGGGGACCTCCGCCAAGGCCGACTCGGTCGAGCAGCAGGCTCTCGGCAAGCGACGAGTCTTCGAGGGCGAGGATCAGGTCCGCGCCGGGGGCTGCCAGCGGAGGCCTCGAGGGGATCTTCCTCAGCGGGGTCGCCCCGAGCCGCGGCGACCTGCGGAAGAAGAATCGGGAAGGACACATCGAGGCGCACCGGTCCGGTCGGCTCGCCCAGGGCGGCACCGAGCGCCTGGTCGATCGAGGACTCGAGCGCGTCGGAATCGTCACAGAGGACCTGGCCACGGGCCGCACCGGCCATGTAGGCGGAGTGGTCCAACCCTTGGAAGACCTCGTCGAGCCTCGCTCGCTTGCGCTGCGGCTGACACGGCGTCAGGTAGAGGACGGGCGAGTTCGAGCGGCTCGCCGAAGCGACTGCGACCAGCTCGTTCGCCACTCCGGGACCGAGGGTGTTGGCGACCACCGCAGGGCGGCCGCTGGCGAGACCGTATCCCTCGGCGATGAAGCCACCCGAGCGCTCTGATCGGGGAACGACGAGGCGCATCGCGGACCCCCGGTCGGATGCCTCCCAGAGGGGGAGCACCTGAGTGCCGGGAAGCGACACGAGCAAGTCGACGCCGTGAGCTCCAATGCGCTCGATCGCCCGCTCCGCGCCTGTCGGCGCGACTCTGCCGAAGAGGGTCCGGCGACTCACTTGCGAACCGCTCCGGCGATGACCCTCAGGTTGGCTGCAAGCGCGGGACGGTCCCTCGCGGCTGCCAGAGCGGAGCTGAGTGCGGCGGAGCCGGCGAGCGTCCTCAGGACCCCGTCCACCTCGGCGAGGATCAGGTTCGCGCCGACGAACGGGATCGCTCCCTTCTCGATTCGCACGTCGACGACCAGCGGCCTCGTTCGGGACTCATGGGCGAGGCTCAGCGCCATCGCCATCTCGCCCGGGCTCCTGACCCGGAGCGTCTCGCAACCGTGCAGTTCGGCGAGGTTGCGAAAGTCCACGTCGGGCAGGTCGGTGCCGATCGTCCGCCGCTTGAAGAACAGCGTCTGCACCAGCCTGATCGCATTCCATGATCGGTCGTCGAAGACGAAGACGACGGCCGGCACTCCACGCTCGGCCATCGCGGCCAGCTCGCGGGCACCGTAGAAGAACGCGCCGTCACCGAGGACCGTCCACACGGGGCGGGCGGGCTCGGCCTCCGCTATGCCCGCGGCCATCGCGATCGAAGCCCCGATCGAGGCGTGCTGCGCCGGCATCACCAACGGACGCAGCCACGCGTAGGAAGCGAGCCACATGCCCGAGGCCCCGCCCTCGCCGACGAAGACCGTTCCGGCGGGGGCCGCGGCGACGATCTCACGAGCCGCAAGTGCCGGGGTGAGGCGTTCGTCCCGCGCTCCTCGCTCGGCCTCCTGATCGACCAGCTCGGTCCACGTCGACCGGGCCTCGCTGAAGCGCTCGACCCAGCCGTCGCGGGTCAGGACGCCTCCCCGTTCGAGTTCGTTGGTCAGGGCCGCCGCGAACTCGCCTGCCTCCGCGACGACGGTCGCCTCAGCGACACCGTCGGGATCTGGCTCGAGCGCCACTCGGGTCACAGGCGCCCGGACGAGCCTCGCATCGCTCAGACCGAACCAGTCAGCCTCCGAGAGCCCACTCCCCAAGGCCAGAACCCGATCGGCGCGAGCGAGGGCGGTTGACCACGGGACCGTTCCCGCCGGGAGGATCGGCAGGTCCACGGCGAACGCCGAACGGAACTGCTCGAGGACCCCGGCCGGCATCGAGGTCGCTGAGAAGGTCAGGCAGACCGGGGCCTGCCATACCCGAGCAAGGGTGGCGATCGCCTGGAGGTCCGCTCCGACGGCTGCGCCGTGGCCGACGAGGATCACCGGCCGCTTTGACTCCCTCAGCACCGGCAACGCCTCAAGGGTCGCTTCCTCGTCGATCGCCAGCGACGGTCGATCGCCAGCACTCCAGTCGGGGAGGGCCTCACGCAGGCGACCGACAACCAGGACAAGGCCCTCGAGGTCGGCGACGAGGACGACGACGGGAGCGCCGAGGGTCAAGGCCGACCGACAGGCGACCGGGTCGAGCTGCGCTGAACGGCAGTCGAGCACCGTTTGCGAGGCTGTCTCGAGGGCCGGTCGTGCAACCTCGAGGTCGGCTCCGTCCAGCGCAGCGACGGCGACCACCGGCTGGCGGTCGCCTCGGGCGGTGACGAGGCCGGCTGCCATCCGCAGCGAGTCAGCGAGCCCTGCTGCGGCTACAACCGCTGCCCGCCCACTCGCCCTGGCGGCGCCATCAGCGGCGTGAGCCGCAGCCTGTGCGTCGCGCATCTCGACTGCACCGCACTCGGTTGCGGTCGGTCCGGCCGCAAAGCACGGAACGGACACGATCTGGTTGCTCGCTGAGCCGGTTTGCATCCGGCGCCGAGCCTATCGGCCCGTAGCAGAGGGAGCCATTCCCCGGAAGCGCCGGAGCCTCAATGCGTTCGCGATCACGAAGACACTGGAGAAGGCCATCGCAGCCGATGCGATCATCGGCTGCAGGAGGCCGGCGACGGCCAGAGGCAGCGCGGCGACGTTGTAGCCGAAGGCCCAGACCAGGTTCCAGCGGATCGTCGAGAGGGTGCGCCTCGACAGTGCGATCGAGTCCGCGATCAGCCTCGGATCAGGCCTGAGCAGTGCGAGATCGGCAGCCTCGACCGCGGCGTCGGCTCCACCCCCGATGGCGATTCCGAGATCGGCGACCACCAGTGCGGGCGAGTCGTTGACACCGTCGCCTGCCATCGCCACGTGGGCGCCGGCCCGCTGCTCGGCCTCGACCGCCGCCGCCTTCTGGTCGGGCAGGACCTCGGCTCGGACCTCGTCGATCCCGACCTCTGCCGCCACGGCCTCGGCTGCCGCTCGCGCGTCGCCGGTCAGGAGCACGGGCTTGGCACCGAGCGCCCGGATGGCGGCGACTGCCTCGGCGGCGCCGGGCCTGAGTGTGTCGGAGAGGCCCGCTACCAGCCGTATGCGGCCCTCCCAGCCCGCGCAGACAGTCGCCCTCCCGCTCGCGCGTTGGGCGGCCAGAGCCGCCGCAAGCGGGTCGGGCATCTCGAGGCCGCTGTCGATCAGGTGCTCTGCTCGGCCAACCGTCACCCGGATGCCGTCAGCGGTGCCCGAGACCCCCAGGCCGCCGCGCTCCTCGACCTGCTCGACCCGGACCGCACCGACCCCACGCGAAGCGGCTTCGGATGCGAGCGCTCTGGAGATCGGGTGCCCCGACTCCCCTGCGACCGATGCGGCGAGCTCGATCTGCCGGTCCGGCGGGCCATCGATCTCGATCGCGGCGACCGAGAGTTCACCGCTGGTCAGGGTGCCGGTCTTGTCGAGCATCACGGTGTCGATCGTCCGGCTCGCCTCCAGCGCCTCCGGGCCCCTCACGAGCACCCCGAGTTGAGCCCCGCGCCCCGAGGCCACGAGCAGCGCCGCTGGGGTCGCGAGGCCAAGCGCGCAAGGGCAGGCGACGACGAGCACCGCCACTGCAGGGGTCAGGGCAGCCGCCGCCGTCGCCCCGGCGATCAGCCAGCCGACGAAGGTCAGGGCCGAGAGGACGATGACCGTCGGCACGAACACAGAGCTGATCCTGTCCACGAGGTGCTGGACCGGCGCCTTGCGGGCCTGAGCGTCGCTGACGATCTTCGCGATCCGTGCGAGCTCGGTCGCCTCTCCCACTGCCGTGGCCTCGACCAGCAGCCTGCCGCCCGCATTCACTGTCGCGCCGGCAACCGAATCACCGGGGCCGACCTCCACCGGAACGCTCTCGCCGGTCAGGATCGAGCGGTCGACCGCGCTGTCGCCCTCGATCACGAGGCCGTCGGCGGGGATCCGCTCCCCGGGTCTGACCACGAACCTCATCCCGATCTCCAGACCTGCCGCCGGAAGCATCCGCTCGGCGCCATCGGCCTCGACAACCCTCGCCTCTGGAGGAGCGAGGTCGAGCAGGGCCTTGACCGCGCTTCCCGCCCGGCTCTTGGCCCTTGCCTCGAGCACCCGGCCAAGCAGGATCAGGGTCGTGACGGCGGCGGCCACCTCAAAGTAGACGGAGCTCGCCGCAGCCGAGCGATCCGCGGTGAGGTGGAATCCCATCTCCATGCCGGCGGCTCCGGCCCCACCGAACAGGAGGGCACCGACCGACCATCCCCAGGCTGCGATCACCCCGAGCGAGACGAGCGCGTCCATTCCGATCGTGCGGTGACGCAGCGCCAGGTAGGCGGCCCGGTGAAAGGGCCACGCCCCCCAGAGGGCAACGGGAGTGGCGAGCAGGAATGCCACCCACGCCCAGTGGTCGAACTGGAGAGCGGGGATCATCGAGATCGCCATCGTCGGGAGGGTGAGGATCGCGCTGGCCACCAACCGCGGCATCAGGCCCTCACCGGACGCCATCCCATGTTCGGAGTGGTCATGGCCCGAGTGGTCGCGCTCTGCTCCCGCAGCGCCGTGCCCGTGGTTGGAGTGATCACCTCCCGAGCCGATCGGCTTGGCCGCGTAGCCGACAGCCTCGATCGCCGCGACAAGATCCCCCGGAGCCGTGCGGCTCGGGTCGTAGCTGACCGATGCCCGGTCGGTCATCGGGTTGACGACGGCCTCCACTCCTTCGATCGCGCCGAGTGCTCGCTCGACCTTCACTGCGCACCCGGAGCAGGTCATGCCGGTTACCTCAAGGTCGAGTTCGGATGTCTGATCGACCTTGGAGCCCATACCGGAGAGGCTAGTGAAGGACCCGCGGGTCGGTGAGCTCCGGTTAGGCTCATCGGCGATGAGTCGGCGGCATGCGCGCAGCGGAGAGCATTCGGATCTCATGCGTGACCTGATGCACGACCCGCTGCACCTTCCGGAGCTGCTGCTGCTCCACGCTCAGGCCAGGCTCTCTCCGGGAGCTGCGAACTGGGCCGAGAAGGCGAGCGGCGATCCTCCCGCTTCGGTCCGCAAGGCGGTCAGGCAGGCACGCAACGCATCGCGGATCGACGGCGCCATCAGCGGCACTCCGTTCCTGATCGCCTTGATCCCCGCCTATGTGGCGTCGCTGTGGGAGCAGGCGCGGATGGCGCTGCGGCTCGCTGCGCTGAGCGGGCGCGACCCGGCCTCTCCCGAGACCGCTGCCGAGCTGCTGGTCCTGCGCGGCGTCCACCCCGACCGGGAAACCGCAGCCAACGCACTCGAATCGGCCGTCGCCCGGGAACGCCCGGGCCTGCCGCCCGGACGCGTCAACAAGTTCAAGGAGACCTACCGGCTCGGGATCCGCGTGTTGATGTTCGCCGCGTTCCTCGACCCGCCCGCCGACGAGCGACCAAGCCGGCTGCGCCAAGCCGTCGGCTTCACGGCGGCAGGAATCATCTGGATCGTGACCTGGATCGTGCCGCTCGCCTTCATGGCACTGATGTCCTGGTCGTGCGAATCATCCACCCGGCGGATGGCGGAACTCACTTCCGAGGGCTGGCTGGCTGACATGGATCCGCCGGAGCGTGAGACCGTCTGGGAACGGGTCGTCCGAGTGGTCGGGATAGTCGTGATCGGTGTCGCACCGCTCGCGATCGTCGCGTTCGCAGTCACTCACCCGTCCAACCAGGCGATCGCCCTCGCCTCGTTCATCGGCCTGATCGAGGCTGTGACGCTCGGCGTGCTCGTCTCCCGCGACGGGAAGCTCGCCAGAGACCGCTGACCCTCAGCTGCCGTCCGCCCGCGGCCGCTCCCACTCCCCTGTCTCGATCTCGCGCCTGACCTCCGCGTCGATCTCCTGCTCGCTCGTCGCGGGGTCGGCTTCGCGGATCTGCCACGCCCGCAACCTTCGGAAGCCTCCGATCTCGAGCACGGCGATCACCTGGATGCTCGCCGCGATCACCAAGAGACCGAGCACGGCCATCAGCAGGCTCCACGGGATGTCGAAGTGGCCATGGTCGTCGCTGTACGGGACGAACCTCAGCGCAACAGCGAAGACGGCAAGCGAGAGCGTCCAGCCGTACAGGTAGGCGACGGTTCGCCTGGGCGAGAACCCGACCCGGGCCAGCCGGTGGTGGAAGTGGTTCTGGTCGGCCTCATGAACCGGGCGGCGGTACCGCAGCCGCTTGACGACGACGAAACCGGTGTCGAGCAGCGGCACGGCGAGGATCACGAGCGGCAGCACGACTGCGACGACGGCGTTTGTCTTGAGCGTTCCCTGGACGGCGACAGAACCGAGCAGCAGCCCGAGCAGGTTGGCTCCGCTGTCACCCATGAAGACCTTGGCCGGAGGGAAGTTGTGGACGAGGAAGCCGGCGGCGGCCCCGGCGGTTATCGCGGCCAGCACACCCGCTGATGCCCGGTCGAGGTCGAATGCGATGACAGCGAACGCCGCTGCGCCGATGGCACAGACGCCGGCCGCCAGACCGTCCACCCCATCGGAGAAGTTGACGACGTTCATCAGCGCCACGAGACCCACGACCGTCAAAGGCGCCGCAGTCCAGCCCAGGTCCACCGCGCCGATGAACGGCAGGGTGACGTTTCGCACCTCGACTCCGGCCGCGACCGGGATCAGGGCGGCCGCCACCTGCCCTGCGAGTTTCCATCCGGCGTGAAGTTCGACGGTGTCGTCGACCGCAGCCGATCACGGCGATCAGGATCGCCGCCGCGAGAGATCGCCCTCGTCTCGGCGTCCCATGGCAGCCAGACGAGGGCGGCGCCGACCACTGCCACGAGGATTGCCAAGCCCCCGAGCAGTGGGGTTGGCCGCTGCGAGAGGCCCCTTGCCCTTGGACGATCTATCGCTCCGATCCGCACGGCCAGCCTCGCCGCGACCGGAGTCGTCAGGGCTGCCACGGCAAATGCCGCGAGGGAGGCGAATAGGGCGTCGATCGGCGTCACGGCTGGCGACCTGAGGATGCCAGCCGTCGCGGCCGCAGGCCTGCCGGGAGCGATCAGGCGGGTGCGCCCTCGCCGAGCGAGGCGTAGAGGGGATGGGAGTCGGCGATGGCTGCGGTACGGGCCGAAAGGTCACCCTTGATCGACTCGAACTCCGGGCCGAGGGCTGCCGCGATAACGCTGCCAACCTCGCTGAAATCCTCAAGGGTCAGGCCGCGCGTGGCAAGCGCCGGCGTCCCGATCCTCAAGCCCGACGTGACCATCGGCGGCCGCGGATCGAATGGCACCGCGTTGCGGTTGACGGTGATCCCGATCTCGTCGAGCCTGTCCTCTGCCGTCTGTCCGTCGAGGTCGCTCTCCCTCAGGTCGACAAGCACCAGGTGGACGTCGGTTCCGCCGGTCAGCACGCTGACTCCGTTGCCGGCCTCGAGCAGCCTGTCGGCCACCGTTCGGGCGCCCTCGATCGTGCGCCTCTGGCGCTCCCGGAACGACTCGGTCATCGCCGATCTTGAAGGCGACGGCCTTGCCTGCGATCACGTGCTCGAGCGGACCACCCTGCTGACCGGGGAAGACGCCCCGGTTGATGGCCGCGGCGAGCTCCTCGCGGCACAGGATCAGCCCGCCGCGGGGTCCGCAGAGTGTCTTGTGGACGGTCGTCGTCACCACATCGGCGTAAGGCACCGGGCTGGGGTACTCGCCGGCGGCGACAAGGCCGGCGAAGTGGGCCATGTCGACCAGCAGCTTCGCTCCAACCTCATCGGCGATCTCGCGGAAGGCAGCGAAATCGAGCTGGCGCGGGTAGGCCGACCAGCCGGCGATGATCAGCTTCGGCCGGCGCTCGCGGGCGACGCTGGCGACCACGTCCATGTCGATCAGGTAGGTCTCGGGGTCGACGCCGTACGAGGCGACGTCGATACAGCTTGCCCGACATGTTGAGCTTCATCCCGTGGCTGAGGTGCCCGCCGTGGGCCAACTCGAGGCCCAGGATCGTGTCGCCCGGGTCGAGCAGCGCGTGGTAGACGGCGGCATTCGCCTGAGCGCCCGAGTGCGGCTGCACGTTGGCGTGGTCCGCGCCGAACAGCTCCTTGGCGCGATCGATCGCGAGCTGCTCGGAGACGTCGACCTACTCGCAGCCCCCGTAGTAGCGCTTGCCGGGGTAGCCCTCCGCGTACTTGTTGGTCAGGACCGAGCCCTGAGCCTCCATGCACCGCCCGAGGCGCGAAGTTCTCGGAGGCGATCATCTCGAGCGTGCGCTGCTGGCGGGCCACTTCGGCATCCACGACTGCGGCGATCTCGGGGTCGATCTCCGAGAGCGGTCGATCGAGCCAGTCTGCAGGCAGGTCACTCATGAGGATTGGGCTTCCCTTTCTATCTCAGCTATCTCTTCGACACGGCGGGCGTGCCGACCACCTTCGAACGGGGTCTCGAGGAAACTATTCAGGATCTGCTCGGCATCGACCGAGTCGATCCTGCTCGCTCCGAGGGCGAGCACGTTGGCGTCGTTGTGGCGACGCGCCATCTCTGCCTCTTCGGCGTCGTGGGCGTTGACGGCGCGGACACCGGGGAACTTGTTGGCGGTGATCGCCATGCCCACTCCCGAGCCACAGATCAGGACCGCCGCATCGGCTTCTCCATCGGAGACGAACCTGGCGGCGAGCGCCGCGTACTCCGGATAGTCAACGGCCTCAGTGGTTTCCGGCCCGACGTCCACAGGCTCGTTGCCGGCCTCTGCCAGCAAGGCGACGAGGTCGGCCTTGAGCTCCACACCGTGGTGATCTGAGGCGATTGCGATCCGCATCGGGCTTCTCCGCAAGCTACCAGAGCGGCCCGCCCGCGCCGGGCGGGATCAGGCGGCTCAGAGGAGCTCTTCGAGCCGTTCCAGCGCCATCCCGCCCTCGCGGATGACCGTCCACGCGCCACCATCCTCGTACTCGCGCAGATCGACCACAGTCGAAGGCGTACCGGAGAGCTCCCCCCCGTCGAGCACGAGATCGCAGCCCTCGCGGATGCCGATCGGAACCTGATCGACAGTCGTGGCATCAGCTCCGCCGTCGCCCGTGGCCGAGGTCTGGAGGACCGGCCAGCGGACGTCGGCCAGCGGAGCCAGTCGGCCGGCCAGCTGCGGAACCCTCAGGGCCAGCATCCCGGTCGAGCCGGAGCAGGCCAGCGGGAACCGGCCCGCCGGATTCGGGAGAACGACCGTTACCTCCCCGGGGAGGATCCTGCCGAGCGCCTCGAGGGTCTTCGGGCCGACTTCGGGCACCGCCTCCAGCGCCAGCGACACGTCGAAGAACATGATCGCCGCCGGCCTGTCGGGCACGAGGCCCTTGAGGGCGTAGACGCGGCGCACCGCCTCCTTGTCCTCCGGTTCGCAGGCGAGGCCGTACACGTTGTCCGCCGGGAAGACTGCGACCCCGCCGACGGCCATGCACCGCTCCAGCACGGCAGCGTCCTCGCCGGTCAACTGTCGCCCTTCCCCGCCCGCTCACCGGCTACGACCCGCTCGATCCCGGCGAGGTCCTCGATCACCGTCACCTGATCCCACCCGAACCGACCGAGAAGGGCGGCCACGACTGGAGCCTGGCCGGCCCCGACCTCCAGGGCGATCCGCTCGATCCCCCTGCGTGATGCCTGCTCGGCAAGTCGCTCGAAGGTCTCGACCCCCGAAGGGCCGGGCGTCAATGCCACCCTGGGTTCCCATCGCGAAACCTCGGGGGCGAGGCCGGCCATCTCCGCCTCCGGGATGTAGGGAGGGTTGGAGATCACAGCGTCCAGCGGACCGTCGACCGCATCGAGCAGGTCTCCTGCTGCGAGCGCCACGGCAAGGCCGAGGCGCGCCGTGTTCGAGGCGGCGACCTTCAGCGCCTCCGGTGACAGGTCGGTCGCGACGATGTCGAGGTCGGGGCGTTCGTCGGCAAGTGCCAGGGCGATCGCTCCACTGCCCGTGCCGATGTCGGCGACCCTCGCACCGTGCGGGAGCCCCAGCCCCCACTCGACCAGCAGCTCCGTCTCCGGTCTGGGAGTCAGGACGGACGGGTTGACCTCGAGCTCGAGGTTGCGGAACCAGCGGCGGCCGAGGATCTGGGCCACAGGTTCACGGTTGACCCTGCGCTCGATCAGCTCGCCCGAGACCCGCTGCCTCGACTGGGTGACCGGTTCACCTGCGATGCGCACGAGTCCGGCGCGGTCGGTGCCCAGGGCGTGAGCGACCAGCAGCTCGGCATCGAGGCGCGGGGTGCCGCACCCCGCCCGCTCCAGCAGCACGGTCGCTTCACGCACGAGGCCCATCGCGTCCGTCGGGTTGGCCGCCTCGCCCCCGGGCGTCACTGCTCCAAGGCCTGCTGTTCGAGCCGCGTGCGCTTCTCATCGTCCTGCAGGGCGGCCGTGAACTCGTCGAGCGACCCGCCGAGAACGGCGTCGAGGTCGTGCAGCATCAGACCGACCCGGTGGTCCTTGACTCTCCTGTCGGGGAAGTTGTAGGTGCGGATCTTCTCCGCCCGCTCGCCGCTGCCGACCTGAGCGGAGCGCTCCGCGGCGAGCTTCTCCTGCTGCTCACGCATGGCGCGTTCGTGGAGCCTCGCCCGCAGGACCCGCATCGCCTTGTCGCGGTTCTGCAACTGGCTCTTTTCGTCCTGCATCGCCACGACCACGCCGGTCGGCTTGTGGGTGATCCGCACCGCCGAGTCGGTCGTGTTGACCGACTGGCCTCCCGGTCCCGAGGATCGGTACACGTCGATCTGGAGGTCGTTGAGGTCCACGTCGATGTCGACCTCCTCCGCCTCGGGGAGCACGGCGACCGTGGCAGTGGAGGTGTGGATCCGGCCCTGCGATTCGGTCTCGGGGACGCGCTGGACCCTGTGGGTGCCGGCCTCGAACTTGAAGATCGAATAGGCGCCCTGGCCCTTCACGGCGAAGGTTGCCGAGCCCTCGCCTCCACCCATCTCCTCGGTCTGGAACCCGCGCCGCTCGGCGTAGCGGACGAGCATCCGGTGCAGGTCGCCCGCCCAGAGGCCGGCCTCGTCGCCACCGGCACCGGGTCTGATCTCGACGATCACATCGCGGTCGTCATTGGGGTCACGCTCGACCATCGCGAGGCGGATCTCATCTTCGAGCTCGATCCTGCGGGCGGAGGCCGTCGCTTCCATCTCGCGGATCTCCGGGTCGTCGCCATCCTCGAGCAGCTCGATCGCTCCCTGTTCGTCGCCGACCGCCCTGCGCCACTCGCGGGCGAGGTCGAGCCGGCTCCTCCAGCTCGGAGTAGGCGCGGCTGGCAGCGGCGAAGCGCTGTGCGGTCCCCGATCACCCCGGGGTCGGCAAGGTCGCTCTCCAACTGGGCGAAGCGCGCTTCGATCCTCTCTACGAGTTCCTCAATCATCGGAGAGCGAGTCTACGAGGGGTTGAGCTTCGGACCGTCGAGCTCAGGCTGCGACTTCGAGACCGGCTTCGGCGGCTCGGGCCAGATCGGCCGGGTCCTCGCCGTCGAGCACGGCGTTCATCGAGGCGATCGCGACCGCGAGCTGCTCGCGGTCGGGCTCGCGAGTCGTCAGCCGCTGCAGTTGGAGCCCCGGCCACATCAGCCCGCGCACCCATCCGCTTGTTGCGGTTGCGACCGAACCAGCGGATCGCCTCGAAGGAGATGCCGGCGATCAGCGGGACCCCGAGGATCCGCGAGAGGACGAGCCAGTACCAGGCGGGCAGGCCGATCGGCGCGAACATGAAGATCGCGATCACCATCACGATCAGCAGGAAGCTCGTTCCGCATCGCGGATGCAGGCGCGAGAAGCGCTCGGCGTTCTCCGGTGTCAGCTCGAGTCCCCCCTCGTAACAGGCGATGGTCTTGTGCTCGGCGCCGTGGTACTCGAAGACCCTCCTGAGGTCGGGCAGCCTTGCCAACAGAGCGAGGTACGCGAGGAAGATCGCCGTTCTGAGCACTCCCTCGACGAGCCAGAAGAGCAGCGGGGAGCCGATCTGGTCCTTGACGAGGCTCGTCAGACCGACCGGGATGACGAAGAACAGGCCGATCGCCAGCGCGAGTGAGAGCGACCATCGCCCCGATCCAGGCTCCCTTGGAGATCTCCTCCTCCTCGCCGTGCTCGTCTTCACCGAGCTGGATGTTGGCGCTGATCTGGAGCGCCTTGAATCCGATCGACAGCGACTCCCAGAGAGCGATCACACCGCGGATCACCGGAAGCCTCAGCAGCCGGTGGCGGGTCAGGACCGACTTCAGTGGGAAGGAGCGGACTTCGATCTCCCCTTCCGGTTCGCGCACCGCCACGGCCCAGATCCCAACGCCGCGCATCATCACTCCCTCGAGGATCGCCTGCCCACCGACGGGGGCGTCCGTGCCCGCCATCATGCGTCCGTCCGGCAGCAGGGTGGGCTCTTGGGCCGACCCGCTCAAGAGCTCCGTCCGATCAGCTGCTCGGACGCTGGCGCTTGGCCTGGCGACGCTTGAACCGCTCGACTCGGCCACCGGTGTCCACGAGCTTCTGGCGGCCCGTGTAGAAGGGGTGGCACTCGGAGCAGATTTCGACCTTGATCTCCGCCTCGGTGGAACGGGTCGTGAACTGGTTGCCGCAGGTGCAACGCACCTCCGACTCGACGTACTCGGGATGGATCTCGGTCTGCATCGCGACTCAGTCTAGCGGGGCGAGCGTGACGACGCAGCCGCAGCAACCCGGTGCTGCCGCGCAAATCGACCGGGTAGAGCTCAACCGACCGCAAGGCAAGGGATTGGCGGTAGTTGTCGCTGACCGCCGGTCACCGATCACACCGGCGGGGTCGATCTCGAAGGTCATCTCGATCCGGGCGAACAGCGAGCGACCTCGAAGTCAGCTGTCCGCGACAGGACCAGCGGATCGCTCTTGGTCGGCTTGCGCTTGCGTGCCCTGCTCGTCGATCCTGCCGAGGGCGACGTTGTTCACTCCCGTGCCTGTGCCGGCGCCGGGAACGAAGAGCCGCACACGCACCGGCCGCCGATCGCCCCTTGCCCGTGTTGGTGATGACGACCTCGACGCGAGCGCGGGCCGTGCCGACCGCAGTCACATTGGCCGACGAGAACTGGAGGTCGGGCCTGAGGTCGGCTTGGGAGCAGGACGGCGCGTTGACGGTCTGGGTCCGCTTCCGCGTGCCGCTGCCGCCCGATGCCGCGTACCACTCGAAGTCCACGGTCGCCCGGTAGGTCGCCGGTGCGCTGAGGCGATAGATCCGCTTGACGAGCTTGACGGTGCCGACTCCTCCTGTGCCGATCGAAACCGGGTCCTCCCACGCCCCGAGGCGGTTGCCCGTGGCGATCTTGATCTCCTCCTCGGGCTTGCCCGGAGCCTTGACGAACAGGCGGAACCTGACCCTGACCGACTTGGCGCCGGTGATCGACTTCGCCGACGCGCTCAGCTGGTAGGACCTCGACGCGGGGACGGAGTCGCTGGTGCAGCCGTCGACCTTGACCGATGCGGGACTCGCCGACGGCCTCGCGGCGCTGGCCGACGAGGCGCGCTCAGCGATCACCTGGAGCCGCGCCACCTGCGGGAGATCGGCGCCCGGCGAGCTCGCGGCGGCGGCCGTCGGCGCGAGGGACCCGGCCACGAGCGCCGCGCAGAGTGCTGTCTTCAAAGAGGGAATCACCGCAATCTAAGACAACACCGGCGCGACGTGCAAGTTTCGACTCGCGAGTCAACGACTCGCGGAGGGCGGGCGCACATGGCGCACCGCCGCATCCGCCGACGCCGCAATCGGCTGATCTAGGTGATCTGGTACAGCGGTCCGTCGCCGCCCTCGGGGGTCGTCAGGCGACCGCCCTTGGCGGTGATCGCGCCGCACTGCACGCAGTTGGTGTAGTTGACGATCACGTCCACCTCGCCGTGCTCCGGCGCGTCCTCGGGGATCTCGTACACCCCGGCCGGGCACATCCAGCGCCAGGTCTCGGCGATCTCCCGCGGCACGCGCTTCTGCGCACCCGGATGTGGTTGGGCGCGTCGTCGCGGGTCGCGTTGCCGGTGATGAAGACGCTGGAGAGCTTGTCGAAGGTGTACTTGCCGTCCGGGCTTGGGGTAGCTGTCCTTGGTGTTGCCGATGAACATCGGCTTGGCGTCGTTGCGGTGCCACGCCAGCGCCCGACCGGGAAGCTTGCCCTTGGTCGCGATCATCAGGTTGACGAGCGGCCCGCCCGAGCAGAAGCCCCGCTGGAACGGCTGGCGCGCGTTGCGCACCTCGTAGAGCTCCTTGCCGACGACGGACTCCTCGATCGCCTGCTCGTAGGCCTCGAGGAGCTCGCCCCGCGCTTGAGCGCGCTGTAGATCGACTCGGCCGCGCAGCATCCCCGGACGATCGCAGTGGTGGACGCCCTTCAGCGCCGCCGTGTCGACCATCCCGCCGGCGTCGCCGACGAGCACCGCGCCGGGCATCGAGAGCTTCGGCATCGACCAGTAGCCGCCGCCGGGCAGCGCCTTGGCGCCCCAGCGCGACGCGCTCGCCGCCGTCGAGGATCTCCCTTGACGAGCGGATGCGTCTTGAACTGCTGGAGCAGGTCGTGGGCCGAGGTGGTGGCGTCGGCGTAGTCGAGGTCGACGACGAAGCCGATCGAGACGAGGTCCTCGCCGGTCTTCTCGTCCTTCATCGGGTAGATCCACGTGCCGCCGATCTGGCCGTACTTGGCGGAGATCTTCAGCGGCCACGGGCCGATCGTGTGGATCACGCGGTCGAGCGGCTTGGGGACCTTCCAGACCTCCTTGACGCCGAGCTCCCAGACCTGCGGCTCGCGGCCCTCGCCGAGGTCGAACTCGCGGATCGCCGCGCCCGGTCAGGTGTCCCCAGCAGCCCTCCGCGAGCACGGTCGGCCTGCGCCTTGATGTCGGTGCCCGGGCTCGAAGTTGCCGAGCGGCTCGCCGTCCTTGCCGCGGCCCTTGTCGCCGGAGCGCACGCCCACGACGCGCCCGTCCTCGACGATCAGCTGGGTGGCGGCGGTCTCGGTGAGGATGTACGCGCCGGCCTCCTCGGCCTTGCGCTGCTGGAAGCGAGCAGCGCGGCGACCGAGATCGACCTCGTTGCCGTGGTTCTTGAACGGCGGCGGCGGCGGGATGCGCAGCTTCATCTTCGCGTTGGGCAGCAGGTAGACGCGCCTCCTTCTTGACCTCGCCGAACGCGAAGCCCTCCTTGCGCCACTGCTCGCGGGTCATGTCCGGGAACAGCTCCTCGCAGCGGCCCCGGGCGCATGACCGCGCCGGACAGGTTGTGCCCGCCGCAGGTCTTCGCCTTCTCGATGACCGCGACCGGCACTTCGCCGAGGCGCTCCATCGTCTCGGGGTCGTCGCCCAGCAGCTGCAGCAGGCGGTTGGCGCAGGCGAGGCCCGCGGTTCCGCCGCCGACGATCGCCACGCCGACCTCGATCAGCTCGTCCTCAGCGTCGAGGTCGCGCTTGACGAACTCGTCGGGCGAGTCAACCGGCGGCGGGAATGCGACGGGGAGACTCCCTTGCCATTGGACGACATCGCGATCAGCCCCTTCTTGGCCTTCATGGCCTCGGTCAGCTTGGGCAGGATCTTGTTGAGGTCGCCGACGATGCCGAGGTCGGAGAACTCGAAGATCGGCGCGTTCGCGTCCTTGTTGATCGCGACGATGTTCTCCGAGCCCTGCATCCCGACCTTGTGCTGGATCGCGCCGGAGATGCCTGCCGCGAGGTACAGCTTCGGCGCGACGGTCTTGCCGGTCTGGCCGATCTGGCCGGCGTACGGGAACCAGCCGGCGTCGACGACTGCGCGGGTCGCGGCGACGGCGCTCCGCCGAGACGCCTCGGCGAGGTCGTCGCACATGCTCGAACCCTTCGGCATCGCCGAGGCCGCGGCCGCCGGCGACGAGGACGTTGGCGCCCTCGATGTTGACGTCGGCGCCGCGCTGCTCGCCGCGCGTGACCATCGTGGCCTGCGTCGACCAGGGCGAGAACTCGACTGCGAGCGGCTCGACCGTGGCGCGTGCGGCACCGGTCTCCTTGATCTCGAACGCGTTGAGCCGGCCGATGATGATGCCGAGGCCGCCAGCGGTAGGTCGAGATCGAGATCGCCGAGTCGCCGAGGATCGGACGCTCGGCCATCAGCCTCGCCGCCCTCGACGCTGACCGCCGTGACCTCCATCGTCACGCCGGCGTCCTAGCCGCGCTGCCAGGCCGGCTCCGATCTCGAAGCCGAGCAGTCCACCGCCGAACAGGGCGTACTTGTGGCCGTTCGCATCGATGATCGTGGCCATCGCGTCGATGACCGGCTGGGCGAGGCCTTCGGGTCCATCGACCTTGTAGCACCTTCGACGCGCCGTAGTTGCCGAGCGCCTGCGAGCAGGTCGTCGGTGAGGTCGGCTCCGCCGACGACGATCGCGTGCGCCTCGCCGCCGAGCTCGCCGGCGAGCCTGGCGCCCTCGGAGACGGCCCCGAGCGAGTTCTTGTTGATTGCGCCGTCGTAGTGGAGCGCGTAAACCAGGACGGAGCTCATGCGATCAGCTTCCTTTCCTCGAGCCAAGCGACGATCTTCTCGACCGTCTCGTCGGTGTCCTCGTCTTCGATGATCTCTCCGGACGCCTTCGCGGGCGGGGCCTTGAAGTCGCCACAGGCGACCTTGGAACCGTCGCCGCCGACGTGCGAGGCGTCGATTCCGGCGTCGGCAGCCGACTTGACGTCGAGCGGCTTCTTCTTCGCGCCCATGATCGCCTTCAGCGACGGGTAGCGCGGCTCGTTGATCGCGTCGCCGACCGAAATCACGGCGGGGAACTCGACCTGGACGGTGTCGTAGCCGTACTCGGCCTGGCGCTCGCAGCTTGGCACCGCCGTCGACGAGGTCCATCTTCACGACCTGGGTGAGCGACGGCATCTGCAGGTGGTCGGCCACGACTGCGCCGATCGTGTAGCACTCGCCGTCGTCGGACTGCTGCCCGAGCAGGACGAGATCGGGGTTCTCCGCGCTTCAGCACCGTCGCCAGCGCGTAACCGGTGGCGGCCACGTCGCTTCCGGCGAGGGTGTCGTCGGAGAGGTGGATCGAACGGTCGGCACCGAGCGACACCGCCTTGTGCAGTGCACGCTCGGCCCCTGAGGGACCCATCGTGACGGCGACGATCTCCTCGACCGGCATCGCGCCACCCTCGCGGATCTGCATTGCAGCCTCGATCGCGTGGGTGTCGTACGGGTTGAGGTTGCTTCTCGCCGCAGCGGTCGAGTCGCCCCGTTGAGGGGTCGATTCGCTTGTCAACGGCGGCGTCCGGTACCTCCTTGACCAGAACGCAGATCTTCACGGTGCGGTCGTCCTCCTGTCGATGTTGATTGGGGGCGGGTTGCCAGTCAGTATGCCTGACTGACTCACGAGTCAATCAGATTACGCAGTGGCTCCCCGATTGGTTCTTTCCTTCGGGCTCCTAAGCCTCTACGGAACTGCTGATGAAGTCGATGATGTCCTGGGTGGACGATCCGGGAGTGAACACCTCGGCCACGCCGAGGGCCTTCAGCTCGGGGATGTCGTCGGCCGGGATCGTGCCTCCGACGGTGACGAGGATGTCGCCCGCGCCCTGCTCGCCGAGCAGGGAGACGATGCGCGGCACGAGAGTCATGTGCGCGCCGGAGAGGATCGAGAGGCCGACGGCGTCGGCGTCCTCCTGGATCGCCGTCTCGACGATCTGCTCGGGCGTCTGGTGCAGCCCGGTGTAGATCACCTCCATGCCGGCGTCGCGCAGCGCGCGGGCGATGATCTTCGCGCCGCGGTCGTGGCCGTCGAGGCCGGGCTTCGCGACGACCACGCGGATCTTTCGGTCTGTTGCGCTGTCTGACATGGGTCGTCTCCCGCGGGTTCTACGGGCTTGCGGGACGGCGGGATCGTAGCGATCCTGAGCTTTTCCGGGCGAGCCGCCTCCCGGCTGGCGATCCGATCGCGCTCGGCACCGGCCCGGGCCGGCTCGCCGCGGCCTCGGGCCACCGCCCGCTCAGCGCGATTCGACGAACTTCTTGAGCTTGCCGGGCATCGTGTCGACGAGCTGGCCGCGCAGCAGGTCGACGAGCGGCCCGCGGATGACGAGGCCGAGCGCACGGCCGAGGTCGACCGTCATCTCGTAGGTCGCCTTTGTCGTTCCGTCACCGAGATCCTCGAACGACCACGAACCCTCGACCGACTTGACGTCGCCCTTCTTCTGCTTCCACGAGAGGCCGTTGGGCGCGTCGTAGCTGAACTCGAGCTCGCTCGAGAGCTGCTTGACCTTCGCGTCGGTCGCCGTGCGGACGAGTACCTGGTTGCCGTCCTTGTCGGTCTTGAGCACCTCGGCCTGCTTGATCTCGGGCTGCCACTCGGGCGAGCCCTCGACGTCGGCCGCCATCTCGTAGACCTCGTCGATCGGCGCCTCGATCACTTCCGATGCCTTGCCGTGAATCGCCATCCTGCTGCCTCCCCTTTCGAATCGGGGCCTCGCGGCCCCCTCTCCCCTTCGATCCGGCCGGCCCCTCCCCAGGGGCCGCGGACCATTTCTGCCGCGTGCGGCCTCGGATCAGAAGACCGGGGTCTCCGTGTACGAGCCGAACACCTTCTGCAGTGCGTGGACGATCTCGCCCTCGGTCGTCTCGACCCGGGCCGCAGCGAGCAGCGGCTCCATCAGGTTGCCTCCGGCGGCGGCGCGCCTCGCGCAGCTGCGGTCGAGCGCCGACTCGACCGCCTGGCTGTCGCGGCGGCCGCGACGGGCCTTGAGCGAGTCGACCTGCTTGCGCTCGAGTGCCGGGTCGATCCTCAGGATCTCGGTCTGCTCGTCGTCGCCCTCGGTGAAGGCGTTGACGCCGACGACGATCCGCTCGCCCGATTCGATCTCGCGCTGCAGCTCGAACGAGGCGTCGGCGATCTCGCGCTGCGGGAAGCCCTCCTTGACGGCCGCGACCATCCCGCCCAGCTCGTCGATCCGGCGGAAGTAGTCGCGGGCGCGCTCCTCCATCCGGTCGGTCAGCGCCTCGACGCAGTAGGAGCCGCCGAGCGGGTCGACCGTGTTGGCGACGCCGGTCTCGTGGGCGATGATCTGCTGGGTGCGCAGCGCGACCGTGACGGCCTCCTCGGTCGGCAGCGCGAGCGCCTCGTCGAGCGAGTTGGTGTGCAGCGACTGGGTGCCGCCGAGCACCGCGGCGAGCGCCTCGATCGCGGTGCGGACGATGTTGTTGAGCGGCTGCTGGGCGGTCAGCGAGACGCCGGCGGTCTGGGTGTGGAAGCGCAGCAGCCACGAGCGCGGGTCCTTGGCGCCGAAGGTCTCCTTCATCTCGCGCGCCCAGATGCGGCGGGCGGCGCGGTACTTGGCGATCTCCTCGAAGAAGTCGATGTGCGCGTTGAAGAAGAACGAGAGGCGCGGCGCGAAGTCGTCGACGTCCAGGCCGCGCTCGACCGCCTCCTCGACGTAGGTCGAGGCCGTCCTCGAGGGTGAAGGCGAGCTCCTGCAGCGGCGGTCGAGCCGGCCTCGCGGATGTGGTAGCCGCGAGATCGAGATCGGGTTCCAGCGCGGCATGTGCTGCGTGCACCACTCGATCATGTCGCCGACGAGCCGCATCGCCGGGTCGACCGGGAAGAACCACTCCTTCTGGGCGATGTACTCCTTGAGGATGTCGGTCTGGATCGTGCCGCCGAGGTGCTCCGGCGCGCGACGCCCTGCTTCTCGGCCGCGGCGACGTAGAAGGCGAGCATGATCGCGGCCGGGCGCGTTGATCGTCATCGAGGTGGAGACCTCGCCGAGCGGCGATGCCGTGCGAACAGGGTCTCCATGTCCGTCGAGCGAGTCGACCGCCACGCCCTCGCGGCCCGACCTCGCCCGAGCGAGCGGGTGGTCGGAGTCGTGGCCCATCAGCGTCGGCATGTCGAACGCGGTCGAGAGGCCGGTCTGGCCGTGGTCGAGCAGGTAGCGGAAGCGCTCGTTGGTCTCCTCGGCGGTGCCGAAGCCGGCGAACTGGCGCATCGTCCAGAGCCGGCCGCGGTACATCGTGCCGGTAGACGCCGCGGGTGAACGGGTACTCGCCCGGCAGGCCGATCTCCGACTCCCTGTCCTGCGGCAGGTCGGCCTCCGTGTAGAGCGGCTCGACCGGCTCGGCGGAGAGGGTCGTGAAGTTGGCGTCGCGCTCCGGCGCGGCCTCGTAGACCTCCGAGCGCCAGCGCTCGAGTTCCTCTTGGAGGGTTCGGGGAGTGGTTGACATCGCGGTTCAGTTTACGGGGCGCGGGGCGACCGGTAGCACCGAGGCGCGGAATCGCCGGCCTGCGGCAACGCCCGAGCTCCCCGACGACGGACGGAACGCCTCAGTCGGCCCAGCCCTTGAACGGCTCGTACTCGACCCGACCGGCGGTTATGTCGGCCGAGAGGGCACTCAGGCGCTCGATGATCTCCTCGGTGTTGCCCGCGACCGAGGCAGGCCAGCCATAGGCGACGGCGACCGCCTTGTCGAGCTCTCGATGAAGCTTCTTGAGGTCGACGTGGGCGCCTTCGTCGACCGCGTTGTAGAGCTTGGTCAGGCCGATCTCGTGCTCGGCGCACAGCTCGGAGCGAAGCGCGACCAGCCGCCTGGCCACATCGGCCACGGCCTCGCGCTGCGCCGGCGTGGGCGCCGGCGGCCACGGGTAGGTCTCGAAGGCTGAGGTGGGCGTGTAGCGCAGGCGGTCCTCCAAGGTTGACGACTGCCGGATCGCCCACTGGATGTGGGGCCTTGCGGTGAGAATCCCCATTGCGTAATCGTCGGAGAAGGCGAAGACGTTGGTGGCGTTGCTGGGACACACGGATGCTTCTACCCAGGCGAATAGGAACCGCTTCCCGGTCGCCGTGCCCGCGAGGTAACGATCGAGCCCCGAGACGGCTCTCCGCATTCCCACAGCGACTTCACCGAATCGCCACCAGTTTCGCCGTCGCACCTCCCGCTTGACCTGGTCACGGTGGGGCTTGACTCGCTGCCCTCACGATCTCCAGTGCGGCCGGGTAGTCAGAAGCCTGCTCTAGTGGCATCTGCGCGAAGTCGATGATCCACCGCGCCGGCCGCTGGTCGACCGCCTCGGCGATGTCCTTACCGATCAAATAGGGCCTGACGACCTCGCTGTACTCGGCGCCCCCGCCAGCAAGCATGGCTCGCGCGTCTGAATCGCCGAGCACGAAGCCGTCACCGACGGGGATCGGCCCTTGGAACGCCCGCCCCTTGTTGGCAACCAGCTTCACGGCAGCTTCAGCCGAGCCGCCTTCTGGCCGCAGCGACGTCGTGATCGCCGGCACATCCTCCCCGTCGAGCACGAACCGTGAGACCGGCTCGCCCGGGCGCTTGACCCAGTTGACGATCGAGACGTTGACGACCGCATCGCCGGGCCACTTGTGCTTCGCGACGGCATTGAAGATCACCCCGCCATTCGCTGCGACGTAGTCGAGACTGGCTTCACGAGCCCGGTTCTGCGAGACGGAGTTGGTCCCGACCAGCCCGGCTCGACAGCCCGCCGGGAGGCGCTCGTGGGCGATCCGGTACCAGTAGACGCACAGGTCCTTCACGCCCACACCGAAGCGCTCCTTCAGCCACTCGACGTAGGCGTCGCCGAGCTCTCCGCGCAGGTTCTGCGAACCGAGGAACGGCGGGTTGCCGACTATCGCCTCCACCTCGGGCCACTCGAGCGCCAGCGCATCCCCGTCTCGGACTTGGGGAAGCGAGGCAAGCGGCAGTGTCGGTTCGTCCGAACCCGAGCTCGCGGACCGTCATCGCCTGACCGATCCAGAGCGTCAGGCGAGCGAGCTTGATCGGGAACCGCTTGATCTCGATGCCGTGGAGGCCCGCCACCGGGTAGGGATCACCCAGCTTTCCGCCGGGTTCCGTCTCCGTCTCGGCGTTGAGCCTGCCCTCAGCCTTCGCCATCTCCAGTGCCTTCGCCCGGAGGTCCTGCTGGATCCTGCGCATCTCGCGATAGGCGACATAGAGGAAGTTGCCCGAGCCGCAGGCCGGGTCGAGGATCCGGAACTCGACCAGTGCTCGATGGGCATCGCAGGCCTCGTCCCAACTCTTGAGGCCGTCGATCCGCTCGCGCCACGGTTCGACGATCACCGGCCCGACGACCTTCATGATGTCGGCCTCGTGCGTGTAGTGGACGCCGACGGCGTCGCGCCTTCCCTCCATCGTCCCTTCCAACAGGGAGCCGATGATCGACGGTTGGATCTCCGTCCAGTCCTCCTTCGCCGCGCCGAGCAGGTGCTCGATCTCCTCGTCGGTCAGGTCGATCCGCGTCGGCACGCTTGAACAGCTCCCCGTTGACGTAGGGGACGCCCTTCAGGATTCCGAACCGCTTCTCTTCGGAGACCGGCTTGTTCAAGCGTCTCGAAGATCTCGCCGAGCTCGTTGGCTGTCGAGCGATCGGCGCCGACGCAGCGCTCCGCCGCCTGGGTGAACAGCCCCTTGGGCATGAGGCCCGCGTCCTCCGCGAACAGGCACCAGACCGCACTGTAGGATGAAGTCGTCGATCTCGTCGCCGTCTCGATGTCATCGCGTAGCCTCCAGCGCCTGTGCAGGACTCGCGAGCCGATTGACCGCCTCGACAGTGACCGCCCGCTCGTCCTTGCGGAACGCGGGAGCGAGATCCGCGAGGAAGGCGAGCGACTCCCACTTGTCGGCCAGGTCGGCGAGGGCGAACTCGGCAACCGGCGCCTCGCGAAAGCGGCCCGGCTCCCATATCTCGAACTGCTGAACGCACAGAGCACGACGTAACGAGGCGCGGCGATCTTCTCGTCGACGCTGGAAGACTTCTCCCAGTAGTCCAGGGCCTGCTTGCGATGGGCTGCCGAGCTTCCCGGCCTCCGACGGGCGCTTCATCTCAATCAGGCACTTCTCGGGCCAGAGCAGATCGATGAACTTGCCGCCCTTGTTCTTCTCGAGGACGTGCCCATCGCCTGCAGGTCCGTCACCCCGTAGCAATCGAAGAGATCGATCAGGAACGGCTGCGACCCGCTTCGCTCCGAGCCGTCGTAATCGGCCCATCGGGCCACGAGTCCCCGAGGCGTTCGCGGATCTCCTCTGGCAGGAGGGCCGCCACGGCTCGGCTCAGGCGATCAGGCGGCCCTGATCCTCAGGACGACCGAAGTGGGCGCCCTGGAGGATCTTCTGTTAGCCTCTTCGAGGTCCTTGGCGGCTTCCTCCATCGTGCGGACCAGGTGGATCTCCGCCCCTCCTTCTTGAGCTTGGCGATCGTCTCCTCGGCGAGGAAGCGCGCGCTTGAGACGCGGCGCATCACGCGCTCGATTTCGGTGAAGTTGTCTTCGCTCATCGTGCTTGGAAACCTGATCCAGCAAGATAGGGGCCAAGGCTGACGGAAGAAACTTGGCGCGCAACTTCCGTACCGGTTCGTTGCGGAACTTGCGGGAATCGAGGTGATCGCGTTGCTTTCCGGAGCCGCTTCGTAAGGCCGTGTGCGGCCCGCCGACTGTCTCCGGGACTGAGCCTCGTCGACGAATCCGGTTTTACCGAATATCCTTGGGAGGCAGTGAAGACCCGCCCTCCGAACAACTGCCCGCTGTTCGCGTCACGCCACCAGGCCGAGCTGCTCGCCGAGCTGTTTGCCGAGCCCAAGCGCTGGCGCGAATTCGACGACCTGCGCAGCGCCTGTGCGGTCTCTGCATCGACACTGCACGATGAGCTCGGGCGGCTGCGAGAGGCGGGCATCATCGAACGCGATGAGTCTTCCCGCCCCTACCGCTACCGCCCTGACATGAACTCCCCGCTTGCCGAGCCGGTGCGACAGCTGGTCGAGCGAACCGTCGGGGTCGAGGCGATGCTGCGTCGCGCATTGGCCGAGGTCGACGGCATCGAGGCAGCGGCGATCTTCGGCTCGTGGGCGCGCGGCGAGGCGGGTCCGCGGAGCGATATCGACGTCATGGTGGTCGGGGCACCGGAACCCGTCGCACTGAACCGGGCACTGGCCTCGGTCGAGCGAGCCGTTGGCCGGGAAGTGAACGGTGTGGTCTTCAGCCCGTCAGAGGTCAGACGACGCCGGTCGACACCGCTGATGGAGAGCGTCTCGTTCTTCCCGTTGAGCAACCTGGTCGGCGACCTTCGGGCCTTCGTGGACGCCGCATGAACGGACCCGCTGATGCTTCCGAGGTGCAACTCCACCGACGGGCCCAGGCGGCAAGTCTCCTCGTCGGCGCCGCCGAGTACCTCGCAGATGCCAAGCGGATCAAGAACTCGACCGAGAGCCGTTTCCTGCTTGCTTACCAGGCTGCCCTTCACGCCCTCAACGCGATCCTGCTCGTCGGAGGTGCCAGCGCCAACGACAGGCAGGGGAGTCATCGCCAAAGGATCGACGCCGCGCGCGAGCTGGCACCGGACGGAGCCGACCTTCTTGAGCGGATCGACGCTGCCCGTCTCAGCCGGAACAGGATCGCCTATGGAGGTGGCGCTGTCGAGTCGGCCGTCCTCGCCTCCACTCTCGGCGATGTGGCGTCGCTGATCCAGCTCGCTGACTCACTGATCCGACCACCGGCAGGGTGACCGCCAAGTGGGCGAGGAACCCCGACCGCTAGCGTTGCCGCCCGGCGAGACCGTGTCAGGAAACCTGGACCAGAACCCCACGAGCGAGGCGCGCGAGCGCGAGCTGCTCGACTACGACCGTCGTCACGTCTGGCATCCGTACGGGCCGATGCCGGCGGCGGTCGAGCCGCTGAGGGTCGAGTCGGCCAGCGGAGCGAGGCTGAAGCTCGCAGACGGCCGCGAGATCGTCGACGGGATGTCGTCGTGGTGGTGCGCGATCCACGGCTACCGCAACCCGGTGCTCGACTCCGCCGCCCACGACCAGCTCGGCCGGATGTCGCACGTGATGTTCGGCGGCCTGACCCACGAGCCGGCGATCGCGCTCGCACGCCGGCTGGTCGAGATGACCCCGGAGGGCCTCGAGCACGTCTTCTTCGCCGACTCCGGCTCGGTCTCGGTCGAGGTGGCGATCAAGATGTGCCTGCAGGCCCGCCAGGGCCGACCCGAAGCTGCTGGCCCTGCGCGGCGGCTACCACGGCGACACCTTCGGGGCGATGAGCGTCTGCGACCCCGTCGGCGGGATGCACTCGCTGTTCAGCTCCGTCCTGCCCCAGCAGGTCTTCGCCGACCGCCCTCCGCGCGAGATGGGCGACGAGTACTCGGCTCACCTGACGCGGCCTCGTCGAGCGCCACGCCGACGAGCTCGCCGCGGTGATCGTCGAGCCGGTCGTGCAGGGCGCCGGCGGGATGTGGTTCTACGACCCGGCCGTGCTGCGCCTGCTGCGCGACCTCTGCGACCGCCACGGGATCCTGCTCGTGCTCGACGAGATCGCCACCGGCTTCGGCCGCACCGGGACCCTGTTCGGGATGGACCACGCCGGCGTCGTGCCGGACGTGCTCTGCCTCGGCAAGGCCCTGACCGGCGGCTACATGACCCTCGCCGCGACCCTCTGCACTCCGGAGGTCGCGACCGGGATCGAGGGCGGAGCGCTGATGCACGGGCCGACCTTCATGGCCAACCCGCTCGCCTGCAGCGTCGCCCTCGCCTCGACCGGGCTGATCGCCGAAGGCGGCTGGCGCGACGACGTCCCGAGGATCGAGAGTGGCCTACGGGCGGGCCTCGAGCCGCTACGCGACCGCCCCGGAATCGCCGACGTCAGGGTGATGGGAGCGATCGGGGTGATCGAGCTTGAGCGCCCGGTGGACATGGCCGCGGCCACGGCGGCGGCAGTCGATAACGGCGCCTGGCTGCGCCCGTTCCGCAACCTCGTCTACTCGATGCCCCCGTTCGTCACCGGCGACGAGGAACTCGCAGTGATCACCGGGGCGATGGCGGCTGCGGCCGAAGCTTCGCTGGCAGCGACCGCCTGAGATTCGATTTATTCGAATATCATTCCCGCGGGATGAGGACCCGCCCGCAAACAGCCTTCCCGTTGTTCGCCTCCGCCCTGCAGGCAGACCTGATGGAAGCACTGTTCGAACGCCCCAGTTCGTGGCAGACCTCCGCAGAGCTGCGTGATCGATGCGATGTGGTCGCGTCGAGTCTGCACAGGGAACTGATCCGCCTCGTCGAGTCGGGGATAGTCGAACGTGATGCAACCTGCTCGCCCCCACCGCTTCCGAATCGACATGAGTTCCCCGATTTCCGAGCCGCTCGGCGAACTGGTGGCGCTCTCACTCGATGCGGAAGCGCTGATCAAGGCGGCCCTGGAGGATCTCGAAGGCGTGGAAGCCGCGGGCATATTCGGGTCCTGGGCGCGCGGAGAAGCCCGCCGGGAGAGCGACATCGACCTGATGGTCATTGGCGACTGCGGCCTCGAGCCTGCTGCCGATGCGATCAGACCGATCGAAGTGAAGTTGCTCAGGGACGTGAACCTGGTGGTGCTGACCCGGGGGGACTTGGAGGACCTGCGCCGCGAGTCGGCGTTCATCCGCGGGGTCGCAGAAAGCCCGGTAGTGAAGCTCGTCGGCGACCTCCGGGCATCGCTTGGTGATGACTCACGGGCCAAGGAACAGAGGAAGGCGTCCTGACCCGACTGCTCACTGATGTGGCGGAGCTCCGGGCCGTCGTCGCTTCGCTCACCGCGACCGCCTGAGCGTCGTCAGCGGGCGGCGTCGCCGAGCAGCGCTCGGGCGATCACGAGCCGCTGGATCTCGGAGGTGCCCTCGTAGATCTCGGTGATCTTCGCGTCGCGGTAGTAACGCTCGGCCGGCAGGTCGGTCATGTAGCCGGCGCCGCCCATCACCTGGATCGCCTCGCCCGTCTGGAATCGCGCGACCCGGCTTGCGAACAGCTTCGCCTGCGCTCCCTCGACGGTGTGCGGCAGGCCCTCGTCCTTCAACCGAGCGGCCCTGACGTAGAGCGCCGCGCCGCCTCTACGTCGGTGCTCATCTCGGCGATCTTCGCCTGCACCTGGCCGAGCTTCGCGATCGGCCCGCCGAACGCCTCGCGCTCCTTGGCCCAGTCGACAGCGATGTCAAGCGCGCCCTGGGCCAACCCAGTCGCCTGAGCGGCGATGCCGATCCTGCCTCCGTCCATCACGCCGAGGGCGATCCTCATCCCGGCGCCCGGGTCGCCGAGCCGCTCGCACTCGACCCCGTCGAACGAGAGGTCCGCAGTGTTCGAGGCGTGCAGCCCCATCTTCTCCGGGGTGCCGATCAGCTCGAGTCCCTCGGCCGGCCGCTCGACCACGAACGCGGAAGGCTTGCCGCCGGCTTCGCTGTCGCGGGCGATCACGACGAGGGTCCGGGCGTGCGAGCCGTTGGTCACCCACTGCTTCGAGCCGTAAATGCGCCCGTCGCGGTACTCGGTGCGGATCGCGCCGAGGTCGCTGCCGGCGTGCGACTCGGTCAGGCAGATCGCGGCGAGGCCGTGCCCCTGCGCGAGCGGCGGGATCAGCCTCTGCTGCTGCTCCTCGGTACCGAACTGGAGCAGCGGTTGGGTGCCGACCGAGAGGTGCACCGAGACGGTCACCGCGAGCGACGCCTCGACCCGCGAAAGCTCCTCGATCACGAGCGCAGCCGAGAGGAAGCTCGCCCCGGAGCCTCCGAGTTCGACGGGCACGCAGACGCCGAGCAGGCCGATCTCACCGAGTTCCGCGAGCAGCGCCTTGGGGAACTCGCGGTCGCGATCACGCTGCGAGGCGCCGGGAGCGACCCGCTCATCGGCAAATCGGCGGATCAGGTCGCGAGTCTCGCGCTGCTCGTCGGTCAGGCCGGGAATCGTGCTCACGGCCGGAAGCATCGCAGCCGGAGGCGATTCCCGTGCGCCGGGCAAGCGGTCCGTTGCCGCTCAGCGTCGCCGGGCGAACATCGCGCCGACACCGCCGACCAGCGCTGTCGTCACGATCGCGCCGCCGAGCACGAGCCTGCGCCCGATCGTCTCGAACCGCATCACCTCCCAGCCCTCCTCCGCCGCGACCCTCGCAAGCTCGCGGTCGGGATTGACGGCAACGGGGTGGCCGACCGCCCTGAGCATCGGCAGGTCGGATTCGGAGTCCGAGTAACCGTAGGAGGCCGCGAGGTCGAGTCCTTCGCGCTGCGCCAGTTCGCTCATCGCCTGCGCCTTGCCTTCGCGGTAGGTGAAGTGGCCGATCGTGCGGCCGGTGTAGCGGCCATCCACGACCTCCGGGACAGTGCCGACCGCACCGTCGAAGCCGAGGATCTCCGCGAGCAGGTCGGCCACCTCGCTGGAGGCAGCAGTGCAGATGTAGATCGGCCGGCCCGCGTCCTGGTGCGCCCATGCCTCCTCGAGCATCTGCGGGTAGAGGCGAGGCAGCAGGCCGGTGAGGACGTCGGGCGCGAGCCTGTGGACCCGGCGCTGGTCGGTCCCCTCGAGCAGCGCGCCCATCTTCTCGCGCAGGTCGTCGGTCTTGGAGTCGGTCGAGCCGAACAGGCGGAAGCGCAGGTTCTCGATCGACGCGCGTCGATCATCGCCCTGTGGGAGATCAGGTCCGACCGCCATGCCGCACGGCCGAACTCGAACGCCGACGAGCCGGCGATCAGTGTGCGGTCCAGGTCGAAGAAGGCAGCGGCGCGGCCTGTGCCCGCCGCTGTCTCGGGAGTGACGCCACCTGCCGGTCGGTCGGTCTCGTGGCCGTTGTGGCTGTGGCTCGCGTCGCTCACCGCAACGATGCTAATGGCGCGACCAGCCCCGCAGGGCAAGTCGCACCGCCCAAACTTGGATGCCTTACGAAGCGCGCAGGATGATCGCGTCGCCCTGCCCGCCACCGGAGCAGATCGCAGCGACGCCGATGCCGCCGCCGCGCTTCTGCAACTCGAGCGCGAGGGTGCCGATGATCCGGGCGCCGGAGGCGCCGATCGGGTGGCCGAGAGCGACCGCGCCACCGTTGACGTTGACCCTGTCCTCGTCGAGGTCGAGCATCTTGATCGTGTTGAGCGTGACCGAAGCGAACGCCTCGTTGATCTCCCACAGGTCGACGTCGGCGGCGGCGATGCCGGCCTTCTCCAAGGCGATCTGCGCAGCCCGGCCCGGGGTCGTCGCGAGGTAGGGGAAGTCGTTGGCCATCTGGGCGTGCCCGACGATCTCGGCGATCGGCTGCTTGCCGTTGGCCTGCGCCCACTCCTCGCTGGCGAGCACGAGGGCGCCGCCACCGTCGTTGACTCCCGGTGCGTTGCCGGCGGTGTGCGAGCCGTCCTTGACGAAGATCGGCGGCAGGGCCGAGAGCGACTCGTGGGTCGTGCCCGGGCGCGGAGCCTCGTCGGTGTCGACGACCGTCTCGCCCTTGCGGGTCTTGATCGTCACCGGCACGATCTCCTCGGCCATCCGGCCGGACTCGATCGCCTGGATCGCGAGGTCGTGGCTGCGAACCGCCCAGCGGTCCATCTCGAACCGCTCGAGCTCGAGCTCGGCGGCGACTTCGCTCGCTTCCTGCGCCATGTGCTTGCCGCTGAACGGGTTGGTCAATCCGTCGTGGATCATCGCGTCGAGCGACTCGACGTTGCCCATCCTGAAGCCGCCGCGCGCACCGGGCAGCAGGTACGGGGCGTTGGTCATCGACTCCATGCCACCGCCGACGCCGACCTCGATGTCGCCGACGCGGATGGCCGTGTCGAGCAGCGAGACGGCGCGGACGCCGGAGGCGCAGACCTTGTTGATCGTCTCCGAGGAGACCTCCTTCGGGATCCCGCCCTCGATCTGTGCCTGGCGCGAGGGGATCTGGCCGTTGCCGGCCTGGAGCACGTTGCCCATCACGACGTGATCGACCTGCTCGCCGGAGACGCCTGCGCGCTCGAGGGCGCCTGCGATCGCGATGCCGCCGAGCTCGACGGCGCTCTTGAGGGCGAGCGAGCCCGACATCTTGCCGATCGGCGTTCTTGCGCTGGAAAGGATCACTGTCTTGGGCATCGGTTTCTCCGGTTCTGGAAGAGGGGGTGGTTCAGGCCGCGGATGCTAACGCCCCGGCCGCCAGCCGGTCCGGCAGGATGTGCGCATGACCACTCTTCCCGGAATCACAGAAGTCGACTTCGTCCCGATCCCGAGCGAGGATCTCGACCGTTCGGTCGCGTTCTACCGCGACGTGCTCGGCCTCGACCTGACCGTCCACATGCCCGAGCGCAACTTCGCCGAGTTCGACACCGACAACGTGACGATCAACATCGCCGTCTACTCGAAGATGGGCCTGCAGTTCGCAGCGAACCCGAACCCGCTCGCGCTGCGCGTGCCCGACGTCGAAGCGGCGCGAGTCGCGCTCGAGGCGAAGGGAGTCGAGTTCCTGGGCCCGACCCTCGACACCGGCGTCTGCCACATGGCCTTCTTCAAGGACCCGGACGGCAACTCGCTGATGCTCCACCATCGCTACGTGCCGCGGTCGAACGCCAAGGCTGGCGGCGACTGAGCCGGCTGCCCGGCCCGAATTGCCGGGTTGGACCCGGTCAAGCGCGCAGTCAGCCGGGAGCCACCCAGGCCGAGCGAAGCGCGAACGCACTCAAGCTGACCTCAGGTTCTCCCAGCCGAGCCAGAACAGCGAGACCGGCAGCCCCAAGACAGCCACCACCTCCCAAGACTCGAACCGAGCTGTCGCGTAATGGACCAAGAATCAGGCTGACAACGCCGATCCACACGGCCGCAGCCACCCTCCTCTTGCGACTCTTACCACGCGCGCGAAGAATGTCCAGGAATCCGATTGCATAGAGCACGGCCGCAAGGGGATCAACGAGCAGGCCAGCCGCGCCACACCAGATCGAAAACACCACAATCACGACGATTCGCCCGGGTGACAGGTGCGCCAGCCAGTCAGGCAGCTTGTCCCGGAAGGAGGTCATGATTTGCCTTTCACTTAGTAGGTGACTGGGCAGTTCGCCTCACTTGAACAGGGTCTTTCGGTAGATCACCAGAACCGCTATGGCTAAAGCCAACGGAACCAGGTTAAGCAAGTCGGACGGAGTCCCTGAAATGGGTTGACAAACGAAGATCCCGAGGCCACCTCCGAGTGCGAAACCGTTCAGTAGAAGTGCCCAAGCTTTGCGCCGCTCTTTCATATCAGCACCGCTTCCCATCCATCGTGCGTCGTGATCGGTGGAAACCGCGCGGACTCGTCCAGCGCGTACTCCTGCTGAGATTGCCCTGACTCCTGCCCGCACGGCAAAGGAGCGACGATCGGCTGGCATAGCCTGCCGGTCAAGCTCGCCCACACGGACGCGGATCGTCCCGAACGCAGGAGCCTATGGAAGCTCCACTGTCCTGAACGAAGCTTGATGTAGATGAACGCGACCGGCCACGTCGCCGTGATCGCTGCCGGAGGAGTCCTGAACGGGAAGTCCTGGCTGAGCGGAACCACCGCGAACCCGGGGCCGCCGTCACCACCAGTCCACTTGCATGACGACCACCTGTACAACTCGACCCGCTTGGGAACTGCACTGAGAAGACCCCACTGGTACCACCCGCTGAACACGAATGCCGCCTGCTCCCCGGTCAAGGAACTCAGGCTGGACCCCGACCACTGCGAACTGACCCGCTCATACTCCTGCCTCAAGAAGTAGCGGCACTGAGCGTCCGCCACGGGCTGACCGCCCTCCGCCGGGATTCCTCTCCAGCCGATCAGCTGACAAGCTCGGTTCACATCACCGGATGCCAACGCCTTGAAGCCCGTGGCCTGATTCGCCATCCACGCCGCACAACCAGACAGGCTCCCGGGTCGCGGCACAGCGACGGTCGCATCCTTGACGTTGTTGCTGGGCCGCTGCTGACTGGACATCAACCGACACGCCGCCAGCGTGTCACCCGAACCGAGTGCTGCCGAATACGAACGGAACTTCGACAGAACCTGCTCGCCGTCAGCCTTCCTGAACTTCCCCTTCGACTTGTCAACGAGTGGAACGGGCGCGCCCGACGACCCACCAACCAACACGGTCGACCCTGAAGCGACAGGCCCACCCGCACACGCCGCCGCAACAACACACAGGACGCCAGCACACACAACCGCCAAAGCGACCAACAACCGACCCCGATTCGACCGCCGCTCACCCATTCCCAAGCGGCATCCTAAACCCATGTGCGGAACGCATCAAGGGTGGCGCCAGGCCCGACGGCCCCGGGGGCCCGCCCGCCAACAAACGGCAGGAGCAGCATTCACGAGCAGCGCAGCGCACATGTTCGTCTTGACAGCATGAACCGGCCGGTCATGCGGGCTCACTTGTCGCCTTCAATCTCATCGACTCTCCACCCCTGAGCGTCCTTGACGTACTGCGCGATCATTGCGGGGTTGAACCGCGCCGGCACCTCGAAGCCAGGATCATGACGAAACCGCACCGTCGCGAATCCGACCGGGCCGACCCCACGGCTCCCCCCGATGGCGACTGCCGATACAGCGCAATCCTCTCAGGCACCGCCTTCGAGAACACGGACACCCTGTCGAACCCGAACCGATACTGGAGGGCCGCGAAACGCGCTGGATCCGTGAACGGCTCGGGCCAAGCCCGAATCGCCTTCCTGCGCTCTGTCTTGACAAACCGGAGGCAGGCGACATCAGCCACCGGCTGCCCACCCTCGGCACGTAGGCCCGGCCATCCCATCAGTCGGCAAACCCGCCTGAAGTCGCCCACCCTGAAGGGCTCCATCGCTCGTTTCGTGTTCGCGAGATAGCTTGCGCACCCCGCGATCGTCCCTGGGTTGCGCACCAGAAGTGTCGCGTTCTCAATACCGGGCCGCATCCAAGACGGCATCGTCTTACAGATCGACAGCGTGTCGCCCGAGTCGACCGCCGCAACGAGCCGATTGAACGACGACAGCACATCGCGCGCATCTTCCTCAGTAAGCGTCCCTTCAGTCTTGTCAGCCACCGGCAGCGAAACCGAACCCGCCGGGCCTACCGCATCGATCGAGTAGCTGGATCCGCCATTCCCGCCATCACCACCGCACGCGACAGCTGCACCCGCCAACCCAAAGACGAGTCCAACGACCGGCACGACGCGCATCACCTCAGCAACGCTCGCTCCTGCGGTCACGGCTGAGGAGGTGCGGGTCCGGGCGGACAGCGGGGCAGCCGGTCGAAGATCGTGGGAGGCGGAGCGGTCGCGCTGCCAGGATCAGGGCAGAAGAGCTCCAGGGTGTGGAACCGGCTCGTCGGGAAGTTGTACTCATCGCTCCACGAGTAGTCGATGGCAACCCGGTCGGATCCGAAGCGCCCCTGCATCAGCCGAGCCCATCGCCGCGCCCGATCGACGCGAAGCCGCGTGCTTTTCGTGCCCCGTCGATCGTTGATCCCGATCTCGACGCGCGGACAAACCTGCGCCAAGCCATCCCCACCAAGGAAGTAACCACCAACACCAGCAACCCCATTTGGCTGCAGCCGCCCTCCGGGCCGAGCGAAACCCCTCCTGAAGAGGTCCGCGCGAATCCGCGAATGGAGGTCGAGCATCGTCTTCTCCGAGTACCTGCCAGGCACGACCCTCCCGGCAAACCGCCAAGACGAAGCGTCCAAGCCATGCTTTGACCAGACCGAAGGCTGAGCCGCCTCAACCCGCGCCAGAGCCGCCCTGTCGGTAACCGAGACGAGCATCAGCCCCCGCTTACCCGACCGATCGTCGTAATACACGCGATCGCACGCAAAGGAAGCCCCCGCAGACCCACGAAACGCACCACTCAACCGCCACCCAACCGGATCGGAATCACGCACCGGGAACTTCGCAACGGACGCAGCTGGGACCACCTACCACGGCCGACCCCGACGCGACAATCCCACCCGCACCCGCCGCCGCAACAACACACAGGACGCCAGCACACCCAACCGCCAAAGCGACCAACAACCGACCGCGATTCGACCCCGCTCACCCATGCCCAGGAGGCATCCTAAACCCATGTGCGGAAAGGATCAAG
>CAVVVM010000011.1:0-30741 GCA_963751715.1 uncultured Actinomycetes bacterium | reverse complement strand
TCGCGCTGTCGGCGAGTCCATGCTCGCCAGCCAGGTGGATCAGGCGGTGGGCGTCGAAGGTGTTTGTCGGCTTGATCGAGTCGAAGTCGACGTCGAGCCCCGCCTCCTCTGCGAGGTTCGCGACACGGGCGTTCATCGCGATCGCCTGCTGGCGCGTGCCTCCGTACTTGGCTGCGAGCACGTCGTAGATATCCCCATTGACCTCCGTGGGCATCGCCGGACCGAGCTGGAATGAGCGCCACACGACCTCGGTTGCTTCCGAGTCCCCGAACCGCTCCAGCGCCTGCTCGAAGCTCCGCTTCCCGATGTAGCAGAACGGACAGGCAACGTCTGACCAGATCTCAACCCTCATCGCAAGCCGATTATGCCCGAGGCCTCCGGCGGTCAACCCAGCAGCCGACCACCGTCGACCACGATCTGGGAGCCGGTCATGTAGGAGCAGAGGTCCGACGAGAGGAACAGGGTGGCTCGAGCGATCTCGTCCGCTTCGCCCATCCTCCCCATCGGGACCATCCGCTCGAACGCGGCGAGCGTCTGCTGATCCACATCGCCGACGCCCGGGGTTCGGATCCCACCGGGCGCGACCGCGTTGACCGCGATGCCGTGGGCCGCCAACTCAAGGGCAACGTTCTTGGTGAAGCCCCAGGCCCCGTGCTTCGAGGCGTCGTAGTGAGCGAGTCCGACCATCGAGGGGTGGAGTGCGTCGATCGAGGTGATGTTGACGATCCGCCCGCCCTGGCCCTGCTCGATCATCCGGGCGGCGGCGGCCTTCGTGCAGAGGAACAGGCCGGTGAGATTCACGTCGATCACGCGACGCCAGAGGGCGAGGTCCATCTCCATGACCGGGCACGACGGGTAGACGCCTGCGTTGTTGACGAGCACGTCGACGGAGCCGAAGCGGTCAACAGTCGCGGCGACCATCGCGTCGACCTCGTCCCGGTCGCTCACGTCGACGACGACCCCTAGCGCACTGCCGCCCCGTTCATCGTTGAACGCCTCGACCGCGACCGAACGGCGGTCATCCGGATCGGCGACGGTGACGTTCGCTCCCGCCTCATGCAGTCGCCTCGCGATCGCCAAGCCGATCCCCATTGCTCCTCCGGTGACGATCGCCGTCTTTCCGGAGAGGTCGAGCAGGTCGTCAAGCGGGCGATCGGGAGCGGTCATGCGACCAAGCTCTCACGATTGCGAGGCCGCCGCCACAGGAATGTGGATTGCGCGGCCCGGACGCGCTTGGCGACCGATTGGGAGTGGGGGGAGCAGGATTCGAACCTGCGTAGGCAGAGCCAACGGGTTTACAGCCCGTCTCCTTTAACCACTCGGACATCCCCCCGAGTGAATTGAGGGAAGAGAAGATAGCGACGGACGCAACACTGGGGAGGGGACGTCCGCCGCCTCTCTCGAGCCTAAGCGGTCAGCTGTCGCTGCGCGGCAGTCCGTCACGAGCCCGCTCGGAGGCCGCCAGAGCGGCCATCTTGCGAAGCACGTGAGTCTCGACCTGCCGCACCCGCTCGCGGGTGACCCCGAACTCCTCGCCCACCTGTTCGAGGGTCATCGGCTCCTTGCCACCGAGCCCGTAACGGAGCTCGAGCATCTCGCGCTCCCTCTCCGGCAGGGCACTGACGGCGTTGCGGACCGTCTCATTGCGGATCTTCGTGTCCGCCAGCTCGAAGGGTGACGGTGCCGTCTCGTCCTCGATCAGATCGCCGAAGCGCGACTCCTCACGGCCTCCCACCGGGGTGTCGAGCGACACTGGCTGGCGGATCACCGCCTGAAGGTCCTCGATCTCGCTGACGCTGCACTCCATCGCGTCGGCGATCTCCCACACCTCGGGGTCCCGGCCGAGCGACTGGGCGAGCTTGCGCTGGGTCCATGCCATCCGGTTGAGCCGTTCGACGACGTGAGCCGGAATGCGGATGGTGCGGCCCTTGTCGGCCAGTCCGCGGGTCACGGCCTGGCGGATCCACCAGGTCGCGTAGGTCGAGAACTTGAAGCCGCGCCGCCAGTCGAACTTCTCGACTGCGCGGATGAGGCCGACCGACCCCTCCTGAACGAGATCCTCGAGCTGCAGGCCACGGCCGCTGTAGTTCTTGGCGATCGAGACGACGAGGCGGAGATTCGCCTCGATCATCCTCTGCTTGGCCTCCACGTCGCCGCGCTCGATCCGCTTGGCGAGTTCGATCTCCTGACGGGCAGTCAGCAACGGGACCCGGCCGATCGAGCTGAGGTGCAGTCGCATCGCGTCGGGAGCAGCTGAACTCTCGCTCTCACTTCCGTTCGAGGCGGCCGACCAGCCGGCTGCCGAGGTCTGCGAAACCAGCTCGACGACCTCGTCGTCGCTCTCGCGTGTTTCGAGTGAGGTGGTTGTGGCTTCCGTATTCATCTGTTCCCCCTGATCATCCGCTCCGGTGGACGTTAGCTACTTTCGACACAATCTGTAACTTTTTTGTGCCTCTTGGTCAGCGACGCTGACTTCGATGTCTCCTGAGCGGCTGTGTCGCCACTCCGGCAGCAATAACAATGGCCGGTCGGAACCCGGCTCGCAAGCGCTCTGTCCAAACCTCTACCCTTGCTTTGCCGGACCTTTGCCCAACCAACGGGGGACTACCAGCATGAGTACGGATCGACCGCAAACGACCCCGCCCGACGTACAGGCGATGGCACCGACCCTTCCCGTCTCGCTCTCGCGGGTCGGGGTGACCGGTGTCGAGAAGGTGGTGCGGATCAACATGAACGGCACCGACCAGCTGTTCATGGCGAGCCTTGAATGCTTCGTCGACCTCGGCCCCGACCAGAAGGGCGCCCACATGTCGCGCTTCGAGGAGACGGTCAACGACGTCGTCAGCGAGGTCGTGCTCGGCGACCGCCCAGTTCCGCGCCGAGCGGGTCGCCGAGCGGGTCGCCGTCCTCGTCCGCGAACGCCAGAACGCCACCCGGGCAGAGGTGACGATCGAGGCTCGCTACCCCGAGCACAAGCCGGCGCCCATCTCCGGCATCGAGACCCAGGAGATCTACACGATGCTCGGCTCCGCAGTGGCCTACGAGGGGTACACGAGGCGGATCATCGGCGTCCAGGCCCAAGGCATGACCGCATGCCCGTGCGCCCAAGAGATCATCGCCGGCAACTCCCGCGACCGGCTCGCCGGGCAGGGCTTCGACGACTCGCAGATCGATCGGATCTTTGAAGCGGTCCCAGTCGCCACCCACAACCAGCGTGGCCTCGGCACCCTGCACGTCGGCCTTCCCGCCGGCAGCGATGAGGAACTCGACGCCCGGATGCTGCTCGACATCGTCGAGGACTCGATGTCCTCGGAGATCTACGAGATGATGAAGCGGACCGACGAAGCCTCCGTCGTCGAGAAGGCTCACCGTCGCCCCCGCTTCGTCGAGGACTGCGTGCGGGAAATGGTCGGCGGTTGCGTGTCGAAGCTCCACCACCTCCCCGACGACTGCTGGATCAGCGCACGTCAGGAGAACCTCGAGACGATCCACCAGCACAACGTCGTCGCCGAACGCCACGGCCTGCTCGGCGACATGCGCTCCGAACTCGACAACGGGGCGGAAGTGCCGACGACCCTGACTCGCGAGGCTTGGCTGCTCGAGGGTTGAGCGTTCGCGGCAGCGAACGCACCACCGGCACGAAGGGACGGGCGGTCGCCCCCGGTCAGGCCCCGGACTCGTCCGCTGCCCGGGCGGCAGTGCGATCCTCACGGGCCCTGCGGGCTTCGTCGACCGTGCGCTTGATCCCGAAGAAGGCGTCGACGCCGCTGATGATCGTTACGGCAACCGTCAGGTAGACGAGCAGGTCGACCCACAGCACCCCGGCCCCCTCGAGGATCAGGGCGAACACCATCAGGACCTGAAGACCGGTCTTCGCCTTGCCCCATGACTGCGCCGGGACGACAACCCCCTGTGCGCCGGCGGCTGCCCGCAGTGCGGTCACCGCGAACTCGCGGGCGACGATCACCATCGCGACCCACGCGGCGACCCGACCGAGCGAGACCAGCGTGATCAGGGCGGCGAGGACGAGCAGCTTGTCGGCGACCGGGTCCATCAGCTTCCCGAACGTCGTGATCGAACCGCGCGACCGCGCGAGCCGACCGTCCAGCATGTCGGTGAACGACGCGACGGCGAAGACCCCGGCTGCGAACAGGTCACCGTGGTCGGTGCCCTGGAGCAGGGCGACGACGAGCACCGGCACCAACAGGATCCGCAGTACGGTGAGGACGTTGGGAAGGTTCACCTGAGCCATCTGAAGGGAACCTACCGCCCGATCTGCGAGAGTCACCCGATGCGCACCGGGTCGTGCGCGCAAACCGCCCGAACAGAACAAAGGAGCAAGCCCCCAAGATGCCGATCATCCCCAGTGTCATTGACCGGACTTCACGCGGCGAGCGCGAGATGGACATCTTCTCGAGCCTGCTCAACCAGCGGATCATCTTCCTCGGCCAACAGATCGACGACCAGATCGCCAACCTCGTCGTCGCCCAGCTCCTCCACCTTGAGAGCGAAGACCCCGACAAGGACATCTCGATCTACATCAACTCGCCGGGCGGCTCGATCTACGCCGGACTCGCGATCTACGACACGATGCAGTTCATCAAGCCCGACGTGGCGACGATGTGCGTCGGAATCGCGATGTCGATGGGGTCACTGCTGCTTGCCGGTGGGGCCAAGGGCAAGCGAATGGCACTGCCGAACTCGCAGGATCCTGATCCACCAGCCGTCAGCCGGCTTCGAGGGCCAGTCGACCGACATCGAGATCCATGCCAAGGAGATCATCGACACCCGCGCGCGGGTCGACCGGATCTACGCCCACCACACCGGGCAGACGGTCGAGCAGGTCCATCGCGACATGGAGCGCGACCGGTTCTTCACCTCGGCGAGGCCGTCGAATACGGCCTGATCGATCGGGTTATCGAGACTCACTGAGCCGAGCGGGGGGTTGGGACGGGGGTCGCCTCCCGGACGCACGGGCTCCATCCCGTCGCCCGTGCTGAGTGTCCGTCCGGCGGCCCCCTCCCAACCCCGCCATCAGCCTCGATCCCCCTCCTCCAGTGAGGCTGGGTAGGGACCGTGCGCCCTGCGGCGACCCGGTCGCCGCGCCCCAGCCGCTTCAAGCGAACACGACCGGGTGCTCGATCGAGCCGAGACGATCGATCTCGACACGGACGACGTCGCCATCCTCGAGGAATCGGCGCGGGTCCATTGCCATGCCAACCCCGCCCGGCGTTCCGGTCAGGATCAAGTCCCCCGGAGCGAGGGTGATCGCCTCGCCGATGAACTCGAGGATCGAATCGATTCCGTGAACGAGATCGGAAACCGGAGCCTCCTGGCGCTGTTCGCCATTCACCCAGCCGCGCACGACGAGCGACTCGACATCATCGATCTCGTCGGCCGTCGTGATCCACGGACCCCAGGGGCAGAAGGTGTCGGCCCCCTTCGCTCTGACCCAATGGGGCTCGCTCTTCTGCAGGTCGCGGGCTGAGACGTCGTCGGCGACCGCGTATCCGAACACCTTGGAATCGCGTCCGATCACGACGACCAGCTCGGCTTCGTAGTCGAGCAGGCTGATCACGGCCGGCTTGACGACCGGACCGGATGGACCGGTCGAGCAGCCCGGCGCCTTCGGGAAGACGATCGGTGCGGCGGGCGGCTCGGCTCCGATCTCCTTCGCATGGCTCGTGTAGTTGAGTCCGATGCCGTAGATCATCGGCGGCTTGGCGATCGGAGCGAGCAGCTGGACCTCGTCGAGCGAGTATCGGTCGCCAGTTGCGATCGAGCGGTCGTCGGTTGCGATCCGCTGGAGGACGGTGCTCCCGTCACCGAAGGCGACGACCTCCTCGCCTTGGACCTCACCCGCGATCGGGACCTCACTGCCGGGAATCGTGAACGTTGCAAGTTTCATGCGCGTGAGCCTACCCGAGCGCGAGCGGCCTTCAGCCCCTCGCTCAACGCAGTCGCGAAGCCAGCGCCGCGAGCTCGGCCCTGACCAGCCGGTCGCGTTCCTCCGCCTCAGGGTCCGTCCAGCGCCATCCGACCCCGGACTCGATCTCGAACCGGGGCTGGCCGTGGTCCTGGATCCTCACGACCTCGAGGGCAACCGCGCAGACCCGGTCGGAGATCTCCATCGGATCGGCCACGACCTGCGAGATCGCATGTGCCGTCACGGCGACATCGCCCTCGCTGAGGATCGTCAGGGCGACGCGCGGCTCGCTCCTGAGGTGAGCGAGCGACCTGCGCCTGGCGGCGAGCGCAAGCAGCACGAGCCGATCGGAGGCCCGCAGGCCGGTCGAAACGGGGATCGCATGTGCGCCCTCGCCGACAGTGGAGAGGATCGCGACCGTGCCGGGAGCCCAATCAGGCAGCAGCGGATGGTCGGGACGGGGCAACTCGATCACCTCAGGGAAGCGGGTTCCGCGGAATCCACGAGCGGATTCGCCTTGCCCGCTCGAGTTCGCGATCGCCGATCGCTCGCTGTACCTCGATCGTCCTCGTCGGGTACGCCTCGATCCTCCTGGCCATCGCGGAGAGCCTGGTCCGGGCGACGACCTCGCGCTGGAGTCCGCCGACCGCCTCCCCGGCGCCGGGAGCGAGGATGTGCACTCCCACAACCCGGCCGCCGGCGGCGACAACCACGGCTCGACCGGGCGGATCACCGTCCGTGCGGGCCCTGTCCGAGGCCGCCAGATCGCGCTCGAGCCGTTCGACCCGCTTGCGTGGGAACCGCTCGAGCGCCTGCTCGTAGGTCAGCCCGGCGGTCGCCAGCTCGGGGTCGGTGAACACCACCGAGGGCACACCGGCCGCCTTCCTGCCGGGGCCCGGGAGAGCCAGGTCGCGGATCGCCATTGCAGCGTCATGGCCGGCGGTGTGGGTGAAGCTGCGACCGGCGACATCACCGACGGCATAGACGCGCTTGGCCGAGGTACGCGAGCGGCTGTCGGTCAGGATGCCCTCGGTGGCGTGGTCGATTCCGGCCCCCTCGATGTCGAGCGACTCGAAATTGGGGAGGCGACCGCAGCAAACCAGGAGTTCCTCGGTCTCCAACGACCAGTCCTCGCCGTCGAGCCGGCCGGTCAACCTGAGGGCGCCGGCCTCGACCTGCTGGGCGCTCTCGACCTCCACGCCCGCAATCACGTCGACTCCCTCGTCGGCGATCCGCTGCTCGATCACTTCGGCGAGCGAACCCTCGTGCCGAGGGAGGATCCGTTCGTGGCGATGGATCAGGGTGACCTTCGTCCCGATCCGGTTGAAGGCTTGGGCCAGTTCGACCCCGGCGGGACCGGCGCCCAGGATCGCGAGCTCGGCCGGAGGGGCGGGAAGGTCCCAAAGCGTGTCGGTGGTGAGCGGGTCGGCAGCGGTGATGCCTTCGATGTCGGGCAGCCTCGGACGGCTGCCGGTCGCGATCACGATCCTCCTTGCCCGATAGGCCTCTCCCCCCACCTCGACTGCCCTGGTTCCGGCCAGCCGGGCCGGTCCTTCGCGAATGTCCACTCCGAGTTCGCGGTAGCGGTCGAGGTTGTCGTCGGAGGCCGCGATCTCCTCGCGCACGTCTGCGATCCGCTTCCAGACCGCGTCACGGTCGACCTCCACCTCGCCGACCCTGACACCGAGGCGTCCGGCATCGCGGGCGAGCGCCGCTGCCCTCGCTGAGGCGATCAGGGTCTTGCTCGGCACGCAACCCGACCACAGGCAGTCACCGCCCGCCCGGTCGCGCTCGACCGCGAGGACACGGAGGCCAAGCGCGGCTGCCGTCGAAGCCGCGGTGAGTCCGGCAGAGCCCAAGCCGATGATCGCGACGTCGTATCTCCGTGGGCGGGCCATGCCCCCAATGGTGGCAGGCTCGCTACCCTCGCAACCGATGAGAGCCGCAGTGGTCACGAGCTTCAGCCGGCCGCCGCAGCCGGGCGAGTTCGCCGAACCGGTCGCGGGAGAGTCCGAGCAGGTCGTCGAGGTCGAGTTGGCGGCTGTCAACCCGGTCGACCTGCTGATCTCCTCCGGGAAGTTCTACGCAGCAGTTCCCCCGCTTCCGTCCGTCGTCGGTCGCGAGGGCATCGCGCGGATGGCGGACGGGTCGCTCGCCTACTTCGATTCACCGATCCCGCCTTACGGGTCGATCGCCGAACGGACGCTGCTGCCGGCCGGGGCGACCTGGCGGCTGCCCGAGGGCCTTGCGCCCGAGCCGGCCCTCGCGTGCGGGATTGCCGGGCTCGCCGCTTACCTGTCCCTCACCCACCGGGCCGGCCTCCAGCCCGGTGAGGGCGTCCTGATCCTCGGAGCGGGTGGAGCCGTCGGCCAGGTCGGGGTTGTCGCAGCGAAGCTGCTCGGAGCCGGCAGGGTCGTCGCGGCAGCAAGGGGTGAGCGATCGCTGCGAAAGGCCGAGGAACTCGGAGCCGACGCCACCGTCTCGCTCAAGGGTTCGGTTGCAGAGGTCTCGGCCGCGATCGGCGAGGCATTCGCCGGCGAGGGACCGAATGTCGTGATCGACCCGCTGTGGGGCGAGCCGGCCGAGGCCGCCGCGCAGTCGATGGCCTTCGGCGGGAGGCTCGTGCAGCTGGGTCGGTCGGCGGGCGACACGGCGACCTTCGACTCGGCCGCGATTCGCGGGCGCTGCCTCCAGTTGATCGGGCACACGAACTTCGCCAACACTCGCGAGGAGAAGGGCGAAGCCCTCACGACGATGTTCGGGTGGGCCCGTGACGGCCTGCTCCAAATCGACCATGAGGTCTTGGCGCTCGACTCGATCGCAGAGGCGTGGCAGCGTCAGGCCGAGGGGCCCGGCCTCAAGCTGTTGATTGACCCTCGCGGCTGAGGGTCAGCCGGTGAAACTGGCGCTGCCGTAGGCGCCAGGGTCGAGCCTGAACCCGTAGGTGCCGCCTCGGTGGTGGAACCAGGCAACCGACCTGTCGATCGTCCAGTGTCGCGGGAGCTCGGCTTGGTTGATCGTCGCGGTTGCAAGTTGCATGGCCCGGCGGCAGGTGGCGCTGCCGGTGGCGGTCAGGACGTAACGCCCGGACGGAACGGTGAAGCCTGAGACCGTCGTCGTTGCGCCGACCCTGAAGTTGGTCGAGCAGATGCTCTCGCCGGTCTGCGGGAAGGAGCCGAGTGTCGAACCGAGGCCCGAGATCCGCTGGACCCTGAACCCGTTGGTCTTCGACCCGTCGTAGAAGGCCTGCGCCGAGGTGCTCATCGTCCAGGGCTTTGGCAGGGTGCCGGCGTAGTCGTTGTTGAGGAAGTAGGCGAACCAAGCTGATGCCTGGGGGCAGGTGATCTTCTGTGAACTGCTGAGGCGAGTGATCCGGTAGTTGCCCTTCGGGAGCGACAGCGCCCCGATCCTGTCGTTATGCAGCACTTGGAAGGAGCCGGGGCAGGTGAGGCTGGTCGGCGCAGGCACCGGCGGGGTTGGCGTGGGGGTCGGAGTCGGAGTGGGTTTGCGCTGCGGGGTGGCGGTGAAGGCCTGAGTCGAGCCACTCTTCTTGAAGACCCTGACCGAGCCGGCTTGGCTGACCTTCCAGCCCCCGGGAAGCTTGCCGTCCCAATCGGCGAGGAACTGCCTGAAGTAGTTCGAGGCCTGACCGCAGCTGATCGTCGTCGCCGTCATCGAGTACGGACCGGCGGGGAAGCTGACCGAGCCGATCTTGTCGTTGTGCAGGACGGTGAACGAGGCCGGGCACTTGGTGACCGCCGGTGACGCTGTCGCTGTGGCCGGAGCCGCCAGGGCGACGCCCAGGGCGACAGCGATCAGCGAGCGGATCAGCGGTGCCCTTGACATCCGGATGGACCCTATTCGAGTCGGCGGCTGGGTCGGCCGGGGGCTCAGGCGCCGAGGACCAAATTGAGCCGGGCGTCGAGCGCGACCGCGAGAGCGTCTCTGGAGCGCCCCTCGTCGAACCGCTCCACGAGCTCGGCGAGGAATCCCTCGATCACGAGCCTGCGGGCTTGCGGCTCGGGAAGGCCGCGGGAACGGAGGTAGAAGATCTGCTCCTCGTCGAGTTGGGCGATCGCTGCGGCGTGGGTGCAGCGCACGTCGTCGGCCTCGATCTCGAGACCGGGGATCGCGTCGGCGTGGGCCTTGCGGCTCAACAGCAGGTTGCGGCTCTCCTGGAAGGCATCGGTCTGTTGCGCGCCCGGGTCGACCCGGATCATCCCGCTCCAGACGGAGGTGGCGCGGTCGTCAAGAACCCCGCGGAAGGCGAGGTCGCTGGTGGTGTTCTCAGCCGAGTGCTCCTGGAAGGTGTCGAAGTCGAGGTGCTGGCGGCCGCGGCTCGCGTAGGCGCCGGTGAGCTTGCCGTTCGCGCCCCTGCCGGCGAGCTTGGTGGCCATCCGAACGCGTCCCCTTGCCGCACCGAAACCGAGGGCGACCCAATCGAGGTTGCCGTCGCGGCCGACCTCGCCCTGCTGGACGCCGAAGACCCATGACTTCTCCGAGAGGCCCTGGACCCCGATGTAGCGGAGGTTGGCTGCGTCGCCGACGTGCAGCTCGACGATCGTGGTCATCAGTGAGTCGAGCTCGGCGGACGCCGAGAGGGCCTGGTCCCAGACCTCGACCTGGGCTCCCTCTTCGACGACGACAAGTGTCCGCTGGTTGAGGGTGGTGCCCGGCTGCGACTGCACGACCGTCATCTGGATCGGCTGCTCGACCCGGACGCCCTTTGCGACGTGGACGAAGAGCCCTCCGCGCAGGTCGGCGGCATTGCGCTCGGTGAACGCATCGCGCTCCTCGTCGACCAGGGCGCCCGGCATCCCAGCCGGTACGAGGCCGTCGAGCCTCGCCTGAGCCAGGGGCGCGACGGTCACCCCGTCGGGGAGCGCCATCGGGCAGGACGACCGTTGTGGCGTCCACCTGGACGATGCGGATCGCATCGTCGAAGTCGGGAACGATCCGCTCGACTCCTTCGGCTGCTGTCGCGTCTCCCTCACCCGCGTCGGGGTAGGAGGAGAAGTCGAGCTTGCTGATGTCGGTGAACTCCCAACCGGCCCGGCCCTTGAACTGCGGAAGTGCTGTCTCGCTCATAGTCTCGATCTCCTGAATCGGGCGACCGGCGTCAGCCGATCGACCCTTCCATCTGGAGTTCGATCAGCCGGTTCATCTCGACGGCGTACTCCATCGGGAGTTCCTTGACGATCGGCTCGATGAACCCGTTGACGATCAGCTTGCCTGCTTCCTCTTCCGGGATCCCGCGGCTCATCAGGTAGAAGAGCTGCTCCTCGCCGACCTTCGAGACGCTCGCCTCGTGGCCGACGGTGACGTCGTCCTCGGCGATGCGGATCGTCGGGTAGGTGTCGCTGCGGCTGTCCTCGTCGAGCAGGAGCGCGTCGCAGACGACCTTCGACTTCGCCCCGTGGGCACCGTCGGCGACCTCGAGCAGGCCGCGGTAGCTGGAGCGACCGCCGTCCTTGCTGATCGACTTGGCGAAGATGTTCGAGGTCGTGTTCGGCGCGGCGTGGACGATCTTGCCGCCGGCGTCCTGATGCTGGCCCTTGCCTGCGAAGGCGATCGAGAGGATCTCGCCGTGAGCACGCTCGCCGGTGAGGTACACGGCCGGGTACTTCATCGTCAGCTTCGAGCCGAGGTTGCAGTCGACCCACTCGACCGTCGCGTCGGTCTCGGCTACGGCCCGCTTGGTCACGAGGTTGAAGACGTTCTGCGACCAGTTCTGGACGGTGGTGTAGCGGATCCTGGCGCCCGGCTTGGCGATCAGCTCGACCACTGCGGAGTGCAGTGAATCGGACGAGTAGGTCGGAGCAGTGCAGCCTTCGACGTAGTGGACGTAGCTGCCTTCGTCGGCGACGATCAGAGTCCGCTCGAACTGGCCCATGTTCTCGGTGTTGATCCGGAAGTAGGCCTGCAGCGGCATCTCGACCTCGACTCCGGGCGGCACGTAGACGAACGATCCGCCCGACCAGACGGCACTGTTGAGTGCGGCGAGCTTGTTGTCGTTGTTGGGGATGATCGTCGCGAAGTACTCCTTGACGAGGTCCTCGTGCTCGCGCAGGCCGGTGTCCATGTCCTTGAAGATCACTCCCTGCTGCTCGAGGTCCTCGCGGATCTGGTGGTAGACGACCTCGGACTCGTACTGGGCACCGACCCCGGCGAGGAACTTGCGCTCCGCCTCGGGGATGCCGAGCCTGTCGAACGTGTTCTTGACGTCCTCGGGGACGTCATCCCACGAGCGCTCGGCTCGCTCCGACGCGCGAACGAAGTAGTGGATGTTGTCGAAGTCGACTTCGGCGAGCATCGGCGAGCCCCAGGTCGGCATTGGCCGGGCGAGGAAGTTGTCGAGGCTCTTGAGCCGGAAGTCGCGCATCCACTGCGGCTCGTTCTTGAATTCGCTGATCTGCTCGACCAGCTCGCGCGTCAGGCCCTTCGGCGCCTTGAAGAGGTAGTTCTCCGGGTCGTGGAAACCGAACTTCTCGTCGTAGTCGGAGTTGATGTCGCGGAGGCCCTCGTTCTCATCGACAGGTGCCGCCGAAGCGGTTGCGTTCTCGGGTGGGTGAGCCATGGTCAGTCGACCTCCAGTGTGATCGTGTCGCCGTCGAGCCGGACAGGAAATGTCTCGACGGATTGGTATGCGGGCAGAGTCAGCGGCTTGCCGCTCTTGAGGTCGAAGAGGGCTCCGTGGCGAGGACATTCGACCGCGCAGCGATCGGTGTGCAGTGTGCCCTGGCCGAGCTCGCCGTCATCGTGCGAGCAGCGGTCTTCGATCGCGTAGATATCGCCGTCGCAGTTGACGACGAGGATCTCCATGTCCTCCCACTCGACGAGCTTTCGCTCCCCCGGGGGGAGCTGGTCGATCGGGCAGACGGTGAGGGTCTCGGGCATGGTCAGGAGGCTCTTTCATCTCCGACCGCAGGGGTCGGAGTTGCTTATCGGAGTCTAGCGGGAGTCCGGACGCGGACCCCGGAGGGTTCATCGCTCGATGGGGCCGCTCGACGCACCAGCCTCGCGGACCGACCAGGCGGATGCCAGGCGGCTCAGCCGGAGGTCATCGTGGCCGACTGGACACCGACCGCGGTCAGGCTCGTCTGGTACGCGGAAATCGTCCCGCCCGAAGCGTTGCACAGCAGCTTGATCTGCCCCGGGCCGAGCATCTTGATCACTGCCGTCAGGGAGAACGGCCTGATCGAGGTGCTCCCGGCCGCGTTGAACAGTGTGATGGACTGGGCCAGCGTCCCACTGCCGACTGATGCGTTGCTGCCGACCAGCTGGCAGATGGCAGTGGGGCTGGCGGTTTCCCTGACGAGGCTCGTGCTCACCGATGCCGCATAGGTGCCCTTCGGCACGGTGACCGACGCAACCTCGACGAACGCTGCCCCCGGAATGTCAGCTTGTTCGTCCGTCGCCGACCAAGCCTTGGAGCTGAATACCTGCCCGGGCTTGATGTCCTTGGCGAGCAGGCTCTTGTCCTTGACGCGAACCGAATCGACTGCTCCGCGCTTCAGTTGGGCCGGGCCGACGCTGTTGCGTGGGATCGAGATTGCCGCCCAGCTCACTCCGCCGAGCGCGATGAAGACCGCGACGGTGGACATGACGTTCGCGTAGCTCAGCCGCCGACCCTTCACTCCCTGAAACGATACGCCGTCCATCTCGGCGACGCAAGCCTTTGGCGGACGCCGGCGGGCGGGGCCTGCTCCTCACCGCAGTCCGAGGACGATCCGCATGGCGTTGTCGACGGCGATCATCTCGTCTGCCGAGAGCCGGCCGACGGACTTCCCGAGGCGCTCGACCGCGCTGGCCCTCATCTTGTCGACCAGTAAGCGGGTCGGACTGCCTGCGATCTCAACCGACGGCCTGTAGGGAGCGTCGAGCGCCGATCTTGAGGATGGAACCACGACGACGGTCGCTCCGCCGCCGACCAGATCCGATTGGACCACGACCGCGAAGCGCTCACCTCGCTGCTCGCCCCCACGCGCGCCGCGCTGCGTGCGAATCCTGAAGCACTCGCCGCGGACCATCAGAGCGGCACCCCATCCCAGGGATCGCCGAACAGCCGGTCCAGTTCCTCCGCCTCGAGCCGCTCGTTCGGATCATTCGCGATGCGGCGCGCCGCCTGACGGATCTCCTCGTCGCTGACGAGCTGCGCGGCCGCCTCGGTGAGGGCTGCCCGCACGGCCTCCGAGCTGGTCAGCCCGCGAGCGGACTTGAGCAGCCGCAGCGCGCGTTCCGATTCGGGATCGAGCCGAACGTTGATCGCCCTTGCCACAAGCACAGGCTAACAGTTGTATTACAAATTGTGTTACAAGACTGCAGGGCTCTGCGACGACCCAGTCCGCCCCGAGCGAGGTCCGAGTCAGCTCAGGCCGAGTCGAGCCGGCCGTTCGCTGGTGGCTGCGCATCCGGGACGTCGGATTCCCAGTCGACCGCTCCACCGAGTCCGGCGCTGCGCAGCACCTTCAGCGACAGCAGCGCGCACTTGATCCGGGTGGCCGAGATCTCGATACCCAGCAGGTCGAGGATCACCTGGCGGTCGAGCTTGACCAGATCGTCAACGCTCATGCCGACCACCTCGTCGCTGACCAGCGAGGCCGAGGCCTGGCTGATCGCGCAGCCGTGCCCCGAGAAGCCGATCCTGGTCACAACTCCGTCGTCGACCTTCAACTGGACTTTGAGCTGATCGCCGCAGCTCGGGTTGAAATCCTCGAACTCGAGGTCGTACTCCTCAAGCTCGCCCCAGTTGTGAGGGCGCTTGTAGTGCTCGAGGATCTGTTCGCGGTAGAGCTCTTCCATCGCGACCGAGACTAGTCGGCGAAGATCCGGCGGACCTCGTGGAGGGCGGCGATCAGGCGGTCGACGTCCTCCGGACCGTTGTGGACCGCGAACGAGGCGCGTGTCGTTGCCCCGACCCCGAGCTGGTCCATCAGCGGACCGGCGCAGTGGTGGCCTGCGCGCACGCAGACTCCCGAGCGGCCGAGGATCTCGGCGACGTCATGGGGATGCACCCCCTCGACCGAAAAGGTCACGAGCGCCCCACGCGAGTCGGCATCGGGCGGGCCGTGGACGGTGATCCAAGGCAGGTCCGCCATCGCCGAGAGCGTCCGTTCCACCAGCGAGTGCTCATGTGCCCTGACTGCTTCGACCCCGAGGTCGTCGAGCCAGTCGAACGCGACCGCAAGGGCCGATGCCTCGGCGAACGGCGGCGTCCCGGCCTCGAACTTGAACGGCAGCTCGTTCCAGACCGCCCGCTCCCTGCTGACCGTCAGGATCATGTCGCCGCCCCCGAGGAACGGCGGCATCGCTGCGAGCAGCTCGCGGCGACCGAGCAGGACGCCGATGCCTGTCGGGCCGTAGACCTTATGCCCGGTGAAGATGTAGAAGTCGGCGGCCGCGGCCTCGTCGGCGCAGGCCATCTGGGGCACCGCCTGGCAACCGTCGACCAGGGTCACCGCTCCTGCCGCCCGAGCCCGCTCGCAGAGGTCGATCACCGGATTGATCGTCCCGAGCACGTTCGACACATGGGTGAAGGAGACGAGCTTCGGCCCCCGATCGAGCAAGGACTGGAAGGAGTCGATGTCGAGCCGACCCTCGGCGTCGACCTCGACCCAGCCGAGTTCACAGCCAAGCGCGTCGCGCAGCATCTGCCAAGGGACGATGTTCGCGTGGTGCTCCATCACGGTCGTGACGATCAAGTCGCCCGGGCCGAGGTTCGCCCGGCCCCATGAGTTCGCCACGAGATTGACAGCCTCGGTCGCGTTCTTCGTGAAGATCGTCTCCTGAGGGGTGCGACCGAAGCGCTGGCCGATCCGCCTGCGGGCGTTCTCGTAGAGCGAATCCGACTCGGCCGCCAGCGGGTAGACACCACGGTGGACGTTCGCGTTGCGAGCGGCGAGGTGATCGCGCAGCGCGTCGAGGACGACCTGCGGCTTCTGGGCCGTCGCGCCTGAATCGAGGTAGGCGAGCGGGGCTCCGGCTCCGCCGGCCTCGGTCAGGAACGGGAACTGAGCGGCAATGGCCGAATGGTCGAGCACCTCAGTGCCTCCCGGGTTCGGCATCGGGCGGCGCCACCGTCAGACGGCGGCGTCAACCTCCTCGGTGATCCAGCCGTAACCCTCGGCCTCGAGCTGGGTGACGAGTTCATCGCCGCCCTCCTTCGACGATCCGGCCCTTGTAGAGCACGTGGACGTGGGTCGGCTTCACCATGCTGAGGATGCGCTGGTAGTGGGTGATGATCAGGATTCCCATCCGGTCGCCCTGTTCGCCGGCGACGGCGTTCACTCCCTCGGCGACCGTCTGGAGGGCGTCGATGTCGAGGCCGGAGTCGGTCTCGTCGAGCACGGCGAGCCGCGGCTCCTGGAGGGCCATCTGGAGGATCTCCATCCGCTTCTTCTCGCCTCCGGAGAATCCCTCGTTGAGGTATCTGGACGAGAACTCCTTCGGCACCTTGGTCAGGGCCATCGCGGCCTCGACCGTCTGGCGAAAGTCCTTGAGGCTGATCGGGTCGTCGCCTCGGGCCTCGCGATGAGCGTTCATGACTGTGCGCAGGAACTTGGTGACGGTCACGCCGGGCACCGCTACCGGGTACTGGAACGCCATGAACACTCCCGCCCGGGCGCGCTCGTCCGGGTCGGCCTCGGTGATGTCCTCACCGAGGAACTTGATCGTGCCCTCGGTGACCTCGTAGGCAGGGTTGCCCATGATCACGTTCGCGAGGGTCGACTTGCCGGATCCGTTGGGACCCATCAGAGCGTGGACTTCACCGGCACTGACGTCGAGGTCGATCCCTCGCAGGATCTCCTTGTCGTCGACTGTCGCGTGCAGGTTACGGATTTCGAGGTCGGCCATTGCTTCTCTTTCTGTTGCTGCTGATTTACAGGGGGCGGTGCGGTTGGAGTGCGTCAGGCCGCGACAGGCCGGCTCTCACGGGTATTACGGCGGTTGAAGGCGACCAGCTCAGCGAGGGTCGTGCCCTTCAGGGAATTGATCACTCCGCCTTGGACTCGGGTCCAGAGGAGTTTCGTCGCGCAGCCTCGGCCATCGTCGGCCATGTGGCTGCAGAGGATCCTGTCGTCGCGGTCGCTCGGGGCGAAGCACTCCATCGGCGCGACTGCACCGTCGAGCGCCTGGACGACCTCGTCCATCGTGATGTCCTCGGCGGGCCGGGCGAGCCAGTAGCCGCCGTGGGCACCCCTCGCGCTCTTGACGAGTTCAGCCTTCTTGAGCCTCGACACGACCTGCTCCAAGTAGGCGAGCGGCAGGTTCTCGGCCTCGGCGATCGCCTTCAGTGACATCGGCTTCGCCTCGGTCTGGCAACCGAGTTCGACCATCAAGCGCACGCCGTACTCGGCTCGTGAAGAGAAAATCGCCATCTGGACGAAACCCTACCACCGGGGTCGGTGTTGGCCGGGCGGGTACGATCACCGCGGTGGCCCGCCGTTCCAACAGTCCAGGATCCCCGCGCAGCGCGGCCAACCACGCTGCCGCCACAGCGGACTCGCAGGATGTCGCCGAACTCGCTGACCGTGCCACGGGAGACCGGCCGGATAACGATCGACACCGAGTTCATGGGAGAGGGCCGCTACCGCAGCCTCCTCTGCCTCGTCCAGGTCGCTACCGACGGACCGGCCGGCGAGGAGCCTCTGATCGTGCTGATCGACCCCCTCACCGAACCGGCACCCGACTGCTCCCCGATCGCCGAACTGCTGGAGGACCCCGAGATCGAGGTGATCATGCACGCCGGCCGCCAGGACGTGGGCCTGCTCAGGCGGGAGTGGAACTGCTCGATCACCAACCTGTTCGACACTCAGGTAGCGGCAGGCTTCGCCGGCTTCGGCGCTCAGGCCGGGTACGGCAACCTGCTTGCCGCCGTCCTCAAGATCAAGGTCGAGAAGGGAGCGAGCTACACCCGCTGGGATCAGCGGCCGCTCTCCGACGAACAACTCTCGTATGCGAGGGGCGACGTCGACCACCTGATCGAGCTGCGCGACGAACTCGTCCGCAGGCTCGACTCGACCGGCCGCACCGGGTGGGCGCGATCGGAGTGCCTGACACTCGCCGACGCAACCGAGCGCCGCGAACCGGAGGAGGCGTGGCGCCGGCTCGGCAAGGTCAGCGGGCTGTCCGGCCAACAGCGAGCCGTCGCACGGGAGTTGGCCGCCTGGCGGGAGAGAGCAGCGGAGGAGGCCGACAAGCCGGTCGGCTCGGTCGTCCAGGACCCACCTCTGGTCGAGATCGCCCGCAGGCGTCCGAAATCACTCGACGAGCTGCGCGACATCCGCGGCCTCCACGAAGGGATCGTGAGGCGCCGGGGCGAGGAGATCCTCGCTGCCGTGGCGCTCGGATCCGAGGCCGATCCGATCCCGAGCGAGTCGAAGGGCGATTCGGGCGACCCGCGTGAGACCCCGCTGATCTCGATGGCCGACGCCTTGGTCAGGACAAGGGCCCGCGAGTCCGACCTGGCGCCCGAACTTCTCGCGACCCGTGCGGACCTCAGCCGGATCGTCAGCTCGGTCCGCAGGGGTGACCCTGAGCCCGACGTCAAGACCCTGACCGGTTGGCGACGGGAGGCCGTGGGAGGCGAGCTGCTCGACCTCCTCAACGGTCGCACGACCCTCGCCGTAGGCGACGACCTGCGGGTCGAGGCGCTGCCCCGACGAAGCGACTGAAGCGACCCGGTCGCGGCTCAGCCGTAGAAGTCCAAACCGACCGCTGCTGCGAACCCGACGATCACCGCAGCAGTGGCGACGATCGCAAGCCCCGGGACTATGAACCGTTTGAAATCCTGCATCTTGCAGGACGATCCTGGTCGCAACTGCTAGCCTCCCTTCTTCGAACAAGCCGAGTCGCCTTGCCTCAGTGGCAGGGCGAGCGGGGGACCCAACCGTGTCGCGCAGTTGCGGCACAGGGGCGAATCACCCGGTTTTCCGGGAGTAGCGGCGACAGTCGCGAGCCCGTCAGCTCACCTCGCAGGCAGCAAACGAGAAGCAGTTCAGGAGGTGCACGGAACCGTGGCCGACAACGCCCATCCGCAAATCGAAATGACCGCCAGGCGAGCCCGTCGTGGACGTCTCGCCGTGACCCTCGTCGCTCTCGCAGCGATCGCTGTCGCCGGGCTCGGATCCGGCGCCGACGCTCAGGCGAAGGCCCTGCGCAAGGGCGACCGGGGACCGAAGGTTGAGCGTCTGCAGAGACTGCTCGGGATCCCCGCCGACGGCCTGTTCGGCTCACGGACGGTCAAGGCCGTCCGCAAGTTCCAGCGCCGCCACAACCTCACAGCGGACGGGCTCGCAGGTGCCTCGACGCTCCGGGCGCTGCGCGCCTCGCGCCACCATCGCCGTGGCGGCTCGACCAAGAGCCGAGTCAAGAAGATCCAGCGAGCGCTCGGGGTCACTGCGGACGGCGCATTCGGCCCGGGCACCCAGCGAGCCGTCAAGCGCTTCCAGCGCTCGCGCGGCCTGACCGCCGACGGGATCGTCGGTGCCGCCACGTGGCGCGCCCTCGGGCTCGGCACGCTCAAGGGCAAGGCACTGCGACGGTCGGGTAAGCGGTCGTCTGGCAGAGCCCCGGCCGGCGTCCCCGCGCGAGTCGCGAGGATGATCCGCGCCGCCAACAGGATCGCCCGACTCCCCTACGTCTACGGCGGCGGCCATGGATCCTTCCGCGCCAGCGGATACGACTGCTCCGGCTCGGTCTCGTACGTGCTCCATGCGGGAGGCCTGCTGCGCACTCCGCGCGACTCCTCCGGCTTCGAGAGCTACGGACGCCCGGGTCGCGGGCGCTACATCACGATCTACGCCAACGGCGGACACGCATTCATGACGATCAACGGCCGCCGGTTCGACACCTCCGGGATGGACGACGGCACCCGCTGGGACAGGCGTGCCCGCTCGGCATCGGGCTACGTGGTGCGCCACCCGGCCGGCTTCTGACCGGCCGCCCCGCCGCAGCGGCGGGGATTTCCGGCGGCGGCCGCGCAGCGGCCGCCGCTACGCTGGCGCCATGAGCGATCAAGACGACACCACGCCGATCCCCTGCACCGAGGAGGAGTGGCGCGAGAAGCTCGGCCCCGAGCGCTACGAGATCCTGCGGCGCGCCGGAACCGAACGCCCGTTCAGCGGTGACCTCAACGAGGTCAAGGACCCCGGCACCTTCACCTGCGCAGGTTGCGGAGAGGCGCTCTTTGCCACCGACAACAAGTTCGATTCGGGTACCGGCTGGCCTTCGTTCGACCGCCCGATCGCCGAGCAGGCCGTCAGCGCCCACGGCGACACCAGCCACGGAATGACCCGAACCGAGGTGCGCTGCGCCCGCTGCGATGGGCACCTCGGCCACGTCTTCGACGACGGACCGCGCGAGACGACGGGCGCCCGCTTCTGCATCAACTCCCTCGCGCTCGAGTTCCACCCGGAACCCGAAGATCCAGCCGGTTCCTGACGGAGCCGAGCGGCGCCGCGGGCCCGTGCGTCAAACTCCGCCGAGATGAAGCAACTTCGCCTCCCGTCGATCCTCGTCGCCGTGGTCGCAGGTCTCGCGCTGGCGGACTCGTCGGTCGTCGCCCTTGCACTGCCCCCGATTCGGGTCGACCTCAACGCCAGCATCAACGGCCTTGCCGCCGTCATCGGCGTCTACGTGCTCGTCCTCGCCGCCGGGCTCTACCCGTCCGCAGTCCTTTCGCGCAAGCTTGGCGCGGCCCAGCTCGGTGCGATCGGCTTCGCCGTGCTCGCTGTCGGCTCGGTCGGCTGCGCGATGGCGGACTCGCTCGAGGTGCTGCTCCTCTTCCGCGCAGTCCAGGCGCTCGGAGGAGCGGCCGGCGTGCTCGCTGCGTTCGACCTGCTCGACCCGGGTGACGAGGGTGGGCGTGAGGAGCGCCACCTCTGGATAGCCGCGGCGGTCTTCGGCACCGCGGCGGGACCGGCGGTCGGCGGCCTGCTCACCCAGGCCTTCGACTGGCGTGCGATTTTCTGGATCCAGCTGCCGATCGGCCTGATCGGAGCGGTCGCCTGCACCCAGATCGCGATTCCGCTCCCGACCCACCGGCCGAACCCGTTCAAGTGGTCGCCGCTCGTCGCCCTCGGGCTGCTGGCAGGTGGACTGGCAGCGGTCCTCTTCACCCTCGTCCTCCAGCTGGTCGCCGGCTGGAGCGTCGAGCCGATCGTCGCCGCCCTTACGGTCTCGGTGCTCCCCGTCGCCGCAATCCTCAGCTCGCGCTGGTCGAAGATCCCCGACGGACCGCGCGCCGCAGTCGGCTGCCTGATGGTCGGGGTCGGGACGCTCTGTCTGGCGCTCGTTCCGGGAGCAAGCGTGCTCTGGACGATCCCGCCGCAGATCCTGGCCGGAGTCGGAATGGGACTGGCGCTGCCGGCGCTGAGCGGCGGCGTCCTGCCCGAGAAGACGACCGGCGACGCCGCCCGACTGCTCACCTCGCGCCATGCCGGGATCGTTCTCGCTCTGCTGATCCTTGCCCCGATCGTCAACCACGAGCTGACTGCCGCGACGGCGAAGGCGGAGCAGCAAGCGGTCGCTGCGCTGCTCGACTCCGACATCAACCCGCTCTCCAAGCTGAGCCTCGCGACATCACTCGGGCGGACGGCCGGCGCTGCCGCTTCCGAGTCGCCTCGCGGCGAGCTTCAGGCCGTGTTCGAAAAGCAGGGGGGGAAGTTCACCGGCTCGGGGCGCGAGGCCTACCAGTCGTTCGCCGACCGGGCCGACGAGACGGTCGTCGCAGCCGCGAACCGTGCGTTCCGCCCCGCGTACCTCGTTGCCGGACTGATGGCGCTGATCGCCGCTGCGCTGCTGGCGGGCGGGGCGATGCTCGGGACGTTCGCCCGCTGGCGACTGCCAGCGATCGGCGCCGGAGTCGCGGTCCTCGCGATCTACGGATTGGCATTCGCTGTCTTCGCCCCGACCCAGGTCGAGGTCCAGGATCCTTGCGCCGAGCGCCAGCTGCCGGCATCGGGCGGACTCGGTGGCCTCCTCCAGTCGTCGGTCCTCAAGGGCCTCGACCGGGCCGCTTGCCGGAATGGCTCGTCCCGGGAGGAACTGGTCATCGCCCTTGGCGGCCAAGCCGCCGCCGACCGCTACAAGGCGAAGTACGGAGTCGAGCCTGTGAGCATCCAGAGCCTGACCGGCGGCCTGTTCGGCGGCGGCAAGGCGAACTGAGCGCTCGCTCCGGCGCTGCCGGCGGCCGTTGGCTAGCCTGACCGCCATGAGCAACTCGACGCAAGCGAGCTCGGGCGGAGCGGAGGCCGTCGCTTGGGACCTCGAACCTCTCGTCTCGGGAGAGGGAGCGACCGGCGTCGGGCGACTGCTGGACGAAGCGGACGCTCTGGCCGACTCCCTGGCTGCAACGGCGCGAGGCAGTCTCGCCACCGTCGATAGCGAGGAGTTCGTCGGCTTCGTCAACGACTCCGCGACGATCGGTGAGCTGATCAACCGCGCCCACGCCTACGCCGCCCTGCGCTTCTCGACCGACACGGCCGACCCTGACGTGGGGCGTTGATGGCGATGGTCCAGGAGCGAGCCACAGCGATCTCCACGAAGCTCCTGTTCCTCGAACTGGAGTGGACTGCGCTCGACGACGACCGCGCAGCCGAGCTTGCGGCGACCGAGGGCCTCGAGCGAGCGAGGCATTACCTCAAGACCCTCCGCGGATTCACGCCCGCACCTGCTGACCGAGCCCGAGGAGAAGATCCTCGCCGAGAAGGGCGCTCACCGGGCGCGGCGCCTGGTCGCGGCTGTTCAGCGAACTGGTCAGTTCGATCGAGGTGAATGTCGCCGAGGAGGCTCCACAGCCGCTCGACTCGCGCTCTCGCCGGCTCGCGCTCGCACGACCGCGAGGTGCGCCGGGCCGTGGCCGCAGGCTGTGACCGAGGCCCTTGAGCCGGGCCTGCGCACCCGCGCCTACCTCTTCAACACCCTGCTCGCAGACAAGGCAACCGACGACCGGCTGCGCCGCTACCCGAGCTGGATCAGCTGCCCGGAACCTCGCCAACGAAGCGTCGCGACGAGTCGGTGCAGGCGCTCGTCGAGGCGGTGCGCGCGCGCTACTCGATCCCGCAGCGCTGGTACCGGCTCAAGGCGCAGCTGCTCGGCGTCGATCGCCTCGCCGACTACGACCGCATGGCCGCGGCACTCGAGGATGAGGATCACCGAGTTCGGTTGGCACGAGGCGCGCGAGATCGTGCTCGACTCGCTACGAGTCAGTTCTCGCCCGAGCTGGGCGCGGCCGTCAGCGCGCCTTCTTCGACGAGCACCGGATCGACGCGCCGGTGCGCCCCGGGCAAGCGCGGCGGCGCGTTCTGCGCCTCGGCGGTGCCGTCGAGCTGCACCCGTACGTGATGCTCAACTACACCGCGCCGCCGGCGCGACGTGCTGACGCTCGCCCACGAGCTCGGCCACGGCGTCCACGTCGCGCTCGCCGCCGACCAGCGGCATCCTTCGAGCATGAGCACGCCGCTGACGCTCGCCGAGACGGCCTCCGTGTTCGGCGAGACGCTCGTCTTCGGCCGCCTGCTCGAGGCGGACACCGACCCCGCCTCGCGCCTGGCGCTGCTGGCCGAGTACGCTCGAGGGCGCGATCGCCACCGTCTTCCGCCAGGTCGGCGATGAACCGCTTCGAGGAGCTCGTGCACACGGACGCGGCGCGAGCAGCGGCGAGCTGTCGGTCGACCGCTTCGGCGAGCTGTGGGCCGAGAGCCAGGAGGAGATGTTCGGCGACTCGGTCGAGGTGACCGACGGCTACCGCTCGTGGTGGTCGTACATCCCGCACTTCATCGGCACGCCCCGGCTACGTCTACGCCTACGCCTACGGCCAGCTGCTCGCGCTCTCGGTGTACGAGCGCTACGAGCAGAGGGCGAGGAGTTCGTGCCGCGCTACCTCGAGCATGCTCGCCGCCGGCGGCTCGCGCTCGCCGAGGAGCTCGGCAGCGATCGGTCGGCGTCGACCTCGCCGACCCCGGCTTCTGGGACGGCGGGGCTGGACCTGGTCGAGGCCCGCCTCGGAGAGGCGGAGCAGGCAGCGGCGGCAGCCTGACCGGCGGCCTTCGCGCCAACAGGCGCGGCGCCATAAAACGACCGGTACACTCAGCGGGTCACCGACCTGGAGAGATGATGACCCGCCCCACCCGCATCGCAGCCCTTACCGCACTCGCAGCAGCAGGTTTGATCGCCCTGCCCGGAGTGGCATCGGCCGCCGACGGCCCCTGTTACGCGCCGCCGGAGAAGCCGGAGGTGATCGCCCACGTCAACTACGAGGGAATGCAGTCCAAGCTCTTCTGTTACGGGCCGGTCACCATCAAGCCGGGCCAGAACACCATCGACTTCGACTCGACGAAGCTGACTCCCAACGAGAGCCGCTACATCACCCGCTTCGACCCGGACCTGATCTACGCCGACCCGAACAAGGGCACCGACGGTGTTCCCGGAGTCGACAGGCTGCACCTCCACCACTCGGTCTGGCTGCTCAGCACGATGCAGGACCCGATCTGGGCCGCAGGCGAGGAGAAGACGGTCGTGCAGTTGCCGGAAGGCTTCGGCTGGCGCTCGCGCCCCACTGACACGATCACGGTCAATCACATGATCCACAACCTCTTCCCGACGACCGACAAGGTCTACCTGACCTGGAAGGTCGACTTCGTCCCGGACAGCTCCCCCGCCGCCGCGACGATCAAGCCGGCGACAACCCTGTGGCTCGACGCTGCCGGCCTCAAGGCCTACCCGGTCTTCGACGCCAAGCGGGGAATGGGATCCGGCGGGACCTACACCTTCCCCGACGAGACGACCAATCCCGTCGAGAAGACGAAGATCGGTCCGCGGGCGAGCTACACCAGCCCCCGCGACATGACCCTGCTGCAGACCTTCGGCCACCTCCACCCCGGCGGCCTGAAGACCAACCTGAGCGTCGTTCGCTCCGGGGTCAAGAAGAGCCTGTTCGACTCACACGCCCAGTACTGGGAGCCGGCGGGGGCCGTCTCGTGGGACGTCGCGATGACCGGCACCCCGCCCGACTGGCGGGTGAAGGTCAAGCGGGGCGACACCCTCAAGGTCAGCGGCACCTACGACGTCTCGAAGGCCTCGTGGTACGAGTCGATGGCGATCATGCCCGTCGCCGTCTACACCGGCACTCAGGACGTCGGTGGAGCGGATCCGTACGTCACCACTCCCCCGGAGACAGGGCAGATCACCCACGGTCACCTCCCGGAGAACGACAACCACGGCGGTCAGACGGCCACGCTCAACGACTTCACGAAGCTGTGGAAGTACCCGAACGCCCGGAGCTCGAGCGGCACCACAGTCGGGATCAGGGATTTCGCCTACAAGTACGGCGACATGTCGGCGACGGGCAAGGCTGCCAGGCCACCGACCGTCCGCCCCGGCCAGTCTCTCCGGTTCTACAACTACGACTCGACCGGCAACCCGGACACCGATTTCCTGTTCCACACGGTCACGGCCTGCGCCGCGCCGTGCAACAAGAACACCGGGATCGCCTACCCGCTCGCCAACGGCCCTGTTGACTTCGACTCGGGTGAACTCGGCTTCGGTCCGGCCGCCTACACGCCGACAGCCCAACGCCGGAGCTGGACGACGCCGAAGAACCTCAAGGCAGGCACCTACACCTACTTCTGCCGGGTGCACCCGTTCATGCGCGGGGCGTTCCGGGTAGCGCGCTGAGCTTGACCGGCGAGTCCGACCCTTCTGCGGACTGGCCGTTCAGCGACTTCGGCATCCCGCCGGGCCGGATCGTCGCGGTTCCGGGCCGAGGTGAGTTCTTCCTCCGCGACAGCGGCGGGGATGGTCCCGCCCTGCTCCTGCTTCATGGCTGGATGTTCAGCGCGGACCTCAACTGGGCGCTCTCGTACCGGACTCTGGCCGAGGCCGGCTACCGAGTCCTGGCGATGGACCATCGCGGTCACGGTCGCGGCCTGCGCAGCCGCAGGCCGTTCCGGCTCGCTGACTGCGCGGCGGATTGTGCAGCGGTCCTCGAAGCGGAGGGTGCACGAGGGGCTACCGCTGTCGGCTACTCGATGGGCGGGGCGATCAGTCAACTCCTCGCTCACGACCATCGCGCTTCGGTCGGTGGAGTGGTGATGTGCGCGACCTCTGCCCACTTCAGCAGTCCGCTGATGCGCCGCACCTGGCGAGCGATGCCCGCCGTCAGGTTCGCCCTCGGGGTCGGTGGGGCCGGAGCCTGGGAGCGGGCCCTCGTGCAGATGGGGATCCCGAAGGGACCCAGATCCGAATGGATCGCAGCCGAGCTCTCGCGCGGCAGCGCTGCCGACATCGCCGAGGCCGGTCGGGAGCTGGGGCGCCACGACGCCAGGCATCTCCTTCCGGCGATTCGCCAGCCGGCCGCATCGGTCGTGACTTCGCGCGACCGCTCGGTACCGCCTTCCTTGCAACATGAACTGGCGAGTGGCTTGCGGGCCACGGTTCACGAGGTGGCAGCCGACCACATGGCTGTCGCCGCGGACCCGGACGGTTTCAACTCGGCTCTGCTTGAGGCGATCGCCTCGGTCGAAGGCCGCAAGTAGTCGCTCGACAGACCAGCCTGACGCACTGACACGCGCGGACCGCGCGCTCAATTGCTCCAACTGAAGCACTGTGAGCGGTCCAGTGGCCCCGGCGGGGGAACATCGGCGGCGACCCGTTTCCGCGACCGAAAGGCCCCAGATGACCAACCACCGCCGCCTGCTGCTGGCCGCCCTGTCGACCCTCCCGCTGGCGCTGCTGCCATCCATCGCGCGGGCGCATGCCCCGGCCCGGGTAATCGTCTCGCCCGTCTCACAAGACCAGCGAGACGCAGTGATGCGCGAGACCGGGGCCACCCCGGTGACCGGCGTGCCGCTGCTCAGCGTGCCCGCCGGGCCGAGCTCGGCCGTCACCGCCCGGCATCTCCTCTCCGTGGAGGGTGTCGCCTGGGCCGAACCCGATGCGACGTACAGGGCGTCCGGGTCCGACCCTCGCAGGCCGAGCCAATGGGCGATGGCCGCGATCCACGCGGAACGGGGATGGGCTCTCGCCGGGATCGGGCGCCTGCCCTCTCTGGCGGGTCCGATGGTGGCGATCGTCGATACCGGTGCCGACATCTCCCACGACGACCTGCGCGGGCGCATCAGGGCGTGCGCCGCATCGTTCTCCGGTCGCGTTCGCGAAGGGGTCTGCGACGACCGGGACGGCCACGGCACCCACACTGCCGGGATCGCCGCCGCCGCTACCGGCAACGGGGTCGGCATCGCCGGAGTCGCCGCTTCCTCGCCGCTGTTGATCTGCCGTGCGCTCGGTCCTGACGGAGGTGGCTCCGGTGCCGACGTCGCCGCCTGCATCGGCTGGGCGGCGAAGCGCGGAGCGAAGGTGATCTCCCTGTCGCTCGGGGGGCCCGACACCCGCGCCCTGCGCACCGCAGTCGCAGCCGCGTCCGGGGCCGGAGCCGTGATCGTCGCTGCGGCAGGGAACGAGGGGACGACCGAGACCTCGTTTCCGGCCGGATACCCGGAGGTCGTCTCGGTCGCGGCGACCGACCGCGCAGGCCGAAGGGCAGGGTTCTCGAACGTCAACCGAGATGTGGAGATCGCCGCTCCCGGGGTCGACATCCTCTCGACGTGGCCCGGGAATCGCTATCGGACCATGAGCGGCACTTCGATGGCAACTCCCCACGTCGCCGGCGCGGCGGCACTGCTGTGGGAGGGAATCGGCGGCCGCGACCCGTCAGCCGTCCGGGCCGCGTTGCGGCGCTCGGTCCGTGAAGCAGGTGCGCGCGGGCGAGATCGGGAGTACGGCTACGGGGTGCTTGACCTCTCAGCGATGCCGCTTTGAGGCACCTCCCGATGCCACTCGCCGCTCCGGCCGGGTACGCTGATCGGGTGAGTGACCCCCAAGGACCGGTGATCATCGCCTTCGACGGCTCGCAGGCAGCGAAGGAGTCCGTCGAGCGGGCCGCCGGCCTGCTCGGGTCAGGCCGCAAGGCACTGATCCTGACCGTCTGGGAGCCGGGTCTGCTGACCGCCGCGGTGGCGCCGATTCCCGGCGGCCTCGGCGCTCCCGTCCCGCCGCCGGACATCGAGCAGGTGCAGGACCTCGACAAGAGCGAGGAGCGGCACGCCGAGCGGATCGCCGCCGAAGGAGCCGATCTCGCAAACAGCCACGGATTGAAGGCAGAGAGTCTGGTAGCTCGCGACGAGACCTCCGTTGCGACGACGATCCTGCGGGTTGCGGAGGAACGCGACGCATCGGCAATCGTGATCGGTTCGAGGCGCCATTCCGCAATCGCCTCAGTGCTGCTGGGATCGACGACCGAGGCCGTGCTTCACAAGACGAACCGCCCCTTGGTCGTGATCCGACCCTCCGACTCCTAGACGGTTGGCGCGCCGCAACAGGCGGGCAAGTGCGACCATTGGGACATGGAATCGCTCCAAGGCAAACTGCTCGTCGCAAGCCCGGCGATCGAGGACCCGAACTTCCACCGGTCGGTGGTGTTGATCGGGCACCACGATCGCGACGGGGCGCTCGGCGTCGTGATCAACCGCCCTACCGGCAACTCCGTGCTCGAGGCTGCTCCGCCGGTCGCCGAGATGATCGGGGGCGACGGCGACCTCCACTTCGGCGGGCCGGTGATGCCCGAGGCGGTCGTCGTCGTGGCCGAGTTCAACAGGCCCGAGGACGCAGCGATACTCGCCTTCGACTCGGTCGGGGTCCTCGGAGCGGACACTCCGCAGGGCGACGTCGAGCTGCGGACGAGGCGGGTCAGGGCCTTCGCCGGGCATGCCGGCTGGTCACGCGGCCAACTCGATGCGGAGGTCGAGCGCGACGATTGGATCGTCGCGCCGGCGTCAGCCGACCTGGTCTTCGCGGAGGAACCGGAGGAGCTCTGGTCGGACGTGCTCAACCAGCTGGGTGGAACGTACGAACTGCTCGCTCGGATGCCGGAGGATCCGAGCGTCAACTAGGACCCCGATGAGCGACCTCGGCCAGACAGCCGTCGGCTCGTGGAGCGGCGGGCGGTTCATGCGCTTCGGCCAGCCGATCGACGATGACCGCTTCCAGGCTCTGCTGCGCCCCGACGAGGCGATCCCCACAGTGCTGACGGCGGACGTCTACGGGACCGGCGAGGCCGACCTTGCAGTCGGCGCCGCAATCAAGGGCCTGCCGCGAGAGTCCTTCAACCTCGTCGGGGCGGTCGGGCACGACTTCGTCTCCGGGGAACGCCAGGGAGCAAAGGGGTTCCCCCGGTTCACCGACCCGGCGCTGCGTGGCCCGAGCGACTACCTCGACTACCTGCGCGAGGCGGTCGAGGCGAGCCTCGAGCGCTGCGGGGTCGATCATTTCGACGTGCTGCTCCTCCACAACCCCGACCGGACCGGCTTCGGGTCAACCGCGGTGTGGGATGCGATGGCGACAATCCGCGATGCGGGCCTCGCCGACTCCCTCGGCGTCGCCCCCGGTCCGGCCAATGGATTCACGCTCGACCTGATCTCCTGCCTCGAACGCCACGGCGAAGTCATCGATTGGGCGATGCTGATCCTGAACCCGCTCGAGCCGTGGCCGGGGAACCTTGCCCTGCCGGCCTGCGAGACCAACGGGGTCAAGGTGATCGCGAGGGTCGTCGACTACGGCGGCCTCTTCCACGGCGACATCCGCGAGGGTCACCCATTCCCGCAGCACGACCATCGCAACTACAGGCCACAGGGCTGGGTGAAGACCGGCCTCGCCAAGATCGAGCGGATGCGCCCGATAGCCGAACAGGTCGGCCTCACGCCGCTTCAGCTGGCGTGCGCCTGGGACTTGGCGAATCCGGCAGTCGAGTGCGTGGTACCGACACTGATCGAAGAGGGAGTCGACGGCTGCCGGCCGATCGAGGACCAGCGCGCCGACCTGGCCGCGCTGCCTCAGGCGGCAGGCTCGCTGCTGTCCGACGAGCTCGTCGCAACGCTGCGGGAGATCGGCGACAACACGAACTGCATGGGACTAAGGGCGGAACCCCGGACCATTCCGAGGATGAGCTGCCGGACCGTTGGGCCCTCGATGCCGACCTGATCGAAACCGGGCGCCGATGGAACATTGCCCCGGCCGACTTGGCCCTGAGCGCCGGCTAGCCGGAGCGCTACTTCTTCTTCGGCTCAGTCCCGACCGGGTACCAGCGCGGACCGTTCTTGACGACGAGCCCCTGCTCGGCAAGGGTCGGCAGCACGCGGAACAGGTAGTTGCGATGAGTCCCGATCTCGGCGGCGATCTCGGCGACCGTCATTCCGGGGCGTTCGCGCAGGGCAGCGAGAGCCTCGCCGCCGCGGTGACCGCTGCCTCGGGGCCGGCCGGGCTTGCGTCCCGTCGGGCGTCGGCTGCCACCGGGGCCGCTCTTGGCACTCTCCCCACGCAGCAGGCGCAGCGCTCCCATCAGCTTCTCCCACTCCTCGACCGCCGGCTGGAGCTCGTTCAGGCGCTTCTCGATGTCGTTGACGACCGAATCGACGTGATCTGCTGTCGCTGGCATTCTGCTGGCTCCTCTTGGGGTCGGGAATTCCACTGGGGGGTACCTCATGGGCGTTTGGGGCGAGACACCTTGAGCTCGACTCGGCAAACTCATTGAACTCTGGGTTGCTGCGGCGACTCAGGATCACAGGGTGATTCTCCTGAACCATACCGTTTCCGGTCACCGAAAAGGCTTCACCCTCGAAACCGAGCCTGAAATCAGGATAGCCCCGCAACAGCGGTTTCGGAGACGGTTCGGGCACACAGTCAGATTCCGGTCGTCCGGGACGACCGTTGCACGACGGCCGCAGGCATCGCTACCGTCGCTGAAACACCATGGACGCAAC
>CAVVVM010000010.1:0-99343 GCA_963751715.1 uncultured Actinomycetes bacterium | reverse complement strand
CCGAGGCCTGACCGGCGAGATCATCTCCCGCTTCGAGCGCAAGGGCCTCGCTCGTCGCGCTCGAGCACAGCGCAGCTCTGACGCCGAGACGCCAGGAGCACTACGCCGAGCACGCCGAGCGGCCGTTCTTCGGCGAGCTCGTCGAGTTCATCACCTCCGGCCCGCTCGTGGCGATGGTGCTCGAGGGCCAGACGCGGTCAGGGCGGCGCGCCAGGTGATCGGCGCCACCAACCCGCTCGAGGCCGCCCCCGGCACGATCCGCGGCGACTTCGCGATCGAGATCGGCCAGAACATGGTCCACGGCTCGGACTCCCCGGAGTCCGCCGCGCGCGAGGCCGCGCTGTTCTTCCCCGTCCTCTCATCCTCGCCTGCCGCTCGCCGCAGCGGCGGGCGATCCTCGAGCGCCTGGGCGGTCCTTCGCGGTGCGTCCCGCCGACGCGCCGAAGCTGCGAGGGCGACCCGGACGGGTGGCCCTCGAGAACGCGCTGCGCAAGGCCTGGCCGCCGCCGCCGGGCCCGACGGGCAGTGCTGGCCGCGACACGCTCGTGGCGCTGGACGGCGCGATCTACGGCAAGCCGGCCGACGCCGGCCAGGCGCGCGCGACGCTCAGGCGCTGGGCGGCGCACGCACGAGGTGGTCAGCGGGATCGTCCTGGACGACCGCGCGACCGTGGCCGCGACGAAGGTCACGTTTCGCGCGCTCGACGCAGAGCTGATCGACTGGTACGTGGCCACCGAGGAGTGGCGCGGGCGCGCCGGCGGCTACGCGATCCAGGCCGGGGAGCCGCGCTGGTGCGGGGGATCGAGGGGGACTACAAACGTCGTCGGCCTGCCGTTGCCGCACTGCTGGATCTCTTGCAATCCAGAGATTCTCCGCTGAGCCGGCCGACCCCTCCGCTACACTGCGCCCGGACGCGGCTCCCGCGTGGCGCCCGCCTGCGCCGGTCCGCATCTCCCTCCATTCATGGGCTTCTTCAGCTACCTGACCGGGTTCGGCGGCCGCGACATGGCGGTCGACCTGGGAACGGCCAACACGCTCGTCTACGTCCGCGGCCGCGGCATCGTGCTGTCGGAGCCGAGCGTCGTCGCGATCGACTCGCGCACCGGCGAAGTCCACGCGGTCGGCATCGAGGCCAAGCGGATGCTCGGTCGCACGCCCGGGCACGATCCAGGCGATCCGCCCCCTCAAGGACGGCGTGATCGCCGACTTCGACGTGACCGAGGAGATGCTCCGGCACTTCATCCAGAAGGTCCACCAGAACCGCTGGGCGCACCCGCGCGTCGTCGTCTGCGTGCCCTCGGGCGTCACCGGCGTCGAGAAGCGCGCGGTCGAGGAGGCGTGCCTGTCGGCGGGCGCGCGCACGGCCTACCTGATCGAGGAGCCGATGGCGGCGGCGATCGGCGCCGGGCTGCCGGTCGGCGAGCCGACCGGGCTCGATGGTCGTCGACATCGGCGGCGGCACGACCGAGGTCGCGGTGATCTCGCTCGGCGGCATCGTCGTCTCCCAGTCGATCCGCGTCGGCGGCGACGAGATGGACGAGGCGATCATCAACTACGCCAAGCGCGAGTACAAGCTGCTGATCGGCCAGCAGACCGCCGAGGAGCTCAAGCTCGAGATCGGCTCGGCCTGCCCGATGGAGGAGGAGCTGCAGGCGGAGATCCGCGGACGCGACATGGTCGCCGGCCTGCCCAAGACCGTCGTGCTGACCAGCGAGGAGATCCGCAGGCGCTCGAGGAACCGCTCGCGCAGATCATCGACGCGGTCAAGGAGACGCTCGACCGCACCCCGCCCGAGCTCGCCTCCGACATCATGGATCGCGGCATCATGCTCGCCGGCGGCGGCTCGCTGCTGCAGGGCCTCGACGAGCGCCTGCGCGAGGAGACGCAGATGCCCGCGCACCTGGCCGAGTCGCCGCTGACCTGCGTCGCGGTCGGCTCGGGCCGCTCGCTCGAGGAGTTCGAGGTGATCCACCGCACCAACCGCAACACCAAGGGCGGCCGCCGCCGCCGTCGCACATAGCCTCAAATGATCGATTTCTTCCCAAGGACAAAAGCCCCGTGCGTGACTCACCGTTCCGTCGGCGGCGGGTCGTGCTGGCACTGCTCGTCAGTGCCTCGCTCGTCCTGCTGACCGCCAGCTTCGGATCCGCCGATGGCGGACCGCTCCAGCCCGTCAGAAGCGTTGCGATGACCGTCCTCGGTCCGGTCGGCGAAGTCGCGAACACAGTCTTCAAGCCGGTCCGGGACCTGTTCGGCTGGTTCGGTTCGACCCTCGACGCCAAGGACGAGGCCAAGCGACTCAGGGTCGAGCGCGACGAGCTCCGCACCCAGGTCGTGGACGGCCGGGCGGCCCTCGCGAGAACGCCAAGCTCCGCCAGGCTCTCGGTATGGAGAGGCGCTTGGGGCTGGCGGCGTGGATCCCGTCACGGCAACGGTGATCGGAAGGTCCCCGGGGATCTGGTTCGCGACCCTGCCGGTGGATCTCGGCAGCTCGGACGGCGTCAAGGTCAACCAGCCGGTTCTCGATGGCGAGGGGGTTGTCGGCACGATCAGCGCAGTGACTCCCGGTACTGCCGTCGTCACCCTGATCACCGATCGGAGCTCGGGTGTCTCAGCGAAGATCCTCGGAGTTGGGGACCCCGGTTCGGTGGTCGCCGCCGAGGGTGACCCGGGGATCTTCGAGATGAGGCTGCTTCGCCCCGGGCTCGAAGGCGCGGATCGGCGATCAGGTGGTGACGGCCGGTTCGAGGAGCGGTCCCCTGGCTTCGCTGTTCCCGCCCGACCTGCCGATCGGACGGGTCAGCGCAGTCGACCCCGACCGCCTGAGGTCCGAGGGGGCCGTAACGGTCAGGCCGCAGGCCGATCTCAATCGACTCGAGATGGTCACGATCCTCACCGCGCCCGAGCCGGGAGGCACTCGATGAGCGACGTGGGTCGCGTTCCCCGCGGCAGGCTCGCGGCCGTCGCGCTGCTGGTGCTCGTCGTCCAGACGACAGTGATTTCGCAGGTACCGCTGTTCGCAGGCGCCGCAGACATCGTCGCCCTGGCGGCGATGAGCGTCGGCCTTCTTTACGGGTCGCTGACCGGCGCGGTGTTCGGATTCGGGATCGGCCTCGGGCTCGACCTGCGCTCGTCCAGCCGCTTGGTCAGTACGCGCTGCTCAACCTCGCCGTTGGCTACTCGGCCGGCCGACTCGCGGAGGTTCGGCCGCCCTCCGGGGCCCTCTACCTGATTCCGGTCGGCGCATGTGCGGCGGCCGTGACCACGATCGGCTTCGGGGCGCTCCAGGTGCTCTTCGGTGGGGGAGCCTCGCTGAGCGGCGCTGTCGTCCGTCAGGCCGCGCTGGCGATTCTCGGGGAGGGCTGCTCGCGATCCCCGTCAATGCCGTCGTGGCGCGCCTCTCGACGCCCGGTGGAGGGCGAGGCACGCCGCGCCGCAGTCGACGGCGGGCATACGCGACCGGTGGACTCAGTCCCCGAGCCCGGGCAGGAAGCATGATCGAGCCGACCGGGAGCCCGGGGCGAGCGCCCAGCAACGTTCGACTCGGGCGAAGGCTGGCCTTCGTCGGCGGCGTCGTACTGGTGCTGTTCGCAATCCTGCTGCTGAGGCTCTGGTACCTGCAGGTGCTCGACGGCGACAACTACCTCGCGAAGGCGAACGACAACCAGGTGCGTGACGTCGCCATTGCTGCTCCGCGCGGTCGAATCGTCGATCGGTCGGGGCGCGTGCTGGTCGACAGTCGCCCGGCGAATGCGATCGTCGTCGTGCCGGGTCGGCTTCCGGAGGCCGGATCTCCCGATCGCGAGCAGGTGGCGCTGAAGCTCTCGCGCACACTCGGCTTGGAAACGGCGACCGCTCCCTGCAAGCTCGCTTCGGGCACCCGGATGCTCTCGCCGCTCGGTTGCCGAATCGAGCGTGAGTCGGCGGCGCTTCCCTACGCCAACATCATCGTCCGCAAGGACTCCACCACCGACGAGGCAGGATGGGTGCTGGAGCACAAGCGGGATCTGCCCGGGGTCGACGTGAGCCGGATCTGGCTGCGCACCTACCCGGAGGGACCGGTCGGGGCCCAGCTGTTCGGCACGGTCGGTGAGATCTCCTCCGGGCAGCTCGGCAAGCCGCGTTTCGCCGGCATCAAGCAGGGGACGGTCATCGGGCAGAGCGGGCTTGAGTACCAGTACGACCGATACCTGCGGGGCCGCGACGGAGCGGAGCGAATCCAGGTCGATGCCTCGGGCAGGGCGAGGAGAACCCTCCGCAGCAGCGAGCCCGTTCCGGGGAAGACGCTGCGGCTGGCGCTCGACTTGGGATTGCTCAGATCCGGGCAGTCGGCGCTCGCGACCGCGATGTCGCTCGGCAACGGTGCCACCGGAGCCGCCTACGTCGCGCTCGACCCGCGCGACGGTTCGGTTCTCGCGCTCGGCTCGGCCCCGTCATTCGACCCCGGGGTCTTCGCGAAGCCGATCAGCCAGTCCCGCTACAGCGCGATGTTCGGGTCGGGCGCGTCCTACCCGCAGCTCGACAGGGCCCTCCAGTCGTCCTATCCCACCGGATCGACGTTCAAGGTCGTGACCGCCCTGGCCGCACTCGGAGCGGGAGCGATCTCTCCGGCCACGGTGATCGACGATCCCGGATCGATCAAGATCGGCAACGTGATCTTCCGCAATGCCGGCAACGAGGCCAACGGCCCCGTTGACCTGAGGTCGGCGCTGCGCGTGTCCTCCGACGTCTACTTCTACAGGCTCGGAGCGAAGCTCAACACCCCGAAGGGGCCTGGCGGGCCGATTCAGGAATGGCTCAGGCGACTCGGATTCGGAGCGCCGACCGGGATCGACCTTCCGGGCGAGGCGCCCGGCACCGTCCCGACCCCGAAGTGGCGGGCCGACAGGAAGGTCAAAGAGGCCGAATGCGCGGCGAAGCGAGGTGGCCCGTGTGGCTTGAGCGACGGCAGGCCTTGGTCGGTCGGCGACAACGTCAACCTCTCGGTCGGTCAGGGCGACTTCCTCGCCACTCCGCTCCAACTGGCCGTCGCCTACGCCGCGATCGCAAACCGCGGCAAGGTCCTGCGTCCACGAGTCGCCAAGGACGTGCGCAGCGACTCGGGACTGGTGCTGCAGGCGATCAGGGCGAGGCCGGCGCGAAACGTCGCAATCGACGGCTCGGACAGGCAGGCCATCCTCGAGGGGTTGCGCCAGGCGGCGATGGACGATGGAGGAACCTCGGCTGACGTGTTCGGCGACTTCGGGAGAGTGGTCTACGGGAAGACGGGCACAGCCGAGCGAGCCGGTCAGGCGGACCAGTCCTGGTACGCCATGTACATTCCCGACCCGAGGCGTCCGATCGTCATCGTCGTCACGGTCGAGCAGGGCGGGTTCGGTGCCCAGAGCGCGGCACCGGCTGCGAGGCTGATCGCTTCCCGGTGGTTCGGGAAGAAGGGCAAACTCGTCGTAGGCAACTCGAGGACTCGATGAGCGCAGCGGTCAACCCAAGATCGATCCAGGAGGCGATCCAGCCGCGCAGCGGTCCGGCTCGCCGTTCACCCGCGGTCGATCTGTGGATGATCCTCGCGGTGGCCGGCCTGATCACGATCTCGCTCGTGACGATCGCCGGTGCGACCCGCGACGACATCGGTGGTCGGCCCGACTACTACCTGACGAGGCAGGGGATCTACTTCCTGCTGGGAACGGGGATCGCAATCCTGATCGCCCGCTTCGACTACGGACGACTCGAGGGAATGAGGCGGGCGTTCTGGGCGCTGCTCATCGCCGGGAACGTATTCGTCCTCCTCTTCGCGGCCGACACGAGGGGTTCGAGTCGGTGGATCAGCCTGCCGTTCTTCCAGCTTCAGCCTTCGGAGCTGGGCAAGGTGCTGCTGGTCATCGCCCTCGCCGGCTTCGCAGTCGAGTACGCCAGGTCGATCGCCACGCCGGCGGTGACCGCAAGGCTCTGCGCGACGGCCCTCCTCCCGGCGGCGATCGTCGCTCTGCAGCCGGACCTCGGTACATCGCTGGTCTACGTGGCGATCCTCGGCGCCGTCCTGCTGGCCGCCGGAACGCCCACGAGGCACCTGCTGACCCTGCTGGCCCTCGGGGTGGTGAGCGTGGTCATGGTGCTTGCCGTGCTTCCCGCTGCCGGGATCAACGTGCTCCACGACTACCAGCTCCAGCGGCTCACGGGCTTCGTGAATCCGTCGAGCGACCCGTCGAAGGCGACCTACCAGGTCAACCAGTCACTGATCGCGATCGGCAGCGGCCAGAGGCTGGGGCGTGGGGAGGCTGGCTCGACCCAGACCGGGCTCGATTTCCTCCCCGAGCACCACACGGATTTCATCTTTGCTGTGATCGGCGAGCGCTGGGGGTTCACGGGTGCTGCCTTGGTCATAGCCCTTTACGCGCTGCTCGTTTGGCGCGCCCTCCGACTCGTTGTTGTTGCAAGGGACGGGTTCGGGGCAATACTGGCTTGCGGGATCGCTGCGATACTCGCTTTTCAGATCTTCGTAAACATAGGTATGACCCTTGGGATCATGCCGATCACCGGAGTGCCGCTGCCGCTTATGAGCTACGGCGGGTCTTCGGTGCTCGTGACATTCATTTGCCTCGGACTGCTTCAGTCCGTCCACCTACGCGCGGCAGACCCCGCCGCGGCGGCGGTGCGGACGAGGGTCCGGGTCTGACAACGAAAGAAGGCTTTACAAATCATGAGGAAGCACGTTCTCGTCAGTTCCGACGAGGCAGAGACGCGTGTCGCCCTGCTCGAGGGTGACGGTAAACCGGCAGCAGCGGCTGCCACGGCGGGGAAGGGTCCCGACCGCGGCGTGAAGGTCGCTGAGATGTACCTCGAGCGACGGACCACCAAGTCGATCGTCGGGAACATCTACAAGGGCAAAGTCGACAATGTCGTCACCGGGCTCGAGGCGGCGTTCGTCGACATCGGACTCGAGAAGAACGGGTTCCTCCACGTCGACGAGATCGTCCTTCCCGGGGTCGAGATCCCGAGGCGGGGAAGGGGCAAGGGCAAGTCGAGCGACAGCACGATCGGCGATCTGCTCAAGCCCGGCCAGGAGGTCGTCGTCCAGGTCGTCAAGGACCCGCTCAAGACCAAGGGCGCGAGGCTCTCGATGGAGCTCGCCATCCCCGGCCGCTATCTCGTCTACTCGCCGCAGGGAGAGGGGGTCGGGGTATCGAGGCGGCTCGACGACCGTGAGCGCGAACGGCTCCGTCGTGCGGCAAGGAAGCTCGAGGTGCCCAAGGGTGGCCTGATCATCCGCACGGCAGCGGTTGGTGCCAAGGCCGAGGACATCGGCCGCGAGCTGCCTTACCTGTTCAAGCTCGCCGAGGTGCTCGAGCAGCGTGTCGCCGAGTCGGTCGCTCCCGCACCCGTCTTCCAGGAGGCGGACCTGCCGGTGCGGGTAGTCAGCGACATCTCCTCCGACGAGCTCGAGCGCGCTCTCGTTGACGACCGCAAGCAGTTCGACAGGCTCGTCTCGTTCCTCACTCGCACAGCACCGGAGCTGGTCGAGCGGGTCGAGATGTGGGAGCAGCCAGAGCCCCTCTTCTCCCGCTACGGCGTCGAGAAGTCGATCGAGTCGACTCTCTCGAGCAGGGTCGACCTGCCGAGCGGTGGCTATCTCGTGATCGACTACGCCGAGGCCCTGACCGTGATCGACGTCAACTCCGGCTCGTTCGTCGGCAGGGGCAAGAGTGCGAGGCTCGAGGACACGATCACCAAGACGAACCTCGAGGCGGCCGAGGAGTCGGTGCGGCAGCTGAGGCTGCGCGACATCGGCGGGATCATCGTCATCGATTTCATCGACATGGCCCGAGCCCGCAACCGCGAGGCAGTGCTGAAGACGCTCCGGGACGCGCTCGACAAGGACAGGACGAAGACCTTCGTCGTCGAGATCTCGCCTCTCGGCCTGGTCGAGATGACGCGCCAGAACGTGACCGACGGGGTGCGGGAGATCATGACCCGCCCCTGCCGGGTCTGCGACGGCGAGGGGGTCGTCCGCAGTGAAGAGACGATCGCGATCGAGTTCGCGAGGCGGATCCGCGACCTCGCTGCCGCCCATCCGGATGCCGAGGCGATGCTCTTCCAGATCAATCCGAGGGTGACGGCGGAGTTCACCGGCCAAGGCGGCTGGATGCTCGCCGGGCTCGAGGTCTCCACTGGCAAGAAGTTCTTCTTCGAGGGGTCCGAGGGCCTGCCGGCCGAGCACCTCGACCTGCTGTTGGCGGGGAGCCTCGACGAGGTTCAGGAGCGGGCGGTGCCGTTCCGGCCAGGTGAGGAACTGCTCGTGGAGCTGATCGAGCCGCACATGTTCAGCGCCGGCGATGCAGTCGCGAAGATCGACGGCTACATCGTGGCCGTCAAGGGCGGCGAGGCCCTGGTCGGCCAGAGGGTGATGGTCCGGATCGAGTCCGCCGGGCGCAACGAGGCCAGGGCAGTGATGATCGAATCGCAGGCCGATCCGGCCCAGACAGGCGTCGCGGGCGGCAAGGCGGTATCGTGACGGATCGGATCGAGCGGAAGTCCGGTCGAGCGGCTCCGAACAGGTGCCGGATCGGATCCCGCTGAATCCTTACGAGACCATGTACGCAATCGTCAAAACAGGTGGAAAGCAGTATCGAGTGCAGCAGGGCCAGACCCTGCTCGTCGAGCGCCTGCCCGTGGGCGAGGGCGAAAGCATCAAGCTCGAGACCCTGATGATCCGCGGCGAGGGTGACGCCGTCGCGCTCGACGCAACCGAGCTCTCGAAGGCCGAGGTGACCGCCAAGGTCGTAGCGCACGAGCGCGGGCCGAAGCTCCGCATCGTCAAGTTCAAGCCGAAGCGCGGCTACCGCCGTCGCAACGGACACCGCCAAGCACTGAGCCGGATCGAGGTCACCAAGGTGGCTCTCGGAGCGGGCGCCGCCAAGAAGGCCGCCCCGAAGAAGGAAGAGGCTCCGGCCGCCGACACGCCTGCAGAGGGCAAGGAGGACTGAGATGGCACATAAGAAGGGACTCGGCTCCAGCCGCAACGGTCGTGATTCGAACTCCAAGCGCCTTGGCGTGAAGGTCTTCGCAGGTGAGACCGTCACAGGCGGCGAGATCATCGTCCGCCAGCGCGGCACCCGCTTCAAGCCGGGCAACGGCGCAGGGATCGGTCGCGACGACACGATCTACGCCCGCGCCGCAGGCAAGGTCGTCTTCAGCCGCGGTCGCGTCGGCAGGACGATCTCCGTAGTGCCCGACGAGCAGTCCTGAGCGCCTCGCCGCGGGCGACTGCTGGGTCTTGACTCGCCCCGGCGCCCACGCGCCTTGGCGAATCGCTGTTTGCTGCCGTTTGGACGGGGTCCAGCGGCAGAGCGTGAACCTCAGGCGCCCTGGGCAGACGGACGCATCAGGATCTCGTTGATGTCGACGTGCGGAGGCTGATCGAGCGCCCAGAGCACGGCGCGTGCGACGTCGTCCTCCTCGAGCGGCTGGTCGAGCGGGCCCTTGCCGTTGTCCCAGAAGGGGGTCGCGACGACGCCCGGCTCGATCAGCGTCACCCTGACTCCCGAGCCGGCGACCTCGCCTCGGACCGCCTCGCCCATCGCTGTGACGGCCCACTTCGTGCATGAGTAGAGCGAGCCCGGAATCGCTTTGCGGCCGGCCACCGAGCCGGTCAGCAGCAGGTGGCCCTTGCTCTCCTTCAGGTGGTCGAGGGTGGCGCGGACCGTCAGCGCGGCGCCGTAGACGTTGGTGAGGACCATCTCGCGCCAAGCCTCGGGTGTCGAGCCGGTGAAGCCCCCGGGCCCGCCGAAGCCGGCGTTGGCGAAGACGGAGTCGATCGAGCCAAAGCGCTCGATCGCCGCTGCCGCGAGCGCCTGCTGGTCGTCCCAGTCGTTGACGTCGCAGCTGACGGCGATAGCCCGCTCGTCGCCGATCTCCGACGACGAGCGAGTCGAGCCGGTCTCGGCTGCGGGCGGCGAGGACGAGCGACCAGCCCTGCGACGCTGCCATCCTGGCAGTGGCGGCACCGATCCCACTCGATGCTCCAGTGATCACCATCGTGCGCTGCTCAGCCATTCGTTCGCTCCTCTTCAGTCGGTAGGTGCGACGATGCTCTCACAGATGCTTCACGACTCGGCAACGATCACGGTCAGGGCAGGCAACGGCGGCGACGGTTGCGTCAGCTTTCGCCGTGAGGCGCACGTGCCCCGTGGCGGGCCCGACGGCGGCGACGGCGGCCGCGGAGGCGACGTCACCCTCGTCTGCAGCGCATCCTTGCGCGACCTCGCCGCATTCCGCAGGAAGCGTCGGTTCGAGGCGGGCCGCGGCGGCCACGGCAAGGGGGCAAACCGGCACGGAGCCGACGGCGAGGGCCTCGAGATAGCGCTGCCGCCGGGCACGGTCGCAACGCTCACCGACGGAAGCGTCGTGGACCTTCTGGCCCCAGGCGACAGTGTCGTGATCGCACGCGGCGGCAAGGGTGGACGCGGAAACGCCCACTTCGCCCACGCGACCCGGCAATCCCCCCGCTTCAGCGAGAAGGGAGTCCCGGGTGAGGATCGCGAGCTCCAGCTGAGGCTGAAGCTGATCGCAGACGTGGGCCTCGTCGGACTGCCCAACGCAGGCAAGAGCAGCCTGCTCGCCGCGATGACCCGTGCCAGGCCGAAGGTTGCCGACTACCCGTTCACGACTCTCGAGCCGGTGCTCGGAACGATCGAGGCCGACGAGCGCCAGCTGGTCATCGCCGACATCCCGGGGTTGATCGAGGGTGCGAGCGAGGGAGCGGGCCTCGGCGACGAGTTCCTCGCCCATGTCGAGCGCACGAGGGTGCTCGTCCATGTGCTCGACCTCGCACCGCTCGACGGCAGCGACCCGGTAGAGAACTTCGAGACCGTCGAGGCTGAACTCGCTGCCCACGACGAGCGTCTCGCGAGATTGCCGCGAATCATCGCCCTGAGCAAATCCGACCTCGTCGATGCCGCAACGGCGGATGCCAGCGCTCGAGAATGGAGCAGGCGGCTCGGTGAGGAAGTGCCTGTACTGGTCACCAGTTCGGCGACCGGAAGCGGGATCGAGGATCTCTCGAAGGTGCTGGTCAGGAGAGTCCCCGAGGTCGAACCGGTCGTCGCCGAGATCCCGGAGGGACGCACGATCTACCGACCGGCTGAGCGGCGTGGGTTCGCAGTCGATCGCGACGCGGCCGGGACATTCCTCGTCTCCGGTTCCGGGATCGAGCAGCTGGTCGGCCGCTTCGACATCGAGAATGACGAGGCGGTGGAGGAGCTCGAACGCCGTCTGCGTTCGATCGGCGTGATGGGCGCGCTCGAGGAGGCGGGCTTCAGGTCCGGCGATGACGTCGAGATCGGCGGGATCCTGTTCGAGCTCGACCCCGACGACGTCGACTGACGCACAGCCTGTCGCGCAGTCATTCGACCGCTCCCGCCGCGGGTAACCTCGCCGGACCATGGATCATGTCGTCGTAAAGCTTGGATCGAGCGTCGTCGCCGACGCCGACGGTGCCGTCCGCTCGGACGTGATCGGATCCGTCTGCTCGGACATCGCTGCGCTTCGCAGTGAAGGGCGGGAGGTTGTCGTCGTCTCGAGCGGAGCAATCGCCCGCGGGGTGGACGCCCTGGGCCTGCCCGGCCGTCCCCGCGCGATCGACGAGCTGCAGGCCGCGAGTGCAGTCGGCCAGGCAGCGATGTTCAGGGCGTGGGAGGAGGGGCTCAAATCGAGGGGGCTGATCGCAGCCCAGGTCCTGATGACGCTCCACGACATCGCCGACCGCGACGCAAACCTGAGCATCGCAGCGACCCTCAAGCGCCTGCTCGAGTGGGGCGCGGTGCCCGTCATCAACGAGAACGACACGACGACGACCGACGAGATCACCTTCGGTGACAACGACCTGCTGGCGGCCCAGGTCGCGATCATGCTCGGAGCAGGACGACTGGTATTGCTGACCGACGCCGATGGCCTGCACGAAGCCGACCCGCGGACCAACCCTGATGCACCGCTGATCCGCGAGGTTTCGGACATGGCCCAGATCGAGGGCTTCGAGGTCAGTCAGCGGCCCGGCGAGCACGGCTCAGGTGGGATGCGCTCCAAGGTCGTTGCAGCCGAGATGGCGACCTCCGCCGGGGTCGAGACGATCGTCGCCCCCGGGGGGCTTGCCGGCTCGCTTCTCACGGCGGCCCAGGGCGGCGAGGTCGGCACGCGATTCCTCGCCTCGCGGGAGCGCCACGGTTCATTCAAGAGTTGGCTCCGCTACGCCAAACCGGCCAAGGGAACGTTGGTGGTCGACTCCGGTGCGGCCAAGGCGCTAATCGAGAAGGGAACGAGCCTGCTGCCTGTCGGGATCGTCTCGGTGGAGGGTGATTTCCAAGCCGGCGATGCGGTCGAGGTGGTCCATGACGGACGGGTGATCGGCAAGGGCCTCGTCAGCTGCTCGTCGGAGGAGATCGACCGGGTCAAGGGGATGAACTCAAGCGAGATCAGCGGCGTGATGCCCCGTGCGGCCGATGAAGCGGTGCACCGAGATCGCTTCGTGCTCTCCTGACACGCCTATCCTGTCGGCATGAGTGCAGTGGCAAGACCGGTTGAGGAGACCCTGGGCGCGGCGAAGGCCGCCTCCAAGCTGCTCGCCACGACCACCGGAGCAGCCCGGGCCGAGGCGATCGAGGCGATCGCCAAGCGCCCTCGAGGAGCGCGAGGTCGAGATCGTCGAAGCGAACGTGCTGGACGTCGACGCCGGACGCGAGGCCGGACTGGACGACGCACTGCTCGACCGTTTGATGCTCGACGGCACCCGCGTCGCGGCGATGGCCGCGGGAGCGCGCGAGGTTGCCAAGCTGCCCGACCCGATCGGCGAGGTGATCGAGGAGCACAGGCTCGACAACGGCTTGGACGTCCGCAAGGAGCGCAGGCCGCTCGGCGTCGTCTGCGTCGTCTACGAGGCGAGGCCGAACGTCACGATCGACGCCGCCGTCGCTCTGCGTCAGGGCAGGTAACGCCGCGGTGTTGCGGGGCAGCTCGATCGCAGCGCGAAGCAACGAGATCCTGGCGAGGGTCGCTGCGGAGGCGGTCGCGGCGCCGGCCTGCCTGCCGCCTCGGTATCGCTGGTCGGTGGCGGAGGCCGTGAGGAGCTCGCCGACGCTCGGTGGGGCCGAGGGAGTGATCGACCTGATCATCCCGCGCGGTGGCGAGGGACTGAAGGCGGCGCTCGAGGCGGTCGCCAAGGTCCCGGTGATCTATGCGGCCTCTGGCAATTGCCATGTCTACGTCGATTCCGCAGCCGACCTCGGGATGGCTGAGGCAATCGCCGTCAACGCGAAGGTCCAGCGCCCCGGGGTCTGCAACGCCGCCGAGACGCTCCTGGTCCACGAGGCCGTGGCGGCCGACTTCCTGCCGTCGGTGTTGGCCGCACTGGGCGCCGAGGGCGTCGAGCTGCGGTGCGACGGGCGGGCAGCGGCGTTGGCCGGGTCCGGAGTCGACGTCGTCGCCGCGACCGAGGAGGACTTCGCGACTGAGTTCCTCGCGCCTGTCATCTCGGTCGGCGTGGTCGATTCGCTCGACCAGGCGATCGCCCACATCGACCGCTACGGCTCCGGCCACTCGGAGGCGATCGTCACCGGTGACCTCGAGGCCGCGCGGAGGTTCCAGGCGGAGGTCGACGCCGCGGCGATCTATGTGAACGCCTCGACCCGCTTCACCGATGGAGCGGAGTTCGGGATGGGAGCGGAGATCGGCATCTCGACCCAGAAGCTCCATGCCCGAGGCCCGATCGGGCTCAGGGAGTTGACGACCTACAGCTGGCTCGTAGAGGGCACCGGCCAGATCCGCGGCTGAGCCGCGAGCGCGAGTTGAGCCGAATCGGAATCCTCGGCGGATCGTTCAATCCGCCACACAGCGCGCACGTCGCATTGGCAGTCGCAGCCCTCGAACAGCTGGAGCTGGACAGGGTCCTGCTCGTGCCTGCCGGGCAGGCACCCCACAAGGAGATCGAATCCGACCCGGGCGCGTCGGTCAGGCTCGACCTGTGCCGGGCCGCGATCGACGGGATCGAGGGAGTCGAGGTCTCGGGAATCGAGGTGGAGCGGGGAGGGCGTTCATTCACGGTGGACACTCTCAGGCAGCTCAAGGCAGAGGACGGAGGGAGCGAACTGGTGCTGATCCTCGGCGAGGACATGGCCCTGAGCCTGGGTTCGTGGCGCGAACCGGAGGAGATGCTGAGCCTTGCGAACATTGCCTGGACTGGCCGGGCTGACGGGTCTGAAGCGATCGCCGATCGTCGTGAGCGGGTCGCCGACGTCGTGACCGGTCTGGGCGGGGGCCGACCCGCCTACATCGACTTCGATCCGATGTCCGTATCGTCGACAGTCGTGCGTGAGCGATGCAGAGCCGAGCAACCGATCGACGGACTGGTGCCTGAGGGCGTGAAGCGCCTGATCGGCGAGCTCGGGTTGTACCGAGGTGGGCCGGGATCGTGAGCGGTGACGTCCAGCCGATGGAAGTCGCACAGATGGCCGCAGAGGCCGTGCGTTACGCGCAGGACAAGAAGGCTGTCGATGTAGTCGAGCTCAACCTCTCGGGGATCGTCGACTACACCGATCGGTTTGTGATCGCGACCGGCCGGACGGACAGGCAGGTGAAGGCGATTGCCGACGGCATCGTCGAGGGCATGAAGAGGGAACACGGCGTCCGCCCGCGCAGGGTCGAGGGGCTGCCGGAGGCCCGCTGGGTGCTTGTTGACCTCTGGGACGTGGTTGTCCACGTCTTCCAGCCTGAGGCGCGTGAGCTTTATCGGCTCGAGAAGCTCTGGGGAGACGCGCCGAAGACCGAACACCCCGACGTTGATTCCGCTCCCGAGGCGGCACGGGAATGAAGCGCGGCTGTTACCGTTCAATCGAAGTGATGGATCGCCGCAAACCAACAGGCATCGTGGGTCGGAGAGTCCTCTCCGGCGTCGCGGTCGCGGGCGCAGTGGTCGCTGTGGCCCTGATCGATCCGGGGACCGCACTCTGGTTCTCGGCTCCGCTGAGCCTCCTTTGGCTCCTCGTGACAGGCCTGTCCCGTCCCGTCGAGCGGATGATCGACCGGATTCGCGGACGGTGGGCGGCAGCGCGCGCTCGCGCTCCGCGTGCCGATCGACTTCCGAACCTTCCGCTGGTCGTTCCGCGGGTCGGTCGCCTGATCGCGGCCGCCCTCGCAGTGAGGCCGCCCCCGGTCGCTGCTCCTCTCTTCCAGTAGGGCCTTCGGCACATCCTCCGGGACGGGCCAAGGCCCCGTCCAGTGCTGAAACCAACTGAAAGGAGGGCGCGTGAGCGCCCGGACCCCGATGTCGGCCCTGATTCGGCCGAATGTCTCGATCGCAGAACGAAGAGTGAGACGCCCCGTAGGCCAGCTGGCCCTGTGGCTTGTCCTCGCCCTCGCGTCGCCTGCCGCTTCGGCGGCTGCGACACCGGTCCCCTGCGGGCCCGGCCCCCAGATCACCGATGCTGCCGGTGACGGCCACCACATCAACACCGATGTGACGGCCGCCTGGTTCGCCGAGGATTCCGGGACCGGAGCGGTGACCGCAGTGATCCAGGCCAATTACGCGGTCTGGGAACCGGCTCACGACGACTCGGACGTGGCTGGTTTCGCCCTGTTGTACAGCGTTGGCTCCGGTATTCGGTACGTGCGCGCGGAAGCGCCGCGACCGCCGGATGCGATCCGGTACGACTACGGCACCTGGACGAAGACTGGGGGATTCCAAAGTGCCGGTTCGACGACCGGCAGTGCGGTTGCAGGCAGTCGCGGGGCCGTCTCGATCGCCGTTCCGGCCGCGGCCGGCGCGGTGGCCGGCACCAAACTGGCGTCACCGTTCGTCCTCACGTACGACGGGGTGACCGGAGGGGTTCCCCACTGGGTCGACAGGGGCCCGGGGGGAGTGACACCGGACGACGGAGCGGAGAGGGGCGCGGACTTCATCGTCGGCACCTGCTCGACCCCTCCGACCCCGGCGGTCACGGCTGTGTCACTCGGTGCGGCCTCGAAGGTCGTCGGCGGGGGCAACGTCGCCGTAAGCGGCACCGTGAGTCCCGCCCGCGCCGGAGTCGAGGTTGTCCTGTCGCTCACGGCAGGTGCGACCACGACGAAGCGGGCCACGACCGACTCCTCTGGACGATTCAGAGTGACGGTCGCGGTTGGCAGGACGACCCGCCTGAAGGCGGAGGCTGAGGGAATTGCGTCGCAGACCCTCACGGTCAGGGTGATCCCGGTCGTGAGGATCGCGGTCAAGCGAGTTCGCTCCGGTCTCTACCGGATCGAGGGGACCGTCAGGCCCGCCCTTCCGGGTCAGGTCCTCCTGCTGCGGACGAATGCGTTCCGGGCAACCGCCACAGCACGAGTGGTGAACGGGAGATTCTCGTTCCAGCTCCGCAATCCCGTACGCGGCTCATACGACGCCGTGTACATCCCGTCCGGCAGCACCGCCGAACGGGCCACATCCAATAGAGGAGTAATCAAATGAAGTCGAAGTCAATCTCGCGCATCGCCCTGGCGGCCTCGGCCGTTGCGGCTCTTGCGCTCCCGGCCGGGGCATCAGCGCACCCGTCCGTCTGGCAGACCACTGCCAAGGTCGCAGGAACGGCAGTCGGCGGGGTGGTGCCGACGACCGACCGGGTCAGCTACGCGATCACGAACCACGGCTACACGATGGTCCTCAACGAGACCAACGGGCAGACAGCCAACGGCATGATGAACTTCAAGGTCCTGCCGACGGCCTATCGCAACCAGGCGGGCTTCACTCTTGCTCGGTTCCTGTCCGAGGGTGACACCGGGGCGCAGCCGCATGCCACCTGTCGAGGGAATACGGGGACGGTAGCGGCCCTCTGGACCCCCGAGGCGATCGCGGCGTGGCAGAGCCAGACGCCGACGACGCCGGCAGGTGCCGAGCCGTTCTTCAACTACATCCCGTGGCAGAAGACGGCGGCTGGCCTCGATGACGAGGCCGAGATCGCCGACTGGGTCGCGGTCGTCAAGGACAAGACGGGAGTTGACCTGGCAGCGACGACCGATTTCGCCGCAGCGTGCTCCGGGATCGGCGGCACCTACGTCGCGGCCGATGCCGTTGGTACGACGACCGCTTCGCTGAACTCGGGCTACGCGGCTCAGGTTGTCGCTCCGCTCAACAGCCAGATCTCGACGCTCAACGGCCAGGTCTCGGCGCTGGGGACCCAGCTGACCGGACTCCAGGCCGACCTCGCGACGGCCAACGCTGCAAAGGACGGTGCCCTGAGCGACCTCGCGGCGGCGAACTCCGCCAAGGCTGCTGCTCTCGCCGACCTCGCAACGGCCAACAACGCGAAGGATGCCGCTCTCGCCCAGGTTGCGAACCTGGGCAGGTCGCTGGGCGCGTCCACCTCGAGTGCATCGATCCGCGGACTGACGGCGGGCACCGCCGGTGCGCCGGTCACCGTGAGCGGACCGGGTGGCCGTCAAGTCACGGTGACCCTCACGATCGGTGCGACCCAGGCCAAGAGCCTGAAGCTCGCTTCGACCGTGATCGGCACGGCGACCGGAACGATCGCAGCGGGTGGCAGCTCGTCGATCAACGTCTCGCTGGTGAGCGCCGCGAAGACGAAGATCAAGGCGATCAAGAAGGATCTGGGCGTCACGATCACCGTCACGAGCGGCGATCGACTCGCGACGAAGGCATGGAAGTTCACTGCCTGAGCGCAAGGGAGGGTGCCGCGGCAGCAGCCGTGGCACCCGACGGCCGCTCAAATCAGAAAGGAGCGCAGGAAGGATGAGACAGTTGACTCTTGACCGCCGCCGAGCCGGCGCATTCACAGTCTTGCTCGTCGTTGCAGCAGCAGGCCTGCCCACTGCGATCGCGCAAGGCCACGCATCCGTGACCGGCACGTATCCGGCCAATGGCGCCCGTTCAAAGACCTCGATCGACGTGGTGAAGGTTGCCTTCAGTGGCCCACTGCGTAGCGGCACGATCACTGTTCGTGGTCCACGTGGCGTTGTCTCCGTCGGTCGTGGAGGCCGCGACCCGAGGAAGATCAGTCGCTTGATCGTCCCGCTCAGGCGGGGCCTTGCCGCTGGCCGGTACCGCGCAAGCTGGACGGCCGTCGCAGCCGACGGGCATCGCCAGAGCGGCAGCTTTCTGTTCCGCTTGGTGCGCTGAAGGCTCCGCTCCACGGAGAGCTGTGCGCCCGATCCCGACGTCGCCTCGATGCGGACGCCGGGGTCGGGCTCAGCCCGACGGGCGGCGGCGGATCGCGACCGCGAGGGCCACGGCGGCAAGCAGAAGTGCGCCGATCCCAAGCACCAGGGCGATCGTCTCGGCTCGGATCCCACCGCCGTCGCTCGGCTTCGCTCCCGAGTCGATCGACCCGTTGCTCGCCTGCTCGCCCTGCCCCTCGCCCCCGGCGTTCAGCGAGGGTGCCGACTTGGAGATCTCCGTGACGGGAGCGGGGTTGTCAGAGTTTGCGGGCCCGATCCAGGCTGAGTCCTTTCCGTCCGAGTAGCCCTGGATCGCCTTCCATTCGATCGGTCCCGTGGTTGGCGGCGTGGAGGCGAGGAACGAGAAGCGGACAAACCCGTCGCTGTCGAGCCGGCCCTTCCAGCGCACGACGGAGATGCTCCCGTCCGATGCGTTCTGGAGCGTTCGCGTCCATCCAGGGGTCCGCTCGAACGAGAAGGGGAGCACGCCCTTGGGGATCTTCAGTGAGACCGAAGTCGTTCCGGCGCTCCGTTCGTTGGGGACGAGCACCTCGAAACGGACGGAGTCGTTGGGGGCTGCTACTGAGGGGCTTACCTGGACGTGCGCGAGGGCCGCTGCGGGGGCGCAGAAAGCCCCGGCGATGAGTCCAATAGCTGCCGATCTGGCCACCTTCACAGGTTGAAGTCTAGGCTCATTGGGGAGTCAGGTCATTGCCGACATGCGCCCGCCAAGCGATGCCACTTGATCCGATCCCGTGCCTCATCCCTGTGCGGCCCGGCGGAGCCGGTCGGCGACCGCCAGGCCCAACCCACTCTCCGGTGGAAGTGAGGCGACCAGCCGGTCGAGGGCCAGGGAGTCGGCCTCGCGGAGGAAGCGATAGAGCGAGCGGGCCAGCTCGTCGAGGTTGCCGCCGGTGTGCCACGCGGCCACGGCTCCGGGTGCGCTGATCGGATCGAGCGACAGGACGCCCACCCGGTAGCCGGACGCGGCGAGCTCGGCGGCTCGCTCTGCCAGCGTGGCCGGTTCGCAGAGCTCGATCGACGTCGAGGGCGAGTAGTGGGAGGGGAGGGTTCCGGGCGCCCTCACCGAGTCGCCCTCTGCCGTCGTGACCCGGCAGCCGGATGCCCCGGTGATTGCCGCGGCGTCGACCGCACCCGGGCGCACGATCACGATGTCGTCGCCGCGCCAGGCGACGATCGTCGATTCGAGGCCGATCCCGCACGGGCCTCCGTCGAGGATCAGATCGACGTCGCCGTCGAGGTCGTCCTCGACGTCTTCGGCCGTGGTCGGACTGACCCGTCCGAAGCGGTTGGCCGACGGCGCTGCGACGCCGCCACCGAAGCTCTCGAGCAGGCTCAGGGCGACCGGGTGAGCCGGGACCCGGATGGCGACCGTGTCCATCCCGCCCGTGACGGCGGGGAGCACCGAGGGATGGCGGTCGAGGATCATCGTCAGAGGGCCGGGCCAGAAGGCGTCGGCCAAGCGCCGGGCCGAATCGGGAACGTGGACTGCCCAGTCGTCGAGTTGCTCGGCTGCTGCTAGGTGGACGATCAGCGGGTGGTCGGCTGGGCGTCCCTTGGTGGCGAAGACGCGCCCGACGGCTTCTGGGTTGGAGGCGTCACAGGCGAGGCCGTAGACCGTCTCGGTCGGGATTGCGACGAGCTTGCCGGCGCGAAGCAGCTCGACTGCCCGTTCGATCGTCTGGTCGTCCACCTTGGCGATCACCGGCCCATCGTCCCACCGTTGGCCGACACACGGTCGCCCGAACGAAAGAAGCCGCCCGAAGGCGGCTTCAAGTGGAGCTGAGGGGGCTCGAACCCCTGACCTCGTCGCTGCCAGCGACGCGCTCTCCCAGCTGAGCTACAGCCCCGAAAAGGTAATCGGAAGCGTAGCGCACTCCCCTCGACTGGTTGTTGCGAGCAGTGAGTCAGCCTTAGGTGGAGGTCGACCCCAGATCCTGCTATGTCTTCGATCGGGAGCAGGTAAGGCGGTGGCCAGGCCGTGGCCGACCAGACTGCTACGAGCATCGATCTCTGACGCCGATGGTCGTATTTCGTCCTGGACGTAGCCGCCTGACGAACCATTCTGTAAGTTGCGACTTGTGGACGTCGATGAAAGCCGATCACGTTGCCCTTCAGGTTTCCCCACTTCACCTGAGTTCGATGCGGGCCGTGCCATCCGGCTCGATCAGCACCAAGTCGACCCGCGAGTCCCATCGCCAGTGGGCGTGATCACATCCCAACCGCTCCGATCGCGGCGACCAGCGCCACACCCATCCTCCGCTATCACGTGCCCTTCTGGCTGGATGCTCATTAGCGCCCGCGTCCCTATCCACCGGATGATCGTCGGGGCGTGTCTTCTGCGCGTCAACCCCCTGCGCGAAGTTGTTGCACTTCGGGACCCGGCGCCGCCGGTCCGGCTCGGGGGGGTCAGCCGGCGAGCAGGAACGCGGCAGCGCGATGGTTGAACTGATCGGCCGCCTCCCACTGGAGGAAGTGGCCTGCCCCGGCGATCACGTCCGGCCCGGAGCGGTTCGGGAGTGCGACCTCGCACATCCGTGGGAACTCGCGGGGAATCACTCGGTCCTCGGGGCCGTAAAGAACGAGGGTCGGAGTGAGGTTCGGCTCGAAGAACCGCGGCATCTCCGAGAGCGGCCGCTCGCCCAACGCGGACTCGTAGTTGCCGAGGCTGGAGCGGAACGAAGCCGCATCGGCGAACGGGGCGGCCATGCGCTCGGCATCCAGCTCCGGCACCGATCCCGGCGCCGCCCAGTTGCGCTCCGTATAGAACGACTTCACATACGCCACCCGATCGGCTCCGGAGGCCAACTCCGCGCAGAGCCCGTCGGCGTCACGCCCTTGGCGCATGAAGTAGCCCGCATTCGCCCGAACCTCCTCCGTCGGCTGTTTCGGAAGGCCCGCGGCCGCGTACTCGTCCGGGAGCAGCGGGAGGACCGTGTTGAAGAGCACCTGCCGCTCGATCAGCCCCTCGAATCGCAGCCCCATGTCCTGGATCACCCCGCCGCCGAGGTCGCCGCCGGCCGCGAAGCAGCTCGAGTGGCCGAGCACTTCGCGCACGAGCGCCTCGAGGTCGCGCGAGTGGGCGGCAAGGTCCTGGAAGCCGTCGGCCGCAACCGGGGAGTCTCCGAACCCACGCAGGTCGGGCACGATCACATCGAAGCCGGCTTCCGCCAAGGGGAGGACGTTGCGCTCCCAGATCAGCTTCGTCTCCGGCCAGCCGTGAACCAGCAGCAGCGGTGCACCCCCGGCTCCCTCGCGCCACCAGGCGAGCTCCACTCCCGGTCGCACCTCGGCACTGTGGACCTCGAACGCCGCGGCGCCGCGACCATCGGCTGAGGCGCCCGCTCCGCCTTGATTCGCTCCGGCGCCGTTCATGGCCAGCAGTCTAGGTAGCCTCCCCGCCGATGGAAGACGAACGCCGATACGACCCGCACTCGATCGAGGAGCGCTGGCAGCGCGTCTGGGAGACGGAGAAGACGTGGGAGGTCGCCAACGACGCCGACCCCTCCCGCACCACCTACGTGCTCGAGATGCTCCCCTACCCGAGCGGCGAGCCCCACATCGGCCACCTCAAGTACTACGCGCTCGGCGATGCGGTCGCGCACTTCCACCCGCCGCACCGGCCGTGTCGTCCTGCACCCGATGGGCTACGACGCGTTCGGCCTGCCGGCCGAGAACCACGCGATCAAGACGGGCGTCCACCCCCGCGAGTCGACGGCGGCCTCGATCGCGTCTTTCCAGCGCCAGTTCCGCCGCTGGGGCATCTCGATCGACTGGTCGCGCGAGTTCGGCACCCACGAACCCGCCTACTACCGCTGGACGCAGTGGATCTTCCTGCAGCTGTTACGAACGCGGCCTCGCCTACCGCAAGCGAGGCCGCTGTCAAGTGGTGCCCGAACGACGCAGACGGTGCTCGCCAACGAGCAGGTGACGCGACGGCCGCTGCGAGCGCTGCGGTGCCGAGGTCGAGGTCCGCCAGCTCGAGCAGTGGTTCCTGCGGATCACCGACTACGCCGACCGGCTGCTCGAACGACCTCGACAAGATCGAGTGGCCCGAGCACGTGAAGACGATGCAGCGCAACTGGATCGGGCGCTCAGAAGGGCGCCGAGGTCGTCTTCCGCTGCGAAGATCGGCGCAGATCGACTACCCGGTCTTCACGACCCGTCCCGACACGCTCTTCGGCGCGACCTTCTTCGTCATGGCTCCCGAGCACCCCGACGTGCTGCAAGCTCGCCGCGCGGGACAGCAGCACGAGGAGGCGGTGCGCGACTACGTCAACCGTGCGCTGACCGAGTCGAACGAGGTGCGCGGGTCGGCCGAACGCCCGAAGACCGGCGTGCCGCTCGGGCGCACGGTCACCAACCCGGTCAACGGCGAGCAGATCCCGATGTACGTCGCCGACTACGTGCTGATGGAGTACGGCACCGGCGCGATCATGGCCGTGCCCGGCCCACGACGAGCGCGACTACGCCTTCGCGCACGCCTTCGGCCTGCCGATCAGGCGGGTGATCGAGGCGCGACCGACCCCGATGCGCGGCCCCGACGCCGACGGCCTGCCGTACGAGCCGGGCGACGGGCCCCTATGTGGCGACGGCGACTGCGACTCCCGGAGTTCGACGGCATGGGCAACCGCGAGGCCTTCAGCGCGATCGTCGACGTGGCTCGACCGCGAGGGCAAGGGCCACGCGTCGGTCAACTACCGCCTGCGCGACTGGCTGATCTCCCGCCAGCGCTACTGGGGCGTGCCCGATCCCGATCATGCACTGCGAGCGCTGCGGGCATGGTGCCCGTGCCCGACGAGCAGCTGCCGGTGATCCTGCCCGACATCGAGGACTACGCGCCGAAGGGCCGCTCGCCGCTGGCCGCGGCCGAGGACTGGGTCAACGCGACGTGCCCCGCCTGCGGCGGCCGCGCGCGCCGCGAGACCGACACGATGGACACCTTCGTCGACTCCTCCTGGTACTTCCTGCGCTACTGCGACGCCCGCAACGACGAGGCCGCGTGGTGACCCGGCGGTCGCTGCGCGATGGATGCCCGTGGACCAGTACATCGGCGGCGTCGAGCACGCGATCCTGCACCTGATGTACGCACGCTTCTTCACCAAGGCGCTGCGCGACCTCGGGCACCTCGGACTTCGACGAGCCGTTCGCGGCGCTGTTCACCCAGGGCATGATCACCCGCGACGGCGCGAAGATGAGCAAGTCGAAGGGCAACGTCGTCAGCCCCGCGTCGACGTCGAGCGAGTACGGCGCCGACACCGCGCGCTGTTACATCCTCTTCATCGGCCCGCCCGACCAGGACGCCGACTGGTCCGACGAGGGCGTGGAGGGCGTGCACCGCTTCCTCTCGCGGCTGTGGCGGCTCGCCGACCGCCTTGAGCCATCCGACGGCGGGATCGTCCAGCCGCAGTCGCCGGGCGGAGGCGGGCCTCGAGCTGGTCCGCAAGGCGCAACTGGGCGATCGACAAGGTCACGAAGGACATGGGCGCCCGCTTCGCGTTCAACACGGCGATCAGCGCCGGTGATGGAGCTCGTGAACGACTGCTACCGCTTGATCGACGGCACCGACGAGGCTTCGCTGCGCTTCGCCGTCGCGACCGCCGGCTCGCTCGTCTTCCCGTTCGCCCCGCACGTCGGCACCGACGTCGTCGACAGGGCTGACAGGCGGCGAGTCTGGGAGGAGCCGTGGCCGGCCGTCGATCCCGCGATGCTGGAGCGCGACATCTTCGAGCTCGTGTGCCAGGTCAATGGCAAGGTCCGCGACCGGGTGGAGGCGCCCAGCGGTGAGGACGAAGCGGTGCTGATCGAGCTCGCCCGCTCAGCGCCGAACATGGTCGCGCACCTGGAGGGCAAGGAGACCGTCAAGGAGGTCGTCGTGCCCGGCCGGCTGGTCAACATCGTCGTGCGCTGACCCGGCCGCGCCGCGGAAAGGGGCCGCCGGCTTCGGGAGTACCACGGCTGCGGCCCGTAGCGGGCCTTTCACGGGCGAACCCTCGGCCTGGGAGGAGCACGGCGCAATCGTCGGGGCGGTGGTCGAGGCATCGCCGGGAACAAAGGCCTTGGTCCTGACTGAGGCCCGCGACTCACGGCTGCCGAGCGCAGCCGTCGACGCCGGCGCTCTGGGCCTGATCGAGATGTCAGCTCCCTCGGAGGAGCTCCTGAGGGCGACGCGCGACCTGATGCACGGCGAGGTCCACCTGCCGTCCGGCGGCGCTGTCGAACTGGTGCTCCGCGGGCGCGGGGAAGGCGACGACCTGACCGGCCGCGACGAGGACCTCGTGACCGAGGTAGCCAAGGGATTCACCAAGGCGGAGATCGCGGAGCACATGCACCTTTCGGTTCGCACGGTCGAGGCCAATCGCTCGAGGATCCACCAGAAGCTCGGGGCTTCGAGCAGGGCGGAGCTCGTCCGCGAAGCGCTCGACCGCCAGCTCGTGCACTGAGGCACCGTCAGGCTTGGATGGCCGAGCCGACCGGGGTCTCTACCCCAAGAAAACAGCGGCAACAGCCAGCTGCCGGACGAGGCACATGAAGTAACTACTACGGACTGATATCTGCGGCCTATTGGGCCTCTACTCCCGGGAATGCTTCGTATCGTGAACAAGTACCGGGAACCAACCGGTTCACGGCACTCAGCGAGATGTCGACCCCTTCCTTAGCCAGCCTGGTAGTCGAGAAGAGTCCGGTCCTCAGGGACTCGGTCTCGGCGCTGCTCGCGAACACTGGCGCCCACGAGGTCCTCGCCGGGGTCGGATCGAGAGATGAGGCACTCGAGCACGTGAACGAGCGCCAGCCTGATCTGGTCGTCATGGGACCGCGGATGGGCGGGTTCGACAGTGACGGCGGAGGCGCTGAGCTCGTCGGGGCGATCCGGGCGGCATCCCCCGGCACGTCGGTACTGCTGACCGTCTCGAATCGCGAAGCCGAGCGAGCTGCGCTCGTTCGCGGGATCGAGTCCGGTGCCACCGGCGTCTTTGACCTCTCCGCTCCGACGGAGAGCTTCCTGGAGGCGCTCAGGGTGGTGGCCGAGGGCGGAACCCACCTTTCCCCGGATATCGCAATCGGCCTGCTGGGCGGGGGTGGACCGGAGTCCAAGCTGGGAAGCCTCACCGACAGGGAGCTCGATGTCCTCAAGGAACTTGCCCTCGGGTACACCAACGCCGAGATCGCAGAGAGCCTGCATCTCTCGGTCAGGACAGTCGAGTCACATCGCGCCCGGCTCCAAGGAAAGCTCGGCCTGACCACCCGTGCGGAACTGGTGCGCGTCTGCCTCGATGCCGGACTCGTCTACTGATGGGCCGCGACATCCCTTCCTGCTGAGTTCCGATTCCGCCCTGCGCAGATCCGGGCCTGAGTGCGGCGTAGCTTCGCAGTGGTGGAGAGCGCTGCCCGGATCCCGAAGCTCCTGATCGTCGCGGTGGCGATCTGCATTGCCGCGCTCGGACTGAAGTGGTTCGCCGGCGCCAACGGTGGGGCTGGAAGGCAGTCGGCCGGGAGGGCGGATGCCTTCGCTGCGCCCGAGGCTCCGCCGAGCGGTCAGCAGGAACCTGGCCGTTCGGCGGGTCAGCGCGGTGGGCCGCTGGTCGTTCAGGTCGCCGGTCTGGTGCGTCGCCCCGGCGTCTACCGGCTGCCGGTCGGGGCGAGGACCTTCCAAGCGATCGAAGCCGCAGGCGGCCCGCTCGGGGGCGGTGACCCCGGTGCCCTGCAGCTCGCGGCCAGGCTCGCCGATGGGGCGAGGGTGGAGGTCCCCGCGAAGTCCAGGGCCGCGGTCGGTGCCGTCCCCGTCGGGACGGCGGCTGGCGCTTCCGGCTCCACCCCCGGTTCCACGGGGCCGGTGAGCCTCAGTTCGGCAACCCTCGAGCAGCTCGACTCACTGGACGGAATCGGTCCCGCGCTGGCCAAGCGGATCGTCGAGTGGCGCCAGACGCACGGCGGGTTCTCGAGCGTCGCCGACCTCGACAAGGTCCCGGGGATCGGACCGGCGAAGTACGCGGCCCTCAAGGACGCCGTCGTTCCTTGACCGGTCCGCGGTGACATCCCGGATCGCGGGCCGGATCGCCGGGCGCCCACGGACGTCTCTGCTCGCGCTGTTCACCGCGGGACTCCTTCTGGAGGCCCTGCAGCCGTGGCAGGCAGTCGCGGTCACGCTGGTTGTCTCGCTGACCGCCGGCGCTACCGGAGCTGTTGCCCACAGTCGGCAGGGCGGCGCTTCCTCGGCATGGTCGACCGGGCTCGCCTGGGCCGCAGCAGTCGCTGCTGCGATCTCGTTTGGGGTTTGTCTCGGGCAGATCAGGGCGGACGACGTCCCCTCCTCTCCGGTCAAGCGGGCGACGCGCCAACCCGCGCCTCGCTCCCAACCCGCTCCGCCGGGGCCGCTGGCCGGAGTAAGGGAGAGGGCCCGGTCGGCCTTGGATGCAGGACTTCCGCCGGTGGTCTCGTCGCTCCTCGTCGGCATGGCCCTGGGCGACGACTCGGGCCTTCCACCCTCGGTCAGGGAGGAGTTCCGCAGGTCGTCGCTTACACACGTCACGGCTGCGTCGGGTCAGAACGTGGCCTTGCTGCTCGCGCTCGCGATGCCGCTGCTGGTGTTCGCCGGCTTCGGGCTGCGCACAAGGCTCGTTGCCTGCGCCTTGCTCGCCTGCGTCTACGTTCCGCTCGCGGGAGCCGAGTCACCGATCAGGCGCGCGTGCGTGATGGCGGTCGTCGCCCTCGCAGCCCGCGGACGAGGCAGCCAGGGAGGAGTCGTCCACCCGCTCCTGCTCGCCGCAGCCGTGACGATCGCGCTCGATCCAGCCGCGCCGCGATCGCTCGGATGGCAGCTGTCGTTCGCTGCCGTGGCCGGCATGGCGGCGATCGGACCGCCGCTTGGCCGGGTCCTCATGCGGGCTGGGCTTCCGGGGCTCGCGGCGGCAGCCGTTGCGGTCACCACGGCGGCAACCTTGATCACCACACCGCTGATCGCTCACTCGGTCGGACGCGTGTCGTACGTCGCAATTCCCGCCAACCTGATCGCGGAGCCGGCGGTCGCGGCTGCGATGACCCTCGGGTTGGCAGCCTGCCTGGTCGCGCAGGTTTCGACGGGACTGGCCGCTCCGCTCTCGTGGGCGGCAGCGCTCCCGGCATCGGCGGTGCTGGAGGTCGCTCACCTGCTTGGGGGACTCCCTTGGGCGGCCGGGGACTGGCGCCCGGGGAGGGTCATGACCCTCGCAGCGGTGCTCTCGCCGTTCGCCCTCGTGGCCGCGCTGAAGGGCAGGTCGCGCCCGCGCCTCGAGCGTTTCAAGCGCAGGCACACATCGCGGGGCGGAGGCGGAGCGGGCCGGTGGGCGGGCCGTTCGGTCGCTCTCGCGGCTGCCCTCGGTCTGCTTGCCGCCTCGCTCTCCGGCATCTCGACCCCGGGTTCCGGTCGAGCGCCGACCGCTCAACGCGCCCTCTTCCTCGACGTCGGACAGGGCGACGCCGAGCTGCTCGTCGACGGCGAGTCGGGAATCCTCGTCGACACCGGCCCTCCCGGGACCCCGATTGCCCGGATGGTCGAGGCGGCAGGAGTGAAGCGAGTGGTCGCCCTGGTCCTGACCCACGGCCAGGCCGACCACGCCGGGGCAGTGGCTGACCTCCTCTCGAGGTTTCGCCCCGAGGTCGTGATCGACGGCACCGCCTCGGCCCCCGGCTCGGTCACCGGGGACGTCGATGCGCGACTGCGCTCGGCCGGCGTGGCCAGGGTGGTGCCGACGCCCGGCTACCGGTTCGCGAAGGGGGCACTCGTCTTCACCGTCCTCTCTGCCGGATCAGCGCAGCCAGGCGCCTCGGAGCCGCCGGCCGATCCGAACGACGGAAGCGTGGTTGGCTTGGCAAGCGTCGGGTCGCTCACCGTCCTCCTGACCGCCGACGCGGAATCGCCTGTCCTCTTGGCGCTCCCGCTGGGGCCGGTCGACGTGATCAAGCTGCCCCATCACGGGAGCAGCGACCCCGGGCTTCCCGAGGTCCTCCAGCGCACAGCAGCGCCTCTGGGCGTGATCGAAACCGGCCCCAACCCGTACGGTCACCCCACCGGCACGACGCTTCGCGCTGCCGCGGCTGCCGGCCGGGTCTTGAGGACCGACCTCGACGGGACGGTCGCGGTGGCCAAGCTGCCCGAGGGCTCGCTCACAGTCGAACGCAACGCGATCGACTGATCGAGCAGGCCACCCAGGGCGGCTGCCGGAGTCGGCCCTAGACTCGCGTCGATGGCTGGCTTCAAGGTCTCGTACCTGATCCACGGCGACGACCACGGGAGGATCGGCGAACGCCGCTCGAACCTCCGCCGGATGGCCGAGGCCGAAGCGGGCGAGGGAGGGGTCGAGTTGCTCGAGGGTGACGGTGCAACGGCCGATGCGGCAGTCACGGCCGTTCTCTCCATGAGCCTGACAGCCGGCCGGAGGTTCGTGATCGTCGACGGAGTCGAGCGCTGGAAGGCAGACGACACCGAGGAGCTGGAACGGGTGCTCCTCGACATGCCGCCCGATACGACCCTCGCTCTCTTTGCCCGCGAGGACGGGCGCCTGAAGGTCCACAAGTCGCTTCTCGCAGCGGTCGAGCAGGGGGGTGGGGCAGTTGCCCTCGAAGCCCAGGTGAAGCCGTGGGACCTGCCCGACTGGGTCAGGGCGAGGGCGAGCGAGCTCGGCTTCGAGATCGACTCCACCGCCGCCCGCGAACTCGTAGCGACTGTCGGGGAGCGACAGCAGAGGCTGCAGCGCGAGCTCGAGAAGATCGCTCTCTACCTCGAGCCGGGATCGCGGGCCGACTCGGACACGGTCGCGGATCTGGCCGCGGGCTCGGCCGAGCGCAAAGTTTGGTCGCTTGCCGATTCGCTGATCGGCGGTCAGGGCCGCCGGGCCGTTCGCAACTGGCTCGAGCTCGAGGCCCAGGGAGAGCGCTCGGGAGCGCTGATTGGGATCGGTTCGAGGCGGCTGCGGGAAGCGGTCGCGATAGCCGAGCGACTCGATCAGGGCGAGTCGCCTGCGTCCGTCCGTAAAGGGATGCGGATGCCGCCAAAGGCAGCCGATGCCTTCCTCAGGGACATCCGCCAGACGGACGCCGAGACGCTGAGAGGCCGCCTCGCCGATCTCGCGGACCTGGAGGTCGCCGCCCGGGGCGGCGCCGAAGTGATGAGCGAGAGCACTGCCGTGACCCGGGCGTTCACCTCGATGTTCGCTTAGGGCCGGCCACCTCGAACTTCGATCAGAGCGACTCCGCTGACCGGAGGCGCGGGCAGGGCTTCAGCTGGAGCGCGAGCTCAGGACTTGGCTGAGGCAGCAGTGCGAGCGGCGCGGGCCTTGCGACGGGCGCCGGTGTTGCGGTGCATCGCACCACGCTGGACGGCGCGGTCGATCGCGCTCACCAGCTGACGGTGTTCCTCGGCCGCCTTGGCGTCGTCACCCTCGGCGGCGGCAGTCTCCAAGCCGACGGAAGAAGGTCCGCACGCGTGACGTCAAGCGACGGTTCTCCTGTCGCTCACGCTCAGTGCGCGCGTTGCGCTTTCTCTGTGACTCGATGTTGGCCATGTTGGATTCGATTCGCGGAGCGGGCCGCGGGTCGCCGTACGATAGCGCACGCTTGCTTGCAGAGAACGCCGCTGAAACCGAGGGCCGCCCGGCCCGTGTCGCAAGGAACACGGCGATCTTCGCCGTGGCGACCTCACTTTCCCGCGCTGTGGGCCTCGCTCGCGAGGTGCTCGCGTCGAGTTACTTCGGTACCAGCGGCTCGTTTTCGGCTTTCACCCTCGCCTTCCAGGTGCCCAATCTGGTCCGCAGCCTCGTCGCCGATGCGGCGCTCTCCGCCGCGTTCGTGCCGGTCTTCGTCGAGCTCCTGACCACCGGTCGCAAGCGCGAGGCATTCCGGCTCGCGACGACGATGACCCTGCTGATACTCATCGGCCTCGGTGGCCTCAGCGCCATCTTCATCCTTTTCGCTTCGGCGATCATCCCGCTGTTCATCGGGTCCGCTTTCACTCCCGCGCTCACCGACCTGACGGTCGGGCTCTCGCAGGTGCTCTTCCCGATCCTCGTCCTGCTCGGGATCAACGGCCTGCTCGTCGGGATCCTCAATGCCCGCGACCACTTCGCCGTTCCGGCCTTCGCACCGGTCGTCTGGAACCTCGTGATCATCGGATTCCTGGTCCTGCTGCGGCCCCAACTGCAGGGGCCCGATCAGATCTACGCGTACGCGATCGGTGTCCTGGTCGCGACTGTCGTCCAGCTGGTGATGGTCTTGCCGGTCTTGCCTCGGGTCGGGTTCCACTTCGAGCTGGCATTCGACTGGCGCGACCCACATGTCCGGCAGGTCTTCAGGCTGATGCTGCCGGTGATCGTCGGTCTCGGGGTGATCAACATCGACCTGCTGATCAACAGCAGTGTCGGCACCCTGATCAGCGAGCAGGCGCCTCGGGCGATCGACGCGGCCTTCAGGATCTACATGCTGCCCCAGGGCGTGTTCTCGGTGGCCGTTGCGACCGTGCTCTTTCCCAGCCTCGGCAGGCTGGTCACCCAGCGCGACACCGATGGGCTGAGGGCCCTGCAGGCCCGGGGCACACGATTGATCCTGCTCGTGCTGATTCCGGCTGCCGCCCTGCTGGTGGTGTTGGCGGTCCCGATCACGAGGCTCGTGTTCCAGCGTGGCCAGTTCGACGCGCAGTCGACCGACCTCGTTGCGCAGGCACTCGTCTGGTTCGCGGTCAGCATGCCGTTCGCCGGCATCAACCTGCTCCTGACAAGGACCTTCTTCGCCCTGCGCAAGGCGTGGATCCCGACCGGCCTCGCGATCGGAGCCCTTGCCCTGAACGCCGCCCTGAGTTTCGCTCTCTACAAGCCGCTCGGTGTGGCCGGACCGGTGATCGGCACGGCGATCGGGAGCATGGCGATGAGCTTCGGTCAGCTCTGGTTCCTCAGGTCGAGGCTTGGGGGGGTCGAGGCCCGACCGCTGCTCGGGGCGGTGGCGAAGATGGCTGTCGGCTCGGCAGCAGCCGCGGCAGCCGCATGGGGACTTTGGTACCTGCTCGACCAGGCCTTCGGACGGTCGCTGTGGGCTCAGCTGCTGAGCGTCGGAGGGGGGTTGGCGGTCGGGCTGGCGCTCTACGCTGCGATCGTCCTCGCGCTGAAGGAGAAGGACGCGGTGATCGCAGTGGCGCGCGTTCGGGCGGCGATCGCAGCCCGTCGCTGATCCTCACCTGAGAATCCGCAGTTAGCGGCAACGGAGGGTGCCGCACTGCCGGGCCGCGGACTACCCTCGGGCAATGGCCGACTCCGGTGAAGCTCACGAACCGCTCAGGGCCGGCCTCTTCACCGGCCTCCCGGATCGCGATGCTCCGTGTCCCTACGGGGAGTGCGACGGGGACGGGTGGATCGTCGACGCTGCCACGAGGAGCGCGGCACCTTGCCGCTGCCGGCCGCAGCGTCAAGCCGCCGTCAGGACCAGGGCACTGGCCAGGGAGATTCCCGAGCGCTACAGGCACCTCGGCCCCAACAGCCCTGAAATCGAGGAGCTGGCGACCCGTGCGCCGACGGAGGTCCGCTCGGTCAGGCGCTTCTGCGAGACGATCTCCGAGAGGCTCGACCGCGGGGAGGGGCTCGGCTTCTACGGGCCGCCGGGCACGGGCAAGACGATGCTGGCCTTCCTGATCTCCAAGGCGGCACTCGACTCCGGCAGGACGGTTGCCGTCTTCTCGTTCCCGCGGCTGTTGGCTGCGATCCGCGACTCGTACCGCGATGACGCCTCCGACGGTTACGGCGCATTCCTCGACCGGCTCGTCGATGTCGACCTGCTCCAGCTCGACGACCTCGGTGCCGAGCGGCCGACCGACTGGGCCGCGGAGCAGATCTTCCTGCTGATCGACGGTCGCTACGAAGCGAAGCGGTCCGTCATCTACACGACCAACCTCGGCGCGGCCGAAGACGCTGAGACGCTCGACGACAGGATCGGCCACAGGACGGCGTCGCGACTGGCCCAAATGACCTCCCCGGTCCCGCTGTTCGGGGCCGATCAGCGCATCTCACTCGCCCCGGACCTCCCCTGAGCAACCGGCCGCGGCGCTTGCGGCCGTAGTCTTGACCCAGACCCATGTCCGACCAGTCCAAGATCCGCAACTTCTCGATCATCGCCCACATCGACCACGGCAAGTCGACGCTGGCCGACCGGATCCTCCAGCTGACGCGACACGGTGGAGGCCCGCGACATGCGCGCGCAGTTCCTCGACTCGATGGACCTCGAGCGCGAGCGCGGCATCACGATCAAGGCCCAGGCGGTCCGGGTCCTCTACGACGGCCGAGGACGGCGAGACCTACGTGCTGCACCTCATCGACACGCCCGGGCACGTCGACTTCACCTACGAGGTCTCGCGCTCGCTGGCCGCCTGCGAGGGCGCGCTGCTGGTCGTCGACGCCTCGCAGGGCGTCGAGGCGCAGACGCGTCGCCAACACCTACCTCGCGGTCGAGTCCGGACTGGAGCTGATCCCGTGCCTGAACAAGATCGACCTGCCGGCCGCCGAGCCGGAGCGCGTCGCGCGCCGAGGTCGCGGAGCTGATCGGCGGGGATCCGGCCGACGGTGCTGCCGGATCAGCGCGAAAGACGGGCGAGGGGTGGCCGAGCTCCTCGAGGAGCTGGTCAAGCGGGTGCCCGCCCCGGCGGGCGATCCCGACGCCCCGGCGCGGGCGCTGATCTTCGACTCCGAGTTCGACCAGTACCGCGGCGTGATCGCCTACGTCCGGGTCGTCGACGGAGTCCTCACGCAAGGGCGAGCAGATCCGCGCGATGGCAGACGGGACCGAGGCCGACATCGACGAGATCGGCGTCTTCACGCCCGAGGATGACGACGCTCAGCCAGCTGTCGGCCGGGCGAGGTCGGCTACCTGATCACCGGGATCAAGGACGTGACCAAGCTCCGGGTCGGCGACACCCTCACCAACGGCGTGCGGCCGGCCACGGAGCCGCTGCCCGGCTACCGCGAGGTCAAGCCGATGGTCTTCTGCGGGCTGTTCCCGACCGACTGCGACGACTACCCGGACCTGCGCGACGCGCTCGAGAAGCTCACGCTCAACGACGCCGCCCTCTCTGGGAGCCGGAGACCTCCGACGCGCTCGGGTTCGGCTTCCGCTGCGGCTTCCTCGGCCTGCTGCACATGGACATCGTCCGGGAGCGGCTGGAGCGCGAGTACGACCTCGACCTGCTCGCGACGATGCCGTCGGTGGAGTTCGACGTGACGATGACGCAACGGCGACGGAGATCGACGTGCACAACCCGTCGAGCTGCCCGACCCGGGCAAGATCGAGGAGATCCGCGAGCCGTCATCGCGCGCCGTCGATCATCACCCCGAAGGAGTTCATCGGCGCGGTGATGGAGCTCTGCCAGGAGCGCCGCGGCGAGCACGACGGGCATGCAGTACCTCTCGCCGAGAGCGCGTGCAGCTGACCTACGACCTGCCGCTCGCCGAGATCGTGCTCGACTTCTTCGACCAGCTCAAGTCGCGCACGCGCGGCTACGCCTCGCTCGACTACGAGCTCATCGGCGATGCGGGAGGCCGACCTGGTCAAGCTCGACATCCTGCTCGCCGGGCGAGCCGGTCGACGCGCTGTCGATGATCGTCCACCGGGACAAGGCTACGAGGCCGGACGGCTCGCTGACAGAGAAGCTGCGCGAGCGGATCCCGCGCCAGCAGTACGACGTGCCCGATCCAGGCGGCCATCGGCGCGCAGCATCATCGCCCGCGAGACGATCAAGGCCTTCCGCAAGGACGTGATCGCGAAGTGCTACGGCGGCGACATCACCCGCAAGCGCAAGCTCCTCGAGAAGCAGAAGGAGGGCAAGAAGCGGATGAAGCAGGTCGGGCGCGTGGAGGTCCCGCAGGAGGCGTTCCTCGCCGTGCTCGAGCTCGGTGACGGAAGCGACTCCGGAAAGGGTCGCTGAGGACCCGGTTGCTGCCTCCACGCCTATCCTCAGTGGCGTGATTCTCAGCGAGAGACAGGAGGCGGTGCTCGGACTCGTCGTCGAGCAGTATCTCGAGGACGGCCAGCCCGTCGGCTCGAAGCTGCTGGCAGGCAGCCTCGACTGCGCTGCATCGACGATCCGTGGCGAGCTCGCCGGCCTCGAAGACCTCGGCCTGCTCGACCATCCCCACACTTCGGCGGGTCGCGTCCCGACCGAGGCCGGCTACCGGTTTGTCGTCGATCGCCTGCTTCGACGCCGCGACATCGGACCGAGCATCATCGTCGGCCTCGGACGGCCTGAGCTCGACGAGGCGATGCGGGCCGCCACCGAACAGCTGGCGGAGGCCAACCGAATTGCTCGCGATCGTCACCGCCCCACCGCTGACCACCTCCACCGTCAAGCATGTCGAGCTCCTCCAGCTTCAGCCGCAAGTCTTGATGGTCGTCGTGATCACTTCGAGCGGGGGAGTGAGCAAGAGGGTCATCTCGTTCGAAGGGCCGCTCGACCCCGGCCTAGTGGATTGGGCTGCCAGCTTCCTCAACGAGCGCCTCGTCGGGCTCGGGTTCGGGTCCGGATGATCGGCTCGAAGCTCGCCGAGCAGTCGCTCGACAGCCGTGAGCGCGAGTTCGTCGAGCTGCTCAAGGCGGCCTTCTCCGATCTCGCCGACGCCTCAGCCGACTCGCTCTTCGTCGATGGGGCAACGCGGATGGTCGAGGACCAGCGCCTCGCCGGGGAGTCGGAGGTCGGCAGCGTCGTCGCGATGCTCGAACGGCGAGTCGAGTTGCTCTCGGCTCTGAGGGAAGCCATCCCCGAACCGGACGTGCTCGTCCGGATCGGAACGGAAAACCAGCAGCCGGCGATGCGCTCGATGGCGATGGTTGCTGCCGGTTACGGCCCGGCCAGGCGATCGGTGGGCACTGTGTCTGTCCTCGGCCCGGTCCGGATGGACTACGCGCTCGCCATCGGCGCGGTCAGATCGGCCTCGGCGGAGCTCTCGCGGGTCGTCGAAGACGTCTACGACACGGACTGACCGGGGACACGGTGCCAAGGGACCACTACGAGGTGCTCGGCGTCGAGCGCGACGCCGGCGAGGACGAGATTCGCAAGTCTTTCCGCAGGCTCGCGCGCGAACTCCATCCCGACGTCAATCCCGACCCTTCCGCCGAGGACCGCTTCAAGGAACTGGCCGAGGCCTACGAGGTCCTGTCGGACTCCGAAAGGCGCGAGACCTACGACCGGTATGGCCATGAAGGGCTCTCCGGACAGGGCTGGTCGCCCGGGTTCGAATCGTTCGGCTCCTTCAGTGACCTCTTCTCGGCCTTCTTCGGGGGCGGCCGGGCGGGCGGGCCGCGACAGGGGGACGACGTCGGCGTGGCAGTCTCGCTCAGTCTCGACGAGGCCTTCTCCGGAACCCGCCGCGAACTCGAATTCGACTCGGTGCTCGAGTGCGCGACCTGCGCCGGCAACGGTGCCGCTCCGGGTACCGAGCTGAAGGCCTGCACCAAGTGCGCCGGCCAAGGGTCGGTCCGCAGCGTTCAGCGGACACCGTTCGGTCAGATGGTCAGCGAGTCGGCCTGCCCGGTGTGTGGTGGAGCTGGCAAGGCACCCGAGACGCCCTGCCCCGACTGTTCTGGGCATGGGAGAGTCCGAGGCGCCGAGTCGGTTGAGGTGGACATCCCCTCGGGCATCGACGACGGCCAACGGATCAGGGTGGCCGGCAAGGGACACGCCGGCTCAGCCGGTGGTCCTCCGGGGGATCTCTACGTCGTCGTCCAGCTCCAGCCCGATGAGCGATTCGTGCGCGACGGCAAGGACCTCGTCTGCGTCGTGGACGTCTCGATTGCCAAGGCCGCGCTCGGGACCTCGGTGACGCTCGAGGGCCTCGACGGTCCGGTCGTCGTGGATGTGCCGGCCGGTACTCAACCCGGGGCGGTCATCTCGATCGCCGGCAAGGGAATGCCCCCGCTGCGGGGCGGTCGCCGCGGGGACTTGAGGGCTGTCGTCTCGGTTCACGTTCCCGAGAGGCTCGACTCCGAGCAGCGGGCCGCGCTCGCGGCTCTGGCCGAGTCCCTTCCCGACGGACCCGGAGAAGCAGCCCGGGCTGTTCGACCGGATCCGGCGTGCCGTTGCCGGAACGGCCGGCGGAGCCTGACCCGATGCTGCGACTGGCCCTTCGGGTCCGCGAGGAGGACGCGGAGGTCGTTCTCGCCGAATTGCTCGAGATTGCCCCCTCCGGAGTCGAGGAGGTCGCAGGCGACGGATGGGTCGAGTACGCGGTCTATGGCGCTCCCGGTGAGCTGCCTTCCCTGCCCGACCTCAAAGCCACGGCTGGAGGTGCCCTTGTGGAGGTCGTCACGACCGAAGTCGACGACGACTGGGCCGAGCGATGGCGTGAATTCCACAGTCCGCTCGTCGTCGAGGGGCTGCTCAGGGTCCGGCCTCCGTGGGAGCCCGAGGGCGATGAGGCACACGACATCGTCGTCGACCCCGGCCGTGCCTTCGGGACCGGCGCCCATCCCACCACGAGCCTGTGCCTCGAGCTGCTGCTCGAACTGGAACCGAGCGGTTCGCTGCTCGACCTCGGCTGCGGGTCGGGGGTTCTGGCGATCCTCGCTGCCCGCCTCGGGTTCTCGCCCGTGACTGCGGCCGACAATGACCAGTTGGCAGTCGAGGTAACCGCGGAGAACGCAGAAGTCAATTCGGTCGAGCTGGAAGTCCTGAGGGTCGACCTGCGGACCGACCCGGTGCCCGAGGCGCAGACCCTCGTTGCGAACATCCTCGCTCCGGTGCTTGTCGAGCTGGCCGCCAGGATCGGCGACCACCGGCCGGCGACCGTGATCCTCCCCGGAATCCTTGAGGATCAGGCCGATCGGGTCCTCTCCGAGTGGCAGGCGATCGGCTACCGCGAGGTCGACCGCCGATCCGCTTCGGGGTGGACCGCCCTCTGCCTTGCCGGCAGCTGAGGGTCGGCTCAGGCCAGAACTTCGCGCGAGCTTCTTGCCTGCGCGATGTGGGCGACGAGCCTTGCAGCTGCGTCTGCGAGCTCTTCCTTGCCGTCCGGGGACATCCCGGTTCGCACCCAGCCGGGATCGAAGCTGAAGACTGCGGACCCCCTTGCCCCCGACCTCCTGTCGCAGGCTTTGGGTCATCGAGGCCAGTGCAGCCTTCGCTCCAGCGTAGGCGCCGAGGTCGCGTCGCCCGCCGGCGATCGAAGTCGTCACTGTCGCGATCACGCCCGAGCCACGCTCGGCCATGGCCGGAGCGACCCTTCCGGCGAGGGCGATCGGAGCGATGGCATTGACCTGGAAGGACGTGTCGAGGTCGTCGAGCGAGAGGGAAGCGGTCGGGCCCGACACCTTGACTCCGGCCACGCAGGCCAACACGTCGATCCTGCCGTGGCGCTCGATCACCTCGTCGCGGAGCGCGGCGAAGGCCGTGCGCCGGGTCCGAGAGGTCGCACGGGTGGACAGCTGCCCGGTCGCCGAGTCGGGCAGCCAGTTCGTGCAGCTCCGGCTCGCGCCTGGCGGAGAGGGCAACGGTCGTGCCGGCTGCGGCCAATTGGATCGCGAGCTCCCGACCGATGCCTCCGGAGGCACCGGTCATCAGGCATATCCGGTCGGTGAAATCCATTGCTCCATTTACGCTTCCCGGAGCGGCTCGGGATCAAACCGGTGGGCCCTTTTGTCACTCCCGGCCCGGCCCGGCTACCCTTCCTCCAATGGGAGTTGCCGAGACGGTCAAGCAGGACATCACCGAAGCGATGAAGGCTGGCGAGAAGGCCCGCGTCGGCGCACTGAGGCTCCTGCTCTCCGAACTCCAGAAGGACGCCAAGGAGGGACCCGGAGACGAGCTCGCGGTTCTGAGGCGGGAACGCAAGCGCAGGATCGAGGCGGCGGAGCAGTTCGAGAAGGGCAACTGCCCCGATCTCCGCCCGGAACTGGCCGAAGCCGAGATGATCTCCGCCTACCTTCCGGCCGAGCTCCCCGACGGCGAACTGAAGGAGATCGTCGCCCGGGCAGTCGAGTCGTCCGGGGCGAGCGGCCCTGCGACATCGGCGACGTGATGAAGGCCGCGATGGGCGAAGTCGCCGGCCGAGCCGACGGCAAACGGGTCAACGCCGCCGCACGAGAGGCCTTAAGTGCGTAGGAGCATCGAGCTCGGCGATACAGCCGCGGTCGAGATAGCCGGTGAGCGGCGATCGGGTGCTCCGGGCGCTTGAGGATCGAGCCGACTGCGAGATCCACCTCAGGGGCAACCTCGTGACGCTCGAAGGGGACGAGACGGCTGTGCGCGGGGCGGAGGCGGTCATCGTTGCGAGCTTGCCGACCTCGCCGAACGCGGGCATGCGCTCGAGCCGGCCACCGTTTCCGCAGTCGTCGATGCGCTGGCAGTCGAGACCTCGCCCGGGCTGGTGCTCGAGGACGTCGTCTGGCGCAGGGTTCGGTCAGGATCGCCCCCAAGACGGTCAACAGAAGGCTACGTCGACTCGATCCGTCGCAACACGGTCACCTTCGGCATCGGCCCGGCGGGCACCGGCAAGACGTACCTGGCCGTGGCGATGGCGGCCTCGGCGCTGCTGAACAAACAGGTGCAGCGCATCATCCTGACCCGTCCGGCGGTTGAGGCGGGCGAGCGCCTGGGATTCCTGCCCGGCACGCTGCAGGCGAAGATCGACCCCTACCTGCGGCCGCTGTACGACGCGCTGTACGACATGATCGACGGCGACAAGGTGGAGAAGCTGCATGGAGCGCAGCGCGATCGAGGTCGCCCCGCTGGCCTTCATGCGCGGGCGGACGCTGAACGACAGCTTCATCATTCTCGACGAGGCCCAGAATACGACGCCCGAGCAGATGAAGATGTTCCTGACTCGGCAGGGCTTCAACTCGCGCATGGTAGTGAACGGCGACCTCACGCAGATCGACCTGCCGCTGGGCCGGCGCAGCGGACTGCAGGACGCGGTGGACGTGCTCGGCGGCGTGGAGGGAATCGGTTTCGTCTACTTTGACCAGCGCGACGTGGTCCGCCACCCGCTGGTGCAGCGCATCGTCGAGCGCCTACGGGAGCACGGCCAAGCGGTCGGCTCCCGGAGCTTCGTCCGGCAGGCCGACGCCGGCGCGCTGAACCCGATGTCGCGTGCGATGTCGAGCTCGGAAGGCGCCGAGCGACTCCCCGAGGGTCCGTGCACGGGGTGACTGTCGCCCGTCTCGTGTCGCGCTCGCCTTCGCCGCCGCCGGGGTCGAGGAGGGGCACGTAGCCGTCGCGATCGTCGACGAGCGACGAAATCCGGCGGCTGAACCTCGAACACAGAGCCAAGGATTCGGCCGACCGACGTCCTCTCCTTCCCGCTCGACGGAGCGGAACCGACAGCCGGCCCGCGCGAACTGGGCGACATCGTGATCTGCCCGCCGCTGTGCGAATCGGTCCGCGAGGGCGATCGTCCACGGCGCCCTCCACCTGGTCGGTATGGACCACGAGGTCGACGATGGCGAGATGCTCGCCGTCGCAGGCCGAGATCCTCCGGTGGGAGGCAGACTGATGCTTTCGGGATTCGTGGCCCTGGCGGGCCGACCCAACGTCGGCAAGTGCACCCTCACCAACAGGATCGTCGGCGAGAAGGTCGCGATCGTCTCCGATCGACCCCAGACGACGAGGCGGGCGATCCGAGGGGTTGCGACCGACGGACGACTGGCAGATCGTCCTGATCGACCTTCCCGGAGTACAGCGGCCGAGGGACACCCTGACGACGCGGATGCAGAGGCGGGTCGAGCGCGAGCTCTCGGAGACCGACGCCGTCATCTTCGTGGTCAACGCCGTCGAGGGCGTCGGGCCGGGGGACCGCTTCATCGCGAGCCTCCTGCGCTCCGGCAACGCCCCCGTGATCGCAGCCGTGAACAAGGTTGACCGGGCCAGTCAGGCCTCGGTCGTCGCAACACTCGCAGCGGTTGAGGCGATGGGCGTCGCCGAAGCGATCGTTCCGATCAGCGCCCGCATGGGAGATGCCGTCGACTCCCTGATCGCGGAAATCGTGGCCAGACTCCCGGAAGGGCCGCCGATGTACCCGTCCGAGAGCCGGAGCGACCAGCCGGTCGAGACGCACCTTGCCGAGCTCGTCCGGGAGCAGGTTCTGCAACCGCACCCGGGAGGAGATCCCGCACGCAGTGGAGGTGCAGGTCGACGAGATCGAGGCCGGGAGCAACGGCGTCCTCCTTGTTCGCGCATCGATCCTGGTCGAGTCGGAGTCGCAGAAGGGGATCATCGTCGGCAAGGGAGGGAAGATGATCAAGGCGATCGGGACGGCAGCCCGCCGGGAGATCCAGCGGAGCTCGGGGTCGAAGGTCCACCTCGAGCTGACCGCGAGGGTTCGGCGCGACTGGCGAGGCGACGAGCGGGTGCTCGACAGTCTCGGAATCGAGTGACACTCAGCCGAGTTCGGCCCTGAGCGTCGCGGCTATTCCCTCCGCTATCGCCCGCTCAGCGGTTCCCGCGGGGAATTCGGGCAGCACCACAACCCTCCCCTTGAAGGACTCCTCGATGTCGCCGATCAGATCGGACTGACCTGCTGCGCGTCGGCTGGCGGCAGTCGCCACCGAGGCGGCCGCCTCGGGCAGGACTCCCTCGGTGGCGGCCTCGATCCGCTTCAGCTCCGCTCGGCTGAACCCGTTGGCCTCGCAGCGGTTGACCAGCACGGCATCGAGTTCGCGGCCGAGGGTGTCGTGAACCCAGCCCGCGAGTTCGAGGGTCTCCCCGACAGGCAGCTCCGAGGGCAGCGTCACCGCCACCAAGGCAGACCTGGAGGGGTCCTGGAGCAGTCCCCAGACTTTCTCCGCCTGGTTTCGGATCGGGCCGGCTGCCGTCAGGTCGGCGAATGTCCGCGGTGCCCTCAGCATTGCGACGCCGTGCCCCGTTGCGGGAGCATCGAGCACAACGGTCTCGTGGGTCGGTCCGCCTCGCTTCCATGACCGGCCCGGTCCAAGCTCCCAAGCCTTGGTGATGGTCACGAGTTCGCGGGCCCCTGGAGCCGCCCCGAAGAACTGGCCGAACGACCTGCTCGAGCCGAGCACCCTGCTGAGGGTCGAGCCGACCTGGGAGCTCATCCAGTCCCGCAGGGCGGAATCGGGATCGATCGCGGTGGCTGCGAGGCCATCCCCGAGTCCCACGATCTCGCCGGGGTCGGGGGCCCGGCGGCCAAGGATCGCCGGGACCGAGCCCTGCGCCCCGGTCTCGCAGATGATCACCGATCTCGACGGATCACAGGCAGCAAGTCCGAGCGCAGCGGCGGCTGTCGACCTGCCGACTCCTCCCTTTCCGACCACGACAATCAGTTCACGTCCCAGAAGAGAGGTCATCCTTATGCGACTATGACGGAGATGGAAGGCGCATCGTCAATCGAAGGGGCATCGGCGACCATCGATGGCATGCGCAGTGGCGCATCGGGCAGTCCTGGGCCGGAGTGGCGGGATCGGTCACTGGAATCGGCCTACGACTTGTGTCGGCGGATGCAGCGTCGCCACGACCCGACCTTCTACCTCGCCACTCTGAGGCTGCCGAGCGATGTACGCCCGGCCGTCCATGCGCTCTACGGCTTCGTCCGCTCGGCCGACGAGATAGTCGACGGTGACGGGCTGAGCCTCGATCCCGACGAGCGCCTCAGGCGGCTCGATGCCCTCGGCGCCGAGCTCGGAGCTGCACGGCGGGGTGAGCGTGTGAGCACACCGGCCGTGATCGCCCTCGCGGATGCGGGGTCGCGCCACGACCTCCCGCTCGACCAGCTCGACGCCTACCTCGAATCGATGAAGCGCGATGCCCGGCCGCTGCGGATCGCCGATTGGGACGACCTCCGTTCGTACATGAACGGGTCGGCCGGGACGGTCGGGACGATCATGGCCCCGCTGCTGGGGGCGCCGACCGAGCAGCACGACAGCTTCGCTCGCCTCGGACTCGCATTCCAACTGACGAACTTCATCCGCGACATCCCCGAGGACACGGCACTCGGGCGCACCTACCTGCCGGCAGACGAGCTCGCTGACGCAGGGGTGCGGGAGGGCGACCTCTCGGCCCCCGCGGCGTCCGAGGGACTGAGGCGAGTGATCGCCGGTCAGGTCTCAAGGGCCCGTGAGCTCTTCGCCGAGGGCGACTCGGGCAGCAATGCCGTGGCCCCCGGAATCAGGCGCGGTGTGATTCTCGCCCGGACCGTCTACGAGAGGACCCTCGATCGGGTCGAGGCAGTCGGTTTCGACACCCTTGCCAACCGGGCCAGCCTGCCCCCGATCCCGCTCGCTTCAGCAGTGATCGCAGGGCTGCGGGGACGCAGATGACTGTCCGTGCCACCAAGCGGGGTGCCGAGCGCACCTCGCTCGACGGCGTCGAGGTCGACGTGATCATCTGCGGAGCGTCGTTCGCCGGGCTCTCGGTCGCTCGCGAGCTGGCCGGGTCGGGAGCGGAGGTCCTCGTGATCGACCGCTACGAGATCGGCGAGCGGGCGACTTCGGCGTGCGCCGTTCCGACCCCCTGGGTCAAGGCGATGGGAGTCGAGCGGTCGTCGCTGCAGGAGATCCCGTGCATGACCTTCGCCACTCCCCACGGCTCGTGGCTCTACCGACTGCCGTGGTCATGGACGGCCTTCGACTACCGCGAACTCTGCCTCTCTCTCTGGGAGCAGTGCGACGCACGCTTCGAGACAGCCAAGGTCGACGGGCGCAGCGGCACGGTGATCCACACCGATCGAGGCGACATCCAGGCCCCGGTGATCGTCGACGCCCTGGGCTGGCGGCGGGTTCTCGGGAGCGACGGCTACCAGCCTCCGGACGCTCCGCTCTCTCGCGGACTCGAGGTGCATCCGGAGGACGATCGCGGCGAGCACCTCGACATCTGGGTCGATCGGTCGCTCGTCGATCGCGGCTACGGCTGGAGCGTCCCGGCGGGTCGCGAGCGTCGGGTCGGAGTGGGCAGCTACAGGCCCGAGGATCACGTCCGTCAACCGGTGATGGAGCTGGCAGACAGACTCGACGTCGAGCAGGTTCGCTATCAGGGCAACTGGTTCCCGCACAGGCTCCGCGACGGGGTCGAGGACGGGGTCTTCTTCGTCGGCGACAGCGCCGGACACTGCATCCCCCTTTCAGGGGAGGGAATCCGGACTGCCTTTCACTTCGGGATCGCCGCCGGGAGGGAGATCAGGTCCGTCGTCGCGGGGCGTTCGACCCTCGCAGCCGCGCTTGAGCGCTACGCCGCGTTCAACGACTCCCACAGCCGCTTCTACGCCGCCACGCTGCTGATGCAGCGGGTCCTTCCGGCGATTCCCCCGCGGCTGCTGTCCGCCTTCCTGGCGCTGATGGCCAGGCCCTCGATCGTCAGGCGGGCCTTCGGCTGGTACCTCGATCGTGCCGCTCCGCCGGCACCCGCGATGGAGCCGGTTGGTTCGCCTGCCGGCAGATCGGTGCCGGTCGAGGCCTGAATCGGCTCCTCGCGGCAGCAGGCCGACACCGACGGGCGGTTCGGCGAATGAGCGGCGGTGCCCTGTCTTCCCGTCGAAGTGCCGCTGCCGCTACGATCGCCGGGGCCGTGGATACCGCCAGCATCAGCTTCGACCAGAACGGGTTGATCCCGTGCATCGTGCAGGACTGGGCCACGCGGCGAGGTGCTGATGCTCGCGTACATGAACGCGCAGGCGCTCGAGCGACGCGCGAGACCGGCGAGCTGCACTTGTGCAGCCGCTCGCGCAGCGAGCATTGGCACAAGGGCGCGACAGCGGGCAACGTCGCAGGCGTGCGCGCGCTGCGCCTCGACTGCGACGGCGACGCGCTGCTCGCGCTCGTGGAGCCGGCGGGCCCGGCCTGCCACACGGGCGAGCGCACCTGCTTTCACCAGCGGCGAGCTCGACCCGCCGGCGCCGTACGAGACGCTGCCGGCGCTGGAGCGCACCATCGCCGAGCGCGCGCGCGAGCGCCCGCGGGCTCCTACACGGTGGAGCTGCTCGACGATCCGGCCGCGATCGGCGAGAAGGTCGATGGAGGAGGCCGAGGAGGTCGCGCGCGCCGCCCGCGAGGAGTCGGACGAGCGGGTCGACGAAGAGGCGGCCGACGTGCTCTACCACCTGCTCGTGCTGCTGCGCAGCCGCGGACGTCGGCCTCGCGGATGCGCGAGCGTGCTGGCTCGAGCGGCGCGGAGGCTAGCTCGATGAGCGCCGCTCGGGAGTCGATCGAGCGGCGACGGTCTCACCGTCGCAGGGCCGAGCGCGACTCGCGCCTGGCGCAGAACCATTCGGTCGTTCCGCTGCGCACAGCTTCATCGAGGACTGCGAGACGCCGGTGTCGGCGTTCCTGAAGCTGCGCGCGCTGGCGCCCGGAGAGCCGGCGTTCCTGCTCGAGTCCGCCGAGCAGGGTCAGCGGGTCGGGCGCTGGTCGTTCATCGGCTTCCGCCCGCGCAGGTGCTGCGCTGGTCGCTCGGCGACGGGGGCGACCCCTACGCGCTGGCCGCCGAGCAGGCCGCCCGCTCGGCCGGTGCCGACGGTCGCCGAGGTGGCGCGGGCTGCCGCCGTTCGCCGGCGGCGCGGTCGGCTTCTTCGGCTACGACCTCGTGCGCACGGTCGAGCCGCTCGGCGAGCCCGAACCCCGATCCGCTGGGGCTGCCCGACATGGCGCTGATGCTCACCGACGCGCTGGTCGTCTTCGACCACCTCAGCACACGGTCACGATCTTCGCCCTGACGTCGTACCGAGGCCGGCGACCGACGGATCGAGCCGTACGACAGGGCGCTGCGACACGATCGCCGAGGTGCGCGCGCGCTCGCTGGCGCCGTCCCGCGCCGGAGCCGGCCGACCGGGCGCCGCCCGCGCGCCCCGGCATTCGAGTCGAACATCGGTCGCGACGCTTCGAAGGCGATGGTCGCCGCGATCGTCGAGTACATCTACGCCGGCGACGCCTTCCAGGTCGTCCCCTCGCAGCGCTGGTCGGCGCCGAGCCCGGTCGAGGCCTTCTCGATCTACCGGGGCCTGCGCGCGGTCAACCCGAGCCCGTACATGTACTTCCTCGACTTCGGCGACTTCCAGGTCGCCGGCGCCAGCGCCCGAGCCGCTGCTGACGGTCACGGCCGACGCGTCGACGACCAAGCCGATCGCGGGCACGCGCCCGCGCGGGCGCGAGCCCGGAGGAGGACCGGCGCCTCGCCGAGGAGCTGCTCGCCGACGAGAAGGAGCGCGCCGAGCACGTGATGCTGGTCGACCTCGGCCGCAACGACCTCGGCCGGGTCTGCGAGTACGGGTCGGTCGAGGTCGACGAGTTGATGGCGGTCGAGAACTACTCGCACGTCATGCACATCGTCTCGTCGGTCTCCGGGACGCCTGCGCGAGGACGTCAGGCGCGATGGACGCGCTGCGCTCGGTGCTGCCGGCGGGCACGCTCTCCGGGCGCGCCGAAGGTCCGGGCGATGCAGATCATCGACGAGCTCGAGCCGGTCAAGCGCGGCGGCTACGGCGGCGCGATCGGCTACCTCTGCTACGCAGGGGACCTCGACACCTGCATCCACATCCGCACGGTCGTCGTCAAGGACGGCGAGGCCCACGTCCAGGCCGGCGGCGGCACCGTCGCCGACGCGCAAGCCCGCCTACGAGTACGAGGAGTCGGTCGCCAAGGCCCGAGCGGTGATGCGAGCGCGTCGAGCTGGCCTGCGCAAGCGAACCGGATTGGGCGTGAGCGCATGAGGGTCCTCGTGATCGACAACTACGACTCCTTCACCTACAACCTCGTGCAGTACCTGGGCGAGCTCGGTGCCGGAGATCGAAGTCGTCCGCAACGACCGGCGACGGTCGACGAGCTGCTCGCGGGCGGCTACGACCGGGTCGTCGTCTCGCCCGGGCCGTGCACGCCCGACGAGGCCGGCATCATCGCTCGAGTCGTCCGCCGCTTTCCCGAGGCCGGGATCCCGACGCTCGGAGTCTGCCTCGGCCACCAGGCGATCGCGCAGGCATTCGGCGGGCGGGTCGTCCGCGGCGAGCCGGTCCACGGCAAGACCGACGTGATCGAGCACGACGGCCGCGCGTCTTCGCGGCCTTCCCTCGCCGCTGACGGTCGGCCGCTACCACTCGCTGGTGGTCGATCCCGCCGACCACGGCGAGCTCGACGTGGTGGCCACAGGCGACGGCGGATCGTGATGGGCGTTCGGCACCGCGAGCTGCCCGTCGAGGGCGTCCAGTTCCACCCCGAGTCGGTCCTGACCGAGGCCGGCCACGCGATGCTCGCCAACTTCCTTGCGGACGGGTTCGGGATGCGAAAGGCTGCGGGGGAGTGACCGACGCCCAGTCAAACCCGAAGGTCGTCGAGGCGATCGACACGCTCTGCTCAGGGTCGGACCTGACCCCCGAACAGGCCGCAGGCCGTGCTCGCTGAGATCATGGCCGGCGACGTCGGGGAGATCCAGACGGCCGGCTTCCTGATCGCCCTGCGGGCGAAGGGCGAGACGGCGGCGGAGATGGCAGGGCTGGCCAAGGACGATGAGGTCGCTTTGCCTCGGCCGTGACAACCGATCGCAAGGACCTCGTCGACACCGCCGGCACCGGCGGCGGGCGACGGACCTTCAATGTGTCGACGACCGCCGCGCTGATCGCGGCGGGAGCGGGCTGCGCAGTCGCCAAGCACGGCAATCGCTCAGCGACCGGGCCGAGCGGCTCGGCCGACCTCCTCGAGGCGCTCGGCGTGTCGATCGACCTGACGCCGGAACGGGTCGGGCAGTGCATCGACGAGGTCGGATTCGGGTTCATGTTCGCTCCAGCGCATCACTCGGCCACCCGTCATGTCGTTCCCGTTCGCAAGGGCGCTCGGGATCCGCACTGCCTTCAACCTCCTCGGCCCGCTGACCAACCCGGCCGGCGCTGCCCGCCAGCTGGTCGGAGTGGGGGACCCATCGGCGCTGGAGACGGTCGCCGGAGCGCTCGGGCTGCTTGGGGTCGAGCGCGCCCTGGTCGTGGCGAGCAACGACGGCCTCGACGAGCTCAGCACCTCGGGCGAGACGGACGTGATCGAGGTGAGCGGCGGTGAAACCTCGCGTTGGACTGTCAGCCCGGAGGACGTCGGCCTCGACAGAGCCGACCCCGAGGCCGTCGCAGGCGCCGGCCCGGAGGCGAACGCAGCGGTGACCAGGGCGATCCTCGCGGGAGAGAGGGGAGCGCCCCGCGACCTCGCCGTGCTCAACGCAGGGGGCGCAATCCTCGTCGGCGGCTTGGCGGCCGACCTCGAATCCGGAGTGAGGCTGGCCGAGCAGGCGATCGACGACGGCAGAGCCGAGTCACTGCTGGCGAAGCTCGTCGACTTCACGGCGGGGGCGGCCTCATGAACCGACTGGACAGGATCGTCGAGCGGACGCGCGAGACGGTCGCGCGGAGGATGAAGGAAGTGCCGGAGGCCGAGCTGGTCGGGCTGCTCCGCGCCGATCGGCCGGAGAGGACCTTCCTGGAGGCGCTTGGGCATCCGGGCATTTCACTGATCGCCGAGCACAAGCGGCGCAGCCCGTCGGCCGGCGCCATTCGCGAGGACCTCGATCTCGAACAGGTCGTCTCGGCCTACGAGCAGGGCGGCGCGACCGCGCTGAGCATCCTGACCGAGGAGGACCACTTCGGCGGATCGCTCGACGACCTTCGAAGGGCCAGAGCCGTGACGGACCTGCCGATCCTCCGCAAGGACTTCATCGTCGGCTCGTACCAGCTCTACGAGGCAGCGAACGCCGGTGCCGACGCGATCCTGCTGATCGTCGCCGCCCTCGAGCCGGGGGAGATCGGCGAACTCTCAGCGCAGGCGAGGGACCTCGGGCTCGACGTCCTTGTCGAGGTCCACGACGAGGACGAACTCGAGGTCGCGTTGGAGCAGGGCGCCGACCTGATCGGGATCAACAACCGCGACCTGCGCACCTTCGAGGTCGACGTCGCCCGGACATTCGAGCTGCTGGCCGACATCCCGGCCGGCAAGACCGTCGTCTCGGAGTCCGGGATCGGCGATCCCGCCCAGGTCTCCGAGCTCGATCGCGTCGGGGTCGATGCGATCCTGGTCGGTGAGGCGCTGATGCGATCGGACGACCTGTCCGGCTCGATCCGCCGGCTCCTCGACCGGACTTAACTGATCTTGAGGCGAGGTCGCAATCCTCGTCTCATGAAGAAAAACATCCTCTCAGCACTTGGTGGAGGCGCAATCGGTGGAGCCGTGGTCGCGGTCGCCGTCTCCGTATTCGGTTTGGGTCAGACCACGGTAGTCCAGCAGTCAGCCGACAGTTCGCAGTCCGCCGCCGGGCGCACAGCGGTGGCCCAGCAGTCCGGGCCGCTCTCCGCTCGCGACATCTACAAGCGGGACGCCGACGGCGTGGTCTTCATCAAGGCCAACGTCGTTCAGGAGTCGACCGACGCCTTCGGGTTCCAGAACCGCCAGCAGGGCGCCGCGACCGGCTCCGGATTCGTCATCTCCGACAAGGGGTTGATCCTGACCAACAATCACGTGGTCAACGGCGCTTCGGGCATCGAGGTCCAGTTCAACGACAAGACGAGCGCGACCGCCCAGGTCGTCGGGCGCGACGAGTCGACCGACCTCGCCCTCCTCAAGGTCGATCCGAAGGGGCTCGATCTGCAGCCGCTCAAGCTGGGCAACTCGGCCACGCTTCAGGTCGGCGATCCGACTCTTGCCATCGGCAACCCGTTCGGACTTGAGCGAACGCTCACGACCGGGGTCGTCAGTGCCGTGCGGCGGACGATCAACGCCCCCAACGGCTTCAGCATCGACGGCGTGATCCAGACCGACGCCGCGATCAACCCGGGTAACAGCGGTGGGCCGCTGATCAACTCCAGGGGCGAGGTCGTCGGCATCAACAGCCAGATCCAGACCGGTGGCGGCGGAGGCGGCAACGTCGGCATCGGCTTCGCCGTCCCGATCAACACAGCGAAGGAGATCCTCTCCAGCCTTGAGCAGGGCAAGCGAGTCCAGCGCGGTTGGCTCGGAGTCGAGACGGCCACGATCGACAAGTCCCTCGCTGACCTCAAGCTCCCGGCTTCACAGGGCGCGTTGATCCAGAAGGTCGTACCCAAGAGCCCGGCAGCCAAGGCGGGCCTCAAGGGCGGCGATCGCCAGGTTGCGATCGCGGGCACACCGATCCTCGTCGGCGGCGACGTGATCGTGAAGATCAACGGCAAGGAGATCAAGGGCAGCGACGACCTGCAGGGCGCGATCGCCGGGGCGAAGCCCAACGAGGAGGTCTCGATAACCATCAAGCGTGGCAACGAGACCCGCGACGTCCAAGTCAAGCTCGGCGACAGGCCGACCGAACCGGCCCGGAACTAGGCGGCCCCTCTCCCGCCTGGGCCAAACCGCCCGCTCGGACCCCCGGGCGGGCGGTTCCCGTTGGGAGGACTACCATTGAGCGTCGATGCCGGCGCCCAAAATCAAGTTCTGCGGAATGACCAGAGTCGAGGATGCCGAGCTCGCGGTTGAGCTCGGGGCTTGGGCGGTCGGGATGGTCTTCCACAGGGAGTCGCCGCGCTGTTGCCCGGTGGATGCGGCCGTCGAGATCGGGGCAACCCTGAAGCGCCGCGCCGAGGTGGTTGGCGTTTTCCACAACGCCTCGCTCGCAACGGTCGACCGGATCGCCAGGGACTGCGAGCTGACCCTCGTCCAGCTGCACGGTGACGAGGGGCCCGTCTACTGCGACGAGGTCGCTCGCCGGACAGGCTGCGGAGTGATCAAGGCGGCTCGGATCAAGTCCGTCGCGGACGTGCTCGATCTGAGGGTCTTCAGGACCGCGTACCACCTGCTCGACGCCCACGTCGAAGGCCAACCGGGAGGGACGGGCGTCGCCTTCCCCTGGGAGTACGCCGCCCGCCACGAAGGACCGGCTCCAGTGATCCTCGCCGGCGGTCTCAAGCCCACGAACGTCACCCAGGCGATCGCCGAGGCGCAGCCGTTCGCGGTCGACGTGGCATCGGGAGTGGAGCTGTCACCCGGCATCAAGCAGGCATCGCTGATGCGTGATTTCGCGGATGAGGTCAACGCGACCCAATCCTCAGCCCGGGCCCTCAGGGTCCGCGACAATGCCCGGCGCGAAGCTGCCGCCGGTGCCGGCACGGTCTGGCGGGCGTCGGAGTCCGAGCATCCGGAGCAGGCCGCATGAGTGCTGTGGAGCATCGATTCGGGCCCTACGGCGGGCGCTACGTCCCCGAGACCCTGATGCCGGCTCTCGTCGAGCTCGAGGACGCATGGGTCGCAGCGCGCGAGGACCCTGGCTACCGGACGGAGCTCGACATCCTCCTGCGCGACTTCGCCGGGCGACCGACCCCTCTCTACCTGGCCGAGCGACTCTCCGAGCTGACCTCGTCTGAAATCTGGCTCAAGCGGGAGGACCTCCTGCACACCGGGGCGCACAAGATCAACAACGCTCTCGGCCAGGCGCTGCTCGCCAAGCGGATGGGCAAGAGGCGGATCATCGCCGAGACCGGGGCCGGCCAGCATGGGGTCGCCACAGCCGTCGCCTGCGCCAGGCTCGGACTCGAATGCATCGTCTACATGGGCGCGGAGGACATGCGCCGCCAGAAGCCGAACGTCGAGCGGATGAGGCTGCTTGGAGCGACAGTCGCTCCGGTCGAGTCCGGCACCGGAACCCTCAAGGAGGCAGTCAGCGAGGCGATCCGGGATTGGGTCGCGACCGTCGGCGACAGCCACTACATCATCGGCTCTGCCGTCGGGCCGGCTCCGTTCCCTGCGATCGTCAGGGACTTGCAGCGGGTCATCTCGGACGAGGCCAGGGCGCAGATGATCGAGCGGACCGGTGGCCTGCCCGAGCGGGTGATCGCCTGCGTCGGGGGCGGAAGCAACGCAATCGGCGGGTTCGCAGCGTTCCTCGACGACGAGGAAGTCGAACTGATCGGGGTCGAGGCTGCGGGTGAGGGACTCGACAGCGGCCGCCACGGAGCGCCGCTGACTGCCGGTGGCCGACCGGGGATTCTCCACGGCTCGCTCTCCGCTGTGATGCAGGACGACGAGGGGCAGATCGCCGAGGCACACAGCGTCAGTGCCGGGCTCGACTACCCCGGCTCCGGCCCGCAGCACGCTTGGCTGAGGGAGAGCGGGAGGGCGACCTACGTCGCGGTGACCGACTCCGATGCGCTGGCGGCCTTCCGACGAGTCGCCGAGCTCGAGGGGATCATCCCTGCGCTTGAGACGGCTCACGCCTTCGCTTGGCTGCTCGAGAACCCTGGCAGGTGCGATCTCCTGATCCTCTCGGGTCGAGGCGACAAGGACCTCGCCGAGGTGATTGCCAGGAGTGGGTCGGCTTGACCGGAGTCGAGCGAATCGCCGAGGCGTTCGGCTCGCGTTCGGGAAGGGCCGCACTGATGCCATACCTGATGGGCTGCTACCCGGATGCCGAGACGTCGATCGCGATCGGCCTGGCCTGCGCGGAGGCGGGAGCGGACCTGCTCGAGCTCGGGGTCCCCTACAGCGATCCGCTGGCGGACGGACCGGTCATCCACGCTGCCGCCACCGAGGCGCTGCGGGACGGAGCCACGCTCGACTCGGTTCTCACTGTGGCGTCGGCTCTCAGCGACAGGATCCCCGTGGTCCTGATGTGTTACGCGAACCTGATCCTCAACCGGGGCTGGGAGCGGTTCGCAGCCGATCTCGCCGGAGCCGGAGGGTGCGGTGTGATCTGCCCGGACCTCCCGCTCGAGGAGGCGCCCGAAGCCCTCGCGGCGCTCGACGCCGTCGGCCTCGCCCTGGTGCCGCTGGTCGCCCCGACCACTCCCGACTCGCGGCTGAGCGACATCGGGTCGAGGGCGAGGGGATTCCTCTACACCGTCTCCGTTACCGGTACGACCGGTGAACGCTCGTCCATTGCCGAGGGAGTGGGAGCGGTCATCGAGCGGGCCGGGCGTTCGACCGAGGTCCCGGTCGCGGTCGGTTTCGGGATCTCGACCCCCGAACAGGCTTCGGCCACAGCCGACGAGGGCGCCGACGGAGTGATCATCGGCAGTCGATTGGTGCGCGAAGCGGGCGAAGCGAGCGACCCTGCAGCGGCAGTCGGAGCGCTCGTGTCGGGGTTCGCCGAGGCGCTGCGGTAGGATCTCCCGCGATGCCTTTCGTAGCAGCAGTCACAGCAGCGATGTCGGTTTGGATCGTCCTCTGGTCCCTCGGGGTCAAGGGCTTTGACGCCTTCATGGTCTTCCTCGTGATCATCGTTGTGGCAGTCACGACCAAGATCTCGCTCAGCTCACTTCCCGGGTCGAAGTCAGACCGCGACTGACCCGGTTCGGGTGTAGTCCGGGCTACTTGGACGCCGGCTTGTCAGCCCTTGGCCGGCGGCGCAGGGGCCGGCTGGACGATCGGAACGGGCTTCCCGCAGGCCGCAGCAGCGGCCTGCTTCAGATCTGAAGCAGTGAAGGTCGCCTTCGCATCGAGTCGGTCCAGCCTGTACTTCTCGCGCGCCTTCTTCTGCTCGGCCTGTGTTCCCTGGAACAGTGTCGCCGGGTACATCGCCGGGCAGAGGTGGGCGAGCTCGAGGTCGTTCAGATTGGGGTTCGACCTGATCAGCTCGATCCGGGCCGTCTTCTGCGCGGCAGTCGGCTCGACTCCGGGAGTCGGACCGGGTTGCGATCCGCAACCTGCGACGGCCAGGGCTGCGGGGATGACAAGGAGCGGTCGCAGGCGCACCGCCGCAGCGTAGCCTACGGGCGCGCCGACCCGGTCCTAGACTCGGTCGGGATGCTTCTCCGCGCAACACTCCTGGGCGCACTCGCCGCAGTCCTCGTGAGCGGCTGCGGAAGCGAGCGCAGGCCGGCGGGTGCCGAGCGCACAGCGCGAATCGTGATCTCGCTCCCGAAGGCGGGAGCCGGTTCCGCCCTTGCGCGGGACATGGTCGAAGCGGCGAGGATCGAGTTGGAGCGCCGCGGTGGCAGTGCGGGCGGGGCCAAGGTGGTGCTCAAGGTCGTCTCCGAGAGTGCCGACGACGGGTCGCGGGCCGATCCGGAGCAGGTTGCGAGACAGGCTGCGGCAGCGGTGGCCGACCGGGATACCGTCGGCTGGCTCGGCGGGTTCGACTCCAATACGACTGCTGTCGCGCTCCCGCTCCTGAATGCCGGCGGGGTGACAGCGGTCTCCCCATTGGCGGCCGCAACGCCTCTGACCCAGAGGGACCTCGAGTTCCCGGGCGCCCCCGCAAAGTACTACCCGCGGGCGGACGCCTACGGCCGTAACTTCGCCCGCCTGACTGCCGAGGACACGAGGGTCGTCAGCCTCGCGCTTCCGTCGCTGGCAAAGCGCGGGATCCGCAGCATCTACGCAATCGACTCAGGCGACACCGACGGTGTCGCCTTCAGCTCGGCATTGAGCCGAGCCGCTGCGGGGGCCGGCATCCGGGTGGCGGGACGCCAGTCGGTGGTCGCCAATCAGGCCGACTGGGCGGCAGTCGTGGATGACGCCAAGGCCTCGGGCGCTGACGCGATCGCGTGGGGCAGCGCAGCCGGGCTCGGGGAGCAGGAGCTCTGGCGGGCAGTCCGTGACGGCGGCTCTCCCCAGCTGATGGTCGCCGGCCCTGCCGTCCCGCAGGATGTCCTGGCCGGTCTTCCTGCGGTCAAGGGAGGCGCAAGGGCGTTCTCGGGACTCGTCCCATGGTCCGAGTCCGGTCGGGGGACCAAGGCATTCGTGGAGCGATTCCGCGAGCGGACCGGCAGGGTGCCGAGGCCTGGGTCCGCCAATGCCGCTGCCGCAATGGACCTGTTGCTCGACTCGATCGCTGCCGGTTCGCGGACTGCCGGCCCGAGCCCAACGGGGGACGACCTGCGATCAGCCACTGCGAAGGCACTGCATTCGATCGTCTCCGTCAGGACCGGGTTCGGACGGGTCGCTCTCGCGCCGGTCGGAAACCCGAGCAGGGGGCCGGTGGTCGAGTGGGCCGTGAGCCCGGGCTCGGTCAAACCGGTTGCGAGGCTCGGATGAGGTCCCTCGCGCCGGCCGCCTGCCTGCTGGCCGTGGCGGTGATCGTTGCCGGCTGTGGTGAGGAGCCTAAGGCCAAACCGGTCAGCAAGCCGGTCGCGACGATCTGGTCGAGCCTGCCTCACCGCGGGCCCCAGCGCGATCAGGCGCTCCTGATCGAACGGGCGATCCGGGGGGCGATATTCGACCTCCGGGGCCTCCAGCGTGGGTACCGGGTCCGCTACGTGCCACTCGACGATTCGAGCGCAGCCGCGAACGGGTGGGACCCGGCGATCGTCGCAGCGAATGCGAGAAGGGCGTCGACCAACCGGACCACGGTCGCCTACATCGGTGAGTACGACTCGGGCGCGACTGCGGTCGCATTGCCGATCCTCAACCAGCTCGGGATCCTCCAGACGTCCCCGGCGTCGACTGCGGAGGGTCTGACGATGCCGGGCGTCGGAGCCGGTCCCGGCGCTCCCTTCCAGTACTACCCGTCAGGACGCAGGACGCTGGCGCGCCTGGTCGCGAGGGACTCGCTTCAGGGAGCGGTGCTGGCCTCGCTCGCCAGACGCGACGGCTGCAAGCGGCTCGGGATCGCCGACGACGGCTCGACCTACGGCGCTGGACTCTCGGCGATAGCCGCCTCGGAGGCGGGGCCGCGCGGCCTTCGGGTGCGGCTTGCCGGGACGCTCGACCCGCGGGCGGAGACCTACAGGCGGCAGCTGAGGCGGGTTCGGGGAGGTTGCCTGCTGTACTCCGGGCAGCCGGGCTCGACGGCAGTCAAGGTTGTCGACGACCTCGCCAGGCGCAACCCGCGTTCCCGGATCTACCTGCCGGATGCGCTCGCTGCCCGGGCCTTCGTCGATCCGACTCGTGGCGGACTCAGAGCGAGCACTGCGAGGCGGGTGACGATCACGGTGCCGATCGGTCCGCTCGGCAGCCAGCCGCCGCTTGGCCAGCGGATCCTCAGACGGATCGGCGGCCTGCCCGGCGACGTCCGCTCTCCCTATGTCGCTTCTGCCTACGCGGCGACAGAGTTGGCGCTCCGTTGCCTTCACTCGGCGTACGCCGAGACGAGGCTCGACCCTGTGAGGACGGGCGAGACGCGCAGGGCGCTCGTTGCGTGCGCGGTCGGCCGAGGACACCGAAGCGCGGCGGTTGGCGACTATCGGGTCGGTCGCAAGGGCGACTGGTCCCAGCGGGCGTACAGCCGATTCCGGATCGACCGTGGTCGGGTCGTGTTCGCTGGCGCGGTGAAGACGCCCAAGCTCGTGGCGTCGCCCACTCCCAACGATCAGGCCAGCGGCTGACCCGGCCGACGGAAGTCGGAGCGGGGCTGGTCAGCGGCCGAGGATCGAGCGCAGGGCCGGCTCGAGATCGGGCTGGCGCCACCGGTAGCCGAGATCCTTGGCCTTGGCGGGAACCGCGTTCTGCCCGGTCAGGACAATCTGGGCCATCTCGCCGTACAGCGCCTTCAGGGCGAATGCCGGAACCGGTGAGAAGGACGGTCGCTTGAGTACCTTGCCCAGGACCTTGGAAAACTCACGGTTGCTGACCGGGGTCGGGGCACTCGCGTTGATCGGACCGGACCAGCGCTCGTCTCCGTCCAATGCAGCCAGGATCAGGCCGACCACATCGTCGATGGCGATCCACGGCATCATCTGAGCGCCGCCGGCGACCGGTCCGCCGACGCCGGCCTTGAAGGGCGGCAGCATCTGCCCGAGCGCTCCACCGTCGGCGGTCAGGACGATCCCGGTGCGCAGCAGGACGGTTCGTACGCCGATCTCCTGCGCCTCCTCTGCGGCCCGCTCCCAGTCGACGCAGACATCGGCGAGGAAGTCGCTCCCCGGAGCAGCGCTCTCGTCGACAGGTTCGGGACCGCGCTGTCCGTACCAGCCGACGGCCGATCCCGAGACCAGCAGTTTCGGGCGGGGTGATGCCTGGCGCATTCCGGCCACGAGGTTGGCCGTGCCGTCCACCCGCGACCGCCGGATCGCTTCCTTGGCCTGAGCCGTCCAGCGCTGCGCGACGTTCTCCCCGGCAAGGTGGACGACTGCGTCGCGACCGGCGAGTGCCTCCGGGGGAGCCTCCTCGGCATCGGGGTTCCAGGCGACGGCATCGACCCCGAGCGTCGAGCGGGCCGCCTCCGGGTTGCGCGAGAGCACGGTGACTTCGTCTCCGCGCTCCTTCAGCTCGGCTACCAGCTTGCGGCCGATCAGGCCGGTTGCACCGGTGACTGTGATCTTCATCGTCGGTCAGGGCTCCCTTCGCCCGCCAGGCGATCAGCCTTGGGCGTGCAGTTGTTCTGAATCGGCGTGAGCGAAGCCGACCTGATGGCCGGCAAGCGCTTCGCCTTCGGCGCGCGCCACGCGAGCCACTGCCTCTGCTACGGCCGGGGCGACCTCACGGTTGAATACCGAAGGAATGATGTAGCAGGACGCGAGTTCCTCAGGCTTGACGATCGCCGCGATCGCTTCCGCGGCAGCGATCTTCATTCCTCGGTGATGTCCGTGCGCCCGCACGTCGAGCGCGCCCCTGAACATGCCCGGGGAAGCAGAGCACGTTGTTGATCTGGTTGGGGTAGTCGGAGCGGCCGGTGGCGACGATGCGGGCGTACTTCTCAGCCTCCTCGGGGGCGATCTCCGGGTCCGGGTTGGCCATCGCGAAGACGATCGAGTCGTCGGCCATCTTCGCGAGCGCCTCGGCTCCATCACCCTCGCCCCGGAGAGACCGATGAACAGGTCGCACCCGTCGATCACGTCGCGCCGGGGCGCCGTCGCGCTTCTCGGGGTTGGTGTTCTCGGCGTACCAGCGCTTGATCTCGGTCATCGAGCCGTTTACGTAGTCCTGGCGGTCGGTGTGCAACGCGCCCTTGCGAGTCGCAGCCGATGATGTCCGTGAGCCCGCCAGCGATCAGGATCTTCGTCACTGCGACCCCGGCGGCTCCGAGGCCGACGACGAGCGCCTTCAGTCCCGGAGGCTCCTTGTCGACGAGCTTCGCCGCGTTCATCAGTGCGGCAAGCACCACGACGGCCGTTCCATGCTGGTCGTCGTGGAAGACGGGAATGTCGAGGTCGGCACGCAGCCTGTCCTCGATCTCGAAGCACCGAGGCGCCGCGATGTCCTCGAGGTTGATTCCACCGAAGGTCGGCGCGATCGCCTTGACCGTCGCGACGATCTCGTCGACGTCGGTCGTGTCGAGGCAGATCGGGAAGCCGTCGACCCCGGCGAACTCCTTGAGCAGGACTGCCTTGCCCTCCATCACCGGCATCGCCGCCCGGGGGCCGATGTCCCCGAGGCCGAGCACGGCTGTGCCGTCGGAGACGATCGCGACGGTGTTGCGCTTGATCGTGTACTGGAACGCCTTGTCGGGGTCGTCTTCGATCGCCTTGCAGACCCTTGCCACTCCGGGCGTGTAGGCCATCGAGAGGTCATCGCGAGTCTTCGACGGCGTGCTTGTTGTGCTGCTCGATCTTGCCGCCGACGTGCATCAGGAAGGTGCGGTCGGTCGTATCGACGACCCTGGCCCCCTCGACAGAGTTGATCGAATCGGTGATCCTGTCCCAGTGGGCGCGGTCGGCAGCCATGACGGTGATGTCGCGGAGGGTGATGTCACCGTCCACCTCGACGAGGTCGACGGCGCCGATGGTGCCTCCCGCCTTGCCGATTGCGGTTGTAACGGAACCGAGCATCCCGGGGTGGTGGAGGAGCTCGACTCGGATCGTAAGTGTGTATTGGGCGCTTGTTGTTGACATCTCTCGCGGTGTGGTTGGGTTTCGGAGGCAGGGGGCTTGAGCCGCCCGTCGCCTCCGATCATACGGTTCCCGTGCCGCCCCGGACTGCCCGCCTTGGCCACCGCTTCTTGCCGCCCGCGGCGGTAGCGTCCCTCCCGATGGTCCCCAAGGAGTCACAACTGGTCCTGATTGACGGCAGCTCGCTCGCCTACCGGGCCTTCTACGCGCTCCCCGAGTCGATCGCCACATCGAAGGGTGAGGCGACCAACGCGATCCTCGGTCTGGCGCAGATGCTCACGAAGCTGATCGGGGAGAATGGATTCCGCCCAACGGTCGTCGCCTGGGACGCAGGGCATTCGGGACGGCGCGAGCAGTACGCCGAGTACAAGGCAACCAGGGTGTCCCGGCCCGATCTGCTCAAGGAGCAGTGGCCGAAGCTCGAGCCGCTCTGCGAGGCCTTTGGGCACGTGAACGCTTCGTTGGAGGGGTTCGAAGCCGATGACGTGATCGCGACCCTCGCCGAGCGGGCCAAAGCCGAAGGGAGGAGGGTCACGATCGTCACCGGCGACCGCGACGCCCTGCAGCTCGTCGACGACGCGGTGACTGTGCTCGCGACGGGACGGGGCGTCACAGACACCAAGGCCTACGATCGCGAAGCGGTGATCGAGCGCTACGGAGTGCCGCCGGAATTGATCCCGGACCTGATCGGGCTCAAGGGAGACAGCTCCGACAACCTCCCCGGAGTGCCGGGCGTCGGCGAGAAGACCGCAGCAGCCCTGCTTCAGGAGTTCGGCTCGCTCGAGGAGGTCCTCGCTCACATCGACCAGGTCAAGGGCCCGAAGCGCCAGGAGAACCTCCGCGAGCATGGCGACACGGCTCGAATGTGCCGCGACCTGGCAACGGCTCAGCGTGATCTCCCGCTCGAGCTCGAGACAGCGGCGCTGCCCGACGGTATTCCCGACCCCGCCCTGCTGAGGGACACCTTCCGCCGCTGGGAGCTGCGCGAACCGCTGCGCAGGCTCGAGGAGGCGCTTGGCGGTGAGATGCCCGAGGAGCAGGAAGCGGCGACGGCGGTCGAGCCGGCGGTAGTGGAGGGCACACCGGCCGACGCGGCAAAGCTGGGGGAGGGTCTCCTCGCGCTCGCAGTGACCGTCCCCGAGGCACCCGAAGGCGCTCTCTTCGCCGACGAGAGCGATGTCCGCTTCGCCGCCACGGCAGATGGGGTGGAGGTGGTTGCCGGACGGGCCTCCACCGCCGCCGAGGTCGTCGAGGCTCTCTCGGCGAGGGACCTGGTCGTTCACGACGCGAAGGCCCTCGGGGTCGTCCCCAACCGGATCGCCCACGACACGATGATCGCGGCTCACCTGCTCGATCCCGCTCGGCGGGGCTATCCGCTCGAGGAGCTGGCTGCCGAGGTCGGGCTGATCGTGGCCGGGGAGGACTCTGCTGCCTGCGATGCGGTCCGCACACAGGGATTGGCGGTTATGCAACGGCCGAAGCTCAAGGAGCTGGGGCTCACGAGGCTCTTCGAGGACGTTGAGCTTCCAGCGATTGCCGTCCTCAGGCAGATGGAGCAGGTCGGGATCAGGCTGGACACGGAGAGGCTCGAGGAGATCGCGGTCCGGGTTCGCAGCGAGACGGCCGAACTCGAGGGCCGGATCCATGAACAGGCCGGTGAGGAGTTCTCCGTCGGCTCACCCCAACAACTCGGAGGCATCCTGTTCGAGAAGCTGGGGCTGACCAAGCGGCGCAAGGGCAAGACCGGCTACTCGACCGATGCCCGGGTCCTGCAGTCGATCCGTGACGAGCATCCGATCGTCCCGCTCGTCGAGCGCTGGCGGGAGACGACCAAGCTCGTCAGCACCTACCTCGATGCGCTGCCGAAGCTCGTCGACCCCGCCGACGGGCGGATCCACACCACCTTCCACCAGGCGGCGACCGCAACGGGACGGCTGTCCTCGACCGACCCGAACCTCCAGAACATCCCTGTCCGCAGTGAACTCGGCAAGGAGATCAGGTCCTGTTTCACGGCCGCTCCGGGATGCGTGCTCGTGTCGTGCGACTACTCGCAGGTGGAGCTGAGGATCCTCGCCCATCTCTCGGGCGACGAGGGACTGAGGCGGATCTTCAAGGCCGGCGACGACGTCCATACGGCAACGGCGGCGGAGATCTTCGAGATCGAGCCGTCGAAGGTCGACTCCGGCTTGCGGGCCAAGGCGAAGATGGTCAACTACGGAATCGTCTACGGCCTCTCCGCCTTCGGTCTGGCCGACAGGCTCGCGATCCCCCAGGGCGAGGCACAGGAGTTCATCGACCGCTACTTCGCAGGGTTTCCCGGGCTGGACGCCTTCATGAAGCAGGCGGTCGAGGATGCTGTCGAAAGGGGCTACGCGGTGACGCTCGCCGGCCGGCGCAGGCCGATCCCGGAGCTGCGCGCCCGCAACCACCAGGTCCGCCAGTTGGGCGAGCGGCTCGCGGTGAACACTGTCGTCCAAGGCACGGCGGCGGACGTGATGAAGGTCGGGATGATCCGCTGCGCCGAAGCCCTTGGCGGGGAGGGCCTTGAGGCTCGGCTCCTGTTGCAGGTCCATGACGAACTCCTGCTCGAGGCGCCCGAGCCTGAGGCTGAGCGGGTCCGGGCAATCGCAACCGAGGCGATGGAGGGAGCATGGGACCTCGACCCGCCCTTGCTGGTCGATTCCGGGATCGGGCCGGATTGGCTGTCGGCGAAGTGAGCGCGATCGGGATGCAGGGCGAGGGAGCCGCACCGACCGGGGGGAAGGAGCGCAGGGACCCGTTCGAGTGGCTCGTCCTCGCCGCCTTGGCGGCGCTGGGGTTCTCGGTCCTCGCCGGGCTGTTCTCAAGGACGGTCGTCAAGGGCGGCTACGTCACCGGGACGGACGGGTTCCTCGTCGTCGACGCCCTCCAGTACCTCAACTGGCTGCGCCAGAGCGGCGAGCACTTCGCGGCGGCCAACCTCTACGACTTCGCTCCGCTCAAGTACACGTTCGTGCACCCGGGGCTGATAGCCGCCGGCCTCGTCAACCGGCTCGGAGCCAGCCCGGTTGTCGCCTATGCGCTGGTCAAACCCTTCGGGATCTTCGCACTGTTTGCCGGGGCTGCGGCGATCGTCCACCGCCACCTCCAGCGGCGCGACGACAGGCGGGCGGCCCTCGTCCTCGCGCTCTTCTACTGCGCACCCGCGTCGGCGATCGCTGGTTGGACCCTCGGGCCGGCAGCCCAGGCGAAGTTCCAGCTCGATTTCGCCGGTGGCGAGCTGTGGAACGGTGCCTACCTCTGGGGGTACGCCTACACGGCGATCGCTGTCGGCCTTGTGCCGCTCGGTCTGATCGCCTGGGAGCGATCGAGGCTCGGTGGGAACACGAGGATGGCGCTGGCCGCCGCCGGATGCGCGCTGCTCAGCTCCTGGTTCCAGCCGTGGCAGGGCGCGACTCTCGCCGGCGTGGTCGCGATCGCAGAGCTGATCCGATTCCGGACGGAGGGCAGGCAGGTCAAGCAGGTGATCGCCGGAGTCGGGCCGATGCTCGTCGCCTCGGCCCTGCCGCTGGTCTACTACTTCGTCCTCTCCAAGACCGACCCCGCCTGGGAGCTGGCCGGGGTGGCCAACAGCCTCCCGAGGTGGCCGCTGTGGGTCCTCGCTGCGGCGCTGCTCCCGCTCGCCCTGCCGGCAGCCTTCACCTACGGGAAGGGGCGCTGGAGCACCCCCGGCTCCGTCGCCTTGAGGCTCTGGCCGCTTGTGGCCCTTGGCGTGTACTTCGCTCCGCTCGGGACCTTCCCGTTCCACGCCGTTCAGGGAATGCAGATCTCCCTGTCGGTGCTGGCCTTCGTCGCGATTCGCGAGCGGCTCGGAGAGAGGCCACTGCCGACCCTCGCGACCGTACTCGTGCTGGCCTTACTGATCGTCCCCGGCACCGCCTACCGCGTGCAGCAGATGAGGGACGCCGTCAACGCTGGGCTCCAGCCCTTCTTCCTCAACGATGACGAACACGCCGCGCTCAGGTTCCTCGACTCTTCGAAGGAGCCGGGTGGAGTTGTGACCCAGAACTACATGGGGAGCGTGATCCCCGCCTGGACGGGGCGCCAGACATGGCTTGGTGCCGGGTCGTGGACCCCCGACTTCGAGCCGCGCCGCCAGCTGCTCGCGGCTCTGTTCGCCGGCAAGCTCGGGACGGAAGGCGCGCGCAAGCTGCTCGTCAGGCCGGGGGCGGGGTACGTGCTCGAAGACTGCAGGGCCGAGCCGGCGTTCTTCAAGCAGGTCGAGCCGTTCACCGAGGTGGTCTTCAGGCGAGGCTGCGTCACGGTGCTGCGGATCAACGGCGCACCGCCGCTCGGTGCGCCCCAACCGCCGCTGCCACCCGTCCCGGCCGCGCCCATCGGGCGATGACCCCCAAGACTGGAGAGCCGGGCGCTCGGTCGGGCCGCCTGCCGCTGATCGACTCGCTCCGTGCGATCGCAGCCCTCTCGATCTTCGCCTACCACTCGCTGTTCGTGACCGGCAACCTCTCGCAGAGGGACTACGGCGCCTACCTCAACTTCGGAGTGCCGCTCTTCTACGCGATCAGTGGGCTGCTGCTGTACCTGCCGTTCGCGCGGGCGATCGGTTCGGCCGGCGAAGGTCCTTCGGTGAGGGCGTATGCCAGACATCGCCTGTTCAGGATCATCCCCGCCTACTGGGTTGCCCTCCCGGTCGTGGCAGTGGTGCTGGTCGAGACGGCCGAGGTGTTCACTCCAGAGGGCGTGGTCACCTACTTCGGGTTCCTCCAGATCTACCGGCTCGAGACCTTCGTCGGTGGCATCGGCCAGGCCTGGACGCTCTGCGTCGAGATGTCCTTCTACGCCTTCCTGCCGCTGTGGGCGCTGATCTGCTCGGCGGCCTGCCGCAGGGTCGTCGATCCCCGGAGCCGGTTGAGGGCGCACCTCGCGATGATCGGTCTGCTGGTGGTCGCCTCGACCCTTTGGAAGGTGGCGACCGTGATCCTCGTCGGGGACGACGTCGGCGCTTCGCTCGTCCCGCTGACGGTGCTCCCGGCAGCCATCGACCAGTTCGCGGTCGGCATGGTGACCGCGGTCCTGCTGACCGCCCGCAGCCAGGGGGTCGGCCCCGCCCGGCTCCTGTCGGCCGGCGAGCGCGGGCCGCTGGCGGGCGTCCTCGTTGCGGCCCTTGCCTACCTGCTGTTCGGCGAGGTCCGCGGAGTGGGTTTTGCAGGCGCGAACTCGTTGGGTTGGCAGACCAAGGTGTTGCTCGAACACGAGCTGTACGCGGTGATCGCCGCGGGACTGCTCTTGGCGGCCGTGTGCGCGCGTCCGGCCGCCGGCGCTGTCGGGCGAGTGCTGGGATTCGGGCCGCTCAGGCGGATCGGCGAGATCTCCTACGGCGTCTACCTCTGGCACCTGATGATCCTGATCGTCTTCGCCGGAGCGGTCAAGATGGGCTCGCAGGTCAAGTGGATCGGTGGATCGGAAGGGCTGATCGGCGGCTGGGCGGGGGTGGCAGTCGCCTTCGCAGCGACCCTCGCGATCAGCGCGGCCTCGTGGCAGCTGCTCGAGCGGCGACTGATCGCGCGCTCACACCGGCGACCGCGGTGAACCGCGCCCGGGCGACAGTTGTCACCACGGTCTTCGCCGGTGCGTCTGCCTGGCAGGCTCCGGCAAACGGTCGGCTTGCCGAGTCGGTGGGAGCCCTGCCGGCGAGCATCGTCTCGTTCCTGGTCGGCGGTTTGTTCCTGCTCGGGATCGTCGTCTGGCGAGGGGGCCTCGGCTCGGTCCGCTCTATCCCGACCGAGCTGAGGGGAGTTCAGCTTCGTTACCTGAGTGGTGGCCTGATGGGCGCCACCTTCGTCGTGACAGCGGTCCTGACGGTGGAGTCGCTGGGAACGGGAGGGGTCATTGCCACCTCGGTGGCCGGCACACTCGTTGGAGCGGTCGCGATCGACTGGCTCGGCCTGCTCGGGGTCGTCAAGTCCCCACCGGGGCCGGCGCGATGGCTCGGTGTCGCCCTGCTCGTCGCCGGCACCGTGATCCTCGGCGGAGGGGCTCCGCGCTTCGCCCCGCTGGCCCTTGTCGCGGTATTCGCCGTGGGGCTGGTCGTGGCCTTCCAGCCCCCGGTCAATGCCCGGCTGGCGAGAGTCCTCGGAGGTGGCAGGACGGCGCTGTTCCAGACCGGGGTCGGGTTGGCGGCGATCTGCGTGGCGGCTCTCGTCGGCAGCCTGATCGGCGGTGGGGTCGGCCCGGGACCCGCAGACGCCGAGGCGGTGCTGCCGTGGTGGGCGCTCACCGGCGGGCTGCTCGGCGCGGCCTACGTCGTCTCGACACTGATGTCGGTGCCGGCCATCGGGGCGGGAGGAGTGGCAGCTGCATCGATCGCAGGTGGCCTCGCGTTCGGCGCGGTTGCCGACAGCTTCGGGATGTTCGGGCTTGAGCGGATTCCGCTCGACGCGGCTCGACTCGGCGGCCTTGCGATCCTCGCGTTCGGCGCCGCTCTCGTGCTGCGCCGCCCCCCGCAGCAGCCCGGCCCCTGAACACTCCGCAGCGCCATTCCCGCTACGCTGCGACGTCTATGTCAATAACAACCCCAACCGAACCCGTCGGCAAGGTCGTGGAGGGCAGTGACGGCCTCCTCCTCGAGATCGACGGCAAGATCGTCCCCAACTACGACGCAACACTGATCGACTTCAACGAAGGCGATGTTGTCACCGGCAAGGTCGTCCGCATCGACAACGACGAGGTACTCGTCGACATCGGCTACAAGAGCGAGGGAGTGATCCCCGCTGCCGAGCTCTCGATCCGCAAGTCGGTCGACACACACGACGAGGTCAGCCTCGGCGAGGAAGTCGACGCTCTCGTCCTGACCAAGGAAGACCAGGACGGGCGCCTGATCCTGTCCCGCAAGCGCGCCCGCTTCGAGAAGGCCTGGCGCCGCATCGAAACTGCCGCAGAGGCCGGGACTCCGGTCGAGGGTACGGTCATCGAAGTCGTCAAGGGCGGTCTGATCATCGACCTCGGAGTGCGCGGATTCCTTCCCGCGTCGCTCGTCGACATCCGACGGGTCGCGAACCTCGACGAGTTCATGTCGAAGCCGATCATCTGCAAGGTCATCGAGCTCAACCGGTCGCGCAACAACGTGGTCCTGTCGCGCCGCGCCGTCCTCGAGGAGGAGCGCAAGGAAGTCCGCGAGCGGATCCTCGACCGGCTCCAGCCCGGCGCCGTCGTCGAGGGAACGGTCTCGAACATCGTCGAGTTCGGCGCTTTCGTCGATCTCGAAGGCATCGACGGCCTGATCCACATTTCCGAGCTCTCGTGGTCGCACGTCAACCACCCGAGCGAGGTCGTGACGATCGGTGACAAGGTCAACGTGAAGGTCATCGACATCGACCGCGATCGCCAGCGGATCTCACTCGGCCTCAAGCAGACCCAGGCCGATCCTTGGCAGGAGGTCGTTGACCGCTACGGGATCGGTGAGGAGTCAGTCGGCAAGGTGACGAAGTGCGTGCCCTTCGGAGCGTTCGTCGAGATCCTTGACGGGATCGAGGGGCTTGTGCACATCAGCGAACTCTCAGAGGAACACGTCGAGAACCCGCGCGAAGTCGTCGAACCCGGCATGAACGTCCGGTTCAAGGTCCTCGATATCGACTTCGAGCGCCGCAGGGTTTCGCTCTCGATGAAGAGGGCCGAGGGCGAGCAGCCCGAGACTCTCTCCTCACCGCCGACCGACCTGACCGTGGACGAGCCCACTCCCGAGGAGGAGGAGGCGTCAGCGGCTGCGGTCGAGGCAGCCGAGGAGCCCGTAGCCGAGGTTGAGGCCGAGGAGCCGGCAGTCGAGGTTGAGGTCGAGGAGCCGGCAGCCGAGGTTGAGGTCGCCGCCGAATCAGATCCCGAACCGGCAGCCGAAGCCGAATCTCCCGTCGCCGAGGTGGACGGGAGCGAGCCGGCAGCCGACGCGGCCGCCGATTCCGACGCCTGATTCAGTCCCGTTCATTGGCCTGACCGGCGGCATCGGCGCCGGTAAATCAACTGCGCTCGCTGCCCTGTCCGATCTCGGCTGTTCGACCCTGTCGGCGGATTCGGTCGTCCATGACGTCCAGTCGAGGCCCGAGGTGGTCGAGGCGATTGTCGGTCGCTTCGGCGAGGGAGTCGCGAAGGCGGGGGTGATCGACCGCGACGCCCTGGCAGGCGTCGCGTTCAGCGACCCGGACGGACGGTCCTGGTTGGAGCTGCTGATCTGGCCGCTCGTCGGCGAGCGAATTGCCGAGTGGCGGGCCGAACAGGACAAAGCAGAGCCGAGGCCGAGGGCAGCGGTGGTCGAGGTGCCGCTGCTGTTCGAGAGCGGGATGGACGCCGCCTTCGACTCGACGATCGCCGTGACCGTCGACGAGGCCGTCCGCGAGCGCCGCGCCCGCTCCCGAGGCCATCAGGCGGTTGATGAGCGCACCGCGAGGCAGTTGAGCCAAGCCGAGAAGGCCGAGCGGGCGACTGTGACAGTCAGGAACGACGGGACGCCGGATGCACTGAAGGACGCGCTGTCCTCAGCGCTCGGCAGTATCGGTGTGTGACCCGGCGAGCCGCCCTTCTGATCGTGCTCGGGCTGGCTGTCGTGATCGCGGCGAGCCAAATCCCGAAGCTGGGCTCGAAGGTCGAGAGGATCGGGTTGCCACTCGACCACTCCAACGTGATTCGCGAACAGGCCCGTGAGAAGCAGCTGCCTCCCGAGCTGATCGCCGCCGTCATCTACGCCGAGACCAAGTTCAACGCCAGGCGCTCGCCTGCGGGAGCCGAGGGGCTGATGCAACTGCTGCCGTCGACTGCGCAGTTCATCGCGAAGCGCTCGGGAGGCACCGCCTTCCAGACGGCCGACCTCGCCGACCCGGAGGTCAACATCCGGTACGGGTCGTGGTACCTGCGCTACCTGCTCCAGCGCTACAGCGGGAGCGAGCTGGAGGCGGTCGCTGCCTACAACGCCGGAATGGGCAACGTTGATCGCTGGGTGGCGAAGGCCAACGCGGAGGGGCGGAGCTTCAGCGAGTCGGACATCGGTTTCCCCGAGACGAGGGCCTACGTCGAGCGGGTGTTCGGCGCCAAACGCGACTACCGCAGCGTCCACGGGCGGGAGCTCGGGATCGCGCCCGCCCGCTGAGGGCGGTGCCCTGCTACCTTCGGCCCATGAAAGTTTTCGTGACCGGGGCGACGGGCTTCATCGGAGGCGAGGTCGCTCAGCGCCTGCGCGACCGTGGAGACGACGTTGTGGCCCTTGTGAGGAACCCGGCCAAGGCCACCAGGCTGGAGGCGATCGGTTGCGAACTGGTCGCCGGGGATCTCGACGACGTCGCAGCCATCGCGGCAGGCATCAAGGGCTGCGATTCCGTGATCCACTGCGCGGCCATCTACGAGGTTGGCATTCCTGAGAGCGCCGTGGGCCAGATGAGGCGGGCCAACGTGGACGGCACCGCCAACGTGCTGAGCGCCGCGCTCGAAGCCGGAGTCTCCAAGGCCGTCTATGTGTCGACGATCGGCGCATACGGGAACACTCATGGGAAGGTCGTCGACGAGGATTACGTCCACCCTGACCAGGGCTACACCTCCTGTTATGAGGAGACCAAGGTCCTGGCTCACAGGGCAGCCGAGGACATCGCAGCAAAGGGCCTGCCGCTGGTGATCGTGCAGCCGGGCGGCGTCTACGGGCCTGACGATCACAGCGCCCTCGGGGAAGTGATCACCAAGTTCGCCAAGCGCCAGCTGCCGGCCATGCTGTTCCCGGACCTCGGGATGAGCCTCGTGCACCGTGACGACGTCGCAGCGGGGATCCTCCTCGCCCTCGACAAGGGCAGGGTGGGCGAGTCCTACAACCTCGGCGGCCAGATCGAGACGATGCGAGGGCTGATCGCGACCGAGGCGCGCGTTCTCGGGAGGAAGGCCCCCCGACTGACCATCCCCGCCGGACTGGTCAAGGCGCTTCATCCGATCGGCAAGATCGCCGGTCCGGCGATCGGCGCCGGTCCGAACCTCAAGGAGCTCGTTGCGAGCGCCGACGGGGTCACCTTCTGGGCGTCGAGCGACAAGGCCAAACAGGAACTCGGCTACAGCCCCCGCGACCTCGAGGAGGGGCTCCGCGAGACGCTCGCTGCCGAGGGGCTGCTCAAGTAGCGACGGTCGCGCCCGCGGGTATCGTGGGCCGCGGTGCCTGAGTTCAGACTCGACAGCGACTTCGCCCCCGCGGCCGACCAACCGAAGGCGATCGAGGGCCTCTCGCTGGGTCTCAGGGCGGGCGAGCGGTTCCAGACCCTGCTCGGAGCCACCGGCACCGGCAAGACGATGACGATGGCGGCGACGATCGCCGAGGTCCAGCGCCCGGCGCTCGTGATCGCCCACAACAAGACCCTCGCCGCCCAGCTGTGCAACGAGTTCCGGACCTTCTTCCCCGACAACGCAGTCGAGTACTTCGTCTCGTACTACGACTACTACCAGCCCGAGGCGTACGTCCCCAGCCGTGACCTCTACATCGAGAAGGACTCATCGATCAACGAGGAGATCGACAGGTTGCGCCATGCAGCGACGGCGGCACTGTTCGCCCGGAGGGACGTGATCATCGTCGCGTCGGTCTCCTGCATCTACGGCATGGGGTCACCCGACTCCTACGACGCCAACCTCCAGACCCTGACGAAGGGGTCGGAGATCGACCGCAATGACCTCCTGACGAGGCTGGTCCGCAACCAGTACAAGCGCAATGACACTGTCCTCGAGCGGGGAGGGTTCAGGCTTCGGGGAGACACCCTCGAGATCATGCCCGCCTACATGGAGAGCGCCTACAGGATCGAGTTCTTCGGGGATGAAGTCGAACGCTGCCAGGCGTTCGACCCGATGACCGGCGAGCTGATCGAGGATGACATGGGGCATGTCGCGATCTGGCCCGCGACGCACTACAACGTCAACCCGGACGTGATCTGGGACGCAGTGCGCGAGATCGCCCAGGAGCTCAATCAGCGCTGCAACGAGCTCGAGGCCGAGGGCAAGAGCCTCGAGTCGCACCGCCTCAGGCAGCGCACCCAGTACGACATGGAGATGCTCAAGGAGACCGGGTTCTGCAACGGGATCGAGAACTATTCGCGCATCCTCGACGGTCGCCAGCCAGGTGACCGGCCTTACTGCCTGCTCGACTACTTCCCTGAGGATGCCGTCTGCTTCATCGACGAAAGCCACCAGACCGTGCCCCAGATCGGCGGCATGTACGAAGGGGACCGCTCCCGCAAGCAGACACTGATCGACTTCGGGTTCAGGCTGCCTTCGGCGCTCGACAACCGACCGCAGAAGTTCGAGGAGTTCCTCGAGCACACAGGGCAGCTCGTGTTCGTCTCCGCGACCCCCGGGCAGTTCGAGCGGTCCAAATCCAGCAGGATCGTCGAGCAGATCGTGCGTCCCACCGGGATCGTCGATCCGCCGATCTCCGTCAGACCGACGACGAACCAGATCGACGACCTGATCGCCGAGATGAAGGAGGTGATCGACGACGGCTGGCGAGCCCTCGTCACGACCCTGACCAAGAAGATGGCCGAGGACCTGACCGACTACCTGTTGGAGGCAGGGATCAAGGTCCGCTACCTGCACAGTGACATCGACACCCTTGAGCGGATCCAGATCATCCGCGAGCTTCGCCTCGGCGAGTTCGATGCCCTGATCGGGGTCAACCTCCTTCGCGAGGGACTCGATCTCCCCGAGGTCGCCCTGGTTGCGATCCTCGACGCCGACAAGGAGGGATTCCTGCGTGGGGAGACAGCATTGATCCAGACGATCGGCAGGGCGGCCCGCAACACGGCAGGCCGGGTGCTGATGTACGCCGACCGCGAGACGGCAGCGATGGCCTCCGCGCTCGGGGAGACCGGGCGCAGGCGGGCGATCCAGGTCGCCTACAACGAGGAGCACGGGATCGAGGCGACAACGATCAGCAAGGGAGTCAGCGACATCGCCGAGTTCCTCCAGGGCGAGTCGAAGGTCCCGCGCAGTCGCCGCAAGAAGATCGAAGCCGAAGGACTTGACGCGGCTCAGCTCGAGTCGGCGATCGTCGAACTCGAGGAGGAGATGCTTACGGCGGCTGAGGAGCTGCGGTTCGAGCGGGCTGCGAGCCTGCGGGACGAGCTTCGTTCACTCAAGCGGCGCCTCGACGTGGCTCAGGTGAGCGGCCGCTGAACGGCAACTCCAGGGCTGCCAGAGGTGAGGCTCGCAAGCGCGAATCCTGCAAGCGCGGCGATCCGTGGCCGCGTGTGGCACATTCATCACGATGAACCGAAGCGAAGAGAGCAATCCTGCCGCCGAGGCGGCCGAGGTGCTGCGGCTTGCCGCTGCCGAGCTGATCGCCCGGGCTGAGCTGCTCGAACAGCAGGTGACCGAGCCGCCGGCCGCCCAGCCGGTCGAGCCGCTCGCTCCGGCAGCCGACGAGGACGAGGCGAACGCCCGCCTCGTGGCGCTCGACCTCTCGAGTCGCGGAGTCGACCGGGCCGAGGCCGACCGGGTCTTGGCCGAGCAGTTCCCCACCGTTGAGCGTTCGGCACTGCTCGAGCGCTTCTTCGGCGACTGAGCCGCCGGCTGCGGCCACGCGCCGGGGCGGGAGCGGGCTCCTCCACCCGCGCCGATAGGCTCGGCCCATGGCTCACCAGGACCGGATAGTCGTCAGCGGAGCGCGCGAGCACAACCTGCGCGGCGTTGACGTCGAGATCCCCAGGGATTCACTGGTGGTGATCACCGGCCTCTCCGGTTCAGGCAAGTCGTCGCTCGCCTTCGACACGATCTACGCCGAGGGCCAGAGGCGCTACGTCGAGTCGCTCTCGGCCTACGCGCGGCAGTTCCTCGGCCAGATGGACAAGCCGGACGTCGACTCGATCGAGGGCCTGTCGCCCGCGATCTCGATCGACCAGAAGACGACCTCGCGCAACCCGCGATCGACGGTTGGCACCGTGACCGAGATCTACGACTACCTGCGCCTGCTGTGGGCGAGGGTCGGCAAGCCTCACTGCCACGTTTGCGGAAAGCCGATCACCGGCCAGTCGGCCGAACAGATCATCGAGCGGGCCCTCGACCTTCCGGAGGGAACCAAGTTCTTCGTCAATGCACCGGTCGTTCGGGGGCGCAAGGGGGAGTTCAGGAACCTCTTCGACGAGCTTCGGGGGGAGGGCTTCGCGAGGGTGAAGGTGGACGGGACGGTCCTCCGCCTCGATGAGGACATCGAACTCGACAAGAAGCTCAAGCACGACATCTCGGTCGTGGTCGATCGCCTCACGATCCGCGATGACGTTCGCCGCAGGCTCGCCGAGGCAGTCGAGACGGCTTCCGCTCTCGCAGAGGGACTCGTCGAGATTGAGAACGTGGAGACCGGCGAGACGACGCTCTACAGCGAGCGATTCGCCTGCACCGAGCATGGACCCGGCCTTGCCGAACTCGAGCCCAGGGTCTTTTCGTTCAACAGCCCGCACGGCGCCTGCGATCGCTGTCATGGCCTCGGCGCTCAACTGGAAGTCGACCCTCAACTCGTCGTGCCGAACCCGTCACTGTCGATCGAGGGTGGCGCCCTTGCGCCGTGGGCGGCGTCGGCAGCCGACTACTACCGCCAGCTCACCAGCTCGCTGGCGGAGCGGTATGAGGTGCCGGTCGACGTCGCCTGGAAGGACCTGTCCGAGGAGCAGCAGCAGGTATTCCTCTATGGAACGGACGGGGAGCGGGTGGACGTCGCCTACAGGAACCGATACGGGCGCAAGCGCCGCTACGCGAGTCGGTTCGAGGGGCTGATCCCGCAGCTGAAGCGCCGCCACTCCGAGACCGAGTCCGACATGGTCAAGGACAAGATCGAGGAGTACATGAGCCTCGTCGACTGCCCTGAGTGCTCAGGGCAGCGCCTGCGTCCGGAGGCTCTGGCCGTGACCGTCGGCGGGTCGAGCCTGAGCGGCTTCACGAGCCTCTCTGCCACCCGCGCCCTCGATTGGATCAGGGATCTCAAGCTCTCCGATCACGACCGAAGGGTTGCCCGCCTGCTGCTTCGGGAGATCGAGGAGCGGCTGCGGTTCCTCGACGATGTCGGGGTCGGGTATCTCTCGCTCGCCCGGGCCGCCGGGACCCTCTCCGGTGGAGAGGCCCAGCGGATCAGGCTGGCGACCCAGATCGGCTCGGCCCTGGTCGGGGTCCTCTACGTCCTCGACGAGCCTTCGATCGGGCTTCACCAGCGTGACAACGAGCGGTTGATCGGAACACTCGAACGGCTCCGCGACATCGGGAACACGGTGCTCGTCGTCGAGCACGACGAGGGCACGATGAGGGCCGCCGACCACCTGATCGACATGGGACCGGGAGCCGGCGAGCACGGTGGCCACGTCGTAGCCGCCGGCACGGCAGCCGAAGTCACCAAGGTCAAGGAGTCCGTGACCGGGCAATACCTCTCGGGCGAGCGTGCGATCCCCTACCCGGCGAAGCGCCGCAAGCCGTCCGGCAAGCTGACCGTCTCTGGAGCGGTCGAGCACAACCTCAAGGACGTGACGGTCGACTTCCCGCTCGGGGTGTTCAGCTGCGTCACAGGGGTGTCGGGTTCAGGGAAGAGCACGTTGGTCAACGACATTCTGCTGCGCAGCGCCTCGGCGACCCTGCAGCGGTCGCGCACCAGACCGGGCCGCCACCGGGGAGTGAAGGGCCTCGAACAGCTCGACAAGGTGATCGCAGTCGACCAGTCCCCGATCGGGCGCACTCCGCGATCGAACCCGGCCACCTACATCGGGCTGTTCGACCAGATCCGCGAGCTCTTCACAAAGACTCCCGAAGCGAAGGCCCGCGGCTACCGCCCGGGACGCTTCTCGTTCAACGTCAAGGGCGGACGCTGCGAGGTCTGCCGCGGCGACGGTCAGCTGAAGATCGAGATGCACTTCCTCCCCGACGTCTACGTCCCCTGCGAGCAGTGCGACGGCCGGCGCTACAACCGGGAGACGCTTGAGGTGCGCTTCAAGGGGAAGACGATCAGCGATGTCCTCGACATGCCGTGCGAGGAGGCCCTGAGCTTCTTCTCGGCGATCCCGAAGATCGACCGCAGGGTCAAGGCTCTCTGCGACGTCGGCCTCGACTACATGCGCCTGGGTCAGCCGGCCACGACCCTCTCAGGCGGCGAGGCCCAACGGGTCAAGCTTGCGGCCGAACTCTGCAAGGTTGCCACCGGCAGGACGCTCTACGTGCTCGACGAGCCAACGACCGGACTGCACTTCGCCGACATCGAACGGCTGCTCGAAGTGCTCCAGCGGCTGGTCGATTCCGGCAACAGCGTCGTCGTGATCGAGCACAACCTCGATGTCATCAGGGCTGCCGATCGGATAATCGACCTTGGGCCCGAGGGCGGGGAGGGCGGAGGTCAGGTGATTGCAGTCGGCACCCCCGAGCAGGTGGCCGAGGAGCAGGCGTCCTACACCGGTCGCTTCCTCCGGGATGCCCTTGCCGCGCCTGGCAGGACGGGCGGCTCGACTGGGCGCAAGTCCAAGGTATCTGGCTCCACTGCAACGGCCAAGCCCAAGGGCGGTGGCTCCACCGCGGCGACCAAGTCCAAGCGGGCGAAGGCCTCGTCCGGCTCGAAGCCGCGGGCCGGGGCCAAGCGAGCCCCGAAGGCCGCTGCCTGAGGCGATGGCGCGGCAGCCCGGCGACTCTGGCTGGTCGGTCTGGCGGGCCAAGTGGCGCTGGTACCACCGCGACCTCCTCCCCTGGAGGCGACTCGAACTGCATCGCCGGCTCGCCGCGGCAGGCGCATTCGCCCGCATGCCCCTGCATGGAGAGCCGCTGGAGATGCTGCGCGATGGCCGGCTCGAGGTCGGCCGTGACGTCGTGTTCGAACCGCTCGTCTGGCTGACAGGGGGCGAACAAGGTCGGATCCGCCTCGGTGACGGCGTACTGCTGAATGTCGGCGTGATGATCGCCTCGCTCGAGCTGGTCGAGATCGGCGAGCACACAATGATCGCCAACGGATCGGTGGTGGCCGACTCGAACCACCGATTCGACGACCCGACCAGGCCGATCACCCATCAGGGGTTCACCAGCAAGGGGCCGACGCGGATCGGCCCCAACTGCTGGCTTGGGGCAAACGTGACCGTAACGAGCGGCGTAACCATCGGTGAGCGCTGCGTGGTCGGGGCGGGCAGCGTGGTCGTCAGGGACGTGCCCGCCTTCTCGGTGGTGGCCGGCGCGCCGGCGAAGGTGATCGGCCGGGTCCCGGGCGGCTGAGGCAAGCAGGCGCTCCCGCGGCCACCGTCCTTGGCGATTGTTCCCCCGATGCCGGCCGCCCGTTGTACATTTCCGTCATGACCGCAGCGGCAACGATTCAGGTCTTTGGCCCTGTTCAGCAGGTCAACGGCACCGCATGGGTTGCGGGGCTGGCTTTGGTGATCGCGATCTGGGCAGGAGTTCTGGTGGCTCTGATCGGCCGCGCGAAGGAGCGAGTCCGCCGCCAGCGCGAGAGCTTGGCGGTTGCCTCGCGTTTCGGTGGCTTCGGGCCGCCGCAGCGAGGCGGTCACCAGCCGGTCGCTCCGTTCCTGCTCACGCAGGCCGTGGTGATCGGCCGAGTCAGCCCGGAGGCCGGCAGGCGGATTCGCCATCAGGTCGATCAGCACGCCCGCAGCGGGGATCCGCGCTTCCGGTTCGGAATGCCCCGATCGTTCTCCTGAGGCTCATTTACATTCTTGAGGAATCCGTAAGGAACGGCTGTCATAGTCGGACGTGTGCTCGCGACCATCGATCGTAAGTCCAACCTTCAACGAGAGACAAGGAAGCCATCTTGATCGCCCTGATAGCCGTAGTCGCCATTCTGCTGGTCCTGATCGTTTGGTTCGTCGCGCTCTACAACCGCTTGGTCAGCCTCAGGGTTGCGGCCGATGACGGCGAGTCGGAGATCGACGTCCAGCTCAAGCGCCGTCACGACCTGATCCCCAACCTCATCGAGACGGTCAAGGGCTACGCCGCCCACGAGCGGGGCACCTTCGAGGAGGTGACGGCTGCCCGCACGGCCGCAGTGGGCGCCACCGGTGTCGCTGCCCAAGGGGCAGCCGAGGGGCAGCTCAGCCAGGCGCTCGGACGGCTCTTCGCCGTCGCCGAGGCCTACCCGGACCTCAAGGCCAATCAGAACTTCCTCCAGCTCCAGGGTGAGCTGACCGCGACCGAGGATCGCCTCCAGGCCGCCCGTCGCTTCTACAACACGACCGTCAAGGCCCTCAACACCGCCTGCCAGACGATCCCGAGCAAGTTCGTGGCGCCGATCGCGAAGGTGACCGAGCGGGACTTCTTCGAGCTTGAGGATCAGGCAGAGGCAGCCGTCCCGCAGGTCTCCTTCAACTAGGAGGCCTCCGGGCAATGCCCCCGCTCGACGCTCAGATCAAGAGCAATCGGCGCAGGAGCCGCTGGCTCTTCGCCCTGTTCTTCGTGGTCTACGCATTCCTCGGCTTTGCCGTCTCGCTGCGGTTCGGCAACGCTGCCCTGATTGGCTTTGGTGTGGCGGCCGTCGTGATCGTCATCGTCACGCTGACGATGGGCGACGACATGGCGGTCGCCATGGCGCACGCCAGGAAGATCGAGAGCCGCGACCAGAACCCTCAGCTGTGGGATGCGGTCGAGGTGATGTCAATCGCGGCAGGCCAGCCGATGCCACGCGTGTACCTCTCGCCCGACCCGGCCCCCAACGCCTTCGCTGCCGGCAAGGACCCGAAGCAGGCGATCGTATGCGTCAACCAAGGGCTCCTCGACCTTCTCGACAAGGCCGAGCTCGAGGGTGTCGTCGCCCACGAGATGGCCCACGTCAAGAACTACGACGTCAAGCTGATGACCTACGCGGCAGTTCTCGCCGGTGGGATCGCCCTGCTTGCCGAGTGGCTCTCCTACACGCTGTTCTGGGGAGGAGGGCGCGATCGCGACAGCCAGACGGCCGCGATCGGGGCTGTAGTGACACTCCTTGCCGTGATCCTCGCGCCGCTGGCCGCGTTGCTGATCCAGATGTCGATCAGCCGCAGGCGGGAGTTCCTCGCCGATGCGTCGGCTGCCGAGCTGACGAAGTACCCGCAGGGGCTTGCCTCTGCGCTTCGCAAGCTCGGAGCGAATGAGATCCCGGCGGAGACCGGGTCGAGCGCCACTGCTCACCTGTGCATCGTCGCTCCGCTCGGGGCGAGGGGCAAGGCCTCGTCCCTGTTCAGCACACACCCTCCGCTCGAGGAGCGGATCGCCCGGCTCGACGAGATCGCATCCGGCCAGCTTCACACCAGCGCCCCGGCAGCGGTCTAGGGCACCAGAGCGCTGGCCGAGGCAGCGATTGGACGGCAGGCGCGCTGTCGGGTAGGTTTCGACCCATGGAGCTCCGACTGCCGGCCGTCAAACCTGTTCCGAGCCTGATCGCGATTGCCGCGGCGCTCGTGCTCACCGCAGCGCTCGGCTCGATGCCGGCGTCCGCTGCCTATCGCGAACCCGCCCTGACCGTTTCAGCCGATCGCCTGGCGGCGGCCCTTCACTGCCCTTGGGAGCCGAAGAAGGGAGGCAAACAGCCGGTGCTGCTCGTCACCGGGACGGGTTACACCGGAGCGGAGGCCTTCCTGCTCGGAAGCGGCCCTCTGCAGAGGCTCGGGCGTCCGGTCTGTTACGTCGACTTCCCCTACCGAACCACCGGTGATGTTCAGGTCTCCGCTCAGTACCTCGTCGCAGCGATCCGGGCGGTGAGCAGCAAGGCCGGCCGGTCGATCGCGGTGTTCGGAATCAGCCAGGGTGGCCTGCTCCCGAGGTGGGCGTTGACCTACTGGCCGAGCCTGAGGGCGAAGGTCAGCGATGTCGTTGCAGTGGCCGGAACCCAACACGGATCGACGATCATCGGACCGTGCAGCCTGGCCGAGCCCTGTATCCCAGCCGAATGGCAGCAGCTCGCAGGCTCGAAGCTGCTCGCGGCGATCAACCGGCAACCTGACGAATCGCCCGGGAAGACCTCGTGGACAACGGTGAGGACGGCGACCGACGAGGTCGTCCAGCCTCAGACCGGTCCCAACCCCACCTCGGCTCTGAAGGGTGCTTCCAACATCCTGATCCAGGCGATCTGCCCGGGCCGGACGCGCAGCCATGTCGGTTCGGCGATGGACTCCGTCACGTTCGCTGCCTTCGTCGATGCGATCAACCACTCTGGACCGGCCAAGGTGTCAAGGCTTCCCGCCTCGGTCTGCTCGCAGGGCTACGCGCCCGGGACCACCATCTTCCTCCGCAAGGCACGCGCGGCCGCATTCGAGCCGGACCCACAGGTCAGGGCTCCGCTCGTCGGCATGGAACCGCCGGTCCAGCCCTACGCGCTCAAGACTGTCCCGCGCTGAGCCAACCCGGCCGGGGAGGACCCGCCGGGGGTTGGAGAGGCTGATCCTGATTTGAGAGACGAGCGGCGTTGCCCGAGCGGCCGGCCGGGGATGCGGCCCAGCAGCCGGTCAAGCCGGTCCGCTGGAGCCAAGCTCCTCCCGCATCGCTGCCAACTCGGAGGGATCGATCGCGTAGACGTGTTCGGGTCCGGGGTAAGCCCCGGACCGCACGTCGTCCGCGTAGGAGGCGACCGCGTCGACCGCGGCGGTTCGCAGGTTGGCGTAGCGACGGACGAACTTCGGATCCTGCCCATCCCTCAGGCCAAGGAGGTCGTGGTACACGAGCACCTGACCGCTCGTTGACGGCCCCGCTCCGATCCCGATTGTCGGCACGCCCACCCGCTCGCAGATCAGTTCGGAGACGGCCGCCGGTACGCACTCGATCACGATCGCGAAGCATCCGGCCTCCTCCAGGCGCTTGGCGTCATCGAGCACTTGGACGGCTGCCTCGGCCGTCTTTCCCTGCGCCCTGTAGCCACCGAGGGCGGTGGCGGTCTGGGGGGTGAGGCCGATGTGACCCATCACCGGGATCCCTGCCGCAACGATTGCGGCGGCCCGGTCGGCGCTCACTCCACCGCCCTCGAGCTTGACTGCGTCGCAGCCGGCCTCCTTGATGAACCGCTGAGCGTTGGCCACTGCGATCGCGTCGGAAGCCTCGTACGAGCCGAACGGCATGTCCCCGACTATCAGCGGGGTCCTGGCGCCGCGCCTGACGGCGGCGGAGAGCATCACCATCTCGTCGACTGTGATCGGCACGGTCGAGTCGTGGCCGAGCACGACCATCGCCGCGCTGTCGCCGACGAGGATGACGTCGGCGCCGCCCGCCTCGGCGATCTGCGCCGAAGGGTGGTCATAGGCGGTGACCATCACGATCGGTTGCCCCGTGCGGTGCATCTCGGCGAGGACGCCAATCGTCACCGCCCGCCTGGCCGGCGGTCCTGCCTTCTCGGTGATCTCGATCGGAAGCGTTGACATGGTGGCTGCTCCTTCGTTGGTGCCTCAGTTGGTCGACGCCGCGCTGTGCGCGGTCGCCGCCTCTGAGGCGGTTTGCATTGATGCGGCTTGTACGGCACCGACTGGGAAGAGGGGAGAGTTGTCGATCAGGCGTGTCCGCCCGATCCGGGCGGCGACGAAGACTCGAGGCGAGTGGCCGACCCCGTCGCTGCCGACGTCCTGCAACGGGGTGTCGCAGGGTGTGAGGTCGTCGGCGTGACGGATCTCGAGGTACTCCACCTCGAGGCCGGCTCCGGTCAGCAGGGCCCTTGCCGAGGTGAGTGCGTCAGATGCGGATGTGCCTTCGGTCGCGATCGACTCGGACACCAGGCCGAGCGCCGCGGGAATGGCCGCAGCCTGCGTCCTCTCGGACCGGCTCATGTAGGCGTTGCGGCTGCTCATCGCCACGCCGTCCGGATCCCGGACGGTCGGGCAGGGGATGATCGTGATGGACGGGTGGATGTCGGCGGCCATCCGGCTCACGATCCGCAGCTGTTGCCAGTCCTTCTCACCGAAGCAGGCAAAGTCCGGACGGACGAGCCCGAAGAGACGGGAGACCACCGTCGTCACACCGTCGAAGTGCGACTTGCCGCGCGAGCCCCCGCAGAGCACCCCGGTCAGCTCGGGATCGACGATCACCGAGGTTGCGAAGCCGCTGGGGTAGACCTCGGACGCTTGGGGGGCGAAGAGCACGTCGCAGCCGGCCGACTCGAGCAGGCTCGCGTCGCGCTGCTCGTCGCGCGGGTAGGCATCGAAGTCCTCGCCCGGTCCGAACTGGGTTGGGTTCACGAACAGGCTCGCGACCGTGACTGCGCCCCTTGCGACCGAGGCGCGGACGAGAGCGAGGTGACCTTCGTGGAGCGAGCCCATGGTCGGCACGAACCCGATCGGCGCCTGGCGGGAGTTGCCCACCGGCCGGATGGCCTCGTCGAGCTCGATGCGGGTCCCGACGACGATCATGGCCGTGCTCCAGCCCCGGCAAGTCGCTCGGTTGCCACGCAGAGCTCGTCGAACAGAGGCAGGAACTCGGGCAGCCGGGTCTCGACCTGCGCTCGCTGGCGGGCCACCGTTGCGTGGTCACCGCGGGCGACTGGACCGGTCAGTGAGCGCTCGGCCCCGGATGCGGCCCAGTTGGCAACCGTCCGCTCGACCAGCGGGACGAGGCCGTCGCGGGGCAGGCCGGCCGAAGCGGCCAGGGCTTCGGCAGCGGACTCCAGGGTCAGCAGGAAGTTCGACGCGATCGACGCGGCGGCATGGTAGGCGGCCCTGTCCTCGGCGGCGATCTCGACGGCGGTCATCCCGAGGTCGCCTGCAACCCGGCGGGCAGTCGCAAGTGCGGCTTGGTCGGTCGCGTCGACTGCGGCGAACGCTCCCGCAAGTTCATTCGGCTCGCCGGTCAGTGTCATCAGCGGATGGAGGCAGAAGGAGCGTGCCTGAGGAAGGAGTTCGAGCCCATGGGATCCGCAGCAGTGCCCCACGATCGGGCCGTCGGCCAGCCCGGCTGCGACCGATTCGACCGCAGCGTCAGGGACACAGATCAGGACAACGTCGACCGGGTCCGGGACATGTTCGCCGCGGCCCAGAGGGCCGATCACCCGGTGGCCGGCGCCACGAAGGCCGTGCGCGAATGAGCGGCCCGCCCGGCCCGCTCCGATCAGGGCCACGGCCAGAGGTTCTCCTCCGGCGGCTTGGCCGGCAACTGGCGCAGGGGCGTGCGCTTCGGTGTGGGTTTCCAGATCCAGTTCCCTCATTGGGATACCGGTCGTGGTGGCGATTGTCGTTTCGGTTCCCTGCGGAAGTCCTGCCGGTTGCCCGTGCCTGCTCCCGGAACCTGTCCCAACTGTACCGACAGCGACCGGCGTTTGGTGCGATCGCGAGCGTGCGTGTGCTCCGGCCATGCGAAACTCAGGCTGTGGGAGAGGTCGCCGACAGCGGTTCGCCTGACTCGAGGGAGCGACAGCTCACTCGGCTCGCCGGCCAGGCCGCTGGATGCGAGCGCTGTGGACTCAGCGCCACCCGGACGCACGTGGTGTTCGGGTCGGGCAGGGCCGATGCCGATGTGATGCTGATCGGCGAGGCGCCGGGAGAGGCGGAGGACCTCAGCGGCCTGCCGTTCGTCGGCCGGTCGGGAGGGTTGCTCGACCGCTTGCTCGGCGAGGCCGGGATCGAGCGCGACGACGTCTTCATCGCCAATGTCCTCAAGTGCCGTCCACCTGGGAATCGGGATCCGAGGCCCGACGAGATCGAGTCGTGCTCGTCCTGGCTCACCGGGCAGCTGGACCTGATCGAGCCCCGACTGGTCTGCACTCTGGGCAACTTCGCCACGAAGCTCCTGAGGGGCGATCCGACTGGGATAACGAAGGTTCACGGGACCCCCGAGGTGAGGACGGTCGCCGGCAGGCGAGTCCGCCTTTACCCGCTGTTCCATCCCTCGGCGGCACTGAGGTCGACCACCACTCTGGGTCTCCTCAGGGCGGACCTGATGAGGATCCCGGACCTTGTCGAGCTTCCGCTGCCGTCACTGGAGGCGCCCTCGGAAGACGAGCCATCGGTCGACGCCGGCCCCCGGCAGCTGGGCCTTCTCGACCCTGAGTAGGAGCGGGCCTACTCCGCCGACTGCGAGTGGCCGCCGGCGGCCGGTCCTCGCCATGGCCTGTTGGGAACCACCGACTCGATCGGCACCCTGGCTCCTCGCTCCGCCCGGCGCTCCCTGATCACGGACGGAACCAGGGCGAGGCCCTGCAAGAGACCGCGGACCCATGCCTTGAAGGTCCCTGACCGGAGGTGATGCCAGGCCCACGCGGCTTGGCGGTAGAGAACGGGGCCGAGCCAGCGCACGGGGAAGTGCCGGGCGACGATCAGGACGGTATTGCGCTCCACCCACAGCGTTGCCCCGCCCGAGAGTGCTCGCTCCGAGCCCCCGCCGGCGTGGCGGGCGATCGCGGGTTCGTAGAGGCACCGCCAGGCCGCCTGCCTCAGGCGGAGGCCAAGCTCGACGTCCTCGAGGTAGATGAACAGCCTCTCGTCGAACCCACCGACCTCTGCGACGGCGGATACCCGGTAGAGCGCGGCCCCGGCGCACGCGCTCCAGACCTCGCCAGGCGTGTCGAAGCGGCCGTCATCGAGTCGGAATCGCCCGCGCTGCTCTGCGGCTCCGTCGCGCCTGAGGAAGTCGCCGGTGTCGTACAGGACTCGGGGGTCGGCCAGGTCGACCATCTTCGTGGCCACCGAGCCCGCGTCGGGAGCCTCCAGCAGAGCTGCGCGGGTTCGCTCGATCCAGTCGGGAGAGAGCTCGACGTCGGAGTTGACCATGGCGACGAACTCACCCCTCGCCTTTGCGAATCCGGAATTGGCGGCAGCGGCGAACCCGCGGTTGTCGGCCCAGCTGTCGACCACAACCCCGGGCCAACGTCGGGCGAGGTGCTCGAGCGATCCGTCGGTCGAGCCGTTGTCGACGACGATCGTCTCCAGCGGACGGACAGTCTGGCCTTCGAGCGAGGAGAGGACACCGTCGAGCCAGCGCATTCCATTCCAGTTCGGGATCACGACCGAAGTCTCGCCTGGTCGTACCTCTCGATCGGCGGTCATGCCGGTCGATCCCGGCGGGCGGATCGCAGAGCGCTCAAGCGTCTGCGCTCGCTGCTCGAATCCCGCCCGACGAGGCTCTTGAGTGCGAGGCGATCGAGGTTGGTCAGCAGCTGGATCGCGTCGTCGCGAAGTTGCGCGCCTCGCCCGAGGCGTTCGCCAACCACGGTCCGCCGGCGCGCGGCCAGCAGCTCGCTCGGCTCGCCGCCGTAGACCCGGGAGGTCGAGTGAGCCTCCCGGTGGAGCACCCTCGCCTCTGGGTGGTACCAGGTCTCGATCCCCCGCTCGGCCGCGCGCAGGCAGAGGTCGAGGTCCTCGGCGTAGAGATGGACGCTCGGGTCGAACGGACCGAGTGACCGCAGGGTCTCCGTCCTGCCTGCGAGACACGCTCCGACCGCCCAGCCGACCGGGATCGGTCCGTGAGCCCTGTGTGGTTCAGCGATCCGGTTGAGCGGCGCCGGAAGGGCCGAGGCGGGGAGCAGCGCCCGCAGCAGCTCCGGTGCCGTGCCGGGAGTGGGATGGACCGCGTCCTGGCGCCTTCCGTCCGGATGGATCAGCAGGGGGGCGAGGAGCCTGTCGCTCGACCCGGGGCCGACGAGCAGGGAGCCGAGATCCGCGAGCGACGAGTCAACGAGCTCGACATCGGGGTTGATCAGGATGCTGGCCGGCCGTGATGCCGACGCGAGGCCGGCAACGCAGCCGGCTCCGAACCCTTCGTTGGACGGAAGGGCGATCAGCTTCGCTCCGCCCTGCCACATCGCGGCAACGGCCGGGCCGGCATCGCTCGACCCGGAGTCGACGACGATCACCTCGGCTTCGGGCAGGTGCCTGCCGACGCTCGCGAGCAGCCTCGAGAGATCCGGTGCAGAGTCGTGGATCACGGTGACCAGGGAGAGGTCGCCGCCTGCCGCCGTTGGTCCGGGACCCCGCTCGGCGGCCCGTCCGCCGCCAGCGGCGCTCGGTCCGGGTGGCAGCGCCCGCGTGGGCTGAGGTGCCAGTGAGAGGGCGGCTCGTCGCCACCGCTCGGCTTGACGGTCCTGGTCGAATGCCTCCAGCGCCCGGCGATGCCCGGCCAGCCCGAGAGCGGCAGCGAGCGAGGGGGAGGAGCAGATCTCCTCGATCGCTGCTGCACAGGCCCTCGGTTCACGAGGAGGGACGAGCCGGCCGCATTCCGCCGTCGACGATCTCCCTGGCCCCGGCAGCATCTGCCGCCACGACCGGCCGACCTGCGCCGAGGGCGTCGGCCATCGCCCGACCGAAGGGTTCGGCCGGCGCACAGTGCAGCAGCAGTGTCGCTGCAGCCAATGCCTCGTGCGGATCGACGGTTCCGGGGAAGTCGACCCGACCGGCAAGGTCGGGGAGGGAAGCCCTCTCCTTGAGCCGCCGGGTGAAGCGCTCCCCGCGTTCGCTGAGAGCAGTTCCGGCGACGACGAGCCGGAGCCCGGGCACCATCGCGGCAGCCTCCAAGGCCACGTCCTGCCCCTTCCACGGCTCAAGCGCTGCGAGCATCAGTGCGGTTGGTGGTTGGCAGGGAGGGGGCTCGGGTGAGACCGCCGGATCGACCCCCGGGTGGACCACCGAGATGCGACCGCTCGAGTGCCAGGTCGGGTCGAGGTCGCGGGCGATCGCCTCCGACAGGCAGACCACCCGGTCGCAGGCAAGGAGAGCCCTTCTCGCCAAGCGACCCTGAGCGCCCTCGGGCAGCAGGTCGACGTGCTCGGCCACGATCGGAGGCCTGCCCGTGCGGCCGCGGGCGACGAGGAGGTTCCCCCAAGCGGCAGTCGAGGCGATCGCCGAGCGCATTCCCCAGGAGAGGACGAGGGCCGGGTTGAGGTCATCGCTGAGCCGGCGGACCTCACGCCCGTGAGCAATCAGGTGGCCTCCGGCGCTGAGTGCAGCCGTCGATCCGCGGGCCTCGAGCGGACGCTCGGGAAGCCTGATCACCGGAAGGTCGATCGACGCCGCGGCATCGGCCAGCGGTCCGGCCGGGCAGGCGAGGATCGATGACCTGTCGAGTCGGGCAAGCAGGTCGAGCAGGATTCGCTCCGATCCTCCGAGAGGACCCGAGTAGGCATGGATAAGAATTGGCCTGGAGCTGCTCAATCTCGCTCTCAGGCGAGGCTAGCGACGGCAGGCGTTGCGCAGGCCGTTCGGGACTTTCGGTGCGTCGGTAGCCTCGGGCTGGTGGGAAGGGTGCTGATCAATGGGAGAGCGGCGGTCCGCCAGGAAACCGGCGGGGTGGAGCGCTGGGCAAAGGAGATGTGCCGACGCCTGCCCGGGATCGATCCGCTGCTCTACGAGGTCGCAGCTCCGGGCCCGCGTTTCGCTCACAGGCTCGGTCATCTGTGGGAGCAGGTGGACCTGCCGATCAGGGCCGGGCTTGCCCGGGCCGATGCCCTGCTCTGCCCCGCGAACCTAGCTCCGCTGGCCTTCCGGCGCAATGTTGTGGTCCTCCACGACGTTGCACCGCTGCGCTACCCGGATGACTTCTCGGCCTCCTACTCGCGCTGGCAGCAGTTCCTGATCCCAAGACTCGCCACGGGAGCCCTCCGCGTGATCGCTCCCAGCGAGTTCAGCCGTCGTGAGCTGGTCGAGCTCTGCGGGGTCGACGAGGACAGGATCGAGGTTGTCTTCGGAGGGGTCCCGGATGGGATCGGCCCACACGTCGACTCTGGCCCGGTCAAGGAGGCTCTCGGCCTCGAGCGCCCCTTCGTGCTGACTGTCGCCAGTCGCGTCAAGCGAAAGAACCTCGCGGCTCTGGCTCCAGCTGCCAAGGCTCTGGCCAGAGAGGGAATCGAGCTCGTCGCGGTCGGAGGCGGCAGGCCGCAGTTCGGAGCAACCGACCGTGCCGGCGGGGTGGTGCGCGACCTCGGGCCACTCGACGACTCCATGCTGCCCGGTCTCTACGGCGGAGCCGAGGCATTCGTGCTGCCGTCGATCTACGAGGGCTTCGGCCTGCCTGTCTGCGAAGCGATGGCCGCCGGTACGCCAGTCGTCTGTTCTGACAGGGCCGCCCTCCCGGAGGCTGCCGGTGGCGCAGCCCTGCTGGTGGACCCGGATGACACCGAAGCGATCGCTCAGGCCCTTCTTTCGGTCTGTTCGGATGGTGCGCTCAAGGCCGATCTGGTCGACCGTGGGCTCAGACGGGTCGAGGGAATGACGTGGCAGCGGACCGCCGAGCGGGTCGATCAGGTGTGTCGATCGCTCGTTGGTTGAGCGATCAGCTGGCGCAGGAGTCGGCCAGCACCTTGACCCGGCAGCGTTCGGCGGCCAGGGCAAGCTTGCTGAAAGTCCCGAGTGCCGAGCTGCCGGTGGGCGTTCCGCCCAGCCAGCTGCGAAGGCCGGAGTAGTTCCAGGCCGAGTTCGTACCCGACCAGGATGAGGCCCATGTGTACCAGTAGGCGTCGGCGAGCCGGTACCGGGTCCGGTTGCGCACGAGCAGGCCGAAGGACGTGCCCAGGTTGCGCGCCTGCTGGGTAGCGGAGACCGAGAGGAAGCCCAGCCGCGGGTCGGTCAGGCCGACTCCCTTGCTGGCGGACCATGAGTACTCGGTCAGCGAGAGCGGAAGCTTCGCGTCCCCGCGTCGCGCAAGCGCGGCACGGACCAGGGCAACGGTCCGGATCAGCCCGCTCGGGCTCGAAGTGAAGGCGTTGATCGAGGCAAGGTCGAACAGTCCCTTGCCGCCGGCCTTGTAGATCTGTTCGAGGCTCACCCACGAGACGTTGGTGAGGCTGCCGAGCATCACCTTCGCCTTGGGGTCCGCTGCGCGAATCGCAGCCGACGTGTGCCGAAGCAGATTGACGTAGGTAGGAGCGAAGCCGAGCTCGGTTGACTGCGGGCACGCCCCGGCGACGAGTGGCACCTGGCACTCATGGAGATGCTGGGGCCAGAAGACGGCGATGTTCGGTTCGTTCCAGACCTGCCAGGCCTTGATCTTGACCGGCCTCAGCGGGGCGCTGCGCCCGTCCGCCCAGAAGGGGCTGGAGCTGCGGTAGCGCTCGACCACGGCGGAGGCGAAAGAAGCGAAGGCCTCAGGCGATGCCGGCACCGGCACCTTGAGACTGCTCGAGCTGCCGGCGTACCGCTGGTCGGCTGCCCAGTTTGGCGCTCCAAGGAGGGTGGGCAGGATCGCGATCCGGAGCCTGGCTGCCGATTCGACGAAGCGGTCGAGCGCCGACCAGTCGTAGGACTCTCCCTTTCGGGGCTGCAGATGTGACCAGTAGATCGGAAAGCGGACGCTCTCGACGCCCGAGGCCGCAGCAAGCGCCAGCTCCGACTCAGGGCTGATTCCCTGCCTCGCCATCTCCCACGGTTCGAAGGTCACCCCCGGAAACCCCTGAGGGACTGACCGGGCGGCAGCCGAAGCGCCACTCGGAACGATCGCCAGACAGATGGCAACCGAGGCCAAACAGGCGCCCGAGGTTCGAAGCCGTCTCACCTTTCCCATGTCCCTGAAACAGAGGTCATGGCCGATGGTTGCGGCTGGCGCCGCAAGAGAGGGTCAAAGTTTGTTCAGGACTCGCAGGCCAGAGCGGCGGCCGCGGAGCCGAGGCCCTTCGCCTTGCTCGACGCCACGCAGAACGCCTTCAGCGACGGCCTGGCCACGGTCGTCGAGCCGACCACCTGACGGAGGCCCGAGAGGCGCCACAGATCCACGAATCCCGAGCCGTCGAGCGCAGTCGAGTAGTCGGTCGCCCATGAGTGCCAGTAGGCGCCCCAGAGGTTGTACTTGGTGCGGTTGCGGACGATCGTGTCGATCGCAGCCGTAACCGCCCCTGACTGCGAAGTCGGAGGGCAGTTCGACTTGACGCGGTCGGTGCAGCGAGCCTGGCCGGCCCCGACAGCGAGGCTGAGTTGCCCGGGCCGGAATGCGGACTTGGGCAAGCCCATCCGATCGACCCATGAGAACTCGGTCAGGGCCAATGGCAGAGTGGTGTCGCCCCCGGCCTTCAGTGCCGTCCGGTAGTCCGAGATCCGGGTGGCCAACTGGTTGACGGTCCCGGTGAAGATGTTCGCAGCTGCGATGTCGAACGAACCCTTGCCTCCCGCCTTGTAGATGAAGTCGAGGTCGACTGCCCGGGCAGCCCGTTGGGGCCTGACCGAGAAGTCCCCGTTTGCGATGCTCGCCAGCATGATCTTCGCCTTCGGATCGACGCTCCTGAGGGCCGTCCGGGTGCGCTTGACCAGGTTGAGGTAGCTCGGGGCGAAGTAGAGGTCGGGCAGATTCACCGTCTCGGTCACGACCTTGCGCTTCCCGCGGACGACCTTGGTCACCGTCCGCGTGATCGTCTGCGTTTCACCGACATGCTGCGGCCAGTACTGCCTGAAGTTGGGCTCGTTCCAGATCTGCCAAGCCGCGATCGGACTCGGCTTGCCCACCGGCAGCAGTGAGCCACCGGGGCCGAACCGCTGGGCCAGGCCCTTGGCGAAGGCTGCGAACTGGTCGAAGTCCTTGGGCACCTGCATCGTCAGGCCGGTGGCAGGGCCGGTCGGGTAGGTGGCGAGGTCCGCCGCCCAGCGCGGGGCGTTGAGCAGGATCGGGACGAGCCTGATGTCGTTGAGGGCGGCGGAGTTGATCATCTTCGAGACGAGCCCCAGGCACCAAGGCGCTCCGTCGGCCGTCCCCTCGACGCAGTCGCTGCCGCGCCGTCCCGCCGGTACGTCGCTCCACTTGGCGTAGGGCTGGACGCTCGACCAGTAGATCGGGAAGCGGACAGTCTCGACGCCGTTGGCCTTGGCCTTGACGAACTCGCCGGCGAGATCGACTCCGGCCGCGTCAAGTGCCGCGGGGTCCTCCATGTGTACCCCGAGGAAGCCGGTTGGCACCAGTCGCAGCCGAGGCGCCGGCAGGCAGTGCCAAGGCAACGCAGGCGAGCGCGGTGAGGCCAACTGCTCGGATTGCGGACTGGGGGCGACTCATGCGAACGGCATCGTAGTCCGGCCGAGCCCGACTCCGCAACCGCCTTTGGACAGGTTTTACCGGCGTCATCTTCGCCATTGTGGCCGATTGATCCGGCAACGGCTCCAGTTGGATCCTCGCGGTGCTGGAGCGGCGACCGGTAGCGTCCCCGGTGTGGATCGGCCAACCGGACTGAAGCGATATGGGCGGGTGGCACTGGTACATGACTTCCTGCTGGACCTGCGCGGTGGCGAGCGGGTCTTTCTCGCGCTCTGCGACCTGTTCCCCGAAGCCGACCTGTTCAGTCCGGTCTACGACCCGGCGGGGACCGAGGAGAGGTTTGCGGCCAGGGGAGTCAACTCGTCCTTCCTCAACCGGCTCCGCCCGACGTCGTCGACCTTCCGCGCTCTCCTGCCGCTCTACCCAAGCGCGGTCGAGTCGCTCGACATGAACGGCTACGACCTGATCCTGAGCAGTTCCAGCGCCTGGTCCCACGGGGTCGTCGCCCACGAGGGGCAGCGGCACCTCTGTTACTGCCACAACCCGTTTCGCTACGCCTGGGACCAGCGCGACGAGGCTGTGCGGGGCCGCGGAGCGGTTGTCAGGACGGTGCTCGATCGGGTGCTTGCCGATTGGCGCCAATGGGACCGCGAGGTGTCCGCGGAAGTCGACCGCTACGTCGCCAACGGGGCGATCACCAGGGAACGGGTCGCACGGTGCTTCGGCAGGTCATCCGGATTGGTCCACCCGCCGGTCGACGTCGGCCGCTTCCGGCCGGGGTCCCGCGGTGACTCGTTCGTTGTGCTCTCGGAGTTGATGCCCCACAAGCGGATCGACCTGACTGTCCAGGCCTGCTCGAGGCTGGGCAGGCCGGTGACCGTGATCGGCGACGGTCCCGATCTCGAGCGGCTGCGTTCACTCTCCGGTCCCGGCGTCGAGTTCACCGGGAGGATCCCCGATGACGAAGTGGCAGAGCGGTTGGCGTCGTCCGCGGCCCTGATCCAGTGCGCCACGGAGGAGTTCGGGATCGCCTCGGTAGAGGCGCAGGCCGCCGGGATCCCAGTGCTCGCTCTTGCCCAGGGGGGAGCGCTGGAGACGGTCGATCCTGGCCGGACCGGCGAGCTCTTTGACCGCCCGGACCTCGACTGCCTGATCGAGGCGCTGCAGCGGTTCAGTCCTGATCGCTACGAGGCCGCGGCCTGCCGGACCCAGGCCGAGAAGTTCTCGCGGGCTGCGTTCGCTCTCGGACTCGGACGTGAGATCGACCTGATGGCGGAGGGGCCGACTGCGCCAAGGCAACGAGTCAGCGGCGCCACGGGGCTGCGCTCGGTGGCCGGTCTGCGTAGGATCCTGCGCCGTGAAGCCACCTGAGGAATCCGAAGAGCTCGGCGCATTGCGCCAGGAGGCGATAGAGGCGGCTCGTCGCTACGCCGACGCGGCAATGGCCGAGGGGGAGTTCGTCGCCGGGCAGACCACCGTGAGCGTCGGCCACAGGGTGATCGGCTCACCGGAGCTCGGCAACGCTGTCGATGCCGTTCTCGACGGCTGGCTCACCGAGGGGCGATGGGCGCAGCGATTCCGCGAGATGCTGCCCAAGGCGACCGGGCGGCCCGCCAACGTGATCGTGGGGTCGGGGTCGCAGGCGAACCTGCTGGCGGTCGCAGCCCTGCGCAGCCACCTGATCGATTCGCCGCTCGAGCCGGGAGACGAGGTCATCACTCCCGCGGTCGGCTTCCCGACGACTGTAAATCCGATCTACCAGCAGGGACTCGTCCCGGTTTACGTCGACGTGGAGCCGGACACACTCAACCCGAGCATCGAGATGCTCGAGCAGGCGATCGGACCGAAGACCCGAGCGATCGTTGCCGCCCACTGCCTCGGCAACCCGTTCGATGGTGTCGCCGTTGAGGCCCTCTGCGCCGAACGCGGGCTGCACCTGATCGAGGACTGCTGCGATGCCCTCGGCTCGACCTTCGAGGGCAGGCTCGTCGGCACGTTCGGCAAGGCATCCACCTACTCGTTCTACCCGGCCCACCACATGACCACCGGCGAGGGCGGTGCCGTCGCGACAGAGGACCAGGGCTGGACGAGGGCAGTTGCCTCGCTCAGGGAGTGGGGGCGGGATTGCTACTGCCCGCCGGGGGTAAACAACGCATGCGGCCACAGGTTCGAGGGCCAATACGGCGAGATGCCCGACGGCTACGACCACAAGTACGTCTTCAGCCACCTCGGTTTCAACTTCAAGGTGACCGACATGCAGGCGGCGATCGGCCTTGCCCAGCTCGACCGGGTCGAGGGCTTCCACAGGGCAAGGCGCGAGAACTTCAAGATCATCGATGCGGGCCTGCGGGCGCTCGAGGACCGGCTGGTGCTTCCGCGCACCCTTCCAGGGGCGGACCCGTCGTGGTTCGGCTACCCGTTCACCCTGCGCGACGGCGACAGCGCGACCCGTCGCAAGCTCCAGATCTTCCTCGAGGAGCGGGCGATCGACTCACGGCTCCTGCTTGCCGGCAACATGACCCGGCAGCCCGCCTACCTTCCGCTCAACCATCGGATCAGCGGTGAGCTGACCGGGGCCGACCTCGTCACCGACGGATCGGTCTGGGTCGGCTGCCACCCGGGGCTCAGTCGCCCGATGATCGACTTCCTTGTCGAGTCGCTGCTCGAGTTCTTCCGCTCGCACTGACGGCCGCGACGTTCCGACGCGCAGCGATCAGCTCGCGCATCACAGGGAACAGCACCCGCACCATCGACAGGCGTGAGCCCTCGCGGTCATCCCAGACGATCCCGACCTCGGTGACATTGAAACCGAGCGCCCTTGCCAGGGCGAGCGCCTCGGCGTCAAAGGTCCAGCCGTCGAGGACGAGCTTCGGGAAGACGGCGTCGGCTGCCTCGGCGGTCCAAAGCTTGAAGCCGCAGAAGCGGTCTCGAGTCGGCTCGCTCAGCAGGATCCGGCAGAGGGCCTGGAAGGATGAGCCGGCGATCCTGCGCATCAGCGGTTGACGGTGCCCGATCCGTGCTCCGGCTCCCAGCCTCGAGCCGACCGCGACGTCGGTCCCGTCGCCGATCAGGCGGAGCATCTCCGGCAGGCTCGCAAGTGACGGAGCGCAGTCGGCGTCGCAATGGAGCTTGAGTCGGCCGGTTGATTCGGCCATGCCCCGTCGCACCGACCAGCCCTTGCCTCGGTTGGACTCATTGACAAGCACCCGGACCCGGTCGAGATCGAGATCCTCGACTGCGGCAACCGTCCCGTCGGTCGATGCGTTGTCGACGACGATGATCTCGAAGTCCATCCCGGCCGACTGGCACCAGCCGTGAACCGAGTCGACGGTGTGGCCGATCCCATCCTCCTCGCAGAAGGCCGGGATCACGACGGAGATGTCCGGTGCATGCGTCAAGACCCGGTGATCGTATGCGGATTGGGCGGGACGGACCCTCGATGCGGCTGGACGCCCGTCCGGATACGCTTCTGCGCATGGAGGGAACTTCTTCCGGACCGATCGAGTGCCGGATCTGTGGCGGAGTTGCCGCCCTGCTCTACGAGGGCACGGTCAACGATGCCGACTCCGCCGCAATGGCTCCCTCGCAGCATGAGGGGGGCAAGTACGGGGATCTGTACCGGTGCCGCGACTGCGGCACCGTGATCCAGCCCATGCTGCCCACCGGCGACTCGCTCCACGACCTCTACCGCGAGATGAGCGACACGGCCTACCTTGCTGAGGAGGAGGGGCGTCGCATCACCGCTCGGCGCCTGCTCGAGATGATCGGGCAGTACAACCCTTCCGGTCGCCTGCTCGACGTTGGCTGCGGTCACGGCCTGCTCCTCGATGAGGCCAAGGCGATGGGATATGAGACGCTCGGACTCGAGCTGAGCTCAGCGAACGCCGCTCACGCCCGCGACGAGCTGGGCCTCGACGTGAGAGAGGTCGGCCTCGAGGATTTCGCTGACCCTGATGGCTTCGACGTCGTTGTCCTGGCCGACGTGATCGAGCACCTCGCCGATCCCAAGTCCGCCATCGACCAGTGCCGCGAACTGCTGGCACCGGGTGGGTTGCTGTGCGTCGTCACTCCCGACCCGTCGTCCCTGACTGCCCGGATCGCCGGGCGCCGCTGGTGGGGGTTCGTCCCGGCCCACACGTTCCTGCTGCCTCGCCTGACCTTGAGCGAGCTGCTCAGCGCCACCGGCCTGGTCGTCAGCGAAAACACAGACCTCGTTCGCTCATTCGCCTTCTCCTACTGGGTTGAGGGGCTGGCCGACCGCGGTGGGCCACTCGCGCTGCTTCGACCGATCGCCTCGTCCCCGCTTGGTCGCTCGATGGTGTCGATGCCGCTGCGCGACGAGACTGTCATCTTCGCCCACCGGACCGAGCCGAAGCGTTCGCCGACCCCGCTGATGAGCGACCGCGGTCGCGAGAAGAAGGTCCACGTCGTCCTTCCTGCCTACAACGCAGCCAAGACCGTGCCGCTGGTCGCCAAGGAGCTCCCCAAGGACGAGGGCGACAGGGCGCTGCTGGTCGATGACGCCGGCAGCGACAACACCGAGGAGGTGGCTCTCGCAGAGGGCTTCGACGTCCTCCGGCACCCGAAGAACAGGGGCTACGGCGCCAACCAGAAGACCTGCTATTCCCGAGCGGCGGTAGACGGTGCCGACATCGTCGTGATGGTCCACGCGGACAACCAGTACGACCCGGCCCTGCTTGCCGAGATGGTCAGGCCGATCGAGGAGGGGCGCGCCGACTGCGTGATCGGCTCGAGGATGCTCGACGACCAGACGATCGCCGGAGGGATGCCGCGCTGGAAGTGGATCGGCAACAAGTTCCTGACCTGGTGCGAGAACCGGGCATTCCGCAGGGACTACTCCGAGTACCACACCGGCTACCGCGCGTTCTCGGTCGACCTGCTCGACAGGATCGCCTTCCTCCGCAACAACGACGAGTTCGTCTTCGACCAGGAGATCTTCGCCCAGCTGACCGCGAGCGGTGCGCGGGTCGTCGAGATCGCGATTCCGACCCGCTACTTCCTCGAGGCGTCGAGCGTCTCTTTCCGCACCAGCGTCAAGTACGGGCTTCTCACCCTCAAGGTGCTCTGGCGATTCCGCCGGGATGAACGGCGCCGGGACTGGCCGCTGTTGCGCCCACCCGCCGGTCGCCTCCGTCGCACCGAGCCGGCAGACGCGCGCAGCGCCATCTGATCATCGGGCCGACCAGTGGTTGCCCGCAGCGATGACGAGGCAGTGACCGAGGCGCAGCGCCCGAACGGCGACACTGGACCGGTCGAGGACGGGCGGCAGGAGCCCCTCTCGCAGCTGGTCGACGAGGAGGACCTCCCTGCGGTCAAGCGCGGCCCGCTTGAGGTGTGGGAGTGGTTGATGCTGGCAGGGGTTGCGCTGCTGTCGATGGCGGTGCTGGGGCCGCTGCTCCTCAAGGGTCGCGAGCTCAGCGGCTCGGACGGCCTCTTCCCGCCCGACCAGCTCCAGTACCTGACCTGGATCCGCCAGGCCGGTGCCCACTGGCTGATCGGCAATGAGTACGACTTCAGGGCCGACCACAGGGTCTTCCTCCATCCCGGGTTCCTGATCTCGGGCCTCGTCCATCGCTGGACGGGCGCGTCGCTCCAGGTCTCGTACCTCGCCGTCTGGAAGCCGGTGGCCGTTCTCGTCGTCTTCTTCGGTTGTCGCCAGTACGTCCGCAGGCTGGTGCCGGCGGGGTGGCCGGCACGGGTCGCGCTGTTCCTCGCACTGTTCACTGTCATGCCTTGGAGTGCTCTCGCCAGGCAACTCGGTGCCGGCCCGCAGCGGATGTACACGCTCGACTTCATCTCCGGCGAGATGTGGACCGGGCAGACCCTGCTCGGGTACCTGATGACGGCGATCGCGGTCTACATGGTTCCGCTGGTGCTGCTCGGCGTGGAGCGCGCAAGGGGCGGGGGGAGTCGGCGGCTGCTCGCACTCTCGGCCCTCGGGGCACTGCTGATCATGTGGCTCCAACCGTGGCAAGGCGCGGAGCTGGTGATCGTGATCGTCGCTGTCGAGCTCTGGCGGCGCTTCCGCCATGGGGTGAAGCCCGACTTCTCTCTCGTCTGGGTTTGCGCAGCCGCTGCCCTGCCTGCCTTCTACTACCTCTGGCTCGGGGTCTTCGACCGGTCGGGGAGTTGGCCGGTCAGGTCAACAAGGCAGGAGCGCAGCCGCTGTGGGAGTGGCCGCTCTGGGCGATCGCGCTGAGTATCGGGCCGCTTGCGATCCCGGCGGCGTTCGCGCTGCGCGGAAAGGTCACCGGCTGGCAGTCGGTTGCGGTCCGGTTCTGGCCGCTGGCGATCCTGATCGTCTACATCGGGCCGTTCGGGACATTCCCCTACCACGCCTTCCAGGGCCTGACCGTGCCGCTTGCCGTCCTCGCGGTTCAGGGGCTGACCACCCGCAGGCCTGCGTGGGTCCCCCGACCGAGGGCATGGTGGGTGATCCCGGCGCTTCTGTTCCTCACCGTCCCGGGAACGCTCCACAAGCTGAAGCTCGTCAGGGACAACATCCACCACGTTGCCTACCCGTACTACATCTTCGACGGCGAGCAGCGAGCGCTTCGGTTCCTCGAGCGCAATCCAGAGCCGGAGGGGTGCTGGTCAGCACCTATGGCGGCTTGCTGGTGCCCCCGTTCAGCGGCCGGGAGGTCTACATCGGGCCCTTCTCGTGGACTCCCTCCTGGGACCTGAGGGCCCAGGTCACCGGAGTCTTCTTCGCCGATCAGCTCGGGCCGCGCGCGGCAAGGAACTTCGTCCGCTCGACGGGCGCACGGTTCATCTTCCAGGAGTGCAAGGGGAGGGTCCAGCCTCCGGTCTCGCTCTCAAGGCAGATCGGGCCGCTGGTCGAGAGCACCCATGACTTCGGTTGCGCGAGGGTCTACGTGCTGAAGCCCTACCCGCGTGAGTCGCGAGTCAGCCGGCGGGTCGGGGTTCCGGACCTTCGCTGACCGTCTCAGGCAGTCCGGAACAGCCCCAGCAGGCTCGCGGCGACTCGCTCCCTCGAGTGCAGCTCGCGGGCTCGCTCGCTCCCCCGCGAGCCCATCAGCTCGAGGCTCCCGGTCGGCTGGGAGAGGAGGCGGCTCAGCGACTCCTCGATCGATTCGATGTCGCCGGGGCTGGCGAGGATTCCACAGTCGCTCGACACCAGCTCGGGGATCCCTGGCTGGGAGGTTGAGAGAACCGGCAATCCGGCGGCCATCGCCTCGGCTATCGCTGCCGGGCGGCCGTCACGGTCGCCGTCGTCCGCGGTCCTTGGTGTGAGCGCGAACGCCGACGCGTCGTGCAGCGCCCCGGCGACCCGGCCGTTGGGGAGCGCCCCGAGCAGGTCGACCGGCGCACCCGTCGAAGCGATCAGTCCCTCGAGTTCGACTCGCTGTGGACCTTCGCCGATGATCACGAGTCGCCGGCCGGAAGCCCGATCGGCGATCCTCGAGAACGCCGTGATCAGGTCGATGAAGCCCTTCTTCTCGACCAGCCGCCCGACCGAGACGATCGGTCCGTCCGCCCGGTAGGGCGTCGTGCGCTCGAAGCCGGCGAAGTCGATCGCAACCCCGAGCCTGACGACGCGGTCGGAGAGGGGGCCAGCCGCGGCGATCAGCCGATCGCCGACGTGGTCGCTGCAGGCACGGGCGAAGCGGGCCGCGCGGATGTTGACTGCCAGCTCCTCCGGGGTCCGTAAGCGTCCGTTGCGTGCGCGGTGAAGGAGAAGGGCGTCCCCGAGAGGTTGGCGAGGAGGCGGCCGATGTCCGCCGCCTCTGTCGCGAAGTGGGAGTGGATGTGGTCGGCTGCCTTGGCCTCGCCGACGAGAGGCGCGAGCCTCGCTAGCCCCCTCAGGCGGCGAGAGCCGCCGGGCGGGGGCCAGTTCCGTTCGTCGATCAGTTGCCGCCGGGCAGCTGCCGGTTCGGACAACACAACTCTGGCGGTTGCCGTGAGCCTGCGAGTCGGTCCCGCGGAGTTCGCGTAAACCACGGGAGCGGGTGTCAGGCCGCCGGCTCCCGGCTCGAGCGCGACTACTGAGACCTTCACTCCCAGGTCGGCCAGCCCGAGGATCTCCTGGGCGACGAAGGTCTGGGACAGCTCGGGGTAGCGCTCGAGGACGTAAAGGAGCCTCATCTCAGGTACCCGGGACCGAGGTCGGCGTCAGCCCCCTGCGCCTCAGGTACCCGACGGCCTCGGTCAGGAGCGGGCGCTCCATGGCGACGGTGAGGCCGAGGTAACAGGCCAGGTAGAGGGCAAGCTGGGCACACGAGACGGCAAGGCCCCTCGGCTCGGCCCCGGCCAGCAATCTCCATGCCAGGACCGGGAGGCAGGCGAGCAGCGGGGGAACGAACGCCCTCGCCACGAGCCTGCCTGTGCGAACGGTGGGAAGCAGGCTGCGCATGTAGGCCCATCGAAGTGCCCCGGCGACCACGTTGACGGCGAACAGTCCCCAGCCGAAGCCGCTCGCGCCGAAGGCGAGGAGCAGCGGCAGGGAACGGCAAGGAAGGCGATGAGTCCTGCGATCGCATAGACCGTTTGGGGCCTGGTGCGACCGACCGCCCGATGGAACGCCGTCCAGTTGAACCCGAGCTGGTAGATCGCTGTCGAGACGCCGATCAGCTGGATCAGGGCGGTTGCAGGTACCCACTTCGGGCCGAGCACGTGGGCGATCAGGTCGGGAGTGAAGAGAGCGAGCGTTGCCCCGAACGGCAGAGCCCACATCGCGGTCAGGCGGTTGCTCTTCTCAAAGGCCTCTGCCATTCGCGCCGGTTTGTCGGCGATCGCGCAGATCGCGGGGTAGATCGTCTGGGTGATCAGCTGATCGGCTCGGTCCGCGTAGCGCGTCAGGGTCACGGCGAGCGTCAGGTAGCCGACGCCGGCGAGCCCCAGCTTGGCCTCGAAGGCGAAGGTCTGGCCCTGGCGGATCACGAGTCCGCAGACCGCTGCGAGGAAGATCGGCGCGCTGAAGGTCAGGTATCGGCGTGCAGCTTTGCCGTGCAGCTTGATCCGGATCGGGTAGGGGCTGATCACCGCTGCCATCACGGCGGCAGCGGCGTTCCCCGTCAGTGCGCCGATCACCAGCGACCAGGCGCCGAGGTCGGCCAGAAGCGCTGCGACAGTGGCGGCGAGGGTGACTGCCGGGACGATCGCCTGCAGCGCCCTCTGGCGGACGAAGTCCATCCGCCTGAGGAAGACCCACGCCGGCGCCTGCAGGGCGAACAGGACAGGCAGCAGCGACAGCGCAAGCATCAGTGGGACCAGCGAGCTGTCGCCGTACAGGTGACCGATCAGCGGGGCCAGGGCGGCCGTCAGCAGGGCGAACCCGGCCGAGAGAGCCAAGTCCAGTGTGAACGCGTGCTGGAAGGCCTCCACCTGATCGTCCTGCTCCTGTTGGACGAATGCCTCGTCGATCCCGATCTGCTTGAGCGACAGGAGGGTCATCACTGTCACCGAGACGATCCCGTAAAGGCCGATCTGGTCGGCGTCGAGCAGCCGGGCCACGACGATCGCTTGGATCAGGCCGAGCGACTCGACGGCAATCAGGAACGCCCCGTTGATGATCGCACCGCGAGCGGCCCTGCTTCGAAGTTCGCTGCGTGGAAAGGCAAAGCGGTCGTTCGCCATCGAGTGCGGAGCGTACCGATGACGACCAACGGCCCCCGCTCATTGTCCCTCCCGTGACGGGTGAGGATGCCGCCAACGGGGGTGCCAAGGCGAGTCGCGGATCCGACTCCGCGCCTCTGCCGGTGGTCAGTGTCGTGGTTGCCACCCGGGACCGCCGCGAGCGGCTCGCGCGCCTGCTCGACGCTCTGGAAGCTCAGACTGTGGGTCGGGGTTCGTTCGAGCTGGTGGTGATCGACGACGGCTCCTCCGACGGGACTTCGGACGTCCTCGAAGGAAGGGTGGACCTGCTGATCCGCCATGAACAGTCGACCGGTCCGGCAGTGGCTCGCCAGGCGGGGTGGAGCGCTGCGCACTCTGATCTGATCGCCTTCACCGACGACGACTGCAGGCCGAGCCGGATTGGCTCGAGCGAGCCCTCGCGGCTCACCGTTCGTCACCGAAGTCGATCGTCCAAGGCCAGACCAGACCCGACCCGGAAGAGGCTCACCTGCTTCCCGACCCACTGTCACGTTCGATTCGGGTCGACGGACTTGGACCGTTCTTCCAGACCTGCAACGTCTTCTATCCGAAGGCCCTGCTCGAGATCACCGGTGGCTTCGACCCCACGATCCCGCGTCCGTCGGTCGAGGACGCCGACCTTGCGATGAGGGCCCTGGCCACCGGCTGCGGCGCGGTCTACGCCGAGGATGCGGTCGTCAACCACGCGGTTGAGATCCAGCCCCTGGCCAACGCTGTCAAGGGGGCGAAGCGATGGGCGTCGCTGATCCCGCTGGTCGACCGGCATCCGGAGCTGCGCAGCGCCTTCCCGTGGCGCGGGCTGATCTGGCGCGAGACGCACGCGAGGATGATCCTCGCGATCGCCGGCCTGAGCCTGGCGGGTGCGACCGGCAGGAAGTCATTCCTGCTCTGGGTCGTTCCCTACCTGACATTGCGTCACGGGTGGTATCCCGTGTCCCTCCTGAGGACGCTCAGGAGTCTCCCCAAGGTCGCTCCGGTCGATCTCGCCGAGATAGTCGTCCTTGCCAAGGCGAGTGTCGAGGGAAGGCGCATGCTCCTCTAGTGCCCGAACCGGCGCTCTCGGTCGTCGTCCCGACGCGCGACCGTGCGCCGCTGCTCGAGCGGTGCCTTGATGCCTTGGCTGCCGGCATCGCCGGCAGTGGGGAGGTGGTCGAGATCGTCGTCGCCGACGACTGCTCGAGTGACGGAACGGCCGCACTGCTGGCTGCGCGACGGGAGGTTGGCAGCGTCAGGCTCGACGAGCCTCTCGGCAGCAGCGCTGCTCGCAACGCCGCCCTGAAGCGCACCTCTGCTCCACTGGTTCTCTTCATCGACGACGACATCGTGATCGGCGAGGGGCTGCTCGGGCGCCACCTGGCCCATCACAGGCGCCACGCCGAAGTCGAGGAGGCACTGGTTGGCCTGGTCACCTGGAGCAGGGAGCAGCCGATCAGTGCCCACATGAGGTGGCTCGAACGGGGCGGACCGCTCTTCGCCTTCGACACGATCAGCGACCCCGAACGGGTCGATCCGAGTCACTTCTGCACTGCGAACGTGAGCGTCAAGTCCGAACTGCTGGCCAGGGTCGAGGGGCCATTCGACCCCGCGCTCAAGCGCTTCACCGACGTCGAACTGGGGGCGAGGCTCGCCGAGTGCGGAATGCGGCTGCGGTACGACGCCGGCTCGGTCGGCTGGCACCTTCGCCACGACGATCCGGGGAGCACGGACGCTCGAATGAGGGTGGTCGGTGCGGCCTCGGTGGAGCTCGATCGTCTGCACCCCGGTCTCGCGCCGGCCGCCTGGCCCGATTCGCCGGTCGCGAGGCTGAAGGCGGCCTTGGCGAGGCTGCTCTCCCCGATAGCGCCGATCCTCCCTGAACGGGTCGCCGATCGGATCTGGTCCGCACGGGCCGCGTGGGCCTATGCCGAGGGCCGCCGCGAGGCCGGGGGGTGAGGTCGGTGCGCGGACTGCTGACAAGGGGCGAGCTGCTCCTCGGCCTTGCCTACGCCGCCGTCGGATTCGCGATCCTCGCC
>CAVVVM010000009.1:0-434883 GCA_963751715.1 uncultured Actinomycetes bacterium | reverse complement strand
TCGATCCCCCCGGGAGCATCGACGGGGGCGACCCCCAACCGGAGGACCTGCTTGAGGGCCCGACGTTCCGCTTCGCCGCAGCGATGGCATACGAGCACGGCGTTCCGATTCACGCTTCGCTGTTCGAACGAAGCGACGAGGCAGTCGAGCGCGGGCCGGGCAGCGGCTACAACACGGCGATCCTCGTCGCACCGGACGGCTCCCTGATCCAGCGCACCCGCAAGCTGCACATCCCAGCCTCGGCCGGCTACCGCGAGGACCTCTGGTTCAGCCCGGGGCCTGCGACCGAGCAGGAGGGGGGAGGCTTCCCGGTCGTCCAGCTCGACCTCGGAGGCGTCACCGCCCGCCTTGGTCTTCCGACCTGCTGGGACCAGTGGTTCCCGGAGCTGGCGCGTGCGTATTCGATCGCTGACGCGGACCTGCTCGCCTACCCGACGGCAATCGGGTCCGAACCGTCACACCCGGGATTCGACACTCAGCCGCTCTGGCAGCACACGATCGTCGGCAACGGGATCACTGCGGGACTGTTCATGGTGGCCGTCAACAGGATCGGCGACGAGGGCGAGATCACCTTCTACGGGACTTCCTTCATCAGCGACCCGTACGGCCGGATCCTCTGCCAGGCGCCGCGCGACGAGCCCGCAGTCCTGGTCGCCGAGCTCGACTTGGCTCAGCGGCGGGATTGGCTCGACCTCTTCCCGTTCCTTACGACCCGCAGGCCCGACGCCTACGGGTCGCTCGCCGACTGACCGCGTTCGGGCGCGATCGCTCGCACGGAAGCGGCGCTCAGCGGTTGGAGGAGAGCCAGTCGAGCACCGGAGTGACCTGCCCGATCGCAAAGCGGTACGCCCCGGGGTTCGGGTTGCAGTTGCGCAACTGACCGATCGTGGCCTTGATCGCCACAGGGCAGAAGTGGGTCCCGTCGAGTGCCCGGACGATGTTCATGGCGCGCTTGGGCTTGTCGAGGCAGACTGGCTCCCACGCGAGGCAGGGCATGATCCGCGAGAAGGCTCCCCTGATCTCGATCGCCGCTCCGGCATCGACCGTGAACGTGCTGATTCGGGCGGAGCTGACCGCCTGCATCACGGAGAGCATCCTCGCCTTGTGCGAGTAGCCCGAAGACCTGTCGTTGCGGGTCGCCGGTGGTGGAGTCAGCCAGATGCCGGCCGACGACGGGAACATCGAGGCAAACCGCGTCAGGTCGGCCGTGTAGCGCGCCCAATAGGCGGTGCTGTTCCACTTGAGTTTCTGCCCGTTCGGTGAAAGCTGGCAGCGGGAGAGGATGTTCCCGACGGTCTCGGCGATGACCGCATCCGGAGGGCCGCCGGCAAGGTCGTAGGGCGCGACCTTCATCCAGTCGCAGGGCGAGGAGCCGGAGATCGCCCTGTCGACCATCACCGCGCCACGGTCGCCGAGCAGCATCTTCGCGAACCGCGCCGACTCGAGCCCCAGCGAATCGCCGTAGTAGAAGACGCGGTAGCGCGGTCCCCAGCGAAGGGTGCCGTCAGCGGATCGCCGGCAAGGAAGCCCCTGAGCATTGACAGCGCCCGGTTCGTCGCACTCGGCTCCGTTCGGTCCCGGGGTTGCGCTCGCCACCGGCGCGGCCGGACCTGCCCCGGCGCCAGCGACGACGCACGCAACTGCGGCTATGCCGAGTCGAATTCTCATCTCTCCCCCGCGGGGGAAGCTACCACCCGTTATCCCGATCTTCACCGGTGACCGGCGCCTGCTCGGATAGCTTCCGGGCCTGATGGGTCACGAGCTGAGAGACCGGGAGGCCGTCAAGGTCGCGATCAACGGCTTCGGCCGGATGGGTCGCCTTGCCCTGCGTGCATCGTGGGATTGGCCCGAGATCGAGGTCGTGGCGATCAACGAGACCGCCGGTGGCGCCGAGGTCGCAGCCCACCTGCTCGAGTTCGACTCGGTGCACGGTCGGTGGGATCGGGAGATCAAGGCCGACGGCGACGCGATCGTCATCGACGGCCGCCGGATCCCGGTTACCGGACTGCCGACTCCCGGCGACGTGCCCTGGGAGGACCACGGGGTGCAGGTTGTGCTCGAGTCGACCGGTGAGTTCAGGTCCAGCGAAGGTCTCACGCCATACTTTGACCGCGGCGTCAGCAAGGTCGTTGTGGCCGCGCCGGTAAAGGACGGGAGCGCGCTGAACGTCGTCATGGGGGTCAACGACGAGCTCTACGACGCCACCGAGCACGACATCGTCACCGCTGCGTCATGTACGACCAACTGCCTGGCCCCGGTCGTCAAGGTGATCCATGAGGCGATCGGGATCGAGCACGGGATGATCACCACTCTCCATGACATGACGGCCACGCAGTCGGTCGTCGACTCGCCTCACCGGGACCTTCGCCGAGCGCGGGCCGCCAGCCTCTCGCTGATCCCGACGACGACCGGTTCGGCGACGGCGATCGGGCTGATCTTCCCGGAGCTGGAGGGCAAGCTGGACGGAATCGCGGTACGCGTCCCGCTGCTCAACGCTTCGCTCACCGATTGCGTCTTCGAGGTGTCCAAGCCGACATCCGTCCACGAGGTCAACGAGGCGCTCAGGAGCGCATCCGAGGGCCCTCTCGCGGGAATCCTCGGCTATGAGGAGCGGCCGCTCGTGTCTGTCGACTTCCGTACCGACCCGCGTTCGTCAGTGGTCGACGCCCCGTCGACGATGGTCACGGCCGGGACCCAAGTCAAGATCCTTGCGTGGTACGACAACGAGTGGGGGTATGCGAACCGTTGGGCGGAGCTGGCTCGCAAGGTCGCACTCGGCCTGCCTCAGTGAGGCGGGCGACGCTCGCCGATCCGTGCCGGGTCTCGCTGCGGGCTGGGAACCCACGATGACTGCCGCGGGCGGAGCGGGGGACGCCGGACGCTCACCGGACCTGCGCAACTACATCCTTGTCACGGCCGCCTACTGGGCCGACACGCTGGCCGACGGCGCGAGCCGCATCCTCGTCCTGTTCTTCTTCTACAACCTCGGCTACTCGCCGTTCAAGTTGGCGACCCTGTTCGTCTTCTACGAGGTGTTCGGGATCGTGACCAACCTCGTCGGCGGGTTCCTGGCCTCCCGTTTCGGGCTGAAGTCAACGCTGTTCGGCGGTCTCGGAGTGCAGATCGTCGCCCTTTCGATGCTCGCCTTCGCACCCGACTCGTGGCTGGTCGTGCCGTACGTGATGGTGTCGCAGGCGCTGTCCGGCATCGCGAAGGACTTGACGAAGATGAGCAGCAAGAGTGCAGTCAAGCTCGTGGTGCCCGAGGGGGAGGAGGGGGCGCTCTACAAGTGGGTTGCGATCCTCACCGGATCGAAGAACGCCCTGAAGGGTGTCGGCTTCTTCCTCGGCGGCCTCCTGCTCTCGACGGTCGGCTTCCACTCCGCGCTCACGATTCTGGTGGTGATGGTCGCCATCACTCTCGTGGCCACAGCCGTGCTGATGGAGGGAGACCTCGGCAGGCCGGATGCCAAGGCGAAGTTCCGCCACATGTTCAGCCAGGTGCGGGCGGTCAACATCCTCGCGGCCGCGAGGGTGTTCCTGTTCGCATCGCGCGACGTCTGGTTCGTGGTTGGCCTGCCGGTGTTTCTCCGCACGGTTCTGGGCTGGAGCTTCTGGGAGGTCGGGACCTTCATGGCGGTCTGGGTGATCGCCTACGGGATCGTCCAGGCATCGGCTCCCCGTTGGGTCCGAGCCCGCACGGCGGAGGGCCGTGGCGAGCCGACCGGGCGGACAGCGGCTGTGGCAGCCTTCGTTCTCGCTGTCTTCCCGGCCCGATCGCCTTGGCGCTCGAATCCGATGTCGACGAGACTCTCGCGATCGTCGTCGGGCTGATGCTGTTCGGCGTTGCCTTCGCGGTCAACTCCGCCGTCCACTCCTACCTGATCCTCAGCTACTCGCACTCCGACAGGGTCGCGATGAACGTCGGCTTCTACTACATGGCCAACGCCTTCGGTCGCCTCACAGGCACGATCCTCTCGGGGGCGCTCTACCAGTGGCAGGGGCTTACGGCTTGCCTTTGGGCGTCGGTCGTATTCGTGCTTGCCGCCGGCCTGATCGCTCTGTTGCTGCCGAAGGAGCAGTCGGCGAGCCCCGCGGCTGTCACTGCCTGAATCGGATACGGGGAGTCGGGGCCGGCGAACTGGTGCCTGGGGTCCCGGCTCCGCTCGGCCGCTACTTCAGGTCTGTTGTCGAGAAGCGCACGGACCCGGCGAGGTTGACGACGGCGATCCAGACGAGGGTCGTCAGGACCGCGATTCCGACGGTCAGGGTCGCCTCGCTGTCGCCGGTGATGGAGTTGGCGACCGACCCGGTGGCCGAACCGAATGTGTACTTCCCGACCTTGGGGATCAGCTGCAGTGCGTTGTCGATTCCGATGGCCAGCACGATCGAAACGATCAGCCCGGCGGTGTAGCTGCGCAGCAGGAGGACCAGACCGAATGCGAACATCCCCCAGAAGATGCTGATCAGGGTGTACGCAACCGCTCGGTCGAGCGCCTTCTGGGACGGGAAGTCGATGCCCCCGATTGAGCACATCACGCAGTTGGGCGAGATAGGCGAACGCGCTCACGGCCACGGCGAACACCACCAAGAGTCCGAGTGCAGTCAGGAACTTCGTCGCAACCAGCCGGGTCCGCGCCGGCTGGACGGTCGCGGCAAGCCTGACGGTCTTGCTCGAGAACTCAACTCCGATCACCCATGCCCCGAGCACCATTGCCGCAATCGTCCCGACGAGGTTCGAGGCGAGCTCGGGCGCGCGGTGGTACCACTCGGTCGCATCCCCCTCGGGTGCCACGAGGCCGACGATCAGGCACGAGATCAGGATCGTCGCGATCACAAGCAGCAAGGCATTGCGCGGCGTGGGCAGGGAGCGGATCTTCAGCAGTTCGGCGCGCACCATGTCAGGCTCCAGCTCCGTTACCGGCGCCGGTGGCGGTGCTCGCGGAGTCGGTCAGCTCAAGGAAGACCGACTCCAGACTGCGACCCTGCTCGGCACGCAGCTCGTCCGGGTAGAGGTTTGCCTGGGCGAGAGCGTGGGCAATGGATGAGCCGGGGCGGCCGTGCGGGTTGACCCGCACCATTCCGTCGCTGCCCACAGCCGCCGTGTAGCCGACTGCGTTGAGGGCGTCGCAGCCCATCTGGGCCTGGCCCTCGGGCATCCCGACGAGCAGCGACCCGCCGTCACCTTCGGTCAGTGCCTCGATCGAACCGGCCTTCACGAGCTTGCCGTTGCGGATGATCACGACCTCGTCGACGGTCTTCTCGATCTCGCCGAGGACGTGTGAGGAGACCAGCGCCGTCATTCCACGGCCGGGCAGCGAGCGGATCACCTCACGGATCTCGACGACTCCGCTCGGGTCGAGGCCGTTGGTCGGCTCGTCGAGGATCACCAGTTCGGCTCGTGCAGAATGGCAATCGCCGAGGCTCATCCGCTGGCGCATGCCGAGCGAGAAGTTCTTGACCTTGTCGTTCGATCGGTCGGAGAGGCCGACCGTCTCGAGAGTGGCCGCGATCCGCGGATCGCGGCGGCCGATGCCGAAAGCGGCGCCGTGGATCTCGAGGTTCTTGCGGGCGCTCGCCCGCTCGTAGAGAGCCGGGGTCTCGATGTGCGACCCGGTGCGCCTGACGGCATCGGCGAAGCCGCTGCTGCCGGGAGTGCAGCCGAACAGGCTGATCTCACCCGAGGTCGCCTTGGCAAGGCCGAGGACCATCTTCATCGCAGTCGACTTGCCTGCGCCGTTGGGGCCGAGCAGGCCCACGACCGACTCGGCCGGAACGCTGAACGACAGGCCGTCGACGGCGTTGCGCTTTCCGTACCTCTTGGTGACCGACTCGAAGTTGAGCATCGGCGAGGGCATCGACCCGGCAGGTTAGCCGGAGCCAGACGCGATCAATGGCCGAGGATCCGAGCCGGGTTCCCCGGCTCCGGGGCGACGCGGCCCCGGGCCGCGGCCATCAACCGAACCGGGGCGGTCAGCCGGTGTACCAACCTGACCAGTTACCGGCCCGATCCTGAAGGCGGATCCAACGGATGGTCGCGGTCGTCTTGAAGACCGTCGGCGAGGCGAAGGCGACCGTCCTCGAGGACACGCTCGTGGCCTTCTCGACGGCTTCTTCGTCGCGGTCGAGTACTCGACCTTCGCGACTCCGCTCGCGTCGGGAGCGACGCCCAGCGTGTACTTGGTCTGCGTGGAGGTCTTGACCTTCGTCTTCGAAAGGAGCGCCGGTGCAGTCACGTCGACCAGCCAGCTCACGCTCTTGCTGGAGCGGTTGCCTGCGACGTCGGTGAAGGCCACGGTGAAAGTGTGCGACCTCTCGGTCAGGGCGGTCAGGGCCTTGGGGCTCGTGCACGGCTTCGGTACCTCGTCGTCGAGTCCGCACTCGACCTTGGCGCCTGCCTCGGGCGAGGCAAAGGCGATGGTCGCGGTCTTCAGCTTGGTGAATGCGGCCGGGACGCTCGTGAACGCGGGAGCGGCTGGTGCGATCAGGTCGACCGTCCAGTTGACCGTGGTCGGCAGGCCCGCGTTGCCGGCTGCGTCCACTTGGCGGACCTTGAGGCTGTACGGCCCGTCCGTCATTCCGAAGAAGATCTCCGATCCCGGGCACGCCGAGTAGGAGATGCCTCCGTTTCGCGAGCATTCGGTGGTCGCTCCCGGTTCGATGTCGTACGTGAACGATGCGGTCAGGTAGTCGACGTTGATCCGCCCGGAACCGGGTATCACCGGATTCGTAGCCACGAACGGCTTCGCCGGGGGCGTGTTGTCGACCTTCCAGGTCCACGTCGTCGGAGCGGTCTCAGTCGATCCGTAGGTTGCCCTCAGGGCGAAGGTGTGGGTCGCCTCGGAGAGCGAGTCGATACTGAACGGCGACGTGCACGCAGTCGGGGTGGCACCGTCGACCGAGCAGGTGAAGGTCGCTCCTGCCGGTTCCCGGAAGGTGAAGGTCGCCGAGTGCGAGGTTGTCGCTGCCGCCGGGGTTGAGAGCAGCTCGGGGAGCGGCAGGCTGAGGTTGAGCCCGGTGACGGTCACTGGTGTGAGGGCACGGGCGACGCTGCTCCCGTTGCCGAGCGTGCCCCCTTCGTTGCTGCCCGGCGCTGGACGGCTCCGGTGTCGAGCACGGCGCATGACGTGTTGCCGCCGGCTGAAGTCGAGACGGCGTTCGAAGCAAGTGACTTGACGTCCTGCGGGGTGACAGTGGTGTCGGTCTTCCCGTCACCGATCTGTCCCGAGGTTCCGCCGCCCCAGCATCGCACCGGGCCGGTGGTGATCACGGCGCATGTGTGGGTCTGGCCCGCGTCCACCTGCGTCGGCATACCGGCGAGTCCCGATACCGGGGTGGCCGTCCAGCGGTCGGTTCCGGTCCCGTCGCCGATCTGCCCGGCCATGTTCGCTCCCCAGCAGGAGAGGGTGTCATCGGCGAGCAGCGCGCAGCTGTGGTACCCGCCGGAGTCCATCTTCACAACCCCTGCGGTGAGGCCGGTGACGGAGACGGGGCCGCTCGAGTCCGCGCTGGTGAGGTCTCCCAGCTGTCCCCAGTCGTTGCGTCCCCAACACTTGACGGTGGGGGTGGGGGTCATCACCGCGCAGCTGAATTCGTTGCCGGAGGTGAGCCGGCTTGCCTTGCCGCCCAAGCCGACGAGGACAGGCGTCGTCGAGTTGCTGTTGGTGCCGTCCCCCAGTTGGCCGTGGTCGTTGCGTCCCCAGCACTTGACCGAGCCGTCGTCGAGCAGAGCGCAGGTGTGGTTCTGGCCGGGCGCCACGGCGACGGCGGTGCCGCCGAGGCCGCCGACGGTCACGGGTGATGCCGAGAAGTAGCCGACCGAAGCACCAGTTGCCCGTCCCAGTTCTTCCCCCGGCACTGGATCGAACCGCCCGTGATCACGGCGCAGGTGTGGGTGAATCCGACCCCGAGGGCGATCGGATCCGCGGAGAGGCCCGTTACGTTGGCCGGAACGTTCGAATCGGTGAACGAGCCGTCGCCGAGCGCGCCGAAATTGTTGGCCCCCCGGCACTGGAGGGTCGCGGTCGGGGACAGCGCGCAGGCGTGGGCGCGGCCGACGCCCAAGTCGGGTGTTGCTGCTCCGGCAGCCGGGGCGACGGCGGCAATGGATGCCATCAAGGTCATGGTGGCCGCGATCAGGGCCGGGCGGGTTCTCATCTCTCGAAGTTCTCCTTGGGACGTCGTCTTTGTCGCCGGCTGCGGTGGCAGTCGGACCGCTCGGACACGGAATCTACATCTGCCGGGGAGTGAGCACAACTGCCTGCCTGGCAGGCTGCGAGGGCCGGGATCCCTTCAGCTGAGACCCGACGGCCTCGACGTCGGTCTTCCCGAAGTCCTCGCCGGTGAACAGCAGCGGCTCGGCGGCGACTGCGGAGAGCGCGTACGCGAAGCAGTCGCCGAAGTTGAGGCCCGCGGGGTGGCGGCCCTTCCCGAACCGCCGCCATGCGGTGACCGCTGCCCGGGCCTGTTCGGCGTCGAACGGAACGACTTCAATGTCGGCGCGGTGGAGCAGGAGGTCAAGCTCGCGGCCGGCGTGCTCACCGCGCTTCGCCTCGACGACGATCGCCGCCTCGACGACGTTCCCGGCCGACATGAAGCGGCGCGGGTCGGATTCGATCGCGGCCGTAATCTTCCCGCGCTCGGGCTCGTCGAACAGGATCGCGATCACGGCGGAGCTGTCGAGGACCATCAGGAAGGGGTCCCGGCCTCGTCGTAGCCGAGAATCTCGTCGGCCGGGCGCTCGTCGAGCACCGGCAGCGAAGCACAGCGCAAGCCGATCTCATTCAGCTCGTCGGCGAGGCTGTACTGCCTGCGGCCTGCCTGGATCCGGTCGAGCCGCTCGCGAGCCGCCGTGGCTATTGCTTCGGTGATCGTCTCGCCGGTGGCGGAGGCGAGGTCACGCACCAGCCGATCGGTTTCGGGATCTTTGATGTTGATCGGCATAGGAAGAAAGATGATAGCAATAAAGATTCCACCCAATCGGACCCGGTCTGCTCCAATCTGGAATAGGCCTTATGCGAACATCCTGCGATGTTGAACGGGGGTGGTACCTTCATCATCATGAGACTCCTTGTATGGCAGCTTCTTAGATCCTTGCTGGCCATCGCGGTTGGACTGGCCTTCACATCAATGGTTCTCGGTATCCCTCTGGAGTTCACCTCGACTCTGTTGGTGGTTCTCTGGGTCCTTATCGCGGTTTATCTGCTTCCGCCAGGCGGCGCTTCCAGAGGACTCGCGAAGCGGCCAAGCACTCTGCGCGGTAAGCCAGCAACGCCCTGGGGCCTCCGGTCGCAGCCGGTTCAACCTCGCCGGCCTCAGCGGCCGTGTCGGTGTGCGAGGACTCGGCTACCGCCCTCGCGTGAGCGCGTGTGGGTCCCCGGGGAAGGAATAGGGCGGCCCCGGAGGACCGCCCTTGAAGAACTGCGCTGGCGGGGATTGTCCGCCTGGTCGCCGGTCAGCGGCTGAGAGTCTCGCCCGAATACAGCTTGGTGACCTTCACGGTCCCCTCGGGTGCTGCGTCGAGGCAGAGCCGGCAGAGCACGCACTCGTCGAGGTTCTCGCTCGACGATCTCGACGCCGTCCGCTCGCTGCCCGGCGAAGATGTCCACCGGGCAGACCTCCGCGAGCTTCGCCGCGAGCGTCGGCGTCGGCCGCGGCCTGTCGTCGACCTCGACCGCGATGAAAATCCCGTCGCCTTGCGCATCACGCCCTCCTCTCGGCGATCTTCTCCTGGATCAGCTCCGGGATCTCCTCGATCCGCTCGGCCACCGTGATCCCCGCCTGCGGCGAGGCGGGCGATCTTCTCGGGGCGGTGTCCTCCTTGCCTTCGACGATCGTGCCGGCGTGGCCGAAGCTCATGCCCGGCATCTCGTCCATGAAGCGCCCTGCCATGAACGCGACGATCGGCAGGCGCGAGTTGTTGCTCGGTGACCCAGCGCGCGAGCTCGGCCTCCATGCGGCCGCCCGGCTCGGTGTAGATGACGATGCCCTGCGTCTGCTCGTCGGCCTCGAACAGCGGCATCAGCTCGGCGTAGCTGGAGCCGATGATCGCGTCGCCGCCGATCGACACCGCGGTGGACTGGCCGAGCCCGGCGGCGGTCAGCGTGGAGGACATCTCGGTCGTCATCCCGCCGGAGCGGCTAGATCACGCCGATCGGGCCCGGGGTGTAGGCCTGCGCCGCGTTCTTCGCCGGCCCGCCGATGCCGCCCATCTTGATCACGTCGGGGACGATGATGCCCGAGGCAGTTGGGGCCGATGATGCGCGCGCCGCGCAGCGTCGGCCAGCTCGACCATCTGGGCGACGTCGCGGCGCGGGATGCGCTCGGTGACGATCACGATCAGCTTGATCGCCGTTCTCGATCGCCTCGAACACGGCGTCCTTGGTGAAGGCGGGGGGCACGGTGACGACCGAACCGTAGATCGGCCCGCCGTGGTGCGCGACCGCCTGGGCGACGGTGTCGAACACCGGCACGCCGTGGACCTCGCGGCCCAGGCGGCCCGGGGTGACGCCGCCGACGACCTTGGCGCCGACGCCGTAGTCGAGGCACTCGCGCGTCAGGTTGACCGCCTCGCGGCCGGTGATGCCCTGGACGATGAACGTCGTGTCCGCGTCGATCAGGATGACTCAGTTCCGCCATGCCGGCGCGCGGCTCGTTGGCGTATCTTCTCGGACCGCGGCCGCGCTGGCGGCCTCGTTGCAGCGACACGGAGCGGTCGGCGTAGTCGACGCCGTACTTCTCGAGGATCTTGAAGCCCTCCTCCTCCCAGGCGCCGGGGATGCGGAAGATCGCGATCTTCTCGGCCGGGTCATGCCGAGCTCGAGGCAGGCTTTGATCACGCCGCGGGCGACGATGTCCACGCGCGTGTTGGAGACGATCGACATCATCACCGCGATCTTGTCGACGCCGGGCTTTCCGCAGCACGAGCTTGGCCAGCCCGCAGGCCTTGGCGACCGACGGGTTGCCGCCGATCTCGCAGTAGTTGGCCGGCTTGCCGCCGTGCGCGCGGACGGCGTCGAACAGCGTCAGCGAGCCGCCGCCGGCGCCGATCACGAGGCCGAGGTTGCCGTCGAACTCGGTCACGTTGCCGGCGACGCCGCGGTGGTCCGTGCGCGTCGACCTGCTCGCCGGCGAGCTCGAACGGCGTCGCCTCGCGCGCCTGGCGGGTCTCCTCGTCGCCGACGCCGAGCTCCGCGAGCAGCGCCTTGTGGCGGCCGCGGGCCTCGTTCTCCATGTCCATGTGGGCGTCGAGCGCGACGAACGATGCCGTCCGCGAGCCGCCCGAGCGGGTTGATCTCGGCGAGCGATCATGTCGTTCTCGACGAACAGCTTCGCCAGCCGCGTGACGATCGGCACGAGCTTGTTCAGCGCCGATGCCGGTGACGCCGGTGGAGGCGATCACCTCCTTGGCCTGGAAGTCGCTGAAGGGGAGGATGTTGGAGAAGTGCCGGCGCCCGACCTTGTCGGGCTGCTCCTCGGCGACCTGCTCGATGTCGATGCCGCCGACCGGGCGAGAAGATCATCACCGGCTGCTTGCGGTGCCGTCCCAGACGACGCCCGCGTAGTACTCCTGCTCGACCTCGGCCTTGGGGTCGACGAGCACGCCGCGCGGCATGTGGCCGTTGATCTCGAGCTGCGAGGATGTCTCGCGCGTGGGCCTCGGCCTCCTCGGGGGTGTCGGCGAACTTGACGCCGCCGGCCTTCATCCGCCCGCCGGTGCAGCACCTGGGACTTGATCACCGTCGGCCCGCCGATCCGCTCGCGCGATCTCCCGGGCCTCGGTCGGCGTCGGTCGTGAAGCCGTAGTCGGTGACGGGGATGCCGGCGCGCTTGACGATCTCGCGCGCCTCGTACTCGAAGAATCTCATGCGGCGTCGGAAGCCTACTACGGCTGAGGCTGGCGCGAACCCGTAGGCCTCGGCCAGCTCCGGGTCCTTGCTCGGCGAGCATCTCGGCGAGGTCGACCATCACCTTGCACTGCTTCCAGGTGGCGTCGTCCTGCATCTTGCCGTCGATCATGTGCACGCCGCGGCCGTCGGGGATCGCCTCGATCACCTTCTTGGCGAACGCGACCTCGTCGGGGTCGGGCGAGAAGACCTTCTTGGCGATCGCGATCTGCGCGGGGTGCAGCGACCACGCGCCGACGCAGCCGAGCAGGAACGCCGCGCGGAACTGCGTCTCGCAGCCCGACGTCCTTGATGTCGCCGTACGGGCCGTAGAACGGCAGCGCGCCGACGGACGTGCAGGCGTCGACCATGCGGGCGATCGAGTAGTGCCACGGGTCCTGCTGGTAGCTCGGGCGCGGCGCCTCGCGGAGTCCTCGGGGTCGGGGTCGGCGATCGTGCGGTAGCCGGGGTGCCCGCCGCCGACGCGCGTGGTCTTCATGCGCCGCGATGCCGCCAGGTCGGCCGGGCCGAAGCTCATGCCCTGGATCCGCGGGCTGGCGCAGGCGATCTCCTCGAGGTTGGCCACGCCCTGCGCGGTCTCGAGGATCGCGTGGATCAGGATCGGGCGCTCGAGGCCGGCCTTGGCCTCGAGCTGGGCGAGCAGGCGGTCGACGTAGTGGATGTCCCACGGGCCCTCGACCTTCGGGACCATGATCGACCTCGAGCTTGTGGCCGATCTCCGACCACGAGTTCGGTCAGGTCGTCGAGCACCCACGGCGAGTCGAGCTCGTTGACGCGCGTCCACAGCGGCGTCGTCGCCGAGGTCGATCTCCTTGCCCGACCTTGATCAGGCCCTCGCGCGCGGCGACCTTGCGGTCGACCGGGACGGCGTCCTCGAGGTTGCCCAGCAGGATGTCGACCGTCGGGGCGATGTCGGGCACCTTGGCGACCATCTTCTCGTTCGAGAAGTCGAGGAAGTGGATCATCCGCGAGGGCTTGAAGGGGATCTCGCGTCACGGGCTCGGGGCGCGCCGATGGCGAGCGGCTTGAGGAAGTCGCGGGGGTTGCGCAAGTGGTCTCCTGTGGGGCTCTTGGGCGGTCTGGTCACTGGGTGGCCGGGTGCCGTGCGGCTCCCGTACCAAGAGGGGAAAGCTACCTCAGAGCAAGCGATCGCCGCCGCCCGAGGGCGACGAGCGGACGCTCCGCCCGGGAAGCGGCATCCTTCCAGTCGTTCCGACCATGAATCAACCGCCCAACGCGAGGTAACAACACAGATGAGCAGCGAATTCACAACCGACCAGGCCCAGCGCGAAGCGAGCGGAGCACACTCCGTACGGCCGCTACCTGGAGGAGTTCGAGGTCGGCGCCGTCTACAAGCACTGGCCCGCCAAGACCGTCACCGAGGCAGACGATCACCTCTTCTGCCTGATCACGATGAACCACCACCCGCTGCACATCAACGACGTCTACGCCGGCAACATCCAGCAGGGGCGCAACGTCGTCGTCGGGCCGCTCGTCTACTCGCTCGCGCTCGGGATGTGCGTCAGCGACGTTTCGCGGCAAGGCGATCGCGAACCTCGCGACCGAGGAGCTCAAGCCACCCGAACCCGGTGTTCCACGGCGACACCCTGTTCGTCGAGACGGAGGTGCTCGAGACGAAGGAGTCGCAAGTGCAAGCCCGACCGCGGCATGGTCAAGGTTCACACGCGCGTCTCAACCAGGACGGCGTGCTCGTGGCCGAGTTCAAGCGCCTGGTGCTCGTGCCCCGCAGGATCGGGCGCCCGTCGCTGAGCGGTGCGGCTCGGCCGGGGAGACTGTCCAGCGGTGGGCCGTGCGGTAGGCTTGCCAATCTGCCGCCGGATCGGGCATTGTTCTGTTTCCCGGAGCCGTCGCTGGCCCGGGCGCCGTTTCGTGTTTCCGGATCCCATTTCGTCCCGCGCGCCGAGATGCCCGCGAACCGAGGAGTCGCTGGACCCCATGAACACCACCGTTCCCGCCCCCACCAATCACGCCCGGCTGCATGGCCTGGGTCGACGAGATCGCAGCGCTGACCGAACCCGCCCAGGTCGTACTGGTGCGACGGTTCCGCCGAGGAGTACGACCGCCTCTGCCAGCAGCTGGTCGACGCCGGCACCTTCGAGCGGCTCTCCGAGGCCAAGCGCCCCAACAGCTACCTCGCGCTGCTCCGACCCGAGCGACGTGGCGCGAGTCGAGGACCGCACCTTCATCTGCTCGCGAGCAGGAGGTCGACGCCGGCCCGACCAACAACTGGCGCGAGCCGGCCGAGATGCGGGCAGACGCTCACGCGGTCTCTTCGACGGCTGCATGCGCGGCCGCACGATGTACGTGGTGCCGTTCTCGATGGGGCCGCTCGGCTCGCACAATCGCCCACGTCGGGCGTCGAGCTGACCGACTCGCCCTACGTGGCCGTCAACATGCGGATCATGACCCGCATGGGCCAGGCCGCGCTCGACGTGCTCGGCGAGACGGCGACTTCGTGCCCTGCCTGCACTCGGTCGGGCATGCCGCTCGGTCGAGCCCGGCCAGGCAGGACGTGCCGTGGCCGTGCAACGCCGAGACCAAGTACATCGTCCACTTCCCCGAGACGCGCGAGATCTGGTCCTACGGCTCGGGCTACGGCGGCAACGCGCTGCTGGGCAAGAAGTGCTTCGCGCTGCGCATCGCCTCGGTGATGGCCCGCGACGAGGGCTGGATGGCCGAGCACATGCTGATCCTCAAGCTCACCTCGCCCGAGGGCGAGGTCAAGTACATCGCCGCCGCGTTCCCGTCGGCGTGCGGCAAGACCAACCTCGCGATGCTGATCCCGACGCTTGCCGGGCTGGAAGGTCGAGACGATCGGCGACGACATCGCCTGGATGAAGTTCGGCGAGGACGGCCGCCTGTACGCGATCAACCCCGAGGCGGGCTTCTTCGGCGTCGCGCCGGGCACCGAGCGAGCAGACCAACCCCAACGCGATCGACACGATCGAGCGCAACACCGATCTTCACCAACTGCGCCAAGACCGACGACGGCGACATCTGGTGGGAGGGCCTGACCAAGGAGCCGCCGGCGCACCTGATCGACTGGCACGGCAACGACTGGACGCCCGACTCGGAAACGCCGTCGGCGCACCCGAACGCGCGCTTCACCGTCGCCGGCCGCCCAGTACCCGGCGATCGCGCCGGAGTGGGAGGACCCGGCGGGCGTGCCGATCGACGCGATCCTCTTCGGCGGCCGCCGCTCAGACGATCGTGCCGCTCGTTCACCGAGGCCTTCGACTGGGAGCACGGCGTGTTCCTCGGCGCGACGATGTCGCTCGGAGACGACCGCCGCCGCGGCCGGCAGCGGTCGGCGAGTCCTGCGCCGCGACCCGTTCGCCGATGCTGCCGTTCTGCGGCTACAACATGGCCGACTACTTCGGCCACTGGCTGAAGATCGGCCGCTCGACCGAGACCGAGAAGCTGCCCGAGGATCTTCTACGTCAACTGGTTCCGCAAGGACGCCGACGGCCGCTGCCTCTGGCCCGGCTTCGGCGAGAACAGCCGGGTGCTCGAGTGGGTCTTCCGTCGCTGCGACGGCAATGCCGACGGGGTCGAGACGCCGATCGGCATCCTGCCCCAGGCCGGCGACCTCAACACGGAGGGCCTCGACATCAACGAGGCCGACCTCGCCGAGCTGCTCAAGGTTGATCCGGCCGAGTGGAAGGCCGAACTGCCCTCGATCGAGGAGCACCTCGACTCGCTCGGTGAGCGCCTTCCCCAAGAGATGCGCGACCAGCTGTCAGCGCTGTCTCAGCGCCTCGGCTGAGTCGTCCCGACAGATCGACGCTTGCGAAGGGGAGCCTCACGGCTCCCCTTCTTCGTTCCCGCCCCCGGTTTGATCCGATTGCACCGTTCAGTCGGGCAGGGCACGGCCTCGGGCGAGGATCCCGTTCGGGTCGAGCGCCGTGCGAATCGACCGCATCGCCCGCAGCTCCTCGGCTGTCCTGGTCAGGTCGATCACCGCCAGCCGCTGGCGTCCGACTCCATGCTCGGCTGCGACCGAGCCGCCGTGTCGCTCGACGCAGCGGGTCGCAGCGAGTTCCACCGCCTCGGTTGCCGCCGACCCCATCAACGTTGCGTGGAAGTTGCCGTCGAGCAGGTGCCCCCAGATGGCGATGTCAGTCGCCGGGTCGCAATCCTCGGCGGCGATGGCGCCGAGCACGTCCATCGCCAGCCCCGGGATGCTGGCCACCCCGACCGACAGGTCGAGCTTGCGCGTCGGCCCTGTCGCCTCGCACGCTTCGTAGTATCGAATCCCTGATCCTCCAGATCGCGTCGCCGCTGCGACTGAATCGGCAGCGACTGCCGCCTCGGGTGCGCCGCCGGGTGCGTCAGCGATCGCCGTGGCGAGCCGCTCGGCGATCCCTTCGCCCTCCTGCGATCCGAGCTCGGCCAAGACCAACCAGCCGTCGCCCGGGTCGATCGGGGGCTCGACCCCCAACCGCTCGCAGGTCAGGCCTGCGCCACGCGGGGCGATGAAGTCGCAGACGATCAGCTCCGGGGCGGTCGAGCGCAGGTGGACGGCGATCTCCAAGGCTCGCTCCGGGCCGCCGGCCGCGATCAGCGCGGTTGCCCTGGCCGGTGTCGCCTGGACCAGCTTGAGCCTCAGCGCAGTGATCACGCCCAGTGTTCCCTCGCTGCCGATGAACAGGCCCCTGAGGTCGTAGCCGGCGTTGTCCTTCTGCAGGCCCCGAAGCGACCCGACGACGGAACCGTCGGCGAGCACGGCCTCGAAGCCGGCGACAAGGTCGCGCATCGAGCCGAATCGCCACGCAAGCGATCCGCCGGCGTTGGACGCAGCCATTCCGCCAAGGTGAGCGGTCTGGCGTGCGCCGAGGTCGAGTGGGAACTCGAGCCCGGCCGCCCTGACGTGCTTCTCCAGTTCGGCGAGCGTGACCCCGGCACCGACAGTCACCTGCGCGGCGGCAACGTCGACCGGATCGAGCCTCTTGAGACGATCGGTGCGGAGGGTCAGTTCGCCCTCGGCAGCCCGGGTCGCATCGGCGAGTCCAGTGCCGCCACCGACAGCGATCACAGGAGTTCCGTCGGCGCCGGCACGCGGCAGGACGTCCGCCACCTCTTCAGCCGAGCCCGGCCGAGCGATGGCCGTCATCGGGGCGGAGCGACTCGGTCAACCATCCGGGCTCCCGGCAACCGGCAGGCCACGCCTCCGTTGCTGCGCCTGTCGGCGTTGGAAGGGACCTCACGCGTGAGGGTCGTCGACTGCGGCTGGAGGCCTCGACTCCTCGGCGAGCGAGGTGATCGCGAGGATGCCGCGCGCGGCGTCCTCCAGCACCTCCGTGGCCTCTTCGGCGAGCGGGCGTACAGCTCGACGAGGAGGTGCACGATGATCTGATCGTCCGTCGTGCTTGTGGAAGCGCACGTGGGTGAAGAACTCGCGCACGCCGTGCTCGCCGAATGCGGCGTACGAAAGCGAGTCGCCCGGCCTCGGGGCCGGAGCAGGTCTCGACCTCGTCCGAGTCGACGGTCACGGTGCAGGATGCGACCCACGGCGTGCCGGCGACCATCCGCTCCCAGCGATCCCCGGTCGGCTCGACCTCCCGTCGCTGAAGCCGAGGTGCGGCTGGTCGTGCATGCAGTCGAGGCACTGGACGACAGACTCCTGCAGTTCGTCGACGACCTCGGCGCGCTCCCGGTCTCCGGGTCCACCCGGTGGATGCCCTCGTAGTGGACTTGGATCTCGAGGTTCTGCGACCAGCAGCGATAGCAGCGCAGCCAGCTCGAGTTCCCGTTTGAACCGTCGGGTTCGACCATGCGCGCATCATAGGGCGAGTCTCCGCGAATCAAGGCTCATTCGTTCGCGCAGGGCCGTTCGTCGATCGGCATGCGATCATTCGGACCATGCTCTGCTGCCGCCCGCGATCGATCGTCCTCTGGTTCGCAGTTCTCGCTCTTCTCGCCTCGGGCTGCGGAGGCGGCGGAAGCGACGGTGTCAACCCCGCGCTCCTCAAGCCGGGACCGGTGGACGAGGCGGTCAAGGCGGGGGAGACCGTGAACGTGAGCGACTTCCCCAAGCCCGAAGGCAAGACCCTCGAGCAGCTGCTTCAGGAGGCTTCGTCGCAGGCGCAGTTGGCCCCGGGCAATGGAGTCCTGACGGTCGGCCGAAGCAGGCTCGCATTTGCGGCGATCGGCCAGGACGGCAAGCCCGTTTACGGGCCAACCGTGGCGTACGTGGCCCCAAGTCCCGGTGAGCCGGCCGTCGGTCCCTTCGCCGCACCGGCAGATCCGATGGTGCCCCAGCAGAAGTTCCTCTCGAAGCAGGCAGCCCTCAGCAGCGATCAGCTGCAGGCCGTCTACGCGACGACTGTTCCGCTGACGAAGGCGGGCAAGTGGTCGGTGCTGAGCTTCACCAAGACCCCGAACGGACTGGTCGCGGCGACTACATCCGAACTCCCGGTCCAGAGGTCGAGCTCGATCCCCGCGGTCGGGCAGCCCGCGCCGAAGGTCACGACCCTGACGAACTCGTCGCCCGGTCCCGGGCCGATCGACACCCGCGATCCAAAGGCGCCCTCGCTTCACGAACAGAGCTTCGGCTCGGTCGTCGGCAAGCAGCCGGTCGCAATCCTCTTCGCGAGCCCCAAGTTCTGCATCTCGCGCGTATGCGGGCCGGTCACCGACCTGCTGCTCCAACTGCAGGCCGCCTACGGGGACAGGATCGTGATGATCCAGCAGGAGGCCTACTCGCCGAAGTACCCGACCCCGGCGCCATCGATGAAGCAGTTCGGGCTGGTCGCACCCGACGGGGGATTCAGCGAGCCGTGGCTCTTCACCGTTGGAGCCGACGGCAAGATCGCAGCCAGGCTCGAAGGCGCCTTCGGCATCCACGAGATGAGCCGTGCGATCGACTCCGCAATCGCCGCTCCGAAGTAGCTCAGCCTCCGATCGCCGACATCGTCCGCGGCGGCTGGCGGAAGCCCGGCTCGCCGACCCTGTGCTTGAGCTCCTTGCGCCAGACTGCCTCGCGGATGATCCGTTCCAGCTCGAGGTCGTCGGCCCCGCTGCGCATCGGGCCGCGCAGGTCGGTCTCGCCGAGCGAGAAGAGGCAGGTGCGCAGAAGGCCTTCGGCCGTGATCCTGATGCGGTTGCAATCGGAGCAGAACGGCTCGACTCACCGGGTTGATGAAGCCGATCCGCCCTGCACCGTCAGCGAACCTGAAGACCCTTGCCGTCGCCGAAGGCTCACGCTCCTCCTCGATCATCGGGAAGGTCCGTTCGACGACCGAACGGATCTCCTCGCCGGTCAGGACCTGATCCTCGGACCAGTTGCGATCGGCGTCGAGGGGCATGAACTCGATGAACCGCACCTCGAAGTCGTGCTCCCTCGCGAAGCGGGCGAACGGGAGGATCTCGGCCTCCGTAACCCCGCGCAACGCGACAGCATTGACCTTGATCGGGTGCGCCTCCGGGAACCGGGCCAAGGCGTCCAATCCGGCGAGCACACGCGGAAGGGCGTCGCGGCGGGTGAGCCTGTAGAAGCGATCGCGCTCCAGCGAGTCGATCGAGACGTTGAACCGGTCGACTCCCGCCTTCACCAGTGCCTCGGCGTCGCGCTCGAGCAGGTATCCGTTGGTGGTCAGGGCAAGGTCCTCGACTCCCGGCAGCGAAGCGAGCATTCCCACCAGGCGCGGAAGATCGCGGCGCACCAGAGGCTCGCCGCCGGTCAGCCGAACGCTCGAGACCCCCATCTCCGAGAGGACCCGGGTGATCCGTTCCAGTTCCTCGAAGGTCAGCACCGATTCACGGTCGAGCCATGGGAGCCCCTCCGCCGGCATGCAGTACTGGCAGCGGAAGTTGCAGCGGTCGGTGACCGAGATCCTGACGTCGCCGATCGGGCGCCCGTGACCGTCGGCTAGCTGTTCCCGCACCACGCCTTTCAGCATACGCGCGGGTAGCCGCGCGGGTAGCGTTGAGTGCAATGACCGACCGTGCGAAGCCGCTGGCGAGGCTCAGGATTGCCGATTTCTCGCGTGTCCTCGCCGGGCCCTACGCCACGCAGAGGCTGGCCGACCTCGGCGCCGAGGTCGTCAAGGTCGAGCGCCCGGGCGCCGGTGACGAGACCCGCACCTGGGGGCCACCGTTCGAGCTGGGTACCGCCTCCTACTTCCGCTCGATCAACCGGGGCAAGCGGTCGATCGCGATCGACCTCTCCGATGCGCCGGGCAGGGCGGTGGCCGGCGATCTCTGCGCCCGGAGCGATGTCGTGATCCACAACTTCCTGCCGGAGGCCGCCGCCCGCATCGGCCTCGATCACGCGGCCCTCGTCGCGATCAACCCCGGTGTGATCAGCTGCGCGATCAGCGGGTTCGGCGCGGGCAGGGAGCCGCGGGGCAGGCCCGGGTACGACCTGATCGTCCAGGCCGAGAGCGGATTGATGTCGATCACCGGGGACCCGCAGGGAGAGCCCAGCAAGGTCGGGGTGGCGATCGTCGACGTCCTCACAGGGCTCGAGGCGGCAACCGCCGTGCTCGCTGCGGTGCTCCGAGAGGCGGGCCGGCGGCGGAGGGGCGATGATCGAGGTGTCCCTGCTCGACTCCGCCTTCGCCGCTCTCGTGAACGTCGCGCAGGCGGCGCTCGCGACCGGAGTCGATTCGCCCCGCTACGGCAACGCGCACCCGAGCATCGTCCCCTACGAATCCTTCACCGCGGCCGACGGGCACCTCGTGGTGGCAGCGGCGAACGACGGCCTCTGGCAGGGGATGTGCCAGGCGATCGGAGCGACCGACCTCGCCGAAGACCGGCGGTACTCGACCAACCCGGATCGTGTTGCAAACCGCGAGTCCCTGATCCCCGAGTTGAACCGCAGGCTGTCGGAGCGTCCGGTGGCGGAGTGGCTGGAGCGCCTCGATGCTGCGGGAGTGCCGTGCGGCCACGTCCTCGGTGTCACCGAGGGGCTGGCTGCAGCGGCCGGCGCCGGTCAGGCGGCGACGATCCTGCTCGACGGCGGAAGTCGGGTCGTCGGCCCCCCGGCCCGGTTCTCCGGAGTCAGGGCGGCTGCGGGAGGTGAGCCGCCGAGCCTCGGGCAGCACACGGACGAGATCCTCGGTGAACTGGGCTACCCGTCAGCCAGGATCGTCGAGCTGAGAGAGTCCGGCGCCGTCGCCTGAGAGTCCCAGTCGGCCCTCAGCCGGTGCGTGGCTTGCGCTGCTTCTTGAGCAGGGAGACGATCGGTCGGGATTGCGCTCGACCGAACCGCCACGCCCCCGACGCATAGACGGGGCAGTTGGTGAGGGATTCGACAGTCGCCTTCAGCACAGGTGGGCAGAAGTGGATCCCGTCCTCCGCCCGAACGAGGTTGAGGCCCCGCTTGGGCTGGTTGGTGCACTCGGGCTCCTCGGCCAGGCAGGGGAGTGAGCGGGTGTACCGCCCATCCTTGGTTTCCACCGCCCTCCCGGCATTGACCACTCTCACGTTGCTCAGCCCGAACGCCGCCTTGAGCATCGTGACCAGCATCCTGTGGCTGTGGGACCTGCCCGCCGAGTCGTCGTTGTAGGCGGCAGGCGGGGTGGTGAGGTAGATCCGCGTTGTAGCGGGGAACATCCCGATCAGCTTCCTCAGATCAGTGCGGTACCGCTTCCAGTAGAGGTCGCCCTCGGACTTCGGTCGGTTCCCGGCCTTGGTCCGCTGGCAGTTGGACTGGTTGTTGCCGAACGCCTCGATGATCACGGCGAATGTCTTCTTCTGGGCGTCCTCGGAGGCGCGCTCGAACCAGTCGCAGGGGGCGGTCCCCGGGAACGAGCGGTTCGCGAACCTGACCCTCCTGTCCCCACGCCTCAGGTTCGTACGGATGTAGCGCGCCGACTCAACCGAGAGCGAATCGCCGTAGAGGACGACCCTCGGGCCGGCCTTGCTGGCGTCGGAGCCGCCGAACGCCCCCACGCCCAACAGGATCGCCACTGCCGCGGCTGCGAGCGCCACGCCGCCACCGACCGCGATCATCACCTTTCGCCTGCTCACGGCCCGAGGTTACCCGGACCCACAACCGTCGAGACGGCACCTCACCGCTTCAGCATCACCCAGAGCAGCGATGCGGCGAAGGCGATCTGGCCGAAGGTGGCGGCAACCCCGAGACTCGATGCCCCGAGGAGCATGGCGAGGCCGGTGACGACCACGAAGACGGCGAGCACGGTGAGGATGTCGCGGACCAGCGTGCTCACGGGCCGCTGCACCTCGAACACCTGCCATGCAGGGTCACGTCGTGCGAGTCCACAGTGAATCCCTCGGTGTCTGAAAGCGAGTTGAGCGCCCGCTCGAGCGGCTCGTTGGCGAATGGCTCGATCCGACCGCACGAGCGACAGACCAAGTGATGGTGGTGGTGGAGACCGCCGCCGCCGGTCCTCTCCCAGCGGGAGCTGCCATCACCCAGTTCGACGCGCTGAACCAAGGCGACCTGCTCGAGGGCCTCGAGTGCGCGATAGACGCTCGCGCGGGCGACCTTCCTTCCCTCGTCACGCAGCGAGTCGGCGATCTGTTCGGCCGAGACGGCGCACCCTTCCCGGGCGAGCCTCGTGATCACTTCGGCTCTCGCTCCGCCCGACCGACGACCGCTCTCGCGGAGCTTGGTCGTCGCCCTCTCGATCCACTCGGTGTCGGTCGCCTGCATCGCTCAGACCCCCCGCGCGGCCGGCGGCGTTGCCTGTCGGAGCCTTGAGAGGGGGAGGGCCATCGCAGCAGGAATGATCGCGCAGATCGCGATCGAGGGCCCGGTTGCCCAGCCCGCGTGCCAGGAGAGCTCGATTCCTGCCGGGATCGCCACCGCGGCGACTGCGGCTGCGGTGAGGATCATCGGCCCGGCCCTTCGGGTCACCAGCCGGGCCGCCGCCGCGGGGCCCAGGATCAGGCTGACGGTCAGGAGGGCTCCGAGGCTGCGTGCGGCCGCGATCGTCGCGGCAGCCAGCAGGATCAGCACGAGCAGATCCGCACGACGGCTCAGGCCGCTCCTCAGGCCCGACGCGACGAGCTGCCAATGGCCGAGCCTGAGCGCGAGCGAGGCGACCGCAGCGAATGCGAACGCCACGGCGACATCGCCCGTGCGAACCGACAGGACATCCCCGAACAGGGCGGAGCTCAGCTCCGGGCGGGGCCGACCCGGAGAGGGCGAGGGCAGCGCCAAGTCCGAGGAGCGGCGTGACCGCGACGGCCACTGCGGCGTCGGATTCGATCCGCGCGGCTCTGGCCAGCGCTATCGCCGCGGCGGCGGCGGCGAGACCGACGATTCCGCCGAGGGCGACCGGCAGTCCGACCAGCGTCGCGAGGACCAACCCCGGGAACATGCCGTGGGCGAGCGATTCGGCGGCGTAGGGGAGGTCTCGGAGGATGACCCAGCAGCCGATCGCCGCTGCGGGGATCCCGACGACCAGCGCAGCGATCCCTCCCCTCGCGACGAGGGGTGCCTTCCACGGTTCGAGCAGCCAGTCGATCATCGGGCTCAGTGGTCGTGGTGGTGGGGTGGGGTCAGCAGGGTCCCGTCACTCAGCTCGACGAGATCGGATTGGAAGGTCCGCTCGAGCGTCTCCCGGGTCAGGGTCTCGGCAGGCAGTCCATAGGCGATCTGCTCGCCGTTGAGGCACAGCACCCTCTCCCATGACTTGGCCTGTTCGAGGTCATGGGTTGCGACCAGCAGGGTCGATCCGTCGGCGGCGAGTGTGGCCAAGAGCCGCTCGAGCTCCTCTGCCGCGGCCGTGTCGAGACCCGCGAAGGGCTCGTCGAGCAGCAGGACTTTGGACCCACCGGCCAATGCGGCAGCAACTTGGGCCCGCCTGCGCTGACCCCCCGACAGCTCCCCGTAGAGAACGTCGGCCCGCTCGCCGAGCCCGACCGCCCGCAGCGCCTCGAGCGCCTCAGCGCGCTGGGCGCGACCGGGTGTCTTCCACCACGGGAGGCCTTCCAGCGTTCCGCACAGTGCAAGGTCAAGGGTGGTCGCCGGCCAGTCGTGGCGGCCGGGGTCGTGCTGGGGGACAACACCGGGGCTCCGTCGAGCGAGTACGACCCCGCGATCGGCTCCAGTTCGCCGGAGAGTGTCTTGATCAGAGTGCTCTTCCCGCCGCCGTTGGGGCCGAGCAGGGCGATCCTCTGACCTGCCTGCGCCTCGAAGTCGACCCCGCTCAGGAAGCACTCGCCCGCGTAGCCGGCGTCGAGCCGTTCGGCCCTGACCGATGCCGTGCCGCTCACGGTCGCACCGGCCCGATCGAACAGGTGATGCGACCGCCGGAGAGTCCCTTGGCGATCGCGGAGACATTGGTGGCCCACATTCCGGCCCAGCTGTCCCGGGTCGAACCGGGCGGACCGAGTGTGTCTGCGTCGAGCTGGACGGCCGCGCTTGCCCCCGTCTGCTCGGCGAGTGCCTTCGCCGTCTTCGGGTCGACCGCCGTCTCGGGGAAGATGGCCTTGATCTTCAGGTCTTCGATCCTTCGCGCGAGGGAGTCGAGCTCACTGGCCGAGGGCGCGGCCGACGAAGAGGTGGAGGGGATCACGGTGCCGACGATGCGCAAGCCGGTCCGTGCGGCCAGGTAGGCGAAGGCGTCGTGGTCGGTTACGAGCGTCCGCTGCTCCGCCGGCAGCCGGGCGATGCATCGGCGTCCTTGAACGTCGAGCCGGCGGGCCTGCCCGGCGAAGGCCCGGGCGCGGGACCGGTAGGCCGAGGCGTTGGCAGGGTCGAGCCTGCCGAGGGCAAAGGCAACCGTCGTTGCTGCGGCCGCGGCGTTGCGCGGGTCGTGGAACCAGTGGGGGTCGGCCTCGCCGTGGCTCTGGGCCGAGTGCCCGCCGGATGGATCATTGTGGCCGGAGGCAAGCTTGATCGGGACGCCATCGAGCAAGTCGATCACCTTGGTGTCGCTGCCGGACCTCTCCCTGACTTTGTCGATCCATCCGTCCAAGCCGCCGTTGGCGACGATCAACCTGCTCTCGGCGACAGCGGCGATGTCGCTCGGCTTCGGCTCGAACTCGTGCGGGTCGGCTCCCGCGGGAACCATAGTTGTGACGCTGACGTCACCGCCTCCGACCGCCTTGACGATCGAGGCGACGATCGGGGTGGTCGCAATCGCTTCCGGCTTGTTGCCCTTCGCGGGGTTGCCGGACGCGCAACCGGCGACCAGCATGGCGAGCACTACGGATGCAATCGCCCCGCGGGCGCTTGAGCGCATCACGGTCGCAGCCGAGAGCGAAGCGGCCACGGCCAGGCCGGCCGTCATCGCGATCGTCGCTCCGGGTGAGAGGTCGAACGAGAGCGATATGGCGAGGCCACCGAGCGACACTGCGAGCGCGATCGCGAAGGTGAGCCGCTGCCAGCCCGCCACCGATCCGATCCACGGCCGGGCCGCTACTGCGGGCAGTACGAGCAGGGTCGTAGCAAGCAGCGCGCCGGCAGCAGCCAGCTGAGAGATCGCCGCCACCGCCACCAGCAGGATCAGGGCCGTCTCCCAGCGGCCCGAAGTTCGGCCGAGGAGCCCAGTGGCGAGCCAGCGCCTGCCGGCGAGCCTGGCAACCACCAGGGAGGCGAACGCTGCGGCGGCTGCGAAGGCAAGGTCGGCGGGGGAGAGGGTCAGGAGGCTCCCGAACAGCGCCGAGTCGACTGTCGAGCCGCCACTTTCGAGAGTGCTGGCCGCGATCGCCCCGATCGCGATTGAGGCGCTGAGCCAAAGGCCGGTCCGGGTCGAGTTCCTGGTCGATGGGCTGGAGAGACCGGCGCCGAGAGCGACCGCCACGGCTCCAACCGCAGCGCCGACTGGCTGCGCGATGCCCACGGCAGTCGCGATCACCAGCCCGGGGAAGGCCGCGGTGCCGACGGCGTGGGCGAAGAAGCTCAGCGAGCGCATCACGATCCATGGTCCGATCGCAGCTGCGATGGCCGACAGCAGGACGAGTTCGATCACCGCCCTTTGGGCGAATGCGTAGTCGAGGTAGTCGAAGGGGTTCATCGGGGCCTGGGTTCCCTGAAGGGAGAGTCAAGAGTATAATGATACTCATTCGCATTTAGTCGGCGTACGATTCGTCGCAATGACGAAAGTTCGACTGCCATTGGTCGATTCCGCCGGCAACCCGCTTGCCTTCGATCGGATAGCCGGTTCGCACGGGCTGGCGGGTGTGACGCCGTGGCGCCGGACAGCAGCCGGGGGGCTCTCCGTCGTCGTCAGGCTCGATGGGAGGCCGCAGCTGGTCTCGATCACCTGCCCGGAGCCGACTCGCCCCGGCGCGGAGGCGATCGCATCGAGTGCGTCCGCTTCGCCGGACGCGACCTGGGTCGGATCGGTCGCCCGCAGGCTGCTCGGACTCGAGCGCGACCTCACTCCGTTCATCGAGCGGGCCTCCGGCGACAGCGACCTCAGCTGGGTAACGGCCGCCGGCTCCGGCGCGATGGCCCGCGGTCAGGAGGTCTTCGAGGATGTGATGAGGACCGTGTTGACCACCAACTGCTCGTGGTCGGCGACAGTGAAGATGTGCGACCGGCTCACGGAGCTGCACGGGGAGGCGGCAGCCGGGCAGGTCGCCGGAGGGGCCAGGGCCTTCCCGACCGCCGAGGCGATCGCCTCGCTCGCGCCGGAGGAGTTGAAGGAGGGGGTCAGGGTCGGCTACCGGGCCGAGAGGATGATTGAGCTGGCCCGGATGGTCGCCGAGGGCGAGGTAGATCTCGAGGAGCTGGGGGCCGGCGGCAGCGACCTGCCGGACGAAGAGGTCGAGCGGCGGCTGCGCTCGCTCCCCGGGCTCGGTCCTTACGCGGCGGCTCACGTGATGCTCCTGATCGGCAGGCCGGCGCTGCCGATCCTCGACTCGTGGACGAGGCCTCGCTACGAAAGCGTCACGGGGCGCCGGGCTGACGACTCGCAGATCCGCCGGCGGGTTCTGGCCTACGGGCCCGACGCTGGCTTGGCCCTCTGGCTGATCCTCACCAGGGACTGGTTCGAGGCCCCGGCCGGCGGGTGAAACGGTTGGGGGTCCCGGTCGCTCGCTGTCAGCCGTCGGCGAGGCCGGCGCGCACGGCCAGCTCCGCGACCATCCCAGGCACGCCGCCGCCCGGCTCAAGCGACTCGAGCTGCCTCACAGCCGCCCTGCGACCGCCGAGCGCATCCATCCCGCGACGGCCGTACTCGTCGGCGAACTCGCCCAGTGCCTGCACGCGGCGGCGGGCGGCCCGCCCGACGGCGAGGTCGGAGCGACTGGCGTGCGAGTCGATCGCGTCGATCAACGCTTCGGTTCCGATTGCCGGAGGAAGCGAGCTGACTGCGACCACCTTCGTCTGCTTGGCGCCGAGCGAGCGCAGCGCTGCGTTCAGGTCGCGCCTCGCGCGCTGGGCGATCTGCCCGAGGTCGGCCTTGGTGACGACCAGCACGTCGGGGATCTCCATGATCCCCGACTTCAGGAACTGCAGTACGTCGCCGCGTCCGGGCTGGACCACCACGCACACCGTGTCGGCCACGTCGGCGACCTCCGTCTCGGCCTGGCCCACGCCGACCGTCTCGATCGACGACCACGTCGAATGCGGCGGCCAGCGCCGCCGCAGCGTCCGCGTCGCCCTCGCCAGGCCGCCGAGCCGCTCGCCGGCGGCCGTCGAGCGGATCAGCACGCCCCGGTCGGAAGGGTCGAAGTCGATGCGCGCGCGGTCGCCGAGCAGCGAGCCGCCCGAGCGCTTGGAGCTCGGATCGACTGCGAGCACCGCCACCGTGCGGCCCCCATCACGCAGGTCACGGCAGAGCGCCGAGAGCAGCGTCGACTTGCCCGCGCCCGGGAGGCCCGGTGACGCCGACGATCACGCCTGGCGGCCTCGCTCGCCGATCGCGCCGGCGAGACCTCCGCCAGCAGCGCGCCGCCTGTCGCCGCATCGGCTCGGCGCGGTGCTCTCGAGCAGGTTCAGCGCCGCGGGTGCCGCGCTCAGGTCGCGCTCAGGCGAGCCGTCCTCGCCAGCCCGGCGCTCACGCGATGCCGTCGGCTCAGCGCCGACTGCGGCGACTGCCGTTGCCGTTCCGCGACGAGGGTCGACGATCTCGCGCATGATCCGGGTGATGTCGAAGTCCTTCGGCGTGTAGACGGCTGCGACGCCGCGGCCTTCGAGTCGGCGCGACGTCCTGATCGGGGATGATCCCGCCGACCACCACCGGGACGCCCGACGCCCGGCGTCGCTGCAGCGCCTCGATCACGGCCGGGATCAGCTCGCGATGCGAGCCCGAGAGGATCGACAGGCCGATCACGTGCACGCCCTCCTGCAGCGGCCGAGGCGGCGATCTGGGCGGGGGTCAGGCGGATGCCCTCGTAGACGACGTCCATGCCCGCGTCGCGCGCCCGCACCGCGATCTGCTCGGCGCCGTTGGAGTGGCCGTCGAGGCCCGGCTTGCCGACGAGGATCTCGCGCCTGCGCCCGAGCGCTCCTGCAGGCGCGCGACCTGCTCGCGCAGCTCGCTCGAGCTCCATCGTCCGAGCCGGCTCGCCGCTGCCTCGCCGACGCCGGTCGGCGCCCGGTAGCTCGCCGAACACCTCGCGCAGGGTGCCGCGCCCACTCGCCGGTCGTGGCGCCGGCCCGTGCGGCCGCGATCGTCGAGAGCATCATGTTCTCGTCCTCGCGTCTCGGCGACGCGGGCCACTTCGGCGAGAGCGCGCTCGTCGACGGCCGCCTGGTCGCGCTCGCGCGCCAGCCTCGCACGCGGCCTCGATCTGCTCGGCTTCGACCGCCGGGTCGACGACGAGGATGCCGCCCTCGGCGTCGGCGGTGAGCGGCGAGTCCTCGGTCTCGGTGAAGCGGTTCGAGCCCGACGACGGTCTGCTCGCCGTCCTCGATCCGCCGCAGCCGCTCGCGGTGGCTCTCGACGAGCGCGGCCTTCATGTACGGGACCGCCTCGACCGCGCCGCCGTGCTCGGCGACGACGGCCATCTCGGCGCGCGCGCCCTCCAGCAGCTCCGTCCACGAGCGCGTCCATCACCTTCGAGCCCTCGAAGATGTCGGGGTACTCGAGGAGGTCGGTCTCGTAGGCGAGCACCTGCTGGATGCGCAGCGACCACTGCTGGTCCCACGGACGCGGCAGTCCGAGCGCCTCGTTCCAGGCCGGAAGCTGGATCGCGCGGGCGCGCGCGTCGCGGCCGAGCGTCACCGCGAGCATCTCGAGCACGATCCGCTGCACGTTGTTCTCCGGCTGGGCCTCGGTCAGGCCGAGCGAGTTGACCTGCACGCCGTAGCGGAAGCGCCTCAGCTTCGGGTCCTCGACGCCGTAGCGCTCGCGGCCGAGCTCGTCCCAGAGGATCCCCATCGCGCGCAGCTTGGCGTGCTCCTCGACGAACCTGCACCCCAGCGTTGACGAAGAAGGAGATGCGCGCCGAAGACCTGCGGCATCAGTGCGACTCGTCGGCACCCGCTCGCGGGCCGCGTCGAGCACGGCGATCGCGTTGCTCATCGCGTAGGCGATCTCCTGGACCGGCGTCGCGCCCGCCTCCTGCAGGTGGTAGGAGCAGATGTTGATCGGGTTCCACTTCGGCACCTCGCTCGACGGTGTAGGCGACCATGTCGGCGATCAGCCGCATCGACGGGCCGGGCGGGAATGCGTACGTCCCGCGCGCCAGGAACTCCTTGATGATGTCGTTCTGGGTCGTGCCCTGGAGCTGGTCCTGGGTGACTCCCTGGTCCTCGGCGGTGACGATGTAGAGCGCGAGCAGCCACGCGGCGGTCGCGTTGATCGTCATCGAGGTGTTCATCTCCGTCGAGCGGGATGCCGTCGAGCAGCGCGGCCATGTCGCCGCGGTGGGCAGATCGGGACGCCGACCTTGCCGACCTCGCCCCGGGCGAGCTCGTCGTCGGGGTCGTAACCGGTCTGGGTCGGCAGGTCGAACGCGATCGAGAGGCCGGTCTGGCCCTTCTCGAGGTTCGCCGGTAGAGCTCGTTGGAGCCTTCGCCGTCGAGTGGCCGGCGTAGGTCCGCATCATCCAGGGACGGTCAGGTGTGTCGAGTCTGTGTTGGGTCATGGTGGCTGGAGTGTAGGTACTGTGCGACGCAATGAGCACGCAGGCAGAGCCGCGCCGATTCGACCTCCTCCATCTCGGCAGGTCGAAAGTCCTCTGCTGCTGGCAGGTCGGCGAGGTGATAATCGACCCCGGGCCGGCGGTTTGCGCGGACACACTGGAGGCGGCGTTGGACGGCGAACAGCCCAAGGCGATTCTCCTGACTCACATCCACCTCGATCACGCAGGTGGCACCGGCCTTCTGGTCGAGCGGTGGCCAGGAGTCGAGGTCTGGGTCCACGAGCGCGGAGCGAAGCACATGATCGACCCCTCGCGGCTGGTCAACAGTGCCGGCATGCTCTATCGCGAGCAGGATGCAGACCCTCTGGGGTGAGATCCTCCCGGTTCCGGAGGAGTCGGTGAAGATCCTCACCGGAGGGGAGACGATCCCGTGGTCAGGTGGCTTCGAGGTGATCTACACCCCAGGCCACGCCCAGCACCACGTCTCCTACCGCCACGTCCCGACCGGAATGGCGTTCGTCGGCGATGTGGCCGGCGTGAGGATCCCTCCGGCCGGGGCGACCGTGGCTCCGACCCCTCCGCCCGACATCAACATCGAGCTGTGGCACGAGTCGCTCGACGCGATCGCCGCATGGAAGCCGACGCGGTTGGGTCTGACCCACTGGGGCCAAGTCGACGACGTGGATGCCCAGATCGAAGCGGTCCGAGCCTGCCTCGACGACCACGCCGCGCTGGCGAGGGCAGCCTGGGCCCCGAGGCGTTCGCCGAGGCCGTTCGCGAGCGCCTCGCCCGCGAGGTGGGGCGACTCGGTCGCCGAGGCCTACTTCCAGGCGTCACCGCCCGACCAGCTTCACGCCGGGCTCGCCCGCTACTGGGCGAAGCGCGCCGAGGCCGAAGCCGCGGCCGAGTGAGCGCGAAGACCATTGAGCGTCCGGGGGTTGCCGGTCCTGGCACCGGGCATGGCGACAGCTGGCGGGTGATCGTCCGCAATGACGACCACAACACCTTCGACCACGTAGCCCATGTGCTCGCCCGCTACATCCCCGGGGTCACGTTGACGCCGGCGTTCAGGCTGGCGGACACGATCCACAACGCCGGTCAGGCAATCGTCTGGTCGGGTCCCAAGGAGCCGGCCGAGCTCTACTGGGAGCAGCTCAACGACGCGGGTCTGACGATGGCCCCGCTCGAGCAGCGGCTGAGCTAGTTCGGACGCTCGGCCGAGTCGGCGAAGCGGCGTCTCGCCTGCGGTCAGAGTCGTCCGTCGTTCCCAGCTGTAGAGAACCGGGCATCTGGTACCAGCCGCCGTAGCGGAGTCCTGAATTCGCGTGGATCTCGGGACCCTCCCAGTAGCGGTCGAAGTCGAGGTAGCTCCTCGAACTCGGCGATCTGGAGGAAGCGGTAGCGGTCGTCGCGGTTGCGGTGACCGCGTAGGAGGTCGCGCCGTAGCGCAGCGCGACGGCGACCGAGCTCGTTCGAGCGCCTCCTCGAACGTCGTCCGCCGCGGAATCCGGTGGCGTACCAGGGGATCTGAACGACTCCACCCTTGCCGGCCATCAGGCACCAACCTCCGCGTGGATCGCGCCGGGGCCCTCGGCGGTCTTGCCCTGGCCCTCCTCGGACTCGGCGCCGACGAGGATCGAGATCTTGCCGAGGTGCTTGTTCTCGCGCATCAGCTGATGAGCCTCGGCGACGCCGTCGAAGCCCATCGTCCGCCACAGCACCGGGCGGATCTGGCCGCTCTCGATCAGCTCGTTGGCCTTGGTGCACTCCCACGCGTTGGCGAAGTGCGAGCCGAGGATCTCCTTCTGGCTCATCCACAGGTAGCGCACGTCGAAGTCGAGGTTGAAGCCCGTGGTCGCGCCGCAGATGACGACCTTGCCGAACGGCTTGACGGTGAACACCGAGGTCGGGAAGGTCGCCTGGCCGACGTGCTCGAAGACGATGTCGGGAGCGTCGCCGAGGATCTCCTTGACGCGCTTGGAGAACGCGCGCGAGACGCCTGAAGCGCGCCTTCTCCTGCTCGGGCGTCTCGTCGCCGTTGCGCATCATGCCCGCGAACTCGCTGCGGTCGATGTAGCCGACGGCGCCGAGCTGCTTGACCAGCTCGCCCTTCTCGGCGGAGGAGACGACGCCGACGCAGTTGGCGCCCGCGGCCGCGCACAGCTGGGTGGCGAACACGCCCGAGGCCGCCCGCGGCGCCCCAGATCAGCACCTTGTCGCCGGCCTGGAGCTTGCAGCGCGGTCCATCAGCATGCGGTAGGCGGTGAAGTAGGTCAGCCCGTAGGAGGCGGCCTCCTCCCACGTCAGCGCCGCCGGCTTGGGCAGCAGCTGCTGCGCCTGCACCTTGCGTGAACTGCGCGAACGAGCCCCAGGTCGTCTCGTAGCCCCAGATCCGCTGCGAGCGGCGCGGCCATCGGGTCCAGGCCGTGCACCTCGGGGTCCTCGTAGGAGGCCTGGTTGCAGTGGACGACGACCTCGTCGCCGGGCTTCCAGCGGGTGACGCCGGCGCCGACCTTCCAGACGATGCCCGAGGCGTCGGAGCCGCCGATGTGGTGGCCGAACTCGGGGTGGTCGCCGTAGCGCGAAGACCGACACCGGCTTGCCGAGCGCGGCCCACACGTTGTTGAAGTTCACGCCCGCGGCCATCACGCGCACGATCACCTCGAACGCGCCGGGCTCGGGCACCTCGATCTCCTCGAGCTGGAAGGCGTCCATCGGCTCGCCGAAGCGCTCCTCGCGGATGACCCAGGCGGCCATCGTGGCCGGGAGGGTCCCGGGTTCGGCTCCCGGGTCGGTGATGTTGCTGATGTCGACGCTCACTGTTCTCGTTCGCTCCCTCTGCTGTGTTGATGCAGGACGCGGGGATCGTAGCGAGCGGCGGCGGGGCGGGGCGGCCGATCGCCCGGCGAACCGCAGCCGTGCTCGGGCGGCCAAGCCAAGTGGAGGCTCCGTAGACGGTTTGGTTTGCCGACCAGCGCGTCCGCTCGGGCCGCCGTGTACATTCCACGTGTGGGTCAGGCCGGTGGCCGGCCCGCGCGAAACCAATCCCGGGGAGGGGAACGAGCGTGTCAAGGAACTTCAGCAGGGCAATCTGTGCCGCCGCCGCAACGTCGATCGTGTCGCTGGCGGCAGCTCCGCTCGCAGGGGCCGCGGGTCCCGCGCTCTCACTCTCCTCGACATCCGCGTCGACTGTGGCCTCCGCCAAGGTGCTCAAGGTCAAGCTGACCGGGCCGGCCGGCACGAAGGCTGGGGTCTCGGTCGCGATCAAGGTCGGCTCGACCAGCGTCACCGACTACTCGGCCACGCCGACCTCGCTGACGGCGAGCAACGCCGTCCAATCGGTGCCGCTCTCCGCCACGGCCGTCACCCTCGTCAAGCAGTGCGCGACGGTGAAGTACACGGTCACCGCGACGCCGGGCACGGGCAAGGCCCTGACCAAGAGCGGAAGCCTCCGCAGGGCATCCGGCTGCTCGGCGCCCAAGCCCCAGGTCGCCGGTGTGGCTACGAGCAGCGCCTCGCGCTGCGAGTTCCTCGTGGGCAGCGCCGGAAGGTGCCTGCTCCCCTACCCGAGCAACTGGTACACGAAGGCCGACCCGACATCAGGCACCGGCAGGCGGGTCAACTTCGACAGGGCATCGACCGTTGCCGCCGGCACTCTCGCGGCTCCCAAGACGACCTTCGATCCTGCCGAGTGGAATCGCAACGACGGCTTCAGCCCGACTCCGAAGATCGTCGTGACGCTGCCCGGTCTGGTCGGCCCGAAGGCCGCTGACACTCCTGTCGCACGCGCGGCAATCGCGAGCAACAGCGGCTGGCCGACGATTGGGACGATCGGCAACTACTCGGCTCCGTCCAGCTCCGTCGTCCTTGTCGACAAGGCCTCCGGCGAGCGGATCCCGGTCTGGGCCGAGCTCGACACTCATGTCACCGGACCCGACACCCCGCTGCTGATCCACCCGGCGCTCGCCCTCACCGCGGGCCGCACCTATGCAGTCGGCCTCGCCGGCCTCAGGGACGCGTCCGGCGCCCTCGTCGCTACTCCTGCCGCGTTCAAGGCCCTCCGCGATTCGACGACGACGGGAACCCCGGTCGTCGAGGCCCGCCGTGCGAGCTTCGGCTCGATCTTCAGCGCACTCGGGACCGCGGGAGTAACCCGCAGCAGCCTCCAGCTCGCCTGGGAGTTCACCGTCTCGAGCACCGAGAGCCTGACCGGACGGATGCTCGCGATTCGCGATGACGCCTTCTCCAAGCTCGGCGACACGAACCTCGCAAACCTGATCCCGAGGGATCGTCACCGGCGTTCACGGCTCCGGTCACCACGGCGGTCTGAACGACAAGATTGCCCGCCGGGTCGAAGGCAAGGTCACCGTTCCGTGTTACCTGACTTCGGTAAGCGGTTCGCCTGCAAGGCAGGGAGCGTGTTCAACTACGCGCCCGGAGCAGGCCCCGACGCGACTCCGGTCCAGAACGGCACCTACGACCTCAGCTACCGCTGCGAGATCCCGAAGAGCGCATTCAGCGACGGAACCTCCACCGGTGACGCCGTCCCCGCCAAGCCCGTCATCTACGGCCACGGTCTGCTCGGTAGCCGAGGTGAGGTCGGGTCGGACGCTCCAGGTCGACTTCGCCAACCAGTACGGCTACTACTGCGCGACCGACGAGATCGGATTCGCCTCGGAAGATGTCGGAACGGCGCTCGCGTCGCTGATCTACCTGTCGAACTTCCAGAAGATGGCCGACCGCACCCAGCAGGGCATCCTCAACGAGCTCTACCTCGGCCGGGCCCTCGTCAGCTCGGGCGGTTTCCGCTCCAACGCGGCATTCCAGGACTCCTCGGCAACAGCCTGATCTCAGGCGACCGTCTGTTTTACGACGGCAACAGCCAAGGCGGGATCCTCGGCGGCGTGGTCACCGCGGTCTCGCCCGACCTCGACCGGGCGGTCCTCGGCGTCAACGGCATGACCTACTCGACTCTGCTCGACCGCTCGACCGACTTCGAGGGATACCTCGTCGCCTACCAGTCCTCCTACGAGGATCCGCTCAACCGCTCGCTCGGGCTCGCGATGCTCCAAGACATCTGGGACAGGGCTGAGCCGAGCGGATACGTCAGCCACATGACGACGAACCCGTTGCCGAACACGCCGCCTCACGAGGTGATGATGCAGGTCGGACTCGGCGACTTCCAGGTCCACAACATCACGGCTGACACGGAAGCCCGCTCGATCGGTGCCAGCATCCACAGCCCGATCGCAGACAGCGGGCGCGGTGGCCCCACCAACCCCGGTTGGAACCTGCCGGCGATCACCTCGTACCCGTTCAGCGGATCGGCCCTCGTCTACTTCGACTCCGGCCCCGTCCGTTCGAACGGCTCCGGTGGCTGGCTCGGCAACACGTCGCCACAGTTCGGCAACGTGCCGCCGACCAGGGCTGCAGCCGCTGTCGCCAACGACGGCCAAGATCCGCACGAGCACCCGCGGCGCTCGGCCAGCGGGCGTGCGATGAAGGCTTCGTTCCTCCAAGTCAACGGCAAGATCACCGACGGCTGCAGCGGCCTCCCGTGTTACGCGGGCGGCTGGGCCGGCGCTCGGCCCCCTGACGGGCTGGTGGTTGACGGGTTTGGGCTCACTTGGTGTGGGTACCGTCCGTCGGGTCGCATTCCCCTGCCGGCTGTCGTCCGCTCGCCTGCGGCTCGCTCCCGATAACCGCCGGACAGGGGATATGCGCGCCGACTCCCGACTCAACGCCTGGGGCCCCAGCCGTGGCTGCAGGGCCGCCCGTCACGGCGCCCGCCTTGTTTGGAGTGGAGGGCGGTGTGGTGGGTCCAGACGGCTACGTCGCTCGTCTGAGCCCACGCTGACCCCTTTTCCACTACGGCGGGCTCAGCATTGACGAGGCGACGGTCGGCCTGAGCCCACGCCAGCTCTTCTCCACCACGGCGAGCCAAACCTGTGGGAGGGGGACCATGCGTCCGAACCCACCCGACGTCTTCTCCACTCCGGCAACCCACCCCTGTGGGAAGGGGACGGTGCGAGAGGTCCAAGCGGACACTCAGCAGACCCGACGGGATGGAGGGTCTGCGTCCGCGGGACCTGCTCGCGACCGTCCCCCAACCACCAGGCCCCGAGCCGCGCGCGTACCGCGGGACCCGCTCGCAACCGTCCCCCACCAGCCCCGAAGCGCAGCGGGCGCGTGACGGTTGGGGTCAGGGGAGGAGGAGCTTGTTCTGTGCGCTTCGGCGCTCGCCGATCACGGCGAGCTTTGCCTTCCCGGCACCGTTGACGACCAGTTCGCAGACTCCCTCGACGAGGGTGGCGGTGACCGTTCCGGTTCCGGAGGCGGGGATCGGGCCGGATACGGCTTCGTCGCTCAGGCAGCCGCTTCCGGCGAGGGAGCGCAGGCGGACGTTCGCTACGGGCTGCCCGCTCTGGTTGGTGATCTTGATGGTTGCCGGACCGCCACCGATCTCGCGGGGTGCGATCTTCGTTTGGTCCTTCTCGATCACGACGCTGATGTTGCGCGTGACCGGGGGACGGAAGCCTTTGTTGTAGCCGCGGTCGCTGTCGCCGCAACCGGCGCCCGCAGCCGCGAGCACGGTTACAAGCGACACCATGCCGGTGCGCCGACCGATTGTTGGAACGCTCCTCCCGCTCACTCCGGGGAGGTTAGTTCACGCGGCGCCCGATGGCGAGTCCGGCAACGCGAAGGGGAGTTCGACCACTTCCGCTTCGACTCCGCCGGCAGTCACCACCGCGCCCGGCTCGGCCTCCAGGCGGACCAGCGCCAGGGCTGTCACCGAGTCGCCGATCGGGGCCGACACGGACCCGACCCGACCGACTTCGCGATCGTCGAGCAGGAGGGGTGTCCCGGGTTCGACGCGCGAGTCGAGCAGGAGGCCGCGCAGGGTCCTGTTGGGGCTCCCCCGGTAGAAGAGCCTCGCGACCGTTTCCTGCCCGACGTAGCAGCCCTTGGTGAAGGAGACGAGCCTCTGGTTGAGGTCTGCCTCCTGCGGGATGACCGTTTCATCGAGGTCGATGCCGAACCTTGGGACGCCCGCCTCGACCCGCAGGCACTCCGCTGCCGCTTCGTCCCCGACTGTCGCCCCGGCTGCAAGCAGGGCCGTCGTCACTCCCTCCAGGTTTCCGGCGGGGAGAATCAGGTCGACCCCTTCCCACGTCGCTACAAGTCGAACCCGCGCGCCTCCCATCAGCGCCTCGCGGTGGGCGTGCTCCTCGAGCAGGTCGGTCGTGCCGGTGACGCGCGCGGCCTTCGGTCCGATCAGGGAGAGTTGGGCCGTCTCGAGGGTCGCCTTCTCGAGCTCGGCCTGATGCCCGACCCCGGCACGGCGGATCCTGTCGAACAGTTCCTGGAGGCTGACCCTGTCAGTGTCGAGCGCGAAGCGGTGCTCGGTGAGGGAGAGCACCCGGACGATCCCGAGCAACTTCCCCTTCGGGCTCAGCATCCCCGCCTCGCATCCCTGCCCCGGGGACAGGGCCTCGATGTCGTTGGAGAGCTGGCCCTGGAGCAGGGCGGCCGCGTCGGGGCCGTCGAGGATCAGCCGCCCGCGATGCGAGCGATCGATGACTCCGCAACCTGAGTCGAGCAGGGCCAGGGCGGCGTGATCAGGCGACCACGGTCCGCGAGGGGGACCGGGCGGATCATTCTTGCTCTCGGCCACGGCGCGAGCATAGCCGCAGCAGCACCAAGGAGTTTAGGTGTGCCATAATCGAGGATGTGGCCGTCCATACCAGCGAACGCTCTGCCTCCGTTGAGGATTACGTGCGCGCGGTCCACGACCTCGCGCAGGAGGCGGGAGGCGACCCGGTCGGCACGACTGCCCTTGCCCAGCGGATGGGGGTCACACCGGCCTCAGCGTCGGGGATGGTCCGTCGGCTCGAGGGGCTCGGTCTTCTATCGCTCGAGCCCTACCGGGGCGTCGAACTGACAGAGCCCGGCGTCCGCCTGGCGCTGTCGGTCATCCGTCGCCACCGATTGCTGGAGACCTTTCTCGCCGTGCGGCTTGGCCTCCCGTGGGACCGTGTCCATGCCGAAGCGGAGGTCCTCGAACACGTTCTCTCCGATCAGCTCGAGGAGGCGATTGCAAGGGACCTCGGCGACCCCGAGCGCGATCCGCACGGAGCCCCGATCCCGCGAAGCGACGGGTCCCTGCCGAGCGACGTGACGGTCGCGCTGAGCGAGCTTTCCGACGGGGCGAGCGCCCTGTTCGTGAGGATCCCGGATGAGCGACCCGACATGCTGCGCTGGCTGGCCGAACGCCGGATAGCACCGGGAACGCGGCTCGACCTGGTCGATCGCGAGCCGTTCGGCGGCCCGATGCGGGTCCTGATCGAGGGGCGAGAGCACGCGATCGGCGTCGAATTGGCAGCTGCGATGAGGGTCGAGTCGCTGTGAGCTCGAAGGCAACCAGGCGGCCGTTGTCGGCCAGGAGCCGGACGCTGCCACTGCTTGGCCCGGCATTCGTCGCGGCCGTCGCCTACGTCGACCCGGGCAACTTCGCCACCAACACGACTGCCGGAGCGAAGTTCGGCGCGATGCTCGTCTGGGTGGTCGTCGGCGCGAACCTGATGGCGATGCTCGTCCAGTGGCTCACCGCGAGGCTCGGCCTCGCGACCGGCAAGGGACTCGCCGCCGTCTGCCGCGAGCGATTCGGCGGTCGCACCAGCAAGCTCCTCTGGGTCCAGGCCGAGCTTGTTGCGATGGCGACCGACCTGGCGGAGATCGTCGGTGCGGCTGTTGCCCTGCACATGCTGTTCGGCGTGCCGCCGCTCCCTGCCGGGCTGATCGCCGCGGTCGTGGCCACCGCGCTGCTGGAGCTCGACCGCAGGGGGCACAGGCGGTTCGAGATCGTGATCGTCGGGATGCTCGCGGTGATCCTGCTCGGGTTCCTCTACTCGGCGTTCAAGGCCGGCGGCGATCTGCAGGGCCTCGCCGGCGGGATGGTTCCGAAGTTCGACGGGAGCGAGTCGGTCCTTCTGGCAGTGGGGATCATCGGCGCGACCGTCATGCCCCACGTCATCTACCTGCATTCGACCCTCGTGGCCCGCCGGCCGGACGGTCGCGATCGGGAATCGATCCGCCGCCGGCTCAGGGCGACCAAGACCGACGTCATCGCAGCGCTGGGGATCGCGGGAATCGTGAACCTGGCGATGCTCTGGGTCGCTGCGACCCTGCTGAATGGCTTGCCGGGAGGAGCGCCCGAAACGCTCGAGAGTGCCCAGAAGGCTTACGGCGACATCGCCGGCCAGGGCACGGCGATCGCATTTGCCCTTGCACTGCTCGCATCGGGGTTCGCGTCGGCGAGTGTCGGCACCTTTTCGGGCCAGGTCGTGATGGAGGAGTTCACGGGCTGGCGGATCCCGATCCTGATTCGCAGGCTCGTCACCGTGCTGCCGGCGCTGGTCGTGTTGGCGATCGGAGCCGACCCGACTGCCGCGCTGGTTGCAAGCCAGGTCGTCCTCTCGTTCGGCATCCCCTTCGCCCTGATCCCGCTCGTGCGGTTCACGGCCAGCCGGGAGGTGATGGGGGAGTGGGTAGTGGGGCGGTTCGTCACCGCCGCGGCCTGCGCGATCGCTGCCCTGATCATCATGCTCAACGTCCTGCTGGTCTGGCTCGCGTTGAGCGGTTGACCTGCGCGGCCCGCTAGCCTTCCGGTCGATGCCGCTCGCAGAGGACTTCATCGAGGCAGTCGAGGCTCTCCCCGACGACTGGACCGACCTCGAGTTCGACCTGAGGATCTTCGACGAGGCTCGCTACATCGAGGCCGCGACCCTGCTCGTCACCTGCAACGCCCAGCCCTACAGCAACAACGACTGGCACTGGCGGATCGTCGTCGCCCATCGCTTCGGTCACGCGGCAGCGGTTCCGGCTGTGAAGAGTGCGCTCGGGCTGCTCGATTCGACCGGGATCGACGGCGAGATCAGGGTGCGCGAGGCCAAGGCCGGCCGGGTCGAAGTCACCCAGGACTGGGGACGGCCCGAGTCGGTCCGCGAAGAGTTCCGCCGCCAGCGCGCTCAGTAGTGGCGAAGATCCTCGTATTCACTCCGGACCTGCTGTTCGGATCGAGCGTGCTCGGCGCCCTGACCGCAGGCGGGCACAGCGCTGTGATGTGCTCGAACCCCGAGGGGCTGAGGGCGGAGGCCGACGGGGTTGAGCTGGTCGTGATCGACCTCACCGACGAGGCTGCCGAGCGCGCGGCTCAACTCGCCAAGCTTCGTGCCGAAGGGGTTCTCACCGACGCGAAGGCCCTCGGTTATCACAGCCATGTCGATCCCGACAGCCGCGAGGTTGCCCTCGAATATGGCGTCGAGAGAGTCGTGCCTCGATCCCGGATGCACCGGGAGCCGACGGCGCTTGTGGCTCAGCTGCTCGAGTCCGCCTGACTGCCGCTGAAGCGAGTCGTCATCAGCTTGGAGATGTCCGGGCGGTCCTTGACGACTCCTCCCTTGGCCTCCCACTGCGCCCAGCGCCTCATCAGGGCCGGGTCGAGCGAGCCTGCCCGACCGTTTGGCGGGAGCAACTCACCGAGGGCGGCACGGGCACGGGCCGCGAGCAGGGCGCGATCGGCTCCCGGCAGGCGGCGTTCGAGCATTTGCAGGGTGGGGCCAGGGTCGGCAACGGCGAGACGGGTGCCCTCAGCGATCGCGTCGACCGTCGACCTGACCAGATCCGGACGCTGCCTGATTGTCTTCGACGTTGCGACGAGTACGAGTTCCGGGTAGGACGGCGATCCGGAATTTTCCAGCTTGAAGACCCGGAACCCCCGACCACGGCTCGTCAGTGCGACCCCCTCCTCGTTGAGGAAGCCGGTTGCGGCGGCCGCCCTTCCGCCGATCAGGGCCTCGGTCGCCGCGTAGCCGGTCGGGGTGATGCGAACGCTGGCGGGGTTGCCTCCATCTGCCCTGACGATTGCCTGCGTTACGGCACTGTCGCTCGGTGCCCCGCTCACGGCGACACGCCTTCCCTCAAGGTCGCGTGGGCGTCGGATCGACGGTGCGACGATCAGCGAGGCCAGTGGCCGCCCGACGATGCTCATCACCGCCACGACGTCGCGGCCACGCTCGCGGGCTATCGCGAGGTCGTGGATGTCCATCACGGCCAGGTCAGCCCTGTCGCTCAGGAGCAGCCGCACACCATCCGACGACGACGGGGGAGTTCGCAGTGAGATCTTGACCCCTCGCCGTCGGTCGAGTCCCCTGTCGACGGCGGTGAGGATGCCCGAATGGGCCGGGTTGGCGGTCCAGTCGAGCAGCACTGCGGCCTGCTGAACGTTGCCGGGGGCCGGCTCCGAGCCTCCGCAGCCGACGAGCAAGCCGGCGAGCGAGACGGCTGCGAGGGCCACTGGACCTGCTCGGCTGCCGATCCGGACGCGCATCAGGCCGCTGAGCATAAGGCCGCGATTGAGCAGCCGGGCAGGGAAGGGGATCGGCGCCGCGCGTCGAAATTCCCCGTTGCCGCGGAGATTGTCAACGAAACCTGGAGGTTGCGGCAATGGACAACAAGACAGACATCAAGCCTTACGTTGCCGAGTTTGTCGGCACCTTCCTGCTCGTCGGCTTCATCGCGGGCATCATCACGGTCCAGGCCGGACCGGGGCGCCTGCCGCTCTCGCCCTCCGACCTGGGCATCCTGCACGGGTTCCTGCTCGTGGCGATCATCTACGGGATCGGGACGATTTCCGGAGCCCACGTCAACCCTGCGATCACGATCGCGATGTGGTCGATCAAGAAGATCAGCCCGAAGGACGCCGGGTTCTACATCCTTGCCCAGATGCTCGGCGGCATTGCCGGCGCATTCATGATCAAGGGCTTCTTCACCGACCGTGGTGGCCTCGTCGACTACGGCGCCGCCCATGTCAGCCCGGCCTTCCTTCACGGTGGCAGCCCGTGGCTCGCACTGATCTGCGAGGCACTCGGAGCCTTCGTCCTCGTCTGGGCTGTGATGGCGACGGTCGTCAACCGCAACGCGGTCGCCGGTTTTGCCGGAGTGGCCATCGGCCTCTCGCTCGGCTTCGCTGTGATGGTGTTCGGCCCGGTGACCGGTGGATCGTTCAACCCAGCGCGTTGGTTCGGTCCTGCGCTGGCGTCGAACACTTACCCCGACTTCTGGCTCTACATCGTCGGTCCGATCGCCGGGGCGGTCCTCGCGGCCGGCCTCTACCAGTGGCTGATCGGCACCCAGGAGGAGACCGAGTCGACCAGCATCAAGTAGGTCGGTTGCAGGGAGCCTCAGCGGCTCCGACAGATACTTCACGGCGCCATCAGGGGCGGCGGGATCCGAATTCGGGTTCCGTCGCCCCTTGGCTCGCCTAGACTCCCTCGCCTGATGGCAGGCCGCATCACCTTCTCGCGCAACCTCACGCTGTCGCTGTCGCGGACGTGCCGGTGCCACTGCAAGTACTGCGCGTTCGCGACGCACCAGGCGCACCTGCACGCGCCGGAGGAGGTCGCGCGGATCCTCGACGGGGCGGCGCGCCGGCAGGTCAAGGAGCTGCTGGTGCTCACCGGCGAGCGTCCGGAGGTCAACCCCGGAGTGCGTCGCGCGGCTGCGGGAGTATGGCTACGAGGACTTCATCTCATACGTCGTGTGGGCGTGCGAACGGGCGCTCGAGCGGGGCGCTGCTGCCGCACACGAACCTCGGCGTGCTCTCGCCGCGAGGACCTCGCGCGCCTGCGCGAGGTGACCGCATCGCAGGGACTGATGCTCGAGTCGATTCCGAGCGGCTGATGGAGACCGTGCACGCGGGCTCGCCGACCAAGCACCCGGCGAGGCGGCTGGAGACGATCCGCGCGGCCGGGCGAGCTGAGGATCCCGTTCACGAGCGGCATCCTCGTCGGGCATCGGCGAGACCGAGGAGGAGCGCATGGAGTCGCTGGAGGCGCTCGCGCGGTGCCACGCCGAGCACGGGCACATCCAGGAGGTGATCCTGCAGAACTTCGTGCCGCACCGGCGCTACTACGGCGAGGAGCCCGCCGAGATCGCAGATGCGGCCGCGCGCGGAGTACTGGCGCACGGGCATCGGCCGACTGCCGCCCCGAAGCTCGGAGCCACTGCCGGACGTGGGCGTGTCGCAGGTGCACGATCGAGGACATGAAGCGCGCTGATCGCGGAGCGCGCGCGGCTGATGCCCGACGTGGGCGATCCAGGTCCCGCCGAACCTCGCCGACTGGTGGCGCGAGCTGGTGGCAGCCGGCGCGACCGACCTGGGCGGGCTGAGCGCCAACGGCGATCACATCTCCCCCGAGCACCCGTTCCCGTCCCCGACCAGGTGCGCAGCGGAGCTGCAGGAGGACGGCTACGCGCTGACCGAGCGGCTGTGCGTGTACCCGGGCTACATCGACCCCGAGTGGCTGGCGCAGGGCGTGATGGACACGATCAAGCGTCGAGGTACTGGAGCTTCATCCCGCGCCGCGGCTCCGGCCGCACCGAGCCCGCCGGCGCCGATCCGCCCCGACTGGTGGCTGGCGGCGATCGAACGCGGGCCGCGATGGCCTCGCGCTGAGCGCGGAGGAGCTGACGGCGCTGTTCGCCGAGACGCGGCCGGAGGTCGATCGAGGAGATCCGCCAGGCGCGCGGACGAGCTGCGCGCGGAGCTGGCGGGCGAGACGGTCACGTTCGTGGTCAACCGCAACATCAACATCTCAAACGTCTGCACCGTCGGCTGCGCGTTCTGCGGCTTCGGCCAGGGCAAGCGCTCGCCGGACGCCTACGAGCACGACGAGCAGGAGTTCTGGGCCGCGGATCCACGAGGCGATCGCAGTTCGGCGCGACCGAGCTGTGCATCCAGTCGGGCATCCACCCGGACTGGGGCCTCGAGGACTACCTCGGGCTGGCTGCGCCTCGCGAAGGCGACCGCGCGCCGCAGCTGCACCTGCACGCGTACTCGCCGATGGAGATCGCGCACATGTGCGACGTCTTCGGGCCTGGAGCCGGCGGAGGTGTTCGCCCGCCTGCGCGACGCGGGGCTCGGCTCGACGCCGGGCACCGCCGCGGAGGTGCTGCACGACGGCGTGCGCGAGCGCATCTCGCCGAACAAGCTGCCGGTCGCCGCTGGGTGCAGATCATCGAGGCCTCGCACGCGGCCGGCCTGCGCTCGACCGCCACGGTCATGTTCGGCCACATCGAGGAGCCGTGGGAGCTGGCCGAGCACATGCGCGTCGATCGCGCGAGCTGCAGGAGCGCACGGGCGGGATCACCGAGTTCGTGCCGCTGTCATTCATCCCCTTCCAGACGCTGCTCGGCCGCACCCACGGGATCGAGGAGATCTCGCGCGAGGAGAACCTCAAGCACACCGCCGTCTTCCGCCTGGCGCTCGGTCGCATCGATCGCCGAACCTGCAGGCCAGCTGGGTGAAGATGGGGCTCGACGCGGCCACCGAGTCCTGCGCTGGGGCGTGAACGACCTCGGCGGCACGCTGATGGAGGAGTCGATCAGCCGCATGGCCGGCAGCCAGCACGGCACCCGCCTCGAGCCCGAGCAGCTGATCGCCGCCGCTCACGCGGCCGGACGCCCGGCGGCCGAGCGCACGACGCTGTACGGGATCCGAAGCAAGCACCCGCTCCCGGCGCCGGAGTACGTCGAGTGGGCCGTGCAGCTCGCCGTGGCCGCCTGAGGCCAGTCCGGGAGTCGATCGCTCGCGGCTCCTACCGGCGGAAGAGATCCTGATCTGCCGGGCGCAGCAGGGCGGCCGCTCCCGGCCCGTCGGCATCACTGACGAAACGCTCAAGGCCAGCGATCAGAACCACCGGCTCGCCGCTGTCCTTTGATCGCGCAAGGTCGGCAGCCGCCGCCGCGCTGTCCGCGATCGCAATCGCCGTCGCGGAGAGCATCCTGCCGGACCGGTCGGGCCGGCCGGTCCATTCGTCGATCGTCAGGAGTCCGGCGCAGCCGACGGCCACGTCGACCTGGGCGAAGCGCCACGCCCGACCGAACGAGTCTGCGATCACGACCCCGGGAGTCGAGCCGGTCAGGTCCCTGATCCGGGAGCGAATCCTCCTGGCCGATTCGTCCGGGTCGGTCGGCAGCAGCACGAGCGTCTCTTCGTCCGGGGCGTTCGACGCGTCCACGCCGGCGTTCGCGCAGACGAAGCCGTGGTGGGTCACGCAGATCAGGACTCCGTGCTCGGCCCGAAGCAGCTCAGCTGTCTGTTCGAGGATCACCTCCACGTGGCGGGGGTCGCGCTCCTGTTGCGCTGCGATCCGGAGCGCCCTCTCGCCCGGCACGACGTCCGCGAGGACTCGGATCGCGCCCTCGGCCTTCGAGACGGCCTTGTGCGAGATCACGACGACAGCACCGTCGAGATCCCGGCCTGCGGCAGCCGCGGCGATCAGCTCGCCGAGGTCGGCGCCCCGCTCGACCTCGGGCAGCCCGGCGAGGGCCACCGCTGAGAAGCCATGGTCAGGCAAGGGCCGTCATCCATCCGGTCTGGCTGAGGAACCCACGGGTGTGGGCGGCCGTCCCTCGAACGGCGTCGAGGTGAGCGATCAGCGCTTGGAGGTCCTCGGGCGTGTCGACGTCGAAGGCGAGCGACGGGACGTTGACCGTCCCGGATTCGATGCCGGCGTCCGCTGCGAGCTCGAGATGACGACGGTGGCTGCCCGGCCCGAACGACGGCGAGAGAGCGAGCGGCGGGGCAATCAGCAGAGCGTTCGTGCCGGTTCCGTGCCGGTCCGGGATCACCGAGCAACCCGGCTGCGACTGCGGCTGCGCGAGCAGGTCGTCAACTTCGGCCGGGTCGAGTCCCGGACAGTCGCCCGGCACGAGCAGCACTCGCTCGGCTCCCGATTCGGCAGCCGCCCTGCGCACCGAGTGAGGCCGCGGAGCTGTGGCCGTCAAGGTCGGGATCGTCGAGCGCCTGCGCTCCATGGAGCATCGCGATCCGGGCACACTCGAAGTCCGACGTGACGACGACCGTGCGCTCGACCAGCGAGCTGCGTGCAAGCGCGGTCAGGACGTCCGCGTACATCGCGGCCGCAAGTGCGCTCCTGAACGATGGGTCGAACTCGCCGGCCAGCCTGGTCTTTCCCAGTCCCGGCGGCTTCATCGGCAGGATCGCGACGGTCATCGGAGTTGATCTTGCCGGTTATCCGGGGTCAGCGAGCGACCGATGCGCCGGCGGCGAGTACCTCGGAGGCGAGGCGCACCTGCCCGGCGAGGCCCTCCATCAGGACGTCGCAGACGTGGGTCGGCAGTGAGCTCGCTTCGCCGTCTGCCACAAGCACGTCCGCGAGGGCCGAGTAGTGGGCGGCGATCCCGTCCGGGCTGGCCTCGATCCCGGCTGCCCTGAGGAATTCCTCGGTCGGTCCCTTGACGGCGTTGCCGTCCACCAGCGGGCAGACGCAGACAACGGGAGCCGGCGCGGCCTCGATTGCGGCGGTCATCCCCGGTACTGCCAGAATCGGATCGATCGAGATCGCCGGATTGGACGGGCCGATCACGATCAGTTCGGCCGATCGGATCGCGTCGAGTGCCTCAGGTGGCGGGGCCGCGGATTCGATCCCGACGAACTCAACCCCCTCGACCGGGCCCGCGGCACGGTCGACGATCATGAACTCCTGGAACGGCCTGCGCTCTCCACGGGCGGTCACGAAGGTCGAGACCTTGGAGTCGGTCATCGGCAGCACGGTGGCCTCGACGCCGAAGGCGAGGGTCAGCGCTGCCAGAGCCTCCGTGAGGCGCTCTCCGGCCGCCAGTCGGCCTGACCGTTCGATCCCGATCGCGAGATCGCGGTCCCCGAGGCGGAACCAGCACTCGGCGCCGAGCTCTCCGAGTTGGTCCATGGCCTCGAAGGTGTCGCCGAGCAGGCCCCAGCCGCGAGGGTCGATCCGGTCGGCGAGGTGGAAGGTCACGAGGTCGGGGTCGGGGCAGACCCGCGCTCCGTAGATGTCGACGTCGTCGCCGGTGTTGGCGATCACGACGAGCCGTCCACCGACGAGGTCGAGCATCCCGCGTGCGAGCTTCGCTCCGCCGGTTCCGCCCGCGAGGACGACGACCGGGGCCTGTGGGTCGGATGGCATCGGGGATTCGATCGCGTGCGGGCTGCGCGTCGACCCGGGAGTCGAGGCGGTCAGGCGCCCGGGAGACCGGTGATCCGGACTCCCGTGTGTGCCTTGTGGCGGATGTTCATCGAGATCATCAGGGCCGTCATCTGCTCTGCGATCTTGGCGATCTCGAGCCGGCCGGCGTCGACCGCCCTGAGGCCGGGGACCAACTCCACGATCGCCGCGACCCGAGCGATCGCGTCGCGGTCATTCGAGCAGAGCAGGGTGTCCTCGTCGAGCGCCTCGTCGAGCTTCGCCAGCAGGACCGCCGAGACCGTGTGAAGGCCAGAGACGACCGTGACTCCCTTGGGCACGAGTGCCTGTGCCTGTTGGCCTGCCGAGCCGTCCGGCACGCCAAGGGTGCGGGTCGGCTTGCCGCCGACGTTGGTCGCGAGCGGGACCGTCGTGTCGACGAGAATCGTGCCCTCCTTGAGCGACTCGGAGATCTGCTTGAGGGTCGGGGCCTGTGAGGAGAACGGAACGCAGAGGAAGACCACCTCGGCTGAGCCTGCGGCCTCGGCGTTCGAGACGCCGCTGACCGTGCCGCCTGTGATCCCGGAGGCCGCTTCGGCTGCGCGGTCCGCGTCACGCGAGCCGATCACGACCTCGCATCCGGCTGAGGCGAGGCGTGAACGCGAGCGCAAGCCCGATCGCTCCGGTACCGCCGATGATTGCCACCCGTTCGGCCATGGTCGCGCAGTATAGGCTTCGCGGCATGAACCGATTCGAGGGCAGGACGGCACTTATCACCGGAGGCGCATCCGGCATCGGCGCCGCGACCGCTTCGCGACTGGCAGCCGAAGGGGCGAGGGTCGCTCTCGCCGACACCCAGTTCGAGAAGGCCCAGGCGCTCGCATCCGACCTTGGCGGCGTCGCCGTCGAGATGGACGTGACCGACGTCGAGGCCGTCAACTCGGGGGTCGCGAGCATCGTCGAGCAGATCGGGCCGATCGACGTCCTCGTCAACAACGCCGGCACGGACCTGTTCGGGTTCTTCGTCAACACCACGCCCGAGATGTGGGATGTGATCCTCGGCATCAACCTCGTCGGCACGCTCGCCGTGACCCATGCCGTGCTCCCGTCGATGCAGGAGCGCAGGACCGGCTCGATCGTCAACGTCGCCAGCGAGGCGGGCCGCACCGGCTCGCCCGGATCCTCCATCTACAGCGCTGCCAAGGCCGGGGTGATCGGCTTCACCAAGGCGATCGCGCTGGAGGGCGCCCGTTACGGGGTGCGCAGCAACGCGATGGCCCCCGGACCGATCGAAACTCCGCTGCTCAACGCCGCCGAGGAGGTCTACGGCGAGGTCGGGCGCAAGCTCAAGCAGGGAATGATCAACGCGACCGCTGCCAAGCGGGCCGGTGAACCCGAGGAGGTCGCGGCCGGGATCGCGTTCCTCGCAAGCGACGACGCCTCCTACGTGACCGGCCAGGTGCTGAACGTCAGCGGTGGCCTCTCGATGTGGTGATCGGGACCGGGACACACGCCCCGGAGGCGGTTCGATGAGCGGGACCCTCCCCGAACGGATCCGCATCCGCGAGGTCGGTCCGCGCGACGGCTTCCAGAACGAGCCGGAGACGATCCCCACGGCGGCGAAGATCGCGCCTGATCGACCGGCTCGCCCGGACCGGCCTGAAGCGGATCGAGGCGACGAGCTTCGTCAGGCCCGACGTGATCCCCCAGTTGAGCGACGCGGACGAGGTGCTCGACGGGATCTCGATCCCCGACGGCGTTTCGGTGTCGGTCCTGATCCCGAACGCCAAGGGCTTGGAGCGGGCGCTCGAGCGCCGGGACCGCTTCCACGAAGTGAATGTCTTCCTGTCCGCGAGCGAGGAGCACAACCGGCGGAACGTCAACCGCTCGGTCGAGGAGTCGATCGAGCGGGCTTGCCGCGACTCTCGCCATGGCGGCGGCGGAGGGCCTCAGGCGCGAGGCCGTCATCTCGACGTCGTTCGGTTGCCCCTACGAGGGCGCGGGTCGAGCCGGCCCGCGTGATGGCGATCGCTGCCCGCCTCGCCGACGCCGGGGCCGAGGAGATCGGCTTCGGTGACACGACCGGCATGGCCAATCCGGTCCAGGTTCGCGAGTTCTTCGACCTGGCCCGCGAGGCGCTGCCCGGCATCGAGCTGACCGCGCACTTCCACAACACGCGCGGTCAGGGACTCGCCAATGTGCTCGCCGCGCTGGAGGCCGGGGTCGGAGTCGTTCGAGTCGAGCTTCGGCGAGCTCGGCGGCTGCCCGGTGCCAGCCGGCGCGACCGGCAACATCGCCACCGAGGACCTGGTCTCGATGGTCGAGGAGATGGGAATCGACACCGGTGTCGACCTCGCTTCGCTGCTGGCGGCCTCAGCCGACGTCAGGGACGTCCTCGGCCGGCCGCTCGGAAGCCACACGCTGGTCGCCGGCCCCGTCGACTGGTCTGTCGGGACCGGCGGCAGCTGAAGCCGAGGCGATCCCGCCTGCCGGTCGCGAGGCGGTTCGCTCCCGCCACCTGAGCTCAGGGAACGAGCACGACCTTGCCGACGTTGCGGCGCTCGCCGATGATCCTGTGGGCTTCGGGCGCGTCGTCGAACTTCACCACGTCGCTCACGACCGGCTTGACAACCCCTTCGTCCATCAGCTGGCGGATCGGTTCGATCCACGGCGCCAGCGTTCCCCGGTCCTCCCAGAGGCGCAGCATGTTGAGGCCGATAACGGCCTTGCTCTGGCCCATCTGGTCGATCAGGCTGAAGCCGCGCAGCATCCGCAGGGCTTTCGGTGCGGCCTTGAGCATGTTGCGTCGCTCCCCCTGCATCACGCTCGACGCGCCGAACGCGACGAGCCGTCCGCCCGGGCGGAGCAGGTCGTAGCTTCGCTTGAAGGACTCGCCGCCGATCGCGTCCATGATCAGGTCCATCTTCGGCAGGGCCTTCTCCCAGCCGGCTCGGGTGTAGTCGATCGCGTGGTCGACTCCCTGCTGCGCGGATCGCCCCGTGCTTGCCCGGGGAGGCCGTTCCCCAGATCTCAGCTCCTGCGTGCTTGGCGATCTGGGTCGCTGCGATACCGACTCCACCGGCAGCCGCCTGGATCAGGACGCGTTCGCCCTCAAGCAGTGAGCCATATCCGATCAGGCCCGCCCATGCCGTCGCGTAGTTGACGGGGATGGCCGCGGCCTCTTCGAAGCTCAATGAATCGGGAATCGGGATCGCATCGGCCGAGGCGACCACGACCTCCTCGGCGTAACCGCCGAACCTCGTTCCAGCCATCACGCGCGTGCCGAGTGGAAGCTCCGTCGGGTCGACGCCGGCTCCGTGGTCGACGACCGTCCCGGCGACCTCGTAGCCGACAACGCATGGGAGGGGCGGGGCGTCCTCATAGAGGCCCACGCGGGCCATCGTGTCGGCGAAGTTGACTCCGGCCGCTGCGACCTCGATCTTGACCTCGCCCGGTCCGGGAGTGGGCGAGGGGCGTTGCTGGACCTTCAGTACCTCCGGCGCTCCCCGTCCGGTGATCACGACTGCCCTCATCCCGTCCCTCCGATCCGTTGCTTGACTGCAATCAATCGCCACGGTGCCGGCGCTCGGCGGGCGCCGGACGCGGTCAGCGGCCCTTGAACTGGGGCTGTCTGCGCTCCTTGACGGCTTGGGCGCCCTCGACGAAGTCCTCGGTGGCAGCACAGACCGTCTGGGCCGTCACCTCGAACTCGAGGCTGGCTGCGAGCGTCGGGCGGGCTACCGAATCGAGCACCCGCTTGGCGAGTCCCACCGCGACCGGGGCGCAGGCCAACAGTTCGTTCACCAAGGCGCCCGTGGCGTCATCGAGCTCGGCAGCAGGGACGGCCCGGTTGGCGAGGCCGATCCGCTCCGCTTCACGCCCGTCGATGAACTTGCCGGTCATGATCAGCTCCTTGGCTCGGCCCAGCCCGACGATCGCCGGCAGGCGCGAGGATCCCCCGACATCGGGGATCAGGCCGATCTTCACCTCGGGGAGGCTCCACACGGTCTCCTCGGTGCAGATCCTCATGTCGCAGGCGAGGGCAAGTTCCATCGCCATGCCGATGACCGCGCCGTGAGCCTGGAGGACGACCGGCTTCGTCATCTCCTCGCAGCGGTTAAGGGTGCGGATCATGTGTTCGCGCATCGGCCGCAGCTGGGCCAGTCCGCCGGAGAAGTCGTTGAGCGATTCGATGTCGATCCCGGCCGAGAACATCGGTCCGTCCCCGCGGATCACGACGCATCTGATCGAGTCGTCGTTCTGCGCTTCGAGGAGCGCCTCGTCCAGCTGTGCGATGAACTCCATGTTCATCGCGTTTCGCTTCTCCTCGCGGGAGAAGACCACGTGGCGCACTTCACCGTCGTTATCGATTCTGATCAGGCTCATTGCCCGCACCCTACCGGCGGTCCCCGGGGGTGGGCATCCGGTTAGGCTCCATCACCGATGAGTGACGACCGGACCCTCCACGAAGCGATCGAGCGCGGCCTGGCCGGAGGGCCGCAGCGCCATCGCGACAAGGCGCTCGAGCAGGGCAAGCTGCCTGTCCGCGAGCGGGTCGCGCTGCTCCTCGACGACGGCTCGTTCGTCGAGGAGGGGCTCCTCGCCAACTGGGAACAGGATGGGCTCGGAGCCGACGGCGTTGTAACGGGGGTGGGCACCGTCGACGGGCGTCCGGTGGCCGTGATGGCCAACGACCCCACGGTCAAGGCCGGCTCCTGGGGTCCGAAGACGGTCGAGAAGATCCTTCGCATCCAGGAGCGGGCGCTTGACGCCGGGTCCCGGTTGTCTACCTCGTCGACTCGGCCGGAGCCCGCATCACCGAGCAGGTCAGGATGTTCCCGGGGCGGCGCGGCGCGGGGCGGATCTTCCACAACCAGGTCGAACTCTCCGGCGTGGTGCCGCAGGTCTGCGTGCTGTTCGGCCCGAGCGCCGCCGGCGGCGCCTACATCCCGGCCTTCTGCGACATCGTGATCATGCGCGAGGGCAACGCCTCGATGTACCTCGGCTCGCCGCGCATGGCCGAGATGGTGATCGGCGAGAAGGTCACGCTCGAGGAGATGGGCGGGGCGCGCATGCACACCGGCGTCTCGGGTTGCGGGCACGTGCTCGTCAAGACCGACGAGGAGGGCATCGAGGTCGCCAAGCGCCACCTCTCCTACCTGCCGACCTCCTGTGACGAACCTGCACCCGTCGTCCCCGCTTCGGGACCGCTGAGGGACTCGCTCGACGGTGTGATTCCGACGGACGAGAACCAGCCGTTCGACATGAGGGAACTGTTCGACGCGCTGGTCGACGAAGGCAGCTTCCACGAGATCCAGCCCGCTGGGCGAAGGAGCTGGTCGTCGGCTTCGCGCGGCTGGACGGCAAGCCGATCGGGATCGTCGCCAACCAGCCGAAGCAGAAGGGCGGCGTGCTGTTCGTCGACTCGGCCGACAAGGCCGCGCGCTTCATCACGCTCTGCGACGCCTTCGGCGTGCCGCTGCTCTTCCTCGCCGACGTGCCCGGCTTCATGATCGGCACGCAGGTCGAGCGCGAGGGCATCATCCGCCACGGCGCCAAGATGATCGCCGCCGTCTCCGAGGCGACCGTCCCGAAGATCTCCGTGATCGTGCGCAAGGCCTACGGCGCCGGGCTCTACGCGATGGCCGGCCCGGCGTTCGAGCCGGATGCGGTGCTCGCGCTGCCGAGGGCGTCGATCGCGGTCATGGGGCCACAGGCGGCGGTCAACGCCGTCTACTTCAACAAGCTGCAGGCGATCGAGGATGAAGCCGAGCGCGAGCGCGTCACGGCCGAACTGCGCGACGAGTACGCGGCCGACATCGACCTCCTGAGGCTCGCGTCCGAGATGGTGATCGACGCGATCGTGGAGCCTGACGACCTGCGTCGCGATCTGATCGCTCGGTTCGCCTTGGCCGAGCGCCGCGTCCGCACCCGCCTGGCCAGGCGCCGTTCCGTTCCGCCGGTCTGAGCCGGCGTTCAGCGACCGATCACAACGGTGTCGCCTGCGGTTCCGCCCGGTGCCTCGAGGTCGCGGTGCCGGTTGTCCTCGGGGAGCCAGCGGTAGAGAGTCAGGAACAGGGCCGGGGCGATGCTGGCGAGCAGGAGGATCCTCATCCAGGCCGTCGAGGCATCGGTGCCGGCGAAGAACGAGTGGCCGATGGCCATGACCCAGACCACGACGATGAATCGGTGAAGCAGCCGCCAGCGACGGATCCCGATCTGGCGGCGCAGGTAGTAGGAGAGGGAGAGCGCGACGGTGATGTAGCCGGCGACGATGCCAACGCCGACTGCGACCGGTCGGTAGGCGATCAGTCCCGGAACGAGGATCTGGGCGATGGTCGGGTGCAGCCACTTGTCGCCGAGGAGGGCGAGGCCGTGGACGGCGATCGCGATCAGGGAGAAGAGCGAGATGTACTCATGGGCCGGCAGCAGCCTGCCCTTGAGGCCCGGACGCTTGACGATCCCACTGGCCATGAAGAGGCCGAGCACCGTCGAGGCCGTGACGAACAGCAGGGCCGTAATCCCGGCCGAGCGGCTGACGAGCCACCAGCTGTACTTGAGCGGATCGGGGTTGGTGATCGCGAGGTTCATGCCGCCACCTCGTGCAGCCTCATCCCGCCGCGCCGGACGGCTCGTGAGACCGGGCCGATCAGCTCGACCGTGCAGTCGTCGTGAACCAGAACCCCGCCGCGGCGTTCGAGCAGGTGAGTCGCTCGCGGGCCACCGAGCAGTACCTGCTTGCTCAGGGTCTCGGCCTCAAGGGCGGTAGCCGCGATCGCCGTGACCTGAAGCACCCCGGTCCATGCCGGTGAGCCGGTGGACGGGTCGATCAGGTGGTGAGCGAAGTCGCCATCGGGAAGCTGCCAGACCCGCTTGCCGAGGCCGGAGGTGGCGACTGCCCCGGAGCCGATCCCGAACGTCAACAGCGGCTCGCCGCCGAATGGATCCTCGATCTCGATCGGATACGGATTGGCGAGGGCGTCCGGTCCGCCAACCCTGAGGTCTCCGCCGCAGCTGACGCAGAACCGAGTCCTGTCGGAGAGCATCGAGGCGGCAACGTCGGCGGCGAGTCCCTTGCCGACCCCGCCCGAGTCGATTCTCACGCCGGCCGGCCTGGTCACGGTTCCTGCGGAGTCGTCAACCTCGATCAGGCGCCAAGGGGAGTCGCTTCGAGGCTGGGCGGGGCGTCTCGCCGGCGCGAGCGCCAGGGCATCGGCGAGCGGGGCTGAAGGGGCATCGGCGAGCGACGTCGTGTAGCCGGTTTGTTCCAGTGCGCCGACCAAGGTCGGGTCGACCAGCCCGTCGGTTGTATCGGCCGCCCAGAGGGCCGCGCTTACCAGCGAGCGGACCAGTGCGTCGGCGGTCACGGTCGAGCGCGGATCTCCGTTGAGGCGAGAGAGTGCGCTGGTGGGATCGAAGCGAGTGAGTTCACCGGCGAACAGCTCGATCATCTCCTGCACTCGCCCGGCGGAGTCCTCCGCCGACTGTCCGTCGCTCCCCGGGATCGGCGGGCCGCAGAGGACCCTGACGGTGGTGCCCATCGCCTTGAAGCTCAGATCATGTTCGGGCAGGGCCATCCGAGCCACCGTTCCGGTCACGACGCGCCGCTGGACACCGGGGGCGGGGGCGTGTAGCTCGGTGCGGGAGCCGCCGCCGGGCTGGAGCTGCCGCCGCCGCTTGAGCCACCACCGGAGTACCCACCGCCGGAGTAGCCGCCGCCTGAATAACCGCCACCTCCACCGCCGGAGTAACCGGCGCTGGAGCTCGGAGCGGGGTCGACGTAGACGACCTTCGGCGCGTCATAGACCCGGTGGATCACGGTCCGGTGGACGGTCCGGTTGACAACCTTGGGCTTCTGCTTGCCGTGCCCGAGGGAGGGATCCTGGCCGATGGCGACCTGCCAGCCCAGTAATCCGAGAGCGATCACGAAGGTTGCTGCGCCTGTGGCGAACACCGGACCCGGGCGCAGCCTGCGGCGCCTGGGCTTGGGAGCCGGCCTCGAGGGCTTTGGCTCCTGAGGGCGAATTGGCTCAGTCATCGGTCTCGACCCCCTGGTTCTCGGTCTCATGGCTCAGTTCGGACTCGTGATCGCGGATGTCAGCTTCGGTCCCGTTCTCGGAGCCGCCCTCCCTCTCGCCTTCGGAGTACGACGGTGCCGAGCTGCGGGCGACCGCCTGAGAGGCCTGCGAGGGGGCTGTTCCGACCTGCTCAGCGGATGCCGCGATCGCGACAACGCCGGCCGAGCCCGCAGGTGAGCTCCTGACGACCTTGATCGTCCGCTTGTTCTTGACATGGACGGTCCGCTTCACGGTCTTGACGTGGGTCTTGACGATCGGGGCCGCGGCGGTTGCCTTGCCGGCCTGGGACTGCGTGGTCGAGCCGACCGCGACCACGCCGAGGAGCGCGAGACAGGCGACTGTCGATGTTGCGGCCAGAAGTGCTCTCTTGGAAGGCATTTCAGTTCTCCTTGGTCGAGCTGAGGGAGGCGGGACGACGGATTGATGCTGGTGGAGTAGTGGTCAGATGACCGACAAGTGCAGGCAAGGGTTCTCCAAAGGCCCTCCTGGGAGTCAGTGGGCTCCCGGCGATTCGGTCTGGCTCAGTCACGCCCGTCGGCCTCGGACTCGCCGTCGGGCTGCTGAGCTTGAAGCGGCAGGTGAATCGTCTTCGCGGTTGTCACAACCCTGGTCTGGACGATCGTCTTGGCGGCCGCCGGGGCCGGGACGGTCGCCGGATCGGTCGCCGCGACCGTGCCGCTGATCGCAGCGAGGAGGAGAGCCGTTGCGCCTGCTGCCCGGAGTGCTCGTGTCGATGGGATGGTCATTCTGCTGCCTCGTCGGTCGTGTTGGTGACTGAGGACAAGGCTGCCCGGGATCCCTAAAGGCAGGTTAGGAACCGCGCTTCGGTGTAGATTCCGAGGCATGTCCACTGGAACCGAGCCGAATCCGGTTGTGCTCTTCGTCGAGGACGATCCGGGAATCAGCGATCCGATGACCAGGCTGCTCCAGCGCGAAGCGTTCGAGGTCATAACTGCCCGGACTGTCAAGGAGGCTCGCGACATCCTCGAACGGATGGTCCCCGACTTCGTGATCCTCGACCTTGGGCTGGCCGATGATCAGCAGGGCGGGTTCGTGGTGATGTCGGAGATCCGGCGTCAGGGGGCGACTCCCGTGATGGTGTATTCGGCGAACGGGTCCGACGACAGCATCAACCTCGCCCTCGAACTCGGCGCCGACGACTTTCAGGTCAAGGGCGAGATCGGCGGCCGCGAGTTCATCAATCGGATGAGGGCGATTCTGAGGAGGTCCGCTCCTTCGCGACGCACAGGGGCGTCGGCGGTCGAGCCGATCGAGATCGGCGACCTGCGAGTCGATCCGTCGGCCCACACAGCGACCCTCGCCGGCGAGCCACTGCTCTTCTCGAAGAAGGAGTACAGCCTCCTGATGAGGCTCGTCGAGGACCAGGGCAAGGTCGTGACTCGCGAGGACCTGATGGCCGACGTCTGGGACGAGAACTGGTTCGGGTCGACGAAGACCCTCGACGTCCACATCGGCTGGTTGCGCAAGAAGCTCGGAGACGAGCCTGCCAGCCCGAAGTTCATCCACACCGTTCGCGGGGTCGGCTTCCGCTTCGCGTCGCCTGAAGAGGTGGACGAAGCCTGAGCCTGCGCACCCGACTGCTCGGGGCGCTCGCCTACATCCTCGTCCTGGCGGTCGTCGCCCTTGCCGTGCCGCTGGGCGTCAGCTCCGTCCAGCGGGTGCGGTCCGACCTTCGCAGCAATGCCTTGGCTCAAGCGGACGTGGTGGCGGTGAGCGCCAACGGCCTGATCAAGCCGCCACAGCTGCCGGACCTGGGAGAGCTCGTCAGGTCGACGGCCGTGAACGTGAAGGGCCGGGTGATCGTGGTCGACGCCAAGGGCGTCCTGCTGGCCGACAGTTCGGACGCCAACCTGATCGGCGCCGATTACTCCACCCGTCCGGAGATCAAGCTCGCCCTCGCCGGGAAGTCCAGCCAGGTGCAGCGCACGAGCAGGAGCCTAAAGCGCGAGTTGCTCGCGACGGCCGTCCCGGTGGTGAGCTTCGGCCAGACCATCGGCGCGGTCCGGATCACACAGTCACCGGACGCGCTCAACGACTCGATCACCCGCTCGCTCTACGTGATCGTCGCTGTCGGCTTGCTCGTCCTCATCCTCGGGCTCGGCGTGGGGTGGCTGCTGGCACACCAGCTCTCCGTGCCGATGCGTCGCCTTGAGGCGGTCGCCGTCGATGTGGCGGGCGGCGACCTCGAGGCCCGAGCCACGGTCGAGGGGCCGACTGAGCAGCGCAACCTCGCAAACGCATTCAACGACATGACCGACCAGCTCGTTCGGCTGATCGAGTCGCAGAGGCAGTTCGTCGCCGACGCATCCCACCAGCTGCGCACACCGCTGGCAGGGCTTCGTTTGCGGGTCGAGGAGGCGAAGGAGCTCGGTGTGTCCCCTGACGCCGACGAGGAGCTCGAATCCGGACTGAAGGAGTTGGCGAGAATCCGCCGGATCATCGACGACCTCCTGATGCTCAGCAGGATCGGCGAGCGGCGCGGGCCGGCAGAGCGGATCGTGATCACCGATTTCGTCGATCGAACCGCTGAGCGCTGGAGGCGGATCGCAGCGGAGAGTGGAATCGGCGTGAGGGTGGAGCGGGTTGCGAACCCGTCGCGCTCGAGCTGCGTCTGCGACCCGTCCGACCTCGATCGAGTCGTCGATGCGCTGCTCGAGAACTCGGTTCGGTACTGCCCGGCCGGCACGGAGATAGTCCTCGTCGCAGGCGACGGGTCGATCTCCGTGCTCGATCAAGGTCCCGGGATCGCGGATGACGAGCGCGACGCGATCTTCGAGCGGTTCCGGCGCGGCAGCGCGGGGCAGGCAGTGGCCCACGGGACCGGATTGGGCCTCGCGATCGCGAGGGATCTGATCCGGGCCTGGGGCGGAGACGTGACGATCGAGAATCGCTCCGACGGCGATGGGGCGGTGGCCACGGTGACTTTCGGCGAGAGACCTTTGCCGGTGGGGGCCGCCGACGCTACCCTCGAGTAGATGCCGGCGCAATCAACCAAACCGATCCTTCTTGCTCTGCTCGGAGTCGTGGTTGCGGCCCTCCTCGGTTACGCGGTCGTCTCGATGACGCGCGAAGGAGACCTGCTCTCCTCGGTACCCGAGGATGCCGGCCTCGCTCTGACGCCGGGCTCGGCGGCCACCAAGTCGATGCGCAAGACGACCGACAAGCCGCTCGTGGTCAGTGTCGGCTCCGACGGCAAGGCAGTCGTCGATTCGCGTGGCGGCGCTCCGGTCGTTCCGAGAGTCGGCAGTGGCGGTGGGCGCAGCTCGAGCAACGGCCGTCAAGAGGACGACTGATCACCCGCCGTCAGTCCCGCGGCAAGCGGTCCGGTTAGGATCGCTGCCGGATGGATGACGCTGTCTGGGTGCCAAATGCGCAAGCGGCTCGGGAGACGAATGTCGCCCGGCTGATGAGCCGCTTGGGGTGCTCCGGAATCGACGAGCTGAGGGAGTTCTCGACGACCCACATCGAGCGGTTCTGGGACGAAGTCGTGGCCGACCTCGACATCCGCTTCAGCGAGATGTACTCCACGACCCTCGACTCGTCCGACGGGGTCGAGTGGGCACGCTGGTTCAGCGACGGTCGGATCAACCTCACTTCGGCCTGCGTCGATCGCTGGCGTGACTCAGCCGAGACTTCCTCGGTCACGGCCCTGATCGCCGAGGCTGAGGACGGAGCGGTGCGCGAGTTGACCTTCGGCGAGTTGGGCGAGGAAGTCGATCGGGTCACAGCCGCGCTTCGGGCGGCAGGGATCGGTCCCGGCGACGCGGTCGCCGTCTACATGCCGATGGTGGCGGAGGCCGTGATCGCGGCCTATGCGATCGCCAAGGCCGGGGCTCTCTACCTGCCTGTGTTCTCCGGCTTCGCAGCGGGTGCGATCGCGTCCCGCCTGCAGGACGCGGAGGTGAGGCTCGTGCTGACTGCCAGTGGCTCCTGGCGGCGTGGCAAGGCCGTGGAGTTGCTGCCGGCCCTCGACGAAGCGCTCGAATCCTGTCCGTCGGTTGAGCGGGTGATCGTCCTCGAGCGCGAGGGGCTGCCCGAGCCGGACCTGACGGCCGGGCTGAAGCTCGGATGGGACGCATTCCTCGACGCAGGACGCTCGGCCGACGGCAGGTCTGCGGCCGACACGGCCGCCGAGGACCCGTGGATGCTCGCCTACACCTCGGGCACCACCGGCAAGCCCAAGGGCGCGGTCCACGTGCACGGCGGCTTCACCGTCAAGATCGCAAGCGAAGCTGCCTATGCGCTCGACGTCAGGGCCGGTGAGCGCTTCCAGTGGATCACCGACATGGGGTGGATCATGGGTCCGTTGACGATGGTTGGAGCACACTCCCTCGGGGCGGCGATGGTGATGCTTGAGGGATCGCCCGACTACCCGAATCCCGACCGGGTGTGGGAGACCGCGGCCCGCCACGATGTCGCCGTGCTCGGTGTCTCGCCCACCCTGATCCGGGCGCTCAAGTCCAAAGGCGACGATTGGCCGAGGGCGCACACGCTCGACTCCCTCCGGATCCTCGGATCGACAGGTGAACCATGGAACCCGGAGCCGTATCGGTGGCTCTCGCGCGAGGTGGGTGGCGACCGCGTTCCGATCATCAACATCTCGGGCGGAACGGAGGTCGGGGCGTGCTTCCTCGCGCCCTATCCGGTCGAGCCGCTCAAGGCCTGCTCGCTCGGCGGTCCCTGCCTCGGGATGGCCGTTGACGTGTTCGACCCGGAGGGCAACTCGCTGAGGGGTGAAGTCGGAGAGCTCGTCTGCACCGCCCCTTGGCCGGGAATGACCCGAGGGGTCTGGAAGGATCGCGAGCGGTACCTGGACTCCTACTGGCGGACCTACCCCGGAGTCTGGCGCCACGGCGACTGGGCGATGGTCGACGAGGACGGCCAGTGGTTCCTGTTCGGCCGTTCGGACGAAGCGATCAACGTCGCCGGCAAGCGACTCGGGCCGGCCGAGGTCGAGTCGGTGCTGGTCGCCGACCCTGCCGTCGCCGAGGCTGCGACGGTCGGGGTGCCGCATGAGACCAAGGGGGAGGCGGTCTGGTGCTTCTGGGTGCCGGTCGAGCCCGGAGGCGAGGACGTGTCCGACAGGCTGCGCGAGTCAGTCGCGGCTGAGCTGGGGCGTCCGTTCACCCCGTCGAGGGTCGTGATGGTGGACGCGCTCCCGAAGACCAGGTCGGCGAAGATCCTCAGGCGAGCGGTGCGAGCCGTGGCGATCGGTGAGGACCCGGGTGACCTCTCGTCCGCCGAGAACCCGCAGGCGCTCGACTCGATCAGGGCCGCACTCGAAGGCGGCTAGTCGGACTCGCCCAGTGCGGCGAGGACTTCCGACCCGGACCCGTACTCCCAGCATCGGCAGGCGAGGGACGCGCTTCGGTCCGAACGCAGGATCCTCGCCGTGCCGCCGATGTCGGATGCTCCAACGACAGCGAGGTTGCTTCGCCTGACGGCCCCTTCCTGCCCGTCGAGGACCGAGATCGCCTCAAGTGCCTGGTCGACCCCGGTCCATCCCTCGACCGGCTCGATCGGGGGCGACCATCGCCCGAACAGGGCGAAGCACAGAGACGCGAAAGCCAATGCCGCCGGGACGAGCTGCGCCGTTGCGACGGCGTTCGGGGCCCATTCCAGTGCGCGACCGGCTGCAGCCAGCAGGGTCAGTGCGATCACCAGCCAGGTGATCTCCCCGAGACGAGCCGAAACAGCCCCGATGACTCGAGGTCGGCGGCGGGGCAGGTCGGCTCGGACGAGCAGCAGGACCGATCCGAGCCCGGTCGAGCCGCGTGGGTCGTCGGCGATGACGTCCTGGGAGGCATGTCGTGGACGCACCAGAGAGAGGGGCCGGCGACCCCGCCGAGCTCAAGGCTCCAGAGCGCGAGCAGCAGCGTCAGGAGCAGGCCCGCCGGCACCGGCCAGTTGATCGATGCGAGGCCGAGCAGCGTTGCCGCTACCGCGACGAGTGCCGAGTGAAGGCCCGGGTCGCCGGGCACCCACAACGGACGCCAGAGGATCTCGCGGCCCGTCTCCCCGAGCCGGTCCGCGAGCTGCTCCGCGGTCCTCAGCTCGCCGTAGCTGCAGGCTCCACCTGACACGGACCCTCCATGGCCCGCTTCTCGATCGGCAGTCATGGGCTGATGTTCCCCAGCAACGCGGCTCACGGGTAAGGTTCGGTTCCGATGGATCACGACGACCTCATGTTCGCCGGGTTGGCCCGGCAGGCCGAGATGGTCCGCACCGGCGAGGTCTCGTCCGTCGAGCTCGTCACGGCCAGCATCGAGCGGATCGAGCGCTTCGACGGACTGCTCAACTCCTTCAGGGTCGTGACGGGCGACGAGGCGATCGCTGCTGCCAGGGCCGCCGACGCCGCAGGTTCCGGGGGTCCGCTGCATGGAGTCCCGGTGGCGATCAAGAACGACACCGACGTCGCCGGCCAGCCGACCAGCTGCGGCTCAAGGGCCACCTCGACCGCTCCCAAGCAGGAGGACGCCGAGGCCGTTCGGCGCCTGCGCGAAGCGGGAGCGATCGTGGTCGGAACGACGAACGTCCCGGAGCTGACGATCTGGCCCTTCACCGAGACGGAGGCCTTCGGTGTGACTCGGAACCCGTGGAACACTGCCCACACTCCCGGCGGATCGAGCGGAGGCTCAGCTGCAGCCGTTGCAGCGGGCTTCGTCGGTGGCGCTCTCGGAAGTGACGGCGGAGGCTCGATCCGGATCCCGGCGTCCTGCTGCGGTCTCGTCGGGATCAAGCCGCAGCGCGGCCGGGTCCCGATCGCGCCCAAGACCGACGCCTGGTACGGCCTGTCGGTGCTCGGACCGTTGGCCCGACGGGTGGTGGATGCCGCACTGCTCCTGGACGTCCTCGCCGACGGGGCCGACTCTGATGGCCGTTACCTGAGGGCTGCCGGCACGGTGCCCGACTCGCTGCGGGTGGGCTACTCCGCGAAGCCGCCGCTTCCGGGTCCCGTCGGGAGCGAGCAGCGGCAAGCGATGGAGCAGGTCGTCGGGATCCTCGAGCGCCTCGGCCATTCCACTTCACAGGTCAAGCCCGGCTACGGGACGGCGATCCCCGCCTTCCTTCCGCGCTACCTCCGCGGGATCTCCGACGACGCAGCCGCTGTCGAGCGGCCTGAGCTGCTCGAGTCCCGCACGAAGGGGATGGCGAAGATTGGTCGGATGATCGGCGATGGCGTCCTCACGCGGGCGCTGCAGGCCGAATCCGATGCCGCCTCGAAGCTCAATCGGATGTTCGATTCATGCGACGTGTTCGTCACCCCCGGCCTGGCAGCTCCAGCCCCTGCCCGTCGGGAAGTACCGCGGGAGAGGCGCTCTGTGGACATTCAACGGGGTCGCGCGCTTCACTCCGTACGCGGCACCCTGGAACATGACCGGGCAGCCGACGTCGACCGGCCGGTTTCGACAGGGATGGATTGCCGCTCGCCGTGCAGATCGTCGGACCTCCCGACTCCGAGGAGATGCCTATTCCGCCTCGCGGCCCAGATCGAGGCACAGCGCCAGTGGGCTGAGGCCCGACCAAGCCTCTACGGCGTGAGCCCCGGACGGCGCGCGACGCCCTGCTGGGAGTCGCTCGCGAAGCGGCCGTGATCGCCGCGGCGGAGCTCAAGCAGTGGTTGGTAACGAGTCGCCGTCCTGAGGGCCAAGAGCAGCCCCCACCGATCCCGTTACCGAAGCCGACGAGGCGGCGGAGTCCGCGGTCAGGCGCTTCCTCTCATCCAGTCGGCTGGACGACGCCGTCGTCGGCGAGGAGGGAGAGGACTCCCGGCATCAGCGGGCTCCGCTGGGTGGTGGACCTGCTCGACGGGACGGTCAACTTTCTTCGACGGGCATCCCAGCTGGTGCGTCTCGGTTGCGGTCGAGGATGCCGACGGGCCGCTTGCGGCGTGGCTCGACGTGCTTCGAGGAGAGGAGTTCAGCGCGGTGCGCGGCGGCAGGCCGATGCTCAATGGCGAGCAGTTCGAGCGCCCGAGCCGGATCAGCGCCGGCAACGACCCGCTCGAGGGAATCCTGCTGGCGACCGGGTTCCACTACGAGGCACGCGTTCGTGAACTGCAGGCCGAGGTCTTCTCCGGCCTGATTCCCCCGGGTTCGCGACATTTGCCGCGGAGGCAGGTGCGGCACTCGACCTCTGCTGGGCGGCAATCGGCAGGGTTGACGCCTACGCCGACACGGGTGTCCGAGAGTGGGACGTCGCAGCGGCTGCCGGATCTGCTCCGCTGCGGGCCTCGAGGCGGATTCGCTGCCGACCCCCGGTTGGCCGGTGGGGATGGCCGCGGGTGAGGCGGGGGTCGTCGCGGCCCTGGGCGAGGCCTTCGGCTGCAGCGGCCCCGGGAGGTTGTGGCCTCAGATGAGACTCGTCTGACCCCGGATCAAGTACGGCGGGTGGGAATCGAACCCACACGTCCTTGCGGACAGCGGATTTTGAATCCGCCGCGTCTACCGTTCCGCCACCGCCGCATGTGATCCCGGCCAATGCCCTCTGTGGCGACCGATCCTAGACGTCCCGGGCTCGGCCTGACCGACGGCCTACTTCCAGGGTTCGTCAGGGGAGTCCGGAGAATCCGGGCTCGTCGGCGAGCTCGAGTCGAACGGTTCGGGCTCGGGTGAGTTGGTGCCCGTTCCGCCGGCGGGGGTTTCGAGCTCGACCTGCCACTCCTGACGGAAGGCGTGGATCGACGCAATCACGAGGGCGACCTGCGCGACGGCTATCAGCAGAGTGAGCAAGCCCAGCAGCCCGGGTGAAGCTCCCCCGGATCCCCAGAGGGTCTCGGCCGATGCGTACCCCGCTGCGTCGCGGTCGGCCCAAGTGGGGAAGGCGATCGCAGTGAAGATCGCCAGCAGGATCGCAAGCGCCGCGCCCAGCGCAAGCGGACCCCTGGCCCACTGGCTGACCCGCCACATCAGGATCAAGTAGACGATCACGTAGCCGAATGAGACGACCAGCATCCCTTCGAGGACCGACCACCCGAGCAGCATCACGGCCAGCATCAGTGCGATTGAGATAGCGAGCAGGGCAATAACGAGCGTACGAGCGAGGTTGCTCGCCGCCGTGCCTCGATTCGGGTGCGTGATCGCGACTCCCGCCTCCACGCTTGTGACCATACACTTGGCTTGCGTTCTGCGCACCTTGCGCAGGCGCTCGGGCATCCCCGGAGCATGCGGGCGTGGCGGAATTGGTAGACGCGTCGGCCTTAGGAGCCGGTGGCCGCAAGGCCGTGGGGGTTCAAGTCCCTCCGCCCGCATCCTGGGATCGCGCCGAGGCGCGAACCTTTGGCGGTACTCTGGTGTTGGAGAATATGGAGATGCTCGGGATGCCTTTACGAAAGAACATTTGCCCTCGCCGTCGCGATCGCCGCGATAGCCGGGCCGACGGCGGCCTTGGCCTCGTCGGGCGACGATCAGTACTGCGATCCCTTCAACGGGTGCGGTGGACCGACGACAACGACGACGACATCCAAGCCCGGTGGCGGCTCCGGCAAGCAGTCCGGAGGCGGGAGCCAGGGAACCTCTTCGCAGGGAGGCGGCCAAGGCTCGAGCGGACCGCTCGACCCCCGTCTCCTCGGGCACCGGAGCGTCCGGGACTGTCGGCGTAGCGCCAACTCCCCTCTCGCCGGCGCAGAAGGCAGCTGAGAAGGCAAAGCGCCTGGCCGAGCGCAAGGCCATGACTGCGAAGTACGCGGTGGCCGTCCTCGATGCTGCCGGTCTCTCGCCGGTTCGCATGACGATCGCCGCTCGCTGACCGGGAATTCCCGCTCAGGCTAGGATTGCCACGCACCGGGGGGATTGGTGTATCGGTAACACGGCGGTCTCCAAAACCGCAACGGGAGGTTCGATTCCTCCATCCCCCGCTGATTTGCGCCGACCGCGACCTGCGGCCGGTTCGCTGCTACTCCTCGGCGCCGGGGCGGGGAGTGTCGGAGACCTTGCCGTCCCACACCGACTTGGCTCCCGAGTCGCCGGTGCGCACGAGCCAGACGGTCGCCAGCCCGCCGAGCAGGAGGGCGCCGACCGTTGCCGCAACGCCGACCCACGCGGGCGACAGGAGCCTCGCGACGGCGTTGTCGCCGGCGACCTTGCGTTCCACGAGGAGGTAGCGGGCGGCGAACAGCACCAGCACCACTCCGAAGGCGATCGAGAGGTTGACGGTCATCTCACCCAGCTCGGCATGCTGCTCGATCAGGTTGGACTCCTTGACCCGGGCCTGCAGCCACTCACCAGCCTCCGAGGCGAAGATCGCCCCGACGACGCCGACGATGCCGACTGCTGCTGTCGGCAGCAGGAGCGAGCCCCTCAGCTTTGGGCGGACCGTGATCAGGATCAGCCCGATAAAGGCGAGCGGGATCAGGACGACCGGGATGTGAACGAGCAGAGGGTGGGCAGGAAGGCCGAAGACTTCGGTCACTGTTGTCTCCTGTGGTCGGGGCGGATCACTTCGGTTCGGCTGGCGGCGGTTGGTCGACCGGGGGCAGGACCCCGCGGTCGGGATGTCCGGACACAGGGGCCAGAACCACTGCCTGAATGACGACCGCAAGTGCGATCACTGCCAATGCCAGACCGAGGAATCGGGTCACCCTCACCTCCCAATCGTGACACAACATGCCCGGGTTCCATTGCACGACGCTGGACGGTGCGTAGGATCGGGGCCATGGGCCCGGGAACCTTCATCCGACCTCTCGATCTCGAGACCGCTCCGCTCCCACGGGTGGGCGAGCCTGCTCCCACGGCTCCCGGACCGCCGTGGGAGGAGCCCGGTCAGGTCGTCTGCTTCCTCAGGCACGCCGGATGTCCGTTCGCCGAGGCCACGCTGCGCGGGCTGCGCGACGAACACAGGCGCCACCCGTCGGTCACGGCTGTGGCCGTCGGTCATGCGCCGCCTCAGCCTGCTCAGGCCTGGCGCTCCAGGATCGGCGGCGCCGAGGGCGTCGTCTGCATCGACGACCCATCTCGCAGCACCTATGCCGCGTGGGGGCTCGGCCTGACCAACGCGAAGCACTTCGCTGGGTCGGAGTCCCTGAAGGGGGTGGCGAGCCTGCTCGGCCAGGGCATCCGCAACCGCCACGCCGCTGGGACGCGGTGGCAGGGCGCCGGCACCTTCGCGGTGGACGGGCGCGGGATCGTGCGTTGGGTCCACGTCGCGGCGCACGCAGGCGATCTCCCCGACCTTGAGGCCGCCTTCGCCTCGCTGGAGCGGCTCTGATCGTGGCGGCCGTGCTTGCGGAGGGCGCCCTCGCCGGCAAGGTTGCCGTCGTCACAGGGGGCGGGACCAACCTCGGTTTGGCAGCCGCCGCCGAACTGGGTTCGTGCGGCGCGTCGGTCGTGATCGCAGGCCGCCGCCGCGAGGTCCTCGACGAGGCGATCGAACGGATCCCCGGCGACGCGAGCGCCGTCTGCGCCGACATCCGGGAGGACGAGGGGGCGGAGGCGATCATCGCCGCTGCGCTCGAACGCCACGGCCGCTTGGACCTCCTCCTCAACAACGCAGGCGGGCAGTTCTGGGCTCCGGCCGAAGGGATCTCCACCAAGGGCTTCTCCGCCGTTCGCAGGTTGAACGTCGAGGGCACGCTGAGGATGTGCGAAGCGGCTTGGGAACTCGCGATGCGCCCTGCCGCATCCGGCACGATCATCAACACGACCGTGTCGCCCCACACCGGGATGCCCGGGATGGCTCACACCGGGGTCGCGCGTGCCGCTGTCGAGGCGCTCGGCCGCGAGCTCGCTGCGCGTTGGTCGAGCGACGGGGTCGCAGTCGTCTCGCTGGCCCTCGGTCGCTTTGCCACCGAGTCGCTGAAGAAGTACCCGGAGCCGATCTGGCAGTCGGCGGAGCGCACCGTCCCTCTCCAGCGTCTCGGCGACGTGGCGGACTATGGAGCGCTCGTCGCGCTGCTTGCCGGTCCGCTCGGTCTTGCGATGTCGGGCACGACGATCGACCTCGACGGTTGCCTGGCCAACTGGCATGGGGCGTGGCCGCCCGACGACACCGGGCACGAGGACGGCCTCGTCCCTACAGAGAGTCGCTGACGAAGGCGACAGTCGGACCGTCAACCGGCCTCCCGGACTCCGGGCGGCGGTACCCTGAGGTCGTGCCCGGAGCCATCCTCGGTCGGGTCCGCGGACAGGGTTGGTTGTCCGTCGGCTCGAAGTCCATGACACTCGCGGTGCTGATTGCGGTGGCGTCGGGCCCTGCCGCCGCGAGCGCCAAGCCGCTCGGCAGGTCCGTTCTCACCTTGCCCAGCGAGTCGACGTCGGCTCCGGTCGGTCGGAGCGCCTCGGCCGAGTCGTCAGGGGTGGCACGGGCTGCCGTCCATGGACGGGCCGCAAGCGCATGGCCGCAGACGGTCTACGTCGAGGGCGACTCGCTCACGGTCGACACCGGTCCGTTGCTGAAGCGGATTGCTCGGCCTGCGCAGGTCACTGTCGACGCAAAGATCGGCCGCCACGCCTATGAGGGAGTTGCCCGGATCAGGCGCAAGCTCGCGTCGCTGCCCAACGCTGTCGTGGTGGCTCTCGGTACCAATGACGATTACGACTCGACCGGGATCAGCCTCTTCCGAAGCCATGTCAAGTCGACCATGGCGATGCTTGGGGCAAAGCGGTGCGTCGTCTGGACCACCATCTACCAGAAGCCCAAGACTCGGAAGCGCGGCAAGCCCAAGCCCCCAATGGTCTTCGCGGGACTCAATGACGTGATCGACGAGACGGCAAAGGCTTGGCGCAATGTCAGACGCGTTCCCTGGGCCGAGATGGCGGCGGCCAACCCTGACTGGTTCAAGTACGACTCGGTCCATCCGACGGAGTCCGGCTACCAGGCCCGGGCCGAGGCGACTCTCTCGGCGCTCAAGCGCTGTCCAGCGTGGACCCGCTCGGCGAATCCGGGCGACGGGGCCGGCGGCGCCACTCCCGGCAGATGATCCGCCGCGAGCCGGGCCGGTCGGCCGCTTCGATCCCCTGACCGCTCAGCCGCTCGAGCTCGATGTCGGGGACGTTGCCGACCCGGATCCCTTGGCCCCGACGCCACCGAGGTTGAATCGCTCGCGCAGCAGCTTGAGGATCTCGTCGCTGAGCACGACGCCACCCTGCGTATTGAGGTGCTGGCCATCGGGTTCGCGAACGACCACCTGCTCTCCGTTGTGGACGATCGACGTTTGGTAGCCGCCGTTGGGCGCGAACAGCGGGTCGGGGTCGAAGTAGACGACAGAGCCCTTGCGCTTCATCGCTTCCGACCGGTAGACGCTGTTGAGGACCTTCATCTGGGAGTCGAGTTGGGCGTCCTGAGCGACCGGTGCGCCGACCCATACAAGCGTCTGGCCGGGCCGCTGAGTCAGGGTGTCCATGATCAGGCCGACCCTGCGCCCGTACTCGCGCCGCCACTTTGGGGAGCCGAAATCGGCCGCGAACCCACCACCCGGTCCGCCAGTCATGTAGGAGTCGTTGTCGTTGCCACCGAAGATGAGGACGGACACGTCGGGCTTGATCGAAGCCTCGACTTCCTTGGTCCGCTCGAACCAGTTGAAGGTGTCGGGGCGGATCAGGCCGGTGCTGAGGTGGCCGTCCGGTTCGGCCATGTCGATCACCCCGGTCTTCGGAGCGGCAGCGGAGAGGGCCTCCGCTGTCTCGAGGCTGAGGGAGTCTCCACCCGCGTAGAGCTTCATCGGGTGACTCCGAGTGAAGGTTCGCTTCACCGGGGCCGGGGGAGCTGCCCTGCGCGCCGGGGTGGCGCCGATCGAGGTGACGATGTCGTCCTTCGTCCCGTTTCCGACCGCCGATGCGATGACGTGGCGAGGCTCGGTCAGGCCGAGGCCGCCGCTGAGGTCGGCCAGCGCCCCTGTGACCGCCATCGCAACGTCACGCGCTGGCGAATCCGGCTGGATCGAGGCATTGCGGTGCATGCCGTTGGCGTTCAGCAGGGCGGCCACTGTGAGTGCGATCAGCGCTGTCCCCATCGCCAGCCCAACGGGTTCCAGCCTCCGGCCTTCCTCGGTCGGGGCATCGGACGGGCGGCGCGGTGTCGGCGAGTCTTCCATCAGAACTGGAAGTAGATGAAGGGGGCCACGCCCGCTGGACTGAGTGCGCCGGCGACCATCAGGAACACGCCGAGTGCGACTCCCTGTGCGGCCCAGTGCACTCGGGAGAACGCAACCATGGCCCGATGCCCGAAGCTCGACGGGATCTGCTGGATCGCGAATACCGCCGCTATCACCGCGATCGCTCCGAGTGAGGCTGCGCCGGAGCGCCCCAGCCGCTGAAGACCCTCCCGATCACGTCGAACGCATCGCCAAAGGAGGTCGCACGGAAGAAGATCCACGCGAATACGACGAAGTTCACCGCGAGCAGCTTTGAGGCCCAGCCCGGGAGGCTCGGTTTGCGTCCCGTCTGTTCGCGTCGCGCCGCCAGGCGGTGCTCTGCGACCAGACCGAGCCCGTGCAGGGCTCCCCATGCGAGGAATGTCCAGGCGGCGCCGTGCCAGAGTCCGCCGAGCAGCATCGTGAGCGAGGAGGTTCACGCTACGTCCGGGTCTGGCCCTTCCGGTTGCCGCCCAGCGGGATGTAGAGGTAGTCGCGCAGCCAACGCGAGAGTGTCATGTGCCAGCGGCGCCAGAAGTCCTGCAGCGACCGCCGCCGAGTAGGGGCGGTTGAAGTTCTGCGGGAAGCTCGAAGCCCGAGCAGCAGCGCGATCGCCGATGGCCATGTCGGTGTAGCCGCTGAAGTCCGCAGTAGATCTGGATGGCATAGGCGTAGATGCCCACGAGGACCTCGAGCGCCGAGTGGCTGCTCCGGCGAGGCGAACACGCGGATCCACGATGCGATGCCATGTAGCCGGAGATGACGACCTTCTTGAACAGGCCGCCGACGATCAGGAAGAAGGCGCGCGAGGCATCGATCGCTGCGCGGATCGCGCGGCCGCTCGAACTGCGGGACAAGTTCGGCAGGCCGCGACGATCGGCCCGGCGACCAGGTGCGGGAAGAAGGAGAGGAAGACCGCGAACTTCGAGAGGCGGGCCGGTTCGAACGTCGCCGCGGTAGATGTCGATGACGTAGCTGAGCGCCATGAAGGTGAAGAACGAGATCCCGACCGGAAGCACGGTCGTGACAGTCGGTGCCGCCCATCCGACCCCGACGGTGTGGAGCAGGTCCGCCGCGCTCGTGGTGAAGAAGTTGAAGTACTTGAACCAGCCGAGCACGGCGAGGTTCGTCGCCACCGCCGCCGTGACGATCAGCTTCCGTCGGCGCGGATCCCTCGCTCGACTGACTTGGACCGCGAACAGTTGGTTGGCCAGAGTGGAGGCAGCGAGCAGGAGGGCGAAGCGCCAGTCCCACCAGGAGTAGAAGACGTAGCCGGAGACCAGCATCAGCGCCTGCCAGCGGCCGGGCCTGCGCATAAGGATCCAGTTCAGCGGCCAGACGACCAGGAAGAAGACTGTGAATATGAAGGTCGGGAAGAGCACGGGGAGCGTCGAGTATCGCCGCGCCGTCGGCGAAAGGGGCGGATCGGCCGCCCTCGCCGACGGCCGACCGTGAGGGCGGGCCGCTGGGCCTGAGCGATGCCATCGGCTGTGCGGGCTAGCGTTCCCGAAGTGACCGACCGTGGGACCGATCGCAACGCCGACGATTCGCATGAGCAGAGGGTCGAGGCGCCGCTCGTCGTCCTCTTCGCAGTGGGGCTGCAGGTCCTGCTCGCCTCGGTCAGCATCGACCGAGGCTGGACGACCCTCGGCATCCCGGGGTGGGCTTGGCTGATCGGTGTCGTGCCGGAGCTTGTTCTGATCCTCGCCCTGACCCTTCCGGGCTCAAGGCGCAGGCTGGAGCGCACGGATAACCGCCGCGCGGTCTCGATCGCCCTGGTCGCGGTGATCGGTGTCGTGAACCTCTTCTCGCTCGCGATTCTGATCGGCTCCCTGATCAAGGCTCAGGAGACCCATGGGGTCGAGCTGCTGCTCAAGGGACTCTCGATCTGGGGGACCAACGTGATCGCCTTCGGCCTCCTCTTCTGGGAGCTCGACGGCGGCGGACCCGATGCGAGGAGGTCGGACTCAGGGGTCGACAGGGACTTCCAGTTCCCGCAGATGGAGAACCCGCAGGTCGTGAGCCCGGGCTGGCAGCCACACTTGGTCGACTACGTCTACATCTCGTACACGAACTCGATCGCATTCAGTCCGACCGACGCGATGCCGCTCACACGCCGCCTGAAGCTGCTGATGCTGGCCGGGTCGGCGATCTCCGCCGTGACGGTCCTGCTGGTCGCGGCGCGGGCCGTGAACATCCTCAACTGAGGGTCCCGGAGAGGGGCGAACGCCCTCGGGCCGTGCCCCCTGCCTGAGCGACGGTAGACTCTCCCGAGTCCTGCGGGCGAAGTGTTGTGGTTGCACAGGAGCCTTCCAAGCTCTTAGGGCGGGTTCGATTCCCGTCGCCCGCTTAGGACCGACGGGGAGTGGCGCAGTCTGGTAGCGCACCCGGCTGGGGGCCGGGCGGTCGCAGGTTCAAATCCTGTCTCCCCGATGATTGAGATGGCGGGACGGACTGCTGGTTGGGGTCCGCCATCGCCTCCCGACCCCGGATGGGGCGGAGGTCACCTCGCGGGGAGGATCCTGATCGCGCGGCTGGTGCCGGAGACCGTCACCGTCGCGTTGAGGCGGCCCTTGGTTGCGAGTTCGGCCCGAGCCTTGGCGGTGATCAGGATCCCGATCCTGGCCGCGAAGCCGGCCGGGATCTCCCGGACGGACGCGTTGCCGATCACGGTGTTGCGCCTCGCCACCGCTGCTCTCACTGTCACGCCGCTCCTGCAGTTCGTGGTCGACAGGCCAGTGCACAGCAGCGGCACGGTCATGCGGCCGTTCGTGTCGAGCCGGGTTGACGCGTCGCCGTCGACGGTGACCTTGTTGGCTTTCGCGGTCGGGGAGAGCGGCTCGGTCGGGCTGGTGTCCGGTAGCAGCGAGGTCGTCGTCCAGATCGGGCTCGAGTACGCGATCGGCTCGCCTGGGCCCGACCCCTTGCGGACCCGAACGTAGTAGTAGCGGCGCTCAAGCGTGGGGAGGACGTCGGTAGAGAGGGTGGAGCCGCCGGTTGCGACGACCTGCCCTCCGCTGGTGATCAGGTCGAGGTGCAGGTCGTCGCCTTCGGCAGGGGCGGTGACGCTGGCCTGCACCCTCAGCGGCGACCCCGGCGTGGCGTCGAACCTTTCACCCATCGGCCTGCCGTCGAGCGTGTAGGTCATCCGGATTCCCGCCCGCTTGATCGCGTAGAAGCGCCGTTCGAGCATCGCCGACTTGATCGCGGCGGCCGAGCGGTCTGTTGCCGAGACCACGGTCTTGGCGCGGTTCGGGCCGCCCCAGTTGTCCTCGAGGTTGTGGCCGAGATCCTCGGCCCCGATCGCGCCGACGTGCCAACCCCTGTCCAGTGCGCGTGCGTACCAGCCCTCGGCCGGTGGGTTGCCCTTCGACGGGACGCTCCCGTAGTCGGTCTGGTCGTTGAACACTTCGATCCCGACCATCTGCCTGTCGACGGCGCTCCGGTAGGCGAAGTCGTTCCAGTTGTACGCGGGATTGCTCGCACTGCCCTTTGCGCCGGGGTGGTTGAAGGTGGCGATGCCGTCCGAGCCGCCGCCCGACTCGGGGCTTGTGAGCAGCCAACGCCAGAGGAACTCCGCGCTCTGGCCGTCGACCTTTGCGTTCGACACCTTCTTCGAGAAGAACACGTTGATGTGGCCGTAGACGTCGGACGTCCACTCGAACCCCCGGAAGGCAGCGAATGCAGAGGTCGTGGCGAGGTTGGCCTGTTCGAGCGTTGCCGGCCACTTGCGGTACGAGTCGAACGGGTTGACCTTGTCCGCCTCGAGGCAGGCGTTGAAGTCCTTCAGGCAGTAGGTCGAGAGGGTGTAGGGCAAGTCGACGTTGTCGGAGTGATCCGAGCTGCCCATGAAGTCGAGGCCCTCGGCCTTCCCGGCGGCGAAGAAGTCGGCAGGTCGCGACTTGGGCCAGCCGTCCGAGTAGCCCGAGTGCTCATGCAGCGCACCGACGAGCTCAACTCGATTGTCGGCTGCGAAAGCCAGACCGGGCAGCAACGCGAGGGCCGTCAGGATCGAGGCGGCGACCCCGAGAGTTCGCTTCGGTAAACGAATTCGCACCCGGGAAACATACCGCCACGCTTGGTCTGCCGTCAATGCTCCGCAGGCGATCGGAGCGAGTCGTGCGGTCGGGCTCGACCCTGGTTTCGCGCCCGGGGCGCCTGGACCCTGACCGGGCGGAGACCGCGGGCGCTTGGGGTACTGTGACCCGGACCTGATGCGCGACGGCGATGCCACCCGCTCACTCGCGCTCCGGCGCTTCGTCGCCGGTGGAGCGCTCCTCCTCGCGGTCGTCGCCGTCGCAGTCGCAACCGGGCTCGTCGGTGGCAGTGAAGCCGAGAGGGCCGGCAAGGGAGGGGCCGCCCGAGCGGATTCGGGCACCACGGCTGCATCGCTCACTCCCAAGCCGGCGACCGGCACATATCGCGGGCGTGTCCCGATCCTGATGTACCACGTGATCAAGGCCCCAGCTGCCGGCGTCGCCTATCCGGAGCTTTGGACCCCGCCCGAGACGTTCAGGAAGACCGTCGCACTGCTCCGGGCGAACGGATACAGCGGCGTGACCATCGCTCAGGTCTGGAAGGCCTGGCACGGCGGCCCCGGCCTCCCGGACAAGCCGGTTGTCGTGAGCTTCGACGACGGCTACCTCAGTCACTTCGTCACGGCCCGCCCCGTGCTGAGCGACGCCGGCTGGCCCGGGGTGCTCAACCTCGAGGGCAAGAACATCGGCAAGGGGGGTCTCACGGTTCCGCAGGTCAAAGCCCTGATCGGCTCCGGCTGGGAGATCGGCGCCCACTCGATGACCCACCCCGACCTGCCGACCGTCAGCGACTCCCAGCTCGCCGACGAGGTGGCCGGCTCCCGCAAGCTGCTGCAGAGGCTCTTCAAGGTCCCGGTCGAGACCTTCTGCTACCCGGCCGGCAAGAACGACTCCCGCGTCCAGGCCGCCGTCCGCGACGCGGGATTTTCAAACGCGACCACGGTTGATCCCGGCCTCGCCGCTCCGAGCGGCAACCGCTTCGCCCTGCCGCGGATCAGGGTCAATGGAACGGACTCGGCTGCGACCGTGCTGCAGCGGGTAAGGACGGGCGACGGGGTCACCGGTCGCTACGGCTAGCCGGTCGGAGGTGCTCCGTCGAGATCGAGTTGACTCGTCCGCACTGCGATCGCGATCGCGTGCGACCGGGAGCGAGCTCCGAGCTTGTTCCTCGCCGACCGGGTGTGGTTGCGCACCGTCTCGGGAGAGAGGTGCAGCTCCGCCGCGATCGACTGGTTGGTCTCCCCGAGCGCGAGCAGTGTCAGCACCTCACGTTCCCGCGGTGTGAGCACTGAACCCGGGGTGTCGGCGAGCAGGTGATCGTGACTGAAGTTGAACTGCGGCTCCCGACTGCTTCGTGCCAGCAGCTCGACCAGATGCGTGCCGGGCATGATCGAGGCCGTTGCGTTGTAGATGACCGTGAGCTGTTTTCCGCCCGGGGCCGTTAGCTGGACCGGCCCCCACTGGGAGCCGTGCTCGAGGAATCGCTCGAATCGCTCGGCCACCGTCGACCTCAGGTTTTCGGGGACCACATCGTCGATCGACATCGGCTCGAGATCCTCGATCGTTGCTCCGAGCAGCTCGAGAAGTGCCTTGTTGGCGGCCACGAAAGCCCGCTTGTCGTCCACGATCAGCATTGCAGTGGTCGCGTTGTCGAGGATCTGCTCGATGACCTCCCCGGTATCGATCGGGCGTCCTTCGTCGCCCTCCGAGTCGGTCGGGGAGTCCTGGGCGAAGTCGAGTTCGGGCTCGACCAGCTCCTGATTGATGAACATCGAGAGGTGCAGTCCGGGCAGGACGTTCGCGGTTGCGCTGTAGAAGAGGTCATGCTGTTCGCCGTCCGGGGTCTCAAGCGTGTAGGGACCGCTCTGGGAGCCGGTTGCGATGAACGCACTCCACTGATCGGCCACGAGGGGCCGCATCGCCGGCTCCGCCAGGTCCTCGATCCGCATCGCCAGAAGCTGGTCGCGGCTGAGGCCGAGGGCGTCGCAAGCGGCGTCGTTGGCCGCGACGTAGCGGCGCTCGTCGTCAGCGAGCAGCATCGGCGTAGTACTCCTGTCGAACAGCAGGCCCAGCAGTTTCTCCGACAACCTGTTACCTGATTCCAGTCCGGTCTGGGTCAGCTCTCTCGGTCTGACCGATTGCCCAGACCGCGATCCTAATCACACAAACCCGGTGTTGCGTGTCCCTCACGCCGCTCGGCTCCCGCCCGGGTCCCGGAGGCGTGCCTGCGCGGCGGCGATCCTGGCAGTCGGGACCCGGAATGGCGAGCAGGAGACATAGTCGAGGCCGATCGAATCGAAGAAGGCGATCGAGTCCGGGTCTCCGCCGTGCTCGCCGCACACCCCGAGGCCCAAGCCGGGTCTCGCTCCCCGACCCCGCTCGACAGCGATCGTCACGAGCTCACCGACTCCTTCGATGTCGAGCGACTCGAAGGGCGACCGGTCGAGGATGCCGAGATCGAGGTAGAGGTCGAGGATCGCGGCCTCCACGTCATCGCGGGAGAAGCCGAGGGCGGTCTGGGTCAGGTCGTTGGTCCCGAATGAGAAGAAGTCGGCCCCCTGGGCTATCCGGTCTGCAGCGACGCAGGCTCTCGGCAGCTCGATCATCGTGCCGATCAGAGGGGCCGCCTCACCGGCCAGGCCCTCCTCGGCCGCGATCCGCAGTGCAGCCTCGCGGACCAGTGACAGCTCTGTCTCGAAGGCCACGAGCGGCACCATCAGCTCAACGTTGGGAGCGATGCCCACGCTGCGTTTCACCGCCAGCGCGGCCCGGCAAACCGCGCGTACCTGCATCGAGTTGATCTCGGGATGGAGCAGCCCGAGGCGAACCCCTCGGGTACCGAGCATGGGGTTCAATTCCTGCAGCTCGAGGGTCCGGGCGAGCTCGGAGGCAAGAGCAGCAGCCAGCTGCGAGTCACCAACTTCCTCGGCGGCATCGATCCTCCCCTCCAGATCGCTCGGGTCGCGGAGGAACTCATGCAGCGGCGGGTCGAGCAGGCGGACAGTCACGGGCCGCTGCTCCATCTCCAGGAAGATCCGCTCGAAGTCGCCCTGTTGGAGGGGGAGGAGCCGGTCGAGGGCACCACTCCTCCGCTGCGGATCCGACGCAAGGATCATCGCCCTCACGAGATCTTGGCGCTCGGGAGTCATGAACATGTGCTCGGTCCGGCAGAGGCCGATTCCCTCGGCGCCGAGGCGAACCGAGCGGGCGGCGTCCTGCGGTGTGTCCGCGTTCGCCCGGACGCCGAGCCTCCTGAAGGAGTCGGCCCACTCCAGGACTCGCTCGAAATCCTGCTCCAGGGCCGGCTCGGACAGGGGGATCAGGGCCTTCGTGACGCAACCGCTCGAACCGTCGATCGTCAACATCTCGCCCTCCGTCATCACTGTCCCGTCTGGAAGGACCAGCTCACGGGCATCGGCGTCGACTCTCAGTTCCGATGCCCCGCAGACGCATGGTTTGCCCATGCCGCGGGCAACCAGCGCGGCGTGGGATGCCTTGCCGCCCGTGCTCGTCAGGATCCCGACCGCCGAGTGGAACCCGGCGACGTCCTCGGCCTCGGTCCGCTTGCGCACGAGGATCGCGTCGACCCCACCCTTGGCCGCCTCGATCGCCGCCTCGGCCGTGAAGACGATCGCTCCGCGTGCGGCGCCCGGTGAGGCTGCGACACCGACGACAGCGACCTGATCCTCGGCGATCGGCCTTGAGAGTCGCGGGTGCAGCAGGGAATCGACCGACTCTGCGTCAATCGTGAGGATTGCCCTGTCGGGGCTGAGGAGGCCCTCGTCGACCGAGTCGCAGGCGAAGCGGACGGACGCCTGAGCCGGGCGCTTGGCCGTCCTCGCCTGGAGGATCCAAAGCCGACCCCGCTCGATCGTGAACTCGACGTCCTGAATGTCGCCGAAGTGCTCCTCCAGCCGGGTGAGGATCGCCTTCAGCTCAGAGTGGGTCTCGGGCATCTCCAAGGCGAGGTTGGAGAGGGGGAGGGCATTTCGCGACCCGGAGACAACGTCCTCTCCCTGGGCGTTGGGAAGCCAGTCGCCACTCGGCTCGGGCCCCCCGGTCAGTTCGTCCCGGCTGAACGCGACCCCAGAGCCCGAGGTCTCGCCAAGGTTGCCGAAGACCATCACCTGGATGTTCACTGCCGTGCCCCAATCCTCGGGGATCCGATGGATGCGGCGGTAGTCGGCGGCCCTGCGGCCGTTCCAGGAGCGGAACACTGCCTCGATCGCCTCCAGCAGCTGCTCGCGCGGACTGGCGGGGAAGGGGCGCCCGCTCGCCGCCTCGATCAGCTGCTTGAACCGCACCGTCAGGGCGCGCAGCGACTCGACGCCCAGATCGCTGTCGAGCACGGCTCCGGACTCACGCTTGGCCGACTCGATCTCGCGCTCGAGCAGGTCGGATGGAACAGCCCTGACCACGCTCGCGTACATCTGCAGGAGCCGACGGTACGAGTCCCACGCGAAACGCCTGTCGCCCGTCGTCCGGGCCAGACCCTCGACCGACCGCTCTCCGAGCCCGAGGTTGAGGACCGTGTCCATCATTCCCGGCATCGAGACCCGACCCCCCGACCGAACGGAGACCAGCAGGGGGTCGTCGGGGTCACCCAAACGGCGGCCGCTCCTCTCTTCGATGCGGCCGAGTGAGTCCTCGATCTGTTCGATCAGACCCTCGGGATGGCTGCCGAGTTCCAGGAACTTCATGCAGGCTTCGGTCGTAACGGTGAACCCGTCCGGGACCTTCGCCGAGCCGAGCAGGCCCACCATCTCGGCCAGGTTCGCACCCTTCCCACCCAGCAGCGCCCGCATCCCTGCTGAGCCGTCCGCGAAGTCGTAGACATGACGGTCGTTCATCCGCAGACCAAGCTAACCGCGAGTCGAGGTCCGGAGGGAAGAGTGGTTTCAGACGAGCGCGCGTCCGGGGCGGACGCGGAGCTCGGCCGGTCGACTCGGTTACCCTGAGGCGGTGAAGCTCGTCAAGGCCCTCTGCGGCCCCTTCTTCGTCTTCGCTGGGGCAATGCACTTCATCAGCCCGGGCTTCTACCTGCGGATGATGCCCCCGTGGCTGCCTGCCCATGAGGCGATGAACTACGCCAGCGGTGCTGCGGAGATCGTCGGCGGGGCGGCGCTGATCCACCCCGACAGGCAGGTCCGGCGCTTCGGTGGGATCTTCACGATCACCACCCTGCTTGCCGTCTACCCGGCGAACATCCACATGGCCTTGAACCCCAACGACTTCAAGGACATCCCGCCTGCGGCGCTGTGGGCGCGCCTGCCCTTCCAGGCCGTCTTCGTCGCCTGGGTCGTCGCGGCGATGCGCCGCTAGGCCGCGCGCGGCCCCAGCTTCACCGGCAGGGTCTTGAGCTGGTTGACGAAGCCTGAGATGACCCAGGTCGGCTCGCCGTCGAGCTCCATCTCCGGGTAGCGGGCGAAGGTCTCCTCGAGCAGGATCTTCAGCTCGAGTCGTGCGAGCGCGGCTCCGAGGCAGAAGTGGCGGCCTCCGGCGCCGAAGGACTGGTGCGTCGGGTTGCGCTCGACGTCGAACTCGTCGGGCCTCTCGAACTCGTCCTCGTCGCGCCCGGCCGCCGGGTACCACATGACGACCTTGTCGCCCTTCTTGATCTTCTGGCCGCGGATCTCGGTGTCCTTGGTCGTCGTCCTGCGGAAGTGGGCGAAGGCGGGGAACATCCTCAGCGACTCCTCGACCGTGCTCGGCACGAGGTCCATGTTCGCGACCAGCTTCGCCCTCTGGTCAGGATGCTCGAGCAAGGCCTTGACCGCGCTGGAGTAGGTCGACTTGGTGCTGTCGTTCCCGGCTGCCATCAGCAGGAAGAAGCCCATCACGATCTCGTGCTCCTCGAGGGTCTCGCCGTCGACCTCGGCGTGGACGAGCACGCTGGTCAGGTCGTCGGTGGGGTTCTCGCGCCGCTCGGCGATCAGCTCCTGGGCCTTCTGGAACACGATCGGCAGGTCGCGCTCAGTGACTGTCTGGATGCCCTCGGGGTTGATGTCGGGGTCGTTGGCCGCGAGGATCGTGTTGATCAGGTTCGACCACATCATCACGTCCTCGTCCGCGATCCCCATGAAGCCGCAGATGACCCTGGCGACGACCGGCTGGGCAACGGCGTGGACGATGTCGCACGTCTCCTGCCCGTCGAGCTTGTCGAGTTCGTCACGGACGATCGAACGGATCTCGTCCTCGTGCATCGCGATGCGCTTGGGGGTGAAGCCGCGCTGGAACAGGGCCTTGAGTCTGTCGTGCTTCGGCGGGTCCATCGCGATGAACATGCTCTGCATCAGCTCGAGCGGCAGGCCGTTCGTCGCCGCGGTGATCCCGCCGATCTCGGATGAGAACGTCTCCCAGTCGCGGCTGACGAGCCTCAGGTCATCGGCCTTCGTCAGGGACCAGAAGCCGGGCTCGTCGGGGAAGTCCTGCATCTTCTCGGTCCAGTGGACCGGGCACTCGTTGCGCAGGCGCTTGAAGAACTCGTGAGGGGGGCCTTCCTGCCACATCTCCTCGTCGAAGACGGGAGTTCCCTCGAGCGGCACTTCTTCTGCGGACATCTCTCCTGCGGACATGGTTCCTCCGAGTGTCAGGGGCGGGCCTCTCTGATTATGCCAAACTTGACGGAGGCGTCAACTTTGTTTGCTCCTGCGCTCGGGGGAAGCACGGTCGGAGGGCGTTCCGGCCGCCACACGGCTACCCTGTTGACTCGTCAGTCAATGAATCACGGACACATGAGGAGTCGCCAGATGCCAGCCACAGACGCACTCGTCTTTGACGCGATCCGCACGCCCCGAGGCAAGGGCAAGCAGAACGGATCGCTCCACAACACCAAGCCGGTCGATCTCGTCGTCGGTCTGATGCACGAGATGCTCGTCCGCAACGACCAGCTTGATCCCAACCGGGTGGACGACGTCGTCCTCGGCTGCGTCACGCCGGTCGGCGACCAGGGCGCCGACATCGCCAAGACCGCGGCGATCAAGGCCGGCCTGCCCGACACCGTCGGCGGCGTCCAGCTCAACCGCTTCTGCGCCTCGGGCCTCGAGGCCGTCAACATCGCCGCCCAGAAGGTGCGCTCCGGCTGGGAGGACCTGGTCTTCGCCGGCGGCGTGGAGTCGATGTCGCCGCGTGCCGATGGGCTCCGACGGCGGCGCATGGGCGATGGACCCGGAGACCGAACTACGACACCTCCTTCGTTCCGCAGGGCATCAGCGCCGACCTGATCGCCACCATCGAGGGCTTCACCCGCGACGACGTCGACGCCTACGCCGCTGCGCTCCCAGGAGCGCGCCGCGAAGGCCTGGGCAGGCGGGCCGCTTCGCAGGTCGGTCGTCCCGGTCAAGGACCTCAACGGCCTGGTCGTGCTCGACCACGACGAGTTCATCCGCGCCGGACACCACGGTCGAGACGCTCGGCGGCCTCAAGCCCTCGTTCGCGGCGATGGGCGAGATGGGCGGCTTCGACGCCGTCGCGCTGCAGAAGTACCACTGGATCGAGAAGATCGACCACGTCCACACCCCGGGCAACTCCTCCGGGCATCGTCGACGGCGCGGCCCTGGTCGCGATCGGCAACGAGGAGACCGGCAAGGAGCTCGGCCTGACGCCGCGCGCCCGGATCGTCGCCACCGCGGTCTCCGGCGCCGACCCGACGATCATGCTCACCGGCCCGGCGCCGGCCGCCCGCAAGGCGCTCGAGAAGGCCGGCCTGACCGTGGACGACATCGACCTCGTCGAGATCAACGAGGCCTTCGCCGCGGTCGTGCTGCGGTTCGTCAAGGACATGGACCTCGACATGGAGAAGGTCAACGTCAACGGCGGCGCGATCGCGATGGGCCACCCGCTCGGCGCGACCGGCGGCATGATCCTCGGCACCGATCATCGACGAGCTCGAGCGCCGCGGCGGCCGCTACGGCCTCTGTCACGCTGTGCGTCGGCGGCGGCATGGGCATCGCCACCGTCGTCGGAGGCGATCTGAGACATGGCTGAGAGCAAGCACAATCAAGTGGGAACAGGACGCCGACGGCATCGTCATCCTGACCCTCGACGATCCCGAACCAGTCGGCCAACACGATGAACGCGCGACTACGGCGAGTCGATGGCAGCCACGGTCGAGCGGCTGGAAGCCGAGAAGGACAGCATCAAGGGCGTCGTCATCACCTCCGCCAAGAAGACCTTCTTCGCCGGCGGCGACCTGAACGACCTCAAGCACGGCCAAGCCTGAGCAGGCAGCCGAGCTCGACGAGATGGTGCGCGAGCTCAAGGCCAGCTGCGCGCGCTCGAGACCCTCGGCAAGCCGGTCGTCGCCGCGATCAACGGCGCGGCTCTCGGCGGCGGGCTCGAGATCGCACTCGCCTGACCCACTATCGCGTCGCGGTCGATGTCACCCGCGGTCAAGGTCGGGTTCCCCGAGGTCAGCTCGGGCCTGCTGCCCGGCGGCGGCGGCGTCACCCGCACCGTGCGGATGCTCGGCATCACCGAGGCGTCTGATGAGCTGCTGCTCCAGGGCAAGCAGTACAACGCCGCCAAGGCCAAGGAGATCGGGCGTCATCGACGAGCTCGTCTCCAGCCAGGAGGAGCTCGTCCCGGCCGCGAAGGCGTGGATCGAGGCCAACCCCGAAGCAGTGCAGCCGTGGGACGTCAAGGGCTACAAGATGCCGGGCGGCACCCCGTCGAACCCGAAGCTCGCGATGAACCTGCCGGCGTTCCCGGCGAACCTGCGCAAGCAGATCAAGGGCGCCAACTACCCGGCTCCCAAGGCGATCATGGCCGCCGCGGTCGAGGGCGCGCAGGTCGACTTCGACAACGCGCTGGAGATCGAGGGCCGCTACTTCGTCGACCTCGCTCACCGGCCAGGTCGTCGAAGAACATGATCCAGGCGTTCTTCTTCGACCTGCAGGCGGTCAGCGGCGATCGCGGTCGGTCCGTCGGACATCGAGCCGTGGCAGGCAACCAAGGTCGGTCGTGCTCGGCGCCGGGCATGATGGGCGCGGCATCGCCTACGTCTGCGCCAAGTCCGGCATCGAGGTCGTGCTCAAGGACGTCTCGCAGGAGGCCGCCGAGCGCGGCAAGGGCTACTCGGAGAAGCTGGTCAACAAGGCTGTCGAGCGCGGTCGCATGACCGAGGAGAAGGCGCGAGGCCCTGCTCGCGCAGATCACATCCGACCGCCGACCCCGACGGACGCCGGCGGGCTGCGACCTCGTGATCGAGGCCGTCTTCGAGAACCAGGAGCTCAAGAACAAGGTGCTACGCCGAGATCGAGCCGCACCTCGGCCGAGGACGCGGTCCTCGGCTCGAACACCTCGACGCTGCCCGATCACCGGACTGGCCGAGGGAGTGGCCAAGCCCGAGTCGACTTCATCGGACTGCACTTCTTCTCGCCCGGTGGACAAGATGCCGCTGCTGGAGATCATCAAGGGCGAGAAGACCGCCGACGAGGCGCTGGCACAGGTCGCTCGACTTCGCCAAGCAGATCAAGAAGACCCCGATCGTCGTCAACGACAGCCGCGGCTTCTTCACCAGCCGCGTGATCGGCACGTTCATCAACGAGGGCTCGCGATGCTCGCCGAGGGCGTCCCGGCGCCGTCGATCGAGCAGGCCGCGTCGCAGGCCGGCTACCCGGCCCCGGTCGCTGCAGCTCTCCGACGAGCTCAACCTGGAGCTGATGCAGCAAGATCGGCTCGAGTACCAGCCGAAGGCCGCCGAAGCCGCAGGGCGAGCGCCTGGACGGACCACCCGGCGATCGGAGTGATCGACCAGATGCTCGACGAGTTCGAGCCGGCCGGGCGCGCTCGAGGGCGCCGGCTTCTACGAGTACGACGACGGCAAGCGGACCGCGGCTGTGGCCCGGTCTGCGCGAGAAGTTCGGCGGGTCGACGACCCTCGACGATCACCGCTCGAGGACATGAAGGAGCGGATGCTGTTCGCTCGAGGCGATCGAGTCCGTCAAGTGCCTCGACGAGGGCGTGATCGAGTCGGTCGCCGACGCCAACATCGGCTCGATCATGGGCATCGGCTTCCCGGCGTGGACCGGCGGCGTGCTCCAGTACATCAACGGCTACGAGGGCGGCCTCGAGGGCTTCGTCGCCCGGGCCGTGACTGCAGGCGAAGTACGGCGATCGGTTCGAGCCGCCGGCCTCGCTGGTCGCTCGCGCCGAAAGCGGAGAGCTCTACCTCGACGACGCTCCGGTGCCCGCCTGATCCAACCGGGCTAGCTCCCTGACATTGGGGCCCGGGCCCGGCGCAGCTGCCGGACCCGGGCCCTGCTTTCTTGGCTGGTCGGGTTGCCGGGGCTGGAGGAGCGCGGCGCCCGGCGGCCATCACGCCGGGCGGCGCTGTGCCGGCGGCCTCGTGGATGCCGTGCTGCCCAGCTGCTGTGTGTTCGCATTCCCGATCCCTGTGCGGGATTGAGGTTGGGCAAGAAAAAGGGCCCGGGACGCGACTGGCGTCCCGGGCCCTTGAAGACCCTCCGTGGGTCCTTTGACTACTTCTTGATCAGGCCTCCGAGGACCGAGCTCAGGTTGCCCAGGTTGACCCCCTGGAGCAGCGAGCTGATGTTGCTCGGGATCAGGCTCGTCAGGTTGGAAGGAAGCGAAGCCGGGAGGCTGACGCTGCTTCCGCCGACGGCACCGAGAGCGCAGCTGAACACCGACGCGAGCGACTTCTGCTTGGCGCAGTTGCTCAGCGACGAGACCAGACCGCTCGTGTTGCTCGGCAGTGTGAAGCTTGTCGGCAACTTGATGTTGCTCGGCAGCTTCAGGTTGCTGGGCAGGGTCAGTGCGGGAAGCTTCGGCAGGCTGAAGCTTGCCGCGCTTGCACTCGTTACACCCATGCTCAGCGAGCCCATGACTGCAACTGCGCAGATCAGGGATACGACCTTCTTGTTGCGCACCATCTGTCTCCTCTCAAACCGCCCCCACGGGGGTGGGAGCTTTGATGTGCGCCACCGTACACGAAACGGCGGCTGTTGTAAATGGCGCGTACGGACTCACCGTCCGGTCTGCGAAGCCTTGACGATCGAGAGGTCGACGAGCCATTCCACCGGCGCAAGGTCATCGGTCCAGACGTCTCCGCCCCCGAGCCCGGGAGCCAGTCGGCCGGCCGCAGCCGACGCCGTCGGCCTGAGGGGTTCAGGCATCGACGGCAGCGCCCTGCGCAGGATGTCTCGGGAGATCGGCGTCGCACCACCGACGAGCTGGGTGTTCTCGCTCTGGGCTGGATCCCTGACCACGTGTGGGAAGACCGACTTGAGTGTCGCGGTCAGCGAGCGCTCCAGGCCGGAGTCGTTTTCGGGATGGCCGACGTTCACGATCACGACACCGCCGGGCGCAAGCCGGTCGGCCACCTCCCCGAAGAACTCCCGGGTTGCGAGGTGAAAGGGGATATAGGGCTGGCGGTAAGCGTCGACGATGACTGCATCCCAAGGCCCATTCGACGACCTCAGGAAGTAGCGCGCGTCACCGGTGTGAAGTCGGAATCGCGGACCCGACGGCATCGCAAGCCAGTCTCGTCCGAGGTCGGAGATCTTCGGATCAAGCTCGACCCCGTCAACCACGACAGTTGGGTCGAGCATCGCGAACGACCGCGCCGCCGTGCCTCCCGCGTTGCCGAGGATCAGGACCCTCGCCGGCCTTCCGCCGGGTCGCCTGGACGCCCACGGCAGGACTTGGAGCTCGTCCCAGTAGCCGCCGGTGAGGGGCCCACGGTCGGCTGGCAGGATCGAGTGAACGGCGACGCCTTCGTTGAGTTCGAGTTGGCGACCGCCGTCCGGCGTTTCAACGATCCTCGCGTACCCGTACTCGGTCTCCCGCTCGGCGAGCAGCCTGTCTCCCGTCTCCGCTGCCTTGATCGAGCCGACCGGGAGCATCGCGGCAAGGACGATCGCCACGGCCACCAGCAGTCCCCTCCGGCCAAAGCCCAGAGTGGAGGCCAGGGCAAGGAGCAGGGCGAAGGCGAGGAACGTGAGGCGGGTTCCGGCAAATGGGATCAGGAGCAGCGATGAGGCGAAGACCCCGACGAGCGAGCCTATGGTCGAGATCGCGTACAGGCGGCCGGTCACCCGCCCGCTCTCTTCGACCGAGCGGACGCTCAGCCGAACGGCGTAAGGTGCGGCGGCGCCCAGCAGGACGAGCGGAACCGAAAGCAGCGCGAGGACCGCGAGCAGCGAGCCGATGAACGCACCGACGGAGAGGGAGTTGAGCGCGTCGACGGCGAGGCCGAGCACCGGCTTGGCCACGAAGGGCACGGCGGCGAGTACCACCGCCGCAACGAGGACGAGTCGACACAGGCCTGCCAACGATGGATCACGGTCGGCCGCTCGCCCTCCAGCCAGTAGCCGAGGGAAAGCGAGAGCAACACCACGGCAATGGTGTTGGCCCAGATGATCGTGCTGGTCCCGAAGTAAGGAGCGAGCAGCCTCGCTCCTGCGATCTCGCTGCCGAGTGAGGCGACCCCCACTGCGGCAACCACCGCGGTCGCGGCCTTGGCAGTTCTCGAGTCTGCTGAGCCGGCGTCCTCCATCAGCGAGGCCCCGCGGCCGAGGGCCCGGGGTTCAGTAGGTGACCAGCTCGGCCTGAGCGGCGGCCGAAGCCGGCTGGGCCGGGGGTGCCTCGGCGCGAACGGCGACTGGCTTGCCCTCGCGCTTGGGCTTGGTCACCTTCATGTACTCGGCGAGGTAGTAGGAGCCGATCACGAAGGCGGCGGCGAGCAATTGTGCGGCGAGAGTCTCGACAGTCGGGTAGACCTCGAACCAGGACCCCATCCAGACGGGGATCACGCCGACCAGGATCTCGTGCCTCGGCAGCCAGCCGAGGTCTTGGAATGTGGCGGCTGTGCCTCCGACCATCACGACGAGGACGATCCCGATCATCACGCCGGTGGCGATCAGCATCTTCTTGTACGGAAGCTTCTGTTGAAGGCGGAAGGTGATCACCCCGACCACCGCAGTCAGGGCGAGGCCGATCCCGACTCCTTCGAGGACCACCGACGACCCCGCGGTGACTCTGAGGTTCTGGAGGAACAGGACGGTCTCGAAGCCCTCCCGGTAGACGCTCGTGAACCCGAGAGCCACCAGACCGATCATGACGCCACGCCCGGTGTCCGCCAGGAGTTCGCGGCGCTTGCGGTGGTGGCGGGCGATCCATCCGGTCCAGTAGACCTTGTGGACGAACCAGTTGAGGACGATCAGCAGGACGACGATCGCAACGAAGCCGGTGATCGCCTCCAGTCTCATCCCGAGCCACTCGAACTGGGCGAGGACCTCACCCGCGACGAACCAGGTGACGACCGATGCGAGGAGAGCGGCCAGCGACCCGAGGAAGACCGGCCGGCGCTGGGGCCTGTTGCATCCGAGGAAGCTCGCGGTCACGGCGGCGAGGATCAGGATGGCCTCAAGGCCTTCGCGGAAGACGATCATGGTGGAGTTGAAGACGACCGTGCCGTGGCTCATCGAGCCGCGAGTGACCTCGGACGGATCGACCGGGCCGGTCTCGGCTGTAGCCATCAGCCAGATCACACCGAGACCAGAGCCGATCGCAAGGGTCCACCAGAGTGGTTTGAGCGACCTGCGCTCGGCTGTCTCGGGCTGGGTTTTCGCTGAGCTCATCGGGGCGGATGGGGCCGGTCTCGCGTCATGCACGGACGACTGTCCAGCGCAAGATAGCGAATTCCTTCCCGGGAGGTCGGATATACGGCGCGAAGGCGCTGTGCGAGGCCCGGGCCGATCGTCCGGGGCCTGGTGCAGAGCTCACTTGCGGCCCGGGTGCCCACACCCGCCAGGGACCCGCAATCGGCCCATCCCCGCCCGGGTCTCGGTCAGCTGATCCTGACCTGGAAGCCCGCCTGTTTGCAGCGGCCCTTCCGGTCGGTGGAGAAGCAGGTCCACGTGGCCTTCGCTTCCCCGGAGGCAAAGACATTCCTCGGATTCTTGTGGAGTGACCCCTCGCCCGCTCGCTTCATCACGGGGAGCAGGCCAGTGACCGCCCTGCGGTCTGACCGCGCCCGGATCACCCACCACCTGCACCTGAACGGAGACCTGCCGGCGTCGCATGAGGTCTCAACCTTTCGGTTCTTGTAGAGAGGCGCGACTCCGCGGGCGACTGCCTCGGCTGCGCCTTCGCGGTTGTTGTCGACGGCTGCCGCCGGTGACGCGGTCATGGCGACCGAGGCAACGACTGCCACTGCGGCAAGGGTCGCCTTGGCGCGGATGCCACGGGTCTGCTGTGAAGTGGTCGGCATTCGCAGGATCATTGAAGGAAAGACTAGGCACTGCTCCCACAACTGGCCGCGATGGGAAGGCAAAGATTCGGTAAACGATTCAAGTCTCCGGCCCTGTCGCCGGCGGCTGCGAAGATGCCACGGTGACAACTGAGATCAGCACCGTGGGCGGGGACGACATCGATGATCTGCTCGTCTTGATGGAGGGCTACTGCTCGTTCTACGGAGTCGCTCCGGGGGCCGATCGGCTGAGGCAACTGAGTGAGTCGCTGATTGACAACCCGGACGAGGGCTTGCAGTTGCTCGCGAGGGACGCCGAAGGGGCCGCGACCGGCTTCGCGACCGTCTACTGGACCTGGCAGACGCTCGCGGCGTCGCGGATCGGCGTGATGAACGACCTGTTCGTCGCCCCCTCTGCACGCGGCGCGGGCCTCGCCGAGCGGCTGATCGCCGCGTGCCTCGAGCGTTGCCGCGAGCGGGGGGCCGGCTCCCTCGTGTGGCAGACGGCTCTCGACAACCATCGGGCGCAATCGGTCTACGAGCGGGTCGGGGGAGTGAGCGAGCGCTGGCTCGACTACTCGCTGCCTGTCGACGCCGCCTGAGCGGGCCGTCGGCCCGGATCGAGAGCTCTGCCCGCCGGTCAGTCCGACGGGTACCTGGCTGCGAGGACCCATCGGCCCTGGCCGGACCTGCGGGTGACGATCGCGTCGACGGCCGATGCGCCACAGACCTTCGAATCCCTCAGTGAGCCGCCCCTGGGAACGAGCCTGACGCTCGCCCTCAAACTCCCGGATGCGCTCAGCCGTGTGCCGATCGTCCCATCGAGGTTCGCGGGAACGCGCGACCGTGTCCGTTCGATCGCCGCCGACCCCGAGGCGCCCCGACCAAGTCGATCGCACCCGACCGCGCCAAGGGTTGGTCACGTCCCGCTGGGCAGCCGCGAGGATCGCCGGCCTGGTGGCCGGGTCCCACTTCGGGTTGAGGATCTCCCAGGGATCGGGTTCGAGCCCCTGGGACTTGGCCGAGATGATCCGGAAGGTCTCAGCCCAGATCTCGGCCGGGTTGTCCTCGTAGTGGGTGTCCTGATCGAACGGCCACATCTTGCCGCGGCGGACCCACGAACAGACGCGCTGTGAGGAAGCCCAGTACTTCGGGCCCCAGCCGCTCGCGTCCCACGGGGTGTTCAGCCTGTTGGCGGCGACGTGGTGTCCGTACTCGTGCATCGCAATCTGGAGGATCCCTGCGCCGTCCGGCGGGGTCTCGCCGACGAGGTAGATCGTCCCGTCGTTCGGGTCGTAACACGAATCGGCTTGCGGGCCGCAGACCGGGTCGGAGCTGATCTCGGAGTAGGGAGACAGGTAGACCGTGAGCTTCGAGAGTTCCGGCCCGTGGGGCATCTTCGCGAACGCCTCGGCCCACTCGCGATTCGTGCGGTCGATCTCCTCCCTGTCGGTCGTGGTGTCCAGCGCCGTGAAGGCGGTGGACATGTAGACACGAACCGTCTCGGGCTTGCCGGCCACAGTGACCGTGTAGTCACCGCCCCGCCCGGAGCCGTCAACCGTCGCCGCCGCACGAGCGATGGGGCGGTGTCGTTTGGGCAGCACCCTGTCGCGAATCGCGCCCCGGGGAGGAAGCTTCGCCTGCTCGCTCGTCGGGCTGAGCGCCCGAGGCCCGCGGGTGGAGGCTGAGGCCGGCGAGGGCACGATCGAGATCAGGGAGCAAGCGGTCGCGAGGGCTGCTGCCGCTGCCGACCGTGACTCGCTTGTTGCTCTCGATCCAGTTCACGGTCCCGACAATCTATGGGTGGATCGTGAAACCCATCTCAAGGGGACGGTAAAGCCGCAGTCAACGCGCACTGTGGCCCGACCGGGCGGCCCGCTCTGCGAGGTGTCCCGCCAGCAGGCCGAGCGAGGAGTGGAGGTTGGCATCGGAGTCGTTTGGGATCTCGCCCCGGGAGAACCAGCCCATCTCGGCGAGTTCGACTGGGTTGGCGACCGGAAGGCGGTCCCGGCATTCCGTGAGGAACACCGAAACCTGCTCCCGGCGCCTGTGGACCCGACCGGGATAGGAGCCAAGGTCGATCAGGCCGGGGGCAGTCAGGCTCAGCTCCTCGCGGAGCTCTCGTTCGGCTGCAGCCGCAGGTATCTCGCCCCGCTGGACGCGTCCGCCCGGGAGGGTCCACTGTCGACTCCCGTAGGTGTGGCGGACGAGGAGGATCCCGCGGTCGCCTCCGTCGACGATGAACTTGACTCCACGCCCGCGCGAGGGCCTGATCCTGCGGTCGAGTGACAGGCCGAGGTTCGCGATCCGATAACAGGATCGGAGAAGCGCTACCGAAACCCTGTTGCTCGACATGGTCGAAGGGTACCCGCAGGCGCTCAGTCGATGAGCCGCATGATCACCGGCACGTGATCGGAGGGCTTCTCGCCCTTGCGGTACTCCCTGGCTATCCCGAACGCCTCGATCCGGTCGGCGAGTCCGCGGCTGAGCAGGAGGTGGTCGATCCGCATCCCGAAGCCCCTGTGGAACGAGCCACCGCGGTAGTCCCACCAGGTGAAGAGTTGCTCGTCGCCGAGGTGCTCGACATGAGCGTCGAACAGCGGGCCGGCCGAGCGCACCCCCTCGAGGGCGAGCCGCTCCGGCTCGGTCACGTGGGTTGATCCGACAAACCGGGCCGGGTCCCAGACATCGACATCGGCAGGCGCGACGTTCATGTCGCCGCCGACGATCAGAGGTCCAGCCGGAGCCAGCTCGGCCACCCGTCGCGACGCCGCGGCGAGGAACTCGAGCTTCTGCTCGTAGTGGACGGTGTCGACCTCGCGCCCGTTGGGGACGTAAACGCTGACCACTGTGATCCCGCCGCCGAGCGTTGCCTCCACCCAGCGTGCCTCCTCGCGCTCGGGTTGGCCCGGGAGCCCGCTGGTCGCTTCGCTCGTCTCGGAATCGACCGGAACGAGGATCGCCACACCGCACCATCTGCCGCCACTGTTGTCGATCGCCTTCCAGCCGGCCTGTTCGAGTTCGGCATGGGGGAACTGCTCGCCCGAGCACTTGGTCTCCTGAAGGAGCAGGACGTCGGGGCGGTACTCGTCGAGGAACTGGAGGACGCGAGGCAGACGAGCCCTGAGTGAGTTCACGTTCCAGGTTGAGACCAGCACGGGGAAGTGGGCGAGAGGCTATCGTCCCCGGCGTGAACTTACTCGCCGCCCTGATCGCAACCGCCGCCATCGCTCCCTCCGGCGTCTACTCCGGATCGTCGGCAGCAGCGCCGTCGGTCGTGATGAAGATCCGGTCCGGAACGGTCGTCGAAGCGACGGCGTGGACGCGGAGCTTCACGTGCGAGCTCGGCGGTCTCGTCGGCCCGGCGCAGGTGGAGGTGCGTCCTCGGGCGAGGGTGTCAAGCACCGGCAACATCTCGATCAACTCGGGGACCAAGACCCGTCGCCTCAGGGCGAAGATGCGCTACCGCGGCGGCAAGATCACCGGGACCATCAGGATCGTTGGCGACATCGCCGGTCCCTGCAGCTCGCCGGCCGTGCCTGTCACCCTCCGTCGCCGCTAGGCGGCCCGGCTCCTGCCCGCCGATCGGTTGATCCGGCAGGAGAGTGCGGCTGAGAGGACTCGAACCTCCACGGGGTCTCCCCCACACGGACCTGAACCGTGCGCGTCTACCAATTCCGCCACAGCCGCTGGCGACCGATGACGATACACGCAGTCGACCGATGGCGACGGGCAGCAACCGGAGCCGCCGAGCCACGGATGCCGGGGGTGAAGCCCGCTTGATACGCTCTCGCTTCCTTCCTGCCGCTATCGTCTAGGGGACTAGGACGCCGCCCTCTCACGGCGGAAACCGGGGTTCGAATCCCCGTAGCGGTACTGCCAAGACCCTCGCTTCTGCGGGGGTTTTGTCGCTTCTGAACTGATGAGACTCGTCCATCTCTCCGACCTCCACTCCGGCCGAGCCGACGATCGGCTCGTGGAGGCGATGCTCGAGTCGATCTCAGCCGCGAGCCCCGATCTGGTCGCGATCGGAGGAGACCTGACGCAGCGGTCGAGGACGGCCCAATGGCAGCGCGCCGCCGGTTGGCTCGAGCGGTTGCCGAGCCCGTGGATCGCGACTCCCGGCAACCACGACATACCGCTCTTCGATCTCACCCGGAGGATCTCCGACCCATTCGGGAGTTTCCGGCGGTACGTCCACCATGACCTCGAGCCGTCGGCCTCGGTCGGCGGGGCCTTCGTGATGTGCGCCCGGACAGCGACGCCGAGGCGCAGGGTGGAGGGAGCTGTCGACCGCGAGTCGCTCTGGCTCGCCAAGGAGCTGCTCGAAGGTCGCCGACCTCACGACCCCGTGGTCCTTGTGACTCACCACCCGCTGGCGATGCACCCGGCCTCCGGCCGCGGACCCAGTCTCGTAGTCAGGTCCGACGAGCTGCTCGAGGTCGCCTCGCAGGGCGGAGTGGACCTGCTCCTCTCCGGGCACCTCCACCGGCCGCATGGAGGCGAACCGTTCACAGTCGAGTCGGGCGGCAGGACGATGGTCGCGATGCACGGCGGGACCGCCTGCTCCAACCGGCTGAGGGGAGGCGAGTCGCCGGCCTGGCAGTTGGCCGACCTCGAGCCGGGGCAGATGCAGCTCAGGTCGGTCGCGTGGGACGGACGCGAGTACTCCGAGGCGTCGCTCAGCACCTGGTCGAGAGACGACCTCGGGAACTGGGAGCGCTCGGGCTAGGAGCCGTCGCCGCGGCCGAGGCCGGGCTGCCAGAGAGGCTCGTTGCCTCCGTTGGCCGAGCGGGCGAGGATGAACAGCAGGTCGCTCAGTCGGTTGAGATAGCGGACAACCTCGGCCGACACCCCTTCGCAGGAGACGGCGAGCCTCTCCGCCCGGCGGCAGACGGTCCGGCAGACGTGCAGCTGCGCTGCGGCCGGAGTTCCGCCCGGCAGAACGAAGGACTTGAGCGGCTCCAGCTCGGAGTTGACCTCGTCGCATCGCTCCTCCAGCCAGGCCGTCTGCTCCGGGACGACCCTCAGCCGTTCCTTGGAGTCGCCGCCGGGCACGGAGATGTCGGCGCCGACGTCGAAGAGGTCGTTCTGGACCCGCCCGAGCCAGGGCACGAACCTTTCGGGCATTGCCTCCAGCGCGAGGGCGACCCCCAGGTGCGAGTTCAGTTCATCGACGGTGCCGTAGGTCTCGATCCGCGGATGGGTCTTCTCGACCCGGCTCATGTCGCCGAGATGGGTCTCCCCGTCGTCGCCGAGGCGGGTGTAGATGCGGGTCAGGTTCACCGCCATTGGGCATCGCACGGTAGCGGACCGCGTCGCTGCCAAGCGCACGGACTGGACTGTGGCGCGGCGCCCGCCCCGGTGGTACCGTCAAGCATTCAGAAGACGGTCGGTGGTGAAGGGAAGTCCGGTGAGAGTCCGGCGCGGTCCCGCCACTGTGACCGGGGAGGCCCACCGCACGCGCTTCAGGGCGCAGCCACTGGGATCGACGAGATCCCGGGAAGGCGCGGAAAGGGTAGGCCCGGAAGTCAGGAGACCTGCCTCCGACCGGAAAGCACATACACCCTCGAGGAAAAGGGGTGGCTCATGCCATCAGCAGCAAACAGCCGTTGGCTCCTCGCAGCCCTCTGCTCAGCGTCGGCGGTCTTGGTGATCGCGATCCATCCAGCTCCGGCCGGGGCTGCGACTCCCACGGTCGACATCATGGTCACCGGACCGAGCGGCACCACCATCGCCGGTCCGAAACGCGTGATGCCGGGCGCGAACAGCCTGCTGGTGTCCAAGAACGGCAAGACCAAGCGCTGTGCGATTCCCGGGTCAACTCCGCTGGCCGCGTTGAAGCTCGCCGGCATCTCCTTCGGAGTCACCGACTATGGAGCCTGCTCGAGCAAGCCTGCCGATTCGGCGAGCCTGTTCGTGACGAGGATCGGGACCAGGTCCGGCTCCGGGCTCGCAGGCTGGAACTACAAGGTCGGGACCCGCTCGGGAACGGCGGGCGCCGGCGATCCCGCCGGTCCGTTCGGCTCCGGCCCGCTCAAGTCGGGCAGCAGGGTCCTCTGGTTCTGGTGCTTGTACGACCCCGAGACCTACGCCTGCCAGAGGACACTCTCGCTCGCGGCTCCCTCCAGCGTTCGGGCCGGTCAGTCGCTGACGGTGAAGGTGCGCGCCTACGACGATCTGGGACGGGCGACCGCCGCCGCGGGAGTCCGGGTGACGGGCTGCGGGATCGCCGGCACCGTCACAGGCTCGTCCGGTCAGTTCCAGGCTCCAGCCCCGGCCACCAAGGGCACCTGCTCGCTCACCGCGGTCGATGCCACCGGTGGCGCGAGACCCTCCGCGTTCCCGGTGTCGGTCAAGGTCAACTGAGTCCAGCGCGGGATCGGGATTCGAGAGATGAGCACCGCACTCAAGCTCGCGGCGGTGACGGCAGCCGCGAGCGCAGCCGTCGGCTGCGGGTTGGGTGCGGGCAAGCCGACCGGTGAGGTGAGTCTCACCGTCACCGACCGATTCGGCACGGTTGCCGTCGGCAAGGCCGTATCGGCCGATGCACCCGGAGCCGAAACCGCCATGCGCCAGCTCATGCGATCACACCGGGTGGGGTCGGCTTACGAGGGTCGCTTCGTGCAATCGATCGACGGGCTCTCCGGAGGGACTGTCGCCGGGAGGCCGGTCGATTGGTTCTTCTTCGTCAACGGACTCGAGGCGACAAAGGGGGCGGCAGACGTCGCTCTGCGCTCGGGCGACAGCGTGTGGTGGGACAGGCGCGACTGGGGGGCTGCGACCCACGTCCCCGCTGTCGTGGGCTCGTGGCCGCAGCCGTTCCGCTCCGGGCGTGACGGCAAGCGGCTCGCGGTTCGGTTGATCTGCCCGCCGGGTGGCGAGAGGGCCTGCTCCGAAGTCGAGCGGGTGCTCATCTCGATCGGCTCGAGTCCAGCGAGGGGGATCCCGGGCGTCACCGGCAAGGGCTCGGGCTTGCGGGTCGTGGTCGGAGAGTGGGCGGCGATCAGGAACGACCCGGACGCCGCCGGCCTGGCGCGGGGGCCGGGTGCGTCAGGCGTCTACGTGACGCCGTCAGCCGATGGCGGTTCGTTCAGGCTGCTCGACCCGGCCGCACGCACGGCCGCCGTGCTTGGCGTGGGCACCGGGATGGTCGCAGCCACGGGCGAGGTCGGCTCGCCGCCGACCTGGATCGTCACCGGTCTCGGGCCGGACGGGCTCAAGCGGGCCGTTGCGGCACTCGAGTCCAAGACCCTCGCCCGTCGCTACTCGGTCCTGGTGGCCCCGGACGGGTCGGTCCGTGGAGCCCCGGAGGTGGGGCGGTGAGCGCCTCGCGGCCGAGCGCCCTCGGTTCCGCACGGACCGCCATAGCAGGCGCCTGGTTTGCCATCCTCATGGCGATCGCCCTCGCGTTGGACCACCCGCTCGCCCTTGCCTCGCTCCTGATCGGACTGGTCGCAGTCGGGCTGCTGACCGGGTCGGGGCGCGTCCTTGTCCGCACCGCCGTCTGGACCCTGCCGATGGCAATCACGGTCGCACTGCTCAACGCGCTGCTCTCAAGGGACGGATTGACTGTTGTTGCCCGCCTCGGTGAACTGCCTGTTCTCGGGCGCCTCGACGTGACGCTCGAAGGCCTCGCCTACGGCGGGATCCTCGCCCTCAGAGTGACGGTGGTAGCCGTTGCAGTGGCAGTCTTCGCCGCCTGCGTCGACCAGGACCAGGTCGTCGGCCTGCTGCGCCGCCGCAGCGGCCGCTTCGGCATCGCGATCGCTCTCGCGGGGCGGATGGTGCCCCTGCTCGCTGCAGATGCCAAGAGAATGGCCCAGGCCCGTCGCACGCTCGGCGAGGACGTTGCCCCGTCGCGGTCGGCTCTGCTCGGCTCCCTCCTCGGCGGAGCACTCGACCGATCGGTCGACGCAGCCTCCGCCCTGGAACTGCGCGGCCTCGGCGACGGCCCGTGCCTCGCCCCGCCCAGCCGCCGTCCGTGGTCCCGCCATGACCTTTCGCTCGCCTGCTCGGCAGCGGTCCTCGGCGTAACGGTCGCGCTTGGGTCGGCGCTCGGTTGGCTCGACGCGTCGTGGAGGCCGCAGCTCGCCGTGGCCTGGGGGGCCGGAGCATTCGCGGTTGCCGTGCTTCTGCCCCTGGTCGCGGTTCTGCCGCTGCTCGACAGGCGTGGGGTTGCCCGATGAGCGCACTGCTGAGACTGGAGGGGTTCAGCTACCGCCACCCCGACGCCGGCGCCCCTGCGCCTGCGCGACCTCGACCTGACCGTCGACGAGGGTGAGTTTGTCGTCCTGGCCGGGCCTTCGGGGTCGGGCAAGTCCACCCTGCTGCGCGCCGCGTGCGGACTGGCTCCGAACTTCGACGGTGGGACGGCCGCCGGGACGGTCATCGTCGGAGGACTCGACTCTCGTGAGCACGGACCGGGTGAGATCGCGCGTGCCTGCGGGACGGTCCTCCAAGACCCCGAGCGACAGGTCGTGATGAAGACCGTCAGGGCCGAGCTGTCGCTTCCACTCGAGAGCCGGGGCTTCGCAGCACCGGCGATCGCCCGTGCTGTCGAGGAGACAGCCCTGCTGCTGGGCCTCGCGGACCTGCTCGACCGCTCGCTGGCGACCCTGTCGGGCGGGGAGCTGCAGCGGGTCGCGATCGGTGCGGCCCTCGCGCCCAGGCCCGGGCTGCTCCTGCTCGACGAGCCGACGTCGCAGCTCGATCCGGTCGCGGCCGACGACCTTGCGTGGCTGCTCAGGCGACTGAACGAAGAGCAGGGAATCGCGATCCTGGTGTCGGAGCAGCGATTGGAACGGCTCCTGCCGGCAGCCGACCGCGTCGTCGTGCTCAACGAGGGGCGGATCGCCTGCGACCGGACTCCCACCGGGTTCCTCGAGTGGGCAACGGGCCGGGCTCCGGCGCTCCAGACGCCGGCGGGGGCTCTCTTCTCCTTGGCGGGCCTTCCCGCACCTCCGACCACCGTCAAGCAGGCTCGAGCATCGCTCTCGGACAGGGGTCTGCTCCCGGCCGGGGAGCCGCCGACCGTCGATCCCCCTCCGCCAAGGCGCCGCCCCACCCTGCGCAGGTCGACCGCCGCTCTGGCGATCAGGTCCGTGTGGGACGAGCGGCAGGGCGGGAAGGCTCTTCTGGCCGGGGTCGACCTCTCGGTTCAGCCGGGTGAGACGGTCGCACTGATGGGGAGGAACGGAGCCGGCAAATCGACTCTTCTCAAGCATGCGGCCGGGCTGTTGAAGCCGACGCGCGGTCGAGTCGAGTCGTCGGGCCGCGTAGCCCTGCTGATGCAGAACCCCGCGGACTACCTGATTGCCGACAGGGTCGGGGACCTGATCGCGGCCGAGACGCTCGAGCGGGCCGGGATCGCCGTCCCGCCCGACCGCCATCCGCGGGATCTCTCCGGGGGAGAGCGCCAGAGGATCGCCTTCGAGCTCGTCCTCAGCGGAGAACCGGCCGCGGCCGTCCTGCTCGACGAGCCGACGCGCGGACTCGACAGGGCACGCCGCAACGAACTGGCGACAAGGGTCAGGGCAGTGGCCTCGGATGGGGCCGCGGTGGTTGTCGCGACCCACGATTCCGAGCTTGCGGCCGAGATCGCCGACCGGGTCGTGCTGCTCGGAGAGGGCCGGGTTCTGGCTGACGGCTCGCCCCGCTCGATCCTCTCGGGGGGTTGGTACTTCGCCACCGAGACCGCGAGGATCCTCGACGGGGCCGGGGGAGCCCTGCTTCCCGAGCAAGGGGCCGCACTGCTGGCCGGCGACAGGCAGAGGGCAACTCGATGAGCTGGGCCGTCGCATCGCTGGCGCTGCTGGCCCTTGCCCTGGCTGCCCAGCTGGCTGTGTTCGAGCGCGGGAGGCCCTCGGCGCGATCGCTCGCGCTGGTCGCCTCACTGGCCGGCCTGGCCGTCGCCGGAAGGCTCGCCTTTGCTCCCTTCCCGAACGTCAAGCCGACCACGGACATCGTGCTGATCGCCGGCTTCGCGCTCGGGGCGTCACCCGGCTTCGCAGTTGGTGCGATCACGGCGCTCGTCTCGAACATGGCGTTCGGCCAAGGCCCATGGACCCCATGGCAGATGCTCGCGTGGGGCCTTGTCGGGGCAGGAGGAGCGCTGCTGGCTCGCCTGACCGGGGGTCGCATCGGGCGATGGCGCCTCGCTGCTGCGGGCGCGCTTGCCGGGCTGCTCTTCGGAACGGTGATGGACGTCTCGCAGTGGCTGCTGTACGGAGGGCAGCCGGAGCAAGCGAAGCTGATCGGGTTCATGGTCACCTCGCTGCCGTGGAACGTCGCTCACGCAGCGGGCAACGCAGCGTTCGCTCTCGCCTTCGGACCGGCCCTGATCGCTGCGGTGACCCGGGCGCGACGGCGCCTCGAGCCGGTCTGGCTGCCTCACGGGACCCCGCTCTCGGCCCTGTCACTGCCGGCGATCCTCGCTGTCGCCTCGATTGCGGCTCCCAATCCGCGCCGCAAACCCGGTCTCGGCCGGCAGCGCCTCGGCGAGCCCCACCGCCTGGTTGCTCTCGACCCAGAACTCCGACGGTGGCTTCGGGAACGATCGCGGCTCATCGTCCGCGCCGATGACCACGGCCTGGGCCGCGCTCGGTCTGGCCGCCGCCGGCAGGGACCTCAACCTCACCTCCCGGCAGGACGGGCTCACCGTGATCGAACGGCTGCGAATGGACGCGCGGTCGGCGAGCGATCCCGGGTCGATCCAGCGACTCGTCCTTGCAGCCGTCGCAGGAGGGTCCGACCCCGAGTCCTTCGGCGGGCGCAACCTCGTCGCAGCCGTGGAGAGGCAGATCGGGCGATCGGGAGCGGTCAGCTCGCCGGGTGGAGCGCCCGCAACCAACCTCACAGCCTTCGCCTTGCTCGCACTCGTCGCCGGCGGGAATGGCGGCGCCGGCGGTCCCGGTGGGAGAGCTGTCGCTTGGCTGTTGAAGGCCCAGCAGTCGGACGGCGGATTCGGAATGGGCGGGAGGGGCGGGCCGAAGAGCGACGTCGACAGCACGGCGGCCGCAGTGCAGGCGCTCGTCGCCGCCGGTCGGCTCGACTCCGGAAGGCGAGCGCGCGCTCTCGGGTTCCTCCGGCGCAGCAGGGCGTCGTCCGGCGGCTACCCGGCCTATCCGGGTGGACAGGTCAACTCGCAGTCGACGGCCTGGGCAGTCCAGGCGCTGGTCGCGGCAGGCGGCCCTACCGAAGCCCCGCTGCGATGGCTGAGATCGATGGTCGGGTCCGGCGGCAAGGTCGCCTACGCCCCCGGCCAGGGTCAGACGCCGGTCTGGGTGACTGCCCAGGCGCTGGTCGCCTTCGCCGGGAAGAGCTTCCCGCTGGAGGCCGCGACCGGCTCGGGCTCGGGGGCGGACTCCCAGGGCTCGGGAGGATCGATTGGCGCTGACGGTGCGGCCCTGGGCGCTTCGGCCGGTGCCGGCGCGAGCCGCTCGAAGGGGGATTCCCTGGCCACTGCCAAGGCCCGGGCACTGGCCAAGGGCAAGCGAATCCTCCGTGCCAAGAGGATCGCCACGTCGGCCGCAATCACCGGCGGCGCGGTCATGGGCGCCTTCGTCAAGGCCTTCGCGGGGCCGAAGCGATAGCTTTCCGCGCCATGCGAATAGGAGTCCCGAAGGAAACCGCTGACGGCGAACACCGAGTCGCCCTCGTGCCCGATGTGGTCGGCAAGTTGACCAAGGCCGGCCATGAGGTCGTCGTGCAGGCAGGAGCCGGGCAGGGAGCGATGCTTCCCGACTCGGCCTTCTCCGAGGCAGGCGCGACGATCGCTCCCGACCGGGCGACGATCGATGCAGTCGACGTCGTCGTCGCGGTCGCCCCGCCGTCGCTCGAGGAGGTCGCCTCGCTCAAGCGCGATTCGGTCCTGATCGGGTTCCTCGCCCCCCTCTCCAACGGCCCGGGCGTCAAGGCGCTCGCCGATGCGGGAGTCGACCTCCTTCGCGATGGAGGCAGTGCCGCGCATCAGCCGCGCCCAGTCGATGGACGCCCTGTCCTCGCAGAGCAACGTCGCCGGCTATCGCGCCGCCCTGATCGGCGCCAGGAGCTTGGGCGCTTCTACCCGATGCTGATGACAGCGGCCGGCACGATCCGCCCGGCAACCGTGCTCGTGCTCGGCGCGGGCGTCGCCGGACTTCAGGCGATCGCGACCGCCCGACGCCTCGGAGCGGTCGTCCAGGCCTTCGACGTCCGAGCCGCGGTCAAGGAGCAGGTCGAATCGCTCGGCGCCAAGTTCCTCGAGTTCGACCTCGGCGGGGACCCGAGGGTGAGGGCGGCTACGCCCGGGAGCTGACCGACGAGCAGCGCGCCCGCCAGCAGCAGCTCCTGACCGAGGCGATCGGCAAGGTCGACGTGGTGATCACCACCGCCCTGGTCCCGGGTCGCCCCGCGCCGAAGCTGGTCACAGCCGCCGCCGTCGAGGGGATGAAGCCCGGATCGGTCGTCGTCGACCTCGCAGGCGAGGCCGGCGGCAACTGCGAGCTGACCGAGCCGGGCGAGACCGTGATCGAGCACGGCGTCAAGATCGTCTCGCCGCTGAACCTCCCGTCGACGATGGCCGAGCACGCTTCGCAGCTCTACGCGAAGAACATCGAATCGCTGCTCGAGCTGATGACCAACGAAGAGGGTGCGCTGACGCTCGACTTCGACGACGAGATCATCGCCGGCGCCTGCGTCACGCAGGGCGGCGAGATCGTCCACGAGGGCGCCAAGGCCGCCGCCGGGGCATAGGGGGTAACGACATGAGTCTTCTCGCTGCTGCAACAACCCACGCCGACAACCTCGATCTGATCACGATGATCGCGATCCTCGTGCTGGCCGGCTTCGTCGGATTCGCGGTGATCTCGAAGGTGCCCAACACGCTGCACACCCCGCTGATGTCGGGCACCAACGCGATCCACGGGATCGTCGTGCTCGGCGGCCTTGGTGATCGTGTCGCAGTCGACCGGCCTGCTCGCTCAAGGTCATGCTCGTCATCGCGATCGCCTTCGGCACGATCAACGTCGTCGGCGGCTTCCTCGTCACCGACCGGATGCTCGGGATGTTCAAGCGCAAGCCCGAGCCGCCCAAGACGGAGCCTCCGACCGAGGAGAAGGCGTCATGAGCATCGCCACGTCTGCGTACCAGAGCTTCACCTTCATCGACGTCCTCTACATCGTCGCCTTCACCCTGTTCATCTTCGGCCTAGCGGGCTGACCGGCCCGAAGACCGCGGTCCGCGGCAACCGGATCGCGGCTGTCGGCATGGCGATCGCGGTGATCGCCACGCTGATCGGGATCGGGCCGAGGGCATTCCCGCGATCAACGACACATCCGACATCGGCGTGATCGTGCTCGGCGTCGCGATCGGCACGGCCCTGGGTGTCCCGCGTGCCGTGAAGGTCAAGATGACCGCGATGCCGCAGATGGTCGCGCTGTTCAACGGCGTCGGCGGCGGAGCGGTCGCCCTGATCTCGTGGTCGAGTTCAACCAGGCCATGACCAACGGTGGCAACCCGGAGCTGCAGACCCTGATCCCGACTCTGTTCGCCGCGATCATCGGCTCGGTCTCCTTCTGGGGATCGAACATCGCCTTCGGCAAGCTCCAGGAGATCCTGCCCGGGCGGCCGATCCAGCTTCGGCAGGCGCAGCAGTTCATCAACCTCGCACTGCTGCTCGGCGCGATCGGCTGCGCGGTCGCGATCGCAACCGGCCAGGAGTCCGTCGCTCTGTTCGTCGCGATGCTCGTGCTTGCGGGCATGCTCGGCAACATGGTCGTGCTGCCGATCGGCGGCGCCGACATGCCGGTCGTGATCTCGCTGCTCAACGCCTTCACCGGACTGTCGGCTGCCGCGGCCGGCATCGCGCTGAACAACACCGCGCTGATCGTCGCCGGCATGATCGTCGGCGCCTCCGGCACGATCCTCACCAACCTGATGGCCATCGCGATGAACCGCTCGATCCCGGCGATCGTCGCCGGCGGCTTCGGTGGCGGCGCCGTTGCAGCGGGAGGAGCGCGGCGGACGACGGACGAGCGGCACCGTCCGCTCGACCACCGCCGCCGACGCCGCGATCCAGCTCGCCTACGCCAGCCGCGTCGTGATCGTCCCCGGCTACGGCATGGCCGTCGCCCAGGCCCAGCACGCCGTCAAGGAGCTGACGCGAGTGCTCGAGGAGAAGGGCGTCGAGGTCAAGTACGCGATCCACCCGGTCGCCGGCCGCATGCCCGGGCACATGAACGTGCTGCTCGCCGAGGCCGACGTCCAGTACGACGCAGCTCAAGGAGATGGACGACATCAACCCCGAGTTCCCGCGCACCGACGTCACGCTCGTGATCGGCGCCAACGACGTCACCAACCCGGCCGCCAAGGATTCAGCCCGTTCGCCGATCTACGGCATGCCGATCCTCGAGGTCGACCAGTCCGGCGCGTGATCGTCCTGAAGCGCTCGATGAGCCCCGGCTTCGCCGGCATCGACAACCCGCTCTTCTACGACGCCGAAGACCGCTCATGCTGTTCGGCGACGCCAAGGAGTCGGTCAGTGAGATCACAGCCGAGGTCCAGCAGCTCTAGTCGCGGGGTCCGGCGCCCGGCCCTCTAACCTGACCCCATGCTGGATCGCGAAGAGGCTCTCGAGAGCCTGAGGGAACAGTCTTCGACGTCCTCGTCGTCGGTGGCGGGATCACCGGCGCAGGGGTCGCCCTCGACGCAGTCATGCGCGGCTTCAGCGTTGCGCTGCTGGAGCGCACCGACTTCGCCTGCGGCACTTCCAGCCGCTCCAGCAAACTCGTCCATGGCGGCCTGCGCTACCTGCAGAACTTCGACCTGGGCCTCGTTCGCGAGGCCCTGCTCGAGCGGCAGATCAACGTCCAGATGGCGCCGCATCTGGTCAAGCCGTTGAAGCTGGTCGTCCCGGCGTTCGACGGCGAGCACCCCGACCGGCTGATCGGGCTCGCTCTCGGCATGTACGACGTGATGGCCCTTCCCTCGATCCGCGGGATCAGGAAGCGCAAGGACGGGAAGGAGGAGGAGGTCGAACTCGATCCCTCCGAGTGGAGCCCCGACCGCCATCGTGAGATCGGACCGGCGAGGAGGTCGCAGAGATGCTCCCGGCGCTCGCGGAGCGCGAGCCGACCGGCGGCTACGTGTTCTACGACTGCCAGACGGACGATGTGCGGCTCGTGCTGAGTGCCCTCGAGGAGGCCGACCGCTGGGGTGCGGTCTGCGTCAACCGCGTCGAGGTCACCGGTCTCGTCGAGTCGGGCGGCCGTGCGACCGGTGTCTACGCTGTCGACTCGGTCACGGGCGAGGAGTTCGAGGTGACTGCCGGCAACGTCGTCAATGCGACGGGGGTCTGGGCCGACCAGTTGCGCCCGGGAGAGCTTGCCAGCGAGGCCGAGGTTCCCCGGATCAGGCCGAGCCGGGGCACCCACATCCTGATCGATCAGGCCGAAGCTTGCCGCTCGTCACCGGAGCGATCGTGCCGGCCGGCGAGGGGCGGTCGATCTTCGCCCTGCCGTGGTTCGGACGCAGCCTGATCGGTACCACCGACAACGACTACGAAGCCGACAGCCTCGAGCACGTGCCGCCGTCCCAAGACGATGTCGCCTATCTGCTCGATGCCGTCAACGCGACATTCGCCACCGAGCTCACGAGCGACGACGTCGTCGGCGCCTTTGCCGGTGTTCGGCCGCTGATCGCACCCGCCGAAGGGAAGCGATCCGTCGACATCTCACGCAAGGCGGAGCTGTACGAGACCTCATCGGGGATGGTGACGATCACAGGCGGCAAGCTGACGACGTGGCGGCACATGGCCGAGATGACCGTTGACCGAATCGTCGAGAGAGCGGGGGACAGGGACCCCTGCCGGACCCTCAACGCGAAGATCGGCGTCCTCGTCAACCCGGACGACCTCACCAGGGTCGAGGGCGTGCCCGAGGAGTCCTACGGCGCCCTGGCCGATCGCTACGGCGCTGCGGCCGAGGGCGTCCTGACCGTCGCCGGCGAGGACGGTCGGCTGGCCCAGCCGATCATCGACGGGCCTGCCCGACATCCTCGCCGAGGTCGTCTGGTCGGCTCGCACCGAACAGGCTGTGAGCCTAGGCGACGTGCTCTTCCGGCGAACCCGCCTGGCGCTGCTTGCCGGTCGGGAACTGACGGACCGTTCGAGCGGGGCGGCCGAGCGGGTTGCCGAGGTCCTCGGCGATGAGCTCGGATGGGATGCCTCGCGCCGCACGGCGGAGGTCGAGGCGTTCCTGCTCGAGGCCGAGCAGGAGGGAGTGACGATCCCGCTCGTTGGCGCCGGCTGATGCCGCTCGGGCTGTATTCGGTGCCGGCGCGTGGCCGGGTACTCGAGCTCGGCGGGCCGCCCGTGGTTGATGGGAGTCGTGAACGCGACGCCGGACTCCTTCTCCGACGGCAGGTGAGCGCCGCACTCTCGAGGACAGGGTTGCGCTGGCCGCGGAGCTGCTCGATGCCGGCGCGGACGTGATCGACATCGGTGGCGAGTCGGGAGTCACCAATGCTCCTCCGGTTGACCCGGCCGAAGAGATCGAGCGCGTGGTTCCGCTGATCGAGAGGGTCGCAGGCGATCTCGGTGGCGTCGTGTCGGTCGACACCTACAAGCCCGCGGTGGCACGGGCGGCGCTCGACGCGGGCGCGGTGATCGTCAACGATGTCAGTGGCCTGCGGGACCCGGAGCTGGCGGACGTGTGTGCCGAGAGCGGGGCAGCGCTGGTGCATCATGCACACGCGGGCGCGACCGAAGGAGAAGCTGCTGGACCGCAGCATGGACGGCCGGATGCTCGACGATGTTGTGGCGTTCCTCGAGGAGCGGATCGAGTTCGCTACCGGTCGGGGGGTGGCCTTCGAGTCGATCATCACCGATCCCGGGCCGGACTTCGGCAAGACCCCCTCTCAGACCGTCGAGGTGCTCAGGGGGATCGGGAGGGTTCACGCTCTCGGTCGACCGGTGCTGCTTGCCATCGGGAGGAAGGACTTCATCGGCGCCGCCACCGGCCGCCCACCGCGCCAGCGAGAGGCCGGGACGCTCGCGGCACTTGGCTGGGGGGCCGAGCACGGGGGCCACATCTTCCGGGTTCACGACGTTGCCGCATGCTCGGACTACCTCACGGTGAGGGACCTGCTCGACGGGCGCTCGGAGCTGCCGCCGGAGACCCTGCTCGCAGAGGACCTGAGGCGGGAGCCGACCAGCTGATCGGCTCCGGGACCGCGCCGGTGCCCGGGGTCACGGTAAGGTCGAACTCGCAAGTCGCCGGTCGCTGAGTTCCACGCGGCCGGACGCCAACCGACTGATCAAGGAGAAAAGTCAAATGTCAGTAGTCAACCGCGAGGCCCTCGAGGCCAGTCCGCTCGCCGATCTTCACGAGATTGCCGCCGACCTCGGAGTCGACGGTTACCGTCGCCTCCGCAAGGCCGATCTCGTCGACCGGCTGCTGGAGGCCCAGGGAGGCGGATCGCCTTCCGAATCACCAGCGCAAGAGAGCGCCAAGCCCGCACCGCGAAACCGCTCCAGAGAGCGTGAGCCCCGCAGCCGTCAGCGTGAACCACGCAGCGGCGAGCGTGAGCCGCGCTCTCGCGAGCCCCGCAGCCGGGAGCGCTCCAACGGCCGTGCAGCCGACGAGTCGTCAGCAGCTGTGGAGGGAGCACTCACGATCCAGGGTTCCGGTTCCGGATTCATCGCTCCCAAGGGCGGCGGCGACGAGGTCTACGTGTCAGCGGCGCAGATTCGCCGACTCGAGCTCAGTGAGGGTGACGTGATCGGCGGGCCGACGCGGGCTGCGCGACGCTCGGAGAAGCACCCGTCGCTCGTGCGGGTCGAGACGATCAACGGCAAGAGTGCGGATGAGGTCACTCCGCCGGTTCCCGGCAAGGAGAGCCCGAAGAGGGAGAGGACGACTGCGAAGGTCGCACCATCGCTCCCCACCGAGCGGATTCCGCTCACAGGCGACGACACGCTCGTGCTGATCGACCGGGTCGCACCGATCGGCCGCGGCTCACGCGTCGTCCTGCACGGCGGCCGCCACTCCGGCAAGAGCAGTGCTGCACGAGGGATCGCTTCCGCGCTGCGCGCTGCGGGGCTGGAAGTGTTCACCGTCCTCAGCGGAGTGCGTGCCGAGGAAGCGGGGGATTGGTCATCGCTCGAGCCGACGGCTGTCGAGACTCTCGACTCCTCCCCCGATGGGCGGGCCAAGGCAGTCGAACGTGCGCTTGAGAAGGCCAAGCGAGCCGGCGGCAGGAACGGACACGCCGCCCTCGTCGTCGATTCGGTCGATGACCTTCCGGGAGCGGCAGTTCGCAAGACCCTTGCCGCTGCAGGCTCCTCGGCAGGCGGCGGGTCGCTGACCGTCGTCGTGGTCGCCTCGGCTCCGATCGGAGGCGAGACGACCGTGGTCGGATTCGATCAGGCACTCGCTTCGGCCGGGAAGTTCCCTTCGGTCAGGGTCAGGACCAGCTCGACCCTCAGGCCCGACCTGCTGCTCGACGCCCGCTCGCTCAAGGCGAGTCGCAAGGCTCACTCGGACGCGGTCAAGAAGGAGCGCTGAACCCAATCGCCCGGGGGTGCCGAGGGGCGCTCCCGGCGGTTCAGCGAAGTTCGCGCGGTACGTAGACGACCCGGCCCCAGGAAGGCTCGCGCTGGAGTTCGATCGGCTCGCCTCCACGCTGGGGCTGGACGTACCTGAAGCCACCGAAGTCGGAATCCCAGCGGATGTCGAGCTCGCCCTCCTTGACCCTCTGGTCAAGCCAGGCTCCGCGGAAGACGAGGCGGCGAAGCCAGTGGACGAGCGATCGGTCGCCCGGACCGCTCAGTTCGTGCCAGCACTCGTTGACATGGTCACCGAGTGCGGACGCCGGGCTGTCCACGTCGCCATTGACGACGAGGTTGACGAGATCTTCGCGCTCGTCCTGTGAGAGCCCTGACCCGACGAATCCGAGCCTCGCTGCAGCCTGCTCGCAGCGCTCCTCGAAGTCCCTCTCGTTGAAGGTGAAGCGGAGATCTCCGTACTCGAGTACGAAGTCGTCGCCTGAGTCGTAGTCGCCGCGGTCGGGAGTCATCTGATCGGTGTCCGGCCAAGTGCCGGGTCGCTGGACCCGGTTGGCAGACCGTCGGGATCCTAAGCCGGATTCCTTCCCGGTCAAGAAGCCTGAACGGAGGCTTGCACCCTGAACGGAGGCTTGCGCCGAGCGGGCCCGGTCGGAACCTACCTTGGCCCGGCTGGACCCGCAGCCGTTGGGAGCGCAGGCCCCTGGCTCGATGCGACCGAGCCGGAGGGGGGCGAGTCTCGAGCGCGCCCGGGCTAGTCAGTGCATGACAGAACAAGAGAAGTTCACCATCCTGGTTGCCGAGGACGACGACGCAACCCGCACCTTCCTCGCAGACAACCTCACTGCCGACGGCTACGAACTGTTGGTCGCCGACTGTGCACGCCACGCCCTGAGGCTGATGGAGTCCAAGTTCCCCGACTTGGCCGTCCTCGATCTCGGGCTGCCGGACATGGACGGCCTCGATGTCGTTCGGGAGGTGAGGGCCAGTGACGGGATCGCCAGCCGGATCGATCCGAATGTGCCGATGCTCGTCGTGACCGGCAGGGGGTCGGAGTTGGACCGACTGCGGGGCTTCGAGCACGGGGCTGACGACTACCTCGTCAAGCCGTTCTCCTACCCCGAGCTGAGGGCAAGGGTCGCAGCGCTCCTTCGACGCTCGAACCACCGTCAGCGCTCGGGAAGGACGAGGATCGGGCCGCTCGAGATCGACCCTCCGTCTCGCGAGGTCCTGCTGAGGGGCAACCGGGTCGAGCTCTCGCAGAAGGAGTTCGCCCTGCTTCGGGCGCTCTCTTCGGAGCCGACCCGGGTCTTCACGAAGGAGGAGCTGCTGAGGGACGTCTGGGGCTTCCGCTCGCTTGGTTCGACCCGGACGCTCGACTCACACGCCTGCCGTCTTCGCCAGAAGCTCGGGGTGGAGGGCGATCGGCTCGTGATCAATGTGTGGGGCGTCGGCTATCGCCTCGTCGACGGGCCGGTGTCGGAATGAGCCCGATCGAACTGTGCCCGTGGGGGCTCTCGATCCTGCTGGTGGTCATTGCCACCGTCCAGGCCCGTCGGGCGCTGCGTACGAAGGCCGCGATCCTCGACGCCGCCCACGAGCTCGCGCGGCCGCTTGCGGCGCTTCGACTCGGGATCGCGACGCTCGGTGGGGGCAGGCCGGTTGATTCCGGGGCCCTCGATGGAGAGGCTGAGCGCGCGGGAAGTGCCCTCGAGGATCTGAGGCAGATTGCCGACGGTCGGCCGAAGGACAGGGGCGAGGCCTTCGACCCGGCTGCTCTCGTCTCCGAGATAGCCCGGCTCTGGTCGAACGCCGCGGAGGCCCAGGGGAGAGCCGTCGCGGTCTCGGAGCTGCACCACGCTCCCGTGAGGGCGGATCGTCTGCGGATTGGCCAGGCGATCACCAATCTCGTCGCCAACTCGCTCGAGCACGGTGTCGGGACCGTTCGACTCGCGGTGACCCGCGCCGACGGCTGCTGCCGCATCGAGGTGACGGACGATGGGCCGGGGCCGGGGCAGCCCGGGGCGAGGCGGACCGAGGCGAAGCGGGGGCGGGGGCTCAGGATCGCGAGTGGTTCCGTCAGCCGTTCGGGCGGGAGGCTCGTCGCCGGCTGCGGGTCCGCAATCGAACTGCCGCTGGCCGAGGCCCGGTGACGCCGGCCCGTCGGGCAATTGGACTGGGGCTGCTCAGCCTCCTGCTCGGCGGTGCGGCAGCGTCCGGGGTCGACGAGCGCGAGCGCGCTCTGAGGGAGCAGATAGGCGATCCGATTCCGGTTCCCGTCGCCTCGCAACCGATCGCGGCCGGTGCGAGGATCGCCCCAGGCTCGCTCTCGATCAGGCGGGTGCCTCGACGCTGGGTGCCGGGCGGAGTCCTTACGAGGCCTGATCAGGCATACGGGATGGTCGCGAACGTCGCGATTCCCGAGGGGGCCTACATCTCGGCGGGAATGTGGAGGGACCCTCAGGTCACCGGCGCACCCGGGCTGGCGCCGGACGAGAGGGTCGCGACAGTTATTGCCTTCGCCCCTCCCGAGGCTGTCCGTGCGGGGATGAGGGTCGACGTCGTGATCGCCAAGACGGGTTCGCGCCCGGTCCTCGCTCTCAAGGCAGCCGAGGTGCTTGCCGTCCGTTCCCCATCTCCCGGCATCGACGGCGATGAAGCGGGCCACCGCGTCGAGGCCGACCTGAGGACGAAGGTCCCGGGAGCGTTGAGGCTTGCGGAGGCGGGAGGGTCCGCGGCTGAGATCAGGCTGCTGCCGATCGGGGGCGGTAGGTGAGCGAGCGGGCCCGGATGATCGAAGCCCTGCGCTCGACGATGATTGCCGAGGCCGCCGAGAAGGGCCTCGACGCTCGAGCCGCTGCCGTTCTCGCCGTCGATCCCTACTCGTCGATGCTGGCCCCGTCGGCCAGGGAGGCGGCGATCGAGAGCCTTGTTGCCGACGCATCCGGCCTCGGTCCGCTCGAATCGCTGCTGGCCGATCCGACCGTCGACGAGGTGATGGTCAACGGCCCGGACGAGGTCTGGGTCGAGCGGCACGGCCGGATCGAGAGAGTCGAGGTGCGGTTCGACTCCTCCGATGCCCTGCGGGATGCGATCGACCGGATCCTCGCTCCGACCGGGAGGCGAGTCGATGATCTGATGCCGATGGCTGACGCCCGACTGGCTGACGGGTCCCGGGTCAACGTGGCGCTCCCGCCGCTCGCAGTCGATGGACCGACTTTGACGATCAGGCGGTTCCGGCCGGAGGGGTTCTCGCTCGACCGGCTCGTCGAGTGCGGGACTGTCGATGGTCGCCTCGCCGGACTGCTCGAACGTGCGGTCTGTGACGGCCTGAACATCCTCGTGAGCGGGGCCACCGGCTCCGGGAAGACGACAACCCTCGGGGCGCTTGCGAGGGCGATCCCTCGCTCCGAGAGGGTCGTCACCATCGAGGACGCAGCGGAGCTGAGGCTCGATCACCCTCATGTCGTGCGGCTCGAGGCGCGTCCTCCGGGGCCGGATGGCGGCGGCGAGGTGGTGATCCGCGATCTCGTCCGCAACTCGTTGAGGATGCGACCCGACCGGCTGGTCGTCGGTGAGGTGAGAGGCGCGGAGGCGGCCGACATGCTCGATGCGATGGCGACCGGTCACTCCGGCTCCCTCTCCACAGTGCATGCCGGCACCCCGCAGGCTGCGCTGGAGCGGCTCGCCACCCTGACCCACCAGGCGGCGCTCGGACTCCCGCACGAGGCTGTGACTCGACGGATCGCGACCGCCATCGACCTCGTCGTCCAGCAGCGCCGGCTGTCGAGCGGGATGCGGGTGGTCGAGTCCGTCGCAGTGGTCGACGACGGAATCGACCTGTCCGCCGGGACGATCTTCCGACTTGATGGTGGGCGGCCGGTTTGGCGGGTCGCCGGCAGCGGCGCGACCCGCTCGCGCCTCCGGTTCCGATGAATGCCGGGCTGTGCGGCTTCGCCTCCGGCGCAGTGGCCGTCCCGGCGATCGCTTCGGCTGTCGATGCTCTCGACCGGGCGGGGTGGCTGGCGTGGCTCGTCCCGACTCTCAGGTCCTCAATCGAAGAGGGGGGAGGCCCGGGCCTCAAGCGGTCCGATCTGCTGCCGACGGCGGTGCTGGCGCTGGGAGCCTCGATCACGGCGTCAGCGACGCTCGGTGTCGTGATCGCCGTGGTGGTTCCGCTCTGCCTGTTGGCCGGTCGGGAGGCGAAGCGCAGGCGCATCGCGAGGGATCTCGAGCGTACTCTGCCCGCCGCGATGCGGGCCATAGCCGACTCGATCGCGGCCGGGGCAACGCTCGAGCGGGCGGCAGCGACGGCTGGCGGCTCGGCTGCCGGTCTGGCATTCAGGCGGTTCGCCGCAGCCAGGAGCGGGGGAGCCGACCTTGACTCCGCCCTTGGGATTCTCGTCGGCCGCGACCGTGAGGGGATCTGGGCCGAGGTGACGGCTGCAATCTCCCTGCGGAGGAGGTGCGGTGGCGACCTGGGGTCGGCTTTGAGGGCGGTGGCCGGTGAGCTGGACGAGATCTCCAAGGCGAAGCGGGAGGCGAGGGCCGCGACAGCCCAAGCTCGATTCACGGCCAATCTGGTCTGTGGCCTGCCGCTGATGGTTGGGCTCGGCTGCGAGCTGCTCCGGCCAGGAGCGATCGCCTCGGTCGGATCAAACCCGCTGACGCTGTCCCTCACGGCGGGCGCCATCGCACTTCAGGTCCTGTGCCTCATCGTGATCCGGCGGATGGCAGAGGCGGTCACCGAGTGAGCGCTGTCGCCGCGGCCGGGGCCTCGGGCGTCGCCGCGGCGGCCGCCTTGGTGTCCGGCCTCGAGGTGTTCGCTGCGAGCCGCGGTCCCGGGCGACCCCGGCCGCTGCCAACGCCGGCTCGTCGCCGGCTGATGGCCGGGCTCCCCGCCGGAGCACTGCTGGCGCTTGCCTGCGCTGCCTCGGGCAGCGCTGTCCTTGTGCCGGTCGCCGCAGCCGTCCCTTGGGTCGCGGCGCTCGGACTTGAGAGGATCAGCGCCCGTCGGATCCGCCGCCAGGCCGACCGGGCCCTGCCGGCGCTCGCCGGTTCGGTCGGGGCAGCGCTCGCCGCCGGTTTGCGCCCGGTCGACGCTCTGGCCACCGCCTGTCGCCATCGGGAGGATCCCCTGGGGCTCGCGGTCAGGCGCGCCTGCTCCCGGATCGGGGCCGGGGTCCCGCTCGATGAGGCCCTCGGTTTGCTGACGGCCGAGATCCCGGGAGGCAGGCTGGCGAGCCTCTGCGCTGCGCTCTCGGTGGCATCGCGGCGTGGCACCGATGCGACGGAGCCGGTCAGGTCGATCGCGTCGGCCGCACGGTCCGCTGACCTCATCAGGCGGAGGGAGCGGGCGGCGAAGGCCGCACCGGCGATCCAGCTCGTGATCGCCCTGGGCATCGTTCCCTCCGTCCTGATGCTGGTTGCCGCAGCCGTCCTGGCCGGCGTCTCGGGTTGAGCCGGCGGTCGCCGCCGCCCGGCGCCGCAAGGCAGGAGTGGAGCTGGAGGTCGCGAAAGTGGGTGCCCGCGATGTGTTGTGGGAGGAATTGTCGTGCTGGGGTTGCAGAGTGGGGGAAAGTGGGGTACAGTGCCCCCTGTCACTGATCAGGGCCGGGGCGCCGAGGTCCTCCCATCTCGATGCTCCGGCCCCAATCCAGCCCGACTCCTTCATGAACACTCCATTCCGCGGCGACTACGAGCACACACTCGATGCGAAGAACCGGCTTACGGTTCCATCGCGGTTCCGCAGCATCCTCGGCGGCAACGACATCGTGCTCGCTAGGGGAATCGAGGCCTGCGTCACCGCCTGGCGGCCCGAGGAGTTCGATTCATGGACCAGGCGAATGATCGAGGCGCTCGGCGGACTCACCCCGAAGGCCCGTGATTTCCGTCGCATGGTCTCCTCGAGCGCATTCGAAACCGAGCTCGACACGGCCGGGCGAGTGATGATCCCGACCAAGCTGATCGAGTACGCCGAGATCGAGCGAGAGGTTTCCGTCGTCGGCGAGTTCGAGAATTTCGAGATCTGGAACCGCTCGAGCTGGCAGCAGTGGGACGACGCCAAGAAGGGCGAGATCCGCAACATCGTCGACACGATCGGATCCGATGGTTGAGATGACCCAAACACACATCCCGGTCCTCGCAGCGGAAGTCATCGACTTGCTCGAGCCGATGCCGGGCGAGGTTGTCGTCGACGCGACGTTCGGTGCCGGTGGGCACTCGAGCCTGTTGGCCGAGCGGATCGGCTCGTCGGGGACCCTGATCGCAATCGATCGGGACCCGGCTGTGGAGTCTCGATTCGACGCCCTGTCGGCCGAGGTTCCCTGCTCCACCCGTTTCGTGCACGGCGACTTTGCCGACGCACTTGCCGACCTCGCCGCCGAGGGCGTTCGGGCGGACATGGTCCTGATGGACCTCGGCATCAGCTCGATGCAGATCGACACACGGGAGCGCGGCTTCGCCTACTCGTGCGACTCACCGCTCGACATGCGGATGGATACCTCGCAGGATTTCACTGCAGCCGACCTTGTGGCCGAGTGGGACGAGCGCCGATTGGCTCGTGCGCTCCGCGAGTTCGGCGAGGAGCGTCATTCCGGCGCAATCGCCAGGGAGATCGTCCGGGCTCGCGATCGCAGTGCGATCACGACGACCGGTGAGTTGGTCGCCTGCATCGAGCGGGCGATTCCGGCTCCGGCCCTGTTTGCCGGGGGACACCCGGCCAAGCGAACCTTCCAAGCCATTCGGATCGCGGTCAATGACGAACTCGGCCAGATCGATGCCGCACTCCCTGCCGCATGGGACCTGCTCGATGACGGAGGGAGGCTCGCCGTGATCTCGTTCCATTCGCTTGAGGACAGGCGAGTCAAGCGATTCATCGCGGCCAAGGCTCGCGGTTGCATCTGCCCGCCCGACCTTCCGGTCTGCGGTTGCGGCCGCAGCCCCGAGGCTGCGCTTCTCACCCGCCGGTCGGTCACGCCCTCTTCTGGAGAGACAGCCCACAACCCCCGTTCGAAGTCGGCCCGACTCAGGGCGGCAGCGAAGATCGGAGAGTCAAAGTGACCCCACCGGCAGCAACGGCGGCAGCAAGGCTCGGCAGCACAGCGATGCCGGTCCGTGAGAGGCGTCCGGCGGCTCCCAGTCGCCGTCGCTCCGACTCTCCCTCGACCAGGATCCCGAGGCGGGTTTCGGGACCCCAGACCGGCCGCCGAGCGGTCGCTGAACCTCGCGTTGCGGTCGAGCCATCGGCCGCGACCTCGATCGCGGAGCAGTCGGCACTCGGCATTCTCAGCCGGGGGCGGGTGTGGGTGGCTCTCTTCGCAGTCGGCCTCGCCGGCCTCGTCTTCCTCCAGGGTGAGTTGCGCGGCCTCAACTCCGACACCGGAAGCAGCGTCCAGGCGATCACGAAGCTGGAGCGGCAGAACGCAGTGCTGAGGGCCGATCTCTCGAGCCTCACCTCGGACCAGCGGATCTACTCCGAGGCCGCAAGGATGGGATTCGTCGAGCCGCCCGTGGGCTCCAGCAAGTACCTGACCGCCCAGAGCGGCAACGCAGCCAAGGCGCTCGCGACGATGACCGCCGCAGCCGCACCGACAACCGCTCTCGCCGACAGTGGGGCGGCCAACGGGACGGACGGCGCCTCAGGCACCGATTCGAGTGGCTTGCCGTCCGGGGCCGATGTCACCGTCGGAGGTCAATCCACGGATGGGGAGGCGGTCGCGACCACGGCAGCCGTGCCTGACAGTGGAACAGGCAGCACCTCGGACACGAGCGGCGGCTGAAACCGGACACCCAGCGAATGAGACCCTTCGACCGCCGCGCGAAAAAACTCTTCGCGCTCTTCGCAGGAGTCGTCGCACTCGCCGGAATCAGGGCCTTCTGGGTCACGGTCGTAAAGGCCCCGGACCTCCAGGCGCAGGCATCCAGCCAGCAGTCCCAGAGAACTGTTGTTCCCGCCCCGCGGGGTGACATAACCGACCGGCACGGCACTCCCCTCGCGGTCTCGGAGCCTGCGGTGAACGTCGTCGCCAACCCGATGATCATCCGCGATCCCAACGGATTGGCGGCCCGGATCGCTCCGATCCTCGGCCTCCCCGCGGATCAGGTCGTGTCGAAGCTCGCTGACCGAACCAAGGGGTTCGTCTACGTCGCCCGGTCGGTTCCTGCGGCAGCCGGGGAGCGGATGCGGGCGCTGAGGATCGACGGCCGGCGAGTGGACGGCCTCTCGTATGAGGCCACGACTCGCAGGGCCTATCCACGGGGAGCCCAGGCCGGGCAGCTGATCGGCATGATCGGAACGGAGGGGAAGGGCCTTTCGGGCCTTGAGTACTCATGGGATTCGAGCCTGCGAGGAACCGACGGCGAGCGCCTCACCGTCTCGGACGCGAGGGGCGAGCCGATGCTGATCCAGGATGCCAGGACGATGCGGGCTGGGCGCGATGTGCGCCTGACAATCGACGCCGCATTGCAGGATCAGGTCGAGCGTGTACTGGCAGGAGTGGCCAAGGTCTACCAACCGAAGGGGGCGACCGCGATCGTCGCGGACCCCCGCAACGGGCAGATCCTCGCTCTCGCCAACTACCCCCCGGTCGATGCCAACGCGCTCGCCTCGGCAACTCCCTACGCCCAGCTGAACAAGGCATCCGGCTTCACCTACGAGCCGGGATCGACCTTCAAGGCCGTCACGGTCGCTGCCGCGATGCAGGCCGGCGTCGTCGGCCCGACAACACAGTTCTACCTGCCGACGGAGCTGCAGGCGGGCGACAAGACGATCAGCGATTCGCACGACCGCGGAGAGGAGACGCTGCCCGTCTCCCAGATCCTCGCCCAGTCGAGCAACGTTGGAGCGGCGGAGATCGGCCTGAAGGTCGGCCGGTCGCGCTACGACCAGTGGGTGCGCCGTTTCGGCTTCGCGAAGCCCACCGGATCCGGACTGCCCGGTGAGGAGCAAGGGCTGCTGCTTCCCGCATCCAAGTACTCGGACGCGACGCTTCCGAACATGTCGATGGGGCAGGGATTGAGCGTCACGCCCCTGCAGATGATCCAGGCGTACTCGGCAATCTCCAACGGAGGCCTCAAGGTCGACCCGACGATCGTCGCCAAGGTCGACGGGAAGCCTGTCCAGACCAAAGCGCCCCGCCGACTCCTTTCGCCGCGGGTTTCCTCGGAAATGAGGCAGATGCTGAGGGGAGTCCTCGAGGAGGGCGGAACGGCATCGGACGCGGCAATACCGGGATTCGATCTGGCCGGGAAGACCGGAACCGCACAGAAGGTCGATCCCCAGACAGGGACCTACTCGGAGTCGAAGTACATCGCGTCGTTCATCGGCTTCGCCCCGGCTCACTCGCCGAAGCTGCTTGTGGCAGTCGTCGTCGACGAGCCCAGCGGCGACATCTACGGCGGGTCGGTCGCGGCGCCGGCGTTCTCGCGGATCATGTCCTTCGCCCTGCCCTATCTCGGTATTCCGCCGAGGTAGACCGGCCGGACCCGTTCCTAGACTTGGGGTCCGAATGCTGCTCGGCGAGATCATCCCGGAGGCCGTCCCGGGCGGCGGAGGTCCCGACATCGCCGCGCTCGCCTACGACGACCGTCTCGTTGGCCCCGGCACGCTCTTCTTCTGCGTTCCCGGACTGACGCGCGACGGTCACGACTTCGCCCCGGCGGCAGTCGAGCGTGGAGCATCCGCCCTCGTGGTGGAACGCCCGCTCGGGCTCGGCATTCCGGAGGTCCTGGTGGATGACGCGCGGTCGGCGATGGGGCCGGCCGCTGCGCGCTTCGAAGGGAGTCCGTCGGGGCGGATCGAGGTCGTCGGCATCACAGGAACGAACGGAAAGACGACCTCGGCCTGGCTTGTCAGGAGCCTGCTCGAGGCTGCAGGGCGCCGCTGTGGCCTCGTGGGAACCGTCGCCACACTCGTCGGCGGCGAGAAGCGGCCGGCAGTCAGGACGACACCGGAGGCGATCGACCTCCAACGACTCCTCAGGGAGATGGACGAGGCCGGCGATTCGGCTGCGGCGATCGAGGTCTCATCCCATTCACTCGCACTGGGGAGGGTCGACGGGACGCGGTTCGCCGTGGCCGTGTTCACGAACCTGACCCAGGATCACCTCGACTTCCACGGGACGATGGAGGCCTACTGGAAGGCCAAACGCAAGCTCTTCGACGACTTCGATCCGCGCGTCTCAGTGGTCAATAGCGACGACCCCTACGGTCGGGAGCTGGCATCGGACATCGTCGGCTCGATCACCTACGGCACCGGCGAAGCGGCGCTCTGGAGGGCCACGGACGTGGAGACAGGGATCGACGGATCCACTTTCAACCTCCACTGCCCGGACGGCACGTTCCCCGTGCGCACGCTGCTGCCCGGTCTCTTCAACGTCCGCAACGCCCTCGGGGCGCTCGCCGCGGCCAACGCCGTCGGAGTCGAAACGGAGTTGCTCCTGTCGGCGATCGCGACGGTCGGCGGCGTACCCGGTCGGTTCGAGCCGGTGCAGTCCGGGCAGCCATTCGCTGTGCTCGTCGACTACGCCCACACCCCCGATTCCCTTGAGAACGTCCTCCGCTCGGCCCGTGGCCTTACTGACGGCCGTGTGATCTGCGTCGTCGGTTGCGGCGGCGATCGCGACCGGGGGAAGCGCCCGTTGATGGGAGGGATCGCATCCAGCCTTGCCGACGTCGCGATCATCACCTCCGACAATCCCCGCTCGGAGGATCCGGCCGCGATCGTCGCCGAGGTGGCCGCCGGAGCGGGTGATCGTGCTCGGACGATCATCGACAGGTCGGAAGCGATCAATGAGGCGATCGACCTTGCCCTCCCCGGCGATGTCGTCCTGATCGCGGGCAAGGGCCACGAGCAGGGCCAGGAATTCGCCGACGGCACAGTCGTTCCCTTCGACGACCGGGCCGTGGCGACTGCTGCCCTGGTCGACTCCGGGTGGGAGGGATGACCGTGGCTTGGACGGCGGCAAGACTCGCCTCCGAGTCGGGAGCGGCGACTCTCAACGATCCCGGCGGCGCGGCCACCGGGTTTGCCATCGACTCGCGTGAAGTCAAGCCAGGGGATCTCTTCGTGGGAATTCCCGGGGAGAGGGTCGACGGCGGTTCGTTCGCCTCCGCCGTGATCGAAGCCGGGGCATGGGGAGCTCTCGTGACTCCCGACTCTGGCGAGTCGCTCGGCGAGACGCGGGGAGCCGTTCTCGTTCACCCCGACCCGGTCGTCGCCCTCGGCTCGCTCGCGAGCGCCCACCGCGCCTCGCTTGCTTGCCCGGTCATCGGCGTAACGGGATCGAGCGGCAAGACCTCGACGAAGGACATCCTCGCCTCGCTGCTCTCGACGGCGGGGGAGACGCTTGCCAGCAGGGGGAATCGCAACTCGGAGATCGGGATGCCGCTGGAGATCCTGCGGTTGGGCGAGGGAACCCGTTTTGCAGTGCTTGAGATGGCGATGCGCGGGAGCGGACAGATAGCGACGCTGGCGGAGATCGCGAAGCCGGACTTGGGGGTGATCGTCAGCATCGGCCCCGCTCACCTCGACCTGCTGGGGTCGATCGAGGCGATCGCCGCAGCCAAGGCGGAGCTGATTGCCGGCCTCGCTCCCGGTTCGGTAGCCGTGATCCCGTCGGATGAGCCGCTGCTCGACCCGCACCGCCGGGACGACCTGAGGATGGTGACGTTCGGTCCCGGAGGTGACGTCGAACTGCTCGCAGCCGACGGAAGGCAACTCACGATTTCCGCCTTCGGCGCCGAGCGGGAGGTCAAGGTCAACTTCGACCAACCGCACAACCGGTCCAACCTTCTGGCTGCCGTAGCGGTGGCCGAATCGATTGGTGTCCGGGTCCCCCGGGATCTTGATGTGAGCTTCTCCGCTCTCCGCGGCGAGCGAATCCCCCTTGGGGACGAGGTTCTCTTGATCAACGACTGCTACAACGCCAATCCCTCATCGGTGTCTTCCGCGCTGGAAGATCTCGCCGAGGAGTCCGACCGCAGAGGCGGGCGGTCCGTGGCCGTGCTGGGCGACATGCTCGAGCTCGGACCCGACGAGCGGGAGTACCACGTTGACATCGGCCGTCAGGCCGAGGACCGAGGAGTCGGGCTGCTGGTGACTGTCGGGCCGCTCGCTGCGGCGATGGCCGAGGGCTTCGCCGGCAGGACCGTCTCGCTCAGCACGGCTCAGGATGCGCAAGGCGTGGTCCCGGGCCTGCTTGCGAACGGCGACACGGTCCTGATCAAGGGCTCGCGCGGGGTTGGCCTCGAAGCGCTGACCGAGCGGCTCAGGGAGCGGGGCTGAACCGTGGGAAGGGTCCTCATCGCCGGCACGTCGTCGCTGCTGATCTGCCTGTTCCTGGCGCCGAAGTTCATTGCCTTCCTGGCATCGCGCGAGTTTGGTCAGAACATCCGCGAGGATGGCCCGGCCGGGCACCACTCCAAGGCCGGGACGCCGACGATGGGCGGGATCATCATCTTCGCCGCGATCGCCGTCCCGTTCCTGATCCTGACCGAAGGCGGATGGGAGGAGATCGGTGTGTTCGCGACAGCGCTCGCCTGCGCAGCCCTCGGCTTCGCCGACGACTTCACCAAGATCGTCAAGCGCCGCTCGCTGGGTCTTCGCGCACGGACGAAGCTCGGCGCCACGGTCCTGATCTCGCTCGGGCTCTGGTGGATCGCAACGCGCAAGGCCGGCCTGCCCGAATCGGTCAGGCTCAACTTCATCGACGCCGACATCCACCTCGGCTGGCTCTATCCGGTCTTCGTCTATCTGGTGGTCGCGGGCTCGACCAGCGCCGTCAACCTCACCGACGGACTCGACGGGCTTGCTGCCGGATGCTGCGCGATCGTCCTGCTGGCCTACATCGGGATCACCTACATCACCAACGGGCAAGCCGAGCTGGCCCTGCTCTGCGGGTGCCTGGTCGGTGCCTGTATCGGCTTCCTCTGGTTCAACAGCTTCCCGGCAAGCATCTTCATGGGAGACACGGGCTCGCTCGGCCTCGGCGGGGCACTGGCGGGACTGGCGGTCATGACCCGGACCGAGATCCTGCTGATCCTGCTCGGTGGGATCTTCGTCATCGAGGCCCTCTCGGTCCTGATCCAGGTCGCCTCATTCCGGCTCTTCCGCAGGCGGGTCTTCCTGATGGCTCCGATCCACCACCACTTCGAGATGCGCAACTGGTCCGAGACCAAAATCATCCTTCGCTTCTGGATCGTTGCAGCGGCCTGCTCGGCGATCGCCTTCACCCTCTACCAGTCGAGCCTCAAGTGACGGCCCTGTCGGGCTCCGCCCGAAGGCCCGCTCTGCCGGTCGGGCCGTTCCTCGTTTGCGGCCTCGCCAGGTCCGGCCAAGCGGTCGCGCGCGTCCTCGCGCGATCCGGCGAGACGGTGATTGCCGTCGACTCGGCATCGCCCGAAGGGGCAGGAGGTCTCGCAGTCGATGGCGTCGAAGTGCATCTGGATGCAGCAGGAGAAGATCTCGTCACTCGCGCCGGCACGGTCGTCAAGAGTCCGGGAGTCCCATCGCGGGCACCGGTCATACAGGCCGCCCGGTCCGCAGGGGTGCCGGTCGTCGGCGAGCTCGAGATCGGCTGGCGCCTCACCTCAGGCCCCGTCATCGCAGTGACAGGCACGAACGGGAAGACGACAGTGACCGAGATGGCGGGCCACGTGTTGCGCCACGGTGGGCGCCAGGTCGCGGTTGCCGGCAACGTAGGCAGGCCGATCAGCGATCTGGCAGGGACCCCCGAGGCCGGATCGACCATCGTCGCTGAGGCCTCGTCCTTCCAGCTCGAGGACTGCGACGGGTTCGCTCCCGAGGTTGCGGTGTTCCTCAACCTGAGTCCCGACCATCTCGATCGTCACGGGACGATGGAGGCCTACCGTTCGGCCAAGCTGAAGATCTTCGAGCGCCAGACTGCAGACGATTTCGCGATCTTGCCCTTTGCCGGGGACTTCGATGACGCAGGTGGTCAGGCCACGAGGGTGACCTTCGGAGGGCCAGGGGCCGACCTGTCGGTCGAGAGCGGCTCGCTCCGGTGGAGGGGCGAGGAGATCCTCGGCTCCGGCGGGCTGCCACTCCCCGGGGCCCACAACCTGCTCAACGCCGCTGCGGCCTCGGCGGCGTGCCTCGCACTCGGGATCGAGCCCGATGTCGCAGGTGACGCACTGAGGAGCTTTGCCGGCGTTCCCCATCGGCTCGAACTCGTCGCCGACTCCGGCGGGGTGCGCTGGTTCAACGATTCGAAATCGACCAACGTCGGCTCGACGCTCACGGCCCTGGCCGCCCTCGACTGTCCGGTGCACCTGATCCTCGGTGGGGAGGGAAAGGGCCAGGATTTCTCCGCGCTGGCCGCGGCCGTAGCCCGCTCGTGTGCCTCCGTGTCGCTGATCGGTGAGGCAGCCGACGAGATCGCTCGAGCGATTGCGCCTGCCGCTGTCCCGACCTTCGAGGAGGGCGAGCTCGGGTCCGCTGTCGGGAAGCTGCGTGGGAGGGCCCGCCCGGGAGAGGCCGTCCTGCTTTCGCCCGCGTGCGCGAGCTTCGATCAGTTCAGGGACTTCGAGGACCGAGGGACGGCCTTCCGGCTTCTGGTGGACGGAGCGGTCCGATGAGCCTTCGTCGGAGGATCGAGTCGCTCGGCGATCGGGTGGGACCCCGCTCGCAGGGCATCGCTTTCCCCCGCGAGTACGCGGTGATCGTCGGCGCCGTCACAGCGCTCGTCGCCTTCGGGACGGTAATGGTCTACAGCGCGTCCTCGGCTCAGACGGGCTTCTCTCTGCCGCTGCGGACTGTCGGTCTCGGCCTGACGCTCGGGATCCCTGCCTGCCTGATCGCACGCCGGATCCCCCTGCACGAGGTCCGCAAGCGTGCCCCCGCACTGATGGCAATCGCGATGCTGCTTCTCTTCCTCGTCCTGATCCCCGGCCTCGGACAGTCGATCAACGGCGCGAGGCGCTGGCTGGGGGCCGGCCCGGTGTCCTTCCAGGCATCCGAGATCGCCAAGGTTGCACTGGTCCTCTTCCTCTCCTCGAGGCTGCTTGCCATGCCCGGCTCGATGGGAAGCATCGTCGACACGGTCCGCTTGACGATGTGGCCATTGCTGGTGTCGGTCGCGCTGATCGCGATCGAGCCCGACATGGGCACAGCGATCGTCTGCCTGGCGACCGGGCTGATCATCTATTGGCTGGCGGGCACGCCATGGCGGGTGTTGGGGCCGATCTGTGGGCTGTTGGGCGTCCTCGCCGTGTTCTTCGCCGTGAGCAGTCCGTATCGCCTCGCGAGGCTCACCGCCTTCCTCGACCCGGCAGCCGACCCGACCGGTGCCGGGTTCCAATCAATGCAGGGCCAGATCGCGATCGGGTCGGGTGGGATCACCGGGGTCGGACCCGGGCAATCGGTTCAGAAGATCTTCTACCTTCCCGAGGCGCACACGGACTTCATCCTCGCAGTCATCGGTGAGGAACTCGGCCTTATCGCACTGCTCGGGCTGCTGATCGGTTTCGGAGCGATCGCCTGGGCGGGGATCAAGGTCTCCCAGCGGGCGACGGACCCGTACGCGAAGCTCGTTGCCGCCGGCATGACAGCCCTGATCACGTGCCAGGCGATGCTCAACATCTGCGTCGTGCTCGGGATCGCTCCGCTCACGGGTGTGCCGCTTCCCTTCATCTCGTACGGGCCGACCAACCTGGTCGTGCTCCTGTCAGCCGTCGGACTGCTGCTGAACGTTGCGGCAAGCGGCGGGATCCACTTGAGAGCAGTGGATGGCGATTCAAACTCATCGGAGAGTGGCCGGCATGCGGATATTGATCGCGGCAGGCGGGACGGCGGGGCACGTCGTTCCGGCGCTGAGCGTCGCCGCCGAACTGCAGGCTGAGGGCTGCGAAGTCCACTTCGCCGGCGGCGATCGGGCGGAGGCCAAGCTCGTCCCCGAGGCCGGCTTCAGCTTCCATCGGATCAAGGCCCGCGGGTTCAGCAGGACGAGCGTCGTCGACGCGCTCAAGGCGGCGCTGCTCGTTCCGGCTGCAGTCCTGGCGGCAGTGCGGATGATCCGGGCTCTCGAGCCTGCGGCAGTGATGGGTGGGGGCGGCTACATAGCCGGAGTGGTCGGCCTGGCCGCGGTGCTCACGCGGACCCCGCTCGTTCTCACCGAGGCCGACAGCCACCTAGGCCTGTCCAACAGGGTCCTCGGTCGATTCGCCAAGCGGGTATGCCTCGCTTTTCCGCTCGAGGGCATGGCCCCTCCGCGCTGGATCGTCACCGGTCGTCCGGTCCCGACGCCCTTCAGTGACCGTGAGGCCGCAAGGATGCGGTTCGGCATCGCGACCGACGCCCGCTGCGTCCTCGTCACCGGTGGGTCACTCGGCGCAAGGTCGATCAACGAGGCCGCCATCGAGGCGTTTGCGCAGGCCGACTTCGATGTCCTGCACCTCGCAGGCGAACGCGACCTGCCCGACCTGACCGAGCCACGGCCGGGCTACAGGCTCGAGGGCTACGTCGAGGATTTCGGTCAGGCGGTGCTGGCCTGTGACCTCGCCGTCGCCCGCGCAGGCGGCTCCGTCTTCGAGCTTGCGGCGCAGGGCTGTCCGGCCGTCCTCATTCCTTATCCGCACGCTGCGGGTGACCACCAGAGGGGCAACGCCGAGTGGATGCGCCGAGCCGGAGCAGCCGTCGTGATCGAGGATGGCGACCTGACTCCCGGCTTGCTGGCCGAGGCGGTCGCAGCGATCCTCGACGATCCCGATCTGCTCGCGACGATGAGCGCGGCCAGCGCCGGACTCGCCCTGCCTGACGCGGCTGCCGCGGTGGCCGCGGAAGTCCTGACCGTGGCGGGAGCCGGCAGCCGTGGCTAACCTCGACCAGCACATGGATCGCTCGACCGACTGGCAGGGGCGATCGCTGCACCTGATCGGCGTCGGGGGAGCAGGGATGAGCGGACTGGCGCGGATCGCCTTGCAGCTTGGTGCCACCGTGAGCGGCTCGGATCGAAGTCCCGGACCGGTTCTCGAGTCGCTCCGCAGCGCCGGAGCGACCGTGACGGTCGGTCATTCGGCCGACTCGGTGCCCGAGGGCGCGGAGATCGTCTTCAGCAGCGCGGTGGCGGAGGACAACCCCGAGCGGGCGAGGGCTGCGCAAAGTGGCCTGCGCCAGCTGCACCGCAGCGAGCTGCTCGGTGAGCTGACGTCGCTGAAGCGCACCGTGGCAGTCACCGGCACTCACGGCAAGACGACGACGACGGCGATGGTCGTCTCGGCGCTGCGGGGGGCAGGACTCGATCCGGCTTGGTACGTCGGGGCCGACCTTGCCGGTGGCGAGCCCGGGGCAGGATGGGGAGCCAGCGACATCTTTGTCGTCGAGGCTGACGAGTCGGACCGCTCCCTGCTGGCGCTCGACGTTGATGTCGCTGTCCTGACCAACTGCGAGCTCGATCACCACGCCACCTACTCGGATCTCGCTGATCTGGAGGCGACCATCAGCCGGTTTCTCGCCGGCTCGCGGCGGGCGGTCGTCTGGGACAGGGAGAGCCTGATCAGGCTGGTCCCGGAGGGGGTCGAGGCACTTCCGTACGACGCGCCGGATGCAGCGAGTGGCCCCGACGGGACTGCGTTCAGCTGGCGCGGCCGGGGAGTGGTCCTGGCGGTGCCCGGGGTCCACAACGCCCAGAACGCGGCCGGCGCGCTCGAGGCGGCACTGGCCGTCGGTGCCGATCCGGACGGAGCCGTTGCCGGTATCGAGCGCTTCTCGGGGACCGGTCGCCGCTTCGAGCGGGTCGGGGTCACCGCCTCCGGCGCCCAGATCGTCGATGACTACGCCCATCACCCGACCGAGGTGGCGGCAACGATCGCTGCTGCCCGCTCGCTCGAACCGGCGAGGGTCGTGGCGGTCTTCCAACCACACCTCTACTCGCGTACCGAGGCCTTCGCCCGGCAGTTCGGCGAGGCCCTGGCCGGAGCCGACCTCGGATTCCTGCTCGACGTCTACCCGGCCCGCGAGCGGGCAGAGGACTTCCCGGGCGTCGATTCCGCCCTGGTCGTCGATTCGGCCAACCGCTCTGCCGGTGAGTCGCGCTTCGTCGGGGTGGGCGGCCTTGCCGACGCGTCGGCGGTCATTGCCGACTCCCTGCGCCCCGGGGACATCTGCCTGTTGATGGGGGCCGGCGATGTCGGCACCCTGGCCGGGGACCTGAGGGAGTGAACGGCATGCGGCCGGAACAGGTCCGTGACGACGAGTCCCTTGCCCGCTACACGACCGTCGGGACGGGCGGCCCCGCTCGCCACTTCGCTCGCTGTGGCTCCCGGGAATCACTCCAGGCGGCCCTGGCCTGGGCTGCCGCCGAGGAACTCGAGGTCAGGGTGCTCGGCTCCGGATCCAACCTGCTCGTGGCCGACGCCGGTGTAGACGGCCTCGTGGTGAAGCTCGACAGGGACCTGGCCACGATCGAAGTCGATGGGCTCGAGCTGCTGTGCGGTGGCGGTGCGCGTTTGCCCTCGGTCGCGGCGGCCGCGGCGAGGGCCGGTTTGTCGGGTCTCGAGTTCGGGGTCAGCATCCCGGGCAGCGTCGGGGGAGCGGTGAGGATGAACGCCAACGCCTATGGCGGCGATCTCGCTCGGACCTTGGTTTGGGCCGAGGTGGTCGACCCCTCGGGGGTCACTCGCCGGAGTCCGGACGAGCTCGACTTCTCGTACCGCCACTCGAACCTGCGGTCGGGCGAGATCGTCGCTGCGGCGCGGTTCCGCCTGACAGAGGCGGATCCCGAGACGGTCAGGTTGGCTCTTGCGGAGCTGCGAGCGAGGAGGAAGGAGGCGCAGCCTTGGGGGGTGAGGACATTCGGCTCGACCTTCAAGAACCCCTCGGATGACAGGGCTGGGGGACGGTCAGCCGGTCAGATCCTCGACGCTGCCGGCTGCCGGGACCTGAGGGTTGGCGGGGCCGGGTTCTCGGAGAAGCACGCGAACTTCATCGTCAACCATGGAGACGCCACGACAGCCGATGTGGTCGCCGTGATGGCCGAGGGCAAGCGGCGGGTCCGTGAGCAGTTCGGGGTTGAGCTCGAGGCTGAAGTGCAGGTGTTCGGCCCGGTCGAGTTCCCCGACGACTGGGAGGTCGGATCGCCATGAACAGGGGCTTGAAGATCGGCCTCGGCCTGATCGTGGCCGCCGCCCTGGCCGGGGGGGTCTGGCTGGTCTTCAGCGAGAGCAGCATCGTCAGGGTCAAGCAGGTCGAGGTCGTCGGGGTGGATGGCGCCAAGGCCTCGCGGCTCAGGGCGGCCGCACTCGATCAGACCACTCTCAGCGTCGACGAGGCCCGGCTGAGGGCTGCTCTCGGCGACCGGCCCCCGGTCAAGTCGTTCAAGGTCACGACCGAGTTCCCAAGCCGGATGCGGATCGAAGTGGTGCTGTTCCGCCCGGTGGCGGTGGTCGCCCCGGGCGGCTCCGGCGGCGTTGCGGTCGCATCTGACGGCACAGTGCTCCAGGGAGTATCGACGCTCAACCTGCCGAGGCTCTCCGGGACCACGGCCGGGGGCAAGGTTCAGGAGCCGAAGACCATGGAGTCGGTGTCGATTGTCGCCGCGGCCCCGGAATCCCTGCTGCCGCGGATTGCCGGCGTCAGGTGGGATCGCGAGTTGGGGGCGGTCGTCTCGATGCGGAGAGGGCCGGACCTCTACTTCGGCGCAGCCGACGATCTGGCGGCCAAGTGGGCTGCCGTGGTCACCGTTCTCGCTGATCCGGCCACCGCCGGCGCCAGGTACGTAGATGTCCGCGTCCCGAGGCGCCCGGCTGTCGGCGGGGTCCAGGGAGGGGTGCAGGGCGGGATCGACCCTGCCGATCCGACCCGATCGCTCGGCTCGGGTGGCGCGGCGCCGGGTGCGGGCGCCGACCAGACGGGAGGCGACGGGGCTCAGGTCGACGGTGGCGGTGCCGCGCCGGACTCGCCGCCGGGCGCCGGTCAGTGATCGGATCGGGGCAAGGCTCGACCGGGGGTCAAGGGTTGTCGAGTCCGGCAACCCTCAAGTGAAGGTTGAGGGTTCTGCGGCCCCGTTCGGGCGGTGGCTTGCTCCCGCTGTTGACGATTCGCTGGATTGAGCGGTACCGTTCATGGGCAGGGAAGGTCGGCCAAGTGCCGAAGTCCCATCTCGACCCCAACCTGAGGGCAGGTCTCAAGCACACATGGAAAGCTCCAGCTATCTGGCGGTCATCAAGGTCGTGGGCGTCGGCGGCGGCGGCACCAACGCGGTCAACCGCATGGTCGACGCCGGATTGCGCGGCGTCGAGTTCATCGCCGCCAACACCGACGCCCAGGCGCTCGCTGATGTGCGACGCCGACATCAAGCTGAACATCGGCCACGAGTCTCACCAAGGGTCTCGGCGCGGGCGCCAACCCGGAGGTCGGCCACGGCGCCGCTGCCGAGTCGCGCGACGAGATCAAGGAGGCGCTGAAGGGCGCCGACATGGTGTTCGTCACGGCCGGAGAGGGCGGAGGCACCGGCACCGGCGCGGCGCCGGTGATCGCCGAGATCGCCAAGAACGAGATCGGCGCGCTCACGGTCGGCGTCGTCACGCGCCCGTTCGACTTCGAGGGCAGCCAGCGCGCTCGCTCAGCCGAGGGGCATCGCGCGTCTGCGCGAGGTCGTCGACACGCTGATCGTGATCCCAAACGAGAAGCTGCTCGCCGTCGTCGAGCGGCGAACCTCGATGCTCGACGCCTTCCGCGAGGCCGACAACGTGCTGCGCCAGGGCGTGCAGGGCATCACCGACCTGATCACGATCCCCGGCCTGATCAACCTCGACTTCGCCGACGTGCGCACGATCATGCACGACGCCGGCTCGGCGCTGATGGGCATCGGCATCGGCCGCGGGGAGAACCGCGGCGGTCGACGCCGCCGAGCGGCGATCTCCTCGCCGCTCCTGGAAGAGTCCATCGACGGCGCGACCGGCATCCTGCTGAACATCACCGGCGGCAAGGATCTCGGCCTGTTCGAGGTCAACGACGCCGCCGAGATCATCCAGAACGCCGCCGACCCCAACGCGAACATCATCTTCGGCGCGGTCATCGACGAGACGCTCGACGACGAGTGCGCGTCACCGTGATCGGCACCGGCTTCGACCATCATCCCGGCCGCAGTGGCCGACCGCGCACCGGTCGCACAGGTCCCGAGCGGGCCCGCATCAGCGAGCGACAGCGCTCGACGCTCGAGATCTCCGACGACGACATCGACGTCCCGCCCTTCCTGCGCGACGACTCCTGCAGTTCGATCGCGCCTGGAGACCGGCCGCTACGGTCTTCGCTCGGCTGGGACGATGTCCGCGACCTCCGCCGCGCTTGCGTCGACCCCCCTGTACGAGCCGTCACTCGCACCGCCGGGGCGCAGCTCGTCGACTTCGCCGGCTGGGAGATGCCGGTCCAATACCAGGGGCGTCATGCGAGGAGCACATGGCCGTTCAGGAGCGCTGTCGGGATCTTCGACGTCTCGCACATGGGCGAGATCGAGACGGCAGGGCCCCGGGCGCGCTCGCGCTGCTGCAGCGGCTGCTCTCCAACGACGTATCCCGGTTTGCGCCGGTGCGGGGCGCCCAGTACAGCGTTGCTCTGCCGTGAGGACGGCGGCGTCTCGACGACCTCTTCACCTACCGCCTGGACGTCGAGCGCTACCTGACCGTCACCAACGCCGCCAACCACGCGTCGCGACTTCGCCTGGTTCCGCGACACGCCGAGGACTTTGACGTGTCGAGGTCAGCGACCGGCTCGAGGACTGGGCGATGCTCGCCGTTCAGGGGCCGCTCGCGCGCGAGATCGTCGAGGTCGCTCTCCGAGCTCCGGCTCTGCCCGGCGCCCGATGCATGCCGCGCCGCGGCGGCTCGCCGGCGCGAGGCGCTCTGTCGCGGCACCGGCTACACCGGCGAGGACGGCGTCGAGCTGCTGCTGTCCCGAGGACGCGCCGGCTGGCGATCTGGGACGCCGTGACAGCGGCCGGGGCGGTGCCCGCGGCCTCGGCGCGCGCGACACCCTGCGCCTGGAGGTGTGCTTCCACCTGTACGGCAACGACCTGATCCGCGATCGCAACCCGATCGAGGCTGGGCTCGGCTGGTGCTGCCGGAGGACACAGGCTTCATCGGCTCGCAGGCGGTGCGCGCCGCGCGCGTGCCGTCCGGCACGGACGAGAGAAGCTCGTCGCGTTCGCGATCGACCGGCCCGGGATCGCCCGCTCCGGGCAATCGAGGTCGTCGGCGGCGGAACGGTCACCAGCGGCACGCTTCTCACCGAGCCTTCGAGAACGGCATCGGGATGGCCTACCTCCCTGCAGCCGTGGCCGAGCCGGGTTCAGCAATCGAGATAGACGTTCGTGGGAAGATCCGCCCCGCAGAAGTCGCGCGACAAACCGCTCTACAGAAAGGCGGACTGACGTGGCCGAAGCGAGCTACCCCGAGGATCTGCTCTACCACCCCGAACACGACTGGGCGCGGATCGACGAGGATGGACGCGACGGCGACGATGGGGATCACCTGGTACGCCCAGGACGCGCTCGGCGAGGTCGTGTTCTTCGACGCGCCCGCAGTCGGCGACGACGGTCACGAAGGATGGGTCCTACGCCGAGGTCGAGTCGGTCAAGGCCGTCAGCGAGGTCATCGCGCCGATGTGCGGCGAGATCGATCGAGGTCAACGGTTCGATCGCGGATGATCCTGCCGTGGTCAACGAGGATCCCTACGGCGAGGTTGGCTGGTCAAGGTGAGCCTGTCGTCCGTAGGGAGAGGGAGTCGCTGATGGACTCCGCCGCGTACACAGCGATGCTCGGCTGAACTGAAGCAACGGGATCGAGAAAGGCACCGATTGAGCTCCTACACCCAAGCCACGAGGGAAGACATCGACGAGATGCTCGAGGCGATCGGGGTTGGCTCGATCTCCGAGCTCTTCGCGGAGATCCCCGAGGACGTGCTGCTTCGATCGCGCGCTCGACCTGCCCCCGGGCAAGCCGGAGCAGGAGGTCTACTCGGAGCTCGCCGCGCTCGCAGCGCGCAACACCAGCGCAGAGGACGAGGTCACCTTCCTCGGCGCGGGAATGTACGACCACTACGTGCCGGCCCTGATCGACACGCTGATGGGAAGGGCGGAGTTCCTGACTCCCTACACCCCCTACCAGCCTGAGATTTCGCAGGGCGGCCTGCAGGTGATGTTCGAGTACCAGACTGCGATCAGCGAGCTGACAGGGCTGCCGATCAGCAACGCATCGCTCTACGAGGGTCCCTCCGCCGTGGGCGCCGCCGCCTACCTCGCGAAGCTCGCCAACGGTCGCACAAGGCACCTCGTCTCACGCGGGGTCCATCCTCACTCCCGCGAAACGCTCGAGACGCTCGCAGTCGGTTACGGAACGACGGTCGAGGAGATCCCCCTGACCGACGGGCTCACCGACCTCGACCGACTGGTCTCGATGCTCGACGACCAGGTCGGAGTGGTGATCCTCCAGCAGCCCAACTTCCTCGGCAGCGTCGAGGACCTCAAGCCCCTCGTGGATGCAGCCAAGGAGGTCGGCGCCCTGGTGGTCTGCTCATGCGACCCGATCCCGCTCGGGATCCTCGAGCCGCCCGGCGCCCGCGGGGTGGACGTCGCAGTCGGCGAGGGGCAGAGCCTCGGCAACAGGCTCGACTTCGGAGGCCCGTCGTTCGGTTTCTTCGCCGCCTCGCAGGAGCACATCCGCAGGATGCCCGGCCGAATCGCCGGCGAGACCAAGGACGTCGACGGGCGAAGGGGATTGGTGCTCACCCTCCAGACCCGCGAGCAGCACATCCGCCGCGAGAAGGCGACATCGAACATCTGCACCGCCCAGGCACTCAACGCGCTTGCGGGGGTCGTCTACCTCTCATGGCTCGGACGCGAAGGCCTCGTGGAGCTGGGCGAGCTGCTCGCTCAGACGCACTGCCTACGCGCGAACCGCGCTGGCTGCCGTCGATGGGATCGAGCCGCTCCACGATCAGGCGGTCGTCCGCGAGTTCGCGGTCAACCTCGATGCCCCGGTCGAAGCCGTGATCGCGCGATGCCAGGAGCAGGGCATCAACCCCGGCTACGCCCTCGGCACCGATTACCCCGAATTCCCAACCGGCCTGCTGGTCGCGCTCACGGAGCAGCGAGACCGGGCCGACATCGACCGCCTCGCCGAGGTCCTCGGCGCGGCGGTTGCCGCCGAGCGCAGTGGTGCGGAGGTGGCTCGATGAGCGACATGGCATCCGCACAGACGGCAGCGCAGCACGCTGCCGGTGAACTGGGTGAAGCGGTCGAGTCAGGCTCCCGGCCGGCTCGCGGAGGCGAGACGCCTCAGCAGCGCGAGCACTCCCGGACCATCTACGAGAAGAGCAAGACGGGCCGCAGGGCATTCGTCCCGCCGCCCACCGACGTGCCTGACGCACCGTTGGCTGACCTGATTCCCGCCCGGCTGCTGCGGAGCGAGCCGGCGAGGCTGCCGGAGGTCGCCGAACCTGAACTCGTGCGCCACTACACGAGGCTGAGCAAGCGGAATTTCGACCTCGACTCAGGCTTCTACCCGCTCGGGTCCTGCACGATGAAGCACAACCCGCGACTGCACGAGAGGGTCGCCGCTCTCCCGGGCCATGCCCGGCTTCACCCGCTTCAGTCCGAGGCCCACTCGCAGGGCGCGCTGGAGCTGATGTACAACCTCCAGCACGCACTGGGAGAGGTCGCCGGCCTGCCTCATGTGTCGCTGCAGCCCTCGGCCGGATCGCACGGGGAGCTCGCCGGTGTGCTCCTCACGCAGCGCCTACCACGAGGACAGGGGCGACATCCGCATCGAAGGTCCTCACTCCCGACACCGCTCACGGCACCAACCCGGCGACTGTGACGATGTGCGGGTACGAGGTGGTCAAGGTCGGGACCAACCCGGACGGCGGGGTCGATCTCGACGACCTCAGGGAGAAGGCGGATGACCAGGTCGCCTGCCTGATGCTCACCAACCCGAACACGCTCGGCCTGTTCGACCCGAACATCGAGGAGATCGCCGAGATCGTCCACGGAGTCGGTGCGACGCTCTACTACGACGGCGCGAACCTCAACGCCGTGATGGGGATCTCACGACCCGGCGACATGGGCTTCGACATCGTCCACTTCAACCTCCACAAGTCGTTCACCCAGCCGCACGGCGGAGGCGGACCCGGGTCCGGACCGATCGCCGTCTCCGACCGGATCGAACCGTTCCTGCCCCGACCGCAAGTGGTCCGCGACGATTCGGCCAATGGCGACGGTCCTCACTTCCGCCTTGAGCACGACCGGCCCAAGTCGATCGGCAGGCTGCGCGGATTCCAAGGCAACTTCGGGGTCTTCGTCCGCTCCTACGCCTACATCCGCTCGCTCGGCGCCGAAGGGTTGCGTGAGGCTTCGGAGCTCGCCGTGTTGAACGCCAACTACCTGCTTGCGAGGCTCAAGCAGGACGGGGTTGCCGACTACCTGCCGGTGGCCTTCGACAGGATCTGCATGCATGAGTTCGTCCTCTCCGGCGCGCCGATGAAGCGGGACCTCGGGATCAGGACGCTCGACCTCGCCAAGCGACTGCTCGACCACGGTTACCACCCGCCGACCGTCTACTTCCCGCTGCTCGTCGAGGAGGCCCTGCTGATCGAGCCGACCGAGACCGAGACCAAGGAGACGCTCGACGCGTTCGCCGATGCGATCGTCGAGATCCTCCGGGAGGCGAAGGAGGACCCGAGATCGCCCAATCGGCGCCGTACTCGACGCCGGTGCGCAGGCTCGATGAGGCCGGGGCGGCCAAGACCCCGGTCGTTCGCCAGGCTCTCTAGGAGCGCCAGGTGGGCGGTTGGGGCCTGCTGGGCCTGGCGATACTCACGGAGGTGATCGGCACCACTGCCCTTCGTGCCTCGAACGACGCCTCCGGTGGCGGCAAATGGGCGCTGATCGCGGTCGTCGCCATCGGCTACGGGCTCTCGTTCTGGTTCCTGGCGCTCGTCCTGAAGCACATCCAGCTCGGGATCGCCTACGCGGTGTGGGCCGGCGTCGGTACGGCGATCACGGCCGCGGTCGGGGTGGCCCTGTTCGGTGAAGCGGTCACAGCGCTCAAGTTCGCCTGCATCGCCCTGATCGTGGTCGGCGTAGTGGGACTCAACCTGTCGGGTGCCGGGCACTAGGCCCGACGCCGCGTGTAGCCTGCGAAAACGATGAGGATCTTCTCCGGCATCCAACCCACCGGGCGCAAGCACCTGGGCAACCTGCTCGGCGCGATCGACCAGTACGTGTCGGGCCAGGATCGGGGCGAGGCCCTCTACTGCATCGTGGATCTCCACGCGACGACCGTCCCCTACGACCCGATCGAGCTGAGGGAGAGGACCTACGACACCGCCGCCCTGCTGCTTGCGGCCGGCCTCGACCCTGCTCGCTGCGTCTTCTTCCGCCAGGGTGACGTCCCCGAGCACACCGAACTCTGTTGGCTGCTCTGCTCGGTCACTTCGTGGGGAGACCTCAACCGGATGCACCAGTTCAAGGAGAAGGCCGGCAACGAGCGAGAACTGGTGAGCGCGGGCCTCTTCCTCTACCCGGTGCTCCAGGCCGCCGACGTGCTCGCCTACAGGGCCGAGGAGGTGCCCGTGGGCGACGACCAGCGCCAGCACATCGAGCTGATGCGCGACATCGCCGAGCGATTCAACTCCCGTTTCGGGGAGACCCTCGTCGTGCCGCAGCACCGGATCCCGCCGGTTGGGGCCCGGATCATGGATCTCCAGAACCCGACGTCGAAGATGTCGACCACAGGCGGCACCGAGCAGGGGACCGTCCATGTCCTCGACGAGCCTGCGGCGATCCTCAAGAAGTTCAAGTCGGCTGTCACGGACTCTGGGTCGGAGGTCGTCAGGGGAGCCGACAAGCCCGGGATCACCAACCTGATCGACATCCTCGCCGCGGTCTCCGCAACCACGCCCGAGGCGGTCGAGGCGGACCACTCCCAGTCCCGTTATGGGGACTTCAAGCTGGCAGTTGCGGAGGCGGTGATCGAGCGGCTTGAACCGATCCAGGCCCGTTATTCGGAGTTGAGGCCGGACGAGGCGGCGCTCGAGTCCGCCCTGCAGACCGGTGCAGAGAAGGCGTCAGCGATCGCTCGGGCGACCCTGCTGGACGTGCGCCGGGCGATGGGCGTCGGCCCCTCGGTCGGCTGAGCCGAGGCGCCCGCCCGGCCGCTGAGTGCGGGGTTCCCGTGTTGGCCCTGGTGGCGGCAGCGTCGGAGGCCACAGGTAGCTTCTTTCCCGGTGCGCGCCGCGGATCTCGATCTCGATCTTGACGTCTTTACAGGTCCCTTCGACCTGCTGTTGACCCTCGTCCTGCGCGATGAGATAGACCTCAGGGAGGTTGATCTGGCGGAGATCGTCATCTCGTACATCGACCGGCTGGAGCTCAGGGGCGAGATCGACCTCGAGGTGGCGACCGAGTTCCTCGTCCTGATCGCCGCCCTGCTCGAGCTGAAGAGCCGGATGTTGCTGCCGGGGAGCGAGGAGGATGAGATCGAACTCGACCCGGGCGAGGCGGCCGAGGAGCTGTTCGAGCGTCTGATGGCCCAGCACCGGATTCGCGGGGCGTCGGAATGGCTGAGGGAGCGCATCCGCGAGCAGGCCGGCTACCGCTGGCGGGGCGCCCCGCTTCCGCCGGAGTTGCGCAAGGCCTCGCTCGAACACGCCACTCAGGTCTACGACATTGCCCGCCTCGGTCAGGCGGTCGGTTCCCTGCTGACTCCGCCGCCGCAGATTCAGGTCGGCCACCTTCACCTTCCCCGGGTGACGGTCGCCGAACGGCTCTCGACCCTCCGCACGCTTCTGCGACGCGGATCATTCGACTTCGACGAGGCCGTTCAGGGAGCGGACCGCGTCACGGTCGCCGTGACCGTCTGGGCACTGCTCGAGATGTACCGCCAGGGCGAGGCCAGCTGGGCCCAGTCGGAGCCGTTCGGCCCTGTGTTGGTCACAGCGTCCAAGCGGGAGGCAGAGGGGAGGGCGGCATGAGCGGAGTGGAGCCCCTGGTGCGTGATGTGGAGGCGCTCCTGTTCCTCAGCCCCAACCCGATCGCCACAGCCGACCTTGCGGCAGCCTGCGAGGTCGACGAGGTCGAGGTCGTCTCAGCGCTCGAGTCGCTGCGCCAGGGCTACTCCGACGGCGGAAGGGGGATCCTGCTCCGCGAGGTCGCAGGTGGCTGGGCGCTGTCGAGCAACCCGGAGTCCGAGGATCCCGCCCGGCGGCTGTTCGCGTCTCCGCGCACCCCGCCGCTCACCGCAGCCCAGGCCGAGACGCTGGCGATCGTCGCCTACCTCCAACCGGTGTCGAGACCGGAGATCGCCCGGATCAGGGGAGTCAATGCCGAGTCGGCGGTGGCGACCCTGCTGGAGCGCGGGCTGGTCGAGGAGTCCGGCCGTTCCCCCTTCGGTGCCGTCCTCTACCGGACCGGCGACCTCTTCCTCAGGCTGTTCGGCCTGAACTCGATCGAGGACCTGCCCGACATCGGCGCTTGGGACCCGGCTCCGGAGGTCGAACAGGCTCTCAGGGAGAGGCTGCTCGAGGTCGGCGCGCTTCGCTCGGGTGATGCGACCTCGGAGGGCGACGACCAACAGAGCCTCGAGGGGGAGGCCGCAGCTGCCGGCGGCTCCGAGCCTCTGGCCGAGGGCGAATCGGCTGCCCACGCCGAGCCGGCCAGTGCGCCGGGTGATTCCGCTCCGGGCGTGGAGAAGACGGGTTCGATCCGGGGGTTCGCCGGGGCCGAGAAGGTCCCGGTCGGGGATCTCGACTCCGTGATCGGCCGGCCCGACCCGCAGGCCGACTGACAGCCGCGAGCGGCGCCCGGGCTCAGCGCCAGGCCGAAGCCTCGCTCTTGGCGAGCGAGAGCAGGTTGCCCATCGCGATGTTCATGTCGGCGAGGTGAAGTCCCCAGCCGGCGTCCGGCGACGGCGTCAGCGGGGTCTCCGAGGTCCTCGAGGACACCATCAGGACGCTCGCCCCGTCGCTCGTCCGGCACTGGGCGGTGAAGAGGTAGTCCTGGCTGATCCAGGGAGTGGTGATCCCGGTCGGGAGCTGGCGACCCAGGACCCCGATCAGCAGTCCGATCGTCCCAGGGAAGTTCGCCATCGAGTTGCGGCTGATCAGGTTCCCGGTTCCTCCCGCGGCGAGGTTGGCCGGGTTGGTGCAGAGCACGTCGCGGGTCTCGGCGTTGGCCGTGGGATCCCATGCCGAGGGGGCAACACGCCCGAACCGGCTTTCGGCGGGAACCGGGCCGTTGAACACGGAGTAGGCGATCACGCAGCCGGTCTGGGTCTTCGAGCGGCAGGCAGGGATGTTCGCGAAGTCACCGCCGCGGTCGCTGCCCTTGGCGACGAGCACGTTGCCGCCGGTCAGGTGCGCCGCCACGAGCTTCTTGCGGACGCTCGGCTTGCCGTCGATCTCCGCTGCGATCAGCCGGCGCAGCACGAACGTGCCCTGTGAGTGGCCGACGAGGATCACCCCGCGGCCCTTGTTGTACTTCTTGAGGTAGTCCTTCCAGGCGGCGACCACATCGGAGTAGGCCGTCTCGCGCATCGCGGTCGTCACCGACGCGGGGTTGAGGAGCCCCTGAATGGTGATCTGCCGGTAGACGGGCGCATAGACCTTGCAGGCCTGGCTGTACGGAGCGGCTTGGTTGAGGGCGATCGCCTTCAGCTCCGGAGTGATCGTGAAGTCGGCGACCGGCTTGTTCTGGTCGCTGGTGGTCGGGTAGACGTAGAAGCAGTCGACCTTCGGGCTCTTCGGGGTGGACGGGGTCGAGACCGTGCGCTTCCCGCTCGAGCTGATCGTGGTGGTCTTCTGGCTCGAGGCGCACGTGTTGTTCTTCATCCCGGGCCGGCACAGCCAGGTCGTCGATGACTGGGCAACCGTCGGTGCGAGGAGGGCCACTGCCGCAGCGGCGAGTGCGGCGATCGAGGCAAGCGTCGAGAGGCTTGGGGCGGGATTGCGTGTGTTCATCCGACGCAGCCTAGGCGCCCCGGCTGTCGAGGTCAAACCGGTAGGGCGACGCGATCGGCCCGGTCGGCCTCAGGCGGGAGCGCCCGCCGCCAGCGAACCGCCACGCGCGGCGAGCTGTCCGCATGCGGCGTCTATGTCCTGGCCGCGGGTGAGCCTCACTGTCGCCGTGTGGCCGCAGTCCTCGAGGATCGACTGGAAGCGAGCGATCACCTCGCGGGGGGATCCGCTGTAGGAGCCGGTCGGGTTGTACGGGATCAGGTTGATCTTGTAGCCGCGCGGGTCGAGCAGCGCACCCAGCTCAGCCGCCAGTGTGGGGCTGTCGTTGACGCCGTCGAGCATCAGGTACTCGACGAACACCTTCCGCCGAGTCGTTGTCGAATGCCTGTCGCATGCGGCCAGGACGTCCGCGATCGAATAGCGGTCGTTGATCGGCATCAGCTGCGAGCGGAGCTCGTCATTGGGCGCGTGAAGCGAAAGGGCCAGACGGACCGTCGGTGCCTCCTCCCTGAGCCTTTCGATCCCCGGCACCCAGCCGACGGTCGAGATCGCCGTCCGCCGGTTTGTGATGCCGATGTCGGGCAGGAGGTCGCAGGCTGCGAGGACGTTGTCGAGGTTCATCATCGGCTCGCCCATCCCCATGAACACGCAGTGGTCGACGTCCTCGATCCGTCGCAGGTGCAGTGCCTGATCGAGGATCTCGTCGACCGTCAGGTTGCGGCCGAACTTCATCGTGCCGGTGGCGCAGAAGGTGCAGGTCAGTGGGCATCCCGATTGCGACGAGAGGCAGATCGATCGCCGGCCGTCGCGGTATCGCATCAGCACTGCCTCGATCGGCCGGCCGTCCCCCGTCTTGAAGAGCGCCTTGACCGTCCCGTCCTTTGACTTGGCCTCCTCGATCGGGGTCAGGGTCGAGACCGGCACGCTGTCGGCCAGCCCGTCGCGCAGGGCCTTCGGAAGGTTCGTCATCTCCGCCCAGCTGCCCGTCCCACCGGCCAGCCACTCCCAGATCTGGGTCGCCCGGTAGGCGGGCTCCCCGAGGGCCTCGAGTTTGGCTGCGAGCAATGAACGGTCCATCGCGCCTATTGTCGCACTCGATGCGTCTCGCCAAGTACCTTGCCCACTCGGGAGTCGCCTCCCGTCGCGCCTCCGAGGTCCTGATCCGCGATGGCCGGGTCACCGTCGAAGGGCAACTGTGCGTGGATCCTGCCCGCGACGTCGACGACGCGACCGCGGTGAAGGTCGACGGGCTTGCGGTGTCACTGCCGGCGACCAGGCTGGTCTACGCGGTCAACAAGCCGGTCGGCGTGGTCTCGACGGCATCCGACCCACAGGGGCGGCCGACCGTCGTCGAGCTGATCCCGGACTCCGGTCGCCTCTATCCGGTGGGAAGGCTCGATGCTCAGTCGTCGGGGCTGATCCTGCTGACCAACGACGGTGAACTGGCGAACCTGCTGACTCACCCTCGCCACGGCGTTCGCAAGCTCTACCGGGCGAGGGTCGGTGGAGGCTCGGTCGGGGCCGGCGCGCTCCGGCTTCTCAGCGAGGGAGTCAAGCTCGAGGACGGCATGACTCTGCCCGCAAGGGTGGTCAAGGTCTCCCCGGGGGTGATCGAACTCGAAATCCGTGAGGGTCGCAACCGCCAGGTGCGCCGGATGTGCGAGGCGGTCGGTCACCCGGTCCTTTCGCTCGAACGGGTCGCGATCGGACCGCAGCAGCTTGGGCGGCTCAAGCCCGGGGGCCACCGTCGGCTTCATGCAGGCGAGGTTGACGCCCTGCGCGCCTCTGCCCGGCGCGGCTAGCATCCGCCTATGCGCCTGTTCGCGATCAGGGGAGCCACGAGTGTCGAGGCGAACGAGGCCGATGCGATCCGCTCCGCCACGGCGTCACTGGTGGCCGAGTTGATGGAGCGCAACGGCCTGGTCCCCGAGGACCTCGTCTCCTGCGTCTTCACGGTCACCGAGGACCTCGACGCCGAGTTCCCTGCGGCTGCGGCGAGAGCGATGGGACTCGATGGCGTTCCGCTGCTCTGCGCCCGCGAGATCCCCGTGCCCGGGTCGATGCCCCGGGTGGTCAGGGTTCTTGCCCACTACCACTCGGCGGAGGACCACGTTCCCGAGCACGTCTACCTCGGTGAGGCCCAGTCGTTGAGACCCGACCTTGGAAGCGCGCAGTGAGCGGCATCGAGTTCTCCGCAAGGATCGCCCGGATCCCCGTCTACCCGGCAGCCGACGGGTACGCGCTCGGCGACGAGGTCGCCCTGCTGGCCAGCAACGAGGCACCGTTCGCCCCGCTTCCCGAGGTCGCCGAGGCTGCGGGCAGGGCGGCGGCATCGGCGCACCGCTACCCGGACCCCGGAGCGACGCGACTGCGGACCACGCTCGCCGGCATCACCGGCATTCAGGCGGATCGGATAGCGATCGGGAACGGCTCCTGCGACATCCTGCTGGCGTTGGGCGAGGCCCTGCTCGAGGAGGGCTCGGAGGTCGTCTACGCCTGGCCGGCGTTCTCCGTGTACCCGCACCTCGCTGCCGCATCCGGCGCAACAGCGGTCGAGGTGCCACTCGATTCCGAACACAGGCACGACGTCGACGCTCTGGCTCGAGCAGTCACCGCCAAGACCCGTCTCGTCCTCGTCTGCAATCCGAACAACCCGACCTCTACCGCGGTCCCCACGGCGGAGATCGCCCGCCTGCTCGACTCGGTCCCGGGCGATGTCTGCGTCGTTCTCGACGAGGCCTACCGGGAGTTCGTCAGTGGGGAGGAGGTCGACGCCAACATCGGCCTGCTCGACGGCCATCCCAATCTCGTGATCCTCCGGACCTTCTCGAAGGTCCATGGACTCGCAGCGCTGAGGGTCGGCTACGGACTTTGCGGCGACCCGGCGGTCAAGACCGCCGTCGACCAGGTCCGCCAGCCGTTCTTCTGCAACGCCGCGGCCCAGGCTGCGGCGATCGAGGCACTCCACCACCCGGGTGAGATCCACAGGCGGGTCTCCCATGTCATCGAGCAGCGCAAGACCTTGGCCGAGGGCTTGGCGGCGCTCGGGATGGAGAGCGCGGAGTCGGAGGCCAACTTCCTCTGGACGAAGCTTCCCGAAGGCGCCGACGAGGCTGAGGTCGTCAGTGGCCTGAGGCAGCGGGACGTGCTCGTCCGGGCCGGGACGGCCCTTGGTGGACCGGGCTGGCTGAGGATCACGGTTGGTCTGCCCCAGGAGCACGACCGACTGCTGGCCGGGCTGTCCGAGCTGATCGGCTGAGCGGCCGCTCGCTCGCATCGCGAGCCTTTCGCCCCGGAACCGCTTTAATGGTCCGACGATGATGATCGTGATGAAAGAGTCAGCAAGTCCAGAGCAGATCGCCGAGGTCGCCGCCCTGATCGAGGGAACGGGCGCTCAGGTGCACGTCAGCAGCGGTGAGACCCTCACCGTGATCGGCGCGATCGGCGACCGCGAACACGACGGTCGAGTGGCAGGACTCGGTCTCGACCAGCTGCCCTACGTCGACCGGGTTGTCCCGATCGCCAAGCAGTACAAGCTCTCCTCGCGTGAGTTCCGCCACGGAGAGGACAGCCTCTTCGACATCGGCGGTTCACGAATCGGCGCAGGGCAGTTCGCCCTGATCGCGGGCCCGTGCACGGTTGAGTCGCGTGAGCAGCTGATGAGCTCCGCCACGGCCGTCCGCGAGGGCGGCGCGACGATGCTGCGCGGCGGCGCCTACAAGCCGCGCACCTCGCCTTACAGCTTCCAGGGACTCGGCCAGGAGGGCCTCGACCTGCTGGCGGAGGCCAGGGCCGAGACCGGCCTGCCGATCGTCACCGAGCTGATGGACGCTCGTGACCTCGACGCCGTCCTCGAGGTCGCCGACGTCATCCAGGTCGGCGCCCGGAACATGCAGAACTACCCGCTCCTGACCGAGCTGGGCAAGGCCGGCCGTCCGGTGATCATCAAGCGGGGCCTGTCGGCAACGCTCGAGGAGCTGCTGATGGCAGCCGAGTACGTCCTCAAGGAGGGCAACGAGTCGGTGATCCTCTGCGAGCGCGGGATCCGCACCTTCGAGACCGCCTACCGCTTCACCCTCGACCTGATGGCCGTCCCTGTGCTGAAGGAGATGACACACCTCCCGGTGATCGTCGATCCGAGCCATGCGGCCGGGCGACGCGATCTGGTCGAGCCGCTCTCGCTGGCAGCCGCAGCCGTGGGGGCCGACGGCATCATCGTCGAGGTGCACCCCGACCCGATCAATGCGATCTGCGATGGGCCCCAGCAGCTCGAAACCGGCGATTTCGCCGCGTATGCCGGTCGGGTTGCCGCAGCGGCGAAGCTCGCGGGCAAGGCGCTCGCCGAGCAGCCGCAGAAGGTCTGACCGAGGCGCGGGTTACCCGTGCGCCTCGCTGTTGTCGGCACCGGGCTGATCGGCGCTTCGGCGGCGATGGCGTTCGCTCGCCGGGAGGGCGCCGAGGTCGTTCTCTGGGACAGGGATCCGGGGACTTTGGCCGAGGCGGTCGACGTGTCGGGCGGTCAGCCGGCCGAGTCGCTTCAGGCGGCCGTCGAGGGAGCGGAGGCGATACTCGTCGCTGCCCCGGTCGGGGTCCTGCCGGGTCTCGTGACCGAGGTCCTTCGCCACGCCGGTGAGGACGCGCTCGTCACCGACGTCGGCTCGACCAAGCAGGGAGTCGTCGCAGCCAATCCGGATCCGAGGTTCGTTGGCGGTCACCCGCTCGCTGGAGGCGAGAGCGGCGGCCCGGGAAACGCCAGGGCGGACCTGTTCGAGTCAGCCACCTGGTACCTGACGCCGATTGACTCAACTGCCGGGGTCCAGTTGGAGAGGGCCTTTCGCCTCGTCTCCGACCTCGGCGCTCGGCCGCGCGCGATCGGCCCTCACGTTCACGATCGGATCCTCGCGACGGTCTCCCACCTTCCTCACGTCCTCGCCAACCTGCTCGTCGCGGAGGCCGACGCGACCCTGTCGGAGGAGGGCGAGCCACTGCCCGCGACAGGGCCCAGCTTCCGTGATTCGACCAGAGTCGCAGGTGCGCCAAGCTCGATTTGGACAGACATCTACCTCTCGAACTCCGAGGCCCTGATCAAGCGGATCGAGGGAGTGGAGCGCCGACTGGGGGAGGTCCGGGAGATGCTCGCGGCCGGAGACGCGGACGGGCTCACCGGCTGGAATGACCTCGCCGCCGAGCAGAGGTCGCGCGTTTCGGAGCAGGCGGTCTCGGGTGGGCCGGCGCAACCGCTTCGGGTCGCGGTGCCCAACCGCGCCGGCGTCCTGGCCGAGATCGCGCTCGCTCTCGGCGGAGCGGGGATCGATCTGGTCGACCTCCAGCTCCACCCGGCCGCCGATCGCACGACCGGGACGATCGTCCTCTGGATCGAGGGCAGCGAGGCGAAGGACCGGGCGGCGCAGCTGATTGCCGACCTCGGCCACACGGTGGTCTGACTTGGCGGCGCTGCGCTTCAGTCCGGCCGGGCCACTCGCAGGCCGCCTCCAGACGGCGGCCGACAAGTCGATTTCGCACCGCGCCGCTCTGTTTGCAGCCATGGCGGACGGGACCTCGACGATCGAGGGCTACCTCCGCGCTGCCGACACGGACAGCACGCTCGAGGCGATCAGGGCGCTCGGCTGCACAGTCGATGTCGACGGTTCGAGCGTCCGGGTCCGGGGAGTGGGTCTGAGGGGTGCGAGGGCAGCCGACGGAGTCATCGACGTCGGCAACAGCGGCACTCTGATGAGGCTCCTGACAGGCTGGCTGGCGGGTCAGCCGACGGGCAGCTGGACAGTTGATGGGGACGAATCGATCAGGCGCAGGCCGATCGACAGGGTCGCCGGCCCGCTCGGATTGATGGGAGCGAGCATCGCCACCACCGCCGGCCTTCCGCCCTTCACCGTCGAGGGGTCGCACCTGATCGGCGCGGACCACCGGATGGCGGTTGCCAGCGCCCAGGTCAAGAGCGCGATCCTGATGGCCGGCCTGCTGGCCGATTCGGCGACCTCGGTTACCGAGTCGCCACCGTCGCGTGACCACACTGAGAGGATGCTCGCCGAGCAGGGAGCGCGGATCTCGATCGTCGACGACCGAACCGCGAGGACTGTGACTGTCGAGCCGTGCGAGCGGCTGGAGCCGACTGACCGGACCGTTCCCGGCGACCCGTCCTCGGCGGCATTCCTCGTCGCCGCAGCCCTGATCGTTCCCGGCTCGGACGTCACCGTCGAGAACATCGACCTCAATCCGGGGCGGATCGGCCTCTTCCGGATCCTCGAGCGGATGGGAGCTTCGATCGACGGGTTGCCGGAATCCGAGCCGGATCCGCTCGGACCCGAGCCGCTCGGGTCGATCCGGGTGAGGCACAGTGCACTGAAGGCGGTCGAAGTCGGCGCTGACGAGGTTCCAGCCTCGATCGACGAGCTTCCGCTGCTCGCGCTGGTGGCCTGCTTCGCCGAGGGCACGACTGTCGTGACCGGCGCCGAGGAACTGAGGGTCAAGGAGAGCGACCGGATCGAAGCGACCGTCACCGGCCTTTCCGGCCTCGGTGCGCGGATCGAGGAGTCGCCCGACGGATTCTCGATCGACGGCATCGGCCGGATCCGTGGTGGGTCGATCGACAGCCATGGCGATCATCGCTTGGCGATGCTTGGAGCGGTAGCCGGTCTGGCAAGCACGGATGGGGTCGAGGTCGGGGATTTCGACGCAGCCAAGGTTTCCTACCCTGGCTTCGCAGCCGACATCGCCTCCCTCGCCTAGCCTGTCGCCAATGGTCATCGCAATCGACGGGCCTGCCGGCTCCGGCAAGAGCACCACAGCCAAGGCGGTCGCCGCCGAACTCCGGTTCAGCCACCTCGACACCGGTGCCATGTACCGGGCTGTCGCGCTGACCTCGATCGACAGCGGGATCCCGCCTGCGGATGCTGCTGCGACGGTGAGGATCGATCCCGGGCCACCGCTGCTGGTGAATGGCGAGGAACCGGGCGAGAGGTTGCGTTCGCCCGAAGTGACGGCAGAGGCCTCAAAGGTCGCCAAGGACACCGAAGTCAGGCGGCTGCTTGTAGCGATGCAGCGGGAGATCCTCGCTGAGGGGGATTGGGTCGCCGAGGGTCGGGACATCTGCACCGTTGTCGCGCCGGATGCCGAGGTCAGGATCTGGCTGTTCGCCGATGAGGCTGAGAGGGCCAGACGCCGGGCGGTCGAGCAGGGATTGGACGAAGCGGAGGTGCTCGCGGCCCAACGTGAGCGTGACACGGCCGATTCGGGACACGGGCGCTCCACTCTCGAGGCGGCCGAGGGCGCAACCCGACTTGACACCACCGGCTTGAGCGTCGAGCAGGTCGTGGAGCGGATCCGAGCGATGGTCGACGCAACCCGAGGCTGAGCGGGCCGAATCGCCCCGGACCGGCCCGAGGCGGCCATGCGGGCATACTGACCGTCGTGCGCAAGATTGCCGTCATCGGCTACCCCAACGTGGGCAAGAGTTCACTCGTCAACCGCTTGAGCGGAACTCACGAGGCAGTCGTCCATGAGACGGCCGGGGTTACACGTGATCGCAAGGAGATCCCAGCCGAGTGGAACGGCCGGCTGTTCACTCTCGTCGACACCGGCGGCATCGATGAAGCGGAGCGCAACTCGATGGGCGAGGCAATCCGCAGGCAGGCAAGGGCCGCCCTCGATGATTGCGACGGCGTCCTCTTCGTCGTGGACGCCAAGGCCGGCCTGCGCCCCGGAGACGAGGAGATCGCCGACCTCCTGCGCCGGTCGAGCCTGCCCGTCCTGGTCGCAGCCAACAAGTGCGACAGCGTCGGGGTGATGCCGCAGGCAGCCGAGTTCCATCGGCTCGGGCTCGGAGAGCCGCAGCCGGTGTCCGCGACCGAGGGTTTGGGGACCGGCGACCTGCTCGACCGCATCTGCGACCTGATGGGAGAGGATGCCGGCGAGGGTCCGGAGCCCGAGGAGCCGGTGCGCCTCGCTCTGATCGGTCGACCGAACGCTGGCAAGAGTTCGCTCGTCAACCGACTCACCGGCGAGGACCGGGTGATCGTGTCCGAGGTGGCCGGCACCACTCGCGATTCGATCGACACTCCGCTCGAGGTTTCTGCGGAGCTCGGCGGCGGCCGGCCCCGCAAGCTTCTCCTTGTCGACACCGCCGGACTCCGGCGCAACGCGAAGATCGACGGCACCCTCGAGCAGGCCTCGGCCCTCAGGTCGCGTCGTGCTGCCGAGCGCGCCGGAGTGGCGCTGGTCGTCTGCGACGCTCTCGACGGGGTGACCTCCCAGGACCTTCGGGTGGCCGAGCTTGCGATGCAGTCGGGATGTGCGACGGCCTTGGTGCTCAACAAGTGGGATCTCGTGAAGGAGAGCGGGCGGGACCCGGACGAGGTGCTTGCCGACGCCCAGGATCTCGTCGGGTCCCGGTCGAGGCTGCGACCGAGGGTCCTGACATCGAGCGCGCTTACCGGCCGTCACGTCAGCAGGTTGCTCGCCGAGGCCGTCGGCCTTGCCGACAGAGCGGCCGAGAGGATCCCGACTCCGACCCTCAACAGGTTCCTCTCCGAGATCGTCGCTGCCCGCCAGCCGCCGGCCGTCCGGGGAAAGCGCCTGAAGCTCCTCTACGGAGCCCAGACCGAGACATCGCCCCCGCGCTTCGCCATCCAGGTCAACAGCAGGTCACGAATCACCAAGGCCTACGCCTACTACATCGAGAACAGGCTGCGCGAGCGGTTCAACCTCGAGGGCGTCCCGATCATCATCGATCTCGTCGAGCACAGTTCGCGGCGGAGTGACGGCGGACGCGACAGGTAGACTTCGGCCCGAGTGAACGAGTGGCTCAGGCCACTCGCTACCCTTCCGCCGTCCCCAAGACAATCACTACACCGAGCGAGCGAGCCAACACCACATGAGCACCAGCGACAACTCGTACCTCTTCACCTCCGAGTCGGTCACAGAGGGCCACCCCGACAAGGTCGCCGACCAGATCTCCGACGGCGTGCTCGATGCATGCCTCGCAGCCGATCCCGGTTCGCGAGTGGCCTGCGAGACCCTCGTCAACACCAACCTCGCTGTCGTGTCCGGTGAGATCACGACCGGGGCCGACCTCGACTTCGACAAGATCGTCCGCGACACCGTTCGCCGGATCGGCTACGTCGGTTTCGATCCCGGCTTCGACGCGGACGAGCTCGAGGTGCTGGTGCGGGTCGACAAGCAGTCCCCCGACATTGCCCAGGGAGTCAACGCCTCCGAGGAGGTTCGCTCCGGGCAGGCCGAGGGCGATGAGGCAGAGCAGGCCGGTGCAGGCGATCAGGGGATGATGTTCGGCTACGCGTCGAACGAGACGCCGAACCTGATGCCGATGCCGATTCACCTCGCGCACCGGCTCGCCGAGCGGCTCACGGCGGTTCGCAAGGACGGCACGCTCGACTACCTCCGTCCCGACGGAAAGACCCAGGTCTCCGTCCGCTACGAGGATGGGCGTCCGGTGGCGGTCGAGAAGGTCCTGATCTCGACCCAGCATGCTCCCGGGGCTGGAGACGACTCCCTGATCGGCGACGAATCCGGCACTCGTGACCGGATCACCGAGGGTCTGTGGGAGGAAGTGATCAAGCCCGTCTTCGCCGAGGAGTCCGTCGCATGGGACGAAGACCAGGTCCGCAGCGACCTCCTGATCAACCCGACCGGCGTGTTCATCGTCGGCGGACCGGTCGGCGACTGCGGCCTGACCGGTCGCAAGATCATCGTTGACACCTACGGCGGGATGGCCCGCCACGGTGGCGGCGCCTTCTCGGGCAAGGACCCGTCGAAGGTCGACCGTTCCGCAGCCTACGCAGCGCGTCACGTCGCGAAGAACCTCGTCGCGGCCGGGCTCGCCGACCGGGCCGAGGTTCAGGTCGCTTACGCGATCGGTGTTGCCCGGCCCGTCTCGGTAATGGTCGAGACCTTCGGGACCGAGAAGATCGGCCGGGGTCGCATCCAGGATCTGATCGACGAGCACTTCGACTTGCGCCCCGGAGCCTTCCGTCGCGCTCTCGACCTCCACCGTCCGATCTACACCCCGACTGCCGCCTACGGCCACTTCGGCCGTGATGGTTTCACCTGGGAGGAGACGGACAAGGCTGACGCACTCCGCGAGGCAGCCGGCCTCTGAGGGGCCGCGGCGTCTCAGCGGGACGCCGCACCAGTTGAGGATCGCGAGGGTCGAGCCGCTGACGACGGCCCGGGCGCTGCGCGGGCCGTTCGACTACCTGCTGCCCGACGACTTCGAGCCGGTGTCGGTCGGCACGAGGCTGATCGTGCCGTTCGCGGGGCGGAAGCTCGAGTCGGTCGTTGTCGAGCTGGACGACAGCTCGGAGCTGCCGGTTGATCGCCTCGCCTCGCCGATCTCGGTCGCAAGCCCAGCGATCCCGGCTGAGCTCGTCGCCTTGGCGCTCAGGGTTGCGTCCGCCTACTGTTCAACACCGGCCCGCGCACTTCAGCTCGTCGCTCCGCCCGGGCGTGCGGGCGGCGCCGGCCCGCAGAGTGCGCTCCACTCCCGGCTGACCGCTGAGGGCCGCGAAGCCCTCGAAGGTGACCAGCGGCTGACCGAGGGTCAGAGGGCAGCTCTCGAGTCGCTGCTCGGCGGTCCGCTCAGGGCGAAGGACGTCCCTGGGGGAACGCAGGTCCTGCGGCGCCTTGAGGCCCGGGGGCTGGTCGAGATCGAGTCGCTCAGGGTGACGAGGAGGCCCGCCTCGGACGGCTACGACCCTGGTCGGGTGCGCCCGGCCTTGAACGCCGACCAGGAGTCGGTGCTCGCCGAGGTCGTGTCCGCTCTCGACAGGCAGCCGAGTGGAGGTGGGATCCTCCTCCACGGGGTGACCGGGTCCGGCAAGACCGAGATCTACCTCGGCGCAGCTGAGCAGGCCCTCCGGCTCGGAAGGGGTGTGCTGGTCCTCGTGCCGGAGATCGCCCTGACGCCGCAGGCGGTGGCCCGGTTCTCGGCCCGCCTTGGGGACACCGTGGCGGTGATCCACTCCGGGCTCTCGGCCGGGGAGCGCTATGACGAATGGACCCGACTGGCGGACCGTGACGCCAGGGTCTGCGTCGGTCCGAGGTCGGCCGTGTTCGCCCCGGTCATGGACCTCGGCCTGATGATCGTCGACGAGGAGCACGAGTCGGCGTACCGAAACGACGGCGATCCCGGCTACGACGCTCGCGAGGTCGCCCGTTGGCGGGCCGAGGCTGCGGGTGCGCTCCTGATCGCCGGGAGCGCAACTCCGCGGCCCGAGAGCGTCAGGAGGCTGCGGCGGTTGAGGCTCGACAGACGAGCGGACGGTGCGCCGATGCCTCCGGTCGAGTTGCTCGACATGAAGGGCGTTCGCGGCGCTCTTCACCCGGTCACAGTCGATGCTCTCGCCGGCGTCAAGCGTGAGGGAGGCAAGGCGATCGTCCTGCTCAACAGGAGGGGTTGGTCCAACTACCTGTCCTGCGGCTCATGCGGGCATGTCTGGGTGTGTCCCGAGTGCGACGTGACCCTCGTCCTGCACAGGAACGAGGGCTTCATCGGCTGTCACCACTGCGGCCACCGCGAGCCCGTTCCCGAATCCTGTTCAGAGTGCGGCTCCGCCTCCGTCTCGAGACACGGCTCCGGAACGGAGAGGATCGAGTCGCAGATCCGCTCGCTGGTCGGGTCCGACGACTTCCCCGTCCTCAGGCTCGATGCCGACTCGACATCGCGCAAGGGGTCGGCAGCTGACCTGTTGACGAGCTTCCAGTCGGCCCGGGCCGGCGTGCTGATCGGCACCCAGATGGTCGCGAAGGGGCATGACTTCCCCGACGTGACTCTCGGTGTGGTCGTCGACGCCGATTCCACGCTTCGGTTCCCGGACTTCCGGTCGGAGGAGCGGACCTTCCAGCTGGTGACGCAGCTCGCCGGCCGAGCCGGCCGCGGGCCCGGCGGCGGGCGCGTGCTCGTCCAGACATCCACTCCCGACTCCCCGGTGCTGATGCTCGCCGCGAAGCACGACTCGGACGGCTTCCTCGAAGAGGAGCTCGGTCGTCGGGACGCTCTCGGCTACCCGCCGGCGGCAGCCATCGTGAAGGTCCAGCTCGCTGCGGAGTCCGAGCCCGATGTCGAGGCGGTGGCAGCGACAGTCGTCGAGTTGCTCGAGTCGGCGGGAATGGAGCCGCTTGGGCCGGCGCCGCTCTTCAGGCTGCGGGGCAGGCACCGGCGGCAGATCCTCGTCCGGTCGGGCGACCGTGACGCTCTGGTTCGCTCGGTTGAGGCTGCGGTTGCCGGGGCGGCGGCGACACCCGCCGGTCGCCGTTCGACGATCGGCACGGATGTGGACGCCGGTTAGAATCGAACCATGGGTGAAACCGAAGATCGTCTCGCCGACGAGGAGCGCAGCGAATACGAAGAGGCTCGGCTGCAGCGCCGCAGGGTCGCGCTCGAATCGGTCCGCCAGTGGGGCGATCCGGTTCTCCGCAGCGTTGCCAGCGAGGTCACTTCGTTCGACTCGTCCCTTGCGGCCGAGGTTCAGCTGATGGCCGAGCTGATGGAGCACGCCTCCGGGGTCGGGCTTGCGGCACCCCAGATCGGCTCACTGAGGCGCACGTTCGTCTACCGAATCGAGCGGGACGCTCCTGCGGCCGTCCTGGTCAATCCGAGAATCGTCTGGACGAGCGACGAGGAGGAACTCGCGCTCGAGGGTTGCCTCAGCCTCGTCGACGGTGAGTTCGCTCTCCAGGTCTCGCGTCCCGTGGAGGTGAGGGTGGAGGCCTTCAACGTCGATGGGAAGCCGCTCACAGTCGAGGCCGAGGGGCTGGAAGCAAGGGTCATTCAGCACGAGTACGACCACCTCGACGGCGTCCTGATCCTCGATCGTGCACATCCCGAGGAGAGGCGCGACGCGCTCAGGTCGCTGCGCGAGGCGTCCGAGCAGGCACTCGCGCGGTGAAGTTCATCTACCTCGGGACCGACGCCTTCGCTGCCTCGGTCCTGGAGGCGATGGTCGCGGACGGTCGAACGCCCCAGCTGGTTGTCACCAAACCCGACTCGAAGCAGGGAGAGGCCGCCGCCTGGCGCCTCCGCCGACTGCCGCCAAGGCACTCGAACTCGGGCTGGCGCTGCTCCAGCCGCAATCACCGGCGGATCCGGAACTGCTCGACGCAGTGGCCGCGATCCAACCGGATGTGATCTGCCTCTGCGCCTATGGAGCACTGATCCGCGACCCGCTCCTCTCCGAGCATGTGATCCTCAACCTCCACCCGTCGCTCCTGCCCCGCTGGAGGGGTGCGGCCCCGATCGAGCGGTCCCTGATGGCGGGCGACAGCGAGACGGGTGTGAGCATCATCCGACTCGTCGAGGAACTGGACGCAGGCCCTGTCGCGCTCGTCGAGAGTGTTCCCGTTCCGTCCGGCGCGGATTTCGCGACCCTCTCGGCTGAACTGGAACGCGTCGGCGCGCGGCTGCTGGGCGACGCGATGGATCGACTCGAGAACGGCACCCTCGAGTTCGTCGAGCAGGCCCCGGAGGGCGTCACCTATGCCGAGCGGATCGAGGCAGCCGACCGGTTGCTCGACCCTGCCCGCCCAGCCGTCGAGCTGGAACGCACGGTGAGGGCGCTCAGGCCGCACATCGGTGCCCGGCTGGCGCTTCCTTCGGGCGAGGCGATCGGCGTCAGGGACTCCCGCGCAGTGGACTCCGACCTCGAGCAGGGTGAGATCCGAGCGGCGGACGGCATCCTCATGGTGGGCTGCGACGTCGGGACTCTGGCCATCTCGCGGGTCGTCCCGCCCGGCGCTCGCGAGATGGCGTCTGCGGACTGGCTGAGGGGAATCCGGCGCTCGCCTGAGCCGCACGCCGGCCTCCAGTCGGCCGAGGCATCCTCGCGATGCGCCATGATCGTCGAGTGTCCGAGAATGAGGCATCCGGCGCAGACCTCGGCCCGGTCTGCCCGGGCTGTTCGGAGCCGTGGCTGCGACCGTCCGCCAATCCCGGGCGCTACCGCTGCGTCTACTGCCTGCGTCGCTACGAGCTCACGTCGGTCTGCCCCTCGTGTGGGGAACATGCGACGATCGCGAGGATGAGTTCCGGTGGCCCAATGAAGTGCAACTCCTGCGGCGTGAGCATGCTCAAGGAGGTTTGAGCGGTGGTCGACCTCGGCGCCTCAAAGCGGGTTGCACCATCGATTCTCTCGGCTGACTTCGCCAGGCTCGGGGAGCAGGTCGATTCGGTCCTCGCGGCCGGAGCGCGGGTTGTGCATGTCGACGTCATGGACGGGAGGTTCGTCCCGCCGATCACGATGGGCCCGATCGTCGTCGAGGCACTCGCCCAGAGGGTTCACTCGGCTGGCGCGATTCTCGACGTCCACCTGATGATCGAGCGGCCCGACAGCCAAATCGAGGCGTTCGCCACCGCCGGGGCCGACGTCCTGACCGTCCACGCGGAGGCAGTCACCCATCTCGACCGCACTCTCCGGGCGATCCGTGAGGCTGGGATGATGGCCGGCCTCGCGATCTGCCCGGGAACACCGGTCGGAACCTTCGAGCCGGTGGTCGACCTCCTCGATCTTGCCCTCGTGATGAGTGTCAACCCCGGGTGGGGAGGTCAGAAGTTCATCGAAGCCTCACTCGAGCGCCTCTCACTGACCCGTGCGATCGTCGGTCCGGATGTGGCGATCGAGGTTGACGGCGGCGTCGACCTCCACACAGCGCGGGCTGCCGGAGATGCCGGAGCCGACCTGCTCGTCGCCGGTTCGGCCGTGTTCGGCTCGACGAGCCTGCGTCGGCTTACCGAGCGATCTGCGAGGCAGTCGGCTCGACCGATTGAGCCACGGGTTCGCGGGGCCTGCGGTAGATGGCGCTGAGCAGTGCGACGAGGATTCCCGTCGCGCCCGCGTAGCCGACCTCCGCCCGAGTGATCGGGTTGGACATCGCCCCGGAAGCGCACCAAGCGATGAAGAGCGCCGCGCACAGTAGCCAGGCGATGGCTGAGAGCCTCGCTTGGCCGCGGGCGAGGGCGGCCTGGTTGAGCGTGCCGGCTGCGAGGTGCATTCCCATGCCGATCGCGACGACTGCGAGTCCCGTGGCTGTGTAGGCGCCGTTCGAATCGGCAAACAGAACGTCCATCAGCCAAGGACCGATCGCAAGCAGCACTGCGGCGGAGGCCGCCGAGAAGGCGGCGATCGCCAAGAGTGTCTTCCTGATGGCGCTGTGGAATGCCTCGGCGCCACCGGTCGCCTCCAGGTTCGCCAGGTGCGGGAGCAGCGAGGTCTGGACCGCTTGGAAGAGCTGAAGTGGGGCCCTCGCGATCAGCAGGGCGTTGAAGACCAGGCCGGCGACGGCGTCGGTGCCGCTGCTCGCTGTTACGGCGATCACGCCACCGTTGAGCAGGGTCTGTTCCGCCAGCATCACTCCGAAGACTGCGAATGCGAACCTCGCGCCGTGGCGGATCGAAAGGTCGCCGGCGACCTCCTCCGCTGCCTCGGCCGCCGGACCACCCTCGATGGCCGCATCGAGAGCGGGGGACGATCGCAGCAGCCTCATCGTGGGGTGGGTCCTCCCGCCTTGCGAATGCGATCGGGACAACGATCATCGAGACGCATGGTGCGGCGACGATGCCGAGAGCGACGACGTTCTCCCCCGATGCGAGGCCTACGGCAACGGCCGCGGCGAACATCAACCTGGCAAGGGCCTCGATGAAGACGAGCAGACCGTAGAGCCCGAAGCGCTCATGGCCCGCGAGCCAGCCTCTGGCGAAGTAGGAGCCGGCATAGGCGATCGTCGCCCCGACGAGAATCCAGTAGTAGACCTCGTCACCTCCGAAGACATCGTCGGTGATCGTTCCCTTGAGCGGAATCGCAATGGCGAGGAAGACAGCGGCGAAGCCGGCCTGAAGGAGCATCGGGACCCTCAGCGGGTGGCTTTCGATCCCCCGCGCCCTGCGGTCGGCGAGGGTGCGCGACAGGAGCTGCTCGATCGGCCTGTAGATGACCGAGACGATCACGAAGAGGATGCTCCAGAGGAGCGCTATGCGGTCGTAGCGGGCGTCTCCGTCGAGCGCGTGGCTGGCGACGGTGAAGTAGGCGAATGTGACGAGGCCGGTGGAAGCGATCCCGATCGAAAGGATCCGCGCCCCGGCCCCGAATGAGCGACCGCTCTGCTCGCGGTCAGTCACGTCAGCGACTTACGAGGAGCATCGTCCACGGGAACGGCGAGCGCACCTCGCGCACCGTTCCGTGACGGGACAACAGCTCCTTGAACGAGCGCTTCGACCAGTGGTTGAGGTGACCGGGCGTGTTCCCGAAGTCACTGACGTACTGGCCGCGGCAGAAGTTCACGATTCGCCAGATCGGCTCGCGCGGCACCGATACCAGCAGGTGGCCGGATGCGCAGCGAGCCATCTCGGCCACGGTGTGCTCCGGGTCCGGCACGTGCTCGAGCACCTCGATCGCGGTCGCCATGTCGAACTCCCCGTCGGCGAACGGGAGGTTGCCCGGCTCGACGGTCACGTACTCGAGGTTCGCGCGCTGTCGGCCAACCCACTCGGCCTTGAGCTTCTCGTCGTCGAGGTCGACTCCGACGATTCGGCCACCGTTCAAGCGGTCGGCCCACTGCTCGGTCAGCACTCCCTCACCGCAGCCGACGTCGAGGATCGAGGTCGGCGCCGCCAGGGTGAACAGTTCGTCGAGGTCGCTTTCGAAGCCCTCCATCAGGCGCCTGACGACGGGGTTGGTCGACCCGTACTTGTCGAAGGTGTTGCCTGTCGGTACTTCGGTCCCTGCGGTCATTTCTCGATCCTCTCGAAGTCGGCTTCCGGAGCCTCGGCTGAGGCTGTGCCATCGGTGTAGTAGTGCGAAGGTTCGACGCCCATCTTCAGTTCCATCCTGCGGACCCGGTCGAGGGTCCGCATCGAGATCACTCGTTGGGCGTGCATCAGGTCACCGATCACCCCGAGGGCAGCCATCAGCGCGGCGGCGTTGAAGAGAACGGCTCCGAGGATCAGCGACTGGATGTGACCATCTCCATTGCCGTCGATCAGGGCGACACCGAACCTGATGAACAGGGCGAGGGCACCGAACCCGAGCAGCACGGCCAGGCTCCAGAACACCTTCAGCGGGTGGTACTGCGAGTAGATCCGGAAGATCGAGAGCGCGTTGCGCCTCACGTAGGCCCACATCGAAGGGAAGAGGCGTGACTCGCGCGTCTTGGGATTGGTGCGGATCTGCACGTCGGTCACTGCGATGTCCTGGTTCCCTGCCTGGATGATGGTCTCCAGCGTGTAGGTGAAGCGGGAGACGACGATCAGCGACAGGGCGGCTTCGCTGTTGTATGCCCGGAACCCGGAGGTGGTGTCGGCAACCTCGGTGTTGGATGCCTGACGAACGACCCACGAGCCCAGCCGTTGGAGCTGCTTCTTCAACGCCGAGAAGTGCTCGATCGTGTCGATCTGCCGGTCGCCGACAACCATGTCGGCATCTCCGGCGACGATCGGGGCCACCAGCTTCTTGATGTCCGCCCCGTTGTACTGGTTGTCAGCGTCGGTGTTGACGATCACGTCGGCGCCGAGCTTGAGGGCGGCGTCGAGGCCGGCCTGGAACCCGGCTGCCAACCCCTTGTTGTTGGTGAAGCGGACGATGTGGTCCACGCCGCCCGCTCTCGCCACTTCGATCGTCCGGTCCGTGGAGCCATCGTCGATCACGAGCCATTCGACCGTGTCGATGCCCGGGATCTCCCTCGGCAGGTCGGCGAGGGTCTCGGGGAGGGTGTCCTCCTCGTTGTAACAGGGGATTTGGATGATCAGCTTCATGGCGTGGGAGGCAGGCGAAGGCGGAGCGGCCTGCCCGTCGAGGATACCTTTCGCCAGCGACGGCGGCGCCCGCCGGTTGCGAGGATGCGGTGCAGGAGCCGTTCGCCGGAGCGTCGTCCGCTGCACTCTCCCTATCCTCGGCATCTCCCCGAATGCCACTGAGCGACCAAGACACAGAGCACCTTTCCCGCGCGATCGAGCTGGCCGGGCGCGGGCGCGGCCGGGTCAGCCCGAATCCGCTGGTCGGCGCTGTCGTCGTGCGGGACGGGGTCGTCCTCGGCGAGGGCTGGCACGAGCAGTTGGGCGGCGATCACGCCGAGGTGGCCGCGATCGCCGCAGCCGGCGGGCCGGCAGCGACCGCAGGGTCGACGATCTACGTCTCGCTCGAGCCCTGCTGCCACTCGGGCCGAACGCCCCCGTGCACCGATGCCCTGCTCGCGGCCGGCGTGACCCGCGTGGTCGTCGCGTCCGATGACCCGAGCGAGAAGGCCAGCGGCCGCGGACTCGGGATCCTCAGGGATGAGGGAGTGGAGGTTGATGTCGCGGACGGTCAGCTCAGGTTCGCTGCCGAGTCGATCAACCAGCCCTTCCGCAAGCATGCCCGCACCGGCCGCCCCTGGGTACTGGCCAAGTACGCCTCCTCGCTCGACGGGAAGGTCGCATCGGCCACCGGCGACGCGAAGTGGATCTCGAGCGAGGAGAGCCGCGCGCTGGTCCACTCATGGAGGGCCGATGTCGATGCGGTGGCAGTTGGGATCGGCACGGCACTGGCCGACGACCCACAGCTGACGGCCCGCGAGGTTGAGGTCCACACCCAGCCGCGGCGGATCGTCTTCGATTCGGCCGCGCGTCTACCGCTCGACTCGAGGCTGGTGGCCGAGGTTGAGCCGGTGCCGCTCACGGTCGTGGCCGGCAGGGCTGCCGACAGAGGCGCCCTGGCCGCACTCGAGGCCAGCGGGGTGGACGTGATCGTGGCCACAGGCGAGAACGATGCCGCCCGCGTGGAGTCCGCACTCGCTCAGCTGGGCGAATCCGGGGTTACATCGGTTCTGCTCGAGGGAGGCCCTCGCCTGGCCGGAGCCTTCCTCGATGCTCGCGAGATCGACGAGCTCAGGGCGTTCGTCGCCCCGATCCTGCTCGGCGGGCATTCGGCGCGGGATCCGTTCGAGGGGCAGGGAGTCGATTCGATCGCCGAGGCGATGCGGCTGCCCGATCCGATGGTCGAGTCGGTGGGCCCTGACTTCCTGTTTACGTCGAGACTGCGAGAGTGGTGACCGTGTTCACAGGCTTGGTCGAGGAAAAGGGAAGGGTCAGGGCGTTGCAGCCGGTTGACGGCGGAGGCGCCCGGATCGTGATCGAGGCCGGTCTCGCCGACGGGCTGCAGGTCGGCGATTCGGTCGCCGTCAACGGTGTCTGCCTGACCGCACTCGAACCGGACGGCCAGAGCTTCGCAGCGGACGCGATGGGCGAGACTCTCTCGCGGTCCTCGCTCGGGGATCTCGATGTCGGCTCCGAAGTGAACCTCGAGCGCGCGCTGCGGGCCGACGCGAGGCTCGGTGGCCACATCGTCCAGGGACATGTCGATGCCACCGGGCAGGTCACTGCGACCAGAGTGGACGGGAATGCCCTCGTCGTCACGATCGGCTGCCCCTCGGATCTGCTCCGCTACGTCGTCGAGAAGGGGTCGATCGCAGTCGACGGTGTGTCGCTGACGGTCGCCAGCGTCGATGGCGAAGGCTTCGACGTCTGGCTCATCCCCGAGACCCGGGAGAACACGAGGATCGGTTCAGCCGTACCCGGTATGCGTGTCAATCTGGAAGTGGACATCCTCGCCAAATACGTGGAGAAGCTGATCACCAAATGAACTCACCGGAGACCCCCCAAACCGACTTCGCCTCGATCGAGGACGCCATCGACGACATCCGCCGGGGCCGAATGGTCATCGTCTGCGATGACGAGGACCGCGAGAACGAAGGCGATCTCGTGCTCGCCGCCCAGTTCGCGACGCCTGAAGCGGTCAACTTCATGATCCGCGAGGGGAGGGGCCTGGTCTGCCTGGCCCTCACTCCGGAGCGTTGCGACGAACTCGAGCTTCGCCTGATGGCCGCCAAGAACGAGGATCCGATGAAGACTGCGTTCACCGTCGCGATCGACGCTCGCGAGGGCACGACAACCGGAATCTCGCCGGCCGAGCGGGCCCACACGATCCAGGTTGCGATCGCAGCGGACACCAGGCCCAACGACCTGATTCACGGCGGCCACCTCTTCCCGCTCAAGTCGAAGTCCGGCGGAGTGCTCGAGCGGGCCGGCCACACCGAGGCTTCAGTCGATCTCGCGAGGCTCGCCGGACTCCATCCGTCCGGTGTCATCTGCGAAATCGTCAACGACGACGGCTCGATGGCGAGAGTTGACGACCTCGTCGAATATGGCCGTCGCCACGACCTCAAGATCATCACCATTCGCGACCTGATCGCCTACAGACGGCGCCACGACCGACTGGTCGAGAGGGTGGTCTCAACCTCGCTGCCGACGGTGTTCGGCGACTTCACCTGTGTCGGCTACCGCTCGCTCGTCGACGGCAAGCACCATGTCGCGATGGTCAAGGGCGAGATCGACGGCGAGAGCGACGTGCTCGTCAGGGTCCATTCCGAGTGCCTTACCGGGGACGTCTTCCATTCGCTGAGGTGCGACTGCGGGGAGCAGCTCGAGGCGGCGCTCTCAATGATCGAGTCCGAAGGGCGCGGAGTGCTTCTGTACCTGAGCCAGGAGGGGCGCGGAATCGGACTGCTCAACAAGCTGCGCGCCTACAAACTCCAGCAGGAAGAGGGACTCGACACCGTCGACGCCAACCTGAAGCTGGGTCTCCCGGCCGACCTGCGCGACTACGGGATCGGGGCACAGATCCTGACCGACCTGGGGTTGAGCAGCATCCGGATCCTGACCAACAACCCGAAGAAGATCATCGGGCTCGAGGGCTACGGCCTCTCGGTCACCGATCAGGTCCCGATCGCGTCGGATCCCAACCCCCACAACGCCGAGTACCTGCGAGCCAAGCGCGACCGAATGGGCCACACCCTCCACCACCAGGGTCTCGCAGTCGACGACGAGCTGCTCGACGCAGCGGACCGACAGGCAGGGGAGGCGAAGGAGTGAGCGCTCCTGCGGGCAGTGGTCGCTTTGCCCTTGTAGTCGCGACCTTCTACCGCGACCTTGCCGACAGGCTCGTGAGCGGAGCAACCGGGAGCCTCGAGGAGGCCGGCGCAGCTGTGATCGACCGGTTCGACGTGCCCGGGGCTTTCGAGCTTCCGTTCGCTGCCCGCGAGTGCGCTGTCAGCGGCCGCTACGACGGTGTCGTGTGCCTCGGCGCCGTGATCCGCGGCGAGACCGATCACTACGACTTCGTCTGCGCGGAGTCGGCGCGGGGGATCATGGCCGTTTCGATCACGACCGGGGTGCCGTGTGGGTTCGGCGTCCTCACGGTCGACTCCCACGAGCAGGCCCTTGCCCGGTCAGGCGGCGACACGCGTGACAGCGGGCGTCACGCCGCCGAGGCAGTCCTGGCCCAGCTCGAGCTGCGCACCCGCCTCGCCTGACTCAGCCGTTCGAGGCCCAGGGGACGCCGGGTTTCGCCCACGATCCAGCGTGCATCACCCGTCGTAGGTATGCTCTCTCCCATGGCAAGAATCTGTCACGTCTGTTCGAAGGGTCCCGCCTTCGGCAACAACCGAAGCCACTCGATGCGAGCGACGCGTCGCCGGTTCGACGCGAACCTGCAACGGGTCCGCATCAATGACAACGGCACGCCGCGCCGAGTCAACGTCTGCACCCGCTGCCTCAAGGCCGGCAAGGTAAGCAAGGCGCGCTGAGCTCGCCCGCCGTGGCGATGCCAGGGTCCGACTCAGTAAACCGCTTCGGTGCGGTCCTCGCGGCTTCGCTGGCCGAGCTGGAGATTCGTCGTCGGGAGATCGACGACCTGAATGTCTTCCCCGTCGCCGACGGCGACACCGGGCGCAACATGGTCATGACCCTGCGTGGCCTGGTCGAGGCGATCGACTCGCTCAGGGAGAGCGTGGGGGGAGCCGACCTCACCGACGTAAACAGGGACTTGGTCGTCAAGGCTGTGGCTCGCGCGGCGCTCTCGAGCGCCCACGGCAACAGCGGCGTGATCCTCTCGCAGCTGATCCGCGGGGCGGCCAGCGAACTGGGCAGCGGCAAGGGCAGGAAGGTCAGTCCCTACCTGCTCGCCCGGGCGATGCGCGGAGCGGCAGACCAGGGAATGGCGGCTACCCCTTCCCCCCGTGAGGGAACGATGCTCACAGTCGCGCGCGACATCGCGGACGCGCTTGAGGAGGCCTACCCGGATCCGCAATGGCTGCCCGACGACATCAACCCGATCGATCAGGGTTTGCTGCTTGCGGAGGCGCTGGAGATCGCAGTCGAGGCGGGGAGCCGCTCTGTCGATCGAGGGCCGGAGCTGCTCGATGTCCTGCGCGAGAAGGGGGTCGTCGACGCAGGTGGCTACGGACTGGTCGTGATCGTCGCCGGGGCTCTCGCAGGCCTGCGCGGCGAGGAGCGCTCCGATCTTCCGAACAGGCAGGCGCCTCCGATTCCGGTCGCCGAAGGAAGGGGGCCTGAGCGCTATGGCTTCTGCGTCAATTTCACAGTCACCGGGGCTGACTTCGACCCAAGCGCAGAGGCGGAACGGGTCGTCGGTTCGGACATCGGCGACAGCGTCCTCGTGGTCGGCGACAGCGAGATGATCCGGGTTCACGTTCACACCGACGACCCGGACTCGGCGAGGAGGCTGTTCGACGGTGTCGGGGAGATCGGGAACTTCGAGCAGGAGGACATGAACGAGCAGATCCGCGACCGTGACGAGCGGCTTGGAGCCGGCCCGCGTTCCCACGTCGTCGTGGTTGCCCATGATCCGTCGGTCGGGCAGCTCTTCGAGCTCGACCACGTGACGGTCGTCGACTGCGATGGGGAGTTGATCATCGACGCGATCGGTGGCAGCCCTGCCGAGGAGATCGTCCTGGTGGCGACTTCGGCTCCGGGAGTCGAGGCGGCCGGCTCGGCGCTGATGGGCACTGGCCGGAAGGCTGAGCTTGTCGCAGCCGAGAACCTTGCTGTCGCCCTGCTGGCGCTGACTGCCGGGGAGTCGTTCGACGAAGGCCTTGCTGCGTCGCTCAATGCCCGGCACCTGCGCGAGGACCTGCTCGGGCTGAGGGCTGCAGGCATCAGGGCCGCGTCGGTCGGCGAGTCGCAATCGGGGCATCTGGTCGGTGTTGTCGGCGACGAGGCGGTCGCCTTCGGCGAGCCCGACGAGGTTGCCGCTGCGGTCCTCGATGCGATCGGCACCGACGGCTTCGTCACGGCCGTGATCGACCCGTCCGGTCCAATTGCCCCGGCGGCGTTGGCGGAGCGGGTAGCCGAGCTGGATCTCTCGGAGGCAGGCCTGGGCGAATGGCTCTGTGTCTTCGCCGTCGAGGCCTGACAGCTGCGGGCGCGACCGGCGGCGCGGTCAGACTCTCGGCGAACAACAGTGAGTGTCAGATGGGAGCCAACCGGGTTCGCGAGCAGCGAGCCGCTCGATCAAGGGGCGATGGCCTCCGCCCCATGGCGTTCGCCCCGCCCGTCCGAGCTCGAGCGGGCTGCCGGGTTTCGGGGAGACAGGGAGAGGCGAGGAGCCGAGGCACTTGGCGTCACGACCGTCGGGGGACTGCTCGAGCACCTTCCCCATCGGCACGAGGACAGGGGTGGCACGAAGCTCGTCAGCGAGCTGATGACCGGTGAGGACGCGACAGTGGCCGTCGAGGTCAGGACGATCGACAGCCGGCCCTCATGGGGGCGCGGCCGGGTCAGCCGAACGGTCGCAACGGTCGCCGACGAGAGCGGACCACTCGAGGCGGTCTGGTTCAACCAGCCGTGGGTGACACGGCAGGTCAAGTCCGGGACGCGCCTGATCCTCCACGGCAGGTTCGAGGGACGCGGTCGGTTCCGGGTCGCCGAGCACGAGATCGGTTCAGGCGTTGGATCCCTGACCCAGGGCCTGGTCCCCGTTCACCCGGCAGCCGACGGGATCTCGGCCAAGCGGATTCGGCGAGCCGTGGCCAAGCAGCGCGGCTCCCTTCAGGACGTGACCGACCCGCTCCCCGCGAGGCTGATCGCGGCGCAACGACTCGCCACGAGGTCGGACGCCCTCGATGCGATCCACTTCCCCGAGTCGGAGGAAGCCCAGGAGACGGCAAGGGAGAGGCTGGCCTTCGAGGAGCTGCTGATGCTCCAGCTCGACCTCCAGCGACGCCGCGCCGGACGTGAGCTGGCCGGCAGCGCTGTCGCCTTGACCGGGGAGGCGAGCCTCACCGGCCGCTGGCTGGCCGACCTTCCCTTCGAGCCGACGGGCGATCAAGCCAGGGCGATCGAGGTGATCACGGCCGACATGGCTGAGACCCGGCCGATGAGTCGCCTGCTGATGGGCGAGGTCGGCTCAGGCAAGACTGTGGTGGCGATGCACGCTCTGTTGAGGGCCCTCGAGTGCGGGAGCCAAGGGGCGCTGATGGCTCCCACCGAGACGCTCGCCGCCCAGCACGCCAGGAGCATCGAGCGACTGCTGGATGGCTTGCCGATTCCCTTTGCGCTTCTGACCGGGTCGACCCCGACGGCAAGGCGCAGGGAGATCCTCGACCGGCTCCAAACCGGAGAGCTGGGGCTCGTGATCGGCACGCACGCCCTGCTCGAGCGGGACGTCGTCATCCCGCGGCTCGCCGTCTGCGTGGTCGATGAACAGCATCGCTTCGGCGTCCGCCAGCGGGAGCTGCTTGCAACGAGGGGCGGCGGTCCGGATGCGCCTCCCCACGTTCTCCACATGACCGCGACTCCGATCCCAAGGACCTTGGCACTCGCCGCCTACGGCGATCTCGACACGACCGTCCTGAAGGAGATGCCGAGCGGGCGGCGCCCGGTCGAGACCCACATCGTCAGCGGTCAGGCCGCTCGCACCAGGGCCTATGAACGGATCCGTGAGGAGGTCGCCGACGGGGCCCGCGCGTTCGTCGTCTGTCCTCTCGTCGACAGTTCGGAGGCCGTCGAGGCGAGGGCGGCGGTCGAGGAGCGCGACCGGCTCGCGTCCGGACCTCTCGCCGGCCTTGAGGTCGGGCTCCTCCACGGGAGGATGACCCCGGCTGAGAAGGAGGAGGTCATGCTGGCCTTTGCGAACGGCTCGACGGAGGTCCTCGTCTCTACGACCGTGATCGAGGTGGGCATCGATGTCCCCGAGGCGACGGTGATGCTGATCGAGGACGCCGAGCGTTTCGGCCTGGCTCAGCTCCACCAGCTGCGGGGGCGCGTCGGCCGGGGAGAGCGAGGCGGGCTCTGCCTGCTCTGCGGGCCGAGCGGGGCGCAACGGCTGAAAGCGATGACCGAGAGCACGGACGGATTCGCGCTGGCCGAGCTCGACCTGGAGCTGAGGGGCGAGGGGGACCTGACGGGTTTGAGGCAGTCGGGGCTGCCGAGCCTGAGGGCAGCGTCGCTTCCGGCCGACATTCAATTGCTCGAACGGGCGCATTCGGCGGCAGCCGCGATCCTCGCCGAGGATCCGGGCCTCGAGGGGCCGGCGGCCGTACTGCTTGCGGATCGGCTCGCGGCATCTGCCGGCCTGCCCGCCGACGGCCGCATCGCGGCGTGATCCGATGCTGAGGGTTGTCGCCGGCACCCGTGGCAGTCGCTTGATCGACACCCCACCGGGGCGCTCGACCCGACCGACCTCCGACAGGGTCAGGGAGGCACTGTTCTCGATGCTCGGCGAGGTGACCGGCCTGAGCGTGCTCGACCTCTTCGCGGGTTCGGGTGCACTCGGGATCGAAGCCCTGTCGCGAGGCGCGGCGTCGGCTGTCTTCGTCGAGAGCGCAGGGGCGGCGGCCCGCTGCATCCGGGGCAACCTCGACTCGCTCGACCTGGCCGATCAGGCGGAGCTGATCCAAGCCGACTGGCTGAGGGCAGCGAAGATCCTCGGTGAGCGCGATGAGCGCTTCGACCTCGTTCTCGCCGATCCGCCCTACTCGGACGCCGACTCGGTCGCGGACCGACTGGGTCAGGCACTGAGCCCATGCCTCGCCGAGCGAGCCACCGTCGTCTTCGAGAGCGGACCCGATGCCGCGCTGGTCGAGGGGATGCGGTTGGAGCGCGAGAAGCACTACGGCGATACGGTTGTCCGTCTGTATGGCTTCCACTGAACGCATCGCAGTCTGTCCGGGCTCCTACGACCCGATCACCAACGGCCATCTCGACGTGATCCGCGCGCCGCCGGGTGTTCGACGAGGTCGTCGTGGCGTAGTCAACCTCTCCGTGCGCAAGGGCAAGCACGCTGTTCGACGTCGAGGAGCGGGTGGAGTTGGTCGAGCAGGCCTCGGCCGACCTGGAAACGTCGAGGCCGCGCCGTTCTCCACGCCTCGTCGTCGATTTCGCGCAGGGAGCTGGGGGCGATCGCGATCGTCAAGGGCCTGCGGGCGATCTCCGACTTCGAGTACGAGTTCGAGATGAACCAGCTCAACCGCCAGCAGGAACCGGATATCGAGTCGGTCTACCTGATGGCTTCGCCCGCAGTACAGCTTCCTGTCATTCGAGCGGAGTCAAGGAGCTCGCGACCTTTGGCGGGGAGATCGGGATATGGTCCCCCAGCATGTGGCGGAGCGACTGCAGCAGGAACTCGCACGGTGAATAGAGGAATAGTCCGGGAAAGCTGGAAAGGGGAGCGGCATGGATGTCCTTGTACTGATTGACAAGCTTGACGATCTGGTCCACGGTGCCAAGCAGGTGCCCCTGACCGACCAGGTGCGCGTCGACAAGGAGGAGATCTACGACATCCTCGATCAGATGCGAGCAACGATCCCCGAGGAAATCAAGCAGGCTCGTTGGATCGTCAAGGAGCGTCAGGAGATGCTCGCCGAGGCCAAGCGCGAGGCCGAGCGGATCCTCAACGAGGCGCGCGAGCGCCAGGATCGGCTGATCTCCGAGCAGGAGATCACCAAGGAGGCAGAGCGCGCCGCCGAGGACATCGTCGAGGATGCCCGCACCCGTGAGCGCGAGATCCGGCTGGGGGCCGAGGACTACGCCGACGAGATCCTGCATACGCTCGAGGACAACCTCAGCAAGTTCATCGCCGCCGTCCAGCGTGGACGCGAGCGCCTGGCCGGCAACGAAGCCGCCCAAGCCGACTGACGTCGGCCGGCCATCAGGTGAACCCATGAGCGGACCCGCCGAGAGGTTCGGTGGAGTGCTTGCCTCGCTCGGGTCGCTCCGTGAGGCCGGAGTGCTCGGTCTCGAGCGGCCCGACAGGGCAGCCCGCTCGATTGCCGCGCTCGCCAAGTTCGGGCCGTCGGCAGCCGCGGCACTGGAGTCGTGGGCGGTGCGCAACCCGACCGGCATCGCCGTCGTCGACGACGCCGGAATCCACACTTGGCGCGAGCTCGCCGATCGGGCGGACGGACTCGCGAGGGCGCTTCACTCGCGAGGAGTGAAGGCGGGTGACCGGGTCGGAGTGCTGATCCGCGACCACGCCGACTTCGTCGCGACGGTCGGAGCGATCTCGAGGATCGGAGCGGACACGATCCTGCTCAACACGTCCTTCGCCGCTCCGCAGGTCGCGGGCGTGGTCGAACGGGAGTCGATCAGCGCCCTGATCCACGACGGCGAGTACTCGCAGGCAGCCTCGCTGGCGAAGGTACCCGGGCCGTGTGTCGTCGCATGGCCCGAGGGGGCTCCCGAGGGCTGCGAGACGATCGACGACCTGGTGCGTTCGGCGCCTGCCGCCGAGGCCCCCGCTCCCCGGAGCCCCGGGCGTACAGTGATCCTCACCTCGGGTACCACCGGGACTCCGAAGGGCGCCAACAGGAGCGGCCCTCCCTCGCTTCTCGACGCTGCCACTCTGCTCGAGAGGATCCCTCTGAAGGCCGGGCGAGTCACCGTCATCGGGGCGCCGCTCTTCCACTCTTGGGGGTTCGCCCATCTGAGCCTCGCATCGGCGCTGGGTTCGACGATCGTGCTGAGGCGACGCTTCAACCCCGCTCAGGTCGTTGCCGATGCGAACCGCTACCACGCCGACACGATCGCTTTGGTCCCGGTGATGCTTCAGCGGATGCTCGATCTCGACCCGGCGGAGGGAACGCTGGCGAAGGGGGCAGTCAGGATCATCGCTCTGAGCGGCTCGGCTCTCTCGGCCGAGCTCGCGGTCCGGGCGACAGAGCGCTACGGCCACGTCCTCTACAACCTCTACGGCTCGACCGAGGTCGCCTGGGCGACGATCGCCGGGCCGGACGACATCGCAGCGGCCCCCGGCACTGCGGGCCGGCCGCCGCGCGGCACCCTGCTGAGGCTGTTCGACGATGAGGGCAACGAGGTCGAACAGGGCGAGCGGGGACGGATCTTCGTTGGCAACGGCCTGATGTTCGAGGGCTACACGGGTGGCGGAGGCAAGGAGGTGATCGACGGGCTGATGTCCACGGGTGACGTCGGTCGTCTCGATGCGGCCGGTCGCCTGTTCGTCGAGGGGCGTGACGACGACATGATCGTCTCGGGCGGCGAGAACGTCTTCCCGGAGGAGGTCGAGGAGTGCCTTGCGATGCACCCCGGTGTCAGGGAGGCAGCAGTCGTAGGCATTCCCGATGAGGAGTTCGGTCAGCGCCTCAGGGCTGCAGTCGTTCGCGAGCCCGGCAGCGAGGTCGATTCCGATGCCCTCGCCGAACACGTCCGTGCCCATCTCGCCCGCTACAAGGTTCCTCGCGAGATCATCTTCCTCGACGAGCTGCCGCGCAACGCCACCGGCAAGATCCTGCGCCGCAGGATTGCCGAGTGACCGCGTTACCCTCCGGGAATGCTCGATTCACCGGTTGATCTGGGCGCACTGAGGCTTGCCTCCGGGGCCGGAGCCGTCCTGAAGGTTGCCGTTGCCGCCCCCTCGTTCACTGTCGGAGGGAACGACTACACCTGTGAGCCCGACCCGCTGGAGGTGAGGGTCGACGCATCTCGCACCGTTGGTGAGGGATGGGCGTTCAAACTCACCTTCGAAGCCGATGTCGCCGGCCCGTGCACTCGCTGTCTCTCGCCTGCAAGGCACCAGCTCGAGGTCGTCTCGCGTGAGGCGACTCGACCGGGAGGGGGAGAGGATCTCGAGTCCCCGTACCTTGAGGCTGAGGAGCTTGACGTCGCAGCCTGGGTGCGTGACTCGGCGCTGCTGACCATGCCGTCTTCGGTCCTCTGCCGGCCGGACTGTCCTGGCCTCTGCGGTGAGTGCGGGGGCCGTCTGGCCGACCTCGGGCCCGATCACGTTCACGAGAAGCCACCGGACCCCAGATGGGACGCCCTGCGCCGACTCAGTCAATGAGTGCCCGACGCTGGTACGCTCCAGCCAATGGCAGTCCCGAAGCAAAAGCAGTCCCACTCGCGCACGACCAAGCGTCGCTCGCAGCACAAGGCAGCCGTGCCTACGGTCAACGGCTGCCAGAACTGCGGCTCCCCGCGGCTGCCTCATCGGGTCTGCCCGGCCTGCGGCAGCTACGCAGGCCGCGAAGTCGTAAGCGACTCCTGACCGACCGGCCATGAGTGTGGTCACTGTCGCCGTCGACGCAGGCGGCGCTGACAGGGGGCCGAGCGAAGTTGCCGCCGGTGCAGCGGATGCCACCCGGTCGGGTATCCGCGTGATCCTGTTCGGTGACTCGTCCCTTGTCGGGAGCGTGCCCGAGGGCGTCGAGGTTCGCCATGCCCCGGTCTCGATCGCAAAGGAGGCGGACCCGGTTTCGGCAGTCCGGGCGACTCCCGAGGCATCCGTGGTCCAGGCGGCCAAGGCCGTCGCGTCGGGCGAGGCCGATGCCTTCGTCTCCGGCGGCTCGACCGGGAGCGCCCTCGCGGCCGGAGTCCTTCACATCAGGCGCCAGAGGGGCATAAGCAGGCCCGCGCTCGCGCTGATGGTGCCGATCCCGGGCGCCCCGGTCCTCTTCCTCGATGTCGGCGCGAGTACCGAGGTCAGGGCCGATCGACTCGTCCAGCATGCTCATCTCGGCTCGGCCTGGGCTGCGACAGTCCTGGGCATCGACTCGCCTCGGGTTGCCCTCCTGTCCAATGGGGAGGAGTCGACTCGCGGGACGCCGGCCGTGGTCGAGGCCAATGCGTTGCTCTCGCGGGATCCGCACCTTCGCTTCGTGGGCAACATCGAGGGCGTCGGAATCGGCAGCGGCCAGGCCGACGTCGTCGTGACCGATGGATTCACCGGCAACGTCGCCCTGAAGCTGATGGAGGGGGTCTCCGGAGCGCTGATCGAGGCGATTCGCGGCGCCGCCTCTTCCGATGCTCGCGCAGCCGCCGGGGCACTGCTGATGAGGCCCGCGCTGAGCAGCCTTCGCAGCCAGCTCGACCCGGAGGAGCACGGGGGAGCCCTGATGCTCGGGCTGCGATCGGTCGGGGTCGTGCCCCACGGGCGCTTCTCGAGCCGGGGTTTCACCAGGGCGATCGAGGTTGCCGCCGAGGCCGTCCGATCGGACGCCATCAACCGGACCCACTCCGCCTTGGAATCGGCAGGCGTTCTCAGGGGTTCCGCCCGGCCCGACTGAGGCCCCGCGTCCGCAGCGCTCTCTAGCCTGCGCGACTGATGACTCGTGAGCAGGTGATCGAGGCAGTGCGCGCCCATCTCGTGGACGAGTTGGGAGTCGAGCCCGATTCCGTGGCCGAGGGGACCCGCTTCCGCGAGGACCTCGACGCCGATTCACTTGACCTCTACACGCTCCTTCAGGAGCTCGAGGACACCCACGGGATCAAGATCCCCGATGAGGAAGCGGCATCGATCGAGACGGTTGGCCAGGCGGCCGACATGGTCCTCGCGAAGCTTGGCGGAGAGCAGGGGCCCTGACTGCCGGCGAGCCTTCGAGCCCTTGCCGACTCACTTCCGCTGGAGCTCCAGCGGGAGGTGACGGCCCATGCCTCATGGGCTCCGGTCAGGACCGACAGCTACGAACGGCTCGCGTTCGTGGGCGACAGCCTGCTTTCGCAGATCGTGACGCTTCACCTCGACAGGGAGTATCCGAGGGAAGAGTTCACTCCCGGCACGCTGACCCGCATCCGCGCCAAGGTCGTCTCGGACGACACACTCCATTCGGTCGCTTCGGAGCTGGGCCTCGGCGAGATCGCAGTCGCGTTGGCGCCGGAGTCCGACAGGGGCAGTGCCCGTGCGCTGGTGTCGTCGGGCAAGCCGCTCGCCTCGATGCTCGAGGCCCTGATCGCTGCCTGCTGGCAGGTTCATGGTCCGCAGGCCACCTCGGCGGCAGTCATCGAAGCGCTGTCGGAGCCGTTGGCTCGTGCCGCGAGGCAGCCTGCCGATCCGAAGACGCTCCTGCAGGAACGGCTCGCCCGCGCTGGCTCGACCGTCCGCTATCAGGGCTCCCGCGCCGAGAGCCCGGATCACGCCCCTGTGTTCGATGCGGTCGCCTTCCGGGAGCCCGAGGGCACGGAGATCGGAAGCGGCCGGGGCACGAGCAAGAAGGCGGCGGAGGTCGCTGCGGCAGAGCAGGCTTTGGCCGTAATGGCGGAGCACGGGGAGTGACCCGATGAGGCTCAAGGGGATTGCCCTCAAGGGTTTCAAGTCCTTCCCGGAACGCACCGTCCTCGAGTTCGCTCCCGGGGTCAGCGTCGTCGTGGGGCCGAACGGCTCGGGCAAGTCGAACGTCACCGACGCCGTCCTCTGGGCGATGGGCGAGCAGTCGCCGCTCGCGGTCCGCGGTCAGTCGATGCAGGACGTCATCTTCTCCGGGGGTCACGGCCGTCAGGCCGCGCAGGCGGCGGAGGTCGAGCTCGTCCTCGACAACTCCGACGGCGAGCTCCCGGTCTCCGGCTGCCGAGATCTCGATCCTCGCGGCGGCTCGATCGCAACGGCGAGGGCGAATACCGGCTCAACGGCGCCCGCTGCCGGATGACCGATGTGCTCGAGCTCCTCTCCGACAGCGGGCTCGGCAAGGAGACGCCACTCGGTCATCTGCCAGGGCCGGGTCGAGGCGATCGTCACCTCGAAGCCGAGGGATCGACGCCTGCTGATCGAGGAGGCTGCCGGGCTCGGCAAGCACCGCAAGCGCCGCCGGCGCGCCCAGCTCAAGCTCGATCGCACCCAGCGACAACCTCGACCGCGCGCTCGACATCGAGCGTGAGGCTCGAGCGCGCCTGCGACCGCTCAAGCGCCAGGCGGAGGCGGCCGAGATACACGCCCGGCTGGAGCGGCAGATCCTCGAGGCGCGGTGGTCGCTGGTCCGCGACGACCTGTTCGGTCACGAGGAGCGCCTCGGCGCTGCCGAGAAGGCCGCAGTGTCGGCTCGTGCCGAGCGCGAGACCCTCGCAGCGGAGGCTGCGCAGATCGCCGTCAAGCGCTCTGCGGCCGAGGAGGAGCTTGCGGGCCGGGCGAGGCGCCGCGACGACCTCGCGCAGCGCACGTTCTCTGTCAGGGCGGCCGCCGAACGGCTCGGCGAGCGGATCGAGTCGGTTGGGGCGGGGCTGCTCCAGATCGAGGCTCGGATCGAATCGGACTCCGCCGAGATGGCGAGGATCGAGGGCGAGCTAGCCACGGGAGCCGAGGATCCGCAGGCCGACCGCAGGGCCCGCCTCGTCTCACGCCTGGCGGAGCTCGATGCCGAATTGGGCCGTGAGCGCGCAGGCGAGGTCGAGGGGCTCGAGTCGCAGCTGGCGGATGCCGCCGAGGCGGTCGAGCTGGCGAAAGCGAATCTCGAGCGAGTCGATGCCGAGGCCCGGCTCGCACTGGCCGCGGTCGCAACTGCCCGGCAGGCCCAGTCGGACGCCGATCGCGAACGCGATCGCTGCGCAGGCGAGCTCAAACAGGTCGAGCGCGACCTCGACCAGCTCGAGGCGTTTCTCAGGGAAAACGGCGGCGCGCCTGCCGGAGCGAGGGCCTTGGCCGACGGTCTCGAAGTCGAGCCCGGGTGCGAACTCGCAGTCGCCGCAGCCCTCGGCGGCCGCCTCTCGGCCGCCGTGGTGGACAGCTTCGGCTCCGGCTCCGACCTGCTCGACGGTGCCGGCGACTATGGCGGCAGGGCGATCGTGCTCGGCTCGGCCTCGGACGACGGAAACGCTGCCGGGCCTGCCCCGGGTACGACGGCGACGCGCCTGGCCGACTGTGTAAGGGGGGACTCGGCCGAGGCCGGACTCGTCAGGGCGCTGCTCTCCAATTCATGGCTGGTCGACGACCTCGCCTCCGTGGGAGCGGACTTCAGCGGAACCGCGGTCACAGCCGACGGACGCTCCTGGATCGGCTCGGTCGGCGAGCTCAACCAGGCACCAAAGGCCGGCGCCGCAAAGGTGCTCGCCGAGCGCAATCGCCTCGACGGCCTGCGCACGGCCGCGAGTGAGCGCCGCCACGAGTTCGACCGCGCAGTTGCCGCGCTGGAGCAGACCCGCTCGGAACTGGCCGGATCCGAGAGTGCGTCGTCCGCGGCAGCGGATGCCAGGCGTGAGTCGGTCAGGGCCGTCGACTCCGCAGCCGAGGAGCTGAGGCGAGCAGAGTGGCTGATCGACGCTCGGCGCAAGGCGCCCCAAGCGGGTCCTGTCGCAGTCGAGCGGGCCGAGGTTGCGGCCGAACTTGCGGCAGAGGAGCGGATTGCCGCGAGGATGGCGGCCGAGCGTGACGGAAGCGCTGCCCGACTGGCCGGCTTGGCCGAGCGGCTGCGCAGGGACAGGTCGACAACTCCGGCGGTCCGAGCCTTGATCCAGTCACTCGAGGCAGCGGAGGGCGCGATCAGGCCACTTCGCGACAGGCTCGATCTCGAGCTGGCCGGGGACGGGGAGGAGGGCGAGGGAGTGGCTGCCTCACTTCGGCAGCTTGCCTCGCAGGAGGCTTCGATCCAGGCGAAGGTCGCGGCGCTCGCCGAGCAGGTCACGGTCGCCGAGGTCGAGTCTCAGCGACTTCGCGACAGGCGGGATGACTCCAAGACAGAGTTGGCTGAGCTGGCCGGCAAGCTCGGCCTCGACGAGAGCGCCCCGGAGGGACTCCTGCCCGACGATGAGCGGGATGCGCTCGGCGCAAGGCTTGAACGGCTCGAGCGCCGTCGCTCCCAACTCGGACCGGTGAACCCGCTTGCCGCCGACGAGTACCAGGCGGCCCTGGAGCACCTCGAGGAGCTCGAGATCCAGCGAAAAGACCTGGAGGCTGCCCTGACTGAGCTCAAGGGTCTTGTCCGCGACTGCGATCGCACGATCCGGGAGACCTTCGAGGAGACCTTTGCCGCCGCGAGCGACCACTTCGAGGACCTCGTCGAGAAGCTCTTCCCCGGCGGCAAGGGAAGGCTGCGGCTCGTGGCAGAGGACTCGGCCCCGAAGCCGGTCCTTGGTGGGGGCGAATCGACTGACGCGGACGCGGACGACTCCGACGAGCCTGACGTTCCGCAGATGGGGGTCGAGATCGAGATCACGCCAGCGGGCAAGACCATGAGACGGCTCTCGCTGCTCTCGGGCGGCGAGAAGTCGATGACCGCGATCGCCTTCATCTTTGCGGTCTTCCTCGCCAAGCCTTGCCCGTTCTACATCCTCGACGAGGTCGAGGCCGCCCTCGACGATCTGAACCTGGGCCGGTTCCTGGAGCTCCTCAAGGCCTACCGTGACCAGGCCCAGTTCATCGTCGTCACTCACCAGCGCAGGACGATGGAGGCCGCTGACGCTCTCTACGGCGTGTCGATGGGCGGTGACGGGGTCTCGAAGGTCATCTCTCGCAAGCTGGGGGACTTCGCTCCCGGCCGACGATTCGCTTGCCGCCTGAGCCGACGCCCGGGAGGACCGGGCAGTTGACCCGGCGGGTACGCCGTTAGGCTTCAAGCCGATGAGTGTGATCATGGCCATCTGGGCGGTTGTCGCCATCGGATTCGGCCTTGCTTCCGTCAGGGCCAGATCGGTGGTTCACCTGCCGGTCGCCGTCGCCGCGATCTTCGCCTGCGTGGCTGTCGCGCTCGGCGGAGGGCTGGTGGCATCGCTCTTCCTGTTCGTGGTCATCGGCCTGATCGGTCGCTGGGTCGTGCGGCCGGTTGCCCGTGCCGCCGACCGCTCCGAAGCGAGGGTCCGACCGGGTGTCGGGTCGCTCGTCGGCAGACCGGCCGTCGTCGTCGAGCGGGTTTCCAACTCCGAGGGCGTCGGCTGCGTCCGCATAGATGACGAACTCTGGTCCGCCAGGACGCCCGTTGACGGGGACTCGGCGATCGAGAATGGTGAACGAGTCCACGTGGTTGAGGTCAGGGGTTCGACCGCGATCGTCAGCCCTTGACTCTGGTTCCCGGTTGCCCGTTCAAGCGTCGCGTCGCCCGGCCCGCTACTCTCCAGACTCTGCGAGGCACGCCCCCGCACCCGAAACCATGTCAGTAAGACTCCGACTCACACGTGTAGGAAACCGCAAGAACCCGGTCTGGCGGGTAGTTGCCGCTGACCAGCGGTCGGCCCGCGACGGTCGGATCATCGAGCTGCTCGGCACCTACAACGCCCAGACGGACCCGTCGACGATCACCCTCGACGAGGAGCGGGTCAAGGACTGGATGTCGAAGGGTGCACAGCCGACCGACGCGGTCCGGCGCCTGATGCGCATCCAGGGCATCGACCCCAACTCCCGCTAGGCCCGTGGCGGTCAAGGACCTGCTCCACACCCTCGTCTCAGCAGTGGTCGAGAACCCCGACGACGTCAAGATCCAAGAGTCGGAGGAGGACGGCGCGATCGTCCTCGAGCTCAGCGTCCACGATGAGGACTACGGGCGTGTGATCGGCCGTGAGGGCCGCACCGCCCAGGCGCTGCGGACGGTCGTGAAGGCGGCCGCTCCGGACGGACGCAAGGTCTTCATCGACATCGTGGATTGAGGCTCTGGGCTTGCCCGCGCGCGAGGCATCAGTCCGAGCGGGGAGGATCGCTTCGCCCCATGGCCTCGACGGTTCCGTTCGCGTCGCTGACCCTGTGCCGGCGCTGCTCGAGCTCGGCGGCGAGGTGGAGGTCTCGGGCAGGACGCTGCGCATCGAGCGAAGGGCCGGCACCGCTCAACGGCCGATCATTCGGCTCGCGGGATGTTCGGACAGGACCGCGGCCGAGGCGCTGAGGGGAGCCATCCTCACGGTTCCACGTGCCCGGGTCCCCGAGCTCGGCGAGCAGGAGTGGTGGGCTGCCGACCTGATCGGCCTGCGCGTCGCGGACGGGCAGAGCGCGATCGGCGAGGTCGCAGCGGTGCTCGGGCTCCCATCGTGTGAAGTCCTCGAGGTCGAGCGGGCCGGCCGCTCGTCGCTGCTCGTCCCGCTGATCGGCGACGCGGTGCGAAGCGTCGACACGGAAGCCGGCTTGATCGATGTGGACATGCAGTTCCTCGGCGAGGACGTGTCGGGATGAAGATCGACATCTTCACCCTCTTCCCCGAGGCGTTCGATTGGTTCCTCGGTCAGCGCCACGTTCGCAATGCGATCGAGCAGGGGTCGCAAGTCGAGTGCATCGACATCAGGGAGACGACCCCGCTGAGCGGGCGGCAGGTCGACGACACTCCCTTCGGGGGCGGAGCGGGAATGGTCCTCAGGGTCGACGTGATCGCGGCCGCGCTCGAGGCCCGCTACGGAGCGGACCCGGCCGAGCCCGCTCCCGGGCGGAGGGTGGTCGCGTTGACTCCATCGGGGCGGATGCTCGACGACGGGCTCGTCGAGGAACTCAGTGCGACGGACGAGTTGACGCTGCTCTGCGGCCGCTATGAGGGCTTCGACGAGCGCATCCTCGAGCGGTTCTGCACCGATCGGGTTTCGATCGGGCGCTACGTCCTTGCCGGTGGCGAGATTCCGGCGATGGCTGTTTGCGACGCGGTGCTTCGCCGCCTGCCCGGGTCGCTGGGCGACGAGCGTTCGGCCCAGGAGGAGAGCTACTCCGCCGCTCTCGATGGAGGTCCCGAGTACCCTCACTACACACGACCTTCCGAGTACCGGGGTTGGGAGGTCCCAGAGGTCCTCCTGTCCGGCAATCACGCCCGGATCGATGGCTGGCGAGCGGAGCGCAGCCGCGAGCGTGCCGCAGCGGAACGTGCCGCTGACGGCGAGTGAAGCCGACAACGGGTAGGATGGCTCCTCCACCGCGTCGCTCGCAGTGAGCGCAGCGGTCATTCAGAACTGCCCGATTGGAACCATGAGCACAGTCATCGAGAACCTCGAGCGCCAACAGCTGCGCCGCCTTCCGAATTTCCGCGCCGGTGACCGAGTGCGGATCCACATCCAGGTGATCGAGGGAACGCGCAAGCGGACCCAGATCTTCGAGGGTGTCGTGATCGCTCGCGGTGGACACGGTGTGCGTGAGACGATCACCGTCCGCAAGCAGTCCTTCGGGGTTGGGGTCGAACGGGTCTTCCCCCTTCACTCGCCGAAGATCGAGAAGATCGAGGTCGCAGCCCGAGGCGACGTGCGCAGAGCCAAGCTCTACTACCTGCGTGACCGGGTCGGCCGCAAGGCCCGTGTTCGCGAGCGTCGAGACCTCACTCCTGACGAGGCGATCGAGCGCGAGCTGCTCGCCGCACCGCCGGCCGACGAGCCCGAGCTCGAGTCAGCGGAAGGGTCCGATCCGGCCGCCGGCGAGGCAGCAGAAGGCGGGACAGCGGAAGTCGTCGAGCAGGTCGAGTCCGAAGAGGCTCCGGCAGTCGAGGCAGCCGCCGCTGAGGCAGTGGCTGAGGAAGCTCCGGCAGCTGATGGTGAGCCGGCAGACGACGCCGCCGATGACGCTCCGGCGGGGGAGCCTGCCGCCGAGGCCGAAGCTGAGCCCGAGGCCGAGACTCCAGCCGAAGAGAAGTGAAGCTGAAGCGCGAGTCCACCGCCGGTTCGGTCATCGAACTGGTGGTTGTGATTGCGGCGGCTATCGGCATCGCGCTCTTGGTGCAGCAGTTCCTCGTCAAGCCTTACCGGATCCCCAGCGGTTCGATGATCCCGACCTTGGAGATCGGCCAGCGGGTTCTGGTCGACCGCCTCAGTGAGCGGTTCGGGCCTCCCTCCGTTGGCGACGTGGTCGTCTTCCACCCGCCGAAGGGGGCAGACACGAGCACTTGTGGCGAGCCGGGACAGGGTCCGTTCTACACGGGGCCGAGGAGTCGCTTCTCATGCTCGAAGGCGACGCCCGGCGAATCGGAACAGACCTTCATCAAGCGGGTGGTCGCAGGTCCTGGTGACACGATCGCAGTGCGCTCGGGCTACGCGGTGGTGAATGGCGTCGTTCGCAAGGAGCCCTACATTCGGGCGTGTGGAGCGGGCGCGGCATGTGAACTCCTGCCGATCCGGATTCCGGCCGGGCAGTACTTCATGATGGGCGACAACCGTGGCGAATCCGACGACAGCCGGTTCTGGGGACCGGTCCCCGAAGGATCCATCATCGGGCAGGCATTCGCGACGTACTGGCCGCCGAGCCGCATCGGCCTCCTCTGATCGCAGCGCACCGCGCCCGGTCGTCAGGCTGATCGCCTTCGATCGCTCCCGGGGAGTTGACCTCGTTGCCGGGGCAGATGAGGCTGGTCGTGGCTGTCTCGCAGGTCCACTGGTTGCTGCCGCGGTCCTCTTCGACCATTCGAGGCTTTCGCTCGCCGACCTCCGGACCCTGTCCGGCCTCAACGATTCCAAGAAGGTGAAGGCTGAGGATCGCGACGAGGTCTTTGCCGCGATCCAAGCGACGGCGGAGAGGGTCGTGGTCGCCATCAGGCCGGCGGCCGTGATCGATCGCGAGGGATTGCACCGGACGAACATCGAGGCTCTGTCCGCGGCGCTCGGTTCGGCCTGCGATGGCGATGCAGTGGCCCTCTCGGACGGATTCGAGGTGCCGTGGCATGGCGCACGATCGGAGAAGCTGATCCGCGGTGACAGCAGGAGTGCTGCGGTCGCGGCGGCTTCGATCGTCGCGAAGGTGGTCAGGGACAAGCACATGCAGCGGGCGGCGGAGATCTTCCCCGGGTACGGCTTCGAGCGGCATGTCGGCTATGCGACAGAGGAGCACCGGAGTGCGCTCATCGAGCTGGGCCCAACCTCGATCCATCGGCGGTCCTTCAAGTCGTCGGCATATCAGTCGGCCGCCTGAGGCCTCACAGCGCGCCTTCGAGCACCTCAAGGCTGACGAGGCTGCCGTCGGGCGACACGGTGACGGCTGCCGCATCGAGCCGGATGCTCGATGGTCGCGGTGATACCCGGTTCTCGGAGAGCCAGCGGGTCGCCATGCGCCGGACCTGGAGAGCCTTGCGCCTGTCGAACGATTCGATCGGGTTGCCGCGGCCCTCGACCCTCGTTCGCACCTCGCAGAAGACCAGGGTTTCCCGCGAGCGGAGAACCAGATCGAGTTCGCCGAACCGCGTCCGGGCATTGCTGGCGATCAGTTCGTAACCCTGACGGCGGTAATGGGCGGCGGCGTGAGCCTCGCCCGAGCGCCCAGTCTCGATTCGGTCGAGTGACATGGCTTGACCGTAAGCCGGTCGCGGATGCCTGTTGGTCGCCGAATGTGACGACTCCGCAACGACTCTGCGCAGCAGTCAGGACTGCGATTCATTCGTCGCGCAATCGTGGCGATTGAAGCGTGACGCTCCGCATCCAGAGGCGTACGTTCAGCTCATGTTGGCTCGCTGCTCAACGTTCGCCCTCGACGGGCTCGAACCGGTCTCGGTCTCGGTTGAACTCGATGTCAGGCCGGGCCTCCCGGCGTTCTCGATTGTCGGCCTCGGCGACGCAGCGGTCAGGGAGTCGAGGGAGCGGGTCAGGGCCGCGCTGCTCAACTCCGGCTTTGAGTTCCCCCTCAAGAGGATCGTCGCGAATCTCGCGCCTGCGAGCCTGCGCAAGGCGGGCCCAGGCTTCGATGCAGCGCTCGCGGCGGCACTCCTGGCGGCGAGCGAACAGGTGCCACTCCTCTCCCTCGAGAGCACGGCCGTCTTCGGGGAGCTCTCGCTCGGCGGCGAGATCCGCGGTTGCCGTGGGACCCTCGCCGCTGCCGAGGGGGCAAGGTCGGCCGGTGTCGAGCGCTTCCTGGTCGCCGAGGAGCGGGCTGGGGAGGCAGGCCTCGTCGAAGGCCTCAGAGTCGGTGCCGTCCGCGACCTGCGGGAGTTGGCATCACTGCTTTCGGGCAGGAGCGAGCTTCGCCCGCCCCCGGCACGCGGGACGGTTGAGCCGGACTCCGGCGGTCCGGACCTCGCCGATGTCAAGGGCCAGGCTGCGGCAGTGGAAGCGCTGACGATTGCGGCTGCGGGCGGCCACAACCTGCTGATCGAGGGTCCACCCGGGGTCGGGAAGACAATGCTGGCTCGCAGGCTGCCCGGGCTGCTCCCTCCACTCTGCGGCGACGAGGCCCTCGCCGTCACTCGCATCCAGTCGATCGCCGGCCTTCACTCAGGGGAGGCGCTCGTCACCAGGAGGCCGTTCAGGGCGCCGCACCACACGATCTCCGCCGCTGGGCTTGTCGGGGGCGGGTCACTGCCGACCCCCGGCGAGGTGACCCTCGCGCACCACGGTGTCCTGTTTCTCGACGAGCTGTCCGAATTCCCGAGGCACTGCCTCGATTCGCTCAGGCAGCCGCTCGAAGATGGCTTCATCACCATTGTCCGAAGGGGCTTCACTGCCGTCTTCCCGTCGAAGGTGACTGTCGTGGCGGCGACCAACCCCTGCCCATGCGGTTACGCCGGCGATCCGGTCCGCTGCAGGTGCGACCAGAGGGCGCTCGACTCGCATTCCCGCAGGCTGAGCGGTCCCCTGCTCGACCGGTTCGACCTCGTCGTCGCGGCCGGCAAGCCGACTCGGGCCGATCTCGAGTCGGGCCCGTCGACAACGACACAGGAGGCTCGTGAGCGGGTACTTGCAGCGAGGGAGATGCAAGCTGTCCGTTGGCGTGCGCTTGGGGTGGCCTCCAACCACGTGGTCGGCGAGGACGACCTGGTTGCGACCGGACGATTCGACCCGGCGGCGCTGAGGGTCTCCGGCGAGGCATACGACCGTGGTCTGATCGGTCCCCGGGGCAGGGTGCGGCTGTTGAGAGTCGCGCGAACGATCGCCGATCTCGAGTCGAGCGAGAGCACCCGGGAGGACCACGTCCTCACTGCGCTCTCCATGCGCCTCCGCGGCAGCGAGGCAAGTCGGTGAGCGGCGGGGCTTGCGATCGATGCCTGGCCTGCTCGGCCACGCTCGCTTCCGTCGGTGGACATCTCCAGTTCACGGCGCCGAGCCTGCGACCAAGGCGGCTTCTTTCGCTGGACTCGGAGGCGCTGATCGAGGCGGTCGGCGGCGAGCGTCGAGGGTCGCTCCTCAAGGAACTGCGCCGGTTTGACCCGGACCTCCAACGCTCGCAGCTCGAGCGGGCCGGCATTGCCACCTCGTGCCGACACCGGGGCGACTTCGAATGGCCGGCATTCCTCGCCCTCGACCCCGAGCCGCCGTGGGTCCTGCATGTGCTCGGCGATCCAGCCCTGCTCGCGCCTCGCCGGCCCGCTCTCGCAGTCGTCGGCGCACGCAAGGCCGACTCCTACGGCAGGGAGACCGCGAGGCGGATCGCCAGGGAGGCCTCGCTCGCCGGGGCCGTGGTCGTGAGCGGACTCGCTCTCGGAATCGACGCTGCTGCGCACGTCGGCGCCCTCGACTCGGCCGAAGGTCGGACGGTGGCCGTGGTCGGGGGTGGTGTTGATCGGCCCTATCCGCGGTCCCATTCGACTCTCCATCGGCGCATCGTCGAGCGGGGGTGCGTCGTCTCCGAGATGCCACCTGGAACGGGAGTGTGGCGCTGGTCGTTCCCTGCCCGCAACCGCCTGATCGCGGCGATGTCACGGCTCGTGGTCGTTGTACAGGCCGATCTCGGATCGGGTTCCCTCCACACCGCGGAGGCGGCGCTGGCCCGAGGCGTTCCGTTGGCGGGTGTTCCCGGTCGGATCGATTCACCGCTGTCCAGCGGGGTCAATCGCCTGATCGCAGACGGAGCCGTCGTGATCGGCGATCCAGCGGTTGTGCCTGCGCTCGTCGGTCTTTCCGCTGCGAAGGGGCCGCGGGTCCCCGAGAACCTGAAAGGCGCCTTCGACCTGGTCGTGGAGGGCCGGTCCACCGATCAGCTTGAGCGAGGCGACGAGCAGTCCGCTCAGCTTGCGCTCGACCTCGCCCGACTGGAGCTGGAGGGTTTCGTCCAGCGGGTCCCGGGAGGGAGGTGGGTCCTGACGGGCGGTGCTGGCTGAGCGATACGCTTGCGCGATGAACACTCCGCTCGATCCCAAGCACCGCAGTCGAGTCCTGACCGAGGGCCCCGAACGCGCCGCCGGCCCGGGCCTACCTGAAGGGCATCGGCTTCGATGACGAAGCGCTCTCGAAGCCGATCATCGGCGTTGCCTCCACCTGGATCGAGACGATGCCGTGCAACTTTCACCTGCGGGCGTTGGCCGCCAAGGTCAAGGAAGGCATCCGCGCAGCGGGCGGCACGCCGATGGAGTTCAACACGATCGCGATCTCCGACGGGATCACGATGGGCACCGAGGGCATGCGGACTTCGCTCGTCTCGCGCGAGGTGATCGCCGACTCGATCGAGCTGGTGGCCGCGGCCACATGTTCGACGGCATCGTCGCGCTCTCCGGCTGCGACAAGACGATTCCCGGGACTGTGATGGCGCTTGCCCGCGCTGGACGTGCCGGCAGTGATGCTCTACGGCGGCTCGATCCCTCCCGGGCGCTTCAAGGGAGCGGATGTGACGATCCAGGAGGTCTTCGAGGCAGTCGGCGCCCACGCCGCGGGCAAGATCACCGACGAGGAGCTTGCGCGAGCTCGAGTCGGTGGCCTCCCCGGGCGCCGGTGCCTGCGGCGGGCAGTTCACGGCGAACACGATGGCCATGGCGTTCGAGGTCCTGGGGATCTGCCCGATCGCTTCGGCGATGGTTCCTGCCCAAGACCCGACGCAAGGCCGAAGTCGCCTACGAAGCAGGCCGCCTCGTGATGGATGTCCTTGCCCGAGGGCAGCGCCCCAGCGACATCATCACCCGCGAGCGCTCGAGAACGCGATCGCGGCGATCGCAGTCAGCGGCGGCTCGACCAACGGCGTGCTCCACCTGCTCGCTCTCGCGCATGAGGCCGGCGTCGACATCGACATCGACGACTTCGACCGGATCAGCGAGAGGACGCCGCTGCTTTGCGATCTGAAGCCCGGCGGGCGACTACGTCGCCGTCGACCTCTACGAAGCCGGCGGAGTACCGATCGTCCTCTCGAGGCTCAATGAGGCGGGCCTGCTCCACGCCGACGCCCCGACGGTTACCGGCCGCACGGTCGGCGAGCACGCCGTCGACGCTCAGGAGACGGCCGGCCAGCGTGTCGTTCGCCCGCTCGACGATCCGATCAAGGCGACCGGCGGCCTCGCGATCCTCAGCGGGAACCTCGCACCAGACGGCTGTGTCGTCAAGCTCTCCGGCCACGAACGTCGCTTCCACAAGGGGCCCGCTCGGGTGTTCGACGGGGAGGAAGTCGCGATGGCGGCGGTCGAGCAGGGCGGCGTGATCCAGCCGGGCGACGTCGTCGTGATCCGCAACGAGGGTCCGGCGGGAGGCCCGGGAATGCGCGAGATGCTCGCCGTGACCGCTGCGATCGTCGGTGCCGGGCTGGGCGAGGACGTCGCCCTCCTGACCGACGGGCGCTTCTCCGGCGCAACCCACGGGTTCATGGCCGGCCACATCGCACCGGAGGCGGTCAGGGGAGGCCCAATCGGTGCCCTCCGCGACGGCGACGAGATCACCGTCGATGTGGACAACCGGGTTCTTGACGTCGCCCTCACCGACGAGGAGATCGCCGCTCGGCTTACCGAGTACGAGCCGCCGATCCGTGAGAACCTGCCGGTGGTCCTCAAGAAGTACGCCGAGCAGGTCCGCGGCGCCGAGCTCGGCGCAGTGACCCACTGAGGCGCTGGATTCCCATGCGGATCGCCATCGACATCGACTCCACGCTGCACGACTACTGGCCCATCTTCCAGCGGGTCGCCAAGCGGCGTTTCGGCGTCGACATGACCTACGAAGCGCAGCGCGACTGGCAGATTCGCCTGCTCCGCCCAGAGCAGGTGCGCACAGTCATCGAGGAGACCCACAGCGAGGAAAACGTACTCGGAGCGGTCGCTTACGAGGGCGCGGTCGAGACGATCTCGCGGTGGGCGGCGGACGGGCACTGGATTCACATCACCAGCCACCGCGCCGACCGGGCTCACGATGCGACGGCCCGCTGGCTCGAATCGATCGGGCTTCCCCACGACGACCTGCACTGTTCCTTCGACAAGATCACCAGGTGTGTCGATCTTGGAATCGAGCTGCTGATCGACGATTCGCCGGTGAACATCGTCAGGGCGTTGGAGGTCGGCATCACGCCAGCGACCCTGCGGCACCCATGGAACGACGACATCTGCGACGAGGAGCGGGTGATCTCGGCTGATGACTGGGCAGCACTCTCGAGCCTGCTCGATCCGATCGTCGCAGCCGGGGCGGCCTCAGGCGGCTGAAACGCCCGGCTGACTGCAACCACGCGGTCATCCAGTCCACCGTTGCCGCAGCCGGAGGTACCCTCGAAACGGTGTCACGCAGTCTCAAAGTGCTCCTCACCGCGGGCTTCCTGCTCGCCGTCGTCGCGGCCGGCTCATGGGCGGTCGACAGCTCGCAGCGGCGAACCATCGCTGCCGGAGTGACAGTCGGCGGCGTCGACGTAGGCGGAATGGAAGGCGATGCCGCGCGGGCAAAGGTCAAGGCCGCCTTCGCTCCCCGCCTCAGGCGCCCGGTGATCGTCACGGCTGCCGGCCAGAAATTCGAGCTGACGCCAAGGCGCGCCGGGGTGCGGATCGACTACGACGGAGCCGTCGAACAGGCGATTGCGACCAGCCGCAGGGGTTGGATCGGATCGCGTCTGTGGCGTTCGGCTTCCGGTTCCAAGGTCGACTCGTCGATCACTCCCGGGGTGAGGGTGGACTCCAACGCCGTGGACGGGTTCTCCCATCGGATCGCCAAGCGGGTCAACCGTCCCCCGGTCGAGGCTCACCTGCTGTTCGGACCGGACAGTGTCACCCCGGCCAAGGGAAGCCCCGGCTACCGGGTCAGCACGGGTGCGCTGAGCAGTTCGATTGCGGCCGGCCTTACTTCGCCCGCAGGCAACGGACCCGTCCGAATCGCAGCTCCGCTCCGCACTGTCCAGCCGAAGAGCACGACTGCGAATCTCTCCTCCCAGTACCCGACGGTGATCACCGTCAGCCGCGCGGCAAGGCGTCTCTACCTGTTCAAGGACCTGAAGCTCGTCAGGACCTTCCCAGTCGCCGTCGGGATGGCGGGCCTCGAGACCCCGACAGGCCTCTACACGATCAATGACAAACAGGTCAATCCCGTCTGGCACGTCCCCAAGAGCGCGTGGGCCGGAGATCTCGCCGGCAAATCGATACCGCCCGGACCGTCGAACCCGATCAAGGCGCGTTGGATGGGAGTCACAGCCGGTGCGGGAATTCACGGGACTGCAGACGACGCATCCCTGGGGTCGGCCGCATCCCACGGTTGCATCCGGATGAACGTCGGGGACGTGATCTGGCTTTACGACCGCGTTCCCTACGGCTCGAAGGTCTTCATCTCCTGACCGGCAGCCTCACTCGCTCCAAGGCGATGGGGAGAGTTCGGACTGGTCGGCGGATCCGGGGAGGCTGACCCCGATCTCGAGCGGCGGCACCTCGCGCCATCCCTGTCTCATCAGCAGGGCATGGTGATCACCATGTCGAAGTGTGAGAGTCCCGATGAAGATGCCGCGCTCAGCCTTGACCATCACCGCCTGCCAGAGGGTCGTCGCATCCACTGGGCCTTGGATCCTGTGCCATGGCGGCTGCGGATCGTCGAATCCCGCGGCGCTCAACTGCGTGAGGGTCGCGACGTGACCGGTCGAGGTGTCGACGAAGAACTGGCCCATGTCCGACGACGGTAGCGACACTTCGCCCGCCGGGGCGGTGCGGGCCGGTTGGCAGGCCGCCCTCGGGAGGTTCGAGGCGGACCTTCGCCGCAGGGGGGTGGCCGAGCCGACTCGCCGGGCCTACCTGAGCGACCTGAGGGGACTCGCCGACTGGGCTTGCGACAAGGGCGCCAGGCCCGAGGAGCTTGGGGCTCGCGCTCTCAGGCGCCACGTCGCCGTCCTTGCTGCGGCCGGCCTCGCGCCGAGCACGGTCGCGAGGAGACTTGCCTCGTTCAGGTCGTTCTTCGGAATGCTCAGGTCCGAGGGAGCGATCTCCCAGAACCCTGCCGAACTGCTGTCGGCACCACGCCGCCAACGTCGGCTGCCGGACGTCCTTCGCAGCGACGAAGTCGCCACTCTGCTCGACCGGATCCCCGCCAAGTCACCGCTCGAGCTGCGCGATCGGGCGATCTTCGAGTTGGCCTATTCGTCAGGGCTGCGAGCAGCCGAGATGGTCGACCTCAACCTCGAGTCCGTCGACTTCGACTCCGAGCAGGTCAGGGTCGAGGGGAAGGGAGGCAAGACGAGGATCGTTCCCATCGGCGAGCCTGCGGTCAAGGCCCTCGACGCATGGATGGGTAAGGCGAGGCCAAGCCTCGCCGACAACGATCAGGTCGCTCTGTTCGTCTCGAGGACGGGAAGGAGACTTTCGACTTCGGACCTCCGACGCAGGCTCTCTGTCTGGTCCGCCAAGGCGGGGCTTCCTCCAGGGGTCCATCCGCACTCGCTGAGGCACTCCTTCGCCACGCACCTGCTCGACGGGGGAGCTGACCTGAGGGCGATCCAGGAACTCCTCGGGCACGCTTCCGTCTCCACCACCCAGATCTACACGAAGGTCGAGTCCGAACGGCTGCGCGCTGCCTACGGCAAGGCCCACCCGAGAGCCTGAGAGCGAGCCCGCCACCGCGGCTCCGGAGAGCGGCTCGATGGTAGCCTCGCCGTCAATGGCAGTCCGTCAGATCAGGCCGATGAGCGAGTCCGTCGTGTGCGGGTTCTGCGAGCGGAACATGCTTCGCGGGGAGGAGGGCGAGACCCTTTACTTCGGTTCCGACTCACGGATCTCGTGCGAGATGTGCCGTCCGCGTGCGCTTCGCGGAGGGTGGCGCCGGGAGCCGAGCTCGCTCGAGTCACAGTCGAGGCCGACGAGCGCCGACAGAGGGCGTCTGCTCGATCGCCTGCGCGGCCGCTCCAATGAGCAGCGGGAGTCCCGCCCGACTCCTGCCGCGCCCCCACGGGTCAAGGCCGAGCCACGGGGCTCGTCGGGCCGTGAGAAGGCGGCAATCGACTACTTCAACGATTCGATCCACAGCAAGACGGTCGCGAGCGTCGCTCACTCGCTCGGTGATCCGACGCTGACGGTGCTCGACTCCGGTCCCGAGGGAGTCGACATAGTTGCCGCTTGGGATCTGTGCTGGTACCGCTGGCGGGTGGAGATGGGCCACGGAGGCGCGACCGTCGTCGAGGCCGGACGCGGCTACGACATGGACGAGTTGCCATCTCACGAGGTGGCTGGTGGTGTCGCCCTGTCGGCTGACGGCATGCTGAGCCGCATCGCGTGAGGGTGACTCTTCACTGCGACGGTGGTTCGCGAGGCAACCCCGGGCCTGCCGGCGTCGGCGTCGTCATCACGGATGCCGGCGGCGAGGTGGTTGGCGAGGTCTCGCAGGCGATCGGGATCGCCACCAACAACGTTGCCGAGTATGAGGCCGTGATCCGCGGTCTGGCGCGGGCAGCTGAGCTCGGTGCGACAGAGGTCGACCTGATCGGCGACTCGGAGCTGATCGCGAAGCAGATCACCGGCGAGTACCGGGTCAAGCACGCCGACATGAAGCCCCTTCATTCGAAGGTCACAGAGGCGCTCTCCCGCTTTGACGACTGGACGATCCGCACGGTGCCGCGGGCGCAGAATGCCGATGCGGACGCGCTGGTAAACCAGGCGCTCGACTCGGCCGGCTGACGTCGCCGGTCAGTCGAATACGACGATCGTCCGCACGGGCAGGCCCCCGAGGGCAGCACGACCGCCGAGGCCCACCAGCTCGGACAGGAACACGGCGCCGATCGGTTCCGCTCCGGTTGACCTGACCAGCTCGATCAGAGCGGCCGCCGTTCCGCCCGTGGCGAGCAGGTCATCGTGGATCAGGACGCTCGCGCCCGCCAGCTCGGTGTCGGGGATGTGCAGGTGATCGTGTCCGTACTCGAGTTCGTAGGCGATCGACCTTGTCTCCGGTGGCAGCTTCTCCGGCTTGCGTGCCGGGATGAAGCCGGCATCGAGGGAGATGCTCAGGCCAGGCCCGAAGAGGAATCCGCGCGCCTCGGGGGCGACTACGAAGTCCGGGTCCTCTCCGAGATCCCTCGCGGCAGCCAGCAGCCTCGCCCCGGCCTCGGAGAGCAGCCGCGGGTCGCGCAGTACGGGTCCGATGTCCTTGAACTGGATCCCCGGGCGGGGCCAGTCGGGGACGTTGCGGAAGCTTTCGGGGCCGAGTGGCATCGGATGGGAAGGTAGCCGAGAGCCGCGCAACGGGGTACCGAGACGTCCCGTCCCGAAAAGGCGGAACCCCCGCCGGAGCGGGGGTTCCGTTTCAAGCGGATGAAGGGACTCGAACCCTCGACCTTCTGCATGGCAAGCAGACGCTCTAGCCAACTGAGCTACATCCGCACTGTCGGATCAGGATACACCCCATCCGATCAGAGGCGACGACCGGAGTCGAACCGGTGTACACGGCTTTGCAGGCCGCTGCGTAGCCACTCCGCCACGTCGCCAAGTCGGTGCGAAGCGTAGCGCCACGGAGGCCCGGGTCGCCGGTCGGGGCAGCCGCTCTCGACCGAGGAACGGTTGACGGAGCCGGGAGAGCCGTGGCGCGGCGGATTCGACCGGGTCGGTATGCCACCATCTGCAGGTGCCCGGAACGATCGTCGCCCCTGAGGATGCAGATCCCGCTGGCCTCGAGCCCGACGCCGAAGGGACTGCGCCCGTTGGCTTGAGGTTCCGGCCTGACATCGAGGGGCTGAGGGCGGTCGCCGTGCTGATGGTGGTCTTCAGCCATCTCGGCTTCCCGGGCTTCACTTCGGGATTCGTCGGGGTTGATGTCTTCTTCGTGATTTCCGGCTACCTGATCACGTCTCTGCTTGCCAAGGAGTACCGCGAACGGGCCGAAGCTTCGGGCCGTGGCCGCGGCAGGATTTCGATTCGGGGCTTCTACAGGCGCCGAGTCCTGCGGATCCTGCCAGCCGCGCTGACCACGATCGCGGTTGTCCTTCTCCTCGGCGAGGTGCTGCTCAACCGGATCGCCTTCATCAAGCTCCAGTCCGATGCCCTGTGGGCGACCTTCTTCGGCACCAACATCCAGCTGATCCGCCAGGCGACTGACTACTTCCAGGTCAGCGTCGCCCAGTCGCCGCTGCAGAACTTCTGGTCACTTGCCGTCGAGGAGCAGTTCTACGTCGTCTGGCCGCTGGTCTTCCTCGTCGTGGTACTGGTCGCCGGTCGAACGCGAAACGGTCGCGGCTGGCTCACAGCGCTGCGGGTCGCGGTCATCGTCATCGGTCTCGCATCACTTGCCTGGTCGATCCGCTCCGCGGAGGTCGACCCTGCCGCCGGCTACTTCTCAACATTCGCCCGGGCTTGGCAGCTGGCGCTCGGCGCGTTCATCGCCCTGACGCCGGCGATCGCCCGCCGAATGACGGGAAGGGTTGCCGCGGTCAGTGGTGTCTTGGGCCTCGGCCTGTTGGCGCTCGCGCTGGTGGTCTGCGGGGCCGAACAGGGTTACCCCGGCTACATCGCCCTCGTTCCGACGGGCGGAGCGGCGCTGCTTATCTGCGCGGGGCTCTCGGAGACCGCGAAGAACCCCGCGGGTCGGCTGCTCTCGATGCGGCTCCCGAGGGCGATCGGTCGGATCAGCTACTCGCTCTACCTCTGGCATTGGCCGGTGATCATCTTCGCCGGCGTCCTGTATGGGAGGGCCTCCACGACTGCCGGCGCTCGCATCGGGCTGCTTGCCCTCTCCTTCGCGGTCGCGACGGTCAGCTACTTCGCGATCGAGCGGCCCTTCATCCGCATTGCCCACCGTCCCAAGAAGACGGCCGACGGCGACGCGGGGAGGGAGGAGGACTCCGCCGGGTCGCAGCCGCCGGACGAGGGCGAGGTTGCCTCCGGGGAGCCGGGCGGGGATCGGCCCGACCCAACGCCGTCGAAGGCCAGGCGCCCGCGTCGTGTCCCGAGGCTCCAGGTGGCCTGGATGGTCACGGTCGCGGCGTTCAGCCTCATCACCATCGCTGCGTTGGCACGCCCGCTGCCCTTCGACGGCGGGATCCTGCCCCCGCCCGGGCCCGAGATGAGCAAGGCACGGTGGGAGACCGAGCTGAACGTCGCTGTCAAGAGGAAGCTGGTGAGCAAGCGGGAGGCACTGATCGCCGAGGCGATGGCGACCCGTCAGCTGAGAGGGAACATCGGGGACCGTGGCCCGACCGCGAGGAGCGCGAACCGCGGTGGGGGCCGCTGCCCCAACAAGATGACGATCCTCAACCTCGAGCAGGCCCGGGTGTGTTCGCGCTACGGGCTGGGGTACGGCAACTTCTCTTGGCCGAAGCGCGTCAAACCGCTGGTCGTGCTGACGGGCAACTCGTTCGCCGGTCAGTGGTTCTACCAGCTGCAGAGACTCCTGCCCAAGAACGTCAAGCTGATGCCGATGGGCATTACCGGTTGCCCACCATGGGAGACGGGTGAGGTCGGTCGGGTCGATTCCCACGGCAACTCCTGCGCTGAGCACCGCAAGTTCGTGATCCGTGCCTTGAGGACGGAGAAGCCTGGCCTCGCCGTGGTTTCATACCAGCGAGTTCACCCACACGCGCGACAGGCCGCCGCGACGGGCCCCTACGTCAGCAGGATTGGCCGCTGGAGCGAGGGAGTCCTGTTCCTCGGTCCCGCCCCGATCCTGCCGGCGTTGAGCGTCTGCCTCTCAACCGGCAGGGCGCTGGCACCATGCAACCGCAGGCTCAAGCCTTTGGACTGGAGGCTCGACCGTCAGGACAAGAGGATCGTCGAGGCTGCCGGTGGCGACTACCTCTCCACGCAGCGGCTGGTCTGCACTCAGGCAACCTGCCCGGCGTTCATCGCGGGCAAGCCCTCGCGCTCCGACGGGATCCACTTCTCACGTTGGACGACGCGGGGCATCGCAGGCTTTGTCTCGGATGCCCTAAGAGCAGCGGCCAGGCGAGCAGCGCGGACGGCGCAGACCCTTCAGCAGGCAATCGGATGACGGCCGTGCGTGGCCCCCTGACGCTCTCGCCGACTCTCTCCGGCAATTGCTAGCCTTGCAATCTCCCAGGGCGATTAGCTCAGCTGGGAGAGCGCCGCCTCGACAAGGCGGAGGTCACTGGTTCGAGCCCAGTATCGCCCACTCGCCGCCTCGCCCTTCAGGCCGAGCCTGATCTTCAACCCATCGGCGAAATTTCCCAACCGGTCGGAACCCCGGTTGCGTAGGACCCGGACAACACCTCGAAAGGATCGTCCGGATGAACAGAAAAGCACTGACAGCCGCCGTCGTGGCGGCAATCGCATCACTGGGAATCGTCGCCTGCGGCGGCAGCAGTTCGACAACCACCTCGACCACGACTGGCATGTCGCAGGCTTCGGGCGACACGATCGCCGCCGTTGCCTCCGGCAACGCCGATCTCTCGACTCTCGTGGCGGCGCTCAAGGCCGGCGACCTCGTCTCGACGCTCGAGGGTGCGGGCCCGTTCACCGTGTTCGCTCCCACGAACGCGGCCTTCGCCGAGATCCAGAGCACGGTTGACACCCTGCTCAAGCCGGCGAACAAGACGCAGCTGCAGAGCGTCCTCAAGTACCACGTCGTGCCGGGTACCTACAAGGCGGCCGACCTCAAGGACGGCCAGGAGCTCACCACCGCTGAAGGCGGCAAGCTCAAGGTCACTGTCAAGGACGGAGTGGTCAAGGTCAACGGTGCCACCGTCACCGCCGCGGACGTCCCCGCCTCGAATGGCGTCGTCCACGTGATCGACGCGGTCCTGGTGCCCGAGAGCAAGTAGCACCGACAGCCGTCAGCCCTCCCCTTGGCGCGCCAGTTCGCTCCCGCTGCGTCCCCGGCTCGGTCCGAGTCGGGGCGCATAGGGTTGCGGGGCGGCTTGCGTGCGGTGGGAGCGCGGTCCGGGGCACGCCGTTGTAGCCTCACACCTGTGTTCCGGATTTGGATGATTCGCCTTGGCAGTTCGCTCGTCGGCATCGCCGTGGGGCTGCTGCTCTCCTCGTTGCTGCTTGAGGGGTTCACGGTCGGGGTCACGGCGCTCATCGAGGCGACAGTGATCTTCTGGATCGTCCACTTCGTTGTGCAGGTCATTGCTCTTCGGACTCTGCTCCGCCAGCCGTCAATCGCACTCGCCGGTCTGCTCGCGTTGGCATCGACGGTTCTCGCCCTCGTGATCGTCGCGCTGATCGTGACGGACTTGAAGATCAGCGGCGCGGACACCTACGTCCTCGCTGCGTTGATTGTCTGGGCAACAACGGCAGCAGCTGACACCGCCGGCCACCGCGCGATTCGCGAGGAGCGACGCGAGCGCTGAGCCGGTCCTAGCCGAGGCTGAACCCGCCGTCGGCGGGCAGCACGGCGTGAAGGCCGGTCACTGGGCCGTCGGGCAGCGAGTCGAGATCGGAGCGCGAGCCGGTCGAGCGCAGGACCCGCGTGCCGTCGTCGGCGATTGCGGTCAGGATCCCGTAGGAGGCGGAGCCGTCCCGCTCGTAGATCACGGTGATCGCTTCGGCCTTGGCCTCGCCGCTCCAACCGATCGGAGCGACCGGCCTTGCCGGCTGGGCTCTTCGTGCTTGGCTGCGCGCTCGAATGGTGTCGTCGGCGGCTTGGCGGCGTAGACCCCGGCTGAATGCTTCGTCAGGTACCAGCCGACTGCGGTCACGAGCCCGGCTTCCTCCGGCTCGGCACGCAGCCGTTCGACCATCGATGAGATCGAATGGAGGACGTACCCGTTGCCGGGGCCACCGGCGAATGAAAGCCCGCCGGTCACGGTCGGTTCGCGGCTGTCACCAACCGGGTCGAACCCGATCTCGTTGCCGGCGATCTGTACGGCCGACGGGAAGCATGAGTAGATGTCGAGCAGCGCGATGTCATCGATCCCAAGTCCAGCCTGGTCCAGGGCCGAGCCGACCGCCCGGCCGAGCGCCGGGGAGCGGCCGAGGTCGTCGCGCTCGGAGAAGAACCACGGCTCGGTCGCGTGAGCGCTCCCGTGGAGATAGATCCGACGGTCCTTGGGGATCCCCAGAGCGTCGGCCTTCGAATGGGAGCAGAGCAGCACTGCCGCCGCCTGGTCGGTCTGGATGTTCGAGTTCATCAGCTTGGTGTAAGGCATCGTCACCAGCCTGTTGGCGGGCGACGGGGTGGCTATCGCGTCGGCATCGAAAGGCCCCGGCGACCAGGCGTGCGGGTTGGCGGCCGCCACCCGGGAGAAGCGGCTCCACAACTCCCCGATCCGCCGGCGCTGCTCGTCGGCAGTGCCGCCGGTCTTCGCCCACAGGGCGTGCTCGAACAGGGGGTAGATCATCAGCGGGGCGATCAGTCCGGCAGCGGTCTCCTCAGGGCGGTTTGCCGCCCTGTCGGTTCCGAGGACCTCGCTCGGCAGCGACTCGGGCCTGGGGTCGGCCCATCCTGGGTCGCTGCCCTCCTTCATGTGCTTGGAGACGGTCGAGAGTGCCTCCCCTCCGCAGATCAGGGCTGCGTCGATCTCGCCCGCCGCGATCCGACCGGCAAGCTCGCCGACGGCGGCCTGTGGCGTGTCACCGCCGATCGAGGTGTGGATCCGCGATTCGACGCGGATGCCTGCAGCGTCGGCGATCAGCCCCGCTGGGTCGGAGTGCTCTGCGCTCACGTAGCGAATCACGCAGAGGGCGTCGATTGAATCGATGCCCGGAGCTGAGCCCCCAGCGTCATCGAGAGCCTCCCGGGCGACGCCGGCGAGCATCTCGACCGGTCCAGGTGAGCCGTCCCTCCACGTTCGCTGAGCGACTCCTGCGATCAGTGGGGCATTGGGGTCGACCGATGCGGGCACGTCGGGAAGAGTACGCAGGCCGGGGCTGACCCGGCGGCGCCGCCCGACCACGAGTCCCTACTCTGGATTGCGATGTCGGATGAGATCACCCGCCCGGGGCCGCTTGACCGCCTGCTCGACCTGATGGTGGCTCCCGGCTTCACGAAGTTCGGCTACGCGGTTCGCAGCCGGGCCTTCGATCCGCTGCCCTCGGCGACCGGACGGACGATCGTCATCACCGGAGCGAGCACCGGGCTCGGTCTCGCGACAGCCCGGATGTGCGCGACGGCCGGGGCCTCGCTCGTCCTGATCTCGCGCGACCTCGAGCGCGGGCAGGCTGGACTCGAGGTGGTCAGGCAGTCGGCCTCACGCGACGCCGAGGTCGAGTTCCTCCAGTGCGACCTGTCGGACCTCGATTCGGTCAGACGCACCGCTGCGGCGATAGCGGTTGCGCACCCTGCGATCGACGCGCTGGTCCTCAATGCGGGTGTCCTGCTGCCTGAGCGGCGAATAACCGACGACGGCATCGAGCTCGCTTGGGCGACGAATGTCGTCGGCCCCTACCTGCTCGAGCAGCTCCTGCTTGAGCAACTGGAGGCAGCCGCGGGAAGAGTCGTGATGGTCACTTCCGGTGGCGCCTACTCGCAGCGGCTGGCGCTCCCGGCCGTCGACCTGACGGGCGATGGGTACGACGGCTCCGCAGTGTACGCGCGGACGAAGCGCGCCCAGATCGCCCTCGCCGAACTGCAAGCAGGCCAGCTGGCCGGACGCGGCATCGCCGTCCACGCAGTCCATCCCGGATGGGCCGACACACCCGGAGTGCAGAGTTCGCTCCCGACCTTCCGCCGCCTGACGGCTCCGCTGCTGCGCGACTCCGATCAGGGCGCCGACACGATCGCGTGGCTGGCTCTCGCCGACCCGCCGGAGCTCAGCAGCGGCCTGCTCTGGCACGACCGCCGCCCGCGACCCCGCTACAGGCTCCCGGGGCAGGCAGAGAGCGCAAGCGAACGCGAGGCACTCGACCGTGAACTGCAACTGCTTTGCGGGCTGGACCGCTCCGGTGCCGGGCGCGGTTAGCATCCCTGCGGCATGCAGGTAACGCTCCCGGACGGAAAAGCACTCGAACTCGCCGATGGCGCCACCGGCGCCGACGCCGCCGCGGCGATCGGCCCGGGATTGGCCAAGGCCGCTCTGGCGGTCACTGTCAACGGCGAGGTCCGCGACCTCGCGCGCCCGCTCGAGGACGGCGCAGCCCTGAGCGTCGTCACCGACCGTGACCCGCTCGCGCTCGACCTGATCCGCCACGACGCCGCTCACGTGCTCGCCACCGCGGTGATCGATCTCTTCCCCGGAACGAAGGTCTCGATCGGTCCGGCGATCGACAACGGCTTCTACTACGACTTCGACTTCCCCGAGGGCGTTTCGCTCTCCGAGGACGACCTTCCCGCGATCGAGCAGCGGATGCGCGAATGCGTGAAGGCAGGCCAGCCGTTCGAGCGCTCCGAGTTGAGCGTCGAGGAGGCGCTCGAGCGGTTCCGTTCGCTGGGTGAGGACTACAAGGTGGAGCTGATCGAGGACCTGATCACGAATGAGGGTGCCGAGAGCGTTTCGCTCTACCGCAATGGCGATTTCGTCGACCTCTGTCGTGGCCCGCACTCACCGTCGACCGATCGGATCAAGGCCGTTGCCCTTCAGTCCGTGGCCGGCGCCTACTGGCGCGGGGACAGCTCGCGGACGATGCTGACGCGGATCTATGGAACGGCCTTCCTCTCTCAGAAGGACCTCGACGCCCACCTCGAGATGCTCGAGCAGGCCAAGGCTCGCGACCACCGCAAGCTGGGCAGGGAACTCGGCCTGTTCCGCTTCAGCGAGGTCTCGCCCGGCTCGGCCTTCTGGCTGCCGAAGGGCACGAAGCTCTTCAACTCGCTCGTCTCGCTGAGTCGGGAGATGGGTGAACCCCGGGGCTACACCGAGGTCAAGACGCCGCAGCTCTACGACTCCGAGCTGTGGGAATGAGCGGGCACTGGGACAAGTACCGGGAGAACATGTTCCTGACCGAGTCCGAAGAGCGCCAGATGGGCCTCAAGCCGATGAACTGCCCCGGACACGCCCACCTCTTCGGTGCCCAGCAGTGGTCCTACCGTGACCTGCCCGTGCGCTACTCGGAGCCTGGGCTGCTCCATCGCAACGAGCCCTCGGGCACGCTCCACGGGCTGCTCCGTGTCCGGCACTTCTGCCAGGACGATGCCCATGTCTTCTGCACCGACGAGCAGGTTCAGGACGAAGTCACAGCGTGCCTTGAGTTCGCCTTCGAGACCTACAGGCTGTTCGGGCTCGAGCCGAGCCTCGAGCTGTCCACCCGGCCCGACCAGCGAATCGGCGACGACGAGCCTCTGGGACAGGGCAGAGGCCGCGCTGGCGTCGGCCCTGGACAGCGCCGGGCACGAGTACGTCGTCAACGAGGGCGACGGCGCCTTCTACGGGCCGAAGATCGACCTGCACATCACCGACTCGCTCGGGCGGTCATGGCAGCTCGGCACGGTCCAGCTCGACTACTCGATGCCTGAGCGGTTCGACCTCTCCTACACCGGCGCAGACAACGCCGAACACCGGCCGGTCATGATCCATCGGGCGCTGATGGGGTCCTACGAGCGGTTCATCGGGATCCTGATCGAGCACTACGCCGGTGTGCTGCCCTTCTGGTTGGCCCCGGTCCAGGCCCAGGTGATCCCCGTGGCCGACCGTCACGCCGGCTTCGCGGCTGGCATCGCCGAGCGGATCCGGTCAGCTGGTCTCAGCGTCGACGTCGACGATCGCACCGAGTCGATCGGCCGCAAGATTCGCGATGCGGAACTGCTCAAGATCCCAGTGATGCTTGTCGTCGGGGATCGCGAGGTCGAGTCCGGCGATCTCTCCGTTCGGGAGCGTGGAGGAGGGGACGAAACCAGCCAAACCGTCGACTCCCTGATCGAGCGTTTGGTCGCCCGGGTGCGCGACCGAACCCCCTGATGGCGGACCGGTGTTATTGTGGGCGACGTTGAGCATCCTCCACGGACAGCCCGCCTCCGCGTGATCGACCCCTTGCGCGCGTCCTAGTGGCAGTCCCGAAGCGCTTCGACCGGCGGATGCCGGAGAGGGACCAGACGAGGATCAACGAGCGGATCCGGGTTCCCGAGGTTCGTCTGATCGGACCGGACGGAGAGCAGGTCGGAGTTCTCGCGATCGACAAGGCCCTCGCTTACGCCCAGGAACGGGATCTGGACCTGGTCGAGGTGTCAGCCGACTCCAAGCCGCCGGTCTGCAGGGTCCTCGATTACTCGAAGTACCGATACGAGCAGGCCCAGAAGCAGAAGGCGGCCCGCAAGCACCAGCAGACGATCGTCGTCCGCGAGATCAAGTTCCGCCCGAAGATCGCCCAGCACGACTACGACACCAAGAACGGCCATGTGACCCGTTTCCTCAGGCACAAGGACAAGGTCAAGATCACGATCATGTTCCGTGGGCGCGAGATGGCTCACCCGGAGCGCGGGCGGCAACTCCTCGAACGGATCGCAGAGGACCTCGTCGAGATTGCAGTCGTTGAGCAGCATCCGCTTCAGGACGGTCGCAACATGACGATGATGATCGCTCCCTCCAAGGCACTGCTCTCCGACCTCGCCAAGGCCAGTGCAAATGGCTCGAATGGCAAGGCCGCCAAGGAAGTGCCGGCTCCTGAAGCTGTCGAGCAGAAGCCGGAGACGGCAGCGGACGGGGCCGAGCCGGAAGCGCCGGCGACCCCCGTCGCAGCTGATCCCGCACCGTCGGATTCCCAGCAGTCCGACTGAGCACTCCGTCCCAGCGGGCGGTCCCCGGGCCGTTCCTGTCATACTCCCGGGTCGCCATGCCGAAGATGAAGACCCATTCCGGCGCCAAGAAGCGCTTCAAGGTGACCGGGACCGGCAAGGTCCGCGGTCGCCATGCCAACACGAGCCACATCCTCGAGAAGAAGTCGCCCAAGCGCAAGCGCCATCTCGGCCGGCCTGTTGCCATCTCGGAGGACGACGCCCCGCGGATCAAGCGTCTGATCGGGAAGGCCGGCAAGTGAGCAGGGTCAAGCGGTCGGTCCATGCGCGCAAGAAGCGGCGCGCCGTTCTCGAGCAGACGAAGGGCTTGCGCGGTGACGCCAGCCGGCACTACCGGACGGCGAAGGAGGCCCTCACCAAGGCCGACCAGTACCGCTACCGCGATCGCCGCAACCGCAAGCGCGACTTCCGCAGGCTCTGGATCGCCCGCATCAACGCTGCATCCCGCGAGCACGGCCTCTCCTACGGCAAGTTCATCCACGGCCTCTCGCTCGCAGGGATCGAGGTCGATCGCAAGATGCTCGCCGACCTCGCAGTGAACGACCCACACGCATTCCGCCGATTTGCGGAGCGCGCCCAGGAGGCGCTCGACGGCTGACGCTCGCAGAGAGCATCGCCGCCGGGACGCAATCCAGGGCGCCTCTCTCGCAAGGGAGGGCGTCCTTTTTTGGTTCCAAGGAGGCACTACCGCTTGATCACAAGTCCCGACAACCCTGCACTCAAGGAAGTCCGCCGACTGCGGGCGGCCTCTGCGCGGTCGCGCAGCGGCCTCTTCGCAGCGGAGGGCGAGGACCTGATCGCCGCGGCCGACTCCAACGGCTGGGACCCGGTCGCGCAGGCTCGTCGCGGCAGGCAGCGGTCTCCAGGGCGAGGAGGTCGAACCCGATCTGCTTGCGTCGGTCTCGTCGCTTGGCTCCGGCACCAGGGCGATCGGCGTCTACCGCCGGGCGTTCTCCAAGCTTCCGGCCGGCGGCACGCGGGTTCACCTGCATGGACTCTCCGACCCCGGCAACGTCGGCACGTGCATCCGCTCCGCGCATGCCCTCGGCGCGTCCGGAGTCGCGATCGGCCCCGGCACGGCCGATCCGTTCGGACCGAAGGCCGTGAGGGCGAGCATGGGGTCGATCTTCTCCCTGCCGGTCGCCGAGGTCGCCGATCCGCTCGATCTGCCCGGCACCAAGCTCGCATTGACTGCCCACGGAAGCGACTGCGATCCGCCGGCTGAGATGGTGGACCCGGTGCTGATCGTCGGCTCGGAGCGCGAGGGTCTGCCCGAATCCGTTGTCCGCGACAGCGACGTCCGCTGGACGATCCCGATCGCTGATGGGGCCGAATCGCTCAACGCAGCTGCGGCTTGTGCCATCGCCCTGTACGCCGTCAATAGGATCAGCGGCCGATGATCGAACGGATCCGGCAGATTGGAGACGAGGCCACGGCGGCAGTGCTGGCGGCCCCGGGTGCGGCCGAGCTCGAGCAGGAGCGGGTCCGGTGGCTCGGTCGCAAGGCCGAGTTGCCGAACCTCCTTCGCGGCGTCCGCGAGCTGCCGCCCGAGCAGCGCGGGGAGGCAGGGAAGCTCGCGAACGAGGTTCGCACCGCTCTCGAAGGACTGATCGAGGAGAGGCTTGGCGCCTTCGAAACGGCTGAACTCGAGCGCAACCTCGGCGGCGATTCGGTTGACGTGTCCCTGCCCGGCGATCCGGTCGGCTTTGCCGGGGGGCTGCACCTCCTGACGACGACGATGAGGGAAATCGAGGACGTCTTCATCGGGCTCGGCTACGAGATCGTCGAGGGCCCGGAGGTCGAAACCGTGTTCAACAACTTCGACGCCCTGAACCACGATCCCCACCATCCGGCCCGTTCGCGGACCGACACCTTCTACGTCTCCGATTCGGTCGTGCTTCGGACCCACACCTCACCGGTGCAGGTCCGCACGATGCTCGATCGACCGCCACCGCTGAAGGTGATCGCTCCGGGCAGGGTCTACCGCCGCGATGACGACGCCACCCACACTCCCCAGTTCCACCAGATCGAAGGATTGGCGGTCGGGGAGGACATCACCCTCGCCGACCTGAAGGGCACACTCCTCACGTTCGCCCGGGCGATCTTCGGAGATCAGCGGGAGATTCGCATGAGGCCGCACTTCTTCCCCTTCACCGAGCCGAGCGTCGAGGTCGACGTCTCATGCTTCGCTTGCGATGGCGGGAAGCTCGAGGACGGGGGCCGCTGCAGCCTGTGCAAGGGAACGGCTTGGATCGAGATCCTCGGCGCCGGCATGGTCGATCCCAACGTGTTCGCCGCTGTGGCCGGCAGCCAGCCCGCCTACGACCCGGAGCGGGTGCAGGGGTTCGCCTTCGGCCTGGGGATCGAACGGATCGCGATGCTCAAGCATTCGGTGCCGGACCTGAGGCTGCTTTACGACAATGACATTCGTTTCCTGGGGCAGTTCGGCTGATGCGCGTACCGCTCTCACTTCTCCTTCGCTACTGCGATCCAGGCCTCGCTCCGGACGAGATCGCCTCGGTCCTCGCTCTCACGGGCACCGAGGTCGAGCGGGTCAGGAGGCTCGGGCCCGCCAGCACCGACGGCTTCGTCGTCGGCCGGGTGATCGACGCCGTCCAGCACCCGGATGCCGACAGGCTCAAGGTCTGCCGGGTTGACGTCGGCGCAGACGAGCCTGCCGGGATCGTCTGCGGAGCGCCCAATGTCGCCGCCGGGCAGTTCGTGGCCGTCGCGCTCCCCGGCTCGGTCATGCCCGGTGGGATGAAGATCAAGAAGGCCAAGCTGAGGGGAGTGGAATCGGCAGGGATGATCTGCAGCGAAGTACGAGCTCGATCTCGGAGCCGGGGGAGAGGGGATCCTCGTCCTCGCGGATTCGATCGCCGAGCCCGGCACGCCGCTCGCGGATGTGCTCCCGCTTGGTGAGGTCGTGCTCGATCTGGAGGTCACCCCCAACCGCCCTGACTGCCTTGGGGTCTACGGCGTTGCCCGGGAACTCCACGCCGCAACCGGTGCCCCGCTCGCCGAGCCTCCGTGGGTCTCCGACCGGGGGACACCCGGCCCCGTGGCCGGCGCATCGGTGACAGGTCGAGGTTCCCGAGCGCTGTGCCCGGTTCACGGCACGGGTGTACGAAGGGCTCGGTCGGGCGGAGACGCCGGTTGCGATCAGGGCCCAGCTCCACGCCGCAGGGATGAGGGCGATCTCCCCGGTCGTCGACATCACCAACTACGTGATGCTGGTCGTCGGAGAGCCGATGCACGCATTCGACCTCGATCTGGTTGCGGGCAGCTCCCTGACCGTCAAGGCGGCAGCGGCCGGGGAGGTTGTCGAGACCCTCGACGGCCAGTCCAGGGAGCTCAAGGCCGGTGAGCTCCTGATCGCCGACTCGGACGGACCAACCTCGATCGCAGGCGTGATGGGAGGAGCGCGCTCGGAGGTGTCGGACTCGACGACTCGGGTCCTGCTGGAGGCCGCCGTCTGGGACGGGCCGACGATCCACGACACCTCGCTTCGGCTCGCTCTCCGCAGCGAGGCCTCGGGGCGGTTCGAGAAGGGGCTTTCTCCGATCGTGACCGAGCGTGCTCAGGCCTATGCGTCGGTCCTGTTCGAGAAGATCTTCGGGGTCAAGCCGGTACCGGGAACTGTCGACATCTCGAGCGAGGCCCAGGGCGCTGCGTCGATCACTCTCCCGGACGGCCTGGTCTCGGGGCTGCTCGGCTACGAGGTGCCCGAGGAACGCGTCACCGGGAGCCTCGAACGGCTCGCCTTCTCGGTTGCGATCTCCGAAGGCGCGATCGAGGTCGTGCCACCGCCCGATCGTCCCGATGTCGAGCGTCAGGTCGACCTGATCGAAGAGATCGCCCGGATCGACGGCCTCGAGCGGATTCCCTCGACCCTTCCTTCGGCAGGGGCGGCCGGAGGACTCAGCTCCGGTCAGAGCGCAAGGCGCCGGCTGGCGGGACTCGATGGTCGCCCAGGGCTTCTTCGAGATCGCGGCTGGAGCTTCGCATCGCCCGGCCTGCCCGATGCCCTCCGGCTCGCGGACGACGACCCTGCCCGCCAAGCGATCGTGATCGAGAACCCGATGAGCGAGGAGGAATCGCGTCTGCGGACGACGCCTGCTCGGCTCGCTGCTCGACTCAGCGGCAAGGAATGCCGGTCGCGGAGCCGATCCGATCAGGCTTTTCGAGCTGGGACCGGTCTACCTGCCTGGCGGCGATTCGGTCGCCGCCCAACCGCTCCCGGCTGGGGGCCGTCATCTGTGGCCCGGCCCGCAGTCCCAGCTGGCGTGACCCGTCGCCTCCGAGGGTGGACGTGTTCGCCGCTACCGGGGTTGTCTCGGCCGTTCTCGCATCGCTCAAGGTCGAGGTCGTGACCTCGAGGCCGTCAGCTCCGCAGCCGTTCCTGCACCCCGGACGCAGCGCCGACATCTCCATCGGCGGCAACGCTGTCGGTTGGGTCGGCGAGCTGCACCCGCTCGTCGCTTCACACTGGGACCTCTCGGGCTGCGTCGCCTTCGAGCTCGACGTCGCGGAGGTGCTCGCTGCCATTCGGCCTGTTGTCGCCGTATCGACCGCTGTCGTCGCATCCGGCCGTGCGTCAGGACCTCGCGGTGACAGTCGGTGCCGAGCGGAGCGCGGGCGACCTCACAGCCGTGGCCGTGAGGGTCGGCGGTCCGGAGCTCGAGTCGGTCGAGGTATTTGATGTCTACTCAGGCGAGCAGGTTGGCGATGGGAAGGTGTCGATCGGCTTGAGGTTGAGCTTCAGGGCGCAGGATCGGACCCTGACCGAGGAGGAGGCAACCGCGGCTCGGGAGGCGATCACGGCCGCTCTGGTCGAAGAGTTTGGAGGAGAGGTCCGTGGCTGAACCCAGAGTCGGAGTCATCGGAGCGGCAGGATTCGCCGGAGCCGTCGCGGCCCGGATCATCGACAGGCACCCGCGCCTCGAGCTCGGCCCGGTCCAGGCCCGCTCTGACGTGGGCGAGAGGCTCGATGCTCTCTACCCGCAGCACAGGGTTGAGCGCAGGCTCGATCCGATCGACCCGGACGCGCTGAAAGGGATCGACGCTGCCATCGTCGCGCTCCCGCACGGCGCTGCCGCATCGGTCGTCTCGAAGCTCGGAGCCAGGGATCAGGGTGGTCGACCTCTCAGCCGACTTCCGGCTCAGCGATCCGGAGGTCTATCGAGTCGTGGTACGGCGAGCACGGCGCTCCCGAGCTGCTCGGCACTGCCGTCTACGGGCTGACCGAGTTCAACCGCGACTCGATCGCCGGTGCCGACCTCGTGGCCTGCCCCGGCTGCTACCCGACAGCGCGCTGCTCGCGCTCGCTCCGCTCGCGCGGGCCGGCCGCGTCGACGACGTCGTCGATCGACGCCAAGAGCGGGGTCTCGGGCGCAGGAAGGGCGACCAACCGTCGCACCCACTTCGTCTCTGTCGGCGAGAACATGTCCGCCTACGGCCTCGAGGCGTCATCGGCACGAGCCGGAGATCGACAGAGCAGCTGGGTGTGCTCGGGGCGCACGCTGCCACTGGTCTTCGTGCCACACCTCGTTCCGCTCGACCAGGGCGAATTGGTCACGTGCTACTCACGATCTCGCCGATCCGGTGGATGGCGACCACCTGTTCGCGATGTACGCGGAGGCCTACGCCGACGAGCCTTTCGTCGAGGTCACCACGGCATCGCCGGGCGTGCGGGACGTGAGGGAGACGAACATCTGTCGGATCACCGTTCGAACCCACTCGAGCGGCAAGGCGGTCGCGATCGCAGCGATCGACAACCTCTGGAAGGGCGCCGCCTCCCAGGCCGTCCAGTGCCTCAACCTGATGTTCGACCTTCCCGAGACGAGCGGACTGAAGTGATCGATCCGTTCGAGTCGCGCTGGGTCCCGAGGCCCGCACATGTGACGGCGATCGAAGACGCCCTGCCGTCCGGGTTCAGGGCGGCCGGCAGGCTCGGCCGGGATCAAGCCCTCGGGCAAGCCCGATCGTCGCCCTGCTGATCTGCGACGGCCCGGATTCCGTCAGCGCTCTCAGGCAGACGCGGTCTTCGGCTGCGGCAGCGCCGGTCCTCGTCAACAGGGAGCGGTGCCGGGCCGAGGAGGTCCGCGGTGCCGTCATCAACTCGGGCAACGCCAATGCGGGCACGGGCGAGGATGGCTACTCCGACGCGATCGCGATCCGGGCGGCCGCCGCTTCCGCGATGGGGGTCGAGGACGACCAGTCGTCGCTGTCTTCTCGACCGGGATCATCGGCCACAGGCTCGATGCGGGTTCGATCTCGCAGGCGGCTCCCCGCGATCGCCGAGCGGCTCGACGCCGGAGGCGCCAAGGAGCTGGCCGAGGCGATCCTGACCACGGACCGGGGGCCAAAGAGCGTCAGCCTCAGAGTCGAGCTGTCGGCCGGCACGGTGACCCTCTCGGCACAGGCGAAGGGCGCGGGGATGATCCAGCCTTCGTTCGCGACGATGCTGTGCTTCGTCGAGACCGATGCCAAGCTCAGCTCCGAGACGGCCTCGCTGCTGCTCGGTGCCACAGTTCGCCGATCGTTCGAGCGGATCAGCGTCGACGGCCAGCTCTCAACCAATGACGCCGTCCTGCTGATGGCCTCGGGGGCGTCGGGTGTCGCCGTTGAACCCGAGAGTGGCGATGAACTCAGGCTCGGCGAGGCGCTCGACTGCCTGCTCCGCTCGCTCGCACTTCAGATCGTCGCCGACGGCGAGGGCGCAGCGAGGGTGGCGAGGCTGGTGGTCGAGGGCGGCGACGATGAGATGGTCGAGCACGTCGCCCGCACAGTCGCCAGCTCGCCGCTTGGTCAAGGCAGCCCTCCACGGAGGCGACCCCAACTGGGGTCGGATCCTCGGAGCGGTGGGGATGGCACTCCCCGACAATCCGCGCCTTCCGGTCGACATCGAGATCGAGGGCGTCGCGGTCTGCAGCGCGGGCGCGGCTGCGCCTCATGACGAGAGGGCGCTTGCAGCGGCAGTGATCCGGCCAGAGGTGGAGTACCTCGTAAGGATCCCCGGCAGCGGGGCAGCGTGCCGAGGTCTTCTTCTCGGACCTCTCGCACGAGTACGTGACGATCAACAGCGAATACACGACCTGAACGGCGGACTGCAGATGCGCGACGTAGGAACACTCCTCGAGGCGCTCCCGTACATCCGGGAGTTCCAGGGGCACACGATCGTGATCAAGTACGGCGGCGCTGCGATGGAGGACCCGACGCTGCGCGAGGAGTTCGCCCGCGACGTGGTGCTGCTCAAGTACGTCGGGTTGAACCCGGTGGTGGTTCACGGCGGAGGCCCGGAGATCACAGCGTGGATGGAGCGTCTTGGATTGCCGGTCGAGTTCATCGGGGGGCTGAGGCGTCAGCGATCCGGACACGGTCGAGGTCGCGAAGATGGTCCTTGTCGGGAAGGTCAACAAGGACATCGTGCTCAGGCTCGGCCGGCACGGTCAGCCCGGAGTCGGTCTCTGCGGAGACGACGGCATGATGCTGCGGGCCGAGCGGATGACCGGCCCGGAAGGAGAGGACCTCGGCTACGTCGGCCGGATCGTCTCGCGTGGACACCGGCGTCCTGACCCACGTCGCCGAGGACTACATCCCGGTCGTAGCCTCGGTTGGCGGCCGACAGGGACGGGCGTCTCGATGAACGTCAACGCCGACGAGGCCGCCTCCGCGGTGGCAGGGCCCTCGGCGCTGAGAAGATCGTCTTCCTGACCGACGTTGCCGGATGGCTCTCGGACCCGACGGACGACGGCTCGCTCGTCTCCGAGGCGACCGTCGCCGAGGTCGAGGCTGCGATCCCGACGATCGGAGGCGGCATGGGACCCAAGCTCAAGGCGTGCGCCGACGCAGTGATGGGCGGGGTCGCGCTCCGCCCACATCGTCGACGGGCGGGTTGACCACTCGCTCCTGCTCGAGATCTTCACTGTCGACGGCTGCGGAACGAAGATCGTTCCGAACCCATGAGTGCGGACGGGCTCGACCGGCTGCGCTCGTTGGAGAGCGCCCACCTGATGCCCAACTACCGGCGCTTCCCGGTGGAGTTCGACCGCGGAGTCGGGGCGGAGTTGTTCGACTCCGAAGGCAACGCCTACCTCGATCTCCTCGCCGGGATCGCGGTCGACAACGCCGGCCATTGCCACCCCAGCGTGGTGGAGGCGATCCGCGAACAGGCCGGGCGGTTGATGCACGTCTCCAACCTCTTCTACACCGAGCCGGGTCTGAGGCTCGCGGAGCTGCTCTCGACGAGCTCCCTCGGCGGCAAGGTGTTCTTCTGCAACTGCGGGGCCGAAGCGAACGAGGCGGCGCTCAAGCTCGCCCGGCGGGTGAAGCCGCAGGGCGGGTTCGTTGTCCTCGAAGGCGGCTTCCACGGAAGGACGCTCGGCGCCCTTTCCGCCACTCCCCAGAGAGAGAAGCAGGATCCCTTCGGTCCGCTGGTCCCCGGCTTCACCTCGGTGTGCGCCGACCCGGACGCCATCTCCGCTGCGATCGGGCCCGACACGGCTGCAGTGCTGATCGAGCCGATCCAGGGCGAAGGGGGAGTCCACCCGATTCCCGACGAGGTCCTGCATCGCCGCACGGGCCGCCTGCGACAGTCACGGTGCGCTGATGATCCTCGACGAGGTGCAGACCGGTGCGGGAAGGACCGGCAGCCTCTGGGCCTACGAACAGACGCCGATAGTCCCGGACGCGATCACTGTCGCCAAGGGAGTCGGTGGGGGGATGCCGGTCGGAGCCTTGATCGCCCGACCCGATCTCCCCGACACGCTGAGGCCGGGGGACCACGGGTCGACGTTCGCCGGCGGACCGGTCACTGCTGCGGCGGCGCTCGCATCGCTCGCGGTCGTCTCCGCTCCGGGCCTGCTCGAGTCGGTGACAGCCAACGGCTACAGGCTCATGGCCGGGCTCTCGGGAATGGCCAAGGTCGAGACGGTCAGGGGTCGCGGCCTGATGGTCGGATGCGACATCGACGGCGACGCCCCCGCCCTGGTCGAGCAGGCACTGTTCGAGGAGCGGCTGGTGACGAACGCGACCGGCCCACGAACCCTCCGCTTCGTCCCGCCTCTCGTGATCTCCGCAGAGCAGGTTGACGACGCCCTGACACGGCTCGAACGGTTGCTCGGATGAGCGGCGTGGGCTTCGATCGCACGGCGAAAAGACTTCGCGGCGCGTAGGCTGTCCGATCCGATGAGCACCTACCCGGACGAGCCGCCCACGACCGCCTCCTACCAAGCCGAACCCGGTGAGGTGAGCCGGGTCCTGCTGCTCTACAGCGGCGGACTCGACACGTCGGTGATGCTGCACTGGATCCAGGAGCGCTACGGGGCCGAGGTCGTCACCCTCACAGTGAACCTCGGCCAGCCGGACGAGGATTACGAGGTGGTGACAGGCAAGGCGAGGGACCTCGGTGCAGCCGACTGCCGGGTCGTCGACGCCCGCGAGGAGTTTGCCAGCGACTATGTCCTGCCCGCCATTCGCTCCAATGCCCTCTACGGCGGTGGCTACCCGCTCTTCACTGCGCTCGGCAGGCCGCTGATCGCCAAGATCGCAGTCGACGTCGCACGTGAGACCGGATGCGACACGATCGCTCACGGCTGCACGGGCAAGGGCAACGACCAGGTCCGGATCGAGGCGACTGTCGCGACCCTCGCCCCGGAGCTCAAGGTCATCGCCCCGGTGCGCACGTGGGCGATGGGCCGCGAGGAGGAGATCGCCTACGCTCGCGAGCACGGCATCCCGGTCAAGGGCGGCACGGAGGTTGCTCCCTACTCGATCGACGACAACCTCTGGGGCCGCTCCTCGGAGGGCCGCTGGATCGAGGACCTCGATCAGGCTCCGCATGAGGACGTATTCCAGCTGGTCACGCCGCCCGCCAAGGCGCCGGACGAAGCGCTCGACATCGTTGTCGGCTTTGAGCGCGGTGTGCCGATCTCGCTCAACGGTGAACGGCTCGGACTGGTCGAACTGATCGACCGGGTGTCGGAGCTCGGATGCGCACATGGCGTCGGCATCGTCGACCACCTCGAGGACCGGATCGTCGGCCTCAAGGTGCGCGACATCTACGAGGTCCCGGCGGCCGACATCCTGATCAAGGCACACCGCGAACTCGAGCGATTGACCGGGACGATCCACCAGAACCGCTTCAAGGAGGGTCTTGAGCGAGAGTGGGCCTACCTCGTCTACGCGGGGCTCTGGTGGGAGCCGCTCCGGGCGGACATCGATGCCTACATGGAGGCCTCCAACGAGCGAGTCACCGGGGAGATCGGGATCCGGCTGTTCAAGGGCTCGGCAACTGTGATCACGCGCGCTTCGGCCAATGCCGTCTACGACTCCCAACTAGCCACCTTCTCGGAGTCCGGTGGTCTCTTCCGCCAGACGGCATCGCCGGGCTTCATCGAGCTCTGGTCGCTGCAGTCCCGCATGGCGTGGCGACTGCGCGAAGGCGATAAACCTTCGGACTGAGCGGGCGAAAGGCCCTTCGAGGTCCGACGGCGCCGTTACCTTCGGTCGGGCATGACCGGAGAAGCACCAGACCTCTCGATCCGCCATCTCCGGGCGGTTCCGGACCGCTCGCAGCAGGCGTCAGGACATCAAGAGGACGTCCCTCGCTCCACCTCGCCGGTCGAGTCGCGGGGCCCTGACAGCCAGGCGATGGCTGCCGTCCTGCGCCGGGAGGTTGAGCTCCTGCGGGCTGTCCGTGATCGGTCCAGAGCACGACTGCCGCTGACCGGCGCCTCGCCCGTGCCGGCTCGACCCGTGCACGATCCAGTGGCGCAGACCGCCCGGCCGTTCCCGGCTGCGCAGGCGGCTTCCCCGGCGCGGCCGCCCGCACGCCCAGCTGCCCGGGCGGATGTGGGCATGGCCGCCCCGGAGGGGTTGGCAGCACCGGCCTCGGCAGGTGAGATCGGGCGACGCTTCGAGGCCTTGGCCCGCGAGCCGGATCAGGGTGAGCTGAGCTCCGTTGGGCCCGGGATCGACGCTGCGCTGGTGCGACTCAAGTCAACCACCGTCGGAGGCGAGGCGATGCTTCCGGCCAGTGCCCTGCGCCACCTTGGGGAGAGCGATCCGGCAGCGGCAGGCAGTCTGCTGATTGGCCTGCTCGCGTCGCTCCACAGGGTGGAGCCGATGCTGAAGCTCGATCTGGACCTGCGGGATTCGGTGCTGGCCCTGACGAGCGAGGGTGGCCGCACTGTGATCGAGTCGCGCGGGTCGAAGCGGCGCCGCAGGGACCGCGACCTCGCTGTGAGGGGCCGCCCCGAGCTGATCGCGAGAGCCGCCTTGGGCTACCGGACCCGAGGAGTGCGTGGCAGGCATGGAATAGCCGTGCTGCGCTCGCTGCTGGACTTCCCGCACGCGATCTGCGACCTGATCGACGACGGGGCGGTGCTGCCGCCGGCTGCCGTCTGGGCGTTGGTGTCGTCGTCTCTCGCTGCCGCACCCCCGGGCGCGCCGGTGACGGTCGTTCATCGGGATTCGGGGGCCCCGGCCGAGGCCATCACTGTCAGCGCCGCCCAGGGGCGACCGATCTCAGCTGTCAAGGGAACGTGCGGCTCGGCCGACGCAACCGTCTGGACCGATCCCGGATCGACACTCGGCTGGCTTGCCGGGACAGCGGAGCCGGCCTCGATCACAGGCGACGCCGAAGCCGCGGAGCGACTCAGATCACTGTTTGCAATCTCCTGCTCGCCCATCCGGGCCCGGTCCTAGATTGGATCGTCTCCGATGAGCAGCGTCCAACAGAGCGTCCACCTCCACGTTCACTCCGAGTACTCGACGCTGGACGGTCACTGCCGGATCGACGATCTCGCGAGGCGGGCGGCGGAGCTCGACCAGCCCGCGCTCGGACTGACCGACCACGGCGTGATGAACGGCGCCCTCGAGCACTGGGTCAACTGCCGCAAGGCAGGGGTCAAGCCGATCATCGGTTGCGAGATCTACTACTCCGACGACCGACTCAAGACAGGACGGCCCGCGCGAGAAGCTGAACCACCTCACCCTGCTCGCCTCCAGCGACGTCGGCTACCGCAACCTCGTGCAGATGACCTCCAAGGGGCACATCGAGGGGTTCAAGAGCGGCAAGCCGAGGGTCGACTCGGACCTGATGTCGCAGCACGCGGAGGGCATCATCGCCCTGTCTGGCTGCCTTTCGTCGCGCTTCTGCGAACTGCTCGTAGGCGATCGCCCCGACGACGCCCGAGCCCACGCCGACCTGCTCACCTCGATTTTCGGGAGGGACAACTTCTACTTCGAGGTGCAGAGGAACGGTCTCGCCGACCAGGAGAAGGCGAACGAGGGAATCGTCCGCATCGCCAACGAGATGCGAATGCCGCTCGTGGCCACCGGCGACGTCCACTACCTGACCAAGGACGATCACCGCCACCAAACGGCGCATGCTCTGCGTCTCGACCGGCTCGACCCTCGCGGACCCCAAGTTCCAGCTCGATGGCAACGAGTTCTACCTCAAGAGCAATGAGGAGATGGCGGCGGACTTCGCCGACCTGCCGGACGCACTGGCGTCGACCCTCGAGATCGCCGAGCGCTGCGAGATCGAGCTCGAGGTCGGCGGCAGGATCATCCCGAAGTACGCGACCCCAGATGGACTGAGCGAGGGCGAGTACCTCCGCCGTCTGGTCGACGAAGGCCTCGAGCGCCGCTACGGCGAGCCCGGTGCCGGCCGAGGCTCGCGATCGAGCCGAGATGGAGCTCGGCGTCATCGCGAGGATGGGATTCGAGGGCTACTTCCTGATCGTCTGGGACTTCGTCAGCTACGCCAAGTCGCAGGACATCACTGTGGGGCCGGGCCGCGGCTCGGCTGCCGGCTCGATCATCTCCTACTGCCTCGGCATAACCGACATCGAGCCGCTCTCGTACGACCTCCTGTTCGAGCGGTTCCTCAACCCGGAGCGGGTGTCGATGCCCGATATCGACATTGACTTCTCGGTCCGCGGCCGAGACCGTGTGATCCGCTACGTCACCGAGAAGTACGGCGAGGATGCCGTCGCCCAGATCATCACGTTCGGCAAGATGTGGCCCGCGTGCTGCGATCAAGGACGGCGCCCGGGTCCTGGGCATGCCGCCGGCCGTGGGCGAGCGCATCGCGCAGGCTGATGCCCGAGCCGGTGCAGGGCCGCCTGCCCACCTTCGAGGAGTGCCTCAAGGACGGGACGGACTTGAAGAGGCTCGCGTGACTCCGACGCTCAGGCCAAGGAGGTCGTCGATATCGCTCTCGGCCTCGAGGAACCGCGTCCGCAACAGCTCGATCCATGCGGCGGGAGTCGTGATCGGCGATCGGCCCGCTGACGGAGATCGTTCCTCTCCAGCTTGCGTCCACGCGGGACAAGGACGAGAACGGGAACACGATCTACCGGACGGTGACGGCCTTCTCGCAGAAGCCGATCGAGGACCTGGGCCTGCTCAAGATGGACTTCCTCGGGCTGCGCAACCTCGATGTGATCGACGACGCGATCGATCTCGTCGAGCGTCGACCGGGGTGGTCGTCGACATCGACTCGATCCCGCTCGACGATCGCGGCCACCTACGCAATGCTCGCCGCGGTGACTCGATCGGCGTCTTCCAGTTCGAATCGGAGGGCATGCGCAAGGCCCTGCGGGCCGTCAAACCGACCGAGTTCGGTGACCTGATCGCCCTCGTGTCGCTCTATCGGCCCGGTGCCATGAACGACATCGGCACCTATGCCAGGGGCAAGGCCGATCCTTCGAGCGTCACCTACGCCGACGATCGGCTCGAGCCGATCCTCTCCGAGACGAAGGGAGTGATCCTGTATCAGGAGCAGGCGATGCAGATCTCCAAGGAGCTCGGCGGCTTCAGCGCGGCTCAGGCCGACGACCTTCGCAAGGCCATCGGCAAGAAGAACAAGGAGGCGATGGCGGCCCTGAAGCCGAGCCCTTCTTCGCCGGGCTGCGTCGCGAACGGAACTGCGGAATCGGTCGCCGACTCGATCTGGCAGGTCTACGAAGCCTCGGCCGCCTACTCCTTCAACAAGTCACACGCGGCCTGTTATGCGCTGATCTCCTACCGCACGGCTTGGCTGAAGGCCAATCACCCGGCCGAATACATGGCGGCGCTGATCTACTCGGTCGCGTCCACCAAGGACAAGGTGCCGTTCTACCTCACTCATGCGGACGAGATGGGCCTCGGCCTGCTTCCCCCCGACGTCAACAACCCGACCCACGACTTCGGTGTCGACGGGGAGGCGATCCGATTCGGCCTGGCCGCGATCAAGGGAGTGGGATCGGCGGCGGTCGAGGCGATCATCGAGTCGTGGACGACTGACGGCGCCTTCGGCTCGATCTGGGATTTCACCGAGCGGGTGGACGGCCGGCTCGTCAACAAGGGGGCGATCGAGTCCCTGATCCGCGCAGGTGCGTTCGATTCGACCGGTGCGACGAGAATGGGAATGCTGCTGGTTCTCGACGATGCGGTCGCGTCCGGCCAGAAGGCCCGCAAGGACCAGGAGATGGGGCAGGAGACGATGTTCGATCTCGAGCCTGCTTCCGGGGGAGACCCGGGCGAGGGTTTGCGGCCGCCCATCCCGCAGGGCGAGTTCGAGCGCCAAGAGCTGCTCAAGGGAGAGCGTGACGCCCTCGGTGTCTACATCTCCGAGCATCCATTGCGTCAGGTGCGCGCGGCTCTCGAACAGGCCGTGGACGCCAAGATGAGCGCACTTCCGGATCGCAAGGCAGGCGACACGATCACAGTCGGCGGCCTGATCGCGAAGGTCGCGAGGGTGCGCACCCGAAAGGGGGACACGATGCTCCGAGGGACCCTCGACGGGTCCGACGGCTCGTGCGACCTGGTCGTCTTCCCCCGCGAGGTGGAGCGGCTCGAGCCCCTGCTCGTCCCCGACTCGATCGTCCTGATCAAGGGGCGCCTCGATCTCGGCGACGCCGAACGTGGGTCCCAGCAGCCGGCGATCCTGGTGCTCCTCGGTCAAGCCGTTCAGTCCGAGCGACGCCGAGGTCGCGGCGGCGGACGAAGCGGCCGCCAAGGCGGATCCCGACTCGCTCGTCGTGAGGATCGAGGCCGCCGAGCTCCCGGCCGCCAAGTTGGAGGGCCTCAAGGAGCTTCTGGCGGGTCATCCGGGGCGAGCGGTCGTCACCCTCGAATTGACGGACCCCAAGGGCCACCGGCGGTTCAAGCTCGGGGATGACTTCAAGGTCGCAGTCGGCGCAGGCCTGCTCTCCGAGATCGAGCTGCTCCTCGGTCGCGGCTCCATGGCCCAGGCGGCCTGAGGCCGAGGCATCCCAGGCCTGGCCTGCGGTTCGGCTCAGCCGCGCTGCTCGAGGCCGCGGGTGCGCAGCTGCCTCAGCGTCTGCACATCGGCGAGCTCTGCCTCCTTGCCCGCTGCCCCGGGACCCTCGAGGATCGCGGGGAGTTGCTCGAACCGCGGTTCCGACAGGAAGTTCGCAAGACCGTCGGCTCCGATCAGGCCCTCGCCGGGGGCGGCGTGGCGGTCCCGGTTTGAGCCGAGCTCGGTTGTCGAGTCGTTGACGTGGAGTGAGCGAAGCCGGTCCATTCCGATCTCGGTCTCGCACTCGTCGACGGTGGCCGTGAGGCCGGCTTCGGTGCTCACCTCGTAGCCGGAGGCGAAGAGGTGGCAGGAGTCGAGGCAGACCCCGAGCCGAGGATCCCCACCTGACGCGGTGAGTAGTTCGCCGAGTTCCTGGAATGAGCGGCCGAGAGTGCCGCCCGCGCCCGCGGTGTTCTCGAGGTGGAGCTGGCAGGTGTCCGTCTCCGCCAGCGCTTGGGCAATGATCTTGCCGGCCCTCGCGATCGCCGCCTTCGGGTCGCCGCCCTTGGCCGATCCGGGGTGGAGGACGACCGCATCGGCCCCGATCCTGTCACCGACGCGGAGGGTCGTGATCAGGCCGTCCCTCGACTTCGCCGCCAGCTCGGGGTCATCGGATGCGCAGTTGAGGAGGTAGACGGCGTGGATCAGGACGCAGTCGATCCGGCTCTCGTCGCGTCCGCGGCGGAAGGCCTCGACTGCTTCGTCGGTGTGGTTCGTCGGCTTCCACGTGCGCGGTGACTGGGAGAAGATCTGGATCGAGTCGCACTCCCGCTCAAGCCCGCGCTCGATGGCCTTCGGCAGGCCGCCCGCCGGTGACACGTGTGCTCCGATTAGCATGGCTTGATCCTCATGCGTCTCCGTTTCGCTCCATCTCCGACAGGTGCCCTCCACATTGGGGGTGCCCGTACGGCGCTCTTCAACTGGTTGCTGGCCCGCGGCAACGGCGGGGAACTGGTCCTGCGGGTCGAAGATACAGACAGGGAGCGCTCGACGGACGAGAACGTCGCCCAGATCCTCGACGCCCTCGAATGGCTCGGGATCGATTGGGATGAGGGGCCGATCAGCCAGCGCTCGCTTGAGCAGCGCCATCGCGAAGTCCTCGCCTCACTCGAGGCCGACGGACGTGCCTACCGATCCAGCGCCACCGCTGATGACGTCCGGGCGTGGAAGGAGATCCACGGGTCGGACCGTGGGTTCAGAGGTGAGCCTGAAGGAGAGGGGGCGTTGCGCCTCCGCGTCCCGGACGAAGGCGAGACGGTGGTCCGCGATGCCGTCCGGGGAGAGGCCAGCTTCGCTCATCGCCACCTCGACGATCCGGTGATCGCCAGGGCGGACGGGACGCCCCTCTACAACCTCGCTGTCGCGATCGACGACCTCGACGAGGGCATCACCCACGTGGTCAGGGGGGAGGATCACCTCTCAAACACGCCAAAGCAGGTCCTCGTGCTCGAGGCGCTGGGCGCCGAGCCACCGATCTACGCCCACCTGCCACTGCTGCACGGCCCCGACGGCAAGAAGCTCTCCAAGCGCCACGGCGCAGCCTCCGTCCAAGAGCTGCGAGACGCCGGCTACCTCCCGGAGGCGGTCCTCAACTACGTCGCCCTGCTCGGCGCCGGGTACGACTCCGAGCAGGAGATCTTCCCGATCGCCGAGCTTCAGCAGCGGTTTGACCTCTCGCGCGTTTCGCGCAGCCCCGCCGTCTTCGACGAGCGCAAGCTCAGGCACGTCAACGGGATCTACCTGCGCGACCTCGATCCGGCCGACCTCACGCGCAGGCTTGAGCGATTCACCGGCAGGGACGACATCGAGCCGGCGGTCGCCATCTCGGCGGAGAAGATCCAGCGCCTCGATGAGTTCGAGCCGCTCGCCGGTTTCCTTTTCGGCGAGCCGGTCGAGGACCCAAAGGCGTTCGCAAAGGTCTTCGGCAAGCAAGGGTCGGTTGAGGCCCTCAAGGCCTGCAGGGAGGCCCTGGCTTCGATCGAGGGGGATTTCTCCCAGGACGCCGTGGAGGCAGCTCTTGCACCGCTTCCCGAACGTCTGGGCGTGGGCGCCGGGAAGGTCTACCAGCCACTCAGGGTCGCGATCAGCGGCACGAACATCTCACCGGGCATCTTCGAGAGCGTCGGCGTCCTCGGGCGCGAGCTGACTCTGGCGCGCGTCGACTCGACTCTCGAGTTGCTCGCCACCGACGGAGCTCCCGCCTAGGATCGTCTCGTGATCTCGATCACCTCGAAATCGCCATACGGGCTGAGCGCCCTCGTCGAGCTTGCCCGTTCGCCCGAGGGGACTCCCGTGCCGGTCGCCGAGATTGCCCGCAAGCGGGACGTGCCGCCCCAGTTCCTTGAGCAGATCTGCGCGACCATGCGCCGGGCCGGGCTGCTGCGCAGTCAGCGTGGTGTCAAGGGTGGCTTCCTGTTGGCGAAGCCCGCCTCGGAGATCACCGCCTTGGCAGTCGTCGAATGCCTTGACGGGGCCGTCGGGGCCGACTCGGAGGGGATCTTCGCCGATGCCGCCGAGGCGGCGCGGAGCGTTCTCGCGGCGACGACGGTCGAGCAGCTCGCCGCAGCAGAGGCAGAGAACGACTCGCCGATGTACTGGATCTGACCGGCGATCGAGCGCAGCCGGAGGGCCCGGCTATCTCGTCGGACCGCTACGATCAGGTCAATGTCCTTAAATCCTGTCGGCGTAGCGGATTTGGTCGGTGGCACTCCACTCGTGCCGGTCAGAAGCCTGCTCCCCGGCAGTTCTGTCGAGATCCTCGGCAAGCTGGAGTCGCGGAATCCGGGCGGCTCGGTGAAGGACCGCATCGGGGTCGCCATGGTCGAGGCTGCCGAGCAGCAGGGCCTGATCGAGCCCGGCCGCACCACCATCGTCGAGGCGACCTCGGGCAACACCGGCATCGCCCTCGCCTTCGTCGCCGCCGTCAAGGGCTATGAGCTCCTGCTCGTCCTGCCGGACGGCATGAGCCGCGAGCGCCAGACGCTCCTGCGGCTGTTCGGGGCCAGGGTCGAGCTCGTCGAGTCGATGGGGGGAATGAACGAGGCCGTCGCGACCGCGCGGGACCTGGCGGGCAGCGACGACGTATGGCTTCCCGACCAGTTCGCGAACCCAGCCAACCCCGACGCGCATTACAGAACGACCGGACCGGAGATTTGGGAGGCGACCGGGGGAGAGGTGGACGCACTCGTCTGCGGAGTCGGCACTGGAGGGACGATCACGGGCGCCGGTCGCTACCTGAAGGAGCGCAACCCCGACCTGCGCGTGATCGCAGTCGAGCCCAAGTCCTCTCCAGTCCTGGGCGGAGGACTTCCGGGACCGCACAGGATCCAGGGAATCGGAGCGGGCTTCGTACCGCCGGTCCTCGACCGTGAACTGATCGACGAGGTGATCGCCGTCTCGGATGACGACGCGATCGAAACGGCATGGAGGGCAGCGAGGACGGACGGGCTCCTGATCGGCATGAGCTGCGGCGCAGCTCTCTGGGGTGCTGCTCGGCTCGCGGAGCGCGAGGAGCCGGGGATCGAGCGGATAGTGGCTGTCCTGCCCGACTCGGGAGAGCGCTACAGCTCGGCTGCCTACTTCCAGCCGCCGGAGGTTCAACCCGGCAGCCGGACGCCACTCCGCCAGCCCTGACCGGCGCGGCGCTACGCTGACGGCGTGGCTTTGCCCGGACTCGGACTTCTCGCCCGCGTAGGCGTCGAAATCAGGCACGATGTGGGTGCCGCGATCGACCGCGATCCGGCTGCCCGCGGCGTTGGAGCCGGGACGATCCTCGCCCTCTGGCCGGGAGTGCACGCAGTTCTCTCCCACCGGGTCGCTCACGCCCTCTATGAGTCGGGTGTGCCCTTCATCCCGCGAGCGGTAGCTGCCGGTTCAAGGCTTCTGACCGGAGTCGAGATCCACCCGGCAGCGAAGATCGGCGAGGGGGTGTTCATTGACCACGGGATGGGAGTCGTGATCGGCGAGACCGCGGAGATCGGGCGAGGTGTAACGCTCTACCAAGGGGTGACGCTGGGGGGAACGGGATTCGAGGGAGGCAAGCGCCATCCGACACTGGGAGATGATGTGACCGTCGGTTCGGGAGCGAAGCTCCTCGGCCCCATCGAAGTCGGCGACGGAGCGAAGATCGGCGCCAACAGCGTGGTCATTCACGACGTACCGGCGGGTGCAACGGTCGTCGGCAACCCTGGCCATCCCGTCCGGGTCGACGGGCGCAGGCCCGAGGGTCCCGATGCCGACTGGGCTCATCTGCCCGATCCGGTCGCAGACGCGCTCAAGTCGCTGGCGGAACGGATCGCAGCCGTCGAGGAAGCCGTCGGTGCGAGCCCGGCTGAGGTCAAGGAGCTCCGGCCCAGGCGCGGTCCGAGTCCGGCCGGCGGCTGAGCTCTCGGGCGGAGTCTCAGCCGGTTCGCTGGGCCGGGCCCTGGCGCGATTCGGCTTCGGCCCGTCGACGGAGGCGGATCACCGATGCCATCGCTTCGAGGGCGATGCGGCTCGACATTTTGCTGTCCCCTGCCTTCCTGTCGCGGAAGACGATCGGCACCTCGACCACACTCAGGCCCTCGAGCACCGCGCGGTAGGTCATCTCGATCTGGAAGACGTATCCCTGGGCCTTGACGCTGTCGAGGTCGATCAGCTCCAGCGTCCGGCGACTGAGGCACTTGAAGCCCCCGGTCAGGTCGCTGATCTCCACCCCAAGCACAACCCGTGCGTACCAGCATCCGCCGCGGCTGAGTATCCGTCGGACGAGCCCCCAGTCACGGATCGCGCCACCGCTTGTGTATCGCGAGCCGAGTACGACATCGGCACTCTCGGAGGCAGCCAGCAGCCGTGGCAGGTCGGCCGGATCGTGGGAGAAGTCCGAGTCCATCTGGAGCACCCTCTGCGCCCCTCCTGCGAGCGCGACCCTGAACCCCTCGACGTAGGCGCGCCCGAGCCCCTCCTTGGTCCGACGGTGGCAGACCTCGATCGCGGGTCGCGCTCGGCAGCGGCGTCGGCGATCCGCCCTGTGCCATCGGGTGAGTTGTCATCGACGACGAGGATGCGCCAGTTGCCGGGCGCGGCCGACTCCAGTTGAAGGCTGCAGGCATCGAGAATCCCCACGAGGTTTTCGGCCTCATTGAAGGTGGGGAGTATCAGCCAGACCGAGGCGGGCACGGTGGGAAGCCTAGACGCTGCGGCCGCTGCCGTCGGGATCGACGACCGGTTGTGCCAAAGTGCAGGTCGGTGAGCGAGCACCCGGATCACAGCCCGACGCGACTGAGCGTTTCCAGCCATTCGGTGCATCAGAGACGCCGCAGGGTTGCCGCAGTGGCCGCCCTCGCGACGGCAGCGCTCGCCGTCTGGGGCATAGGCTCGCTGCTCGGAGGCTCAGCGCAACAGCCTCCCGCCAATGCTTTCTCCGCTCGGCTGCTGAAGGTCGGCGGCACGGGAGCGGGATCGCTTTTCGAGTCGCGTAAACGGGCGGAGGGGGCGGCACTCAGCCGGACGCTGGCTCAGACTCCCTACATCGTCAAGGGAGGCGGCGAGGCAAAGAAGGTCGCCTTGACCTTCGACGACGGGCCGAGCGAGTTCACCCCGCGCTACCTGGACATCCTCCGGCGCGACGGAGTCCCGGCAACCTTCTTCACAGTCGGCGGCATGTACTCGAGCTTCGGCGCCAACGCAACGGCTGCCGAGGCGAGTGGGTACTCGATCGCAAATCACACTTGGAGCCACGCCCGGATGCCGGGTCTGAGCGTTCCCGAGCAGGCCAGTGAGATCGACCGGGCATCCGCTCGGATCAAGTCGCTCGGGCTCCCCGCGCCGAAGCTGTACCGCCCCCCATACGGAGCCTTCGACAGCAACAGCACGGCATTGACCGCCAAGCGGGGGATGCTCCTTGTCCTCTGGGACGTGGACACCCTCGACTGGGAGCGCCCGGGCACGGACGCGATCGTCTACAACGCCCTCAGCGGCGCCCGCAACGGCTCGATCATCCTGATGCACGACGGAGGCGGCGATCGGTCGCAGACCCTGGCCGCTCTGCCCCGAATCATCAAGGGCTTGAAGCAGAAGGGGTTCGAGATGGTCTCCGTCGAGCAGTTGCTCGTGCAGGACCCACCGCGTCCCGGTGAGACCCCGCCGACTCCCAGTCAGGCCTGACCTCGACCTCCAGGTGGCTGAGGGGCCAGCCGTCGCTGTCGTTACCTTGGAGGGAGAGTGTCCTTGACGGCCCCAAGTCCCGAAGATCTGACAGCAGCGCTGAACGAGCCGCAGCGAGCGGCGGTGACCCACGGTGCCGGTCCGTTGCTGATCCTCGCCGGCGCGGGCTCGGGCAAGACCCGAGTCCTGACCCATCGCCTCGCTTGGCTCGTGGCCACGGGTCAGGCCCGTGCGCACGAAATCCTCGCCATCACCTTCACCAACAAAGCGGCTCAGGAGATGCGCGGGCGGGTCGAGCTCTTGACGGGCCTTTCGACCCGAGGACTGTGGGTCATGACGTTCCACTCGGCCTGCGCTCGGATGTTGAGGATCGACGGCGAACGGATCGGCTACGGAACAGGATTCACGATCTTCGATCAGGACGACTCGCCGACGGCTGATCAGGCGCTCGCTCGACGAGCTCGGGCAGGACCCGAAGAGGGTCTACCCCGGCGCGCCGTCCAAGGCGAGATCTCCAGAGCCAAGAACGCGCTGCTCGACTCCGGCCGAGTACCGCGAGACGGTCGGCTCGTGCGTCGGAGGAGACGGTCGCCGACGTGTACCGCTCCTACGAGCGAAGCCTGCGAGCGCCAGAACGCCATGGACTTCGACGACCTGCTGGTCAGCGCCGGTCAGCGATGCTCGCCGCCCACGAGGTCCTCGCGAGCGCTAGTCGACCAGCTTCAAGCACGTGCTCGTAGACGAGTACCAGGACACCAACCACGCCCAGTACAGGCTCGCTGACGCTGCTCGCCGGACGCCCACCGCAACCTCGCGGTCGTCGGCGACGACGACCAGTCGATCTACGGCTTCCGCGGCGCCGACATCCGCAACATCCTCGATTTCGAGAAGGACTTCCCGGACGCCGACCGTGGTCAAGCTCGAGCAGAACTACCGCTCCACGCAGACATCCTCGACCGCCGCCAACGCGGTTATCGCCAACAACGCCGAGCGCAAGCGCAAGAGCGCTCTGGACCGAGCTCGGCGAGGGCGACCCGGTGGTCATTGCACGAGGTCGAGCGACGAGCACGCCGAGGCCAGGCTGTGGCAGGCGAGATCGAGCGAAGCTGACCGAAGAGGGCGCTTCACGCCGGCGAGATCGCGGTCTTCTAAAGGACGAACGCAGCCCCGCGTACCGGTAGGACCGCCTGACGCGGCAGGACATCGCCTTCCAGGTTGTCGGTGGTACGAAGTTCTATGAGCGGGCCGAGATCAAGGACGCGATCGCCTACCTGCAGCTGCTGGCCAACCCGCAGCGACGAGGTCGGCGTTCCAGCGGATCGTCAACTCGCCCCGCCGGGGCATCGGTCGACACCAGCGTCGGCCAGGTCCTCGGTTGGGCCAACACCTCGGGCCTCACGATCTGGGAGGCGGCCTCCGACCCGGCATCGGTGCCGGGGCTGGGGACGGCCGCCATCAAGTCGATCGGCAGGTTCATGGAGTTGATGGAGGAGCTCAGCGAGAAGGCGCTCGGAGGAGCGGGGGTCGGCGACCTGATCGAGTCGGTCCTCGGCAAGACCGGCTATATCGAGACCCTCGAGGCCGAGCGCTCGGTCGAGGCCGAGGGAAGGGTCGAGAACCTGAGGAGCTGATCGAGGTCGGCCGCGAATTCACGACCGCAGCGAGGACGACAACTCGCTCGAGGCGTTCCTCGCCCAGGTTTCGCTCGTCGCCGACGCCGATGAACGCGAGCAGGAGGGAGGGCTCGTCACCCTGATGACACTCCACAATGCCAAGGGGCTCGAGTTCCCATACGTGTTCGTCCTCGGGTGCGAAGAGGGCCTGTTCCCTCACATGAGATCGATCGAGGAGGGCTCGGTCGAGGAGGAGCGTCGGCTCTGTTACGTCGCAATCACCCGGGCGGAGCGCGAGCTGACCATGACTTGGGCGCGCAGGCGGACGGTGTTCGGGAACCAGATGGGGGGGCATCCCCAGCCGGTTCCTCTCCGAGATCCCTGTCGGGCTCGTCGCCGGGGCAGAGGACTCCGCTGTGCCGGTCCCCTCCGGTTGGGCCGAGAAGGCCCTGTCCGAGGCAGCTGAGGCATCCGTCTTCCGGATCGGCGAGGACGTTGTCCACGAGGTCTTCGGAGCCGGTGTCGTAACGGCGATCGAGCCGGGCGGAGTCGTTGCCGTGCGGTTCTCGGGGGACGGCGCCGAGAGGCGGCTGGTGGCGAGCCTCGCCCCGATCACTTCGGCCTGACGGCGGTCCTCCGGCGGAGGTAGGGTCAGTCACCGAATGGCGGCGGAGCTGATTGACGGAAAGGCGATTGCGGCCGAGGTTCGCGCAGAGGTCGCTGCTGCCGTGAAGGGACTCGTCGAGCGTGGTGCACAGGTCCCCGGACTGGCGACGATCCTCGTCGGGGACGATCCAGCGTCGGCCGTATATGTCGGCGGCAAGATCAAGGCCTGCGAGGAGGTTGGCTTCAAGGGAATCCACAGGGCTCTCCCTGCCGGGGCCTCCGAGGTCGAGATCGAGTCGATGATCGCCGAGCTGAACGCCGATCCCTCCGTGAGCGGGGTCCTGCTGCAGCTCCCGCTGCCCGCCGGGCTGGACGGATCGCGGCTCAGCTCGCTGATCGACCCGCTCAAGGATGTCGACGGGCTTACGCCCCGGAGCGTCGCCGCTCTTGCCATGGCCCGACCCGGGCTGCGGCCCTGCACTCCCTCCGGGGTCATCGAGCTGCTGGATCGACACGGGGTTGAGCTGGAGGGTGCGGAGGCAGTGATCCTCGGCAGGTCGGATCTCGTCGGGCGTCCGTTGGCGGCACTCCTGTTGGAGCGCAACGCGACTGTCACCGTCTGCCATTCGCGGACCCGGAACCTCGCCGAGGTCTGCAGCCGTGCCGACATTCTGGTTGCCGCCGTCGGGCGGCCGAGGATGGTGCAGGCCGACTGGGTCAAGCCTGGCGCGGCAGTCATCGACGTCGGCATCAACCGGCTCGAAGGCGGGCTCGTGGGCGACGTGGACTTCGACTCCGTCCGGGAACGGGCGGGGCTGCTCACGCCTGTTCCGGGTGGGGTCGGGCCGATGACCATTGCGATGCTCTTGCGAAACACGCTCGAGGCAGCTGCAATGCAGGAGGCCGCAGCTTGAGGCTCGGCAGGCTCAGGTGGTCGGAGGTCGCGATCTTCGTCGTCAGTGCCGGGTTGGCGGTTGACCTTCTGGCGGTCGACTGGTTCACGGCGGATGGCGGCACGGTGGCCGAGCGGGGCCTTGACTCCGGCCTCTTCGGTGTGCTGGTCGCATTCGTCTCCGGCCTCGGTTTCATCGCCGTGCTCCAGACGGCGATGAGGCGCGCCCCGACCGGCGGACTTGCGACTCACGTCGCGCTTACGGTCGCTTGCCCGCTCGTGATGCTTGTCGGCCTGATCGCGGCAATCCACGGGAGCGGCCAGTCCGAGACCGACTCGGGTCTTTGGTCCGCGCTCGTCGGCACCGGTGCTCTGTTCATTCTCGCGGTCGTGGCCCTTCGGGACGAATCGAGAGGATTCGCGCCGGATCCGGGCGCGAGCTGTGCTCGAGATGCCCCCGTCGGGGCCGGCGCTCGTCGGCCGACGGCTAGGATCGGACCGCCTTGATCGACCGCTCCGACGTCCTCCACATCGCACGCCTCGCCCGCCTCGAACTCGACGAGTCCGAGGTCGACAGGATCGGCACCGAGCTCTCCGGAATCTTGGCCCATGTCGATCGGATCTCCGAGCTCGACCTCGAAGGTGTCGAGCCAACCGCCCATTCGGTTGCCCAGGCGGGGGAGTTGCGCGACGACGAGCCCCGAGAGTCCCTGGCCCGCGAGCGCGCCCTGGGCTCGGCCCCTGACACCGATGGCATCGGATTCCGCGTGCCGCCCCCCTCCGCGTGAGCGAAGACCTCACACTTCTCACCGCCGCGGAGGCAGCCGAGGCCGTCAAGGGCGGTCAGCTCGGCCGTGAGGAGCTCTACTCGGCCTGGCTCGATCGAGCGAGGCTCGACGACATCGGCGCCCTGACATGGACGTCGGACTCGGTGCTCGAGGCTGGGGAGGGTCCGCTTGGAGGGGTTCCGGTTGCCGTCAAGGACCTGTTTTGCACCGAGGGGATGCCCAGCCAGTCCGGTTCGCGGATCCTCGAGGGTTACTGCCCGCCCTACACGGCGACGCGTCGTCGAACGGCTCGCCGCAGCGGGCGCGCCGCTTCTCGGCAAGACCAACCAGGACGAGTTCGCGATGGGCTCCTCGAACGAGAACTCGCGCGTTCGGGCCAGTGCTGCAACCCCTGGGACCGCGACCGCGCGTGCCGGGCGGCTCATCGGGCGGCAGCGCGGCGGCGGTCGCCGCCGGGCTCGCGCCCCTGGGCCTTGGGCACCGACACCGGCGGCTCGATCCGCCAGCCGGCGGCGCTCTGCGGCATCGTCGGCCTCAAGCCGACCTACGGCGCGCGTCTCGCGCTACGGGATGATCGCGTTCGCCTCGTCGCTCGACCAGGCCGGCCCGCTTACGCCGCGACGTGCGCCGACGCAGCGCTGCTGCTTCGCAGATGGTCGGGCCGCGATCCGCGCGACGCGACCTCGCTCGCCGTTCCCGGGCGAGATCCGACGCGGCGCTGACCGCCGACGTCTCGAGGGCGTGCAGCGCTCGGCGTGCCCGAGGAGTCTCAGCGGCGAGGGCATCGAAGCCGGGCGTGCTCGGCGGCGTTCGAGCAGACGCTCGAGCGGCGCGGAGGGCTGGGAGCGCAGATCAGCGACATGTCGCCTGCCGCACGCCCCGCACGCGCTCTCGCGCCTACTACCTGATCGCGCCGGCCGAGGCTCATCGAACCTCGCGCGCTACGACGGCGTGCGCTACGGGCTGCGCGTCGACGACGGCGAGGACCTCGAGCAGATGTACACCCAGACCCGCGCACGACGGGCTTCGGCGCCGAGGTCAAGCGCCGGATCATGCTCGGCACCTACGCGCTCTCGGCCGGCTACTACGACGCCTACTACGGAAGCGCCCAGCGGGTGCGGACGCTGATCGCCGCGCGACTTCGACGCGGCCTTCGAGCAGCGTCGACGTCGATCGTCACGCCGACCAGCCCACGGTGTCGCGTTCGCGCTCGGCTCAAAGACCGCCGACCCGCTCGAGATGTACCTCAACGACTTCTGCACCGTGCCGATGTCGCTCGCCGGCATCCCGGCGATCTCGATCCCGTGCGGGCTCAGCGAGGGTCTGCCGGTCGGCCTCCAGATCGCCGGCCCGGCCTTCAGCGAGAACCGCATGCTCGGCGCCGCCGACGCGCTCGAGCAGGCGATCGGCTTCGACGAGCAGGGCGGCGCGAGCTGTGAGCGATTGGGAGGCCGTGATCGGCCTCGAGATCCACGTCCAGCTCGCGACGCGCGACGAAGATGTTCTGCGCCTGCTCGCCGAGTTTCGGCGAGCGGCCCAACACGCGGACCTGCCCCGTCTGCCTCGGCCTGCCCGGCGCCCTGCCGGTCGCTCAATGCGCGCGGCGATCGACTTCGGTCTGATGATCGGCCTCGCGCTCGGCTCGCAGCTCGCGCCGCGCGTCGATCTTCCACCGCAAGAACTACTTCTACCCCGATCTGCCAAAGGGCTACCAGATCACTCAGTACGACGAGCCGCTCTGCAGCGGCGGCGAGCTGGACGGAGGTCGCGGATCAACCGCGTGCACCTCGAGGAGGACGCCGCGAAGCTCATCCACTCGGCTGCGAGCGGGCGGATCCACGGCGCCGACGCCTCGATCGTCGACTTCAACCGCGGTGGCACGCCGCTGGCCGAGATCGTCACCGAGCCCGACCTCCGCACTGCCGGCGCAGGCCGGCGCCTGGCTGCAGCTGCTGCGCAGCACGCTCGCGCCGCTCGGCGTCAGCGACGTCAACATGGAGGAGGGCTCGCTGCGCTGCGACGCCAACGTCTCGATCCGGCGCGGTCGGCGAGACGGGGCTGGGCACAAAGACGGAGCTGAAGAACATGAACTCCTTCCGCTTCATCGAGAAGGGGATCGAAGCCGAGATCGCCCGCCAGATCGCGCTGGTCGATGCCGGCGGGACAGTTGTCCAGGAGACGCTGCACTTCGACCCGCGGACCGGGACCCTCACATCGCTTCGCTCGAAGGAGGAGGCGCACGACTACCGCTACTTCCCCGAGCCCGATCTGCTCCCTGTCGCAGTCGACGAGGCGAGGATCGCAAGGGCCCGCGAAGCCCTCCCCGAGCTGCCCGCGGCAAGGGCCGAGCGCTACGTCGCCCAGCAGGGACTCGAGGCTGATCTCGCCAAGCGGCTTGCCTTCGATTCCGACCTCAACGAGATGTTCGAATCGACTCTGGCCGCGGCCGGGGATGGCGTCCCGGCTCGCGCGGTCGCAAGCTGGGTCAGTGCCGAGGTCTCCCCTCGACTTGGGGAACTGGACGATCCGGGCGACTCACGGCTTGAGCCCGAGGCCCTCGCCTCGCTGGTGTCTCTGGTCGAGTCGGGCAAGGTCACGACGGCCGCGGCCCGCGGAGTGCTCGATCGCCTCGTGGCGGAGGGCGGGGACCCGGCCGCGATCGTAGCTGAGGAGGGACTTGAGAAGGTGGGCGCCGGAGACGAGCTGAGCGCTGCCGTTGACGCTGCCATCGCCGCCGATCCCGAGGCGGCCGCGAAGGTCGGCGCCGGCGAGCAGAAGGCGCTGGGTCCACTCGTCGGCCTGGTCATGAAGGCCACCCAGGGGCGGGCGGACGGTGGCGAGGTGCGTCGGCTGCTGCTCGAGCGCCTCGGCTCCTGAGCGCCGGGCTAGACTCGCATTCATGCAGGGCGGCGCCTATCTGGTCATGGCCTTCTTCTGCGGGCTCGGAGGAGCCCTGATCGCCCACACAAAGGGCAATCCCCGGTTCGTCTGGTTCCTGATCGCCTTCCTGCTTCCGTTCGTCGGCCTGATCGCGGCGGTCTTCGCCCGCTCCGAGGCGAAGGAGCCGATGCGCCACTGCGACCTCTGCGGCAAGCTGATGCCGGTTTCGGACACCCTCTGCACCCGCTGCGGAGTCGACCTCGACTACCCGGACGAGGTGCTTCCCTCGCGCAGGGAACTGTGGGAACGTCAGAGCGGATGATCCGCGAGGAGAGGGCTCCTGCGCCCGGGATTCCGCTGGAACCCCGCTGTTACACTTGCTTTTGAGTCGGAGGGCACAGCCCAGCCGTACCCATTTCGGCTACTGCACATCGGAAACACAGGAAAGGAGGACCGGCAAATGCGGGCAGTTGACGCGCTGATGGAATGTCTGAAGGCGGAGGGTGTCGAGGTCGTATTCGGCCTTCCCGGCGGCGCCAACCTTCCCACCTACGACGCCTTCGTACGACGCGGGCATCCGCCACGTCCTCGTTCGCCACGAGGCAGGCGGAGGTCACGCAGCCGAGGGCTACGCCAAGGCGACCGGCAAGGTCGGCGTCTGCTTCGGCACCAGCGGCCCGGGCGCGACCAACCTCGTCACGCCGATCTGCGACGCGATGATGGACTCGGTTCCCGGTGGTGTTCATCACCGGCCAGGTTCGCACCGACCTGCTCGGCACCGACGGCTTCCAGGAGGCCGACACGATCGGCATCACCATGCCGGTCGTCAAGCACTCGTTCATGATCCAGCGATCCCGCAGGAGCTCCCGCGGGCGGTCCACGAGGCCTTCCACATCGCGAGCACCGGCCGCCCCGGGCCCGTGCTGATCGACATCCCCGTCGACCTCTCGCGGGCCGACATCGACTACGAGCCGGTCACCGACGTGCAGCCTGCCCGGCTACCAGCCGAAAGACGAGGGCAACCAGAAGCAGATCCGCCAGGCCGCCAAGGCGCTCGCGGCACGCCAGCGCCCGGTGATCTACGCGGGCGGCGGCGTGGTCAACGCCGAACGCGTGCGGACGAGCTGACCGAGTTCGCGAGCGCGCGACCGCTTCCCGGTGACCTGCACGCTGATGGGCCTCGGCGCGCTTCCCCGCGCCGACGATCCGCAGTGGCTCGGCATGCTCGGGATGCACGGCACGCGGGCGGCCAACTACGCGATGGACGAGGCCGACCTGATCTGCGCGGTCGGGCGCGCGGTTCGACGACCGCATCACCGGCAAGCTCTCCGAGTTCGCGCCGCGAGCGAAGTTCATCCACATCGACGTCGATCCGGCCGAGATCTCCAAGAACGTCCCGGCCCACATCCCGATCGTCGGCGACGCGAAGCAACGTGCTCGCGAAGCTCGTCGTCGAGTACCGCGCGCTCGAGCGCCGACACCGGCGCGGCTCGATGACTGGTGGCGCAGGATCGACGGCTGGAAGGCGAAGTACCCGCTCGGCTACGAGGACTGCGCCGACAGCGAGATCAAGCCGCAGTACATGATCCAGGCGCTCCACGAGGCGACCGGCGGCGAGGCGATCGTCACCAGCGACGTCGGCCAGCACCAGATGTGGGCCGCGCAGTACTACGACTTCCCGAAGCCGCGGCGCTGGATCAACTCGGGCGGGCTGGGCACGATGGGCTTCGGGCTGCCGGCGGCGATGGGCGCGGCGGTCGGCTGCCCCGATCGGCTGGTCGTGCTGCGTCGCCGGAGACGGCTCCGTCCAGATGAACGTGCAGGAGCTCGCGACCTGCGCGCAGAACGGGATCCCGATCAAGGTGTTCATCATGAACAACGGCTACCTCGGGATGGTCCGCCAGTGGCAGGAGCTCTTCTGGGACGGCAGACTACAGCCACGTCGACATGGGCGAGTTCCCGGACTTCGTCAAGCTCGCCGAGGCCTACGGGGTGACCGGCATGCGGTTCACCGACAAGCACACGCTCGTGGACGACATGAAGCGCGCGATCGCGACGCACGGGCCCGGTGCTCGTCGACGTGCGCGTCACGCGCGAGGAGAACACCTACCCGATGATCCCCGCCGGCGCAGCCGGCGCGCGAATGGTGGGGTGAGCTCGATGGCAGGCGAGAGCCGGGAACGAAGGAGCCGCTCAGCCTCGAGGAGCTGGAGGCCGGGTCGGCCGGCGCACGGGCCGCAAGCACGTGCTGTCGATCCTCGTCGAGAACAAGCCGGGCGTCCTCACCCGGATCGCCGGCCTGTTCGCCAGGCGCGGCTTCAACATCGACACGCTCACGGTCGGCCCGACCGACGACGAGCAGATTCTCGCGGATCACCCTTACCGTCGACGGTGCGCTGCACCCGATCGATCAGGTCACCAAGCAGCTGCACAAGCTGGTCAACGTGCTGAAGATCCGCGACCTCGAGCCCGGCGACACCGTCCCGCGCGAGCTGGCGCTGTTCAAGGTCGCCGCCGACGGCGCAAAGCGCGCCGAGCTGATGCAGATCGGCACGATCTTCCGCGGCAAGGTCGTCGACGTCGGAGCGAAGCCCATCGTGGTCGAGGTCACCGGCACGAACGAGAAGATCGAGGCGTTCGAGGAGATGGTCCGCCCGTTCGGCCTGATCGAGATGATGCGCACCGGCGAGATCGCGATCTCGCGCGGGCGCGACGCAACCTGACTCGGATGAAGCTCGGGCGGGGTCAGGCACCCGGTCCAGACCTCTTCGGCGGCGAGACGCGCGAGCGTCTGCTTGCGAGGGCCGAAGGGGCATCCGCTCGCGCCCGCCGGACGGGGGAGGCGACGCTGGCAGCGGTCATGCAGGAGTGCGATCCGAACTTCGACCCCTCGGCCGTAATCCTCGGTGCGCGGCGGCCGGACGAGCCGTGGGGCCTGATCGAGCAGCCCGATCGCGGCGGCTCTGCCTTGGCGACTCTTGGCGCAGCGTGCGAGCTCGGGGCGGCCGGAGCCGACAGGTTCAAGTCGGTTGCTGAGCAGTGGAGGCGGCTCGCCCACGGAGCGAATGCCGATCAGGTCGACGGACCGCCTGGCAGCGGCCCGATCGCCTTTGGAGGATTCGCCTTTGACGGCCGCGAGCGGGCAGCCGGCCCTTGGCGTGGCTTCGGCTCGGCCTCGATGGTCGTGCCGACGGTGGCGATCTCGAGGCGCGACGGCGTCGCTGTGGCGACCCTTCAGGTGGTCGTCGGGCCCGACGACGATCCTGCGGCGGTTGTCGAGAGCGCGCTGGGCGGGCTGGCACGACTCGATCGCTCGCTGGTTCTCCCCGACGGACCGGGCTTCGCAGGCACAACTCCGTCGGTCGAGTCCGGGCTCCCGCCCGAGCACTATGAGGCTGCCGTTTCCCGCGCATTGGAGGCGATCGAGGAGGGCCGAGTCGAGAAGGTCGTGCTCGCAAGGGAGGTGCTCGTCGAGAGGGGAGTCGACCACGATCCGGCCGGGGTCCTCGCCGTGCTTCGCGAGGTATTTCCGTCCTGCTTCCTGTTTGCCGTCGGGCGTGGGGACGCGTCGCTGATCGGGGCCAGTCCGGAGCTCCTGATCCGCCGTGAGGGATTGCACGCCTCGACTGTGGCGTTGGCCGGATCTGCCCCGCGGAGCGCGGACCCGGCGGTCGATGCCCACATCGGCGAGCGCCTCCTGCGGTCAACCAAGGACCGAGCCGAACAGGCGAATCGTCACGCACCGGATCAGCCGCACCCTCGAACAGTCCTCGGTATGGGTTTCCGCGAGCGAGGAGCCTCAGCTCGCGAGGGTCGCCAACATCCAGCACCTCGCCACGCCGATCAGGGCGAGGCTCAGGGAGCCGGTTGCGGCGATCGAACTGGCGGGCCGCCTCCACCCGACCCCGGCAGTGGGCGGCGAGCCCTGGCTGGAGGCCTCATCGGTCATCAACGAGCTGGAGGGACTGGACCGTGGCTGGTACGCATCGCCGGTCGGCTGGAGCGATTCAGCTGAGAACGGCGAGTTCTGTGTTGCTCTCCGCTGCGCTCTGCTGCGCGGCAGCGAAGCACGCTGCTACGCGGGGGTCGGCGTGGTCGCAGGTTCTGATCCGGCAGGGGAACTGGCCGAGACCGAGCTCAAGCTCCAAGCGCTGCTGCCTGTCGTCTCACTCTGATCGCTCAGCCCGTCAAGGCTCGGAGTCGGGCCGAGACGGCTTCCCACGCGGCCCTGCGTGCCCGGTGGCCGTCCTCCCGTCCGACCGGGACGTGCACGACCAGCGGACCGTCCGGAGCCTCCCGAAGCGCAAGGCTCAGCTCCGGGAGAGATCCGACCCGCCGGAAGGCGACGTTCCACGCGGAACAGAGGGCTTCCAGCGGCAGACGGGTCGGCGTGGCGAAGAACGGTTCGAAGGCCGGGCTGCCCTCCGAGGCGATCGGCAGCACGTCGAAGATCGATCCGACACCGTTGTCGATCACGACGACAGTGAGGTCGGGTCTGGCGTCCCGGAGAAACGGGAGTGCCCCCTGATCGTGGGTGAAGGCAACGTCGCCGATCAGCAGTGCTGTCCGCGAGCCAGAGGCGAGCGCCGTGCCGGCAGCAGTCGAGATCACGCCGTCGATCCCGTTTGCCCCTCTGTTCGAGAGGACGCGAGGCGAGTTCGAGTCGCCATGGACGAAGCTCTCGACGTCCCGGATCGGCATTGAAGCCGAAACGAAGAGGACCTCCTCAGGGCCGAGCACGCTGCTGAGGCAGGTCGCGACCGAGGGCTCGGAGAGCTCGGCCAGTGAGGGGTCGACGAGCGGCTCCAGCGACTCGCGGGCGCAATGCGATGCCTCATCCCAACCGTCCAACCATCCGGCCTCGCGGGCCGGCGGGGCGACGGCGCTGAGGGCCTCCAGTGGATCGCTCGTCGATCTGTGGGTCGTCGAGAAGGTCGGGTCGCGCAGGGCCAGTTCGGGATCGAACTGGAGCACCGCTGCGCCCGCGGCGCGGGCGGCCTCGAGCCACGCCCTGAGCGGCTTGGATGTCGGCATGTCACCGGTGCGGATCACGAGATCGGGGAGTCGGCTCGAAGCCCAGTCGCTGCTGCGGATGAGCGGCTCCCAGAGAGCAACGGCGGTTGCGCCGACCGAGGCTCCCGACAGTGGGTCGGCAAGCACCGGTATCCCGAGCCGCTCGAACTGCTCGGCAAGCCCGGCACCCGATCCGCGCTCGTCGCGCCCGGCGATTGCGATCGGTCGGACGGACCGGCTCAACAAATCCGGAAGGTCGACACGCGCAGCAGCGTCGGGCGCCGGGCCCGAGGCCGGGGCCGGAGACTCGCTTTCCTCCCGGGGCTCAGCGACGGCCTCGAGCGGCGGGCGCAATGCCAGATTGATCTGCACCGGTCCCGGCCGTGTCGCCAGCGCGGCATCGACGGCTCGATCGGCGAGAGAGGACCACGCCTGCTCTGAGCCGCCCCCGTCGAGCTCGAAGAATTCCGCCGCCTTGCCGAACAGGCGGATCTGGTCGATCGTCTGACCCTCCCCGACCCCGCGAAGCTCGGGCGGCCGGTCGGCTGTCAGCGCAATCAGCGGGACCCTGGCCTCGCTCGCCTCGTGCATCGCCGGGGCGAGGTTGGCCGCGGCCGTACCGCTTGTCGTTACGACAAGTGCGGGGCGTCCGGTTGCCTTTGCGGCCCCAAGCGCGACGAATGCCGCGCTGCGCTCGTCGATCACAGGCACGCATTCGATGCGGCCACCGGCCACCAGGGCAAGAGCCAGGGGCGCCGAGCGCGATCCCGGTGAGACCGCGGCGAAGCGCACGCCGAGCGTCGCCAGTCGCTCGCAAAGGATCGCGATGCCCTCAGGTTGAGGGATCGGCCGGTCGGTCGCTTCGCTCAACCGAGGTGCTCCTTGAGGCGACCGGGTTTCATGCCGCTGCTCCGTCGGGGTCGACGCCCAGGCCGGGCCGGTCGCTGGCCAGCCAGCTCCCGTCCGCAACAGGCACCCCCGGGAATGTCCCCTCGAACGAGTCGAGCGTTGCCAACCCGCAGGGGAGATCCGGTCCGATCGCCGCGGCGCAGTGCAGGCCTGCGGCTATCCCGACAGGGCCCTCGAAGGTCGAACCGACGTAGACCCTCATCCCGGTCGACCGGGCCGAACCGGCCGCTGCGAGCATTCGGTCGGCGCCACCCCATGCTTGGAGCTTGATGCAGACGGAGTCGGCGCAGGGGGGAGATCCAAAGGCGCCTTCCGCTGTTGCGTCCTCGTCGAGTGCGATCGGCATGGCTCCGCCGGCGGCCAGCGAGCGCATCGCATCCACACCCCTGACCGGCTGCTCCACCAGGTCGAGCGAGGCGGTCTGCAAGTCGGTCAGGGCCCGGGTGGCCTCCTCCGCTGACCAGGCACCGTTCGCATCGCCGATCAGGAGGGTCCGCGGCCCGGCCGCATCCCTGAGGGCGACGACCGCGTCCGCGTCGCCTTCGAGCCCAAGCTTGAGCTTCATGGCGCCGAAGCCGCTGCGTCGGGCATCAGCGACGTCCCGCTTGAGCGCCTCCCGATCGCCTCGCTCGATCAGCCTGCTCAGCTGTACAGGGGATCCCCCGGCGGCGTTCAGGTGGCGCCAAAGGGGAACGCCGGCCCTCCTGGCTGCGAGGTCGAGCAGGGCGGTCGTCAAGGCTGCCCGCGCCTGCGAAGGAAGCTCGCCGGCAAGGGCGTCGCAGGCATCCCCGGGGCGATCGATGTCGGCGTCGGTCAATGAATTGCAGGCTCGGTCGAGCGCCGCCCGGCAGGTCCCAATGTCGCCGCCGTCGTAGCTTGCGAGCGGGGCAGCCTCTCCCCACCCGACCAGGCCGTCCAGCTCAAGCCTGAGCAGGATGGTCGTCCTCCCCGACATCGAGCCGTGGGACGCGCGGTGTGGGGCCGCGAGCTTCCAGGTGCGGACCTCGGTGGCAGCAACCATGGTTCAGATCAGGATGCCGATCGAGAGCAGCGCGCAGAAGGCGATCTCGAGTTTGGCTGTGTTCGCCAGACAGGCGTTGAGGGCCGGTCCGTCGACTCGGGTGCGGACGGTCCGCACCGGGCCGATTGCCAATGGAAGCGCAAGCCAGCTGATCAGGAGCCCTGGCCCGAGCGGACTCAGCGGCCACGGCAGCAGGGCAAGAGGAAAAGCGCCGAACACCACGATCGCGTAGAGCAGCCGCGTCCGTTCGCGGCCGAGCCTGACCGCGAGGGTCCTCTTGCCGGCCGTCCGGTCGGTGTCCATGTCGCGGACGTTGTTGACGATCAGAATTGCGGCGGAGAGCAACCCGACCGGCGCCGCCAGGACGACCGCCTCCCAGATCAGGTCGACGGTCTGGACGTAGTAGGTCCCTGCAACGGACACGAGGCCGAAGAAGACGAAGACGAAGACCTCACCGAGTCCCTCGTAACCGTACGGACGCGGGCCACCGGTGTACAGAAGCCCGGCGAGGATCGAGAGCAGGCCGACGATCAACAGGGGCCAGCCGGAGATCGCGATCAGGTAGATCCCGACAAGGAACGCCGCCCCGAACGTGCCCCACGTTGCCATCAGAACCTGCTTCGGCGGCACCAATCCGCCGGCCGTCACCCGGACCGGTCCGAGCCGCTCTTCGGTGTCGGCTCCCCGCCTGGCATCGGAGTAGTCGTTTGCGAGGTTGGTCCCGATCTGGATCAGGAGCGACCCGAGGATCGTCGCGACGAAGGCAAGGATCGAGAACTTCCCGCCAAGCCGGTGGGCAAGCGCCGATGCCGACGAGAACCGGGGCAACGGCGGCCGGCAGCGTTCGAGGCCGGGCGGCGAGCAGCCAGATGCGCACCGTGCTCGGTCGTGTCGGCTCAGCGAAGGTCATCGCTCAGGGTCGCTTCGGGAACTTCTGCGAAGTTGGGCTTGCGCTTCTCGTTGTAAGCGTTCGCGGCCCTCCTGCGCCTCCTCCGACATGTAGAAGAGCAGGGTCGCGTCGCCGGCGAGCTGCTGGATCCCGGCGAGGCCGTCGTCGGCGGCGTTGAGACTCGCCTTGAGCATCCGCAGGGCGAGCGGGGAGAGCTCGAGCATCTCGTGGCACCACTCGACGGTCTCGACCTCGAGTTCCGCCAGCGGGACGACCTCGTTGACGAGTCCCCACGACGAGTGCTGTCTCGGCGTCGTACTGGCGGCACAGGAACCAGATCTCGCGGGCTCGCTTCTGGCCGATCTGCCGGGCAAGCAGGCCGGAGCCGTAGCCGCCGTCGAACGAGCCGACCCTCGGCCCTGTCTGGCCGAAGCGGGCGTTGTCGGCGGCGATCGACAGGTCGCAGCAGATGTGGAGGATGTGGCCACCGCCGATCGCGTATCCGGCGATCATCGCGACGACCGGCTTCGGGGTGCGACGGATCTGGATCTGGAGATCGAGGACGTTGAGCCTCCCGATGCCCTTCTCGGCGACGTCGTCGTCCCCGATGTAGCCGTCGTCGCCTCGGATTCGCTGGTCGCCGCCGGAGCAGAACGCGAGGTCGCCCTCGCCGGTCAGGATAATGACGCCGACCTCGTTGTCGTCCCGCGCGAGGTCGAAGGCCTCGGACAGCTCGAACAGGGTCTGCGGCCGGAACGCGTTGCGGACCTCCGGCCGGTTGATCGTGATCTTCGCGATTCCGTCCCCCGAAACCTCATAGCGGATGTCGGAGTAGTCGCGGACCGTCTTCCAGTCTGCTGCCTGCTTGATCGATGACAAGAGTCCCCTCCGGGCGGTAGTTGGCTCGGCGAGATTAGCCTTTCACTTATGGAATACGCGGAACACTGGTTCGAAGGAGCATTTGCGGGGCGCGACGAGGCGCTCTCAGTCGAGGACGCGATCGGCTCGCTGGGCGCCGGTGAGCTGGCCGGCCGCGCACGCTCGGTCGCCGGTGCCATTGCCGGCAATCGGCCGCGCGTGGTCGGCCTTGCCCTGGAGCCGGGCTGCGATTGGGTGGTCGCGCTGCACGCCGCCTGGCTCTGCGGAGCCGCGGCCCTGCCGATCGACCCCAAGTCCGACAGCGGCAACCCTGGAGAGGCGCACCGGCCGCTGCGACCTGGTGCTCGAGCGGCTTCCCGAGGGGCAGCCGGGCTTCGAGCCGTCCGGCATCGACCCGTTCTCTCCGGCGGCGATTCTCTACACCTCCGGCACCACGGCCGAGCCGACCGAGGTGATGCTCAGCCACTCGAACCTGATTGCCCAGGGAGTCGCCAGCCGTCACCCGCTCGGGGGAGGGGCGACGGACCGCTGGCTGAGTTCGCTTCGCCAACCCACACCGGGGGCCTGACCGTCCCTGTCCGCTGCGCGGTGTGGGCCGCCACGGCCGTGATCCACGAGCGCTTCGAGACCGATCGCTTCCTCGAGATGCTCGCCGGCGAGTCGGCCGCGATCACGGTCGTCTCGCTCGTTCCCCTGATGCTCGAGCGGATGCTCGAGGCCGGGCTCGAGAACCCGCCGACCCTCAGGACGGGCAGTTGTCAGTGGCGCCCGCTCGAGCCGGGGCTCAACGGAGGGCGCTCGACGTCGGCATCCCGGTCGTCGAAGCGTGGGGAATGACCCAGACCTGCGGAATGGCGACGGTCGAGCGAGTGCCCGGTGAGGGTGGTGCGGGTGAGGCCCTGCCGGGGATCCACATCGAGACGGCGCGTGACGGTGAGATCCGCATCGGCGGTGCGACCGTCGCTCCCGGGGTGCAGGTCGGCGGAATGTTCGACTCCGGTGACCTCGGCCGGATCGCCGGCGGCGCGCTTTACGTAACCGGTCGGAAGTCGGGCATGATCATCAGTGGCGGTGAGAACGTCAGTCCCGAGCGGGTCGAGCAGGTGATCAACGGCCACCCTCTCGTTGAGCGTGCGCTCGTATTCGGCGAGCCTGATGACGAGTGGGGGGAGGTGGTCGTCTGTGAACTGGTCCTCTCTGCCGCGTGCGACGACGACGCACTTCGGTCCTACTGCCGGGAACGGCTGGCGGCGTGGGAGGTTCCGAAGCGGTTCGATCGAGTTTCAGAGCTTGCCGTCACGGATTCAGGCAAGGTAGTCAGGCGGAGGCCCCCGAGTGACGATTGATCCAACTTCAGGCTGGGACGACTGCGCGGCGGCTTGGGGCGAGCGTTCGGCTGCGTTTGACGGGCGGTGCAGTTGGTCACGCTCGAACTGATCGAGCGCGCGGCGCTGTTCAGTGGGCAGACGGTCCTCGAGCTGGCTTGCGGCCCGGGCGGCATGCTGCCGCTGGTCGCCGACTCGGTTGCGCCGGGAGGTCGAGTCCTTGCCACGGACATCGCTCCGGGCATGGTTGACCTCGCCCAGGCCCGGGTCGATGCTGCCGGGGTCGCCGGGGTCGAGATCGCCGCAGGGGACGTCGGTTGGCTCGACTTCGAATCGGGCTCGGTCGGGGCGGCGATCTCCCGCTTCGGCTACATGTTCGCCTCGGATCCGGAGGCCGCGCTGAAGGAGGCCCGCCGGGTGCTGAGGCCCGGGGGTCGACTGGCAACGGCCGTTTGGGACATCCCCGAGCGAAATCCCTACGGTGCACTTCCGCTCGAGGCGCTGGCTGCGATCGGACTGGGCGATCCGCCGGCTGCCGGCGACGCGGGCATGTTCAGGCTCTCCACCGACGGCGTGATCGGCAGCCTCCTGCTCTCTGCGGGCTTCGTCGATGTGGAGACGGTCGCGGTCCCCGTCAGGTTCCGGTTCGACTCGGTCGGGGCGCTGGTCGACTGGACGCTCGGCCTCTCGCAGCGAATCCGGGGTGGGCTGAAGGACGGTGCTCCCGGTAGCGGGGAGGAGTTCCGGTCCGAGCTCGCTGAGCGCGTTCAGGAGTTCACTTCGGAGGCAGGAGTCATCGAGCTGCCCGGCACCGCTTTGGTGGCCTCGGGACGCGCGTGACGACCCGCTGGTAGATTGCCGAATCGATGAGTGGACCCGTTTACTACGACAAGGACGCCGACCTGGCGCTGCTCGACGGCAAGACCGTCGCCGTGATCGGCTTCGGTTCACAGGGACATGCCCATTCGCTCAATCTGAAGGAGTCGGGTGTCGACGTTGTCGTCGGTTTGCGGCCCGGCTCGCGCAGCGCCGAACGCGCGATGGAGGGTGGACTTGAAGTGGCTTCACCCGGCCGAGGCAGCCGAGCGTGGCGATCTGGTGATGCTCCTTGTGCCGGACGAGAAGCATCGCGCCGTCTGGGAGTCCGAGATCCGCGACGGCATCGCCCCCGGCAATCTCCTCCTTTTCGGCCATGGGTTCTCGATCCACTACGGGAGGTCGACGCACCCGAAGCACCGACGTCGCCCTGGTCGCACCGAAGGGTCCGGGTCACCTGTCCGCCGTCAGTACACGGAGGGCAGCGGCGTACCCGGACTCATCGCGATCCACCAGGACTCGACCGGCAAGGCGCGCCGCTCGCACTCGCATACGCGAGGGGCATCGGCTGCACCCGCGGTGGCGTCATCGAGACCAACTTCCGCGAGGAGACCGAGACCGATCTCTTCGGCGAGCAGGCCGTCCTCTGCGGCGGCGCTCCGCGCTCGTCCGGCCGGATTCGAGACGCTCGTCGACGCCGGCTACGCGCCCGAGATGGCCTACTTCGAGTGCCTGCATGAACTCAAGCTGATCGTCGACCTGATGTACGAGAAGGGCATCACCGGCATGCGCCACTCGATCTCCAACACCGCCGAAGTATGGCGACTACACGCGCGGCCCGCGCATCGTCAACGACTCGACAAGGCGGCGATGAAGGCGATCCTCGGCGAGATCCAGAGCGGCGAGTTCGCACGCGAGTTCATCGCCGAGAACAACGCCGGGCAGGAGAACTTCAATCGCATGCGCGAGGAGCAGTCCAACCACCTGATCGAGGTCGAGGGTCGCAAGCTCCGCTCGATGATGGACTGGATCGACACCGAGTTCCACGAGTAATCGCCGCCCGGCGCGTTCACCTCTGCCCGCTCCGCTAGCCTTCCCGCTCCCATGAGTGGATCCGCCCCAAACCCCTTCATCAAGAAGATCCTCGCCACGGCGGGACCGACCCCGCTGCCGCCGCGGGTCAGCTCCGTGATGGCGGAGCCGGTCCTCTACCACCGCGACCCGGCGTTCGTCGAGGTGTACCAGCGAGTCCTTGAGCGGGTGCCCTACGTATTCCAGACCGAGAACGACGTCCTGATGTTCGCGTCGACCGGCTCCGGAGCGATGGAGTCGGCAGTGATGAACCTGGTCCGCCCATCCCAAAGGGTCCTCGCCTGCGCCACCGGCAAGTTCGGTGAGCGGTGGCTTCAGCTCCTCGATTCGATCTGCGCCGAGGTCGTCCGCTACGAGCCGGGCTGGGGAGTGCGGATCGACGTCAACGAGGTCGATCGCCTCCTGACGGAGAACCCTGGCTGCGAAGTTGTCTTCGCGACCCTTTCGGAGACCTCGACCGGGGTGGTCCACGACGTCCGCGCTATCGCGGAGGTTGCCCACCGCCACGGTGCGCTCGTGGTGATCGACGCCGTCTCGGGCCTCGGGGCCGCAGAGATGTACCAGGACGAGTGGGGGATCGACGTGGTCGTCTCCGGTTCGCAGAAGGCCCTGATGGCTCCTCCCGGCATCGGCCTCGCATCCGTCAACGAAGCGGCCCTCAGCCGCGCTGCCAGCCAGCCAGGAGGGCGCTACTACTTCGATTGGGAACGCACTGCCAAGGCGCAGCGCAAGAGCCCTCCCGCGAGCCCCTTCACGGCACCAGTGACCCTTGTGTCCGGGCTGGATGTCGCACTCGACCTGATCCACGACGAGGGAATCGCGAACGTCTTTGGCCGTCACGCCCTCCTCGCCAAGGCAACGCGGGCAGGGGCAGCCGCTCTCGGCCTCGAGCTCTACGGCGACCCGGACGAGCGTTCGAACGTCGTAACGGCGATCGAGCTTCCAGCCGATGTGGACGGTGGCAAGGTCCCCAAGATCCTGCGGGACCGCTTCGGCATCACTGCCAACGGGGGCCAGGACGAGCTCAAGGGCAAGATCCTGAGGATCGCCCACTGCGGCTACTTCGGGGCATTCGACATCCTCACCTCGCTGTCCGGCCTCGAGATGACGCTCGACGCACTTGGACACACCGTCGAACTGGGCTCCGGGGTCGGTGCTGCCCAGCGGGTGTTCCTCGACGCCGGCCTGGCAGCGGAGTAGCAGCGACCGTGGCGGACAGGCCGAAGGTCCTCGTAGCCGAGGAGATCGCCGACTCCGGTGTCGACCTGCTGAGGGAGTCGTGCGACGTCGACGTCGACCTCGGTCTCGATCCGGAGCAGCTCAGGGCCAAGATCGGCGAGTACGACGCCATCCTGATCCGCTCGGCCACCACTCTCGATGAGGCTGCGATCGAAGCAGCCACGAGACTGAAGGTGATCGGACGGGCAGGAGTCGGTGTCAACAATGTCGATGTGCCCGCCGCGACTCGCAGGGGCATCATCGTCGCCAACGCACCGCAATCCAACGTCGTCGCCGCTGCCGAACAGACGGTTGCCTTGATGCTTTCACTCGCCCGCAACGTGCCCCAGGCCCACGCGGCCCTCACCGACGGGCGCTGGGAGCGGTCGAAGTTCGGTGGGGTGGAGGTCTACGAAAAGACACTCGGAATCATCGGATTCGGCCGCATCGGGCAGCTTGTCGCCCAGCGTGCGAAGGCGTTCGGCATGAGGATTCTTGCCTTCGACCCCTTCATTTCGCCTGAGCGATACGGCGAACTCGGGGCTGAACGGGCGGACTCGGTCGATGAGGTCTACTCACAGGCTGACTTCATCACGATCCACCTTCCTGCAACGGAGGAGACCCGCAACTTCCTCTCGACCGAGCAGTTCGCGGCGATGAAGGATGGCGTCCGGATCATCAACTGCGCACGGGGCGAGCTGATTGACGACGACGCCCTCCAGGCTGCCCTCGACTCCGGCAAGGTCGCGGGCGCTGCGTTGGACGTCTTCAAGCAGGAGCCGATCACCGATCATCCGCTGTTCAGCGGTTACGACAACGTCGTTGTGACACCCCACTTGGGAGCATCGACGGTTGAGGCCCAAGACCGCGCAGGTGTCCAGACGGCCGAACAGGTCCTCGCCGCGCTCACCGGCGGCACTGTCACGACTGCGGTGAATCTCCCTGCGATCAGCGCCGAGGACAGGGACGTCCTCGGGCCATTCGTCCCGCTGCTGCGCGACCTGTCGCGCCTCGCGGTTGAGCTCGCCGGTGGCGTTGGCCGAATCGAGGTCGAGATCCTCGGCCGGATAGCCGAGCGCGACACCCGTCCGCTCGTCGCCGCGGCCCTGATGGGCGCCCTCGCCGGCAGGACCGAGGAACCGGTCAACGAGATCAATGCCGCCTCCTTCGCTCAGGCGAGGGGCATCGAGGTGGACGAGCGCACTTCGGCCACGGCTCGTGACTACACGGACCTCGTGAGGGTCACGGTCGCTGCCGACGGCGAGCCGGTCAGAGTGGTCGGAACGGTCATCGGCCAGAGGAACCGCCCGCACCTGCTCGAGGTCTGGGGCCAACGGTTCAACGTCCAGCTGGAGGACCACCTCACATTGCTGCGCTACCGCGATATGCCAGGGATGCTTGGCCGGATCGGTACCGAACTGGGCCAACATGGCGTGAACATCGTCTCGGCAGCCGTCGGCAGGCAACCGGAGATCGTCGAGGGTCCCGGGCACGCTGCGATCGCGATAACGACCGACGCGCCGGTTCCATCCGCGGCGCTCGATGCTCTGATTGCCCAGGACGGGATAGAGGAAGCCCGCACCATCAACCTCTGAGCGGCATGAACATCCTGCGACACGACGCTCACGGCTGGTGGCTGAGAGACGCCGGCGTGGGGTCCATCCGGCCCGAACCATCGCTTGACGGCGGGGCCGAAGGAGATGTCGTGATCGTCGGCGGTGGCTACACGGGCATGTGGGCCGCGTGGTTCCTCTCGGAACTGATCGATCCCGAGCGGATCCTCCTGCTGGAGGCTGAGATTTGCGGAACCGGCCCAAGCGGGCGCAACGGCGGCTTCTGCCAAGGGCTTGCCGAGTCCGTCGTCCAGCTGGAGGCGAAGTGGGGCGCCCCGCAGGCCGGGGCATTGATCGAGAGGACCGAGGAACTCGCGCTTGGGGTCGGGGATTGGGCCAGGAGATCTGGGGCTGGAGATCGACTGGCGCCAAGGCGGCGAGATGGTCGTCTCCTGCGGGGCTGGGCAGGGCAAGGGAAGTGACGAACTGCTCGAGTCGGCGGAGCGGGTCGGCCTCCACGGCGAGTTCACACGGCTGACTGCGGAGGAGGTCCAGCGTGCGGTGCGCCTCACCTGTGTTCGGGGACGGCATCTTCACCGGCCGAACCGCCACTCTTCACCCGGGCAAGCTCGCACTCGGATTGCGCTCGAGCCTGATCGATCGCGGCGTCCGCATCCGCGAGCGCACACCGGCGCATTCGATCGGCTCGACCGGAGCCGGCGTTGAGGTCATAACCGCCCAAGGGCGTGTCAAGGCCGGCTCGGGATTACTGGCCTGCGGAGTCGCGACATCCGACTGGCCCGGTTGCAGGCGCGAGGCGACGATGACTTCAAGCCACATGGTGATCACAGAGCCGGTTCCCGACGTCCTCGACTCGATCGGTTGGAGAGGGGGAGAGGCGATCATCGACGGGCGGACCCTCGTCCACTACTTCAGGACGACGTCCGACGATCGGATCGCGTTCGGCTGGGGAGGGGGCATGATCGGCCGCGGGGTCAGGCCGGGGAGAAGGGAATCGATGGACCTCCGGCTCGTCTCGAAGGTGGCGGCCGACCTCCAGTGGTTCTTCCCTCAGCTCGAAGGTCGCAAGCTCGAACACGCATGGGGAGGGCCGATCGACGCCTCTCCCACACACCTGCCGGCGGTTCGCCCGCTCGCATCCGGGCGCTGGCACGCAGCCTTCGGCTACACCGGCAACGGTGTCGGGCCATCCCGATCGTGCGGTCTGCTGCTCTCGGGACTGGCGCTCGATCCCGATGGTGAAGCGGGAGCGCTCGCGCCCCTGGTGACTGCCACCCCCCAGAGAGTGCCGCCCGAGCCGCTCCGGTGGCTCGGAGGCTCGGCGATCATGAGGGCGATCGACGAGATCGAGGTGGCTGAGATCGAGAATCGCAGCGTTGGCGGCGTGGCTCGCGGGCTGGCCTCGCTGCCGGAGAGGCTCGGGTACTCGATCGGGAGGTGAGGTGACAGGAGCCGGAGGCGGGTGTATGGTCGCAGCAGGTTTCCGGTCGGGCGTGATTCGGCTGGAAGGGAGTCCACGGAACGGGAGGGTTCGATGGAGTCGACAACGGTTCAGGCGGCGGGCGGGGCCCAGCCGCAGCTGAAGAGCAACGCGATCACGTTCATCTCGAACCTGGTGATCGGAGTGGCCTCGACCGCTCCCGGCTTCAGTCTCGCGACCACGGTCGGCTTCATCGTCGCGATCGAGGGAGTCGGCCTGCAGGCGCCGGCCGTCATGTTGGTCTCGTTCGTACCGATGTTCTGCATCGCGATCGCCTACCAGTGGCTCAACAAAGCCGACCCGGATTGCGGCACCACCTTCTCATGGGTGACGAAGGGGATGGGACCCCAGCTGGGCTGGCTCGCCGGTTGGGGCCTCCTGGTCGCCGACCTCGTCGTGATGGCGACGCAGTCGAGCATCGCCGGGTCTTATTCGCTGTCACTGTTCGACCTGCAGTCCGGGCGGTGAGGTCCTCGGCATCAGCGCCGCTGACCTTCTGGGTCACGGTCATCGGCGTCGCCTGGATTCTCGTCATGACCCTCATTTGCTACATCGGCATCGAGCTCTCAGCCAGGACCCAGCAAGGATTGCTCGCCGCCGAGATCATCACTCTCGTGGTCTTCGCGGTTGTCGCGCTGGTCAAGGTCTACAGCGACTCCCCGGCCGGTTCGATCCACGTCTCGGCCGATTGGTTCAACCCGTTCGCAGTGCAGAGCCCGGGCGCGATGCTCGACGGCATCCTGCTCGGAGTATTCCTCTACTGGGGTTGGGATTCGGCTGTCTCGGTCAATGAGGAGACCGTCGACGGCAGCAACGCCCCGGGCAAGGCGGCGGTCCTCTCAACCATTCTGCTGCTCTTGATCTACGTCGTGGTGACGGCCGCCGCTCAGGCCTATGCCGGCGAGGAGGCGCTGGTCGCCAACCAGGAGGACATCTTCTCCGGCGGTCTCGGCCACGCCGTCCTGGGCGACGGACTCGACAAGCTGCTTGATCATCGCCGTTCTGACGTCATCGGCCGCCGCCACGCAGACCACGATCCTGCCCGCCGCCCGAACGGCCCTTTCGATGGGCCGCAAGAAGGCGATACCTGCCTACTTCAGCGAGATCCACCACAAGCACCAGACCCCGGGCCACTCGACCTGGATCTTCGGCATCGCCTCCGTGGTGCTGTTCATCGGTCTCAACCTCACGTCCCAGAACGTGCTCGGTGACTCCCTGACGGCCTGCGGCTTCCTCGTCTGCTTCTACTACTCCTTCACAGGATTCGCGTGCATCCTCTTCTACCGCAAGCGGATCTTCCGCTCGACCGGGAACTTCATGAGGCTCGGCCTGCTGCCCCTGATCGGTGCCGTTTCGTTGACCGGCGTCTTCATCAAGGCGTGCGTCGAGTACGCGAACCCGGACAACGCCAACGCGGCAGTCTTCGGCCTCGGTGTTCCGCTCGTGATCGGAATCGGAGCCCTGATCGTCGGCCTGATCGGCATGGTCTACGCGAACATCGCCCACAGGGACTTCTTCAGGGAGAACAGCGCGGAAACGGTCAGCGACGAGATCGCCGCGGCGGAGGGAATCGCCTGAGCGGTCAGGCTCCTTTCGCCGACTCACCAGCCGGCGGCTCGGTGCTACTCTGGATCCAATGCCGCGAACTGCACTCCAGATTCGTCTCCTTCTGATCCTCCCCCGCCCGGGGGAGTAGATGCGAAGCGGCCGCCGACAGCCGCACACCAACGCGAAGAGGGAAACAGACGAACGGAAAGGCAGGCATGACCATGCGGGATGAAAAGCAGGTACTGATCTTCGACACGACTCTGCGTGACGGCGAGCAATCGCCGGGAATCGCTCTCAATGTCGCCGAGAAGCTCGAGATCGCCCAGCAGCTCTCCCGACTCGGAGTCGACGTGATCGAGGCCGGATTCCCGATCACCAGCCCGGGGGATGCCGACGCGGTGCGCACGATTGCCGAGCAGGTCGAGGGTCCGACGATCGCCGGTCTCGCTCGGACGCACAGCGCCGATATCGAGGCCGCATGGGACTCGGTCCGCTACGCCGGCAAGCCGCGGATCCACACGTTCATCTCGACCTCCGACATTCACATCGAGCACCAGCTGCAGACGACCCGCGAGGATGTCGTCGGGCAGGCGAGGGCGGCAGTTGCCCACGCCCGCTCGCTCTGCGAGGACGTCGAGTTCTCACCGATGGACGCAACCCGGGCCGACATCGAGTTCACTGCGGAGGTCTGTGCGGTCGCGGTCGAAGAGGGAGCGACGACGATCAACATCCCCGACACGGTCGGCTACACGACCCCGGCCGAGTACGGCGCCTACATCGAGCGCCTCTACGAACTGATCCCGGGCCTCGCCGATGTGACCGTGTCCGTCCACTGCCACAACGACCTCGGCCTGGCTGTGGCCAACTCGGTCGCCGGGGCGGTCGCCGGTGCCCGCCAGATCGAGTGCGCGATCAATGGCTTGGGTGAGCGTGCCGGCAACGCGGCCCTCGAAGAGATCGTGATGCTGCTCCACACGAGGGGCGAGGCCTACGGCGGCCTCTTCACCAACTGCGTCACCGAGGAGATCGCCCGCACGAGTCGCCTCGTGTCGCGCCTGACCGGCTACGCGGTCCAGCCCAACAAGGCCGTGGTCGGACGCAACGCATTTGCCCACGAATCCGGGATCCATCAGGACGGGGTCCTGAAGGAGCGGACGACCTACGAGATCATGGATGCCCGCACAATCGGCCTCGACGCGAACTCGATCGTGCTCGGGAAGCACTCCGGGCGCCACGCACTGGCCGACGCTCTCGCCCAGCTGGGCTACAAGGTCGACGGCGAGGAGCTGCGCAGTGCCTTCAAGCGGTTCAAGGAGATCGCCGACCGCAAGAAGCAGGTCACGGCGATGGACCTCGAGGCACTGGTCACCGACTCGATCCGCAATGACGAGGACGGCTTCGCGCTGAAGGCATTCGAGGTTCACAGTGCATCGGGCGACAACCCGTCGGCCTCGGTCACCCTCCGGCTGCCCGACGGCAGCGAGGCGAACGGCAGCGGCGCCGGCGACGGTACCTTCGACTCGCTCTTCGGAGCGATTGCGGCGGCGGCGGGCTACCGGCCGGCGCTGCGCGAGTTCCGGGTCGACGCCGTGACAGCAGGCGAGGACGCTTTGGGGGAGACTTCCGTCGTCGTGGATCTCGATGGCACAACAGGAGCAGGGCAGGCGGTCTCGCCCGACGTGGTCGAAGCTGCAGCGAAGGCCTATGTCCGCGCCCTCTCCAACGCAGTCCGCAGGTCCAAAACCCCCGAGGCCGCCAATCTGGAGGGAACGCCATGAGCGCGAAATCGCTGTTCGACAAGATCTGGGAGAGGCACGAGGTCACGCAGGGCTTGATCTGGATCGACCTTCACCTCGTCCACGAGGTCACGAGCCCGCAGGCATTCGAGGGCCTGCGCCTTGCCGGGCGAACGGTGCGCCGCCCTGACAGGACGCTCGCAACCGCCGACCACAACGTCCCGACCGATGGAACGACCGCGGCCTCGATGATCCGGGATGCACTCTCGCGTACCCAGGTCGAGGCTCTGGAGACCAACTGCAAGGAGTTCGGCGTTCCGGTCTTCTCGATCGGTTCCGAGCGGCAGGGCATCGTCCACGTGATCGGCCCCGAGCTCGGGGTGACTCAGCCGGGCATGACGATCGTCTGTGGCGACAGCCACACCGCGACCCACGGGGCCTTCGGCGCCCTTGCTTTCGGGATCGGGACGAGCGAGGTCGAGCACGTTCTGGCGTCTCAGACACTGGTCCAGAACAAGCCGAAGAGCATGAGGATCAACTACAAGGGTGACCGAGGCTTCGGGGTTACGTCAAAGGACATGATCCTCGGGACGATCGGCCAGATGGGCGTGGACGGAGCCACCGGCCACGTTGTCGAGTTCGCCGGCCCGGCGATCGAAGCGCTGTCGATGGAGGGTCGGATGACCATCTGCAACATGACCATCGAGGGAGGCGGAAGGGCAGGCATGATCGCTCCCGACGAGACGACCTTCGCTTGGTTCGCCGAGCCGCGCCCCGGTGGGCCCGCCGACCTTGAGGCAGCAGTCGCCGACTGGCGCAGCCTGAGGACGGAGGATGGAGCCCACTTCGACAGGGAAATCGACGTTGACGTCGCCGCACTGTCGCCCCAGGTCACCTGGGGGACTACGCCCGACATGGTCGCTCCCGTCACGGCCAGCGTGCCGGACCCGACGAGCGACGGCGACGAGCGGGCACTGGAGTACATGGGGCTGCGCGCCGGAACCCCGATCGAGGAGATCGCGCTCGACCGGGTCTTCATCGGCTCGTGCACCAATTCCCGCATCGGGGACCTGCGAGCAGCCGCTGAGATCGTCAAGGGGCGCAGGGTCGCCAGCTCGGTCAGCGCAATGGTCGTGCCGGGCTCCGCCCAGGTGAAGGCCCAGGCCGAGTCCGAGGGCCTCGACGAGATCTTCCGCGACGCCGGCTTCGACTGGCGCGGAGCGGGCTGCTCGATGTGCCTCGGGATGAACCCGGACACGCTCAGCCCCGGTGAGCGCTGCGCGTCCACCTCGAACCGCAATTTCGAAGGCCGACAGGGGCGCGGTGGTCGCACTCACCTCGTTTCACCTCAGATGGCCGCGGCGGCAGCGATCGAAGGTAGATTCGTCGACATTCGGAAGTGGGGGTCCTGATGGAAGCAATCAACGTCATCTCAGGTGCCATCTCGGTCCTCGACCGAGACGACGTCGACACCGACCAGATCATGCCCAAGCAGTTCCTCAAACGGATCGAACGCACGGGATTCGGCGAGTTCCTCTTCCACGACTGGGCGAAGGAGCCTGGCTGGGAGTTGCCCGCCAACCCGATCCTCGTCACCGGACGCAACTTCGGCTGCGGCTCCTCCAGGGAACACGCGCCCTGGGGCCTCGAGGATTACGGATTCAGGGCGGTTGTCGCTTCCAGCTTCGCCGACATCTTCTACTCGAACTGCACCAAGATCGGCCTGCTGCCGGTGGCGCTGCCTGAAGAGGCCGTGCGTGCGCTGATGAAGGCGACAGAGGCCGAAATCGACCTCGAGGCACAGGAGGTCCGGTTCGAGGGCCGAGTCGAGCCGTTCGACATCGACCCGGACATCCGCGGTCGCCTTCTGGGCGGGCTCGACGACATCGGGGTCACCCTTTCCGATATCGACTCGATCGTCAACTACGAACAGGGACGTGAAGGCAACTTCGTCCCGACCACAAGCCTTTGAGCAAGAAGATCGTCCTGCTGCCCGGAGACGGGATCGGCCCGGAGATCACCGAGTCGACTGTGGCCGTCCTCGACGCGGTCGGTGACTTCAGCTACGACACACGCCTGATCGGGGGGATCTCGATCGATGAGCACGGGACGGCGCTGACCGATGAGGTTCTCGACGCATGCCGCCAGTCTGACGCTGTGCTCCTCGCCGCTGTCGGCGGGCCGAAGTGGGACACGACAGATCCTGCCGCGCCGCGGCCTGAGCAGGGGCTCCTCGGCCTGCGCAGCGGGCTCGGACTGTTCGCAAACCTCAGACCCGTTCGCCCTGTCCCTGCTCTTGCCGCCGCGAGCCCGCTGCGGCCGGAGGTCCTCGACGGGTGCGACCTTCTCGTGGTCCGGGAGCTGACCGGTGGCATCTACTTCGGCGAACGTGGGCGCGATGGAGACACGGCTTTCGATACCTGCACCTACAGCCGGACTGAGGTGGAGCGGATTGCCCGGGTCGCATTCCGCTCGGCCCGTACCGGGGTCACCAGCGTCGACAAAGCGAATGTCCTCGAGACTTCGAGGCTCTGGCGGGAGGTCGTAGTCGGGCTTCATGCTGACGAGTTCCCGGAGGTCCCACTCGATCACATGCTCGTCGACAACGCTGCGATGCAGCTCGTCTCAGGCCCTTCGAAGTTCGATGTGATCCTCACCGAGAACCTGTTCGGTGACATTCTCAGCGACGAGTCGGCGATGCTGACCGGCTCGATCGGGCTGCTCCCGAGTGCCTCGATCGGAGAGTCGGGTCCCGGCCTCTTCGAACCGGTCCATGGCTCCGCGCCTGACATCGCCGGGCAGGGAATCGCCAATCCGTTGGCGATGATCCTCTCCGCGGCGATGATGCTCCGCCACGGCCTCGCGATGGAGGAGGAGGCGTCGGCCTTGGAGGCTGCAGTCGATGGGGCGATCGCGAGCGGCCTGCGCACTCGAGATCTGGGCGGTGAGGCCACGACGGCTCAGGTTACGCAGGCCATTCTGACCGGACTCGATGGAGGCAACTGAAACATGGCAATGCAAGAGACCGAGTTCATCTGGCTGAACGGCGAGTTCGTTCCGTGGCATGAGGCCAAGATCCACGTACTCACTCACGGACTGCACTACGGGACGAGCAGCTTCGAGGGCATCAGGGCCTACAGCACGCCTGATGGTCCGGCCATCTTCCGCCACCGTGAGCACCTCGAGCGGCTGTTCGAGTCCGCGAGGCTGTTCCACAAGGAGATCCCGTACACGATCGACGAATTGGCTGGTGCGACGAAGGAGCTGATCCGCCGCAATGGGCTCGAGGAGTGCTACATCCGGCCGCTGGCCACTCGCGGATACGGCTTCATGGGCTTGAATCCGCTCGACTCGCCGGTCGATGTCGTGATCGCGACCTGGCCCTGGGGTTCCTATCTGGGCGAGGATGGCACGGCGAACGGGATCCGGGCGAAGGTGTCATCGTGGCGCCGCTTCGGTGGCGATTCACTGATGCCGCACGCCAAGACGTCCGGTCAGTACCTGAACAACATCCTCGCGAAGATGGAGACGCTCCATGCCGGCTATGACGAGGCGATCATGCTCGACGGGCGCGGAATGGTCAGCGAGGGCTCGGGAGAGAATCTGTTCATCGTCACTGACGGGAAGATCGTGCAGCCGCCTCCGACCGCCAGCGTCCTCAACGGCATAACGAGGCGGACCATCGAGACCCTCGCAATCGAGGAGGGCTACGAAGTCTCGCTTCGCGACATCGCCCGAACTGAGCTCTACCTGGCCGATGAGGTCTTCCTCACGGGCACAGCGGCGGAGGTCGTCCCGGTGCGCGAGATCGACGATCGAACGATCGGCACCGGCAAGCCGGGCCCGATCACAGTGAAGCTGCAGTCCCTCTACGACGACGCCGTGCACGGCCGGGATCCCCGCCACGTCGATTGGCTGGATCCGGTGCAGGGCGCCGGAGAGCTCGTCGGCGGCCGACGCGTGAGCCGGATCTCCCTCTACGACGCGACCCTGCGGGACGGAATGCGGGGCGAGGGCCTCTCGCTGACTGCGGAGGAGAAGCTGCGGGTCGTACAGCGCTCGACTCGCTGGGCGTCGACTATATCGAGGCGGGGCTTCCCGTCGTCGAACCCGAAGGAGGCCGAGCTGTTCGACCTGCTCGCGTGCCGAGCCGCTCGCGGACGCGCGAGATCGCCGCCTTCGGCATGACCCGGCGGCGCGAGTCGCGGCCGACGAGCGACGAGGGCCTGGCGTGCTCGCTCGACTAGCTCGCGCCCGTCTGCACGCTCGTCGGCAAGACTTGGGCGCTGCACGTCGAGAAGGTCGTGAGGTCTCGCGCGAGGAGAACCTCGCGATGATCGACGACTCGGTCGCGTTCCTCGTCGGCGCCGGCAAGCGCGTGCTGCTCGACGCCGAGCACTTCTTCGACGGCTGGCGCTGACGACCCCGGCTACGCGCTCGACAGTGCCTGCGGGCGGCTCCGTCGGGCGGAGCGCCGGGTCGTGCTCTGCGACACCAACGGCGCGTCGCTCCCGGAGCAGGTGGCGAGGCCGTGCGCTCGGCGTGCGACTCGCTCGCCGGGACTGCGCCGTCGGGATCCACTGCCACGACGACCTCGGCTGCGGCGTCGCCAACTCGCTTGCCGCCGTCGAAGCCGGCGCGACTCAGGTGCAGGGCACGATCAACGGCATCGGCGAGCGCAGCGGCAACGCGAACCTGTCACGATCGCCGCCGATCTGCAGCTCAAGCTTGGCCATGACTGCCTGCCGCGACGGCGGCTCGCGAGCCTGACGGAGATCTCCCACTTCGTCGACGAGACTGCTGCAACCGGACACCGAACCCGGCGCAGCCGTTCGTCGGTCGCAGTGCCTTCGCTCACAAGGGCGGCATGCACGTCGCGGCGGTTCGCGAGGATGCCTCTACCTTCGAGCACATCGAGCCTGAGGCGGTCGGCAATCGCCGCGAGGTACTCGTCTCGGAGAGCTCTCCGGCAAGGGAACGGTTCTCTCCAGGGCGAGCGAGCTCGGGATCGCAGTGAGCGATGAGCAGGCTGCCGGGATCGTCGAAGCGTCAAGGAGCACGAACACCGCGGCTACCACTACGAGGCCGCCGAGGGCTCGCTCGAATTGCTCCTGCGGCGGACGACCGGCGAGTACGAGCCACTCTTCCGGCTCGAGTCCTGGCGCGTGATCGTCGAGAAGCGAGGCCGATGGGCGGGTCCAGACGGAGGCGACGGTCAAGGTCTGGACCGGTGAGGAGCGACACGTCTCGACGGCCGAAGGGAACGGCCCCGTCAACGCCCTCGACCGTGCCCTGCGGGCCGCGATCGGCAAGGCCCACCCAGCAGCTTGCCGGTATCGAACTTGTGAACTTCAAGGTGCGGATCCTCGACGAGAGCAGGGGAACGCAACCAGTCACACGGGTCCTGCTCGATGCCACCGACGGTCATGATGTCTGGGGGACCATCGGGGTGTCCCCGAACGTGATCGAGGCATCCTGGGAGGCGTTGGTGGATTCGCTCGAGTATGGGTTGCAGCCGGCGCGCGCTTCCTTGGAGGATGCTGGCACGTGAGTCGAGTCGCGGAGTCGATCCCGCTCGCGCGCCCTGTGCTCGGGCCGGAGGAGGAGTCGGCGGTGATCGAGGTGCTGCGCTCGCGGGCGGCTGTCGCTGGGGCCTGTCGGGCGGAGTTCGAGCGGCGCTTCGCGGCTCGGCTTGGGGTGCGTTGCGCCAGCGCGGTGTCAAGCGGCACGGCGGGGCTTCACCTCGCGCTGCGCGCGGTCGGTGTCGGCCACGGGGGACGAGGTCGTCACCACGCCCTTCTCCTTCGTCGCTTCGGCGAACGCGATTCTCTACAAGGGGCACGGCCGGTCTTCGTCGACATCGACCCGGTGAGTCTCACCATCGATCCGGATGCTGTCGCCGCGGCGATCGGACCTTCGCACCAGGGCGCTCCTGCCGGTGCACATCTTCGGCTATCGCCATGCCGGCGTTCGACGGCTGCTCGAGCGCCATGGGCTTGCGATCGTCGAGGATGCCTGCGAGGCGCTCGGCGCGGTCGCACGCTGAGGGCGTGCCGGTCGGGGGGCGGGGGCACCCGGCCGTGTTCGGCTTCTATGCCAACAAGCAGATGACCACTGGCGAGGGCGGCATGGTGGCGGTCGATGACCCGTCGCTCAAGGAGCGGATCGACTCGCGAGCGCAACCAGGGCAGCGCGCCGCTGACATGGGCTGGCTGGACCACGACCGGCTCGGCTTCAACTACCGCCTCTGCGACATCGCGTGCGCGTTGGGGTCGCGCAGCTGGAGCGGCTCGATGCGATGCTCGCCGACCGGGCGCGCGCTGCGGCTCTCTACCGGGAGGCGCTCGGCGGGATCGAGGGTCTCAGGCTGCCGTGCCCCGGTGGAACGGGGGAGAGCGCGGGTGGTTCGTGTTCGTCGTCGCAGCTGCCGCGACGGGGTCGACCGCGACGAGACGTGATCCGCGTCCCTCGCGGACGCCGGGATCCAGAGCAAGCCGTACCTGCCCGCCCTTCACCTGATGAGCTTCTACCGCTGAGGCCAGCGGAGCCAAGCGGGGAGAGTTCCCGGTGACCGAGAGGGCTGCACAGCGCGGTTTGGCGCTGCCCTTCTTCCCTCAGATCACGGAATCACAGGCAACCCGCGTTGCCGACTCGCTGGCGGCCGCGGTCGGCCGGCCCCGCCCGCAATAGACTGCCCGGCCCGATGTCCCGCTTCAGAGAGCCTCAGGATCCGCTTTTCGTCCGCCTCAACCGGTCGGCGGGGTTCGACTGGCGCCTTGCGCCCTACGACATCGCCCTCTCGCGCGCCCACGTTCGAATGCTGTCGGCGCGGAGCATCCTCACCCTTGATGACCGCGACGCCATTCTCGGCGCACTGGACACGGTCGAGGGGGAGTTCACCGAGGGCCGCTTCGAGTTCCTCGAGTCAGACGAGGACATCCACATGGCGATCGAGCGACGGGTCACCGCGATCGCGGGCGATGCGGGCGCGAGCTGCACACCGCCAGGTCGCGTAACGATCAGGTCGCAACCGATCTGGCGCTCTTCGATCAGCGCTCACGCTGCGGCCGCTGCCGAGGCCTGCTCGCGGGTCGAGCGAGCCCTGCTCGAGAAGGCCGAGCGCCACCTCGACTGGCTGCTTCCCGGCTATACCCACCTGCAGCGCGCGCAGCCCGTGTACCTCTCGCACCACCTGCTGGCGTAGTTCTGGATGATCAACCGCGACCGGCGCCGGTTCGCTCGCAGTGGAGGCGGCAGCGCGGCGGACCATGCCGCTCGGCGCGGGAGCGCTTGCCGGAGTCAACTTCGACACCGACCGGCGGATGGTTGCGGCCGAGCTCGGATTCGATGGGGTGGCGCGAGAACTCGATCGACTCGGTCTCCGACCGCGATTCGCGCTGGACTTCCTCAGCGCACTCGGCAATCTGTTCGACGCACCTCTCGAGGTTCGGGAGCCGAGTTCGTCTCTGGTCAGCAGCCAGGAGTTCGGCTTCTGCGAGATGTCGGACGCCTGGTCGTCGGGCTCGTCGATCATGCCCCAGAAGAAGAACCCCGATGCGGCCGAGCTGCTGCGTGCCAAGGCGCCCCGCGTAGTCGGGCACCTTGCTGGCCTTGCACGGGGTCATCCACGCACTGCCGCTGACCTACAACAAGGACCTGCAGGAGGACAAGGAGCACCTCTTCGACTCGTCCGACACGCTCGAGCTGAGCCTCGACGCCGTCGCCGGCGATGGTCGAGACCGTGTCGCTTCGACCGCGAGCGGATGGGCGCGGCTGCGGCCGACGAGCTCGTTGCAGCAACCGACGTCGCCGATCTGCTGGTCGGCAAGGGCCTGCCGTTCCGCGAGGCCCACGGCGTCGTCGCCGGCCTCGTCCGCACCGCGGTCGAGAGCGGCAGGCAACTCGGCGGGCTCACGCGCCGAGGAGCTTCAGGCCGCGTCGCCGCTGCTCCTGCCGGAGTACTACGACCTGCTCGCTCCCGGCAGCACACTCGAGTCGAAGCGCTCGGAGGGTGGCACCGCTCTCGATCGGGTCCGTGAACAGCTCGGGAGGGCTCACGCCTCCCGCGCTTCACTCGGCTGACGCCCCCGGGGCAGCCGTACCGAGGGGCGCGGTCAGCCGCTGGGTCCGGACCCGCCGGGGTCGGCAGCGCCACCGCCGTCGCCCTGGTTTCCGGAGCTTGAGTCGCCACCGCCGGACCCTTGGTCCGACGGAGGAGCAGCCGGCGGGTCGGAGCCCTCGCCGCCGCTGGGGGAGTTGCCTGCTGACGAGCCGGTCTGGTCGTACCCGCTGGATGTGCCGTCGGAGCTTGAGGTCTGAGTCTGGCCAGACCCGCCTTGCGACTTGCCACCCTGGCGAGCGGCGTCGGTTCGTCCTTGGAGGATTGCGTTGGCGGCGGTCATGAACTCACGCCAAATCGACGCCGGGAAGGTACCACCGGCAACAGGGCTTCCCCCGTACTCGGTGGTCATGGGCTTGAGCCGGTCCGGGTAACCAACCCAGACAGCCACGGTCATCTTCTCGTTCCAACCGACGAACCACGCATCGCCGTAGTTCTCGGTCGTGCCCGTCTTGCCCGCCGCGAAGCCACCGATCTGCGCCTCCTTGCCGGTTCCCGAACTCACCACCTGCTGGAGTACATCGGAGATGCTCTGGCTCACGGCCGGGGAGAGGACGCGCTTGCGGCTGGGCTGGTTCTGAGCGATCACGCGGCCGCCGGGAGCTCGGATCGATTCGATCCCAACCGGGCCTCCGTCGGTTCCCCCGAGGCCGTTGGCGCTGTTCACCCTGACACCCCCGGTGGCGAAGGTTTCGTAGGTGTGCGCCATGTCAAGCGGTGAGACCCCCTCCTTCAGTCCTCCCAGCGTCACCGCGTAGTTGGTCGAAACCGGAGTCCTGATGCCCATCTTGCGGGCCAGCCGTGCGATCCGGTGGGTTCCGACCTTGATCCCGAGTTCCGCGTAGATCGAGTTGTCGGACGTGATCATCGCGTCGCTCAGGCTTCGACTGCCGGCGTAGGCGTTGTCGTAGTTGTTGACGATGAAAAACTCCTTGCCCTTCGTCCTCGGCACGGTGAAGATCTTCTTCCGCGACTCGAAGACATCCCCGGTCGAGTAGCCCTTGTTGAGCGCTGCAGCGAGGGTGATCGGCTTGATTGCCGAGCCGGGCTGACGGTGCCCCTGGGTCGCGAGGTTGAAGGGATGCTTGGAGTAGTCGGTCCCACCAACCATGGCCCTGACCGCTCCGGACTTGTTGTCGATCGCGACCACGGCGGCGGACGGCAGCCCGGAGCCCGGAGGGAGCATCCGGTTGACGGCGTCCTCTGCCGCCTTCTGCAGGTCGAGGTCGATCGTCGTCCTGATCCGCAGCCCGCCGGTGTAAGCACGCGTCGCGCCCAGCTTGGCCACGAGCAGCCCCCTGATCCAGGAGGAGAAGTATGGCGATTGGGTCTGCTCCTGGGGAGGCGTGATGTCGGTCTCATCGGGGATCGTCCGCTGAAGGTTCTGTTGGAACTCGGCCTCCGTGATGTAGCCCTGCGACCGCATCGCCCGCAGGACGGTGTCGCGCCGTTGGCGGGCGGCCACGGGATGAGCGATCGGGTCGAAGCCCGTCGGTGAGGCGATCACGCCGGCGAGCATCGCGGCCTCGGCCGTGTCGAGGTCGGCGGCGCAGTACCTGTCGTTCAGCTTCGTTCCGCAGCCCGGGTGGGCCTTGCCGAAGTAGACCCTCGCGGCGGACTCGATGCCGTAGGCGCCCTGGCCGAAGTAGATGGTGTTCAGGTACTCGCTCAGGATCTTGTCCTTGGGCCAGCGACGGTTGAGGTGGTAGGCCAGGACCGATTCGCGGAGCTTCTGGAAGACGGTGCGATTGTCGGCTGCCTCCAGTGCGTTCTTGACGAACTGCTGGGTGATGGTCGACGCTCCCTGGACTGCGGACCCGCTCTGGATGTCGCTGACGAGTGCCCTTCCCATGCCACGGAGGTCGATGCCGGAGTTCTCGTAGAAACGCCGATCCTCGATCGAGATCACAGCGTGCTTCATCGCCGGCGCAATGTGGGCTGGGTCGACCAGAAAGTGGTTGTTGGGACTTGTCAGGACTCCAAGCGGCTTGCCGCGGGCATCGAACAGGAGGCTGTTGGCGGAGTGGCGGTACTCCTCGCGGTTCTCGAGGGCGGGCAGGTCGGAGGAGACGGCCGTCAGGGCTCCGAAGGCAAGCGAGATCGTTGCTATCAGACCCAGTCCCGCGAGGATCAGCGCGACTCGCCACCTGAGGACCCGCGGCGGCTTCGGCGGTTTCGGAGCGTCGGCCGCGGCGTCGGGCGTCGCGGATTCGCCAGCGCCTGCCTTGGCTGCGGCCCGGGCCGCAGCCCGCTCAGTTGCTGTGCTGTCGGTTTCCTTGCTTGACATTGCGGCGGCTCAAGTGAGCTCTGGACCAGCTCGCGAACGGGTCGGACTGCTGTTCGCGAGACCCTGACTCTACCATTGGTCACCTTGGAGATCGCCGCTTCACACCACCACGAGCCGCCCGAGGCGGCGCATTCAGACCCGGCTGCCGCCGCAGCGTGGCTGGAGCGCGACGTCGTCGAGTCGCTGCCGACGGGTGGTCTGGCGTCGCGTCTTGCTGAGGCTGAGCGTTCGGGCCGTCCGCTGAGGGTCAAGCTCGGCATCGACCCGACTGCTCCGGACATCCACCTCGGTTTCACGGTCGTCCTGGGGAAGCTGCGCGAGTTTCAGGAGCTCGGGCATACCGTCGTGCTGATCGTCGGAGACTAGACTGCGATGGTCGGCGACCCGAGCGGACGCTCGGAGACCCGTCCCCAACTGGGCCGGGAGGAGATCGACCGCAACGCAGCAACCTTCGAAGAGCAGGCGATGAGGGTGTTGCGGCCCGATCGGCTCGAGGTTCGCCGCAACGGCGAGTGGCTCGACATGCCGCTCGAGCGTCTCTTCGATCTCCTGCGGATGGTCACGGTGGCTCAGGTGACGGAGCGGGACGACATCGCCAAGAGGTTGGCCTCGGGTGCGCCGGTGAGCCTGCTCGAGTTGCTCTACCCGGTTCTGCAGGGATACGACTCGGTTGCCATCGAGGCCGACGTCGAGCTCGGCGGGACGGACCAGCACTTCAACCTGCTCCTCGGTCGCCAGCTTCAGCGCCCCTTCGGTCAGTCCGAGCAGATAGCAATCCACATGCCGATCCTCGTCGGCCTCGACGGCGAGCGGAAGATGTCCAAGAGCCTCGGCAACTACATCGGCGTCACCGAGTCTCCCGAGGACTTCTACGGCAAGACGCTCGCATCCCCGACGGGGCTATCGAGGAGTGGAGCCGGATGCTGCTCGGTAGCGAGCCCGACCAGCCCTCTCCCGGCGCGATGCCAAGCGGACACTCGCGCGTGAATTGACCGACCGTTTTTGCAGCTCTGGGCGGGGCCGGAAGCCGAAGGCTCATTCGATCGGCTATTCGTCGAAGGGGGCCGCCCGTGGAGTAGCCGAGTCCGCATTCCCGGTCGCCGGCGAGGCGTCCGTTCACATGCCCGCTTTCCTGGCAGAGGCCTTCGGAGTGTCCCGCAGCGAGGCCCGGCGGGTGATCGCCGGTTCCGGCGTTCGCCTCGACGGAGCGGCCGTTCGCGATCTGGACCTAGCGGTCGAGCTTGTCGATGGCCGGACCGTGCAGCTGGGCAAGCTCCGCTCCTGCCGGGCTCGCCCGACCGACCTCTACGCTGCCGGTTGCCTGTGCCTTCAGGGGCCAGCCAGGGGCCAGCTCAGCTGGAGGCCACTCTCCCGACGCAGCCGATGCAGACGGATCGCAGTCGGCGAATGCGGTCCAAACCCGCTACACTCCTGGTTCGCGCCGGCTTCGGTCGGTCGGTCCCTGTCCGAGTGTCCCTCGGATGAGCGGCTCGGCGGTCTTTGAAAACTCAACAGCATGCGCATCCTGCGATCATTTCGGATCGGGGCGTGTGTCCAGGTTCGACCCGCCGGAGGCGCCGATCGAAGATCGGCCAGCGCCTTCGGTGGCAGAGCAAGTAAATTGAGAAGTACCCCGTCATGGTTCGGGACCCCCGTGTATGGGTACTCAGCCGCCGGGCGCTCCCTCGAGTCACTGCGGCGGACAACTCCATGACAGCTTTTCGTGAAGTTCTTCACGGAGAGTTTGATCCTGGCTCAGGACGAACGCTGGCGGCGTGCTTAACACATGCAAGTGGAGCGACGAACCAGGGCTTGCCCTGGGGCAGAGCCGCGAACGGGTGAGTAACACGTGGGTTACCTGCCCCGATGACCGGGACAACCCGAGGAAACTCGGGCTAATACCGGATGTGCCCGCCTGGCCATGAGGTCCAAGGGAAAGGAAGCTTCGGCCTCCGCATCGGGATGGGCCCGCGGCCCATTAGCTTGTTGGTGGGGTAATGGCCTCACCAAGGCTACGATGGGTAGCTGGTCTGAGAGGACGATCAGCCACACTGGGACTGAGACACGGCCCAGACTCCTACGGGAGGCAGCAGTGGGGAATCTTGCGCAATGCGCGAAAGCGTGACGCAGCAACGCCGCGTGGGGGAAGACGGCTTTCGGGTTGTAAACCCCTTTCAGTTGGGACGAAGCTTCGCCGGTGAATAGCCGGCTGGAGTGACGGTACCTTCACAAGAAGCACCGGCTAACTACGTGCCAGCAGCCGCGGTAATACGTAGGGTGCAAGCGTTGTCCGGAATCATTGGGCGTAAAGAGCGTGTAGGCGGCCTCGATAAGTCCGCTGTGAAAGTCCAGGGCTCAACCCTGGAATGCCGGTGGATACTGTCGGGCTAGAGTCCGGAAGAGGCGAGTGGAATTCCTGGTGTAGCGGTGAAATGCGCAGATATCAGGAGGAACACCAATGGCGAAGGCAGCTCGCTGGGACGTGTACTGACGCTGAGACGCGAAAGCGTGGGGAGCAAACAGGATTAGATACCCTGGTAGTCCACGCTGTAAACGATGGGAACTAGGTGTGGGGGGTGTCGACTCCCCCTGTGCCGAAGCTAACGCATTAAGTACCCCGCCTGGGGAGTACGGCCGCAAGGCTAAAACTCAAAGGAATTGACGGGGGCCCGCACAAGCAGCGGAGCATGTGGTTTAATTCGAAGCAACGCGAAGAACCTTACCTGGGCTTGACATGTGAGTGACCGCCGTGGAAACACGGCTTCCCTTCGGGGCACTTTCACAGGTGGTGCATGGCTGTCGTCAGCTCGTGTCGTGAGATGTTGGGTTAAGTCCCGCAACGAGCGCAACCCCCGTCGTATGTTGCCAGCATTCAGTTGGGGACTCATGCGAGACTGCCGGTGACAAACCGGAGGAAGGTGGGGATGACGTCAAGTCATCATGCCCCTTATGTCCAGGGCTACACACGTGCTACATTGGCGCATACAGAGGGCTGCGATACCGCGAGGTGGAGCGAATCCCTTAAAGTGCGTCTCGGTTCGGATTGCAGGCTGAAACTCGCCTGCATGAAGGCGGAGTTGCTAGTAATCGCGGATCAGCATGCCGCGGTGAATACGTTCCCGGGCCTTGTACACACCGCCCGTCACACCACGGGAGTGAGCAACACCCGAAGCCGGTGGCCTAACCCGCAAGGGAGGGAGCCGTCGAAGGTGGGGCTCGTGACTGGGGTGAAGTCGTAACAAGGTAGCCGTAGCGGAAGCTGCGGCTGGATCACCTCCTTTCTAGGGAGCACCTTAGCGGCCCCGATCCGGTCCGGACGATCGAGCCTGCGGCCCGGCTTTCGGCGCCGGCGGTGTGCAAGCTCGGGCCTAGCATGTCGACCGACCTGGCCGGACGCCGTCGCGAGGCCGCACTACTGACGCGCCGGCCGGCCGAGCGACGGCATGCTGTTGAGTTTTGAGAGACCGGCGCCCGCCGGCGTCGCGTCCGCTCGTGACCGGCAGCGGAGCGATCGGCGTAACGCCTCTCGACGGTCCTTGAAAACTGCACAGAAGCCACATCAGCCGCCATCGATAAGCGGCGGTTGAAAACGGGTATCACCGGATCGATATCGTGTCGATCGGTCGATCACCGTCAAGATAGTAAGAGCACATGGTGGATGCCTTGGCACCAAGAGTCGATGAAGGGCGTGAACGGCTGCGATAAGCCACGGGTAGGCGCTGAATAGCCTGTGATCCGCGGATTCCCGAATGGGGAAACCCAGCGCCGGTAATGCGGCGTTATCCCGGTTGAACACATAGACACGGAGAAGACAAGCAGGGGAAGTGAAACATCTCAGTACCCTGAGGAAAGGAAATCAACAGAGACTCCCTGAGTAGTGGCGAGCGAAAGGGGATCTAGCCCAAACCAGATACGTGCAAGCGGCCACGCGTTGCGTATCCTGGGGTTGTAGGTCGAGCTGTTCGAGCCGTGGCCGGCTCGGCGGGAGTTACCAAACCGGTGGTAGTCGAAGCGCGTGGAACCGCGCACCAAAGAGGGCAAACGTCCCGTAGACGAAACTGATCGGTCTCTGTCGAGCTCGTACCTGAGTAAGACCGCGCCCGTGAAACGCGGTCTGAACCTGGGGGGACCACCCTCCAAGGCTAAGTACTCCTTGGTGACCGATAGCGGACAAGTACCGTGAGGGAAAGGTGAAAAGTACCCCGGAAGGGGAGTGAAATAGTACCTGAAACCATGTGCTTACAAGCGGTGGGAGCGGACTTGTTCCGTGACCGCGTGCTTTTTGCATAACGAGCCGGCGAGTTACTCGTATGTGGCAAGGTTAAGCGATGAGCGGAGCCGTAGCGAAAGCGAGTCCGAATAGGGCGACATAGTCACATGCGGTAGACCCGAAACTGAGCGAGCTACCCATGGGCAGGCTGAAGCGGGGGTAAGACCCCGTGGAGGGCCGAACCGACCTAGGTTGAAAACTGGGCGGATGACCTGTGGGTCGGAGTGAAAGGCTAATCAAGCTCAGTGATATCTGGTTCTCTCCGAAATATATTTAGGTATAGCCTCGGATAAATTGCGTTTTGGCCGTAGAGCACTGTTTGGACTAGGGGCCCTACCAGGTTACCGACTTCAGGCAAACTCCGAAGACCATTACGTTTACTCCGGGAGTCAGTTGCTGGGGGATAAACTTCAGCGTCAAAAGGGAAACAGCCCAGACCGCCAGCTAAGGTCCCTAAGTACTAGCTAAGTGGGAAACGATGTTCGAATGCAGTGACAACCAGGAGGTTGGCTTAGAGGCAGCCATTCCTTGAAAGAGTGCGTAACAGCTCACTGGTCAAGTGTTCGAGCGCGGAAAATGTAACGGGGCTCAAGCTAGTCACCGAAGCTGCGGGTGCGTTCGGTCTTCGGACCGGATGCGCGGTAGGAGAGCGTTCCCGTGCGATTGAAGCGGCGGTGTAAACCAGCCGTGGACGCGCGGGAAGTGAGAATGCCGGCATGAGTAACGAAAGAGGGGTGAGAATCCCCTCCACCGATTGTCCAAGGATTCCTGGGTAAAGTTCGTCTGCCCAGGGTAAGTCGGGACCTAAGGCGAGGCCGAAAGGCGTAGTCGATGGCCAACAGGTTGATATTCCTGTACCACGTCGCAGACGTTTGACCGATGGGGGGACGGGGAAGGCTAGGGGTACCAGGCGATGGTTGTCCTGGAGTAAGCGTGTAGGGGTGGCTCCAGTTAAATGCGGAGCCGCATAACCTGAGACGCGATGCCAGCTGGCATTTAGCCGGCGAGTCCCTGACGCCATGCCCTCTAGAAAATCCTCTAGGGAGTCAGCGCGTGCCCGTACCAAAACCGACACAGGTGGACAAGTAGAGAATACTAAGGTGATCGAGATAACCCTCGTTAAGGAACTCGGCAAAATCGTCCCGTAACTTCGGGAGAAGGGGCGCCCCGGTAGGGTGAAGGCCATACGGCTGGAGCCTGAGGGGGCCGCAGTGAATTGGCCCAAGCGACTGTTTACCAAAAACACAGGTCTCTGCTAAGTCGAAAGACGACGTATAGGGGCTGACGCCTGCCCGGTGCCGGAAGGTTACGTGGAGGTGTTAGGGTTCGCCCGAAGCACTGAAACTAAGCCCCGGTAAACGGCGGCCGTAACTATAACGGTCCTAAGGTAGCGAAATTCCTTGTCGGGTAAGTTCCGACCTGCACGAATGGCGTAACGACTTGGGCGCTGTCTCAACGAGGGGCTCGGTGAAATTGCAGTCTCGGTGAAGATGCCGAGTACCCGCAGCAAGACGGAAAGACCCCGTGAACCTTTACTACAACTTGGTATTGGAGTTCGGTCCATTTCGCTCAGGATAGGTGGGAGGCTTGGAAGCACCGGTTGCGGCCGGTGTGGAGCCGTTGTTGAGATACCACCCTTGGTGTATTGGACTTCTAACGGCACGCCGTAATCCGGGTGCCGAACAGTGCCAGGCGGGTAGTTTGACTGGGGCGGTCGCCTCCTAAAATGTAACGGAGGCGCACAAAGGTTCCCTCAGCACGGTCGGAAATCGTGCGTAGAGTGTAAAGGCAGCAAGGGAGCTTGACTGCGAGACCGACGGGTCGAGCAGGTGCGAAAGCAGGTCTTAGTGATCCGGCGGTAGCAAGTGGAAGCGCCGTCGCTCAACGGATAAAAGGTACTCCGGGGATAACAGGCTTATCGGGCCCAAGAGTTCACATCGACGGCCCGGTTTGGCACCTCGATGTCGGCTCGTCGCATCCTGGGGCTGGAGTAGGTCCCAAGGGTTGGGCTGTTCGCCCATTAAAGCGGTACGCGAGCTGGGTTCAGAACGTCGTGAGACAGTTCGGTCCCTATCTGCTGTGGGCGTTGGAGAATTGAGGAGATCTGTCCCTAGTACGAGAGGACCGGGATGGACGCACCTCTGGTGTATCTGTTGTCCTGCCAAGGGCATCGCAGGTTAGCTACGTGCGGATCGGATAACCGCTGAAAGCATCTAAGCGGGAAGCCGGCTCCAAGATTGGTTCTCCCACCACTTCAAGTGGGTAAGACCCCTGGTAGACCACCAGGTTGATAGGCCGGATCTGGAAGGGCGGTGACGCCTGAAGGAGACCGGTACTAATTGGTCGAGGGCTTGACGGATTTTTGATACCCGTTCATTGGTTCTGTGTGGTTCTGAGGGTCCGCGGCGACGCGGTCTTGACAAATTTCCGGTGGCTATTGCGAGAGGGAAACACCTCTTCCCATTCCGAACAGAGCAGTTAAGCCTCTCAGCGCCGATGGTACTTGGCCCTCGCGGGCCCGGGAGAGTAGGTCGCCGCCGGTTTCTTCATTGGGCCGCCCCTCGGGGCGGCCCTTCTTCGTTCTCCGTCCGCATACACTGCGGCGGTGAAGGCGAGGCGCTTCCCCGAGTTCGATGGATTGAGGGCTGCCGCTGCACTGATGGTGTTCGGCTTCCATGCCTGGTTCATCGGACTCCCGATTGCCGACAGGGCTGACTGGAGCTCCTCGGTGGCCCGAGTCGGGTTCAGGACCGTCGATGCCGCGCTCGAGAACTTCGGAGTCCAGGGTGTTGCGCTCTTCTACGTGATCAGCGGATTCCTGCTCTACCGGCCCTTCGTGGCCGCGCGGGCCGCGGGAGAGCGCGGGCCTGGGATCGGCGGGTACTTCATCAGGAGGGGCCTGAGGATCTTCCCGGCCTACTGGGCTGCGTTGACGATCATCGGTCTGGTCCAAGGGTCAGGCGGACTGTTCACCTGGAACGGAATCTGGGATTACTACCTCTTCAACCACATCTATTCGTTCCAAACGCTCTACGGCAACCCGGTTCCGAGCGCATGGACACTCGGAGTCGAGCTGAGCTTCTACCTGTTTCTCTCCCTCTGGGTCGTCACTCTCGGGCGCTTTTTGCCGGGCGGCTCTGGCTGGTTCAGGAGGGAGGTAGCCGCGCTTGGCGTCGTGGCAGGCCTGAGCTTCGGATGGATGCTCTGGGTGCTGTTCGACCCGGCGACACGGCCGCATGCCTTTCAGCCGAAGCTGGTCGCGCTTCCGGCGAGCCTATACGTGTTCGTCGGCGGGATGGCGCTGGCAGCCCTGAGTGTGAGGCTCGCGCAGCCTGACGCTCAGGCCGGGGCGGAGCGAAGGGGCGAGCGAATCGCGGAACTGCTCTCCCGGCATGGATGGCGTGTCGCGCTCGTCGGACTCGTTCTCATGGCTGCCTTGGGGTCGCGGTCGGGCATCGGCCCTCAGGATTGGGCTCTGCGGGCGCTGGTGGACTCGACGCTGAAGGTGGTGATCGCGGTCGGTCTGGTCGCGCCGGCCGTCTTCCGAAGACGGCCCTCGGCACTCCCGCTTCGGGTGCTGGGCTCCCGGCTCGCGCTCTATCTCGGGCTGGTCTCCTACGGGATCTACATCTGGCAACTGTTCGTGATGGACCGGCTCTTCCACCGCGGCGCTCTCAACCTCGGACTTCCGACCCTGGTGACGTTCCCCGCGGCTGCCCTGTTGGCCCTGGTTGTCACGACGCTGATCGCGTCGGCCAGTTGGTACCTGCTTGAGAAGCGATTGATCGGCTGGGGAGCAGCCCTGACTGGTCGCTCCACCCGCTCAGCCCGAGTGGGTGGCTGACCGGCTACCGGTCGGCGCTGCGAACTGGACAGATGCAGGGCTGGACTGGCCGCGGCAGCTCTCCTGGCCGCCGCGGCCGGTCCCCTCGCTTGCGACCCAATGGGCGGCGATGGGGGTGGTCCGCAGCGCCTCGGGCCTCCCAACCCGTGCGCGGTGTGCGCTCGGCGGAGCAAGCGTCGTCCTGCCCGGTCACCGGGCTGGTTTCGGCGCTCAACGCTTTGCGCAGGAATGCGAACACACGTTCGAATCTAGGGGGTGGCCCGGACGGCACTGCACGGCGGGTTGCAGGGGGCGCGAAACAGCAATGGCGGCGGGCGATCCTTCGGTCCAGCCGTCCAATCTGACGGCCACGGCTCGACCGATGCCCGCGTTCGGCTCCGCCACCGCCGCTGGTAGGCTGGAGCCCACGGGATTCGGCTTCTCGGTCGCTCCCGACTCTCTTATGGACAAGTTCGTGATCGAAGGCGGTTACCCGTTGTCGGGGACCGTCATTCCCGCAGGGAACAAGAACGGCGCTCTGCCGATCCTCGCCGCTGCCGTTTTGACCGAGGAGAAGGTGACTGTGCGAAACGTCCCGGCCATTGCCGACGCCGAGACGATGATCGAGCTCCTCGCCGCTCTGGGTGCTCAGATCGGCCGACCGGAGGCCGGCGTCGTCGAGATCGACTGCTCCGGTGTCAGCGACGTCGACGTGGACCGGGAGCTCTCCGAGAGGATTCGTGCCTCCTTCCTGCTTGCGGGCCCTCTGCTCGCTCGCTTCGGCAGGGCGAAGATGCCGCCCCCCGGCGGGGACGTGATCGGACGCCGGCGGCTCGACCCGCACCTCGACGCGTTCCGGGCGATGGGGGCCGAGGTCGAACACGATCGCGACATCCTGATTTCCGCTCCCAGAGGTCTTGTGGCGACCGACATCCTGATGGATGAACCGTCGGTGATGGGGACCGAGAACGCCCTCTTGGCGGCCGCCCTGACCCCCGGACGGACGGTCATCCGCAACGCCGCAAGCGAACCCCACTGTCAGGACCTCGCTCGGATGCTCTGTGAGATGGGGGCGAACATCGATGGGATCGGCTCCAACGTCCTGACCGTCACCGGCGCCTCGGCTCTGGGCGGCTGCGACCACACCGTGGCTCCGGACCACATCGAGATCGGCTCGTTCATGGCCTTGGCGGGCGTCACCGGTGGTGAGATGCGGATCGAGGGCGTCATTCCCGACGACCTGAGGATGATCCGGATGGTGTTCGAGCGGCTCGGGCTCGCTACCGAGCTCGACGGCGATACGGCCGTGATTCCGGGTGGGCAGGACCTGCGGATCCACAACGACTGGGGCGGCTACCAGCCGAAGGTGGAGGACGGCCCCTGGCCGGCGTTCCCGGCCGACCTGACTTCGATCGCGCTCGCCCTCGCAACCCAGTCGGAGGGGTCGGTGATCATCCACGAGAAGATGTTCGAGAACCGGCTCTTCTTCACTGACAAGTTGCAGGCGATGGGAGCGGCGATCACGATCTGCGATCCGCACAGGGCATTGGTCGTGGGCAAGCGACAGCTGCGCGGGGAGCGGCTGGAATCCCCCGACATCCGAGCGGGAATGGCGATGCTGATCGCCGCCCTGTGCGCGGAGGGAACGACGCAGATCGGCAACATCCGCCAGATCGATCGCGGCTACGAGCACATCGACGAGCGACTGCGTGCGCTCGGTGCGCGGATCGAGCGCGTGTCCGACTCTGAACCCGCGACCTTGGGAGCCTGAGGCATGGCAAAGGGCTCGAGTGCCAGGCCGACTCCGAGCGGCACCCGCGACGTGCTGCCCGACGAGATGGGCGAGCTGCGGACTCTCACACGGGCGATGATCGATCGCCTCGACTCCGCCGGCTACGGCGAGATCCGCACGCCGAGCGTCGAGTATGAGCGGGCGATGCCAGGCAGCGAACTCGGGCCGGACCCGGCCTATCGGCTGATCGACGAACACGGCGATGCCCTGGTGCTGAGGTCCGACATGACGCTCCCGATAGCGCGGATCGCCACGACCCGCTATTCGGGCGCGCAACGGCCGCTGCGGTTCTGCTACCTCGCAAGGTCGTGGCGCCGGGTGAAGCCACTGAGCGGTGAGCCGCGGGAAATTCTCCAGCTCGGCGGCGAGTTGATCGGCCACGGCGCGATCGAGGGTTCGACCGAGGTCCTCGGTCTGCTCGGGGAAGTGCTGACGGCCAGCGGACTCAATGAGTGGCGGGTCGCGATCGGCCACGGAGCCATAGCCGCTCAGCTCCTCGACGCAGCCTCGGTCACTGTCGAGCAGCGGTCGCTTGGCCTCGATGCACTCGACTCCGGAAACATGTCCGAGCTGAAGGAGCTCTTCGGCGGCGTCGGCCTTCCGGGCCGGGACACAAGCCTGCCCGACGCGCTCGCAATGAGGTTCGACTTCTCGGCTGACGGTGCGGCTGGACTGGAGGCGTTCGGCTCCGATGGGCTGCCCGCGGTCGCAGAGCTGCGCGACACCGTGCTCGCCCTTCCGGCTGAGCTCCAGGCCAGGGTGATCGCCGACTTCTCGCTCCGCCCGAAGCTCGGGTACTACGAGGGAGTCGTGTTCGAGGTCTACGACCCCGCCGTCGGCCGCGCACTTGGCGGTGGTGGACGCTACGACCGACTGATGCGGGAATTCGGGCAGGAGTCCACGGCGATCGGCTTCGCCCTTGATACCGAACTGGTCCATGCCGCGGTGGCAGGAGAGCGAAGGGGAGAGGTGCGGCGGTGAGCGGGTCGCCCGGCGTCACAATCGCAGTCCCGCGGGGAGCGCTCCTGACGGCGACACTCGACTGCCTCGAGAGGGCGGGGATCGACACCGCCGAGGTCCGTTCCAACGACCGCAAGCTCCACTTCCCGGACGTCGGCATCGTCACCGTCCGACCGACGGATGTACCGACCTACGTAAGCTCGGGTGCGGTCGACCTCGGCATCACGGGCAAGGACGTTCTCAGGGAACAGGCCGACCGCGACTTCGTCGAGCTCTCCGACCTCGGCTACGGACGCTGCACGATGGTCGTGGCGAGCATCGCCGGCGATCCCGATCCGATGGAGGAGGCCGCGCAGCGCCTGGGGGTTGTTCGGGTGGCGACCAAGTACCCGCGGACAGCTGCTGAGTGGTTCGCAGCCGAGGGAAGGCCAGTCGAGATCATCGAAGTGAAGGGATCCGTTGAGCTGGCTCCGCTCACAGGGCTCGCCGACGGGATTGTCGACCTTGTGGATTCCGGGGCCACGCTCCGCGAGAACGGGCTCGTGACCCGCTCGGAAATAGGGACGACAACCGCCCGATTGATCGCCAATCCTGTGTCCCATCGGCTCAAGGCTGCCGAGGTGGACTCGCTTGCAAGCCTGATCTCGGGCTCCTGACCTGCGACGATCAGAACGTGAGCAGGCAGAGCAAAGTCGAACGTGCAACAGGGGAGACCGAGATCGTTCTCGTTCTCGACCTCGACGGGCCGATTGACGGGCAGCGGCAGACCGGGATCGGCTTCTTCGACCACATGCTCGACCTGCTGGCCCGCCACGGTGGCATCGGCCTGACAGTCGACGCCCGCGGTGATCTGGAGACCGGGGCACACCACACCGTCGAGGACGTAGGCATCTGTTTCGGCAGGGCGCTCGATGAGGCACTGGGAGACCGCGCGGGGATCACCCGCTACGGCTACTCGGTCGTACCCATGGACGAGGCGCGGGCGGCCTGCTCGATCGATCTGTCCGGGCGACCGTTCTCAGCAGTCGAGGTTCCTCTGCCACCAGGCTCGACCGGGGGCTTCGACCACGACCTGCTTGAGGAGTTCATCAGGGCTGTGGCCGCCAACGCGAAGTTGACGGTGCACGTCGACCTTCAGCGCGGTGGCGGGGCGCACCACGTGATCGAGGCGTCGTTCAAGGCGTTCGCGAGGGCACTGAGGCAAGCGGTCGCGGTCGACCCGGCGGCGGGGGGCGGCGTTCCCAGCACCAAGGGAACCCTCACCTGACGCGCCGGGTGTCCGAGCTCGCTCCCAACGCCTCCGCCAAGCCGCGGATCGTCCTCGTCGATCACGGAACGGGCAATCTCACGTCGCTTGAACGCGCACTGGTCCTCGGAGGGGCGCTCGTTGAACGCAGCTCGGACCCGGCCTCGTTCGCGAGCGCTGACGCAGTGGTGCTCCCCGGCGTTGGCGCCTTCCCGAGTGCGATGAGGTCGCTCCATCGGCTCGGCCTCGCCGACGCCATTTCGGCTTGGTCCGCCGCGGAACGGCCACTGCTGGGTGTCTGTCTCGGGATGCAGCTCCTCTTCGAGCACTCGGACGAGGCGGGCGGAGCGGCCGGCCTGGCGATCGTCGAAGGAAGGGTGAGGCGGCTCGAGGCGAGAGGCGAGCGCGTCCCGCACATCGGTTGGACCGAAGTGAACTGGCTTCAGGACCACCCGATTCGCTCAGGACTATGTGAGCCGACGGCCCTCTACCACGTGCACTCGTTCGTCTGCGAGCCGACCGACGAAGCGCTCGTTCTGGCGACGGCCGATCACGGCGAGACCTTCACTACGGCGGTCACGAGCGGCCAGACGACCGGTGTTCAGTTCCACCCGGAGAAGAGCTCGACCGAGGGCCTGAGGCTGGTGCGGAACTTCGTCGAGACCGTAGCTGCGAAGATCGCAGCATGAGGCTCTACCCCGCAATCGACCTGCTCAACAGGCGGACCGTTCGCCTGCGGAGAGGTGACTATGCCGACGAGATCACCTATGACGCCGAGCCTGCGGCTGCGGCAGCGGAGTTCGTTGCCGCCGGTGCGCGGGTGCTCCATGTCGTCGACCTGGAGGGGGCCCGCTCCGGTCGCCCGGAGCAGCTCGACGTCGTCGCTGCGATTCGCGCCTCGGTCGAGGTGCCGATCGAGCTGGGCGGTGGTCTCAGAACGATCGACGACCTTCGCTCGGCTGTCGCTGTGGGGGTGGACCGATTGGTGCTGGGAACTGCGGCGATCGACAACCCCGCCCTTGTCGATTCCGCTCTCGCGGAGTTCGGAGGTCGGGTGGTTGCCAGCGTCGACGGGCGAAACGGGCTTGCCGCCACCGATGGCTGGACCCAGGGCTCGGGCGAGGCGGTCTCGGCCATCATCGAACGGCTGCAGGGCCAAGGAGTGAGCCAGTTCGTCTACTCGGCGATCGAACGCGACGGGATGCTCGGCGGTCCGGCGCTCGACGAGGTTCGGTCGGTCGGGTCGGTCGTCAAGGGCTCATTCGTCTACGCGGGTGGGGTTGCCTCGGTTGAGGACCTGACTGCGCTCAAGGAGCTGAGGCTCGTGAATCTCGGGGGTGTGATTGTCGGCCGGGCGCTCCACGAGGGCCGGTTCAGCGTGGCCGAAGGCAACTCCGCACTGGAAGGCTGAAGCGTGCCGTGGAAGCGGATCATCCCGTGCCTCGACGTCGACGCTGGTCGGGTCGTGAAGGGCATCAACTTCGTAGGACTGAGAGACGCAGGCGATCCGGTTGAGCTCGGTGCCCGCTATGACAGCGATGGGGCGGATGAACTCGTCCTGCTCGACATCACAGCCACCAGCTCAAGCCGTGACAACGCAGTCGAATTGGCCGCCCGCGTGGCGGCGGGAGTCTTCATACCGTTCACGATCGGCGGCGGGATCCGTACTGCCGACGATGCCCAGAGGGTCCTTGACGCGGGAGCGGACAAGGTCTCCGTCAACAGCGCCGCCGTCGCCCGACCTGAACTGATCTCCGAGATGGCCGAGCGGTTCGGCAGTCAATGCGTGGTTCTGGCGATCGACGCCAAGGCACGGGCCGACTCGAATGGATGGGAGGTCTACACGGCCGGTGGGCGCAACGCGACCGGGTTGGACGCAGTGCAGTGGGCGGCGACGGGGACCGGCCTGGGAGCGGGGGAGATCCTGCTCACGAGCATGGACCGGGATGGAACGCTCGGCGGCTACGACCTCCCCCTGCTCGGAGCGGTCTGCGCCGCGGTTGACGTGCCGGTCATCGCCTCGGGCGGCGCCGGCGAGGTGGGACATCTGGCCGAGGCGCTCTCCGCAGGGGCTGATGCGGCTCTGGTTGCCTCGATCTTCCACGACGGCCAGACCACGGTCACCGAGGTCAAGCAGCAACTTTCGCGGGCGGGAATAGAGGTGCGCACGGCGCCGCGGGTCAGCGGGCGCGGCGAGGCTTGAAGCCGTAGAGGCTTGCGTACCCGACGATGAACATCGTTTGACCGTCGGTCACCGCTGGATTGAACGCTCCTGTCTCCATCGTGAACGCCTTGCGGCCGGTTCGGGCGCCGAGTGCAACCGTCCGCTCGTTGCCGAGGTCGTCGAACCAGACCAGGTCTCCGATGACGAACGCGCCACCGGAGATCTTCCCTCCGGCGTCGTAGGTCCATCGGACGCCGCCGGTTTGGGCGTTCCATGCGTAGAAGGTCCCGCTGTAGGAGCCGGCAAAGACGGTCGGCCCCTGGCCTGGCAGGTCGGCCACCGCGGGAGACGCGTAAACGTAAGCCCCGGTCTGTCTGGCCCAAGCGAGGTCTCCGGACGTTGTGTACGAGTAGAGCCTCCCGTCGGTGTTGCCGATGTAGACCCTTCCCCAGGCGACCGCCGGAGTCGAGTAGAAGGTCCCGCCTGGGGAGGCCGACCAAATCGCCTTGCCGTCGGCAAGGCGGATCGAGTGAACCTGACCGCCGTAGTCGCCGAAGAAGAGGCGCCCGTTGCTCAATGCCAAGCCGCCCTTCACTGCACCTGACGCTGAGAATGTCCAAACGGTCCGGCCGGTTCGGCGGTTCAGGGCGAAGACCGTTCCGTCCTCGGTCCCGAAGATGACCAACGGCCCGGCAATCAGAGGGGACGATTCCGCCCGGGAGGGAAGCTCATGGCGCCAAAGAGTGCGTCCGCTGGTCGCGTTCAAGGCGGTGATCGTGCCGTGCCCTGCGTTCGGTGTCTTGAGGAGAGTCACGGCGAAGACCCGGCCTTGAGCGTCAAGTGCAGGTGACGAGGCCGCCAGAGTTCCCAGCTGATGTCCCCAGATCTTCTTGCCGGTCCGCTTGCTCAGCTTTCGCAGGATCCCACCGTCGTCGAGGAGGTAGAGACCGGAGTCGTCAAGGACAGGCGGGAACTCGAGCAACTTGTTGCCCCGGTACGACCACTGCCGACGGTACGGGGGACCGAGCTCGTTGGTGGTGCGAAACCACTTGGTGCGAGCCTGGTCGTAGCCGTACATCGGCCAGTCGACTGTCTTCGGTGGAGCGGGCTTGGTCGCGGGCGGTGCCACAGTGAAGGACGCCTTCGGGTTCGATACGTCACCCGGGCGCTGGAGCAGGTAAGCGGCGAGCGCTCCCACGCAGATCAGTGCCACGGCTCCCAAGGCCACAAGCCTCCTTCGGCGAAACACGTTGTCGGGACGCTCCGGCACGGCTTCCGACTGTAACGATGGCGACAATGGAACCGCGATGATCGAATTCGACCGCTCAAGTCTGAGGCAACTGATCGAGGAGAACCCGAGCACCGCGCGGGTGCTGGAGGCACTCGACGGTCACCTCGCTGGCGTTCACCTCGTCGGCGGTTCGGTGAGGGACCTGCTGCTCGGGCGTGAGCCACGCGAGACCGACCTGGTCGTCGAGGGCAGTGGCCGGGAGGTTGCTACCCGTCTCGCCGGGTTGCCCGGTGGACGGCTCGAATTCCACGATCGATTCGCCACGGCGACGGTCACGCTGCCCGACTGGAAGGTCGACGTGGCCACGGCACGGAGTGAGACCTACCCGACGCCCGGCTCGCTCCCCGAGGTGCTCCCGGCGGATCTGACCCGGGACCTGCAGCGCCGCGATTTCACGGTCAACGCGATCGCCGTGGCGCTCGATCCGAAAATCCGCGGCCAGCACACATCCGTTGGCTCGGCGGTCAACGACCTGCGCAACGGACTGCTCCGCGTTCTCCACCCTGAGAGCTTCGAGGACGACCCGACACGGCTCTGGCGCCTCGCACGGTACGCAGGCCGACTGGGCTTCCGGCCCGAACCGGAGACTGCAGCTCTGGCAGCAGGGGCGGTCGCCGGCGGGGCGTTGGAAACGGTCTCACCGGAGCGCCACGGAGCGGAACTCGTGAGGAGCGCAGATCCCAGCGAGCCCGACGAGGCACTCTCACAGGCGGCTGCGTTGGGACTCTTCGAACACGTCGGCGGCTCCGGATTCGACTCGGCAAGGGTTGCGCGGGCGGCTGCCCTGCTCGGCGCTGAGTGTGATCGGGAAGCCCTGCGGGTCGCTGCGTGTTTCTGTGGGTCGACCGACTCGGCATCTGAAGCGGTTCGAAGGCTCGCTCTGCCGCAAGGGCTTGCTGCCTGCGCGATCGATGCGCTCGAGACCCGGAGACTGGTCGAATCGCTCGATTCGGTTTCGAGGCCATCCGGGATCGCTCGCCTGTTCGGCCCTCACCGAGCCGAGACGGTCGCGCTTGCCGGGGCTGCGCGGGACGACCAGACCGCCAAGCGGTGGTTCGACGAAATCCGCCACGTCGCGTGCCCAATCAGCGGCGCTGACCTCCTCGCCGCTGGAGTCGTCGAGGGCCCCCTTGTCGCGGTCGGCCTCGATGCGGCACTCACGGCCGCGCTCGACGCCGGCGCTCGGGGCCATGGCGCAGCGATGTCGGTCGCCCTCGCAGCCATCGCGGAGGCATCGGCCCGCTGATGGAGGGGTTCGCCGACATCGCCCTCGGCTCGGCCACCGTCAGGTTCACCGACAGGCGCGGAGGGTGCTCGAGCGGGAGCTTCGAATCGCTCAACCTCGGGTCGGCGCAGGGCGACGATCCGCTGCTGGTCGCCAAGAACCGCAGGCTGGCCGCCTCGGGGTCGGGAGCGGAGACCCCGGTCTCGATGAGGCAGGTTCATGGAACCGACGTGCGGCTCGTCACTCGAACGGACGGATTCGACGTCGGTGAGTGCGACGCACTCGTGACGGACGAGCCAGGCTTGGCCCTCCTCGCAGTGACAGCCGACTGCCTTCCCGTGGCTCTGGTCTGCGGGGGTCGTCTCGCCGTCGTGCACGCCGGCTGGCGTGGACTGTCGGCAGGCGTGATCGAGAACGCTGCTGCTCTCCTCACTGATGGCTCGAAGTCCAAAGTCGAGGCTGCGATCGGCCCTGCTGCCGGCCGCTGTTGTTACGAGGTCTCCAGTGAGGTGATCGAGGCCTTCGGCGGGAGGGCGGTCGCCGATGGACGGATGCTCGACTTGGCCGCCACCGCCAAGGCGATCCTCACCGGGATCGGTGTCGCTTCGCCGATCGTGATGTCATCGTGCACGATCTGTGATCGAGACTCGAGGTACTTCTCCCACCGGCGCGACGGCGCTCCGACCGGACGCCAGGGTGTGGTGGCATGGTTGAACAGCTGACGGAAGTCGACCCGGAGCGGGTCAGGGCCAACCTCGCAGCCATTACGGAGAAGGTTGCAGCTGCGGCAGCGTTTGGTGGCAGGTCAGCTGACGACGTCGAGATTCTCGCGGCAACGAAGTACGTCGCAGCCGAGGCGATGGGGCCGCTCGCCGAGGCAGGGGTGACGCTGGTCGGTGAGAATCGAGCACAGGACTTGGCGACCAAACAGGACCTCTACGGGGACCGCTTCACCTGGGACTTCATCGGCGACCTCCAGAGCCGGAAGATCCCCGCGCTCGCAGGCCGCGTGCGCCTGATCCACTCGGTCGCATCCGACAGTGCCCTTTCGAAGCTGGCGCGCCCCGAGGCCGCGAACCAGAAGATCCTCGTTCAGGTGAACCTCTCAGGCGAAGAGTCCAAGGGCGGAATCGCGCCCGCGCGACTGGCCGACTTCATCGATCGCGCTCCCTGTCCGGTGGTCGGCCTGATGACGATGCCGCCGCTCGCAGAGAGCCCGGAGTCGAACCGCCCGTACTTCGCACAGCTTCGCGAACTCGCCTCTGAGCACGGCTTGGAGCAGCTTTCGATGGGAACCAGCCAGGACTTCGAGGTTGCGGTCCAGGAGGGCGCGACCATCGTCCGAATCGGAGCAATGCTTTGCAGGTGAGCCGAATGTGGCCTCTGCCGCCCCTGCTGATGGCAGAATCATTTGGAGGAACAACCTCACAGGGAGCGAAGGTTTAGCGATGGCTGTCAAGGATCGAATGCACGGAATCCTCGTCTACTTCGGGCTTGCCGAAGAAGCACCGCTTACCGAGGCCCATGAGCTGCCTGCAGAGACGGGCAGGAGCGAGAGGTCTTCAGTCAGGCGAATGCCGCAGAGACGGTCACGCGACGAGTTCGATGACATCTTCGCCGAGGACGATTCCGCACCGAAGCGCCCGACGCAGCTGCGGTCGGTCGAGCCCAAGGTCGAGTCCCGCGTGCATCTGGTCGCGCCAAGCAGCTTCAATGACTGCGAGGAGGTGGGTGAGGCCTTCCGGGACGGTGTGCCCGTGATCATCAACCTCGGTTCAGCCGATCCCGAACTGGCCAAGAGACTCGTCGATTTCGCGTCGGGGCTGACCTACGGCCTCGACGGCAGCATGCAGAAGATTGCCGACAAGGTCTTCGTCCTGACGCCCCACAATGTCGAGTTCTCGGCAGAGGAGAGAGCGGCCATGATCGAGAAGGGCTTCTTCAACCAGAGCTGACCGGTCGGCGCTGTCGGCTCTAGGCTTGTCGGCGATCATGCGAATCGGACTTGTTGGTGCGGGAGGGATGGCTTCGGCCTTGGCGCGCGGCTGGGGCGAGCCCGTGGCCGTGTCGGACCCGGTGGCCCAGCGTGCCGAGGCGCTCGTCGCCGAGCTCGGTGGCGAGGTCTTCGCAACCAACCGTGAACTCGCGGATGCCGTTGACGTGGTGATTCTCTGCCACAAGCCGGCGCAGCTGGCCCAGGTTGCGGCCGAGATCGCTGCAACGGGAACCCCGGTTGTCTCGATCCTTGGTTCGGTCACCGTTGCGGCCGTCCGCGAGGCGTACGGCGACACCCCTGCCTTCCGCGTTCTCCCGAACCTCCCGGTTGAGGTCGCTCGGGGCGTGTTCTGCTGGCCTTCGTCCAATGGCGATGCTGCGCCCTCAGCCAAGATCAAGGCTGAGCTCGCGAGGATCGGAAGGGTCGTCGAGATCGATGAGGGGCAGATGGAGGCGGCGATGGCGGTCTCGAGCAACGCGCCGGCCTTCATCGCCCTCTTCATCGAGTCCCTCGTGGACGCCGGAGTGCGGCACGGGCTGTCCTCCGAGGTGGCCCATGATCTCGCTGTCGAGACGCTCGCCGGAACCGCGGCCCTGCTCGACAGCAGGGACGGCGACACCCTCGGCCTGCGCAGGGCGGTTACCTCCCCTGGTGGCTCGACTGCGCGCGGTCTGGCATCGCTTGAGCGCCACGGGTTGAGGTCAGCGGTCGACGCTGCCGTCGAGTCCGTGATCGAGGGTGGTAGGACGTGATTCTCGCGGCGGGTGGTCTCAGGCCCGGCCTTGCCGACTACCTCCAGTCGCTGATCCTCGTCTACAGCATCCTGATCTTCGCTTGGGTACTTGGCTCCTGGGTCATAGCGACCGGTCGCGTGCCCGGTTGGATGTTTCCGGTGCTCCGATTCCTCGAAGCCGTGGTCGGGCCATTCGTCGGGCTGTTCCGCAGGTTCATCCCGCCGCTCGGGCCACTCGACCTCTCACCGATCATCGCCCTGCTGGTCCTGCAGCTCGGCGGGGGTCTGCTGGTCGGCCTGCTTCGTGGATGACTGGGTCGGCAGCCAGCAGCTGGCTCAAGACGTTTGCGGTTGCCGGGTTGGTCCTTGCTCTCGATCAGGCCGTAAAGGGCTGGGCCCGCTCTTCGATAGTGATCGGCGAGCGGAGGGACCTGATCTGGCCGGTCGACCTCGTTCACGTCGAGAACACGGGCGTTGCGTTCGGAGCGCTCAGTGGCAGCGGTGTGATCGTCCCACTCCTGACCCTGATTGCGCTTGCGGGTGTGTTGGCGTGGTTCGCCTTCCACTCCGACACTCCGGGGGCCTGGCTTCCGACCGGACTGGTCCTCGGTGGGGCGCTCGGCAACCTGATCGACCGCGCTCGATTGGGCGCGGTCACCGACTTCATCAAACTGCCGAACTGGCCGGCATTCAACGCAGCGGACGTGGCGATCACAGTCGGAGTGATCCTGCTCGTCGTGGTGGCTGAGAGGAATGGCAGAGCCAAGCAGGCTTGAGGTCGGCGCCTCAGACGCCGGAGAGAGGCTGGACCGCTTCCTGGCCGGCCTGTTCGGTTCGCGGGCCGCTGCCCAGAAGGCGATCGAGGCCGGACTCGTGACCGTCGATGGAGAACTTCAGGCCAAGCGCCGGCTTCTCGCTGTCGGGGAGACGGTTGAAGTGGCGCCCGCAGCTGATCGGGAGATCAAGGAGTTGGGGCCCCAGCCGCAGCTCGAACCGGTCTTCAGCGACAGCTGGATCGTGGTCTCCGACAAGCCGGCCGGCGTGGTCTCGCATCCCGCGCCCGGGCATTCCACTGGAACCCTCGCTCAGATCCTTCAGGCTCGCTTCCCTGATGACGAGGTGGGCCTCGTCCATCGGCTCGACCGGGACACCTCCGGCCTGCTGATTGCCGCACTCGACCCCGACACCCTGAGGGAGCTGAGGGAACGGCTCCAGCGGCGCGAGATCGTCAGGGAGTACACGGCCCTGGTGATGGGCCGTCCGAAGACCGCCGAGGGCACGATCGACGCCGCGATCGGCCGCGACAGCAGATCGAGAACGAAGGTTTCGACCAGGACGGACACGCCCCGCAGCGCGGTCACCCACTTTCATACAAGCGAGGTGATGGAGGAGGCAGCACTGTTGAGAGTGCGACTCGAGACGGGGAGAACGCACCAGATCCGCGTTCACCTCTCCGAGATTGGCCTGCCTGTGGCCGGAGATCCCACCTACGGGCGAGCGGGCGCCTGGGGATTGGAACGGCAGTTTCTTCACGCCTCGCGTTTGGAGTTCACGCATCCGGCGACAGGCGAGCGGATCGAGCTTCGCTCGGAGCTGCCGGCCGACCTGAGCGCGGCCCTCGCGCTGGCACGAGCGGGCGAACGACCCTGACCGAGGACCCGACTCGACCCTGCTTGGCCTAGACTGAGAAGTTCAAAGAACAACTACCCGTCCGATCAGGCAGTTCGCGACCCTCTCCGGAATACCGGAGCCGCGGCTTCCCCGGCCGGCAGCAATTCATTTCGAAACAAGGGAGCAGTGACAAAACATGGCCCAAACCGGGATCCGTGAGCTACTTGAGGCTGGAGTTCACTTCGGCCATCAGACTCGACGTTGGAATCCGCGCATGGCGCGCTACATCCACGGCGAGCGCCAAGGCATCTACGTAATCGACCTTCTGCAGACGGAGGTTCTCCTCGCGAAGGCTCAGCAGTTCGCAGCTGAAACTGCCCGCCGCGGTGGCACCGTTCTGTTCGTCGGAACGAAGAAGCAGGCGAGCGGCGCGGTCAAGCAAGCGGCCGACCGGGCCGGGATGCCGTACGTCAACCATCGCTGGCTCGGTGGCCTCCTGACGAACTTCAACACCATCTCCCGCCGCATCAAGCGCCTCCACGACCTCGATCGCTACGCGGAGGAGGGCCAGTTGGCACTCCTCCCGACCCGCGAGCGGATGGCAGCCGAGGCCGACCGGACGAAGCTGACCGCGAACCTCGGCGGTGTCCGCCACATGACGCGGGTCCCTGACGCGGTAGTCGTCTTCGACATCAACACGGAGGAGATCGCAGTCAAGGAGGCGAACCGACTCCGGATCCCGGTGATCGGAATCGTCGACACCAACTGCGATCCGACCGGCATCGATTTCGTCATCCCGGGCAACGATGACTCGATCCGTTCGTGCGAGCTGATCGCCAACTCGATCGCAGACGTCGTGGCGGACGCACGCGGCCAGTTCCAGGTTGAGGAGGAGCGGGCGCGCGCCGAAGCCGCCGCCAAGGCGGCAGCAGACCGCGAAGCCCGCGAGAAGCGTGAGGCCGATGAGGCAGCTCGCCGCCTCGCAGTCGAGGAGGAGGCCGCCGCCAAGGCCTCCGTTCAGGCGGCAGCGATCGAGGCCGCCGAGGCCGAGAAGGCAAGGGAAGAGGAGAAGGACGCAGTCCGCGCTGCCCTCGCCGAGCGTGCAACGGCCCAGGCTGCCGAGCAGGAGGCGGCCGCGGCAACGGCGGCTCAGGCTGAGGAGACGGCCGAGGCTGAATCCGCCTCAGCGGAGACTGACGCCGAGGGGACCGCCGAGGCCGAGGCCGATGCCAAGCCGGCCGAGGATGAGACGACCGCCTCGAACGAGACAGAAGCCGAAGCACCCGCTGAGGGGACCGACGGGAAGGAGACATCCGAGTGAGCATCTCGACTGCCGACATCAAGGCGCTGCGCGAGCGAAGCGGCGCTGGAATGCTTGACTGCAAGAACGCTCTGACAGAGTCCGGCGGCGACTTTGACGCCGCGCTCGAAGCCCTCAGGGCCAAGGGCCTTGCCAAGGCCGCCAAGCGGGGAGACAGGGAAGCGAGCCAGGGCATCGTCGCCTCCTACATCCACTCAGGGGGCACCATCGGCTCGATGGTGGAGGTCGACTGCGAAACGGACTTCGTTGCCCGCAATGAAGACTTCGCAGCCTTCGCGAAGGACCTCGCCCTCCACATCGCAGCGGCCGCTCCCGTCTACGTCGACGAGGAATCGGTACCCGAGGCCGATCGGGAGGCTGAGTTGCGTGTGCTGCAGGAGCAGGACTCGGACAAGCCGGAGGAGATCCGCGCCAAGATCGCCGAAGGACGCATCGGCAAGTGGCTCGATGAGGTCGTTCTGCTCCGACAGGCCCACGTCAACGCAGACCGCTACGACGGTCGCACGATCGAGCAGATTCGAGCCGACATCTCGGCAAAGACAGGTGAGAACGTGATCATCCGCAGGTTCTCGAGGTTCGCGGTCGGAGGCTGACGTGAGTGGGAGGAAGCCTTATCGGCGGGTGCTCCTGAAGCTCTCAGGGGAGTCTCTGATGGGCGACCTCGACTACGGCACCGACCCGAATCGGGTCCGGGCGATAGCCGGGCAGATAGCTGAGGTCCACGCTTCGGGTGTGGAATTCGGCATCGTGGTCGGGGCAGGCAACATCTACCGGGGCCTGGCCGGTGCTGCGGAGGGAATGGACCGTGCCACGGCGGACTACATGGGAATGCTGGCAACCGTCCTCAACGCGCTCGCGCTGCAGGACGCGCTTGAGCGGGCAGGCTCCCCGACCAGGGTCCAGTCAGCAATCACGATCAGTGAGGTGGCTGAGCCTTACATCCGCAGGCGCGCGATGCGCCATCTGGAGAAGGGGCGGATCGTGGTCTTCGCCGCCGGAACGGGCAACCCGTTCTTCACGACCGACACAGCAGCGGCGTTGCGCGCGGCGGAGATCAGAGCGGAGGCGGTACTGATGGCCAAGAATGGGGTCGAGGGGGTCTTCAGTGCCGATCCTGCGATCGACCCGGACGCCGAGTTCCTCCCTGAGATCACCCACATGGAGGCGATCGAGCGCAGGCTGCAGGTGATGGATGCCACGGCCCTCTCGCTCTGTATGGAGAATGGGCTTCCGATCCACGTTTTCAACATGGCAACTGACGGTGCGATCGCTCGCATCTCGTCGGGTGAGCATGTAGGTACGCTGGTGCGGACATGATCGACGATCTCCTCAAGGACGCCGGTGAGCGGATGGCCAAGTCGGTCGATTCGACCCGAGGCGAGTTCGGCACCGTTCGGACGGGCAGGGCTGCTCCCTCGCTCCTCGACCGGGTCGTGGTCGACTACTACGGGACCCCGACGCCGCTGAACCAGCTTGCGACCGTGAGCGTCCCCGAGGCGCGACTGCTCACCGTCCAGCCGTTCGACATCTCGGCTCTCGACGACATCGAACGCGGGATCGTCGGTGCCGATCTCGGAGTGACACCCGGCAACGACGGGAAGATCATCAGGATTTCGATCCCCGAGCTGACCGAGGAGCGCCGTCGCGAACTGGTCAAGCAGGCCAAGGCGATTGCCGAGGATGGCCGGATTGCGATCAGGAACATCCGCCGCGACGTGATGCACGACCTCAGGCAGCTCAAGGAGGAGGGCGAGGTCGGATCGGACGAGGAGCACAGGGCAGAGGAGGCGCTCCAGAAGCTGACCGACGACAACATCGGGCAGCTTGACGAGGCTCTCTCGCGCAAGGAGTCGGAGATCCTCGAGGTTTGACCCCCTCGGAAGGTCGGCGGGCAGCGACCGTCGCGATCATCACTGACGGCAACGGTCGCTGGGCCGAGCAGCGGGGACTCCCGACCGTGGAGGGTCACCGTGCAGGAGCCGACACGGTCAAGGCCCGACTCAGGGATGCGGTCGAGTTCGGTGTCCGCCAGATGACGGTCTACTCCTTCTCCACCGAGAACTGGTCCCGTTCCCCGACTGAAGTGCGGGGGCTGATGAAGATGTTCTCCGAGCGGATCGAGCGGGAGACCCCGGAACTCAACGCCGAGGGGGTGCGGATGCGCTTCATCGGCAACCGGTCGGACCGGCGAATTCCGTCGAAGCTGCGCAAGCAAATGGAGTGGGCCGAGGAGACAACAGCCGACAACGAGGTGATCGACCTGTTCGTCGCGTTCAACTACGGCAGCCGCGACGAGATCGTCCGAGCAGCCGAGCTGTACGAAGGTGGCGGGGAGGAGACCTTCGGCCGCTTGGTCGGCGATGCGCTGCTCGAGGATCCGGACCTTCTGATCAGGACCAGCGGCGAGCATCGGATATCGAACTTCCTTCTGTGGCAATGTGCCTACAGCGAGATGGTCTTCCACGATGCGCTTTGGCCGGACTTCAGCCGCGAGGACTTCGAGTCGTGTCTGACCGCGTTCGCCAACAGGGAGCGTCGCTTCGGGGGAAGGAAGTGAACCGCAGTGACCTCGTGCCGAGGATCCTGGTGGCGATCCCACTTGCAGTTCTTGCGTGCGTTCTGATTGCTGCCGGTGGTTGGTACTTCACTGTCGGCTTGATCGCGGTCGGGATCATCTGCCTTCACGAGTTCTACGAGCTCGTCGAGGCGCGCAGACCGTTGAGGATCGTGGGGTTCACAGCGATGGTGGCAGTGGGCCTCGGCGCCCACCTGGCCGGAGCGCCAGGCGTCCTCGCGGCAGCGTGGCTGAGCGTCCCGCTGATGTTTGCCACGGTCGTGCTGCGCCCGTCGCTCGAGGGAGCAACCGACTCGATCCTCGCGACGGGCCTGGGGGTCTGGTGGCTTGTGGTGGCGCTCGGCCACGCAATCCTCCTGCGAGACCTGGGCCACGGTGGGGGGATGGTCCTCGACGCCCTGGTGGGGACCTTCGCGATGGATACCGGGGCCTACTTCGCCGGCCGGGCCTTCGGGACCAAGCCGCTCGCTCCCCGGATCTCACCCAAGAAGACTGTCGAAGGGCTGTTGGGCGGGGCGGTGGCAACGGTCGCCGTCCTTCTCATCGCGAGTCTCTACCAGCCGTGGCTGGACCTCGGCACCGCCCTCGCAGTGGCCTTGGTTATCGCGATTCTGGCGCCGGCAGGTGACCTCTTCGAGAGCATCCTCAAGCGGGATGCCGGAGCAAAGGACGCCTCGAGGGTTCTCGGCCCCCACGGTGGCCTCCTCGATCGGTTGGACGGGGTGTTCTTCTCGATAGTCGGTGTCTACTGGCTCTGGCTGGTTCTCGGCTGATGGGTTCGGCCAACTCCCCCACGGCGGTCGCATGAGTCGCAGGCTCGTGATCGCAGGCGCGACCGGCTCGATCGGCCTGCAGGCGATCGAGGTCCTCGACTCGATCCCGGAGCTCGAGGTCGTCGGCCTGAGCGCCGGCAGCGACCTCGATTCGTTGCTCGGCATTGCAGCGAGGACTGGAGTCAAACACCTGGCGGTCGCTTCGCGTAGCGCTGCCGATGGCCTGCGAGACGAGGGCGGTGTCGAGGTCCGGTTCGGCGCTGAGGCCCCGGCTGCCATGGTCGCGGAGCTGGAGCCTGACATCGTTCTCAACGCGGCGGTTGGCTTTGCCGGACTGGCTGTCAGCGTGGCGACCCTTGAGACCGGTGCCGACCTTGCCCTGGCCAACAAGGAGTCTCTGGTCGCGGGGGGCGAGCTCGTCACCGCCCTCGCCGAAGCGAACGCGGCTTCGATAATCCCGGTCGACTCAGAACACGCAAGCCTTCAACAGCTGATCGCGGATGTTCCCGATGAGAGCATCGAGACGGTGACCCTCACGGCCTCCGGCGGACCGTTCCGGGGGTTCAGTGCGGCTCAGCTCGAAGAGGTGACTGTCGACCAGGCCCTTGCCCATCCGACGTGGAGCATGGGCGGCAAGATCACGATCGACTCGGCAACGATGATGAACAAGGGGCTCGAGGTGATCGAGGCCCACCACCTCTTCGGGATCGGATACGACCGAATCAAAGTCGTCGTCCACCCGCAATCCATCGTTCATGCACTTGCATCGCTCGTCGACGGGATGGTGCTCGCTCATCTGGGGCACCCCGACATGAGGGCGCCGATCGGTTGGGCACTCGCCCACCCGGAGCGGCCGCGCCTCGACATCGAGCGCCTCGACCTGGCAGCCGTGGGACGGCTCGAGTTCGAGGCGCCCGACGAGGCAGCCTTCCCGGCGCTCCGTCTCGCCAGGCAGGCCGGACTTGCCGGCGGCACCGCGCCGGCGGTCTTGAACGCTGCGAATGAGGTCGCCGTAGCGGCCTTCCTCGAAGGCCGGATCTCGTTCGCGGCGATTGTGCGTGTTGTTGAAGCTACCCTCGGTGGAGTGGACACCGGAACGATTCACAGCCTCGCGACAGTGAAATCGGCTGATGAGGTCGCCCGGAGTCGGGCGGCCGAAGAGGTCGTCAGGCAGGCCGCATGACCTGGTTCCTCGCGATCGCGGGCATCGCCCTGCTGATCGTCATCCACGAGGCCGGTCACGCCATCGCGGCCAAGCTCTGTGGGATGAGGGTTGAACGGTTCGCCCTCTTCTTCCCACCGATTCTGTTCCGACGCAAGGTGGGCGAGACCGAGTACGCGATCGGAGCGGTGCCGCTTGGTGGCTACGTCCGGATCCTGGGACAGACACCGACCGACGTCCTTCCGCCCGGCGAGGAGCACCGGTCCTATGCCAATCGTCCGATCTGGCAGCGGGCCGTGGTGATCGCCGCAGGGCCGGCCGCGAACATCATCTCGGCTCTCGTGATCATCATGGCGATCCTGATGCTCGACGGGGTCAGCAAGGTGACCCCACAGGTCGCCTCGGCCCCGCTCTCGGCTCCGGCCGCCGGGGCCATGAAACCGGGTGATCGGATCGTGGCCGTGGACGGAGTCACCGGCGGTCCAGCGGACTTCGTTCGCCAGACCCGAACGCATCTGTGCGCCGGCTCCGGCAAGCCGAAGGACGGCTGCCTGGCGACGACACCGGCTGTGTTGACGATCGAGCGCGGTGGCGAGACCAAGAAGCTGGCCCTGCGACCGCGATGGGACGGATCGGTCGGAGCGATGAGACTGGGGTTTGCGTTCGACCAGTCCAAGGAAACCCTCGGGCCGCTGGCCGCGGCCGGGCGCAGCGCCGAGGTGGCGTGGCGAGTCTCGGTCGACACGATCAAGGGCTTCTCGGCGATTGGCAGCTCGCAGGGTAGGGAGCAGCTGAGCGGCATCGTTGGCGTTTCGGTGGTCACTGAGCACGCCTTCTCGAGGGATCTCGTCAACGCACTTCAGTTGCTGGCTCTGATCTCCCTGCTGATAGCGATCGTCAACCTCGTTCCGCTCCTGCCGCTCGACGGTGGGCACCTCTTCTGGCTCGCTGTGGAGAAGTTGCGAGGCCGACCGGCCTCTCAGGAAACCCTTGGTCGCGCGACCGCCGTGGGCCTGGCTCTGGTCGCAGTGCTCTTCGTGATCGGCCTGTCGAACGACATCGGCAGGCTTTCGGGCTCCGGATTCCCCGGCGGCCCTTAAGTAACAATCGGGTCGCTTCGCTACCCTCGACCGCGACAGTCACTACCGGGGAGCGATCATGTCTGGAAGCACGACGATGGCCGTGGCGCTGCGCAAGACCGCAGCCGAGCACGGGGAGCTGCTGGCTGTCAGGACGGCCGACGATTCCACTCGATTGACGTGGGCCGAGTTGCTGGTCGAGGTCGACCTCGTGGCCGGCGGACTTCGGGGGATGGGCGTCTCGAGGGGAGAGACCGTCGCGTTGATGATGGGCAACCGGCCCGAGTTCCACATCGCCGACATGGCAGTCGTGACGGCAGGTGGAACACCCTTCTCGATCTACCAGACCTACACGGCCGAGCAGATTGCCTATGTGGTCGCGGACGCCGGCGCAAAGATCGCAATCGTCTCCGAGGAGTACCTCGACGTGATGCGCGAAGCATCCGCTCTGACCGACTGCCTGACCACGATCATCGCAGTCGACGGACCTGCAGACGGTGCAGTGGCATGGTCGGAGGTGCGGGGTGCGGATCCGTCGTTCGATGGAGAGAAGGCGGCTGCGGAGCTGACCGAGGATGACATCCTGACCCTGATCTACACGTCGGGAACCACCGGCCCCCCGAAGGGAGTCGAGCTGACCCACGGCAACCTCGTGCCCGTCGTCCACGCAGTGGCCGATCTGGTCCACCTCGAGCCGGGCGACCGCTTGATTTCCTGGCTGCCGGCCGCGCACATCGCCGAACGGGACGCCCACCACTACATCCCGATCGTCTACGGCGCTTCGATCACCTGCTGTCCCGATCCACGCCAGATCGTCCAGTTCCTTCCTCAGGTCAAGCCGAACTGGTTCTTCGCTGTGCCGCGCATCTGGGAGAAGCTCAAGGCAGGCCTGGAGGCAATGCTCGCCTCACAGCCTGACGAGCAGGCCGCGCCGATCCGGGCGGCGCTCGACGTGCGATCGCGGCTGTGCGCCTCGAGCAGGCAGGCGACCCCGTTCCCGACGATCTGGCCGAGCGCGTCGCCAAGGCGGACGCGGAGATCTTCTCGGGACTTCGCACGATGCTCGGGCTCGACGAGGTCAGGACAGTCAAGGTCGGCGCCGCTCCGACCCCGCGCGAGGTGATCGAGTTCTTCCATGCGATCGGTCTCGAACTTGCCGAACTGTGGGGAATGTCGGAGACCTGCGGGTACGGCACGCTCAACCCTCCGGGCAAGATCAGGATCGGCACCGTCGGGCCTCCGTCGCCGGAGTTGAGCTCAACTCGCCGAGGATGGCGAGGTCCTGGTCCGGGGAGAATTCGTGATGAAGGGCTACCGCAACCAGCCCGAGCCACGGCCGAAGCGATCGACGCCGACGGCTGGCTCCACACCGGCGACATCGGCGCCATCGACGAGGCGGGATATCTCAGGATCGTCGACCGCAAGAAGGAGATCATCATCAACGCGGCCGGGAAGAACATGTCCCCGGCCAACATCGAGGCGACGGTCAAGAGCGCGAGCCCGCTGATCGGTCAGGCCTGTGTGATCGGCGACGCGAGGCCCTACAACACGGCGCTGATCGTGCTCGACTCCGATGTGGCACCGGCCTGGGCTGCGCAGAAGGGGATCGAGGGCGCCGACATCGCGACTCTCGCTGGCGATCCGGTGACTATCGAGGCGCTGAACGAGGCCATCGAATCCGCCAACGCGAAGCTCGCGAGGGTTGAGCAGATCAAGAAATTCAAGGTCCTGCCTGCCGAGTGGCTGCCCGGTGGTGACGAGCTGACACCGACGATGAAGCTGAAGCGAAAGCCGATCGCCGAGAAGTACTCAGCGGAGATCGAGGAGCTCTACTCGTGAGCTTCGGGCTCCCGATCTGAGCGATCGGGGTTCAGCGCTCGTACACTGGTCGCAGATGGCAAGCAAGAACCACATCAAGGTCGGAGACGTGCAGGTCGGCGGCGGCGCGCCGGTCGCGGTGCAGACGATGACCAAGACCGAGACCGCCAACCTTGCGGCGACGATGGCCCAGATCCATCGTGTCGCCGAGGCCGGCGCCGACATCGTCCGCGTGGCGGTGCCGCGCGACGAAGACGCCGAGGCGCTCAAGACCATCGTCGCGCAGTCGCCGATCCCGGTGATCGCCGACATCCACTTCAACCACACGCTCGCGCTGAAGGCGATCGAGGCCGGGCGCGCACTGCGTGCGGCTCAACCCGGGCAACATCGGCGGGCCCGAGAAGGTCGCCGAGGTGATCGCGCTGGCCAAGCGAGCGCGGCACGCCGCTGCGCGATCGGCGTCAACTCCGGCTCGCTGCCCAAGCACCTGCGCGAGCTCGAGTACGAGAACCCCGTCGAGGCGCTCGTCACCGCCGCGATCGAGTCCGTCGAGCTGATGGAGCGCCTGGACTTCACGAACTTCAAGGTCTCGATGAAGTCGACCTCCGTGCCCAACACGATCGCCTCCAACCGGCTGCTCTCGCGAGCGGATCCCGTATCCGCTGCACCTGGGGGTCACCGAGGCGGGCACCAAGTGGTCGGGCTCGCTGAAGTCGGCCGTCGGCCTCGGCACGCTGCTCGCGGACGGGATCGGCGACACGATCCGCATCTCGCTGTCGACGTTCCACGCCGAGGAGGAGGTCAAGGTCGCCTGGGAGATCCTCAAGGCGCTGAAGCTGCGCGAGCGCGGCCCCGTCCTGATCGCCTGCCCGACCTGCGGGCGCCTGCAGTTCGACATGGACTCGCGTCGTCGCGGAGGTCGAGCAGCGCCTGGAAGCCTACGAGGACCCGATCGAGGTCTCGGTGCTCGGCTGCGCGGTCAACGGCATCGGCGAGGCGCGCCACGCCGACTTCGGCATCACCGGCGCCAAGAACGATGGGCATGATCTACTCCAAGGGCGAGCCCCTGAAGAAGGTGCCGCACGGAGCAGCTCGTCGACGAGCTGTTCGAGGAGATCGACCGCTATGCCAAGCAGAAGCGGATCGAGCGTCGACGAGGCTCCCGCAGCAGAGGGCGCGGAGTGGCTTGCCAAGATCGAGGATGAGAACGCTCACGACCTCACACCTGAGCGCCTGGCCGCGATGGAGGCCGCTCAGGCTGCGGCGGAGTCCGAAGCCGAGCCGCTTGTCGACGAGGCATCCTCGCCGACGGCAGGTCGCCGGTTCACCCGGACCGGCTGAGTCGGGTCGCACGGCCGAAGGCCGCGCGACCCTGACCCGATCGGCTCAGGCGGCCGCGAGGCGATCGGCGACCTGTCTTCCAGTCGATTACGTTCCAGATCGCGCTGAGGTAGTCGGGCCGACGGTTCTGGTACTTGAGGTAGTAGGCGTGCTCCCAGACGTCGATTCCCAGAAGCGGGGTCTGGCCGCTGCTGAGCGGGCTGTCCTGGTTCGCGGTGCTGACCACGGCGAGACCACTGCCATCGTGCACGAGCCACGACCAGCCCGAGCCGAACCGCGCAACGCCTGCGTCGTTGATCGCGGTCCGCAGCGAGTCGGCCGAGCCGAAGGTGGCGTTGATCGCCTCACCGAGCGCGCCATCAGGGTCGCCGCCGCCATCGGGGGAGAGGCTCTCCCAGAAGAGGACATGGTTGTGATGGCCACCGGCGTTGTTGGTGACGGGGCCACGGATGGCGTCGGGCAGAGCGCCGAGATTCGCGAGCACTTCCTCGACGGGCGTCTCGGCCCACTCGGTGCCCTCGAGGGCGGCGTTCGCCTTGTCCACGTAGGCCTGATGGTGCTTGTCGTGATGGATCTCCATCGTCTGGGCGTCGATGTGGGGCTCAAGGGCGTCAAACGCGTAAGCCAGTGCTGGGACCTCGTATGCCATCGGGGGCTCCTTCTGTTGTTGAAGCTGTGCCTGCGGCTTGATCGCGGCACCGAACACCAGTATTCGTAGCAGCCGGACGCCGCCGGGGCAGGTCCCGGCCGGTTGCGGGTATGGTCCACGCCGTGCAGAGGCTCTCCGAGTACCTTCTTCCGACAGAGAGGGATGACCCTGCCGACGCGGAGGCCAAGTCGCACCGCTTGATGGTCAGGGCGGGACTGATCCGCCAGCTCGGTTCGGGACTGTGGAGCTGGATGCCTTCGGGCTGGCGTGTCCACCAAAGGATCTGCGGAGTGATCCGGGAGGAGATGGAGGCGATCGGGGGCCAAGAGGTCCTGATGCCTGTACTCCTGCCCGCAGAGCCGTGGAAGGTGACCGGTCGCCACGGCATCGCCGAGCTGTTCAGGTTGGAGGATCGCAAGGGTGCCGAGATGGTCCTCGCGATGACGCACGAGGAGGCCGTGACCACCCATGTTGCCCAGATCGTGCGCTCCTACCGCGATCTGCCGCTGATCCTCTGGCACCTGCAGACCAAGGAGCGCGATGAGCCGAGACCGCGAGCGGGGGTCCTGCGGACGAGGGAGTTCATCATGAAGGACAGCTACTCCTTCGACCGCGACGAGTCCGGCCTTGAGCTCTCGTACGCGAAACACATCGAGGCCTACGACCGGATCTTCGACCGCTGCGGCCTCGAGTGGTATCGGGTCGAGTCGGACGTGGGCATGATGGGTGGATCCGGTGCGCACGAGTACATGGCTCCCTGTGCAGCCGGCGAGAACGAAGTGGCTCTCGCTCCTGGCTACGCGGCCAACGTCGAGGTCGCGTCCGCCGACGCTCAGGCCGTTGTTCTCCCGGAGTCGGCTTGCATCCCCTGAGGAGGTCAATACCCCCGGGGCATCGACGATCGACGACGTGGCAGGGCTTCTCGGCCTGCCGACGGGCGCTCTCCTGAAGAGCTTCCCGGTGATCAGGGATGGAACGCTGATCCTCGCGCTGGTCAGGGGCGACCACCAGGTCAACGAGATCAAGCTTGCAAATGCGGTTGGTGGCGAGATCAGGCCCGCCCACCCAGAGGAGATCGAGCGTTCGCTCGGCCCCATCGGCTTCGTGGGGCCGGTCGGCGCCGATGTGCGAGTGATTCTCGACTCGGCTGTCGAGCCTGGAGGCTACGTGACCGGTGCCAACCGGCCCGATACCCACCTGCGTGGGGTCGAGCCCGGTCGCGACTTCGTCTTCGAGCGGGGCGACATCAGGTCGGTGGTCGAGGGAGACACTGTCGGCGGCCAGCCGATCCGGATCGAGCCGGCGATCGAAATCGGCAACATCTTCAAGCTGGGGACCCGCTACTCGGAGGCCCTCGGCGCAACCTTCCTCGATGAGTCCGGGGACCAGCGCCCGGTGATCATGGGCTCCTACGGCATCGGGCCAGCGAGGATCGCTGCCGCAGCGGTTGAACAGCGCGGTGGTGACACCGCAATCCCCTGGCCGCGCGCGATCGCACCGTGGGACGTGGAGGTGGTCGCGATCGGCAAGCCCGATTCCGACGAGGTTCGCACCGCGCTCGCGATCGCTGCCGAGCTCGAGGAGCAGGGCATCGAGGTCGTGGTTGACGATCGTGATTCCTCCCCGGGGGCCAAATTCGCCGACGCCGACCTGATCGGCTGCCCGCTCCGCCTGACCGTCGGACGCAAGGGGCTTGAGCGGGGTGTTGTCGAAGGGCGCGGCTCGAACGGGGACGAGCACGAGTTCCCGATCGCCGATGCGGCTGCGCTGGCAGGGGATGCGTGGAGGGCGATCCACTGAGCGCCGAGCGACCAGGCTGGAAGCGCCTGATCGGCGCTGACCGTTCAGGTCCGCCTCCACCCGAGACGATGAAGGACGCGCCCTGGCGTCCATTCACGATCCCGAACCTGATTGCCCTGATCCGCCTGATCGGGATCCCGGTGTTTCTCGTGATGGCACTCGATTCACCCGACGGCAAGGACACCCCAGCTGCCCTGCTCTACTGCGCGATCGGCTGGAGCGACTACCTCGACGGCTTCATTGCCCGCCTGACAGGCCAGTACAGCCGGCTGGGAGCTCTCCTCGATCCAGTCGCCGACCGTGGACTCGCGCTCGCGGGCATGTACGTCTCGTGGAGGTTCGAGTTGCTCCCTCGCTGGGCGGTGGCGGTCGTCCTGATCCGGGAGGCAGGAATGCTGATTTTCGGAACCTGGGCCGTAAGGCGGGGGGTCGAGGTCAGGATCAACTGGGCGGGGCGGATCGGGGTCGCGCCGATTCTCGCTGCACCGTTCTGGGCGATGGTCTCCGTCGAGTGGTTTGCTCTGCTCCTGCTCTACTCGGGGCATGGCGCTGAGCATCTGGGCCAGTGTCCTCTACGCCCGGGACGCAAGGCGGCAGCTTGCTGCCAACGGCAAAGTCTCAACCTCCGGTTGATGCTTCTCCATCAGCCGGGGTAGAATCGTCACATGGCCCTTCACTGTTCCGAATGCGGCACTCTCGTCTCAGAGGGCGCGAACTACTGCCCCCGATGCGGCTCCTTCGTCGCAGGCGAGTCCGCCGGGTCCCCCGCAGGCTGGAGGGTCGGCGAGACAGGCGAGCTCGAGGCTGTCGAGATCGAACCCACGCAGGATGACGGCGCAGTGCTCGTCGTTCGTTCAGGTGGGGGGCGCGCAGGGGAGAGCTTCCTGCTGACTGGCGAGCGCATGGCAATCGGGCGCCGCCCCGACAGCTCGATCTTTCTCGACGACATCACCGTCTCGCGCGACCACGCCGTCCTCGTAAGGCGGGGTGCGGAGTGGTGGGTCGACGACTGCGGCTCGCTCAACGGAACCTACGTCAACCGGAATCGCATCGATTCGCTTCAGCTCAGCGACGGCGACGAACTTCAGGTCGGCAAGTACCGGCTGGCCTTCCTCCACCGATGAGCGAGCCGAAAGCTGACAAGCGCAACTCGATGACGATCGGGGCTGTCTGTGAACTCCTGTCACGTGAGTTCCCGGACCTCTCGATTTCGAAGATCCGCTACCTGGAGGACCGGGGATTGCTCGCGCCCCGGCGGACGGCCGGCGGTTACAGGGTCTACGGCAAGCCCGAAGTCGATCGCCTGCGGACAATCCTTCGCCTGCAGAGGGACGAGTTCATGCCGCTCAACGTCATCCGCCGCGAGTTGGCCGGTGGACGTTCGCAGAGCGAGATTCCCGCGCCCGGCAAAACGGCGGCGCCCAAGAGGAGCGCCGTGACTGTGAACCGCTCTGGCACTTGGACCGCACATGACGACGTGCTCGACGAGACCGGAGTCGACGCCGCGCTGGTGGCGGAGCTCGAGGACTACGGGGTGATCAAGGGAGAGCACCGCGAGGGAATCGCCGGCTACGACGACACCGAGGTTGAGATCATCCGGGCAGTCGGCGAGCTTGCCCGCTACGGAGTGGCAGGCCGGAACCTCCGTGTCCTGCGCAGTTCGGCCGACCGCGAGGCCGCCCTGCTGCAGCAGATACTCGCACCCGCACTGCGCTCGCGGAACCCCAAGCGGCGCGAAGAGGCTGTTGAGGCCCTCGAGAATCTCGCTTCGGTCACGAGCTACCTCGGCCATCTCCTGCTCGTCCGCGACCTGCGGCGCCTGGCAGCGGCCCGCTGAGACCGCTCGACCGTTGCCACGCACGAGTCGGAGCCGCAGCGTCAGCGCCGATCCCGAGCGGGTCTGGTCCTTGGCTGCCGACCCGTCGAAGCTGCCGCGCTGGTGGCCCGAAGTCGACCGAGTGGACCGTCCCGACGCCTCAAGCTTCACGAAGTGGGTGGTCTCGCCGCGCGGACGTGCCGTGGCAATGACGTTCACACTCGCTGACATCGACCAGGGTCGCCACGTGCGCTGGGTTCAGCAGGTTGAGGGCACTCCCTTTGCCCGCTCGCTTCGGTCGGCTGCCGAGGAGGTCACGGTCGAAGAGACCGAGGGAGGCACGCGGATCGAGCTCGTGATCGAGCGACGGATGAAGGGCACGGCGCGGTTCGGTGGCCTGCTTGTCTCCCGCGGTCAGAGACGAGAACTCGATCGGGCGCTTGACAGCCTCGTGGTGAGACTCGATGGCTGACCGCTTGGAGATGCCGTGGTGGGGCTGGGGAGATCCCGATCACCCACGTGACCTGCCGCCAGCGGCGTTAGCTGAGCTCGAACGCCGCTTCGGGAGCCTGACCGAGAGGGAGGTCCCCGTCGGGATCGAAGGCTTTGAGCTTCCCTCATCCAACCTGAGCGATTCAACCGAGGCGGCGATCCGGGGCTGCGTTGACCCGGACTCCGTTTCGGCCACGCCGCTCGACAGGATCCTCCGCGGTGGCGGGAAGAGCTACCCCGATCTGGTTCGCATGAGGGCAGGACGTCCCCGCTCACTTCCGGACCTCGTTGTCTCGCCGGCAGATGCCGAGCAGGTTGGGAGGCTGCTCGAGACCTGCTCAGCGGCGGGCACAGCAGTTGTGCCGTTCGGTGGTGGAACCAGCGTTGTTGGCGGACTCAGTGCGATCGGTGGGCCGAGCGGCTCTGTCGTGGCCCTCGACCTGTCGAAGCTGAGTGGCGTGGTCTCCGTCGACAGCGAGAGCCGGATCGCCACCGTCAGGGCGGGAACACCGGCACCACTGGCCGAGCGGGTCTTTGCCTATCAGGGATTGACGATGGGGCACTTCCCCCAGAGCTACCTCCACGCGACAGTCGGCGGGTTCGTCGCAACGCGCTCTGCGGGACAGGCTTCGACCGGTTACGGCCGAATCGACGCCAACGTCCTCGGTCTGGAGATGGTCACCCCGACCGGGCCGATAAGCCTGCCCCCGATGCCCGGTACAGCTGCTGGACCTGGGCTTCGCTCGCTGCTCGTCGGATCCGAAGGCACTCTCGGAGTGATCACCGAGGTCGCGCTCCAGTTGGCGAAGGCCCCGACTGAACGCGTCGATCGGGCCTGGATCGTCAGCGGTTTCGAGCGCGGCCGCGAGCTGATGCGCAGGATGGAGCAGGCCGGTTGCGCCCCGACGGTCGCAAGGCTCTCGGACGAGGAGGAGACATCCGTGAGCCTTGCCCTTTCGGCCAGCACGCCGATCCGCAAGGCGTTCGCTCGGTACGCCCTGTCGAGAGGCAAGGGCCGGGCCTGCCTGATGATCACCTCCTTCGAGGGTGAGAGAGGCGGCATCGAGCGGGCGGCGGGCGATGCGACGGCCCTTCTGCGGGCCGGTGGTGCAAAGTCGCTTGGAGCTGCGCCGGCGAGAGCCTGGCGCCACGGTCGCTACGACGGTCCTTACCTCCGCGATGTCCTGATGGAGCGCGGGCTGCTCGTTGACACGCTCGAGACCGCAGCACCTTGGTCGCAGCTTGAGGCTCTCTACACGGCGGTCTCAGACTCGCTCAGGCACGCACTTGGAGCGTTCGGTGGGGATCCGATCGTGATGTGCCACGTATCGCACCTGTATCCGGGTGGAGCTTCGCTGTACTTCACATTCGTCGGTGTTCAGCCTGAAACCGACCCCGAGGCAAGGGTCGGGACCTGGTGGTCGGTCAAGTCGGCTGCGTGCGAGGCGATCAGCCGTGCCGGTGGCACGATCACCCACCATCACGCCGTTGGGACCGACCACATGCCGTGGATGGGGTCCGAAGTTGGAGACAGGTCGCTCGCGGCGTTGGCCGCGCTCAAGCGGGAACTCGACCCCGAGGGCATCATGAACCCGGGGAAGCTGCTGCCAACCGCAGTCTGAGTCCGCCTCAGATGCTGAACGGGGACGCGAGGATCGCAGCTCCCGGGACCTTCGGAACCGGTTGCCCGGGCTTGACGCTCTCAGAGGTGACGATGACCCGGTTGGCCTGAGGCGCCGACTTGGGGACGGGAGCCACCGCGGTGAACTGTCCCTTGGAGCTGACCTTCTGGAAGCCGACGAGAGCCGGAGCGGCGGAACCTGTGAGCCAGATACCGACTGTCGTGTTCGGAGTCAGACCCGTTCCCGCCACCAGCATCGCATTCTGGGTGCCCTTCGATTCGAGTCCGGCGACGCCCAGGGCTTTGCCGCCGGCGACGGGCTTGAGGGTGAATCGCTTTCGCAGCGTCCAGCCGCCCTTGCCGTCCGGCGTAGCGGCCGCGCCTGAGGGAGCGGTGGTCGTTGGCGTTGTCGAGGCGACAGATGTCGGAGTCGACGCCTCATCGCCGCCGTCGAAGACGCCACCGAGCGCCAGCCCACCGATCAGAAGTGCCGCCGCTGCTGCACCGAGCACGGCGATCCCACCTCGGCGCGAGATCTCCGGGGTTTGGCCGCCGTCCTGAGCCGATTCGCTCTCGTCGGTGTCGCTCGCCTCCGGCTTTGCAGCGCTCGATTCCGACGTGGTCTTGCCGGTGCCCGGGCGAGCGAAGCTCTTCGTCGGTCGGGTTCGGGGCCCGTCGGGTTCTGCGGTCAGGGCGAGCGGCTCGGGCAGCGCAGGGAGCCTTGCTCCTTCGAGAGACGCCAGTTCCCCGCTTGCGGCCGATGCGAAGGCACGGGCGGACGGGGAGCCTTCGACCAGTGGTTCGCTCTCGACCTGGCCGAGCAGCCAATCGGCGATCCGGCCTCGCTCCGCTTGCGCGAGGGGCTCAGCGGCCGAGCCTGCGAGTGTCGAGACGGCGAGTCTGGCGTTGTCGGCGACCGACTCGGCATCGATCGAGAGGGCGTCGGCGACCTCCGAGTAGCTGCGTCCGCTGACGATCAGGCGGAGGCTGGCCAGCTGCGCGGCCGGCAGGAGGTCGAGGTTGCTCATTGGCAAAGCGTAGCCTCGGGACGGGGGGTAGGGTCCGGCGCGGTGAGTGACGTTCACGAAACACCCCTCGACCCGGCGTCAACCTTCGACTCCCTTTATGGCCTCGTGGTCGATGAGGTCTCCGACGGTCTGGTCACCGCCCACGTGGAGGTCGAGCGTCGCGTCCAGCAGCCCTTCGGCATCGTCCATGGCGGGGTTCACTGCGCAATCGCTGAATCCCTGGCGTCGATCGGCACCTGGGTCGCCGTCAAGGATCAGGGAAAGCTGGCGATGGGCCTGTCCAACCAGACCTCATTCCTGCGGCCGGTATCGAGCGGCGTGCTGCACGCAAGGGCGGTCGCGGTCCATCGTGGTCGCTCGACTTGGGTTTGGGACGTCGAGATAAGGGACGACGCGGACCGGCTCTGCGCTCTGTCGCGGATGACGATCGCAGTGAGAGACGCGGCCTGACCGACTCAGCCGCGGAAGCCGTTGGTCATCGGCATCCGGCGATCCCTGCCGAAGGCAAGGGGCGTGATCTTCACTCCCGGGGGATACTGGCGGCGCTTGTACTCGGCCCGGTCGACCAGTCGAAGGACCTGCTCGACGGTCTCGTGGTCCAGGCCCCGGTTGGCGATCTCGTCGCTGTCGCATCGCTCCTCGACGTAGAGGCGCAGGATCTCGTCGAGGATCGGGTAGGCGGGCAGGGAGTCCTCGTCGCGCTGTCCGGGCCGAAGCTCCGCGCTGGGCGCACGATCGATGATCGACAGCGGAATCGGAGAGTCCCCCCGGGCGTTGCGCAGGCGAGCCAGCTCGTAGACCGTGCCCTTCGGGACGTCCTTGAGGATCCCGAAGCCACCGGCCGCGTCGCCGTAGAGGGTCGAATACCCGACGGCCAGCTCCGACTTGTTGCCGGTCGTCACCACGAGCCAGCCGTGTCGATTGGAGAGGGCCATCAGGAGGTTGCCCCTGATCCGAGCCTGGATGTTCTCGTCGGCCAAGGCGTCGCCCGGGCCTGACGGCGCCGCGGCGAGGATTCCCGAATAGGACTCCATGGCGAGCTCGATCGGCAACTCGAGCGCCTGCACGTTGAGGTTAGAGCAGATCAGCCGAGCGTCGGACTGTGTCTCGTCCGAAGACCAAGGGGACGGCATGACGACGCCCCGGACGCGGTCCGCGCCGAGCGAGTCACAGGCGAGGGTCAGTGCCACAGCCGAGTCGATTCCACCCGAGACGCCCAGCACGACTCCACTGAAGTTGTTCTTCGCAACGTAGTCGTGCAGTCCAAGCTGGAGCGCTGCCTCGATCTCCTCGATCCGATCGAGCGCCGGTGGGGGTGTGGTCGTCGTCGGCTCGAATGCAGCAGCGCCCCTCGGGGCCGTCACGCTGGCGACCGGAGCCAGTCGCGGCTCTCGAACCGGCTGCGGCTCGGGAAGCGGAACGTCGACGACCAGCAGATCGGGTTCGAACTGGGCAGCGCGGCCGATCAGTCGACCGGATGCGTCGACGGCGAGGGACTGACCGTCGAAGACGAGTTCATCCTGTCCGCCTACCAGTGCGCTGTAGACGATCGGCAGGCCGTGCTCGACTGCTCGCTCGGCGAGCATCAGGCTCCGCTCCTGCCCCTTGCCTGCGTGGAATGGAGAGGCCGAGGCATTGACGAGGAGCCTCGCTCCGGATGCCGCTGCCGAGGCGCTCGGCTCGCCGGCGAACCAGATGTCCTCGCAGATCGAGAGTCCAATCGTGACGCCGTTGAGTTCGAAGATGGTGCCTGCGGCGGCAGGCGTGAAGTACCGCTGCTCATCGAAGACGCCGTAGTTCGGCAGTCGGCATTTTCTGGCGAAGCCTGCGACGGAGCGGTTGGCAACTATCGCCAACGAATTGAATAGTCCTTCCGGCCTTGCCTCGACACATCCGATGATCGCGGTCGGCCCGTCGATGGTGCTCGCGAGCCGTTGCAGACTTTCACTCGTTGCGGTGACGAACGCCTCGCTGAGCAGGAGGTCCTCAGGCGGATAGCCGGTCAGGGCCATCTCGGGGAGGACCACCAGATCGCATCCCTGCGCCCGGCTGCTTGGACCGCCTCCTCGATCAGGACCGAGTTGCCTTGAAGATCGCCGACCTTGGGGTTGATCTGAGCCAGGCCGACTCTGAGGACGTCGGTCACGCGCCGAGCTGTTCGGCGGTTGAAACAGCGCGGCGGGGGCGCGGCCGCTCCGACTTTCGCTTGGAGCGCAGCGCCGCCGCCTCGAGCTCGTCGAGCGCGGCTGCCAGATCCTCGGCCAGCAGGTCGATGTCGGCCATCGCGTCCCAGTCGCCGTTGAGACCGAAGTCGAGGCGACCGTCGTAGCTCATGACCGCTATGCCAAGCGCCTGGTTCTCGGCGAGGGGCACCATCGGGAAGATGTCGATCAGCTGGTTCCCGAGCAGGTAGAGCGGGAACTGCGGCCCCGGCACGTTGGTTACGACGAGGTTGAAGAATCGCTGCCGTGGAACAAGTCTCGCCGCCTGGGAGAGGATCGTCTGCGGGGCAAACCCCGCCAGTTCCGTGAGCGACCGCGCACCAACTGCCTGGCCCGACTCCTTCACGTCGGCCATCGACTCACTGATCAGGTGGAGACGCCGGACCGGGTCGGGCTCACCGACGGGGAGGACCGCCCACATGACTGCGACCTGATTGCCGAGCGCTCCGCGATCCGAATCGGGCCGCACGGACACAGGGACCATCGCCCTGAGCTCGAGTCCACGCGTGGGAATGCCGCGCGAGCGCAGATGGCTGCCAAGGCCTCCTGCGACCGTGGCGAGGATCACGTCGTTGACCGTCCCGCCGAGCGCATTCTTGACGTTCTTGACTCGCTGCAGGTCGGACCGGACCCATGTGAACCGGCGATGGGAGCCGATCGGCACGTTGAGCGGGCTCTCCGGAGCCGGTTCAGCTCCGGCTGCCGCGAGGCTGCCGACCGCGCCGATTCGGGAGGCTGCGGCCTCAAGCGCCCTTCGTGGAGTCCTGACGGCCGCTCGCAGGCTTCGCGAGACCTCGGCCGGGGCGGTGGCTCGCTCCAGCAGCGCATCTGCAAGCAACTGTGCGGAAGAGGGCGCCGGCTTCGGCGACCACGCAGTCGGCTCGGCCGACTCCGAGGGGCTGGGCTTGAGATCGAACAGCACCGCCGTGATGTCGACACCCGAGATCCCGTCGATCACGGCGTGATGGGTCTTGGCGATCAGGGCGTGACGGTTGCCTGCCAAGCCCTCGACCAGCGCAATCTCCCAGAGCGGCTTGTAGCGGTCGAGCTGGCTCGAGAACATCCGCCCGCACAGCCGTGACAGCTGGAGGTCGTCGCCTGGGGCAGGAAGAGCCTTGTGGCGAAGGTGGTAGCGGATGTTGAAGTGCGCGTCGTCGACCCACACTGGACGACCCTGGCGCAGCGGGACGTCCGCAATCCGCTGTCTGTACCGGGGAACCTGATCCAACCGCGAGGCAACGTGAGCCACGAAGTCCTCGTAAGGGGGAGCGGGACCGTCGAAGACCATGCAGGATCCGATGTGCATGTGGGCGCCGCCGCGCTCCAGATGGAGGAAGGACGCGTCGAGTCCGGTGAGCCGATCGGGATTCGCCATTGAGACCATCGTAGGGAAGGCCCGTGGGTGGCGAATTGAGCGAGTGCCGAAGCTTACACAGCGCCACTTGACAACCTTATACAGGCTGTGTAGGGTTACCTTCATGATCACCGCCCGAGAAGTGAACAAGACGATGGACCTTTCAGACCCCGGAACGTTCGAGCAAGTCTTTGCTGAGAACGAGCGTGGGGTTTTCGCAGCGGCCTTCAGGGTCACTGGAAACCACGCTCAGGCCCAGGACGTGGTGCAGGACGTCTTCATGCGCATCTGGCGCAAGCCCGACCGCTTCGATCCAAAGCGGGGTGAGATCGGCCCCTTCCTTCGACTGATGGCTCGCAGCCGCGCGCTCGACCTCTGGCGTGAGGGTGACGCCGCATCGAGGGCAGGCGATCGCCTCAAGGTTTCCGTGGCCCAGGAGTCACCGAGGGAGGATTCCCGTCCTGAAGTCAGGTTCGAGGAGCGGGAGCGCTCCGAGGAGCTCAGAGGCATGATCCGCGAGCTGCCGCTGCCGCAGCGCGAGGCTGTGGTCCTCTCCTACTGGGGCGGCCTGACAGCCGATGAGATCGCCAGTCGCTCCGGTGTCCCGATCGGAACCGCCAAGAGCAGGGTCCGGCTCGGACTGAACCGCCTGCGCGAGGCGTCACCCGACCACCTGAAGGTCGCCGCTTGACGATCTGTGCCTCGGGGCACAGTGCCCCGACCCGGATCCACTAGACTTCACAATTCGAAACAGACGCCGAGCCCGCGCTGCCCAAGGCAGAGCGGGGCGGGGGACCCAAAGTCGGCCAAGGCCGGCAGGGGCGAATCCGAAGCGAAGCTTCGGTAGCGACGACAGAGTCATTCAGATCGGTCGCGAGCCCGTCAGCTAACCCCGTAGGCGAGAACGAAAGGGGGCGGACTTGCACCGCCAATCGATGGTTTTCAGTTCCGTTGCGGTCATTCCGCTCATCGCGATCTTTGGTCTGGTGGATCCGGCACCCGGGGGAGGCTCGCAGCCCGGCTCGGCCCAGCGGACCTTGGGCCTCACGCTCTCTTCCAAGCTGGTGACGTGGGGCAGCCCGGTGACCGCAAGTGGTCGGGCCCCTGAGCTCAAGCGAGGGTCGACCGTCCGGCTCGTTCTGAATCCCGACGCGGGGCAGCCGCACACCCTCGGCACGGCTCGCATCGGCCGCGACCACGCCTGGCGAACGACGATCAGGGCCACTCGGGAGGGGGAGGTCTTCGCAGTCGGTGGCGGCACCTCTGCGCGCAGTGCTGCGGTGGGTCCGAGCCAGCGATTGGAACTGGCGCTTCGGGTGTCGACCTCGACGGATTCGATCGGCGGACGCCGCGGAACCCGGGTCCGCCTTGCGGCGAGTGTCAAGCCGGCCCACAGGGTCCGCTGGATCCTCGAGCGGCGGATCCACGGCCGTTGGAGAGGCACCGACTCAGGATTCTCGAACCGGAACGGCGGCATCGCCGCTGCTGTGAAGCTCGGCTCGAAGAGCGCGGTTCACAGGATCAGGGTCGAGGGAGCGGCCGGACTGGCTGGGAACACCAGCCCGCGGGTCAGAAGTCGGCCTCTGCGGCCCGCCCTCGCCTCCTGGTACGACCTCTACGGTGAGGGGCTGGCATGCGGCGGTGTCCTCAGACGCAACCAGCTCGGAGTGGCGCACAAGACGCTCCCGTGTGGCACGAAGGTGACAATCCGCTATCGCGGCCGCACTCTCGTCGCTCCTGTCATCGACCGCGGTCCGTACGTCGGCGCCCGCGAGTTCGACCTGACCGGGGCCGTGGCGAGGCGCCTGCACTTCGACGGAGTCGGAACGATCTGGGTGTCGCCCTGACGACCTGACCGACCGGAGACGGGCGTAGCCTGAACTCATGGTCCAAGACGGCCACTCAGACTCCCTCGAGAAGCAGGTGGAGACTGGTCGTCCGGAGCGCACGGTCGCCCACCTCGACCTCGACGCGTTCTTCGTTTCCGTTGAGCTGCTCCGTCGGCCCGAACTGGTCGGAAAGCCGGTCATCGTGGCCGGGAGCGGGCCCAGGGCGGTCGTAACGACCGCAAGCTACGAAGCCAGGCGGTTCGGGGTCGGCTCGGCCATGCCGGCCGCAAGGGCCCTGAGGATGTGTCCCGAGGCCGTGGTCGTCCCGCCGGATGGAGCGCTGTACCGCAGGGCCTCCGCAGCTGTGATGGAGATCCTCGACCACCACGTGCCACTCGTCGAGCAGGCCGGGCTCGACGAGGCATACATCGACCTGTCCGGTATGGCGGCCCCCGTTGCGGCGATGAGGCGTGTGGTCGTCGACATCGAGAGCGAAACGGGGCTTCACGCCTCCGTCGGGATCGGTCCGAACCGCCTGATCGCGAAGGTGGCCTCGGACGCCGACAAACCCAGGGGCTTCCTGGCACTGACGGCGACGCAGGCGCGCCTGCGTTTCGCCGACGAGTCGTGCGGTCTCATCCCCGGGATCGGCCCCAAGACCGAGGAGCGGCTGCGTCGGCTGGGCATCCGGACAATCGCCCAACTCACCGCTGCGCCGACGGACCTTCTGGCCGAGCACTTCGGTGGTCGCCACGGCCCGTGGCTCCATTCCCGCGCACGATTCGAGGACGAGACTCCGGTTCAGCCTCGCAGGGACGCGGTCTCCGAGTCGCGCGAGTCGACGTTCGACACCGACATCGACGACCGGGCCGAATTGGAGCGCCGACTGGCCGCCCTTGCCGGTGAGTTGGGAGACGCCCTCCGCAGGCACGGTCACTGTGGCCGGACAATCGCAATCAAGGTTCGCTACTCCGACTTCGAAACACACACGAGGGCAAGGACGGTGACCGAACCCACGGCCGATGCAGCAGCCATCGCAACCGTCGCCCGGGAGCTGCTGCGGGAGTTCGCTCCGTCAAAGCCCGTGCGGCTGCTCGGTGTTCGGGTCGCCGGCTTCGAGCGAGGTCGAGAGGAGAGCGGTCAGCTTGCCCTTCCACTGGCGTGAACGCCCGGGCGGCTGATGGCCTCTCCACCCGGCGACCCTGTCTCGCTCATCGCACCCGACGGCACCGTCCTCTCCGGCTCCGTGGCCGGCGGCAGCGGGCCGACCGCGCTGCTGCTGCACGGGCTGACCGCCCACCGTGGCCTCGTCCTGATGGGGTCGAGGAAGCTCGCTCGGGAGGGTTGGGCTGTGATCTCGTTCGATGCCCGTGGCCACGGAGAGAGCGAGCCGCCCGCGCCCGGTGGGGACTACGGCTACCCGGCGCTGATCAGCGACGCGGAGGCGATCCTTTCCGGCTTCGCTGACGGCCCGGCTGTGCTGATCGGAGCTTCCATGGGTGCTCACACAGCAGTCGGGCTGGCTCTCAGAAGACCCGACTTGTGCTCGGGCCTCCTCCTCGCAACCCCGGCGTTCGCCGGCCCCGAGGCGATGAGCGAGGGCGACGCAGCTCGATGGCTCGGCCTTGCATCCGCCTTGGAGAGGGGAGGGGTCGACGCTTTTGTCGAGGAGCTGGCCAAGACCGGTCCGGGCGGCGACTGGAGCGAGGTCGCGGCGCAGGCGGCCCGCCAGCGGATGAGCGTGCATCGAAACCCGGCGGCCATCTGCGAGGCACTGCGCACAGTGCCGTTCTCGCTGCCGTTCGACTCGCTGGCTCAGCTCGAATCGCTTTCCGTACCGACCGTCGTCGTTGGCAGCCGCGACGGCCCGGACCCCGGTCATCCGCTCTCGGTGGCCCGGGAGTGGGCCGGGCGGATTCCCGGAGCGACGTTGGAGGTCGAGCCGGAGGGGGAGTCTCCGCTGGCCTGGCGGGGAGCCAGGATGTCCGATCTGGCGATCGAGCTGGCCCGGTCAGCGCAGTGAGGTTCGACCGTCGGAGTGCCCCCAGACGGCGCTGAACATCGGCTCACTTGCCCCGGCGTCATCGGCGGCATCGAGCAGCCAGAGGCAGGACGAGGCAGCGCTCGGGTTGTCGATCAGCGCCATCTCGAGCAGACCATCGAGGCTCTCGATCACGCTCGCGATAGAGGCACTGAGTGCGACCATCCTGTCGCCCTCACGAAGGGGCTCGCTGTGCACCCTCCGATCGCTCGGGGCCGAGAGGCGGTGGACTTCCCCGTCGGCGGCGACGACGGCGATCACGGTGTCGGCTGAGGTTCCGGCCCACCAGACGAGTCCGGAGTCGAAGCTCACCGTGAGGGATTCCGGGCGCTCGAGGAGCGAAGGGGTTGCTTTGAAGCCACGTTCGGCCGGTCCGGCCAGGAGCTCGACAGGGTCCCGAGCCGCCGACCTGCCAGGCGGCGAGTCGGAGATCACGAGGGCCGCAGCGGAGTCCCGGCCTGCAGCGTCAACGCTCCAGTCCCTGCGAGGCGAGCCTGTGGAGAGCGAGCTTGGCGTCCCAACGGCGAGAGCCGCATTCCGATAGAGACTTCTGAGGGATCGCTCGCTGCTATTGACGAGCGCGGCCGTGGTGAGGCTGATCCGCGTGGTCGGGCGCTCCGTGGCTGAAGAACCCAAGCCCAATCCTTTCCGGCGTCAGCTCCGATTGCCGGCGAACATCGCGAGGAAGTAGACGAGCTGCGAGAGGGCTGCGAGCGCACCGGCTACGTAAGTCATGGCCGCTCCCGTGAGAACCTTGCGAACCCCGACGGCCTCATCTGGATTGGCGATTCCCAGCTCCTTGAGCTGGGCAGCGGCGCGGCGCGAAGCGTCGAACTCGACGGGCAGGGTGACGATCTGGAAGAGGACGACCGCTCCGTAGAGGATCACGCCGACGAGCGAGAGCTGGAGCATCCCCAGCAGGAGACCTCCGAACAGAAGGAACATCCAAGCCTTGGAGGCGAACGCCGTGACCGGCCAGAGGGCCGAACGGACCGTCATCGGCACGTAGGCCTTCGCGTGCTGGATCGCATGGCCAACCTCGTGGGCAGCCACGGCTGTCGAACTGACGGTTGCAGGACCGTAGACCGACTCGCTCAGGTTGACCGAACGGCTGGTCGGGTCGTAATGGTCGGTCAGCTCGCCGGGGACGGCGTTGACTGGGACTTCATGGAGGCCGTTCGCGTCGAGGATCATCCGAGCAACCTGGGCGCCGCTGAGACCGGTGTCTTCGGGAACCTCCGAGAACTTCTTGAAGTTGCTCGTGACCATGTGCTGAGCGAGCCCGCCGAAGACCATCGGGACGACGAGGAGAAGCAGGTAGAAGCCGAGACTGTTCATGTCAAGAAGGATAACGCCGGAATTCCGAGTCCCCTACGATTTACAGCTCTACATAACATTGATTATCGAGCGCACAAGCGATCAGGCCGAACGGCCCACTCCCACCGAGGAGCAGCGCTCGCAAACGGGTTCCGGGATCAGGCCCAACGTCATCAGGAGCCCGAACGCCTTGCAGCCGAGGCAGATACCGGCAAACGCCTCGAGCGACGCGGCGAAGATCAGCCCGGCCATCACCGCTGTCGCAGCTGTCGAAAGGCCGAATCCGATCCACAGGACGGCTGCCGTCGCCGAGAACACGAACCCGATCGCCTGGGCGAAACGCTTCGGCGGGCCGGGGCATTCGCGCGGTTCGATCGCCAGCCTCGGCCTGATCACCTTGGTTACGAGCTGGCCGAGCGGGCTCAGGGTCGGACCGGAGATGACCCTCAGCAGGAAGCCCACCGCAATCAGGGCTGTGCCCCACTTCCACTGGGCGATCACGGTCAGGAGCGAGAGCAGGACGACGCAGCCTGCCACGAGGCGGGCCGAAACCTCGTCAACCGGATTGGGAAAGCCGACAATTGCCATGCCGGGACGGTAGCACCGAGCCGATCGGCCCTCGCCACGGGGCCGGAAGGCCTTGATCGTCCCCACTCCCTACACTGCCGGTCGATGGCGAAGCAGAGGCAAGTCAGGATCGAGCAGCGGAGCGCGATGGGAGCGATGCAGGCTCTCGAGCAGAAGTCCGACGAGGAACTCGCGGCCGAAACGAAGTACAAGTCGGCTGCCTACGCGATCCTCGGTGCCAGGGCGGCCGAGCGCTACGACGCAGACTCGTCCCGTGCCTGGTTCCAGAAGGCGATGGTGTCGGCCCGGCCCCAGGAACGACCTGCACTCAAGCGAATGGCGGACGCATCCCTTGCGCTCGCAGAGCGCCGCGCGGGTGACCTGAAGGAGGCGGCCGCCAAGCTCGGCACCGAGGTCCCGTCCGGTCGCCAGATGGCCGTGCTGCGGCTGATGGGAGTCATCGCACCGGCCAAGAGCGCACCGCTGTGGAAGCGGATCCTCGGCCCCTTCGTGCTGGTCCTGATCGTTCTCGCTCTGGTTGCCGTCGCCCTTGCGATCGTCGAGCTGATCGCCCTTCCGTTCGGCGGAGTCACGCTCGGCGCAGGAATCCTCTTCGCAGTGCTCCTGTTGGGAGCCGTGATCGGCGTGCTGGTCTTCGTCGGGCGCCGCCGCCAGGCAGCGGCCCGCGGGCGCTAAGGCTTCCGCTCCACCTTCACCCGCTCGATGACCACCGGCTGGGCCGGTGGACCGTCGGGTTGCATCGCTCCTGCCTGACGGGTCTTGTCGACGCCGATCGAGCTGATCCGGTCGACCACGTCAAGACCACTGGTGACGCGCCCGAGGACGGCATAGTCCGGCGGGAGGCCCGCGTCCTCGCCGGTGACGATGAAGAACTGGCTGCCACCGGCGCCAGCCGGTTGATCGGGGGCCTTGGCCATCGCGACGGTTCCCCTCGAGTAGGTCGTGTCGGCCGGCGGCCGCTCGACAGTGGTGTAACCCGGTCCTCCGAGACCCGTCCCGAGGGGGTCTCCCCCCTGGACGACGAAACCGGGAACAACGCGGTGGAAAGAGAGCCCGTCGTAGAAGCCTCGCCGAGCGAGCCCTGCGAACGACGCTGAAGTCTTCGGTGAGGCCGTGCTGTCGAGGAGGATCGTGAAATCGCCGCAGTTGGTGGCGACTGTGGCAGTCCACGCCCCTGGGCCCAGCGGGACAGTGGGCTTTGTCTCGCGGGTGCGCTCCGGGTGGGGTTTGGCGGCCGCAACCTGCGAGCAGCCGCTGTTGTCGGCAGCTGTGGAGCTTGATCCTCCACCTCCGCACCCGGCGGTTGCGATCGCCGCTGTGAGGCCAAGCCCAATCAGGATTCTTGCGTCAGGCACCGCATCAGGATCGCAGACGGCACGGGCGGAAAGCGGCCCGCCCGCCGCCGCGGCCACCGCGACGGATAGCCTCTGCCCGGTGCTTGCCAAGGTAACGGTCATCGTCAACCCGGCCGCCGGCGGTGGCCGCGGTGAGCGGGTGGCTCGAGAGTTCGCGGCCCACCTGGCTGAGCGCGGGATCGAGTACCGCGTCGAGTTCACGAAGTCGCTCGAACACGCGACTGAGTTGGCATCCCTCGCCGCGGCCGATGGCAGGATCGCAGCCGCGTGTGGCGGCGACGGCCTGATCGGCGCAGCAGCAAGGGGATGCGCTGCGGGTGACGGTCGCCTCGCGCTCGTCGCAGGTGGAAGGGGGAACGACCTGATCAGGGCCCTCGGACTCCCTGGCGACCCCGAGGGAGCGGCCGCCGTGGTTGCCGCCGGAGTCGAGCGGCGGATCGACCTCGGCACAGCGAACGGCAAGACCTTCTGCTGCATCGCCTCATGCGGCTTCGACTCCGACGCCAACAGGCTTGCCAACGAGGCGGAGGGCGACGGCTCGCTGGTCTACTTCCTCGCGGCGGTCAAGGCGCTGCGCAACTGGAAGCCCGCCACGTTCTCCGTGAGCCTGGATGGGGTTGAGCGATCGTTCACTGGCTACAGCGTCGTCGTTGCGAACTCGAAGGCGTATGGCGGGGGAATGTTGATTGCTCCGGATGCCGATCCCACCGACGGAACCTTCGACGTTGTCACCATCGCCGACGGTTCGAAGCTCTCGTTCCTCGCCAGGCTGCCCTCCGTGTTCCGAGGAACGCACCTGAAGTCCCCCGATGTCAGCGTCGCACGGGCAAGACGAGTCGAAATCTCTGCCGACCGGCCCTTCACGCTCTTCGCCGACGGCGACCCGCTCTGTGACCTGCCCGCCGTGATCGAGGTGCTACCGGGCGCGGTGCGCGTCCTGTTTCCCGAATGAAGAGCCTCAGGAAGCACCTGGCCCGCCTCGTAGCCCGACTGGCAGCGGCCGCCGGAAGACTGGCTGGCAAGTCGGGAACGAGCCTCCCCGGCCGGGTACTGATCGCGATCGACCCGGATGCAATCCGCGCGATGAGTGCGCAGATACCACTCGGCAGCGTCGTGATCTCGGCCACCAATGGCAAGACCACAACGGCCGCCCTCGCCGCCGGCGCGATGCGAGCGTCGGGACTGCACCCGGTGCACAACACGGCCGGAGCCAACATGGCCGGAGGCGTCGCCTCCGCTCTCCTGGCTGACTCAGGCCGGAACAGGCCGGGATCGGTCGGACTCTTCGAGGTCGACGAGTTCTGGTTGCCCGACGTCGGTGGCCAGCTTGCGCCGAAGCTGGTCCTCCTCTCCAACCTCTTCCGCGACCAGCTCGACCGCTACGGCGAGCTGGACACCATCCTCGATCGCTGGCACTCGGCCGCCGGGTCGCTGGCGGCGGCGGGGAGCCGCTTCATCCTCTGTGCTGACGATCCGGGGATCGCAAGCCTCGCCGATTCCATTCCCGCCGGCTCGGTGATCTGGTTCGGGATCGAAGACACCAGCCAAGCGCTTCCCGAGCTCCCCCACTCCGCTGACGCCGGCAAGTGCCGATCGTGTGGTTCGGACCTGACCTACGACGCGGTGCTGCTCGGCCACCTGGGCCATTGGCGCTGCGACTCCTGCGGTCGCGCTCGACCCCAGCTCGACTACTCCGTTTCGGCCCTGGAGCTGGACGGCGCGACGACCAGTCGGCTCGTCATCGAAGCACCCGATGGAAGCCACCGGGTGCGGGTTCCCCTGCCTGGGATCTACAACGCCTACAACTCTGTCGCAGCGTGGGCGCTCGCCTCCGAACTGGCCCTCGAGGCCCAGGCGATCAAGGAGGGCCTCGAAAGCACAAAACCGGCATTCGGCAGGGCCGAGCGACTCCACCTCCACGGGCGCGAAACCACGCTCCTGTTGATCAAGAACCCCACCGGCGCAAACGAGGTCATCCGCACCCTTGCGCTCGAGGGCGATGGACTCGAGCTTGTCGTTGCCCTCAACGACGGGATCGCAGACGGGCGAGATGTCTCGTGGATCTGGGACGCCGACTTCGAGCAGCTCGAGCAGTCGGTCCGACGAGTCACCTGTGCCGGCACCCGAGCCGGTGAGATGGCCCTTCGCCTCCGCTATGCCGGATTCGCCGCCGATCTGATCACGATCACACCCGACCCGCTCGAGGCGCTGGATGCGGTTGCCCGTGGCGGCAGCGATCCCATCTGGGTCCTCCCCACCTACACGGCATTGCTCGACCTCCGGGGAAGGCTTGAATCGCGGGGCGACGTCGAGGCAGTCAAGTGAACGGCATCGCAGACGTCATCTGGCACGACCTCGAGCACTGCGGCTACCGGGCAGACATCCCAGCATGGAGATCGATCGTCGGGCGCGCGGGCCGTTCAACGGTCGCAGAGCTGGGCGCCGGCTCCGGCCGGGTCTCACTTGCGCTCGCCGCCGACGGACACACGGTCACGGCGGTGGACAGCAGCGCTCGACTCCTGTCCGCACTGCGGGCAAGGCGGCTCCCAGGCGCCGACGTCGAGACCGTCTGCTGTGACGCACGGAGCCTCCGGCTCCCGGAGGCGGTCGGCACGATCCTCGCCCCCGCTCTGCTCGTGCAGATGGTTGGCGGCAGAGCCGAGCGAGCGAGCCTCTTTGCCGGCGTCGTCGCGAACCTGTGCCCGGACGGCTTGTTTGCCGCTGCCGTCGATGACCGCCTGCCGTCCGGTGGAGGGAACCTGACCGTGGCCGGCACCGTCCGATCGGCTCGCCTCGGCGGCTCCGGCTGGAGTACTGAGATCTCGGCCCTCACCGGGAAACAGGGCTCCGTCACGCTCCACAGGACGCGACAGTCGCGCTCGAGCAGATCAACGTGCAGCGACGAGGTTCTCGACTGCCTGAGCCTCAGGGGGCTGGCCTCGGAGGCTCGGAGCGCAGGGCTCCGCGAGGTCCAAAGGCTGGCGGTTCCCGCAACCGGGCTCCACTCGGGAGTCACCGTGGTGGTGTTCCGTGGGCCCTGATCGAGGCGTGAGCGTCGGGGTGCTCTACCCGGACCTCCTGAACATCTATGCCGACAGGGGCAACCTTCTGTTCCTGCGCCGGCGCTGCGAGTGGCGAGGCATCACCTTCGCGATGATTGGCATCGGACTCGGGGAGCAGCTCGATCCCGACGCGGTCAACCTGGTCTACATCGGCGGCGGACAGGACCGCGACCAGGAGCTGTGTGCCGAGGACCTGGCTCTGCTCAAGCGCGACAGCCTCGAGGAGATCGTCAGGCGCGACACGCCGCTGCTTGCAGTGTGCGGTGGGTATCAGCTGCTCGGGAGCGGGTACGAGACGGACCACGGGACGCTGCCCGGGGCCGGGATCGCAGACCTCGCCACCACCCGTTCCGACGCGAGCAGGCTCGTCGGTCCATGTGCGATCCAGACGGACCTGGGTGGACCGACCGGTGGCGTGCTGGCTGGATTCGAGAACCACGCCGGCCGCACCCGACTCGGCGACCCCGCGACCTCGCTCGGGAAGGTGATCGCCGGTCACGGCAACAACGGTGCCGACGGACTCGAGGGCTATCGCAGCGGGAACACCATCGGCACCTACCTCCACGGCCCGCTCCTTCCGAAGAACTGGTGGTTTGCCGATTGGCTGCTTGCTCAGTGCCTGGGCCGGGCGGTTGGGGACTTGGAACCCCTTGACGACACGCTCGAGCGCCGGGCCCACGCCGAGGCTTTGAACGCAGCAAAAGCCAGCCAATGAACCGACCGTCCGCTTTCGTGCGTACAGTGGGCATATGAACTCCCGCAGAGCAGAGTCCTACATGCAGCTGATGGATGTCCTGTCGAAGGAGGACGGGGTCACCCTCCGCCCTTCCGAGACCGAGGCCCTGAGGTCTGCCGCAGACGCGTTGTTCTTTGAGGAGGATTCCCTCGCGGAGGCCCGCGAGGGAGCTCAGGCAGTCCTCGATGCCCTTGTGGACTCCGAGCGCTGGAGCGAGGAGCGGGCAGCTCAGCTGTCAGCGGCCCTCGACGGCTGCGGCGCGCTCGCCGTTATTTGATCCCCTCCCGGGGCGTCACTGGACATCCACCGGCTTCTCGTCGGACCTCAATCTCCTCGTTGCCTGCGGAGCCGCCGCCAAGAGGATGCATGCCCCGCCGATGAGCCCGGACGCAATGACCAGATCCCGGGCCGGGATCACGGAGCTCAGCGGTCCCGCCATCACATAGCCGATTGGCATCAGGATCGTGGTGCCCATCCAATCCCAGCTGCTGACTCGGGAGAGCTTCTCCGGCGGGATCAGGCGGGCGAGAGTGCTCTCCCAGAGGACGCTGTAGACCCCTACTCCGGCGCCGGCCAGGAGAGCGGCCCCGAACACGGACGGCAGCGGCGCTCCGATGCCGTAAAGGATGAACTGGAAGGGCCACGGAGACATTGCGATCAGGCCCGCGCGCAGGGGCCTCGCGAACTCGACCCTCGCGGCCACGATCGCGCCGCTGATCATCCCGACGCCGAAGAAGACCTCGTGGATCCCGTACACCGACCCGCTGCCGTAGATGTCACGGGCCACAGTGGGTCCGAGCACGAACCACGGGGCAAGGCTCAACATCAGCAGGAGCGACCAGGCGAGGATCGTCATCCAGACCCAGACCCTCGATCTGACCTCCCGCCAGCCTGCCCGCACCGAGTCGAGCAGCCGCTCGGCCTTCTCGCGGCCAGCGCCGCGCGCCCTCGGGATGACGAATGCGAGGCTGGCGGCGCTCAGGAGGAAGGTGAATGCATCGCCGACGAAGGCCCACTCCGCCCCCACGCCGAAGTAGAGGGCGGTGGCCAAGGCCGGGCCGAAGGCCAGCGAAGCGCTCTCCGAGGCACCGGCGAACCCCCAGGCGGAGCGGATCTTGTCCTCCTCCACGGTCTGGGGGAGCAGTCCTGAGAAGGCCGGCCTGTAGATGGCCTCGGCCAGCCCGAATACGGCTTCGATGATCACCAAGTTCCAGATCGCAGCCTCGCCCGTTGCGATCAGGAACGCGGTCAGGAGGTGCAGGACGAAGCACACGAGGTTTGTGACGATGATCAGGCGCCGCCTGTCGAACCTGTCGGCCCAGACTCCCCCGATCAGCAGGAAGCCAGCGAGCGTGGCCACCTGCACCCCGAGGATCAGGCCGAGACCGGTCAGGTCCTTCAGCTCGAGCGAGACGTAGAGAGCGAGCGCGACTCCGGCGAGCCGGTCTCCGACCATGCTCAGGGTCTGGCCGAACCAGAAGAACCTGAAGCTGCGATCCGCGAGCGCGGAGTCGCCCAACGCCCTGGAGGCCATGTGCTGCCCGCTCAGCCTGTGGAGCCGAAGCCCCCGACGGAGCGCTCGCTCTCACTCAGGGAATCAACCCACACCGTTGAGAGGTCGGGGTAGCTGACCACCAGCAACTGCGCGATCCTGTCTCCTGCCTGGGCTGTGAACGGCTCACTGCGATCGGAGTTGAACAGGAGAACCTTGATCTCGCCCCTGTACCCCGAGTCGATCAGCCCGGGAGAGTTGACGAGGGCGATGCCGTGCTTCGCAGCCAGACCGGAACGCGGCAGGACGAGACCGGCGTGACCTGATGGGATCTCCAGCGCCAGGCCGGTGCCCACAGAAGTCCTCTCCCCCGGCCCGACGGTGAATCCATCGACGCAGCAGAGGTCGAGGCCGGCATCCCCTTCCATCGCCCGGGACGGGAGCACGGCCTCCGGGTGGAGTCTGAGGAACCGCAGATCGCTCATTTCCCCGCCCCGGTCTTGAAGCGCCCGTAGCGGGACTCCTGGGCGCTGTTGAGACGGGCCCTGACGTGCACTCCGTCCTCTCGGTCCTCCCTCTCGAGGTCGCCGGCAAGGCGGTGAAGCTCGGCCATCATCCGCCCCTCCGAGTGAGGGATCAGCAGCTCGACCTCATTGAGCCGCGCACGGATCGCTGCAGCCACCGAATCGAGCAGGTGGTCGAGCCCCTCGCCGGTAAGTGCGCTGACCTGAACAGCCTTGGGGAATCGGACGGCCAGCGCGGCGCGCTCACTCTGGTCGAGCTCGTCAACCTTGTTGAGGACGTCGATCCTCGGGATCGAATCGGCGTCGATCAGGCGCAGGGTGTCGAGAACCGACTCCCGCTGACGGTCCGCCTCCTCCTCATCCTGCGAGCCGTCCTGAACGAACAGCAGGAGGTCCGCCCTCACTGTCTCCTCGAGCGTTGCTGCGAAGGCGTCGACCAACTGGTGGGGCAACTTGCGGATGAACCCGACGGTGTCGGTCGCGACGTAGGAGCGGCCGCGGTGCTCGAAGGTCCTTGTCGTCGGATCGAGGGTGTGGAACAGCTCATCCCTCACCCCCACTTCGGCACCAGTCACAGCGTGCATCAGGGTTGACTTGCCGGCGTTGGTGTAGCCGACGAGTGCAATCGACGGAACGGCGCTCCGTTCACGCTCGGCTCGCATCCGACCACGGGCGCTGCCGACCTTCGCGAGCCGTCGACGAACCACCGATATCCGATCGCGTGCCAGGCGACGGTCCGTCTCCAGCTGGGACTCACCGGGGCCGCGCGTGCCGATGCCACCGCCGAGTCGCTCGAGGTGCGTCCACAGCCCCCGCATGCGCGCGAGGTTGTACTCGAGCTGGGCCAGCTCCACCTGCAGCTTGCCCTCCGACGAGCCTGCGTGCGAGGGCGAAGATGTCGAGGATCACAGCCGTGCGGTCGATCACCGGCATGCCAAGGAGCTTCTCCAGCGTTCTCTCCTGCCGGGCGTCAGCTCGTCGTCGCAGACGACCAGGTTGGCGTCCGTGAGCTTGATCTCCTCCATCGCCTCGATCGCGCGCCCTGAGCCCATGTAGGAGTCCGGATGGACCGCCGCCCTGATCTGGGTGGCCTCGCCGACCACGTCCGCTCCGGCCGTCGCCAGCAGCTCCTTCAGTTCGGGGAGGCCGGCCTGGGGCTCGGGGCCGGCCGCGAGGAGGAAGGCCCTCTGCCTCGCACGGCGCACGAATCCGCCGTCACCGTTGCGCCTTGCATTCGTGTTGCGACCTCCTGCCATCCCGTGGACCGATTCTAGGCCCGCGGAGCGGACTCAGCTGCCAAGTGCCGCGATCCTCGCCACTGCCTCTTCGAGCCGGTCGTCGGGCGTGGTCAACGAGATCCTGAAGAACCCCTCGCCATTGGGACCGTAAGCCCCGCCTGGCGAGATCACGACCGCGGTCTGCTCGAGGACGTGCTCGCAGTACTCGGCCGCGCTCGAATAGCCCTCGGGAATCGGAGCCCAGATGTAGATCGTCCCCTTCGGGGCAGTCACCTCGACCCCGGCCGCTGCGAGGGCATCGCAGACGAGGTCGCGTCGCCTCGTGTAGATCGCGCGCATCTCGCCGATCCTCGGCTCGACGTCGGGACTGAGGGCGGCAGCACCGGCCAGTTGCACCGCCTCGAAGAGACCGCTGTCGACGTTCGACTTGAGCCGCCAGTACGTCGAGATCGCCTCCGCATTCCCCAGGATCGCCGCACAGCGCCAGCCGGTCATGTTCCAGCCCTTGGAGAGCGAGAACACCTCCACCCCCACCTCCCGGGCGCCCGGCGTCGAGAGGAAGCTGGGTGCGTCGTAGCCGTCGTACGTCGTCTCGGAGTAGGCGTTGTCGTGGACAACGAGGATTTCGTGCCGACGCGGCGAACTCGACAACCTCCTCGAAGAACCCCTCGGGTGCGATTGCACCTGTGGGGTTGTTGGGGTAGTTGAGGAACATCAACGCCGCCCTCGCTGCGGTCTCCTCCGGGATCGCTGACAGGTCGGGAGTGAAGCCACGCTCGGGGAGCAGAGGCATCAGGTGCGCCCGCGAGCCAACGAGCGCCGGACCGGCTGTGTAGACCGGGTACCCCGGGTCCGCGGCAAGCGCGAGCGAGTTCCCGTCGAGGAACGCCAGATTGAGGTTGAAGATGCACTCCTTGGCCCCGATCGCCGGGATGACCTCTGTTTCGGGGTCGATCGTGACGCCGAAGCGCCTGAGGTAGAAGTCGGCCATCGCCTGGCGGAACTCCGGTCGGCCCCGGTTTGACGGGTACTGGTGCGTGGACGGGTCGGCAAGGGCCGACTGACCGCCTCCACCACCTCGGGGAAGGTCGGCAGGTCCGGGTCGCCGATGCCGAGCGAGATCACGTCGACTCCTGCCGCCTTCTTCTCGGAGATCTTGCGCTCCAGCTCGGCGAACAGATAGGGCGGGATCAGATCCAGTCGACTGCTTGGCTTCATTGAAGTTCCTCCATCAGTTGTTTGCTGGCCTCGCCCACGTAGACGGGTACGGCCCAGCCGGTCAGTGTGAGTGACTTGTCGGAGCCGATCGCGACCTCGAGTTCACCTCCGTCGAGCTCGACGGTCAAGCTACCGGGCAGGCCTGAAATGTGAGCGGCGACCGCAGCGCCACTGGCGCCGGTGCCGGATGAGAGCGTCTCCCCCACCCCCCGCTCGAAGATCCGTGCCCGGATCGAATTCCCTGACCCGGTCCAGAACGAGACATTCGTTCGATTCGGGAACCGCGGGTCGCTCTCGAGGCCGGGCCCGATCGTCGGCAGGTCGAGTGACTCGAGCTTGTCGCGGTCGGTCAGCTCGATCGAGAGCTGGGGGTTACCGACATCAATGAACTGGAATCTGTGCTCGGTGCCGTCAATCGCGACGACTCCGACCCCGTCATCCGGGCCCCCTGGCCAATTGGCCGAGGTCAGCGACGCCCTTCCGAGCGCCATCGAGCAACGTCGCTCGTCGAGGATGGTCGGAACGACTGTGCCTGCTGCGGTGTCGATCGAGAAGGTGTCCGACTCGGTCCATCCGCGGTGGCGCAGGTACATCGCAGCCTCCCGGGCCCCGTTCCCCGAGAGCGCGGCCTCACTGCCGTCCGGATTGAAGATCCGCAGCGATGCCACGCTGTCCGTCTCGGCCTGATCGAGCAGGAGTACGCCGTCGGCGCCTGGACCGAAGTTGTGGTGGCAGAGCCTCCTCACCCTCTCCGGCGTGAGATCCCATGGAAGGGAGCGCTGTTCAACGATCAGGTAGTCGTTGCCAAGTGCCTGCCATTTCTCGAATCTCATCGCGCCGGTGAGTCTACGAACGGTGCTGGACAGCGGCGACCCGCTCGAGCTGAGCGATCACCATGTCGGCTGCCTGGGTCGGGCCCAATCCGGAGATGTCGAGCTGGGAGATGCCCTCCATCTTCCTCATCCATGTCCGTTGGCGACGGACCAGCTGCCATGTCTTCGTCGTAAGGCCCTCAAGGTCACCCTCGAGCATCTCGTTCCAACCTATTGCGGAGCGGGCGGTCTTCGAGGGAGTCAGTGCCTCGGCGGCCTGGACCTCCTCCCTCCCGCCTCCGGCGAGCATCGCCTCGGCGCGGCCGGCAACCAGCTCGCGGTGCTCGGCCGAGTCGCGAGTGAGGCCGATCGCGACAGTCGCCACTCGGGGCTTCGCGCTCCACAGCCCTCTGGATGGGGCCGGTGGCGGCTGGCCGGCGTCAAGGAGTTCGAGTGCGCGGGTTACCCTCCTCCCGTCGGTCGGTTCGATGCGAGCCGCCACATCCGGGGCGCGTTCGAGGAGTTGGCGATGAAGCGCCAGCGGGCCAAGGCTCGTGAGAGCGTCCTGCCACCTGGCCCTGATCGCATCCGGCACTGGCGACCTGAGGTCGAGCTCACTCACCGCAGCCCTCATGTAGAGCCCCGTGCCTCCGACCACTATCGGCCGCCGGCCCGCGCTCACAGCCCTGTCGATCTCCGAATGAGCGAGGTCTGCGAACTCTCCGGCGCTGAACTCCTCCGTGACGCTGCGGATGCCGACGAGGCGATGCTCGAGACGGCTCATCTGCTCGCTGGTCGGAGCACCGGTGAGGATCGGGATCTCCCTGTAGACCGCGAGGGCGTCGGCGCTGATCGCCACAGGTTCGGCACCCGCCGAGGCCAACCGCTCGGCAAGCGCCACGGCGATCGCGGTCTTGCCCACCGCAGTGGGTCCGAAGATGGCAATCAGCGGCTCGCCGGGCACAGTGGCGATTATGGTCGGCTCCCCGGCAATTGGGCTGAGGACCTGTCAGGCTCCAGCCCATGAACCCACTCGACGGAAGAGTCCTCGTCACCGGTGCAGCCGGCGGTTTGGGGACTGCGATTGCGCGCACGCTGGCAGGCCGGGCCCGACCACTTGTCCTCTCTGCTCGCAAGGCATCCCAACTGGAGGTACTCGCGGCCGATCTGGCCGCCGAGATCGTCGTGGGTGATCTTGAGGATCGCGCTCAAGTCGCTGACCTGGTGCATGCAGCCGGCGACATTGACCTCGCCGTCCTCAACGCGGCCCTCCCCGCCTCGGGGCCATTGCTCGATTATGAGATCGACCAGATCGATCGGGCAATCGAGGTCAACCTGAGGGCTCCGATCGTGATGGCTCGGCTGCTGGCCGAAGGAATGGTTGCCCGCGGCCACGGCCACATCGTGTTCATCTCTTCGCTTGCCGGCAAGGCTGCGTCGCCCGGGACGGTCCTCTACTCGGCAACCAAGTTCGGGCTCCGGGGCGCCTCCCTGTCGCTCAGGCAGGACCTGGACGGAACGGGAGTCGGGGTCTCGGTGATCTGCCCGGGGTTCGTGAGCGACGCAGGCATGTTCGCCGACAGCGGCGCCCGGCTGCCGAAGGGATTGAGCACGGTCACCCCGCAGCAGGTCGCGGAGGCAACGGTCGAGGCGGTTGAGTCGAACCGGGCAGAGATCGACGTCGCGCCACTCGCTCTGAGGCTCGGTGCCGCGATCTCGCAGATCGCGCCCCAGACTGCGGCCAAGGCTCAGAAGCGTTCGGGTGGACGCAAGCTCTCGGACAAGATGGCCGCCCAGCAGCGCTCGAAGCGCTGACTGAAGGCCTCAGAGCAGGCCGGCAGCAAGCGACATCTCGGCGTCGAGCGTCTGGCTCGTTGCCGAGTTGACCTTGACTGTGACGAAGTCTCCGGGTGACGCGATGCCGTCGAAGTTGACGACCTTGTTGCCCCTCGAGCGGCCCCTCAGTCGGCTCGCGTCCTTGCGCGACTGGCCCTCGACCAGTACCTCGATCTCGCGCCCCACGAACCGCTGTGCCCGCTCGCGCGCCCTTCGCTGGACCAGCTCGACGAGCCTCTCCATCCGCTCGACCTTGATCTCGTGCGGGATCTGGTCGGGCAGGTCGGCAGCATCGGTGTGCCTGCGGGGCGAGTAGATGAATGTGAATGCGCCGTCGAAGCCGACCTCATCGACCACCTCGAGGGTCTCGACGAAGTCGGCCTCCGTCTCACCGGGGAAGCCGACGATGATGTCGGTCGTGAGCGACATGTCAGGGAGGGTGGCCGCGAATCATCTCGACCCGGGCCATGTACCGCTCGCGGCTGTAGGTCCGCCTCATCGCCTTGAGGATCCTGGAAGAGCCCGCCTGGAGGGGCAGGTGTATGTGCTCGCAGACCGACTCGAGCGTGGCGTGGGCCTCGACCACATCCTCGCGGATGTCCTTGGGGTGAGGACTGGTGTAGCGCAGCCTCCTGAGATCGGGAATCGCGTCGAGTTCGTGAAGCAGCCCGGCGAATGTCGTGCGACCCCCGTCGCGCAGGTCTCGGCCGTAGGAGTTGACGTTCTGCCCGAGGACCGTCAGCTCCGTTACGCCGTCCGCAACGAGGTGCCTGGCCTCCTCGACGAGCTCCGCCAGCGGGCGGCTTACCTCCCTGCCCCTCGTCGATGGCACGATGCAGTACGAGCAGGCGCAGTTGCACCCCACGCTTATCTGCATCCACCCTTGGAACTCCCTCGCGCGTTTTGCTGGGAGATGGCCTGTGAAGCCCTCAAACTCAAAGAACCCCTGGGCTGTCAGCGAGTCGCTCGTCAGGAACTCGGCAAGCCGGTGAACCTGCCCGGGCCCGAAGGCCACGTCGACGCTGGGGAACATCTCGAAGACCTCTTCCTTGACGGACTGTGCCCAGCATCCGCCCACCCCGATGACAGTCTCCGGGTGCTTGCGCTTGAGAGCTGTTGCCTCGCCGAGGTGAGCCGTGAAGCGTTGTCGGCCGCCTCTCGAATGGAGCACGTGTTGAAGAGGATCAGCCCGGCCTCCCCCCGACTTTCTGCCTCTGACCTAGCCGAGCGCTCGAGCATGCCCTTGAGTCGCTCGGAGTCGTGCTCGTTCATCTGGCACCCGAAGGTGGTCAGGTGGTAGAGGTTGTCGCGAGTCTGGCCGGTCACGGGGCAATCGTACCCAGAGGGAAACGCCCGGATGCGAGTGGAAGCGGGCCGACGATGCCGGCGTCAGTTGGCTCGGCTGTGCGCTTGGCGGTGTGCACGGACGGCGTCGGAGGCCGTCTCGAGCGAGTAACCCCTCCTGACGAGGATCCCCAAGGCCCTGCGCCTGTCGGCATCCCGCTCCGCAGGCTCCGCCAGACGCCTCTCGAGCAGGGCGATCGCACGCTCGAGTTCGGACCCGGCGTTCTCGCCGGCAAGCGCCTGATCGATGGCCTCCCTGTCTGTCCCAAGCTCTGAGAGCCGCTGGCGGATTCGCCGGTCGCCCCACCCGTCGAGACGCCTGCGGTCCTCTGAGAAGCGCCGCGCAAACGAAAGGTCATCGAGATAGCCCATCTCGCTGAGGCGCTCGATGGCCCCTTCCGCCACGTCACTCGGAAAGCCACGCTTCAGGAGCTGTTTACGGACCTCCGCAACGGAGCGGTCCCTGCGCCCCAGGTAGGCGAGGGCCCGGCCGAGAGCAAGCTCGACCTGACCCTCGAAACCCGTCTGGTCGGTCAAGCCGCCTGTTCGTCCTCGACCGCAGCGATCGCCGGACGGTCCTCGCGGTCGATGTGGGCAATCAGACTCCTGTCGATCCCAGCAGCGGCGTAGATCTCCTCCTGCAGTTTGGCGGCGACCTCAGGGTTGTCGTTGAGGAAGGTCTTGGCGTTCGCCCTTCCCTGGCCCAACCGCATCTCCCCGTAGGAGAAGAACGCTCCGCTCTTCTGGACCACGTCGTGTTCGATCCCCAGATCGATCAGGCAACCCGATGTCGAAATGCCCTTGCCGAAGTCGATGTCGAACTCTGCCACCCGGAATGGTGCAGCGACCTTGTTCTTGACGACCTTGACTCGAACGCGGTTGCCGACGGCCTCCGTTCCATCCTTGAGCGTTTCGATGCGGCGGATATCGAGCCTCTGGGACGAGTAGAACTTCAACGCACGGCCGCCTGGCTGGGTCTCCGGGGAGCCGAACATCACGCCGACCTTCTCGCGGATCTGGTTCGTGAACAGGCAGAGGGTCTCGGTCCGGTTGAGGTTGGCCGTGAGCTTCCGCATGGCCTGCGACATCATTCGCGCCTGCAGACCGACTGTCTGATCGCCCATCTGGCCCTCGAGCTCGAGACGTGGGGTCAGCGCGGCAACCGAGTCGACGGCAACGAGGTCAACCGCTCCGGACCGGACGAGCATGTCGGCGATCTCGAGGGCCTGCTCGCCGTAGTCGGGTTGGGAGACGAGAAGTTCGTCGATGTTGACGCCGATCTCCTTGGCGTAGAGCGGGTCCATCGCGTGCTCGGCGTCAATGAAGGCGCAGATCCCACCGAGCTTCTGAGCCTCGGCGATGATGTGGTAGACGAGAGTCGTCTTGCCCGAGGACTCCGGTCCGAAGACCTCGACGATCCGTCCGCGCGGCACACCACCGATTCCGAGTGCGAGGTCGAGCGAGAGTGCCCCGGTCGGGATCGCATTGACCCGCACCTGTGCGCCCTCATCACCCATCCGCATGACACTGCCCTTCCCGAACTGACGCTCGATCTGTTCGAGCGCTCCCTTCAGAGCCGCATCTTTGGCCTTCGCTGCCTTTGCATCATCCTTGGCTGCCATTCCAGTCTCCCTTCGGCGCTCAGGGCGCCAGTCCATGCCGGCCGGTGCCGGGATGCCAAAAGGTAGGCACCCTCGCGGACGGAACGCGAACAAATGTACGCATCGACCCGCCAACGGACTGCGAAGCCATGTGCCGGAACTGCTGAGTGTCAGGCTCAGGAAGGGAAGTCGCCGTCGCCGTTGAGCGTGCGGCGAATCAAGTGCAGGGCGATGGTCGTCGAGCGTTCGCGGACATCAGCCCTGTTTCCGGGCACCTGGATGCTTCGCGACAGCGTCCCCGATTCGCCCACGACAGCGAACCAGACCAGCCCAACCGGCTTGGCCTCGGTTCCACCGCCCGGTCCAGCGACTCCGGTGATCCCGACGCCGATCTCGGAGCCGAACCGATCCCTTGCCCCCTCGGCCAGGCCGACAGCCACCTGCTCCGAGACCGCCCCGTGTTCCTCGATCAGTTCGGCTGCAACCCCGAGCTGGTCGCTCTTCGCACGGTTGGAGTAGGCAACCACGCCGCCGAGGAGGTACTCCGAGGCTCCGGGCTGGTCGGCCAGCCTCGCAGCCAGGAGACCGGCGGTGCAGGACTCGCCGGTGGCGATGGTCCTCCCGGCGAGGGCCTCCGCGACGATCCTGTCGATGGTGCGCTCGTCCAATGAAAAGAGAACGTCGGAGTGGCGCTCGACGATCGCGTTCTCGAACCGGGAGTAGAGATCCCCACGGTCCTTCTCGAAGGTAGTCGCGATCTCGATCTCCCCTCGTCTGAGGCAAGTCGTGATCTCCATCTCCGAGAGATCGACGCCGTCCGCCTCGATCGACCTCAGGGTCATCGCGAGTTCCGACTCGGGGATGCCGAACATCCTGATCATCCGCCGCTCGTAGACGGGTGCATCGGCGAGCACTGCCCGCATCGCTTCGGTCTCGAGGGCCGTGTGCCACATCGGGTGAAGCTCACGCGGGGGCCCTGGAAGCACGAGCACAGTCGGGCCTGAGCCGGTCGAGGGCGGCACGACGAGGCCTGGAGCGGTACCTACGGGCTCGAGGATGGTCGATCCCTCGGGGATCACGGCCTGCTTTCGGTTGGACGTCCGCACGGCCTCCTGGTCGATGTTCGGCCAGCGGGCCATGAGCGGCTTGAGGATCTCGGCGATCCTGCCCTCCAACGCCTCATCGAGAACCATCGCCCTGCCTTGCAGCCGACCGACCACCTCGGCAGTCAGGTCGTCGGCTGTGGGGCCGAGGCCACCACTGGTTGCGATCAGCGACAGACCCTCTGCCGCCATCCCCTCCAAGGCCTGGAGCAGGTCCTCGGGGCGATCGCCCACGATCGTGATCTGGGCAACCTCGATGCCCACGTCGCGCATCCGCTCGGAGAGCCAGGGCCCATTGCGGTCCTGGATGATCCCGGTCAGGACCTCGGTCCCCGTGATCAGGATGCCGGCACGCAGCTTCATGCGTTCCCGGTGCCGATCCAAACGAGGAGTGCAGCGGCCGCGAGCAGCGCCAATGCGATCGCCGCCCTCGACAGCAGGGCTGAGCCCTGATCCCTTCGGCCCCGCATGCCGGACTGCAGCGGCCCGATGCCCGGCTGGTCACTCGAGCGGCCGAGGGCGAACTCCTCGACGAGCGGCCGAGGGTCAAGCCCCAGGTGCAGGGCGTAAGTCCGCAGGAAGCTCTTGACGAGGGTGTCGTCGCCGACCATCTCCCACTCCTCGTTCTCGAGAGCGCGCAGGAACTTCGTTCGGATCTTCGTCTCCGCCTCGACATCGGTGATGTCGATCGCCTCGCGCATCCGTGCCTCTCTCAGGGTGCTCCCGATCGCCATCGCGGCAGAGGCTATCGGCGCGCGCCGGTCAGTCCGTTACCGGGAACTCACCGGTGCCGGCAGATGCCGCGGCTCCCTCGGCCGGCCCCGAGAGGACACGGGAGAGATCAGCCTCCGTGATCAGGACCTGACGAGGCTTGGAACCCTCGTATCCGGAGATGATCCCGCGGCGTTCAAGCATGTCGATCAGGCGACCGGCGCGCGTGTACCCGACCCGCAGGCGCCGTTGCATCATCGCTCGTTGAGGCTGTCTGCATCTGGGCCACCAGGGCGATCGCCTCGTCGAGCAGCGGATCCTCGTCGGGATCGAAGTCGCCCTCGCCCCTCGACGCTCCAACCTCCTCCGGCTCAACCTCTTCGAGGAGCTCCTCATTGAAGCTCGGCTCGCCCTGGGTCCGCCAGTGGTCGTCAGATCTCGGCGATCTGCGGCTCGTCGATGTAGGCGCCCTGGATCCTCTGGAGCCTGGAGGTACCGACGGGTGAGAACAACATGTCGCCCTGACCGAGGAGCGCCTCCGCGCCGTTCTGGTCGAGGATCACGCGCGAGTCGGTCTGCGACGAGACAGCGAAGGCGATCCTCGAGGGGACGTTCGCCTTGATCATCCCTGTGATCACGTCGACCCGCGGGCTCTGTGTGGCGAGCACGAGGTGGATCCCCACGGCACGCGCCTTCTGTGCCAAGCGGATGATCGAGTCCTCGACATCGGCCGGCGCGACCATCATCAGGTCGGCAAGCTCGTCGATCACGCAAAGGATGTAGGGCAGCGGAACCTCGCCCCGGCTCGGTACGAACAGCGTTCAGCTCGCCCAGTCCCGCGCGTCTTCGCCAGCGACATCAGCGAGTATCGGCTCTCCATCTCACGCACGAGGTTGGCGAGCGCATTGGCAGCCATCTGCGGGTTCGTGATCACCGGCGTCAGGAGGTGCGGCATCGCCTCGTAGTGATTGAGCTCGACCTGCTTGGGATCGACCAGAACCAGGCGCACTTCCTTCGGATCGGCGCGCAGCAGGACCGAACTGAGCATCGCGTTGATGCAGCCGGACTTGCCCGCGCCGGTCGTACCGGCAACGAGCAGGTGCGGCATCTCGGCGAGGTCTGCGCCGATCGCGCGACCGGCGACGTCCTTGCCCAGCCAGACCGTCAGCGGCGATCCAATCCTTCGGCGGGTCCTGCCAGACGTCGCCGAGGGTGACGATCTGGCGATTCTCGTTGGGTACCTCGACGCCGACCGCCTGCTTTCCCGGAATCGGGAGCCAGGATCCGAATCTCGGTCGAGGCGAGAGCGTAGGCAAGGTCGTCACGGAGGTTGGCGACCTTGCTCATCTTGATCCCCGGGGCGAGCTGCAGCTCGTAACGGGTGATGTGCGGCCCGGAGACCGTTCCGACGAGCGTGGCGTTGACCCCATGGTGACCGAGCGACTCCACGAGGCGCTGGGCGGTTTCCCTCTGCTCGGCTGGATCACGCCGGTTCTGCTCCTTCGTCGAGCGGGTGAGCAGTCGCTTCGGCGGGCGCTTCCATTTGAATCCGGGGTCGTCCACGACCGAGTCGCGGTACCTTCCCATCGGGGTCAGCTCGGCAGGCCCGTCCGCCTCCTCATCGTGCGGCTCGTCGGCGTCGGACAGCGGGAGCGCTGTCGGCTCAGGCGGAACGGTCAGCGGGTCGTCCACTGCGTCAAGGTCGTCCAGGCCTGACGGAAGGTCTAGGTACTCGGGGGGCGCACCGGCCTCGACATGGGTCGCCCGCACGATCAACTCCTCAGGTTCAGGCTCTGGCGGAATCACTGGCTCGGGCGCGACCTTGGACTTGGCAGGCCGCTTCCCACTCGCGAGGGAACGCTTCGGCCGCTTGACCCTCCCGGCGGCGCCGCCGAAGGTGCGGGTTGCGTCAACCGCCCCGTTACCCACGCTCTGCGCGAGCGAGGCCAGGCTGACTCCGGAGATCAGCACCGCTCCTGCCGTGAACAGGAAGATCGCAAGCAGATGCCCACCGAGCAGCCCGACGAGCGGGGTTACGCCTGCGGCGATCGCTTGGCCGAGGATTCCACCGCGCTGCTCGACGGCTCCGAGATGCCAACCGGACGCGGGGGCGCCTGCGGCCAAACCGAATGTCCCGAGTGTGAGGGCGAGTGCACCGGAGCAGAGCAGAAGCACGGCTCCGGTCTTCACTGCAAGCCCGCCCGGGATCGACTCGCGCGCGACAACCAGAACCCCTCCTGCAACCAAGGCGACCGGGAGCAGAACGACGAGCGAGCCGATCAGGATCCTTGAGCCCTGAGCGAGGGACGAGCCGACCGGTCCGCCGTTCCATCCACCCCACACGACGGCGCCGAGGAACGCACCCAGTACTGCCAGAGCGACTCCGATCAGGTCAAGCTGGAGTTCGGAGAGCCGCTCAGGGGCCTTTGAGCGGCCCCTGGCGGCACGCGAACCGGCTCTGCGGCCCTTGGCGGCCGGCTTTCGCTTGGCCGGGGCCTTGCGGGCCGGAGTCTTCCGCGCTGGGGTCTTCTTGCTGGTGGGCATCGGGCTTGCTTTCGACACCGGCACCGGCGTACCTTCCCCCTACCATTGCCCACATGGAGGATTGGCCGGAGGTCGGACGCGCCGTGCGGGTACTCGTCGTCGAGGATGACGATGAGATCGCTGCCGTCCTCGCACGGATGCTGCGCTCGGAGGGCCTCGAGGCCAGAGTCAGCGTTGACGGCCATACGGCCATCGGAGAGGCAGCGACGTTCAAGCCCGATGCGATCCTCATCGACCTGGGACTTCCGGGGATCGACGGAGTGGAGGTCATCCGCAGGCTCCGGGCAGGCGGTGAGTCAACCCCGATCATTGCCGTGACCGCGCGCGACGCCTCCGAGTCACGTGTGGAGGGACTCGATGCAGGTGCCGACGACTATGTCGTCAAGCCCTTCGATCGAGCCGAGCTGCTCGCTCGGATCCGGGCCGTGCTGCGTCGGAGTCCACCCGAGGGGGCGGCAGCCGTGGTCGTCGGTCCACTTGTTCTCGACCCGGACTCGATGATCGTCACGATCTCCGGACGGGCTGTCGACCTCACGACAAGGGAGTTCGAGCTGCTCGAGTACCTGATGCGCAACAGGGGAATCGTCATCAGTCGCCAGCGCCTTCTCGATGAGGTCTGGGAGTACGGCCCGATGGCCGAGACCAACACGATCGAGGTGTTCATCTCGAACCTCCGCAAGAAGCTCGAGTCCGGTGGCGAGGACAGGGTCCTCGAAACGGTGCGCGGCGCCGGCTATGTCATTCGCGGTTGATACGAGGCTGAGGCGGCGGATCCCGATCCGCTGGCGCCTTGCCGGTGGCAGCGCCCTGATGACCTTCCTGATCCTGATGGTCTTCGGAGTGGCCATCGGAACCGTCCTGACCGATCGCCTCCGAACCGAGTTCAACGACCAGACAGCCGATGCCGCGGTGACCTTGGCCGAGTCGCTGAAGGTCAGCGTGACTCCATCGGGATTCGTCCTTACCGGCGTTGACGTCAACGACTATGCGGCCTCCCAGCACGCAAAGATCCGGATCCTCGACCTCTCCGGGAATGTCATCGGCGCCACCGTCGGCGCCCCCGACTTCGGCATCACGCTGCCCGGGCGAGCAGTGCGAGACGACTTCCTGGTCGAGACGCGATCGACGGCTGTGGCGCCCTCAGGCACCGTGCTGGTGCAGTACGCAAGGCCCATGACCGACCTCAAGCGCGCGATCAGGCGCATCTGGCTGCTGCTGGCGATCGGAGTCGCTGCGGGAACCCTGCTGGCCTTGCTCGCCGGCCTCGCGGTTGCCCGCCGCACGCTCAGGCCGCTCGCCGACCTGACCAACGCGGCACGCGAAGTCTCGCGAACCGGACGCCCGGACGTCGTCATTCCGATGCCGCCGACCAACGACGAAGTTCGCGACTTGGCCGAGACCCTGTCGAAGTCGTACGCCGAGCTCGACTCCGCGAAGGCGCGAACGGAGGCTTCGCTGGAACGCCAGCGGGAATTCGTGGCCGACGCATCGCACGAGTTGAGGACCCCTCTGACCGCACTGATCGCGAACTTGGAAATGCTGGCGAGCGATGTTGACGGCGCTGCCCTCGAGGACGCAGAAGCGGCTCTGCGTTCAGGGCGCAGGATGCGCGATCTGGTGGTCGACCTGCTGCTGCTTGCGCGCGCCGATGCCGACCGCCTGACACCCGAACGTGTCAAGATCAGCCCGCTGGTGGATGCCATTCTTGAGGAGCTGGCCCCTCTGGTCGGGGCCCGCCAGCTTCGGGTCGAGGGGACGAACCTCTCGGTGAACGCCGATCGCGCAGCGCTGCTCAGGGCAGTCAGGAACCTGATCGCGAACGCCGTCGTCCACACCCCGGACGGCTCGGAGATCATCGTCGGCCTCGGACCCGGCGAGTCGGAGAACGAAGCCTTGATCACGGTCGACGACTCCGGGCAAGGCATCCCGGCTGAGGAGCGCGAGCGGATCTTCGACCGCTTCATCAGCGGCAGCGGGGACCACGGCCCCGGAACGGGGCTCGGGCTGTCGATCGTCAAGGCGGTAGCTCAGAGCCACGGGGGTTCTGTCTCGGTTGCCAGCTCGCCACTGGGCGGCGCTCGGTTCGAGCTGAGACTGCCGACAGCTCAGGCTTCGACGACGACCGGCACGACCATCGGACGCCTGCGCAACTGACTGTTCGCGGCAGCTGCCACGGAATCGTGGAGCCTGCGTTCGAGCTCGTCCCTCCCGCGCTCACCGGCGTTGGCCGCCTGTTCGCATGTGTCGGAGGCGATCTGGCCGAGGATCTCGATCACCTCGTCCTCCCTCTCCGCCTCGATCGGCAGGCCGCGGAGGACGATCTCCGGCTCCGACACGAGCCGACCGTCGGCGGAATCGACTGCGGCGACAACGATCACAAGACCATCGTCAGCGATGGCGCGCCTGTCGCGAACGGCGGCGTCGGCCGGCTCGCCGAGGTCCATGCCGTCGACAAGGAGCATGCCGGACCGCACGCGCGAGCCGAATCCAGCTCCACGGTCGTCGATCTCCAACGGCAGGCCATTCGCCCCCTTGAAGATGTTCTCCGGGGGCACTCCGACCGCCTCGGCGAGCTTCGCCGTGCAGCCGCAGGCGCTTGAAGTCGCCGTGGACGGGCATCACGTAGTGCGGCCTGGTCAGGTTGAGCATCAGCTTGACCTCCTCCGCGTAGCCGTGCCCCGAGGCGTGAATCGGGGCATCGGCGGCAGTGATCACGTTGCAGCCGATCTGGTAGAGCCGGTCGATCGTCTCGTTGACCGCGCGCTCGTTGCCGGGCACCGGCGTCGCCGAGAAGACGACCGTGTCGCCGCGCGTGAGCTCGACCTGGGGGTGATCATGGTGGGCCATGCGCCGCAGGGCTGACAGCGGCTCACCCTGCGAACCGGTCGAGATGATCACAACCCGCTCGTCGGGGAAGATCTTCGATCTCACGCGGCTCGACGAGCATTCCGTCGGGAATCTCGATGTGGCCGAGCTTTGAGGCCGATCTTGACGTTCTTGCGCATCGAGCGCCCGACGAGGGCCACTTGCCGGCCGAGCGCGTCGGCTGCGTCGATCACCTGCTGCACGCGGTGGATGTTGGACGCGAAGCTGGTCACGATCAGCCGTCCCTCTGCCGCTGCGAAGACCTTCATCAGCGCGCGGCCCGACGAGGCTCTCCGACGGCGAGAACCCCGGCGGTCGGCGTTCGTGGAGTCACCGCAGAGCAGCAGCACCCCTTCATCGCCCAGCGTGGCGAGCCGGGCGATGTCGGCCGGCGTCCCGTCGACGGGGTCTGGTCGAACTTGTAGTCGCCCGTGATCAGCACCGTGCCGAGTCGGTGGCCGACTGCGACGGCGCATGGCGTCGGGGATCGAGTGGGTCATGTGGATCATCTCGACTGTGAACGGGCCCGACTCGAGCACTTCGCCACGGTCGACGTCGGTGAGGCATTCGACATCGAGCTTGTGCTCGTCGAGCTTCGAGCGCGCCATCGCGATCGTCAGCGGCGCCGCCGACGACGCGGCGGCACTTCGTCACGGCCGTCGAGCCCGCGCAGCACCCACGGCAGCGCACCGAGTGATCCTCGTGGCCGTGAGTGATGACGATCGCCTCGATGTCAGCCCTCCGCTCGCGCAGCCAGGAGAAGTCCGGGCAGCACCAGGTCGATGCCGACCATCTCCGCCGTCGGGAACCGCAGGCCGACGTCGACCACGACGATCCGGCCGTCGTACTCGAGGACCGTCATGTTCTTGCCGATCTCGCCGACCCCGCCGAGCGGAATCACCCTCAATCCCTTGGACATCAGTCACCACCCAGCAGTCCGAAGTCGACAAGCGCCTGCCTGATCGTCTGCCGTTCGCTGTCGTCGGCCTCCACCAAGGGAAGGCGCAGCGGGCCGCTTGGCAGCCCGAGCAGGCTGAGGGCCGCCTTGATCGGGATCGGGTTGACCGTCACGGCGAGAGCGGCGAAGAGTGGAGCCAGGCGTGCATCGATCTCTGCCCGGCGCTCCGGGTGGTCGACCATCTGGCGCATCAGCTCACCGACGATATGGCTGGCAACAAGGATCCCGCCTGTCGCTCCGGCGTCCAGTGCCGCCCCGAAGCGCTCATCGTCGCCGGCGTAAACCGCCAGCCCTTCGATCGGTTGGGGAACCCCGGGCCTGGCCTGCTTGATCGCCTGGATCGTCGGGTGACTGGCAGCCAGCTCGGCGCACAGCCGGTCCGACATGTCCGTTCCCGTCCGCGTCGGGATGTTGTAGAGAATCACTGGAAGATCGCTTGCGTTCGCGACCGCGCTGAAGTGCCGGCGGATCCCCCGCTCGTTCGGACGGTTGTAGTAGGGCGTGACGGAGAGGATCGCATCGGCTCCAACTTGAGCACTGCGCTCCGTCAGCCTGACTGCGTGAGCCGTGTCGTTGGCTCCGGCCCCGGCGATGACGCACAGGCGGTCGCCCGCGTGCTCGACTGCGGCCGCGATCAGCTCGATCTGCTCGTCGTCGCTGAGCGTCGGTGCCTCACCGGTCGTCCCGGCGATCACAACACCATCCGACCCACTGTGTGCAACATGGTCGAGCAGTTGGCGAACACCGCCGAAGTCGATCGAACCATCGGAATTCAACGGAGTCACCAGGGCGGTGACGACCGTGCCCAGTCCTCCATCCGGAAGGATCATGAAGCCTCCAGAAGTTGGTCGAGGCCGATCAGCGGACTACCCTCCAGTGACCCCACCCGCCGGACGGCCAGAAGGACCCCCGGCATGAAGCACTTCCTGTCGATGCTGTCGTGGCGAATGGTCAGGGTCTCGCCATCGGAACCGAGGATGACCTCCTGATGAGCCACCAGCCCGGGCAGGCGGACCGAGTGGACCGGGACCTCCGCACCACCGCGCGCCTCGCGCATCCGCTCGGCCGTGAGTCGAGCTGTGCCCGAGGGCATGTCGAGCTTGGCATCGTGGTGCAGTTCCACTATCTCCGCACCTGGCATCAGCCTCGCCGCCTGCTCTGCAAATCGCATCATCAAGATGGCGCCGATGGCGAAATTGGGGGCGACGATCACGTTGGCTCCTGTGATCGAGTCGAGTTCGGCCAGGTCGAATCCGGTGGTGCCGACCACCGAGTGAACCCCCCTCGTCGACGCCGTCTCGATGTTCTCAAGGGCGGCCTCCGGAACGGTGAAGTCGACGACGACGTCGACCTCCCCGCTCGAGTCGAGCGCCTCGGCGAGCGAGATACCGAGCGTCGGATCGGCCCGGCCGACGAGTTCGGTGTCGGGTGCGGCCTGGACTGCCGAGCAGACCTCGCTCCCCATCCTTCCCTCAGACCCGGCGACGACGACTTTGATCATGCGCTCAGACTGCCAGAACCGGCGGATTCGAGGGCTGCGGCCGCCACGTCGGCCCCAGGACCGGCGCTTCCGGAATGGAGAGTCCCAGGGTCGAAGACGCGTTCCGCCATCTCGCCAACCCCGGCAGCCGTGACGGAATCGATCCTGCCCAGGACGTCTGCCAGACCAAGCGGATCGCGCTCGGCAAGCAGAGCTGACGCAAGCGATCCCGCTCTGTCGCTCATGCTCTCCCTCGCCAGCAGGACGCGCGCCTTCATCTGCCGTTTGGCAAGCTCGACCTCCTCGGCGGTCGGTCCCTCCTGACGGAACCTCCGCAGCTCCGACCCGAGGACCCGCGCCGCCTCAGGGGCTGTATCGACTCCTGTGGAGATGTAGACACCCACTTCGCTCGCCCCGACTGCCGGAGCCGTGTAGGAGCCAGTGTCGTAGGCGAGGCCTCGATTCTCCCTCAGCTCGGTGAACAGCCTCGATGAGCTCGATTCACCGAGGACGGTGCTCATCGCAGCGAGAGTGAACCGCTCATCGGTCTCGCGACCGGGGCCGAGACCGGCGAGCTGGACGTGCACCTGCTCACCCGGAAGGTCGAGGTGCTCTGAAGAGCCGGGGACCGGCTCGGGAGCGGTCCGCTCGGCTCGCTCACCCTCGGCGAGCCCTCCCAGCTTCGAGCCGACCGTCTCGAGAAACCACTCATGGTCGATGCGACCGGCAGCGACGGCCACGATCCTCGCCTGGCAGTAGGCCGAACGGTGAAAGACGGCAAGCCGGTCGCGAGTGGCCTCGCTGACCGACTGCCTGCTACCCGCGATTGGGCTGCCGAGCGGATCGCCACCGTGGACACGGGCAGAGAGCGCCTCCCCGAGTCGATCGGCGTGGTCGTCCTCGATCATCGCCATCTCCTCGAGGATCACGCGCCTTTCGGTGTCGACTTCCGCGAGGGTCGGCTGGGCGATCATCTCAAGCAGCAGCTCGAGCGCAGGCTCGGCATCATCGGGTGCGACCCTCACAGTGAGCATCGTCGACTCGCGCGAGGTCATCGCATCGATGACCCCTCCCATCGAGTCAAACGCAACGCTGATCTGGCGAGCGGTGGTGCTTGCCGTCCCGCGAAACAGCAGGTGCTCGAGGAAGTGGCAGTAGCCCGCCTCCGCGGGCGACTCGTCCCTCGATCCGACAGCTACGGCAACGCCAAGACAGACCGACGAGGCCGAGTCGACCCGCTCGGTGACGACCCTCAGGCCGCCAGCGAGCTGTGCTGCAATCGACTCGGTCAATTCGTCAGAGGTCAGCCGCGATCGGGGTCGCGGTCGCGACCACCTCGGCCGCGGCCGCCGCCACCGCCACCGCCGCCACGACGGCGATCTCCGCCGCGGTCTCCGCCGCCGCCACCGCCGCCGGCACCTCCGCCGGCTCCGATGCGAGCAAGCTCTTCGGCGACTTGCCGGCGATGGACGGGTCCTCCGCGCAGGCGCAGGCCGATGCGGCCGCGCTCGCGGTCGACCTCGACGACGCGGACGTTGATCTCGTCGCCCTTGTTGAGCACGTCCTCGACCGTCTCGACGCGCTTGCCCGGGCGAGACGTTCGAGATGTGCAGCAGCCCGTCGGTGCCCTTGGCGAGCTCGACGAACGCGCCGAAGGTCGTCGTCTTGACGACCTTGCCGGCGAACTCGTCGCCGACCTCGACCTCCTTCATCATCGATGCGGATCCGCTCTACGAGCGCGTCGCCGAGCTCGCCGTTGGCGGAGTAGATCAGCACCTGGCCCTCGTCGTTGACGTCGATCTGGGACTCGAACTCCTCCGGCAGGCCGCGGATGGTCTCGCCGCCCTTGCCGATCAGCAGGCCGATCTGCGCCGGGTCGATCTGGATCATCTGGAGATGCGCGGCGCGTACTGCGATAAGCTCCTCGCGCGGCGAGCTCGATGACCTCGGCCATCTTGCCGAGGATGAACTCGCGTCGCGGCCTTGGCCTGCGTCGAGCGCGTCGCGCAGGATCTCGAATGTGACGCCCGTGATCTTGATGTCCATCTGCAGCGCGGTGATGCCGCGCTCGGTGCCGGCCACCTTGAAGTCCATGTCGCCGAGGTGGTCCTCGACGCCGGCGATGTCGGTGAGGACGATGTAGTCGTCGCCCTCCTTGATCAGCCCCATCGCGATGCCGGCGACCGGAGCCTTGATCGGCACGCCCGCGTCCATCAGCGACAGCGAGGAGCCGCAGACCGACGCCATCGACGAGGAGCCGTTGGACTCGAGGATGTCGCGAGACCACGCGGATCGTGTAGGGGAAGTCCTCGATCGAGGGCATCACCGGCACGAGCGCGCGCTCGGCGAGCGCGCCGTGGCCGATGTCGCGGCGCTTCGGACCCGCGCATGAAGCCGGCCTCCCCGACCGAGAACGGCGGGAAGTTGTAGTGGTGCCAGTAGTACTTCTTGGTCTCGAGTCCGAGGGTGTCGAGGCGCATCTCCTCCTTGAGCGTGCCGAGCGCAACCGACGCTCAGCGCCTGGGTCTGACCGCGCGTGAAGAGCGCCGAGCCGTGCGTGCGCGGTGTGACACCGACCTCGATCGTGATGTCGCGGATCTCGTTCGGCAGCGCGCCCGTCGGGACGCTTCTTGTGCACGGCGATCCGCTTGCGGATGATCGACTTCTCGAGCTTGTCGAAGCGCGCTGTGCGCGCGCGGCGCGCCTTGCTCCGGCATAGTCCTCGGCGTCGGCTCGGGCACCGGCGTACTGCGTCGAGCGACCGCCTGCCTCGACCGCCTTGCGTGGCGTCCTGGCGCTCGAGCTTGTCCTCGACCTGCGTGGCCGCGTCGAGCGCCGGCGCCGTGCGAGGCGCGGATCTGCTCGAGAGCTCCTCAGGCTCCACGGCGCGATCGACCTCGAGCTTCTCCTTGCCGACCTTCGTCGCGCAAGCTCGCGCTGCAGCGCGCAGAGCTTCTTGATCTCCGCCTGCGCGATGTCGAGGGCGTCGAGGATCTCGGCCTCGGTGATCTCGTTGGCGCCCGCCTCGACCATCAGGATCGCCTCCTCGGTGCCGGCGACGATCGAGGTCGAGCTCGCAGCCTCGCGTGCCCAGCAGCTCCTCCTCCGACGGGTTGACGACGAAGTTGCCGTCGACCTTGCCGATCCGCACCGCGCCGACCGGCGTCGGGAGCGGGATGTCGGAGATCATCAGCGCCGCGGAGGCGCCGTTCATCGCGAGGATGTCGTAGGGGTGGACGTGGTCGACCGAGAGCGGGATCGCCACGAGCTGCGTCTCGTAGCGCCAGCCCTTGGGGAACAGCGGGCGGATCGGCCGGTCGATCATGCGGGCGGTGAGCGTGCCCTTCTCGCCGGCGCGGCCCTCGCGCTTGAAGAATGAGCCGGGGATCTTCCCGGCGGCGTACATCCGCTCCTCGACATCCACGGTCAGCGGGAGGAAGTCCACGTCGCGCAGATTGCCGGCGGTCGCGGTCGCGAGCACCATCGTGTCCCGGCCCTCATCACGACTGCGCCGGAGGCCTGCTTGGCCATCCGGCCGGTCTCAAAGGAGATCTCGCTTCCGGCGATCTCCACGGAGACCCGCGTCAGCGTGTCTGGCATTTCTGCATCACTTGTTCCTTCCACCGGGCGTTTCGGAGAGCCGGGTGCTTTCTTTTTCTGTCTTTGTCCGAAGTGAGCTGAATGGTAGCGGGCCTGCGGTCAGCCGTCTTGGCCGGCAATCCACGCCGAGATCTGATCCGGGTCCGGGACCCCCTGGGAGAGCTGCCCTGCAACGAGAATCGATGGAGTCGTTGCCACCCCAACCCGGATCGCGGAGCGAAAGTCACCCCGGACCCTTTCCCTCACGGCGTCGGATCGGCGATCCTCTTCGAACCGTTCAAGATCGAGGCCAAGGTCGATCGCCCGCTGCCAGAGGTGTGGATCCTCCAGCCTCCCCTGATCCATGAAGATCGAGTCGACCATTTCCCAGAAGCGGTCCTGGAGTGCGGCCGCCTCCGTCGCGCAGGCCGCCTCCATCGCCCTCGAGTGAGCCGAAGTCACCGGGAAGTGGCGCAGCCCCAGGCGAAGCGGCTGCTCCCGGAGCCTTGTCCAAGCGAGTCCGCAGCGTGGACATTCGAAATCGGCGTAGATGACTACCGCCGGGGCACCTGCCGGCCCTCGCAGCCGGTCTGTCGAACTCGGAGGCTCCGGCTTGCGACTGCTGAGGCTCAGGCGGCTGCTCCGGCGGCATCGAGACCGTCGAAGAGGAGGTTCGCTCCCGGCAGGACGCCAGGGTTCTCGGCCTCGTGGCTCCAAGCGATCCTGCCGTCGGGGCCGACCACGACCAGAGCTCGCTGCGGGAAGCCTCCCGGATGGAGGACGCCGAAGGCCTCGCAGGTTGCTCCCTTGGGCTCGAAGTCGGAGAGCTGCGGAATCGTCACGCCCAACTTCTCGATGAACGCCGTCTGCGAATAGGGGCTGTCGCAGGAGACACCGAAGATCTCTGCCCCACGCTCCTTGATCTCGCTGAGGACTTCCTCGTAGATGTTGAACTGGTCGGTGCACACTCCGCTGAACGCGAACGGGTAGAAGACGAGGATCGTGGTCTTGCCTTCGAGGTCCGACGGACCGAAGGCCTCGCCCTCTGATGTCCTGAGCGAGAACTCAGGCACCTCGGCGCCTGTTTCGAGCACGCTCACCGGCGAAGGCCGAGCCGCTCGACCAGAGCGCGATAACCGTCGAGGTCCTTGCGCTTGAGGTAGTCGAGGAAGCGACGCCTGCGGCCGACCAGCATCAGCAGGCCCCTGCGCGATGCGTGATCCTTCTTGTGAGAGCGGAGGTGCTCGGTGAGGTGGTTGATCCTCTCCGTGAGCATCGCTACCTGGACCTCGGTCTTGCCTACGTCCTGAGGCCCGCTGCCGAACTCGGCTGCGATTTCGCGCTTTCTCTCTGAAGTCAGGTGCATCGGCGCGATACCGTAGCAGGGCCGGACGGGTCAGGGTCGCGGCGTCACCCGCCGTGCGACTTGCAGACCTCGGCAGCCTCGGCAGCGTCGCGGTCCATCTGGACGATCAGATCGTCGATCGAGGCGAACTGCTCCTCACCGCGCAGTCGGCGCAGCAGGGCCACATGGAGCTCCGAGCCGTAAAGGTCGCCGTCGAACCCGAGCAGGTGCACCTCGAGGAGAACCTCTCCCTCGTCCTCGAATGTGGGCCGCACCCCCAGACTCGCTACGGCAGGCCGACCGTTGGCCAGACAGGCGTAGATGCCAAGCGCCGGGAGCACGCACTCCGCGCTGGGAACCAGATTGGCGGTCGGGTAGCCGAGCTCACGGCCACGCTTCTCGCCGTGCCCGACAACCCCCCACATCTGAAATGGCCGGCCGAGCATCGAGCTGGCTGCCTCCATGTCGCCATCAGCGATGAACGCCCGGATCCGACTCGAGGAGATCGGGCCGAGATCCCCACTCACTATCTCCGCCACTCGAGTCGCGAATCTGGGGTCGGATCGCAGCAAGTCGGCGTCTCCGGTGGCCTTGGCACCGAAGCGAAAGTTCGAGCCGACGCTCACCTCGGTCGCCCCGAGGCCGTCGACGAGGACCTCGGTGATGAACCTGTCCGCGGGCATCCGGCTGAGGGACGTGTCGAAGGTCGCGACTACCAGCTCCTTGACACCGAGATCCGCGATCGCCTCCTGCTTCTGCTCAAGGGTTGTGAGCAGCGGGGGAGCGCCGGTCGGCCCCACCACAGCCCGCGGGTGAGGTTCGAAGGTCAGGACGGTGTCGCTTCCCTCGATCACCGAGCGGTGTCCGAGGTGGACCCCGTCGAACTCGCCGACGGCAACCCTTCTGGGGCGGGATTCGATCTTGGTCAGATCGCTGACGAGCATCGCCGGGCAGCCTAGTCGGAAGGGAATCCGATCACCGATCTGAGAGAGCGGTCGGCGTCGACCTCCACTACCGCCACGAGGCGCCCAGCCCTCGTCGCGACTGCCTGGCTTCCCGGTTCCGCGCCGCTGCCGCTCTCGCCGGCGGATGCGATCCGACCGTGCGCGAGGTGATCGGCATCGACCTCGGTGAGTTCCACCTCGGGCATGAAACGCCTCAATGCATCGACCAGCGGGATCGCAACGGGCTCGGAACGGTCCGGCACGTCGAATGGTCCGATCGCAGTCCGGCGGAGCGTCTCGCAGTAGGCATCGCCGAGATCCGCGATCAGTGAACGGATGTAGGTCCCGGATGAACACCTGATCCGAAAGCCTCGCTCGTCGCCACTTCGCCACAGCTCAGCGAAGGAATCAACCCTGATCGGCCGCTCGGCCAGCTCGACCTGCTCCCCGGCACGCGCGAGGTCATAGGCCCGCCTGCCCCCGACCTTGACCGCCGAGTAGGCCGGTGGACGCTGCATCAGCTCGCCCGTCGGAAGGTGGAGGTCGCCGTCGGGGACGAGACCGGTCTCTGTGATGACACCGTCCCGGTCACCGGTTGTGGAGACCGCCCCGAACCTGGCGCTCGTCTCGTAGGTCTTGTCGAGGCCCATGAAGAGCCTCTGTGTCCTCGTCGCCCGACCGGTCAGCACGATCAGGAGGCCGGTTGCGAAGGGATCGAGAGTTCCGGCGTGCCCCACCTTCACACCCCGCCCCACCTGCCTGCGGACGCCTGCGACCAGATCGTGCGAGGTCGGGCCCTCGCTCTTGTCGATCAGCAGGACCGAGTCAGCCACGGATCAGGCAACTGCGCTGTTGGCCACCTGATCGGCCACAGCCACCCTGAGGAACTCGATGAGTTCGTCCCGCCCGAGGCTCGAACTGAACCCGGCCGCGCCCTTGTGACCACCACCGCCGCCCTCGCGGGCGATCAGGGAGACATCGACTCCGTCGCGCGCAGATCGCAGCGAGATTCGCCGCGTAGCCGGATCCTGCTTGGGCTCGCGGATGACGGCAGCCACAGCGGTCCCCTGTATTGCCCGGAGGTGGTCGATGATCCCCTCGGACCAATCGTCAGGAGCCGAGGCGGAATCGAAGTCATCGCGCGAGAGCCAGGTCAGGGTCAGCGCTCCGTCCTGGTGTCGCTCGATGGAGTTGAGCGCCCTCGCGAGCAGTCTCACTCTCCCCTCCTCCACCCCTTCGTAGATTCGCCTGTAGATCGGCTCGACCTCAACGCCAAGCTCGATCATCGCGGCCGCCATCCTGTGAGCCTCGACGCCGGTGTTGGAGTACATGAATCGGCCGGTGTCGGTGACGAGGCCCGCGTAGAGCGCCTGGGCCGTAGTCAGGTCGACAGGTGCGCCCAGTTCCGTTGCGAGGCCCCACACGATCTCGGCCGTGCACGAGGCCTCGGGCAGCACGAGGTTGAGGCCCCCGAACCGGGTGTTGTCGTGGTGATGGTCGATGTTGACGATCTCCGCCCCACCCACGTCGATCTCACCGATCGGGCTTCGCTCGTAGTTGCCACAGTCCAGCAGGACCAGAGTGCGGTCTTCGAGATCGTTCGGAACGTGCCTCAGCACGCTGTCCCACGAGACGAGAAAGTGGTACTCCTCGGCCGGGTCGTCCCCTTCGCTGATCAGCATCGGAGCCGACTTTCCGAGGGATTCGAGGATCCTGTGCATCGCGACGAGCGAACCGATCGCATCACCGTCGGGATGTTCGTGGGTCATCAGCAGGAGCGGCCGGTCCCCTGTCAGAGCTGCCAGCACTTCAGTTCGTTCAGCGTTCACTGCAGCTCTCCAGCGGAGTCGTTCTCGTGCTCGAGGATCTCGTCGACCCTGAGGCCGCGGTCCGTCGTGTCGTCGTAGCGGATGTCCAACTCGGGCGTGTTCTTGAGGTTCAGTTGACGGCCGATCACCCGCTGAAGACGCCCGTGACCCGCTCGAAGCGCATCGAGAGTCTCGCCGCGCTCGGCCTCGTCACCCAGCACGGTCACCCAGACCCGCGAGTGACGCAGGTCGGGACTCGTCTCCACTGCCGTAACGGTCACGAAGCCGATCCTCGGGTCCTGGAACTCGGTCTGCAGTGCATCCGAGATGACCTCACGGAGAGCCTCGTCCACTCTGCGCATCCTCGAACCTTGCATCCTCGCTCGACCTTCCCGTAGGAACTCCCGCTCAGGAGAGTTCCCTCTCCACGGTCTGAGTCGAGTACACCTCGATCACGTCGCCATCCTTGACGTCGCCGAAGTCCCTGAGGACGATGCCGCACTCGAAGCCGTCGAGGACCTCGCGCACATCGTCCTTCTCCCTGCGCAGAGTGTCGATCGTCCCGTCGTATACGACCGTGCCGTCGCGAACCAACCGAGCGGCGGCGCCCCGCTCCACCTTCCCGGAAACCACCTGGCAGCCGGCGATGGTGCCGATCTTCGAAGCCTTGAAAGTCCGCCTGACCTCGGCCGTGCCGACGGCCTTCTCGACCTGGTCGGGCTCAAGCATGCCTGTCATCGCGGCCCGGAGGTCCTCGAGTGCGCGGTAGATGATCGAGTAGGAGCGGATCTCGACTCCCTCGCGCTCAGCCAGCAGGCGAGCGTCTCCGATGGGACGGACGTTGAACCCGAGGATCACGGAACCCGAGGCGGCAGCCAACATCACATCGGACTCGTTGATCCCTCCCACTCCGCGGTGGATCACGTTGACCTGGACCTCGCTCTGCGGAAGCTTGGCGATCTCATCCTCGATCGCCTCGATCGATCCGGCGACATCGCCCTTGAGCACGAGGGTGAGCTCTTGAATCCCGCTGCTGAAGATGTCGTCGAGGCTGATCCTGCGGCTGGAGCGACGTGCCAAGGCCTCGGCCTTGAGCCGGGTGGCGCGTTCCTTCGCGGAGTCGCGGGCTGCGCGGTCGCTGTCGAATACCTTCACGAACTCTCCGGCATCCGGGACCGAGTTGAACCCGAGCACCTCGACAGGCTCCCCGGGGGCAGCCTGCTCAACCTTCACACCGAGGTGGTCGTGCATGGCCTTGACTCGGCCGAAGTGCGATCCGGCTGCCACCGCTTCCCCTACTCGCAGCGTTCCCCGCTGGACAAGCACCGTGACGACCGCACCGCGGCCCGGATCCATTCTCGACTCGATCACGGTGCCGCTTGCCTGAGCTCCGGCGTTGGAGCGCAGCTCTTCGATCTCGGCAAGCACTGTGATCGTCTCGAGCAGTGAGTCGAGGCCCTCACCGGACTTCGCCGAGACGTCGACGAACTCGGTGTCGCCGCCCCAGTCAACGGGCTGCAGGCCAAGCTGGGCCATCTCGCCGCGGACGCGATCGGGCTGCGCACCCTCCTTGTCAATCTTGTTGACGGCCACGATGATCGGCACTCCGGCCGCCCTTGCGTGATCGACGGCCTCCTCGGTCTGCGGCTTGACGCCGTCATCGGCGGCCACGACGACGATCGCGATGTCCGTGACCTGTGCCCCACGTGCCCTCATTGCCGTGAATGCTTGGTGACCCGGGGTGTCAAGGAAGGTCACCGAATGGTTGTTGACATGAACCTGGTAGGCGCCGATGTGCTGGGTTATGCCACCTGCCTCGCCCGCAGCGACCTCGGTCTTGCGGATCGCGTCGAGCAGTGACGTCTTGCCATGGTCGACATGGCCCATCACAGTGACGACCGGAGGTCGCTCGACCAGGTCGGACTCGGCGTCGTCGAAGTCCGGGAGCTCGACGGCTTCCTCGTCGGCGTGGACGATCTCGATGTCCTTGTCGAGCTCGGCTGCGACGACTTCGATCACATCATCGGCGAGTGTCTGGGTCAGCGTGGCCATTTCCCCGAGGGCCATGAGCTTCTTGATCACATCGGGAACCGGCACATCGAGGTACTCGGCCACGTCCTTGACGGTTGCTCCAGAGTTGATTCGGACCTTCGCTGGCCCGGCGTCTGCCTTGCCCGGAGCCTCGGCGAAGACTTCCTCATAGGACCGCCGCCGGCCACCCTTGCGGCGCGTCCGACGTGGTCCGGCGGCCGGGGAAGGCGGACCGCTCGCCGGCCGTCGCGCGGCCTGCGCGTCAATCACGACTCGGCGCTTGCCTGCGCCGGCGTCGGAGTCACGGCTCGGACGCTGCTGCTGTGCTGGGGGCTGCGGCGGCTTCCCGTTCTCGGACGGCCTCTTCGGCGCTGCCGGCTTCGCCTGTCCCTCCGCAGGCTTGGCCTTGGCGACAGGCTTGGGGTCCGCTGCCTTGACCGGAGTCGGCTTGACTTCGGCAGGGGTGGCGGGTGCCGATGCTGCCTTTGGAGCCCCGTCGAGCACCTTGGCCGCGACTTCCGAGTCAACGGACGATGCCGCGACCTTGACCTCGATTCCTGCCGCCTGAAGCTTGGCGATGACCTCCTTGCTCGTGAGGTCCCGCTCCTTCGCTATCTCGTGAACGCGTTTCTTGGGCATCGATTACCAGTCTAGTTCCGGATCGGATCGGAACGAGTGGAGCAGTCCGCTCGAAGTGCTGTCGATGCTGATCAGTCCTCGCCGTGCGGATCGGATTCAAGCCCGGCGTCGAGCTCGGGCTCGGAGCTGGCGCCCGCGTCCTCGACGATCTCTGCCGGCTCGGTGCCCGTGAGCGCCTGGTGAGCCTCGAGACCGCAATAGCGGGATCCCTCGACCGGTGCGTTCGGACAGCGCCTTCCGTTGCTGAGGACGGCTGCGCAACGAACTTGGGTCTCGTCTGCACTTGTCTCGGCGTCGGCCGCGTCATGCGCATAGTCGCTCTCCGACTTGATCTCGATGTGCCATCCGGTCAGGCGCGCTGCGAGTCGGACGTTCTGGCCGTCGCGCCCGATCGCCTGGGCGAGCTGATCGTCCGGGACGATCACGATGGCCTGCTTCTCCTCGTCGAAGACCTCGACCTCGCGCACACGCGCCGGCGAGAGGGACTTGGCGATGAACCTGGCAGGCTCGTCGTTGAAGGGGATGATGTCGATCTTTTCGCCACGCAGCTCCGAGACGACCATCCTCACCCTCGAGCCACGCGGGCCGACGCAGGCACCGACCGGGTCGACCCCGTCGGTGTTTGAGATGACTGCGATCTTGGAGCGGTACCCAGGTTCACGGGCAACGTCCGTGATCTCGACCAGTCCGTCGGCCATCTCCGGGACCTCGAGGCGGAAGAGTTCCCTGATCAGTGCCGGATCCCGGCGTGAGACGATGATGCTCGGCCCCTTCGGCGAGGCTGAGACCTCCTTGATGATCGCCTTGACCCTCTGGGCGTTGTCGTAGCGCTCCCCGTCGACCTGCTCGGAGCGAGGCAGCAGTGCCTCGGTCCTCTCGCTCAGGCGCACGAGCGTGTAGCGGGAGTCGGTCTGCTGGATAACACCGTTGATCAGCTCACCGACTCGATCGCGGTACTCCTCGAATGTGATCTCGCGCTCAGCCTCACGGACCCGCTGGAGCAGGACCTGCTTTGCAGTCACTGCGGCGATCCGACCGAAGCCCTCCGGGGTGACATCGCGTTCGGTGATGCGATCCGCGTACTCGTCGACCTTCTCGAAGTCCAGCGTTGGGGCAGCCGGTTCACGGGCCTCGCCTGTCTCCGGGTCGATCGCAGTCAGCTCCTCCTCGTCGGGCTCAGTCAGGACGAGCTCGAGCAGGTCCTCGGGAATCGACAGCTCATAAACGACGAAGTCGCCGCTCTCGCGATTGATCCTGACCCTTGCGTACTCGGCTGCCTCGGGATCCTTCCGGTAGGCGGAGAGGAGGGCATCCTCGAGGGCGACCATCAACGTCTCCAGGGGAATGCCCTTTTCGTCGGCAATTGCCTCGATCGCTTCTACGATTTCCAGTGACATTCGCTCTGTTGCCTCCCTAGGCCGCCAGAAGGTTTGCTTGGCCGATCGCGCCGTAGGCGACCTCTAGCCGTTGACCGTCGGAGAGCAGCACGACCTTGCGGTCGTCCGCTTCGACGATTTCACCCCGGACCGTCTGGCGATCGTTGCCGGGGATCGTGTCGGTCAGCTTCAACTTCGCCGACCGGCCTGAAAAACGCTTGAAATGCTCGGGCTTCGTCAGCGGTCGCTCCGGTCCCGGTGATGACACCTCCACCGAATACCGCTCCCGGTAGGAGTCGAGAAGGCCGGTCACACGCTCGCAGAGGTCCAGACCCACGCCATCCGGGTGGTCGAGAAAGACCCTGATGGTCCTGCCTCCGATGACCTCGACGAGCAGCACCTCGGCACCGGGCTCGCCGGCTGCGATCGCTTCCGCAATATCGGTCTCTGTTGTCTGGCTCATTTGTCGTGATCCGCTCGTGGAATGAAAGAGCGGGCTTTCGCCCGCTCCGAACTGCCGGCCACCGAAGCGGCCACGAAAGCTTTCGTTTGTGAGGTTAGCACTCGCCCTCTCTCGGTAGGCTCGCGGCGTGCAGATGTCACCGGCAGAGACAGTCGAGCAATTCCTGAGCGAGCTCCCGGGGGACCACCGGCGCCTGGCCGAGACCGAGTGGGGCCTGACCGTGGAATCGGCGGGATGGCCGCTCGACCTGGGGATCGCGCTCCGGGATGGCCTCTTCAGGGTCCAGGCGCCTGTCTGCGGCCCCGGCCAGATCGCCGAAGGAACCCTGCTGTGGTGGAATCGAAGGCTGCCTCTGTTGAGGTTCGCCGCGAGTCAGGCCGGGGATGTCTGGATCTGCTGCGACCTGCCGATGGAGGCCGTCAACCCCCGCCAGCTCGACAGGGTGCTCGGTCTCATCGTGCTGACGGCCACGCAGGCTCGTCAGCAGGCATCGGGTCAACCCGCCTGATCGCGGCCCGTCGAGCGCAGCTCGACGCAGAGGTCGATGATCCGCTTGGCTATCTCCCGTTTCGGCGCGCGTGGCACGACTGTCTCACCCGCCTTCGTGATCAGCGTCACGGCGTTGTCTGCGGCATCGAAGCCAATATCCGACCGCGAGATGTCGTTGAAGACGATGGCATCGAGGCCCTTGGCATCCAACTTGCCCCGCGCCCGTTCCACCCCATCCCCGTGCTCAGCGGCGAAGCCGACGATTGTCTGCCCCGGCAGCCTGCGGGAGGCGAGGCCCGCCAGCAGGTCGGGCACCGGCTCGAGCTCTATGCGTGGTGCGCCGAGCGACTTGTCGATCTTCCCGTCAGCTACGGCCACCGGGCGAAAATCCGCCACCGCAGCTGCCATCAGGAGCAGTTCGCAGCGGTCGAAGCTCGAGACCAACGCCTCGGCAAGCTGAGCCGCCGATTCGACCCTGACAGTCGTGATCGATGGGTCGGGATCCACCTCGCCGTTGGCGAGGATCAGAGTCACCTCGGCTCCTCGCGAACGTGCCTCGGCAGCAAGTGCGGCTCCCATCCGGCCCGACGAGCGGTTCCCGATGAACCGAACGCCGTCGATCGGCTCCCGGGTACCACCCGCCGTGACCAGCACCCTCAGACCCTCGAGGTCGGCGTGCCGGGGCGGAGCAACCGCCTCGACAGCGGCGAGCAGGGCTTCCGGTTCGACCAGGCGCCCGCGGCCCTCCTCGCCGTGCGAGGCGAGTCTCCCCTCCTCCGGCTCGAGCACCTCCATCCCCCGGCTTCTCAGTCGCTCCACGTTCTCGACTGTTGCCTGGTTCTCCCACATCCGCCCGTTCATCGCAGGAGCGATGAGCACCGGGCAGTCGGCGGCAAGGACGGCGGTCGTGACGAGGTCCTCACCGGCGCCGGCCGCCAGTCGAGCAAGCGAGTTCGCCGTCGCGGGAGCAACGACCACAACGTCCGCCCGGTCGACAACCGCCAGGTGGCTGATCGGCTGGTGCTCGGGAAAGGGCTCGCCGGGCCAGCCGCCGCGCGCGGGATCGGCCTCGAACTCCGACACCAACACCGGCGCGCCAGTAATTGCTGCGAAGGCCGATCTGCCAACGAACCTGAGGCTGGCCGGCGTTTGCACCACCCGGACCGAGTGATCGGCCTTGACGGCCAGCCGTGCGAACTCCAGCGCCTTGTAGGCGGCGATCCCGCCGGTTACGCCAAGCAGTATTCGCATCGCGGCGACACCGGGATCCCGGCGCCGAGGGTGGGCAGCGTCAGGCTGCCTGCTCCGGGTACTTGAATGCCACCTTGCCGTCCGCCACTTCCTCGAGCGCGATCGTCAGCTGGTTGCGCGACGAAGTCTCGACCATCGGCGGTGCGTACTCCTCGTATGAACCCTCACTGAGCGCGTGGTAGTAGGCATTGATCTGTCGGGCACGCTTGGCGGCCACGATCACGAGCGCGTAGTTCGTGTCGACATGCTCATGCAGAAGGTCCATTCGCGGGTTGATCATTCGTTCTCCAGTCGGGGCTTGAAGGGTCAGTCTAGCCGGAGAGCCACCTGCTCGACCAACTCGGCAACTGCCCGGTCGAGATCATCGTTGACGACAACGGTGTCGAAGCCATCGATCGAGTCGAGCTCGCGCCGGGCTTGGGCAAGCCTGAGCGACACCTGCTCGGGGCTGTCGGTGGCGCGGCCGAGCAGCCGCCGCTCCAAGGTCTCGTAGTCAGGTGGCGCGATGAAGATCAGCACCGCATCCTCTACCTTCGCCCGCACCTGCTGAGCGCCGAGCACCTCGATCTCGAGTACCACGCCGCGCGCCCCGTCGGAGCGCGAGTCCACCTCGTCGACGAGGGTCCCGTAAAAGTTGCCGCATACTCTGCACTCTCGAGGAAGCGCCCGCCCTCGCGCCTGCTGCGGAACTCCGCCTCACTGAGGAAGTGGTATTCGCGCCCATCGACCTCTCCCTCCCGGGGAGCTCGGGTGGTTGCCGAGACCGAGACGGCCAGACCGGGAACCTCTGCCAGGAGCCGGGCGATCATCGTGCCCTTCCCGACACCCGATGGCCCGGTGATGACGATCAGCCGCGCCATGGTCAAAGTGGGCTGACGGTCAGCGAGCGAGGAGTGCGACCAGCTCTGCCCGCTGGCGGTCCGAGAGGCCGCCAACAGTCTTGCTGGGGGAAATCCGGCACTGGACGAGGGCCTTGTTGGCCTTGACCCGGCCGATCTTCGGGACGGCGAGGAGTAGATCCATAACCTTGGCTGTCGCCAGCCACTCCGGCGGGGAATCGATCTGAGTATGGATCTTCACCCGACCGGCCTTGAGGTCGCGCTTCAACCGAGCCCGCTTCCCCCTGATCTCGTTCGCAAGAGCGAGAGCATCCATCTTCTGGGTCCGGGAGCGCCCTGGAACCTCGCCTTTGGTGTTGCTCGAGTCGGAAGCGGTCATTGCTGCGGGCATCCTACACAGGCTCGGCAGGTTTCGATACCCGGCCTGTTCAAGTGAGTAGGGACTCGAGCTCCCGGCCGATCCTCGCACCGGCAAGCGGGTCCCGGAAGCTCTCGGTGCCGACGGCCACGAGCGTGGCACCCACTCGCAGCAGGTTGGCTGCGTGTACCCCGGAAGAAACCCCGCCCATCCCCACAATCGGCACCGCCACCGCCTCGCGCACGGCAGCGACCTGAGCGAGGGCAATGTGCCTGACAGCAGGGCCCGACACTCCGCCCGTGCCGCCGCCGAGCCATGGCTCGTCAGAACCGGGAACGAGAGCAAGGCCCTTGAGAGTGTTGATCAGCGCGATGGCGTCCGCTCCGGCCTCGACCGCTGCCGACGCGACTGCTGCCGGGTCGGTCGAGTTGGGAGTGATCTTCACGATCAGAGGCAGTGACGTCCTCGCACGAACCGCTTCGACCGTGCGGGAGCACTCCTCTGGATCGGAGCCGACGATCAGTCCGGTCTCGACATTCGGGCACGACACGTTCAGTTCGATCGCAGCGGCAGGAGTTTCGTCGCTTACCCGACTCACCAGCTGCGCGAGCTCATCGCTGTTGAACCCCATCACGTTGACGATCAGCGGCACCGGAAGCTCGGTCAGCACTGGAAGGTCCTCGGAGAGCCACCGATCGATTCCCTTGTTGGGAAGCCCGATCGAGTTGATCAGCCCGGCGGGGAGTTCCCAGAGCCTTGGAGGCGGGTTCCCCTGCCGGGTTTCAAGCGTGATCGTCTTGGTTACATGAGCGGCAAAGGGGAACCTGGTGAATGCGTCGTCCCCGAACGCCAGCCGCGCGGCGATTGGATCCCAGGTGCCCGAGGCGTTGACGATCGGAGAGGCCAACTCGATTCCGCAGAAGTCAACGGCCACTGTCAGTGTGCCCTTCCGGTTGCCGTGACCGCTTCGAGATCAGACCCGGGAAGCACCGGGCCGTCCACGCAGAGTCGGATCGTGCCGCGCTTGGTCTCGACCGCACAGCCGAAGCAGGCTCCGAAGCCGCAGGCCATCGCCGACTCCAAAGCGAGCTGGCTGGGAAGTCCCCGCTCGGCGGCGAGCGCCCTGACTGCCTCGAGCATTGCCGGTGGGCCGCAGGCAAGGATCGCGCTCGGACCATCGAGTGCCTGCTCCAGCGGACCCATCACCGTGCCCGCCTGACCGACAGTGCCGTCGTCGGTGACAACTGTCGCCGCGCTTGCCAGTCCGGCGATCGCAGCCTGAGCGCTCCCCCTGAAGCCGAGCAGGAGATCGAACTCGCGGCCCTCGCGCTCCAGTGCCTCGGCTGCTGCCATCACGGGAGCGGCTCCGATACCCCCGCCGACGAGGACCGGCCGGACCTCCTGCGCAACCGGGTGGAAGCCGTTCCCGAACGGGCCGGTCACGAGGAGCTGCTCGCCGGCCCGCATCCTGCTGAGCCGTTCCGTGCCAGGCCCGACCGAATCGAGCAGGAATCCGAAGCGGCCTTCGCCGTCGCAGGTGAGGAAGCTGATCGCCCTCGGCAGCCATGGGCGACCGTCCTCGCCCGCGCCCCAACCCTCGGCCGCAGCGAGCATGTGGAACTGGCCGGGGAGGGCAACCGGTGCCTCCGGATCGTGAACCTCCACGACCGAATACGACCCGAACGCCCGAACGGCAGTGACATCAACCGCCCGCCTGCCGAATGGAGCGAGCGGACGTCCTGCGCTCACGCCGTTTCCCGCTCGGCGTGCAGGTCCTGGAGAGAGATCGGCTCGGGCGGGCCCAGACGCGCCGCGCCGATCGCGCGAGCGGCTGCCAATCCACCTGCCATCGTCGTGACGCACGGAATGCCGTTACGCACAGCGGCGGTGCGGATCTCCCAGCCGTCCACCCGGCCCCCGACCCGGTCGGGGTGTTTACGACCAGGCCGACCTCGCCGCGCTCGATCAGGTCGACGACGTTCGGAGAGCCCTCGGGGATCTTGTTGATCTCCTGCGCGGGAACTCCCATCGAGCGAGATCGGCAGCGGCAGTCCCGCGTGTGGCGACGATCCGGAAGCCGAGGTCGTGGAGCTGACTTGCCAGCGCCCCTGCGAGTGGCTTGTCCGAGTCCTTGACCGTCAGGAAAACCGTTCCGCCCTCGGGCAGTTCTGCTCCCGGCGGCGGCCTGCGCTTTGGCAAACGCCGTGGGGAAGTCGCGGGCGATGCCCATCACCTCGCCGGTGGAGCGCATCTCGGGACCGAGCAGGGCGTCGGCGCCGGCGAACCGATCGAACGGCAGGACGGCCTCCTTGACGGAGACGTGACCGTCGGGCGCGGAGGCCGCGGCAGCCCAAGTCTCGGCGATCGTCTCGCCAAGCACCATTCGGCAGGCGAGCTTCGCGAGCGGAACCCCGATTGCCTTGCAGACGAACGGGACGGTCCGCGACGCTCGCGGGTTGGCCTCGATCACGTAGGGCTCGCCTCCGTGGACTGCGAACTGGACGTTCAGCAGCCCGACGACGCCAAGGGCCTTGGCGATGCCGCCGTCGTCTCGCGGATCCGGTCGAGCATCTCACCCGAGAGCGAGTGCGGCGGGAGGACGCAGGCGCGGTCCCCGGAGTGGATCCCAGCCTCCTCGACGTGCTGCATGACCCCGGCGATCCAAGTGGCGCTGCCGTCACAGAGGGCATCGACATCGATCTCGATCGCATTCTCGAGGAACCGGTCCAGGAAGATCTCGCTGCCCCCGCCGTGGCTCGCGATTCCGACGCGCCCGAGGTAGTCGGCGAGCGCGTCCCTGTCGTAGACGATCTCCATCGCCCTGCCACCGAGGACGTAGCTAGGCCTCACCAGCAGCGGGTAGCCGACTCCTTCCGCCGCCTCAAGCGCAGCCTCGGGATCGGTGGCCGAGGCGTAGGCCGGCGCCGCGTATCCGAGCTGTGCGAGCAGTTCGCCGAATCGGGACCGGTCCTCGGCGAGGTCGATCGCGTCGATGCTCGCTGCCGAGGATCTGTATGCCGCGCTCCTCGAGCCCGGCCGCGAGCCGCAGTGGGGTCTGCCCACCGAACTGGACGATCACGCCCTTGGCCTGCTCGTGCTCGCAGACCGCTGCGACATCCTCCAGTGTGAGGGGCTCGAAGTAGAGCCGATCCGGAGCTGTCGTAGTCGGTGGAGACCGTCTCCGGGTTGCAGTTGACCATCACCGCGCCCGACCGCTCTCCCTGACTGTCTGGCGGCATGCACACAGCAGTAGTCGAACTCGATCCCCTGGCCGATGCGGTTCGGTCCGGAGCCGAGGATCACGACCGATTCGCGGGTATCGATCTCGGTCTCATGGCAGGGCTGGCCATCAGGACCGGGGCGCTCCATCGATGAGTAGAAGTAGGGCGTGGCCGCCTCGAACTCTGCGGCACACGTGTCGACGGCACGGTAGGTGCGAACGAGATCCGGATCGGTTGCCTGTGTCGCGAGCGAGCGCGGCGAGCTCGGTCAGGAACCAGGGATCGATCGATGTCAGCGAGTGGAGCCGATCCTCGGGAATGCCCCGCCTGAGACGCCTCGAGCAGTGCGTCGAAGCGACCGGCTCCTGGCACCCGGATCATCTCCAGCAGCTCCTCCTCGGACTCAGGGAAGCTCGGGGATCGAGTCGAGCTCGCGCGAGCGCAGCGCCTTCGCGAACGCCTGACGGAAGTCGCCGGCCATCGCCATCGCCTCACCGACCGACTTCATGTGGGTCGTCAGCGTCGGCGTCGGCGCCGGGGAACTTCTCGAAGGCGAACCGCGGCCACTTGACGACGACGTAGTCCATAGCCGGTTCGAAGCTCGCCGGTGTGCGCAGGGTGATGTCATTCGGAATCTCCTGCAGCGTGTAGCCGACAGCCAGGCGCGCCGCGATCTTCGCTATCGGGAATCCCGTCGCCTTCGAGGCAAGAGCCGAAGAGCGTGAAACCCTCGGGTTCATCTCGATCACGAGGATCTCTTCGGTCTCGGGGTTGACGGCGAACTGGACGTTGGATCCGCCCGTCTCCACGCCGACGGCCCGGATCACGGCGATCGCCTGGTCGCGCAACCGCTGGTAGACCGGGTCCGTGAGTGTCTGCTGCGGCGCGACGCGACCGAATCCCCGGTGTGGACGCCCATTGGGTCGACGTTCTCAATCGAGCAGACGATCACGACGTTGTCGGCGTGGTCGCGCATCACCTCCATCTCGAACTCGCCCCAGCCGATCACCGACTGGTCGAGCAGCACCTGTCCGATCGGCGAGGCCTCGATTCCCTGCTTGACGATCCTGTCGAACTCAGCCTCGGTGTGTGCGACTCCGCCGCCGCGACCGCCGAGCGTGAAGGCGGGCCGGATGATCACCGGCAAGCCGAGCTTGTCGAGCGATCCTCTTGCCTCGGCGAGGTCGTGGGCGATGGCGCTGAGCGGCATCTTCAGCCCGATCCCGTTCATCGTCTCCCGGAAGAGGTCTCGGTCCTCGGCCCTGTGGATCGCGTCGTAATTGGCCCCGATCAGCTCCACGCCGTAACGCTCGAGCGTCCCATCCTCGTGGAGTGCCTTGGCGAGGTTGAGTGCCGTCTGACCGCCGAGCGTCGGAAGGATCGCGTCGGGGCGCTCGCGCTCGATGATCCGTGCGACATTGGCGGGCAGCAGCGGCTCGACGTAGGTTGCGTCGGAGAAGCCCGGGTCGGTCATGATCGTCGCCGGGTTGGAGTTGACGAGGACGACCTCGTACCCCTCCTCCCTCAGCACCTTGCAGGCCTGGGTGCCGGAGTAGTCGAACTCCGCTGCCTGGCCGATCACGATCGGCCCCGACCCGAGGATCATGATCCTCCTGATGTCTTCGCGGCGGGGCATCAGGCGGCCGCCTCGGCGATCCCGGCAATGAAGCGGTCAAACAGGTGTTCGGCATCGTGGGGCCCAGGGCCAGCCTCGGGGTGATACTGAACAGTCGCGGCTCTGGCCTCAGGGAGAACGAGGCCCTCGACAGTGCGGTCGTAGAGGTTCACGTGGGTGAGGGCAGCCGCCCCGAAGTCCGTCTCCCAGCGCACCGGCTCGTCGCTCTCGACCGTTCCGGAACCGTCCGGGCCGAGAACCGCAAAGCCGTGGTTCTGCGAGGTGATCTCGACGCGCCCCGTGGTCAGGTCCTTGACCGGATGGTTGGCTCCCCGATGGCCGAACGGGAGCTTCCACGTCTCAAGTCCAACTGCCCGACAGAGCAACTGGTGCCCAAGGCAGATTCCGTATACGGGCTTGGTCCCAAGCAACGATCGGACGGTCGCGACCACCCCGTCGAGCGCCGCAGGGTCACCCGGGCCGTTCGCGAGGAAGAAGGCGTCGGCATTCCCTGCGAGGAGCGTTGCCGAATCGACTGTGCATGGGTGCAGTTCGAGGGTGGCGCCCCGCTCGCGAAGTTTGCGAACGATCGAATCCTTGACACCGGTGTCGATCATCGCGATGCGGACCGCTGGACCCTCTCCGAGCGGGCCAAGCTCGACCATTGTCTCTTGGGTGACGGTCGAGGCGAGATCCTGCCCGGACATCGCGGGTGAGCGCCTGACCTCGTCGAGGGCGTCGCTCTCCGGCGTCGAACCGGGGAAGACTCCGCCTCGCATCGATCCTGCACTGCGGATGTGACGGACGAGCGAGCGGGTATCGACGCCGTCGAGCGCCACCACACCGCAGTCGCGGAGCCAGTCGAGCCATCCGGACTCCGCCGCGGGCGCCAACTCCCCGTTCATTCCGGTGTGCATGACGACGGCTGGGGTGCGGATCCGGTCCGATTCCATCGCCTCGGCCGAAACGCCGTAGTTGCCGACGTGCGGCACTGTGAAGGCAAGTATCTGGCCGGCAAAACTGGGATCGCTGACGGACTCCTGGTAGCCGGACATCGCAGTCGTGAACACGACCTCACCGAGAGCGTGGCCGTCGGCTCCGCACGCCGTCCGCCGAAGCGCAGGCCGTCCTCGAGCAGCACGTAGCCGTCGTTCACTTGATCAGTCCCTGGACGGTCTTGAACGCCGGATGGGTCGCTCCGCCCAGTAGCTCGAATGCGACCGCCTCCGTCGTTGTCACGGTTGCGCCGCGGTCCCGCAGCCTCGTGAGGGCCGTCTCGCGATCGACGGAGTGGCGCGAGGCAACGGCGTCACCAACGATCTGAACCTCAATGCCTGCGGCCAGAAGGTCGAGAGCCGTCTGGGCCACGCACACGTGGGCCTCAACGCCGCAGAGAATCGCCACGGACCGCCCCACGAGGTCGAATCCCTCCGCCTGAGTCGCCGAGAACACGGTCTTCTCCAGCCTGCCGATGCCCTCTGCCGCTCCGGCTACCGGATCGACCGTCGCTCCGAGTCCCTTCGGGTACTGCTCGCTGACGATCACCGGCAGGCCCATCTCCCTGAACGCGGTCACGAGGATCGCCGCCCGCTCGGCAGCCTCGTCGAAGCCGGGGACGGCGCCACGGAAGCGCTCCTGGAAGTCGATTACCACCAGGGCCGTGTCGAGCATCTGCAGCCGTCCGTTCAAGGCAGGTCACCGTTCCGTTCAAGTTTGTGGACCATGACGCCCCCGGCAAGCGTCAGGACGACCCTGCCTCCGAGGCGCCAGCCTGCGAATGCGCTGTTCGCGCTCCGGCTGGCCCAGCCACCTTGGCCTGCGACCCACGAGCGTGTCGGGTCGAAAACCGCAATCTCGGCATTTCTGCCGACCTTCAAGCGCGGTTCCGGAATGCCGAAGGGGATGCAGCCCGAGGTCATCCGCTCGACCAGGGCTCCGATGTCGAGCAGCCCCTGCCCGACAAGCTCCTGGTGGAGCGCAGCGAACGCGGTCTCGAGGCCGGTCACTCCGAAGGGAGCATCCTCGAAGGGTTGCTCCTTCTCGTCGAGTGAGTGAGGCGCGTGGTCGGTTGCCACACAGTCGATGGTCCCGTCACGAAGCGCGGAGATCAGCGCCAGTCGGTCATGCTCGAAACGAAGCGGCGGGTTCATCTTCGTGCGCGTGTCGAGAGTCGAGCACGCCCCCTCGGTCAGCAGCAAGTGGTGGGGACTGGCCTCAGCCGTGACATCAAGGCCGCGCTGCTTCGCCTCCCGGATTGCCTCGATCGAGCGTGAATCAGAGACATGCTGGATGTGGATCCGCGCTCCTTCCGCCTCGGCGATGGCGCAGTCGCGGGCAATCATCGTCGACTCGGCCAGACCGGTCTGGCCGCGGAGGCCGAGGCGCGCCGAAACCTCACCTTCGTTCATCGGCGCACCGAGCGAGAGTGACGTGTCCTCCTCGTGGAGTGCGATTGTCAGGCCGACGAGCGACTGATACCTCAGCGCCTTCCTGAGGACGCCGGCATTGGCAACCGGCATGCCGTCATCGGTAAGGCCAACTGCGCCGGCGTCGTGCATCAGGTCCATCTCAGTCAGGGCGTCGCCTGCCAGGCCGAGCGTTATGGCCCCCATCTGACCGGTTGGGATCACCGCTTCCGCCTCGGCTCTCGCGAGAACCCCCCTGAGGATGTCGGGGCCGTCGATCGCGGGCGATGTGTTCGGCATCGCGATCAGCTGGGAATAGCCGCCGGCAGCGCCCGCAGCAGTTCCGGTCGCGATCGTCTCCTTGCCCTCCTGGCCTGGCGTTCGCAGGTGCACATGGGGATCCGTGAACGCGGGCATCACCAGCATCCCGTCAGCCTCTAACACCTCGCCGCCTGGCGCGCTCGCTCCCGGTGCGCTGATCTCAGTGATCGTGCCGCCCGCCAGGTGGACGTCGAAGACCCCGTCGAGTCCCTCCCTGGGGTCCACCAGCCGTCCACCCACGATCGACAGGTCCACAGGCTCGCCACCGCGCCATGCCAGGCGTCCACTCATGCGGCCACCTCCCCATCCTGCCTCTCCGCCCTCTCGGCACCTGCAACCAGCTCGTAGAGCACTGCCATCCTGACCGCCACTCCTGCGCTGACCTGACGGGAGATGAGCGAGGCGGGACTGTCGACTGCTGCGCCGCTGACCTCGACTCCGCGATTGACCGGCCCCGGGTGCATCAGCACCTGGCCAGGCCGCATCCGCTCGAGCCCGATCCGATAGCGGGCCGAGTACTCACGGAGTGAAGGTACGTCGCCTCCCCGCATCCGCTCATGCTGCATCCTCAATGCGTAGACGACGTCGGCGTCGCCAAGACCGCCGAGGTCGTGGGTGACCGTGCAGCCGAGAGCGTTGTCGATCATCGGCGGCACGAGGGTCGGTGGGCCGCAGAGAGTGACCCTTGCCCCCATCAGCGTGAAAGCCGCTGCGGTGGAGCGGGCAACACGGGAGTGGGCGATGTCGCCGACTATCCAAATCGAGGAGCCCTCGAGCGAGCCGAGGTGGGTCCGCAACGTTTGTGCATCGAGCAGCGCCTGGGTCGGATGGGCGTGGGCGCCGTCGCCGGCGTTGACAACGGAGGCGTCGGTCCACCGAGTCGCGAGCGCAACCGAGCCGGCCCGTGGGTGGCGCATCACGATCACCGCGGGGTCGTAAGCGTCGAGCGTCGAGATCGTGTCCTTCAGCGACTCGCCTTTGTCCACCGAGGAGCCCTCGCTGCGGACGGTGATCACGTCGGCGGACAGCCGCTTGGCTGCCAGCTCGAACGATGAAGTGGTGCGGGTAGACGCCTCGTAGAAGAGGTTGACCACGAGTCTGCCCCTCAAAGCCGGGACCTTCTGCACTTCGCGCGCCGCAACGCCACCGAACTCGTCGGCGCGATCGAGGATCCGCTCGATCCCACTGCGTCCGAGGTCGTCGATCGAGATCAGGTGTTCCATCACTGAGCGCTCCCTTCGGCGACTGTGACCTCATCGACTCCGTCCAACTCGGTCACCCTCACGTTCACTCGGTCTCCTCGAGCCGTGGGCAGGTTCTTGCCGACGTAGTCAGGCCTTATCGGCAGCTCCCGGTGTCCACGGTCGCAGAGGACAGCAAGACGGATTCGGTTCGGCCGGCCGAAATCGAAGAGAGCGTCGACCGCCGCCCGCACCGTCCGGCCAGTGAAGAGCACGTCGTCGACGATCACGACCGTCTTGCCGACAAGATCGAAATCGAGGTGAGTGGCGTGGACGATCGGGGCGGCAGGCCGAGTGGCGAGGTCGTCCCGGTACAGGGAGATGTCGAGATCCCCGAGGGCGACCTCCCTGTCGCTCAGGTCCGAGACCAGGCGGTGCAGTCGGTCGGCGATCACCGCTCCCCGTCGGTGCACGCCGACGATCGCCAGATCATCTCCGGGATGCTGCTCCACGATCTCATGGGCGATCCGCTGCAGGCTTCGCTGCATTGCATCCCGATCGAGCACGGCGGTTTCCGCCTGCGACGCCAACTTCGTGAAGCTCCTTCCTGGCCTCGCGGGACCGGATTAAAGGAACGGGTCAAACTCCGTTCGGGACGATAGCCGGTTCCTCGGCGTCCGGCTCTGCACGGTCGTCGGCTCGCCTGCTGCGGCTTCGCTCAAGCACCGGTCCGCCCTTCTCGGCAAAGGGGATCAGCACCCGGTCGAAGTCCCTGGCAACGAAGGAGTTCTCAAACACGGAGCTGGCTTCGTCGGCGATCTCTCCGCCCGAGTACCGGCTCGAGATGTGGGTCAGGGCGAGCATTGCGACCTCGCTCTCTCGCGCCAGCGTCGCTGCCTGACGGGCAGTGCTGTGGGCCTTTTCGTCCGCCCTGTCGGCCTCGCTGTCGAGGAACGTCGCCTCGTGGATCAGCAGGTCGGCTCCGTGAGCGGCGATCGCAAGTGACGGGCACGGCCGGGTGTCGCCCGAGATCACGACCTTCCGGCCGGGTCGCTCGCCACCCAGGACGTCACGCGGCTCAACCCCATCGACGCTCTCCCCTCGCTGGAGCCTGCCCATCAACGGCCCGGGCTCGATCCCGAGCGCAGCCGCCTTCGCCAGGTCCACTCTCCCGGGCCTCGGCGGCTCGTGAGCAGCGAAGCCGAATGCGGGACCGCGGTGGCTCACCTCGAACGCCGAGACCGTCAAACCCGGGAAGTCGACACCCTCTGTCGGCTCCAGCTCCGTGGGCTGGAGCTCGAAGCGCGTGCGGCCAACGGCCGCCTCGACAAAAGCGAGCGTCCGGTGGAGGCCCTTCGGACCGAAGATCGGAAGCGGCTTGGTCCGCTCCCGGAGCTCGAACGTCTTGAGCAGACCGGGCAGTCCCAGCCAGTGATCGGCGTGGTAGTGGGTGATGAAGACTGCGTCGAGGTCGAACAGGCCACCGGATCGCGTCAGCTGGCGCTGGGTGCCCTCACCGCAGTCAAAGAGGATCCCGTTGCTCCCGTGCCTGAGCAGAACAGCGGGAAGCCCACGCCGAGCGGTCGGGACGGAGCCCGCGGTGCCAATGAATGCAGCGGCCATCTCCATCGGAGGACACAGCGTAGAACAGAGTCGGCGAACCGAATGCCCGTGCGCGGCAACCCACCTCCCACGGTAGGGTTCGCTCCCACGCGCCCGTAGCTCAGTGGATAGAGCGCTCGCCTCCGGAGCGAGAGGTCGCAGGTTCGAATCCTGCCGGGCGCATTGACGATTCGCCCGTCAAGCGAGGACGATCCGCGCGGGGCCACGCCCAGCCCGCGCCCCACGGTGCTGCTTCTGCACGGGTTCGGTCAGGCCGGGGCGGTTTGGTCACAAGTGATCGAAAGGCTCGGATCGTTCGACTGCTTCGCTCCGGACCTTCGCGGCCACGGATCTGCGTCCGACCTGCGGCCGGTGGACTCAGCGGCTCTCGTCGACGACGTCGCCGACCTCGCGTCGGACTTGAGAAGGCCGATTCTGGTCGGCTACTCGATGGGAGGCCGAATCGCAATGCGGGCAGCCCTCGCCGATCCATCCCTGTTCGGTGGCCTCGTGCTCATTTCGACCACCGCCGGGATCGAGGACCCGGACGAGCGGGCCCGCAGACGCGACTCGGATGGGCGGCTCGCCGACCTGCTCGAGAGCGGAGAGATCGAGGACTTCGAAACGACTTGGAGATCGCTTCCGCTCTGGCAGGGCGACCCCGACTGGGTAACCCGGAGGTCAGCGGAACTGCGGGCCGAAGCCGACGCCGAGGGCCTCGCCGAGTCCCTCAGGGGTTTCGGATCCGGGTCCGTTCCGCCGGTCTGGAACGACCTCGGCAAGATTTCACTGCCGACGGGGGTACTGGCTGGTGACCGCGACTCGACCTACTGCGAGCTCGCCGACAGGCTTGCGACTGCCCTGCCCGACTGCGTCTACACGAAGGTCAGCGACTGCGGGCACTCGATCCCGATCGAAAGACCGGACGACGTCGCCCTCGCGATTGAGGGGATCAGCCGCCGGCCACGGCCGGGAGGATCGTGATCTCCTTGGCGTCGGTGGTTGACGTCTCCACGCCGTTCAGGAAGCGGACATCCTCGCCGTCGACATAGATGTTCACGAACCGGCGGATCCCTGAGTCATCCGAGATGCGCTCCTTGAGTGCCGGGTGCTCGGAAAAGAGGCCGTCCAGGCAGGCGGACACTGTCTCGCCTTCGACCGACACCTCCGGCAGGCCTCCGGTCGACTCCCGAAGCTGGGTGGGGATCTTCACGGTGACCAGGCTCATGCCGGCACCTCGACGCAATCGAGAGCCTCGAACTCCTCGATTCTCGGGGCGATCTCCTCAACCTCGACGAGGTCCGCGATCGCATCCGGGGTCTTGAGTCCGTCTCCGGTGATCGCTGCGACGACCCGCTCACCCGGGCCGAACGATCCGCGCTCGGCGAGCTTCTTGAGAACGGCGATGGTCACGCCACCTGCGGTCTCGGTGAAGACTCCCGTGGTCCGGGCGAGAAGAGCGATGCCCTGTCTGATCTCCTCGTCGGTGGCCGAGTCGACGATTCCGCCGGTCCTGCGCGCCAGTTCGATGGCGAACGGACCATCGGCCGGATCACCGATGGCGAGCGACCGGGCGATCGTGTCGGGCTTCACCGGACGGCAGTACTCGCTTCCGTCAGCGAACGCCGTGGCGACCGGCGAGCAACCCGCAGCCTGAGCTCCGTGCATCGCGGGAAGCTCCCCCTCGACCAGTCCGCACTCGCGCCACTCATCGAACGCGTGGCCGATGCGGGTCATCAGGGAGCCGCTCGCGACCGGAGAGACGAAGTGGTCGGGAAGGCTCCAGCCGAGCTGCTCGGCGACCTCGTACGCGAGCGTCTTCGAGCCCTCGGCGTAGTAAGGACGGAGGTTGACGTTCACGAACGCCCACGGACGATCGCCGGCAACCTCGCTGCACAGCCGGTTGACCTCGTCGTAGGTCCCTTTGACGCCGATTACCTTGGCGCCGTGGATCGAGGTGGCTGTGATCTTCTCACGCTCCAGATCGGCCGGGATGAAGACGTATGCCGGAGCGCCGACTGCGGCCGAATGGGCGGCCACGGCATTCGCGAGGTTCCCGGTCGAGGCGCATGCGAAGGTGTCGAAGCCGAGCTCCAACCCCCTGGCCAACGCGACCGAGACGACACGGTCCTTGAACGAGTGGGTCGGGTTGGCCGCCTCGTTCTTGATCCAGAGCTCGTCGATCCCCAGCTCGGCACCAAGCCGCTCAGCGCGGATCAGAGGAGTCAGGCCGGTCGGCAGCGCACCCTGCGGAGCGCGCTGAACCGGGAGGAAGTCCGCGTACCGCCAGAGCGTGTGCGGTCCGGCTTGGATCCTGCGGCGCAGCTCGCCCGGGTCGGTGTCGACCGGGTGCTGGTAGCTGACCTCGAGCGGACCGAAGCAATTCGAACACGCGTAGAGGGCTTCGAGCGGATGCTCCTGCTTGCACTCCTTGCACTTCAGTGATGTCGGCGGCATATCTTGACCTTTCATCTTCCGCCGGGATTCGTGAGCGGAAGCGATCAACGCCTGCCGCACATCTCCCGAGTGTTAGCTCGTTGGACTTGGCACCTTCCCCTTTCGGGGGGTTGCCGGCGCTTCAAAGGGCCAATCCCTCCACGCCTCTCGATGTGTACTGCTATGTGGCGAGAACAATAGCGAGTCGCCGGACGGCACGCAAACAGTGGTGCAGGATCGCCCACTCCGGATGCGCAAACGCCTCGCCGGGTAACCTGTCATGAGATGGATCCCGTGTTGTCAACAGACGAACCCCGAAGTCCCGATGGCGAGCCTTCCCAAGCCACGCCTGCGTCGCTCTGCCCGGACCCGGCCTGCAGCGCCGCCTTCAGCCGAGCCTGACCGCCTCAGCGTCGAGGAGATCTCCTTCGGCGGGCTTCGCTGGATCAACATCGAGCGGCCGCGATCAGCCGAACGAGCTTGGCTTCAAGAACGGTTCGAGTTCCACCCCCTGGCACTCGAGGACGTCTTCTCGCGCAACCAGCGACCGAAGATCGACGAGTTCCCCGATCACCTCTTCGCGATCCTCCAGTTCCCTCGCTTCAACGCCGAGCAGGGCCGCCTCGGTTCGTCAGAGCTGAATGCGTTCGTTGGGGACGGCTACCTGATCACGATCCCCAATGATCCGATCGACCCGATCACCTACCTCTTCGAGCGCTGCCGCCAGAGCGACGAAGTCCGCGACGAGCTGTTCGGTCGAGGTGCCGGGTACCTCTTCTACCGGGTCGTAGACGCCTGCGTCGACGCAGGCTTCCCGATGCTCCGCAAGATCGGTGCCAAGCTCGAACATCTCGAGGACGAGATCTTCGCCGGTCACTCGTCGGAGGCGGTTCTGGACATCTCGAACGCCAAGCAGGAGATCATCAACTTCCGCAAGATCGTCCGACCCCAGCGGGTCGTGTTCCGCGACCTCGAGCGCTCGAGGCACCCGACCGTCTCGGCCGAGCTCGAGATCTACTTCGACGACCTCGAGGATGCCTCGGAACGGATTTGGCAGATCCTCGACGGCTACAAGGAGACGATCGAGGCGCTCGAGGCGACCAACGAGTCCGTCCTCTCCCACCGGCTCAACGACGTACTCCGGATCCTCACCGTCCTGACTGTGATCTTCCTGCCCCCCACTCTGGTCGCAGGGATCATGGGGATGAACGTGGGAATCCCCGGTGAGAAGACGATGGCCGGGTTCTGGGGGGTCATCGTCGTCGTTGGCGTAATGCTCGGTGGGTCCCTGGCGTTCTTCAAGTCACGCGGCTGGCTCTGAGCTTCCGCGACCTCGGGCCGCCGCGGGAGTAGGCTGCGGTTGTGGCGACCGAAGCCCTCCAGCCTCGCAGCGCTCCGGCATCGGGTGGGGCCCGGCCGAGGATCCTCGTGGTGGTGAACCCGGTCGCAAGCTCAGTCAATTCGACTCTGCGATCCCTGATGGTCTCCGCTCTGGCGACCAGGTTCGAGGTGACTGCCGCCGTAACGGACTCCAAGGGCCACGCGATGAGTCTCGCCCAGGAGGCAGCGATCGCGGGCATCGATGGAGTGATCGCCTTCGGCGGTGACGGCACAGCCAACGAGGTCGCAAACGGACTGGCGGGCACGCCGGTCCCCCTCAGTTGCCTGCCGGGCGGTTCCGCGAACGTCTACTGCGGGGTTCTGGGCATCCCCCGCGATCTCGCCGGCGCCGTGCGCAGCCTCCTTCGCAAGGCCGACGACTGGAGGGTGGTGCCAGTTGACGCCGCGTCGGTGAACGGTCGTCGGTTCCTGTTCACCAGCGGTGCGGGACTCGACGCGAGAATCCTCGAGGGGGTCGACTCGCGCCCCGACCTCAAGCGCCGGTGGCGCCAATGGTGGTTCGTGACCGAAGCCGGCCGGACCATCTCGGCCGACTATCGCTTCAATCCGCCGACCCTTGCCCTCGAATCAGACGAGAGGACGAAGGGCGTTGCCGTCGTCGTGCAGAACGGCCGGCCCTGGACGTACTTCGGCGCTCGGCCCGTGACGGTCTCCAAGAGCGCAGGCCTCGGGACAGGGACACTTGCAGCAACGGTCGTCGGTCGCCCGAGGGCGTGGGATTACCCGTCGATCGGGTGGCGCGTTCTGTCCGGCCGCGGCTCCGAGGGACACCCACGGCTCACGGAGGTGACGGCGCCGAGCTTCACCGTTCGTCCGCTGGAGTCCGACCAGCTCGACGTACACGTCGACGGTGACCACATCGGACGGTTCGACGAAGCTCGCTACTCAGTCGAGGCCGGTGCGATGAGCGTGATCTGCTGAGGCGGAATCACTCGGCAGTCGGCGTGATTCGGTAGGCGTCGTAGACCGCGTCGATCTGCCGCAACTTGCCGATGGCCAGTTCAAGCGCCCGAGTGTCGGGTACCTCGACGACAAAGCGGTTGCGCACCATCGGATCGGCCGTCGTGACCTTGGCTTCGACGATATTGGCGCCGGCCTCGGAGAAGGCCCGGGAAAGGTCTTCGAGCAGATGGTGGCGGTCCCAGCCGTCGACCTGAAGCTCCACCCGGAAGCTCGTCTCGGGGTCGCCCTCCCATCTCACCTGGGCGAAACGGCTCGGATCCTTGCGCAGCGCCGCGGCATTGGGGCAATCCTCGCGGTGGATCGTTATTCCGCGCCCAAGTGAGACGTACCCGACAGATCCGATCGCCGGGAGCCGGCATGCAGCACTTCGCCATCCTCAACATCACGTCGCCGCCTACCCCGTCGACTGTGATCCCGTAGCGCCGCCGCCGTTGTTCGCGCCTGCTCGCGGTTGCGCCCGCTGCGCAGCAGCTCGGATGCGGCGCTGCCTTCCGACTCGGCAGACTCGCCTCGCCGCAGGCGCTGGGGATCTTCTGGACGACCAGCGACGCGGAGATCTTGCTGCTGCCGATCGCCCGATAGAGCTCGTCTGCCCGCTTGAAGCCAAGCTCGCGATGATCTCGGCGAGCATCGCGGAGCCGCTGAGCTTCTGCGAGGGCAACCCGTCCCGGCGCAGGGCCTCGGCAAGCTGTTCGCGGCCGGCCTGCTCGGAATCCGCGCCTGTCGGCACTCCTGAACCAAGCCCGGATCTTGTTGCGCGCACGGGGCGTCCTGACCATCGACGAGCCAGTCGCGCGAGGGCCCGCGCTCCCGCTTGGAGGTGAGCACCTCGACGATGTCGCCGTCTCTTCAGCTCGTAGCTCAGCGGCACGATCTTGCCGTTGACCTTCGCGCCGACGCAGCGGTGCCCGACGTCGGTGTGGACCTCGTAGGCGAAGTCGAGCGGCGTCGCCCCGGCGGAGAGCGACTTCACCTCGCCCTTCGGCGTGAAGACGTAGACCTCGTCCTCGAACAGGTCGACCTTGCAGCGTCTCGAGGAACTCGGCTGGATCGGAGGTCTCCGCTGCCAGTCGAGCATCGAGCGCAGCCAGGTCACGTCTGCTCGACGCCAGCTCGACGGAGTCGCCGCCCGGCGTTCTCGCGGCTCCTTGTAGACCCAGTGCGCGGCGATCGCCGTACTCGGCCGTCTGGTGCATCTCGCGGGTGCGGATCTGGATCTCCAGCGGCCGTCCCTCGGGCCCGATCACCGTCGTGTGCAGCGACTGGTACATGTTGAGCTTGGGCATCGCGATGTAGTCCTTGAAGCGGCCCGGCAGCGGCTTCCAGAGCGATGTGCACGACGCCGACGGCGCCGTAGCAGTCCTTCACTCGCGTCGACGATGACGCGCATCGCCGTCAGGTCGTAGATCTCGTTGAACTCGCGGCCCTTCGTCGGCATCTTCGAGTAGATCGAGTAGAAGTGCTTGGCGCGGCCGGAGATCTGCAGCCTCGATCCCGAGCGACGTCGCAGCTCCCGCGATGAGCACGCGCCGGCCTGGTCCACGTAGCGCTCGCGCTCCGTCGCGCTGCTGGCGACCAGCTCCTTGATCTCCTTGTACTTGCGCGGGTGCAGGTCGCGAAGGCGAGATCCTCGAGCTCCCACTTGATCGCGTGGATGCCGAGCCGGTGGGCGAGCGGCGCGTAGATCTCGAGCGTCTCCTTGGCCTTCTCGATCTGCTTCTGCTTCGGCAGCGCGCCGAGCGTGCGCATGTTGTGGAGGCGGTCGGCGAGCTTGATCAGGATCACCCGGATGTCGCGTGGCCATCGCGACGATCATCTTGCGGTAGTTCTCGGCCTGCGCCTCGTCGCGCGACTGGAAGGTGATGCTCGGTCAGCTTCGTGACGCCGTCGACGAGCTCGGCGACCTCCTCGCCGAACGCCCGCGCACGTCCTCGAGGGTCGCATCGGTGTCCTCGACCGTGTCGTGCAGCAGCGCCGCGCAGCAGGTCTCGGTGTCGAGACCGAGTCCGGCGCAGATCCGCGCCACTCCGACCGGGTGCACGATGAAGTGCTCGCCGGAGAGTCGGGCCTGGCCGGAGTGGGCCTCGTCGGCGAACTCCCACGCCCGCCTGACGGCGCCGGCATCGACCGCGAGGTCGCTGCTCGCACTCTCGGCCGAAAGAGCGAGCAGGTCGTCAACCGGGTCGACGGACGCAGTGCGCGGCTCGTCGTCGGCGATCAGGCCAATTCGCTCATCAGTCTGCCGAGGAATGTTCGCCCCTCCTCAAGCTCGCACCGACTCTCAACGAAGGCCGGGCACTGATCGAGTGGGCCGGACGGCCGACCGATGGAGACGTCACAGGACTCAAGGTCGACCCGCATCGCACCGAGCGATTCGAGCACCCTGAGCATCGTTGCGACCTGCCGCGGTGGGCGCGGACGGTGCTCGCCTCCCCTGAGTGCGGCAAGAACAGCCTCGCTACCCGACTCGGCGGAGTCGCGCAGCTCGGCGTAGAACGGCCTGATTCGGGTTTCGATGTCGGTCTGGTGCTCATGGGCTCTCAGAGTGAAGCGTACCTCCGCCTGACCCCATGCCCGGTAGGCAACTCCCTCGCCGCACCCGAGTGCGAGGTCGAGAAGCTCCTGACTGGTTGGAGGATCGAGCAGCAGGAGGTCGCGCCGCGGCTCGACCAGATCCGGCCAGAGCTGGAGGTCGAGCCAACTGACCACATCGAATCCGCCGGCCAACTGCGCCAGCCCGGCGAGCCGCCTCTCTACGTCGGCGACCACAACGACAGGCCGCTCCGCGTCGCTGAGCGCAGCCAGGAACCCGGCCGCTGAACGCCCCGACGTGTCGAAGCGGCGGCTCGCCTCCACTCCGCCGCCAACCGCCGTCGGACGGCCGACAAGACGGGCGACCCTCTGCAGCCAGTCGAATCCACTGCCGAGCAGTCCAACTGAACGCTCGGGCGCTGCGACAGCTCGCTCCACTGTGAAGCGAGGCTCCTCGATCCCGTTCCAGCGGTTGACCTCGAGACGGCCAACCACCTCAGCGCCATCTCCCCATCCCACGCTCATCCTGTCGCGAGAGTCGAATACGACCGCATTGCTCGAGCTGTTCCCAGCGGTCAGCGCAAAGCGGGCGTGGCGCCCCTCCCCCATCCGTCGCGGCCGCTCGCACGTGACACCGAGAAGGGCGAGGATCGGCGACGGGTTACCCTCGCCGGTGGGCTCGAGCCTGGCGAGATCCTCAGCCAGGCCGAGGGTCAGCTCGCCCGGCGCCACATGGGCGTCGGCCTTCACTGTGGGGTGACGAAGCTCCTCGGGCAGCGTCCGCTCGACAGCATCCGCGAACGCAACGGTGAAGTCGGCGATCGCCTCTCGCCGGATTGTCAGCCCGGCAGCAGCGGCGTGCCCTCCGTGGCGCTCGAGCAGATGGGCGCAGGAGTCGAGTGCCGAGGCTACGTCGAACCCAGGGACGCTGCGAGCGGAGCCTGTGGCCATGTCGCCCTCCACAGCGAGAACGACTGTCGGCCGGTGGTAGCGGCCGGCGAGGGACCCGGCCACGATTCCCACGACGCCATGGTGCCAGCCGTCACCCGCAACCACCCAACCGGCGGATTCGGGCATCGCGATGGCCTGCTGTTCGGCGGCAATCATCGTCTGCTGCTGGATCGAGCGGCGCTCCGCGTTGGCCGCCTCCAAGTCGCCCGCAAGAGCCTCCGCTCGGGTCGGATCGTCAGTCAACAGCAACTCGAGGGCCGCCGAAGCAGCGCGCACTCGACCCGCAGCGTTGATCCGCGGGCCGAGGGTGAAGCCCAAGTTACGGGCAGTAAGGGTTGTCCTGTCGACACCTGCCGAGTCGAGCAGCGCAGCCAGTCCCGGCCTGCAGGTCGACCCGAGCCTCTCGAGGCCCTCCCGCACGATCGTCCGATTGACCCCCGACAGGGGCATGACGTCGGTCACCGTGGCGAGGGCTTGCATCTCAGCGAGCCCGAGATCGGGGAGCTCCCTCCCCAACTCTTCCGCGACCGCCTCGACCAGAGCCACCGCGACGGCAGTCGCACACATCGCCAAGCCCTGGGGGTCCTTGATCTGCGGGTGAACGATCAGAGCGTCCGGCAGGCGGCCGTCCGGCCTTGGTCTGTGGTGATCGACCACAACCACATCGAGTCCGAGCGAACGAGCGTGCTCGATCTCCGAAACGGCAGTGATTCCGCAGTCGACCGCCACCAGCAGCGCGGCGCCCGTCGCCGCAAGGTCGTCGATCGCCCCGAGCGACAGCCCGTAGCCATCCGCCCTCTCAGGAACGCGGGGAACGACTGCCCCGCCGAGCGCCCTCAGGCCCAACGTCAGGACCGCAGTCGAGCAGACCCCGTCGCAGTCGTAATCGCCATGAACGGCGATCGTCTGATCCTCCTGCAGCGCGGCGGCGATTCGCTGGGCCGCGACGAGCTCGCCGAGCGATCCGGGCACGAGCCGCTCGTCGGCATCGAGCCAGTCGCGAGCCGCCTGCGGATCCGTCAGGCCCCTCGCTGCGAGGACGGCCGCGAGCACCGGGCTGACTCCGAGATCCGCGACCAGACGCATGACCGGCTCGGCCTTGAACGGAGCCGTTTCGACCACGGCGGTCGGAGGCCTGAGCCTGGGTTGATCGTCTGCCTCGGCAGGCGGAACAGAGGTGGCGGCGAGCTGTTGCGGGCCTGTGCCGACTGCGATCTCCATCCACTCAGGCTAAGGCCGTCGGCGGTCGACAGGACCGGCCCCGTAGGCGGCCGACGGAGATCAGCTGACCGGTTCGGCGCTGCGCGAGCGACCGATGACCATCATCAAGCCAATTCCGATCAAGGCTCCGGGGATCCCCTCAAGAGCGGTGAGCATCGTCGTCGAGCTCTCACCGGGGATCGAGAAGCCGCTGATCACGAAGCCGAACACCGCAGCACCAACCACCGCGCCGACGAACGCTCCAACGATCCCGCCCCACGACCAGTCGGGCAGCCAGATCGTGAAGTGCCAGACGGCGAGTCCGCCCATCACCCAAACGAGCATTCCCATCAGCGAGGCCTCCCGTGTCGTCGATTGCGCGAGGGCTTGCCGCCCTTGTTCTTTGTCGGGGCCACGTCGGACTCGGCCTCGTCGGGAGCGTGAGCGAACCCGGCGGCATCCGAGACGTCACCCGGCTCCGACGAGCCGATCTCCGTGATCACGGCGCCGCTGGCATCCGTTTGAAGATCGGCAGCCACCTCGTCGCTCATCCTCTGGAACTCCTCCGGCGAGATCTCCTGCGGCGAATCGCTCGAAAGGCGCGCCGGACGATCTGACCGCTTTGGCGTCGGGACGGGCTCAACGTCGACCTCTCCAGCCTTGGCCTCGTAGTACGCCGGGACGCGACCGGTTGGGCTCGCGGCACTGAGCCTCGCGTTGCGGCGTGCGTAGGCCGGCTCGCGGTCCTTCCAGTGCGTCAGGACCGGCGAAGCGATGAAGATCGAGGAGTAGGCACCGGACGCAACCCCGACCAGCAGGGCGAATGCGAAGCTCTGCAGGGTCGCGCCTCCGAACAGGAGCAGCGCCAGGACGGGGATCAGCGTGCACAGAGTCGTCGCGATCGAGCGAGTGAGGACCTCGCTCATGGCGCGGTTGACGATCTGGGAAAACGCCGCTCGAGGCATACGGGGGGCGTTCTCGCGAATGCGGTCGAAGACGATGATGGTGTCGTACAGCGAATAGCCGAGAATCGTCAGCAGCGCGGCCACCGTCGCTGTTGTCACCTCCTGGCCGGTCAAGGAGTAGACGCCAGCGGTGATCAACAGGTCGTGCATCAACGCGATCAGCACCGGCACAGCGAACTTCCATTCGAAGCGCAGCGCGATGTAGGCACTGATCACCAGGAGTGACGCGATGATCGCGAGGATCGCGCTCCGCGCAACCGTCTGCCCGAAGGTCGGCCCGACGGATTCGGCGTTGAAGTTGTTCGTTCCGCCGAACTGCTTGCTCAAAGCGGCCTCGACCCCCACGACCTGATCGGGGGCCAGCTGCGAGGTCGAGATCTGGATGCCGTTGGCACCGAGCTCCTTGTTGTCGACCCGCTGGATCTTCGCGTCGTTGACTCCCTTGGTCGCGAGCACGTCCCGAACCTGGTTCTCGCTGGCCGGCTGTGCCAGCGCGGTCACGATCCGCGTCCCGGAGGTGAAGTCGATACCGAAATTCAGTCCCTTGCCGCCGATCGCGAATGCTCCGATCAGGAGGATCACTCCCGAGAACGAGAAGAACCAGCGCGAGGCGCCCATGAAGTCGAACTTCCACTCGCGAGCGCCCCTGCCCGCTCCCAGCGCAGCCGGGCTGTTGACCAGGCTCGAGTTCGACATCGCGGTCAGCGCAGCCTGGGTGGCGACGACTGCCGTGAGCAACGAGACGATCGTGCCGACACCGAGGGTGAAGGCGAAGCCCTTGACGCCCGAGGTTGCGAGGACGAAGAGGATGAAGGCCGTCATCAAGGTCACGACATTGGCGTCGATGATCGCCGAGAGGCCCTTGCGGTAGCCCTGAGCGATACCGGCCGGCACCGATCTCCCGGCTCTGATCTCCTCCTTGACCCGCTCGAAGATCACGATGTTCGCGTCCGCTGCGACTCCGATCGTGAGGATCAGGCCGGCAATGCCCGGAAGGGTCATCGTGATCGGAATCAGCTTGACCAGAGCGAACAGGTAAATCGAGTAGACGAGCAGCGCTCCGCAAGCGATCAGGCCAAGCACCCGATAGAAGAGCAGCAGGAACAGCATGACCACCAGGAGGCCGGCGAGGCCGGCCAGGAGACCCTGATCGAGGGCCTGCTTGCCGAGGGTCGCGGAGACGGAGGATTGGGAGATCAGCTTGAGGTTGATCGGGAGCGCGCCGAGCTCGAGCAGCCTCGCAAGGTCCTGAGCGCTCTGGAACGTGAAGCCACCGCTGATCACTGCCCCGTTGCGCCCGTCGATCCCGTCCGGCAGGTTGGTGTAGTCGATCGACGCGACCGAGATCAGGCTCTGGTCGAGAGCGACGGCGAAGTGCTGCAGCGGCCGCTCGGGGCTGAAAGTCGGGGCAAGCGACTGGCCTCGCTGGGCGATCTGGCGGGTGACGGACTGGAACTGGTTGCGGCCCTTGTCGGTGAACTTGAAGTCGACCTGAGGACTCTGGGTCGCATCGTCCTGACTCTGCTTGGGGTCGGTGATGTCCTTGCCGAACAGTGCGACCCTGTCTCGAAGGACGTACCACTTCGCCTTGGCTGGGTCGGTCGGCGCCTTGCCCTTCCGATAGACGGCTTGAAGCACGACGGTGCCCTGCGGGACCTTGACGAGCTTGGATCCGGCCGGCGCCTTCTTGCCTGGCAATTCCGAGAAGAGGTCCTTGAGCGTTGCGTCAGGGCCTGCGATCAGCTTCTTCCCGGTCGAGTCGAACAGCCAGTACTGCGGGCCCACGCGGGAGATGTTCGAAGCGTTGCTGGGCTTCTGTTGCGAAGCCATCGTGACGGCCTTGAACAGCGAGAGCCCAGCGGAGGGATCGCCGGAGGCGTTCATCACGAGAACGGCACCGGGCTCCTTCAGCGGCAGCTGCGGAGCGGCGAGCTTGCCGTTGGGTGCGTAGACATTCTCTTCCCAGTCGTAGAAGACGAGCTGGGCCGGTGAACCGACCTGCTCCTGCGCCCGCCTGACATTCGTGACGCTCGGAAGGCCGACAGTGATCTGATCCGCGCCGGACCGCTGGATTTCCGGTTCCGCGACGCCAAGCGAGTCGACTCGTTCCCGCATGATCTCGATCGCCCTGTCGATCGATTTGGCATCGACCTTGGCCTGAGGGGTCGGCTGACCTTGGTAGACGAGTTCGACACCGCCCTTGAGGTCGAGGCCGAGCTTCGTCGGCTGGGAGAAGATCACCGCAAGCGAGGCGGCCAGCAGGCCGCCGACGAGGAGCAGGATCAGTGATGTGCGCCGCTTGGCAGACATGTCTGGTCCGCGAGCCTAACCGGAAACCGGCGTGAGTACGATCAGGAGGCCGCCGTCCTCGTCGTAGGCCGGGAACAGATCGGCCGTCGCCCGAGCCGGGAGATCCCCCTCGGCGTTGACTTCGACCGGCTTGCCGAGCGCCCTGACCCCCCACTCCAGCACGGTCCCGACCGTGTCCTCGCCGCCCTCGAACTTCAGGCCGAGCACTTCCTTGGCCTCCCTGCCGATCACCTTCTCCTCGGACAGTCCGGTCAGTTCGAACGAGCCGTGGCCGCATCCGATCAAGCGACCCTCCCTGTCCGCAGTGAAAAGCGCCGCGTTGGGAGCCGGGTAGAAGTCGTCGAGCAGCTCGAAGATGAACCCGTGGCCACACTCGGTGCAGCCGGGGGCCTCGCGCCGGAAGCCGGCGTGGCGGTCGGTGCGGCTCGAGCGGTGGCCGCAGTTCGGGCAGATGAAGGGGTAGGGCATAAGTCTGCGAGGTTAGCGACCAACTGCGAAGGCAGCGGCGGTCGCAATCAACCCTCGAACAGTCGCTCGGTCGACTCCGGCGGCGACACGCCCAGGTGCTCGAAAGCTCTCCTCGTTGCCACTCGACCGCGCGGGGTTCTCGAGAGCATGCCGAGCTTGAGGAGATAGGGCTCGTAGACGTCCTCGAGAGTGTCGGGCTCCTCTGAGACAGCGGCGGCAAGGGTCGACAGCCCCACCGGCCCACCTCTGAAGGTCACGCAGACAGCCTCGAGGATCGCCCGGTCCAGCCTGTCCAGGCCGGCGGTGTCGACCTCCAGCGCAGCGAGGCCCTGCTCGGCCACGCTCACGGTCACCACCTCCTCGCGGGCCACCTGCGCGTGGTCGCGAACCCGCCTCAGCAGTCGGTTTGCGACTCGCGGCGTACCCCTGCTCCGTCTGGCGATCTCGTTCGCGCCCGCCCTGTCGATCTCGAGGCCGAGCAGGCCGGCCGACCGTTCGACTATCAGCGAGAGGTCCTCGATCTCATAGTGCTCGAGTCGGTGCTGGATCCCAAACCGGTCCCTCAATGGGCGGCTCAGCAGTCCGGCCCGCGTTGTCGCACCGATCAGGGTGAACGGGGCGACGTCCAATGTGACGACCCTGGCGCCGGCGCCCTGGCCGACCGTGATCGGAATCTGCTGGTCCTCCATCGCCGGGTAGAGCGTCTCCTCGAGTGCCCGCGGCAGGCGGTGGAGCTCGTCGACGAAGAGGACCGAGCGTGGCTCCAGGGCGCTCAGGATCGCGGCCACGTCGGCCTTGCGCTCAAGGGCCGGTCCCGCCGTCGGCACGAACGCCACCTCGAGTTCGGCGGCGACTATCTGTGCGAGTGAGGTCTTGCCGAGTCCCGGAGGGCCGGCGAGCAGGACGTGATCCAAAGGCTCCTGCCTTTCGACCGCCGCCTCGATCGCGACGTTGAGCTGCTCGCGCACCGGGCCTTGGCCGACGAAGTCAGCGAGCCGCTTGGGCCGCAGCGAAACATCGAACTCATCCCCGGGGAGCTCGTCGGGTGTTTGGATCCGGTCGCTCATCGGCTCTTGGACAGCTTCAGGGCACTCTGGATCAGATCCTGGGGCGTGTCGCCTTCAGCCTGGTCGAGCAGAGCCTCAACCTCCCGTTCGGCCATCCCGAGACCGAGCAGCCCTTCGCGGGCGAGGGAGCGGTCGGAGCCCGGCCCACCTCCGGGAAGGTCCACGGCTGCCCCGGCGAGGGAGTCCCGCAGATCGAGACAGATCCTCTCGGCAGTCCTCTTCCCCACGCCCGGGACGGACTGCAGCCGCGCTGCATCACCGGAGGCGATCGACGCCGCAAGCGCATCCGGTGGAGCACTGCCGACTACGGCCATCGCGAGCTTTGGACCGACCGAAGGTACGCCGGTCAGGGCGAGGAAGAGGTCGCGCTCGTCGAGCGAACCGAAGCCGAAGAGGCTCATCGAATCGTCCCGCACGACCAAGTGGGTATGGAGACTGACCTGCGAACCCTGAGGCGGCATCGAGTGGAGCGTCTGATCGGACACGTTCAGCAGGTAGCCGACTCCACTGCAGTCGATCACCACTTGGGACTCGGTAACGGCGGCGACCCTGCCGGAGATGAGCGCGATCACCGAACTGCCTCGAGCGCAGGGACCTGGGCGCAGTGGCAGATGGCTGCAGCGAGAGCGTCGGCGGCATGATCGGGGGTCGGGATCTCGGTCAGCGAAAGCAACCGCTGCACCATTGACGCCACCTGCGCCTTTTCGGCTCGTCCGCTGCCGCAGACGGCCGCCTTGATCTGCTGCGGTGTGTAGGAGCGGCAGGGAATCGCAGCCTGCGCTGCCGCGAGCAGGATGGCCCCCCTCGCCTGCCCCACCGCCAGTGCCGAACTGACGTTGCGACCGAAGTAGAGGTCCTCGACCGCCATGGCATCCGGCGAGTGCTCGACGATCAGCTCGCTGACCCGGGAGTGGATTGCGAGCAGCCGCTCACCGAGCGGAGCGTCCGACCGCGTCGAGACCACTCCGCCGTCGAGGGCGATCATCCGCCCCTTCTCGCTGCGGACCACACCGAAACCGGTGTTGGCCGTGCCTGGATCGATCCCGATGGTGACCATCCCGACTGATTCTGCGCACGGGTCCGGACGCCTGCCGCCGGTTGCATCCCGACGATCAGGAGCCGCTGAGCTTCTCGAGTACGTCGGCGTCGATCTCGAAGTTCGCGTGGACCGCCTCGACGTCGTCATTGTCCTCGAGCGACTCGACCAGGCGGATCAGGCTCCCGGCCTTCTCCTCATCGAGCTGGACGGTCGTCGACGGTCGGTAGCTCAGCTCCGACCCCTGCACGTCGACCCCGTCACCCTCAAGGGCCGTCCGGACCGCGGACGTGAGGGCCGGCTCGCAGATCACCTCAACGAGGTCATCCTCCCGGACGATGTCGCTGGCTCCCGCATCGATGGCTGCAAGCAGGTCGTCCTCGGCGAAGCGACTCCCGTCGACCCTCACCACCCCCCGCTTTTCGAACAGGTATGCGACAGAGCCTGGCTCGCCGAGGTTGCCTCCGGCCTTGCTGAAGATGTGACGGACATCCGAACCGGTGCGGTTGCGGTTGTCGGTCAACGCCTCGACGAGCACCGCAACGCCGCCCGGGCCATAGCCCTCGTAGACGACCCGCTCAATCGAATCGGCGTCGGCGCCGGCACCGGTGCCCTTCGCAATGGCACGCTCGATGTTGTCCTTGGGCATCGAGGCATCTTTGGCCTTCTGGATGGCCGTCGCGAGCGAGGCATTGCCGGCAGGATCGCCGCCGCCCTCCTTGGCGGCGACGGTTATCGCCCTGGCGAGTTTCGTGAACTGGGCACCGCGACGGCTGTCGACGACAGCCTTCTTGTGCTTGATCGAAGCCCACTTGGAATGGCCTGCCATGGCTGGGCGAGTCTAACCGCTGCGGGGTGGAGGACCGGGGGGAAGTGAACCCGGGTTCTCGCGGTACCAGGCGATCGTCCGCTCCAGTCCCTCTCTCAGCGAGAGCTTCGCCTCCCAGCCGGTCAGCTTCCTGATCAGCGAAGGGTCGACCCACTGCCTCGGAATCTCGCCGACGGGAGGGCCCTCGCCTCGGACATCCGGCTCGAGGTCGGAGCCGATCAACTCGCAGATGGTCCTGACCACTTCGAGCACGCTGATCGGCTCGCCGTGACCGGCGTTGATCGCGAGTCCCGCTGCCGGACCCTCGACCACGGCCGAGGCGATCGCAAGGTAGGCGTCGACTGCATCATCGACGTGCAGGTAGTCGCGCTCGGGGGAGCCATCCGAACGGATCACGGGAGCACGACCGGAGAGGGCGGCCGAGATCGCCTCCGGGATCAGCCTCGACCTGTTGAGGTCGCCGCCGCCGTAGAGGTTGGCGAAGCGCGTCACCGCCACCGGCAGCCCCCAGGTGTGGAAGTAGGACCGGGTGATCAGGTCGGCAGCGGCCTTGCTCGCGTCGTAGGGGAACAGCGGCCGCAGTGCCATCTCCTCCCGGTACGGGAGCTCGTCGGAATTCCCGTAGGCCTTGTCGGACGCAGCCACCACGACGCCTGCGACCCGCTGAGCGCGGCAAGCCTCAAGAAGCACCCAGGTCCCCTTGACGTTCGTCTCGAAGGTCCCGACCGGGGAACGGTTGGCGACAGGCACGATCGTCTGAGCCGCGAGGTGGAAGACCAGCTCGCACTCGTACTCGCCGATGGCGCGCTCGATCAGCCCCGGTTCGCAGAGGTCGCCCGTCACGACGGAACAGCGCTCCTCGTCCCCCGAGAGCACGAGGGCCGATCGCGCAGTGATGTCGCGCCTCAGGACTGTCACGTCCGCCCCCCGTTCGAGCAGGGCGCGCACGAGCCACGAGCCGAGCAGGCCGTAGCCCCCCGTCACGAAGACGGAGCGTCCGTTCAAGTCCAGTTGCGCCATGGAGGGCTCCCATCCTCCCACAGGTCGTTGAGTGCGATCTGATCCTTGTAGGTATCCATGCAGAACCAGAAGCCCTCGTGGCGGTATCCGGCAAGCCGATCGGTCGCAGCAAGCCTCTCCATCGGGGCGCGCTCGAGTACGTGGTCGGGTCCGACTGCGGCCTGGGCCTCCTCCTCGAGGACCATGAACCCGCCGTTGATCCAATGCTCGGACCTTGGCTTCTCGGTGAAGCCGGTGATCAGGTCGCCGCTCACCTGAGCAACGCCGAACGGCAGCTCAGGCCTGACGACCGTCATCGTCGCTGCCGCGCCACTTCCTCTGTGGAAGGCCAAGAGAGCGGTGAGGTCGATGTCGGCCACGCCATCGGCGTAGGTCACGCAGACCGGTCCGCCAGCGCCCGAATCCACCGCCCTTCGCACTCGACCACCGGTCGGGGTGTCCTCGCCGGTGTCGACGCAATCGATCCGGATGCCGTCGGGCCATTCGGTGGCCTTGACGAACTCCTCGATCTCAGCGGACCGGTGCCCCGTCAGCAACTCGAACCGATCGAACCCCTGAGCCGCGTAGATTCGGACCACGTGCCAGACGACGGGGTAGCCGCCGATCTCGACGAGCGGTTTCGGCAGCGAGCGCACACCGGACTGCAGGCGCGTACCTCTCCCGCCGCAAAGGATCAGGACCCGGGGCTTGCTCGGTTCGCTCACCGCACGATTGTCGCAGGAGCTTCACTACCGGTGACGGGCCGCACGGGTACGATCCGATCGTGTCCACTCCCCCCGCCGGAATCTTCAAGGCTTACGACATTCGCGGCATCGCCGGCGAAGACATCGACGAGCAGGTTGCCCACTCGATCGGCAGGGCATTCGCCCAGGTGATCGGCACTCTCTCGGGATGCCCGGTCCCCGGACTCAGGCTCGGTCTTGGCCGCGACATGCGCAACGAAGCGCCCGCCCTTGCTGCTGCCTACGCGGCAGGCATGGCCGCCGAGGGAGCCGACGTCCTCGATGCCGGGATGATCGCGACGGAGCAGCTCTACCACCTGGTCGGCAGCCGGAAGCTCGACGGTGGGCTGATGTGCACCGCTTCCCACAACCCCGCCCGCTACACCGGCGCCAAGCTGGTGGCAGCAGGGGCGCTCCCGCTCTCGGGGGACAGGGGCATCGGCGAGATCCGGGACTTGCTCACCGCGGGACTGGGCCCTGAGCCCGGCGGCGGATCGGTTACCGCAGTCGATGTGGCCGAAAGCTTCACCGAACTTGCCATGTCGCTGGTCGACACCTCAGCGATCCGTCCGTTGAAGGTGGTCGTCGATGGTGGCAACGGGATGGCCGGACCGATGGTCGGCGGGATCCTCGACTCGCTGGGGCTCGACCTGGTCAAGGCCTACTGGGAGCCGAACGGCGACTTCCCCGACCACGAACCCAATCCCCTGCTCGAGGAGAACCGCCGGTTCATCATGGACGCCGTCGTGAGCGAGGGAGCGGACCTTGGAATCGCTTGGGATGGGGACGCTGACCGCTGCTTCTTCATAGACGAGAAGGGCGGCTTCGTGGACGGGGACTTTCTCACCGCACTTCTGGCCGAGGCCGTCCTTGCCCGCAATCCCGGAGCAACAGTGCTCTACGACGTGCGGGCGAGCCGCGCGGTCGCCGACACTGTCGAGGCTGCTGGAGGTACCGCCGTGGTCAACAGGGTCGGGCACGCCTTCTTCAAGGCAAGGATGCGCGAGATGCCCGAGGCCGTGTTCGGCGGCGAGGTGTCGGGCCACTACTACTTCCGCGACTTCTGGTGCGCAGACAGCGGCACCCTGCCTGCACTGCTGATCCTGGAGTTGCTCTCCCGCAGCGGGAGGACGATGTCGGAGCTTCTCGCCCCGTTCCGCTCCCGCTACTTCATCTCCGGAGAGGTCAACTCGGAGGTGGACGACGCCCAGGCCCGGATCGACGCGATCCTCGCCGCCCATCCGCAGGCTGAGATCGGACACCTCGACGGGATCACGGTCGACTACCCGGATTGGCACTTCAGCGTCAGATCATCGAACACGGAACCGCTTCTGCGCCTCTGCCTCGAATCGCTCGTCTCGGCCGAGGACATGGAACTCAAGCGGGACGCGGTGCTTGGGCTCATCAGGTCGGAGAGTTGACCTCGGCCACCCTGGCGGTCGAGGTCGCCGCGGGGATCCACAGGATCGCAGTGCCGACGCCGTTCATCGTCGGCCGAGTCAACACCTACCTGTTCGAGGGCGAGCCCCTCACCCTCGTCGACACGGGACCCAACTCCGGCACGTCGCTCGATGAGCTCGACCAGGCACTGCAGGGCCGCGGGCTGACGATCGAGGACATCGGTCGAGTCGTGATCTCCCACCAGCACGTCGATCACGCCGGTCTCGCGTCGATAATCAAGCGCCGTTCCGGGGCCGAGATAGTGATGCTCGACCGGCTCGCGCCCGCACTGGCCGACTGGCCGGCGGCAGCCCAGCGCGACGACGACGTAGCGGCGAGCCTGATGCGCCAGAGTGGGATTCCGGACGACGTCGTCACCGCTCTCGCCGCAGTCGGCAGGTCCTACCGCGCATTCGGCGCAAGCATCGACACCGACCGGACCATCGCCGACGGCGACGTCATCGAGATCGGCGGACGGCAGTTGCAGGTGATGCACCGTCCCGGTCACAGTCCATCCGACACTGTCCTCTACGACAGGGAGGGCCGGCTGCTGGTGGCGGCCGACCACCTGCTCGAGCGGATCAGCTCGAACCCCCTGATCAGTGCACCTCTTCCGGGAGACGAGCAGTCGGGTGATCGCCCCCGCCCACTGCCCACCTACCTCAGGCACCTCGGCGAAACCCGCGAACTCGAGGTTGATCTGGTCCTTCCGGGTCACGGCGATCAGTTCGGCGATCACAGGTCCGTGATCGACGACCGTTTCGCGATGCACGAGCGCCGCGCCTCGAAGCTGCGCGATGCCATCGCCGACCAGCCGAAGACGGCGTTCGAGCTCGCCCACGAGCTGTGGGGTCAGCTGGCCATCGCCCAGGCGTACCTGACGCTGTCGGAGGTCTTCGGGCACATGGATCTGCTCGTCGACGCTGGCGAAGTCTTCGAGTTGCCGCCCGACGAGCACGGCGTCGTGCGGTTCTCGCTGACCTCGGGTTGACCGACAGTGAGGGCCTGCCGGCGCTGCACTTGCGCGTCCTGTTTGCGGCGGTACCATTCGTGATGAGAGGCGCACCAGCTTGTCGATGCCACTGATTGCCAAGATCGGACTGGCGGCCCTGATCGCCGTGTCAGTCTCGGCGGCCGCCGCCGCCAAGCCGCCGCGCGAGGTGAAGCCGGCCTTGACCGGGATCATCCTGGGTGCGAGCGTCGTCCTCTATGCGGCCGCCGCAGGCCTCCTGCTCGCCCACCGCAACCTCGCCGGGGCCCTCACGCTGGTTGTGGCATCCGAAGGGATGTGCCTCGGAGCCTGGATGGGAAGGTCAATCGTCGGCGGGGATGACGACGGTGGCGGCGGAGGAGGCGGCAGTGACCGTCGCGGCCCCGATCTGCCTGAAGGTGGCGGGGGCGAGCGCCCCGCGATCGACTGGTCCAGCTTCGAGCGCGTTCGGACCTCGTGGTCGCGCGAACGCACAGGGCGTTCTCAGGACAAGGACTGAGCCGCCCGGGACACGTCGGCTGGCTCCGGCGAGCCACCGAGCGCAAGTTCGTGGAGCCTCGACTCGCCGATCAGCTCGGGGTGGAAGGAAATCGCGGTGACGTTGCCCTCACGGATGGCTACCGCCCTGCCGTCCACCTCGGCCAGCACCTCGACCTTCGGTCCGGTTTCCAGAACTGCAGGCGCACGGATGAACAGAGCGCGGACAGGGTCTCCGGGGACCCCGGAGACGACGAGATCGGCCTCGAAGGAGTGGACCTGACGGCCGAAAGCATTGCGTTCGACTGCGGCGTCGATCAGACCGAGGTGGCTGCGACCCAGGAGCACCATGCCGGCGCAGGTGCCGAGGATGGGTGCGCCCGCCTGTTGCAAACGACGGATCGGCTCGGCCAGCCCCTCGCGCTCGATCCCCATTGCGATGGTCGTCGACTCACCGCCGGGCAGCACCAGCGCCTCGATCCGGTCCATGTCGGCGGCCGTCCTGACCTCGCTGACCTCGTGACCGAGGGAGGCCACAAGCCGTGCATGCAGGGCGAAGTCGCCCTGGAGCGCAAGCACCCCGACCCGCAGGCCGGTCACCAGCCGCGGTTGGAGAGGAGCTCAGCGTCCTCGAGCTTCGACGTCTCAATCGACGTCATGGCGTCGCCAAGGCCCTCAGAGGCTCTGGCCACCGCGGAAGCGTCACGGTAGTTCGTGGTCGCCTCGACGATCGCCTTTGCTCGCGGTGCGGGATCGGAGCTCTTGAAGATCCCGGAGCCCACGAACACGGCTTCGGCTCCGAGCTGCATCACGAGCGACGCGTCGGCCGGAGTGGCGATGCCCCCTGCACAGAACAGCGGGACCGGAAGTCTCCCCTCTCTGGCGACCTGCCTGACCAGCTCGGCAGGAGCAGCAAGGTTCTTGGCAGAGGTCGACAGCTCCATCTCGTCAAGGGTGCCAAGCCGGCGAATCTCGCCGTGAATGGTCCTGAGGTGCCTGACTGCCTCGACGATGTCGCCGGTGCCGGCCTCCCCCTTCGAACGGATCATCACCGCGCCCTCACCGATCCGACGGAGCGCCTCACCAAGGTTGGTGGCTCCGCAGACGAACGGCGCCTTGAATTGCCACTTGTCGATGTGATGGGCCTCATCCGCGGGAGTGAGAACTTCGGACTCGTCAATGAAGTCAACCTCGAGCGACTCGAGCACCTGAGCCTCGGCGAAGTGACCGATCCTGGCCTTAGCCATGACCGGGATCGTGACCGCCTCTTGGATCCCACGGATCATCAGGGGGTCGCTCATCCTCGCAACGCCGCCATCGCGCCGGATGTCGGCAGGCACCCGTTCGAGCGCCATGACGGCACATGCGCCGGCGTCCTCGGCGATCTTCGCCTGCTCAGCGTCGACCACATCCATGATCACGCCCCCGGCAAGCATCTCTGCCAGCCCGACCTTGACTCGGAAAGTGCTTTCGTCTCGCATCTGCATCAGTCTACCTACGGACGACGGGCGAGTTCGGTGCAAAACCGATTTCGCCCGGGCCCGAGAGGAGCTCTACTTGAGCCTGTAAGCCTTGATGCGATCGTCGAACAGCTCGCTGTCCTGGCTGTAGACCCCTTGCGCAAGCGCCTGGATCAGAGACAGGAGAGCGACGTGTGAGCGAACGTAAGCCGGGCTGCTCGACGACCACCAGAGCTTGTGATCGCTGATCTTCCCGATGTCGGAGAGGGTCGCGTCACTGATCGCCATCGTCGTCGCCCCACGGTGACCCGCGAGCTTGAGGGTCCGACTGACAAGCGGATGCGCCCGACCGGCGGACAGGGCAATCACCAGGGTGTCCGAATCAATCCGGGCAATCCTGCTGAGCGCCTCCTGGGACGTGCCCGAGATGACATCGGCGCGAAGGTCGAGCAGGAGCAGGAGGTGACGGAAGTAGGACGCGAAGAACGCCATCTGGTCGATTCCTGCAACAACGACCTTCTCGGCAGAGGCGATCGCTTCCACCGCCGCCTGGAGGGCGTCCCGATCGAGCTTGACTGCCGTCTCGGAGATGTTGTTGTGGTCGGCGATGATCGTCGCCTCCGCCGGTGACTGGTCGACGTCGAACAGCGGACCGCCTGCCTCGCTGCCGCCCTTTTCCGACGGCCGCCGGCGGTACTCGTCCCTGGCGGCTGTCTGAAGCTCAGGGAATCCGTCGAATCCGAGTGCCTGCGAGAAGCGCACCACGGTGCTCGACGAAGTGTTGGCTCGCCGCGCGAGTTCCTCGGCCGTCGAGAACGCGGCCTCGTCGAGATGGTCAACGATGTACTGGGCGACGTCGCGCTGAGAGCGCGAGAGTTCGTCGATCTGGTCCGCAATGAAGCCTGAGAGGCCGCGGACCCGGGTGGGAGATTCTTTGGTTTCGGGCATGGTCAGGAAGTTTCGACGGACACCGGAAACCTCCTTCCCCGGTAGCCCACTAGGCTTCGCAGCCATGCAGCCGATCCCGACCCGTCTGGCAGGTCTCGTGCTCGTCGAGCCCACGGTTCACCGTGACGAGCGTGGCTTTTTCGCCGAGACCTGGCGTGCCGACTCGTGGCCCGCAGCAGGTGTCGATGCCGAGTTCGTACAGGACAATCACTCGCGTTCGCGACAGGGAACCCTCCGTGGGATGCACTTCCAGACCTCACCGGGCCAAGCGAAGCTCGTGAGGTGCGCTCGAGGCTCGGTACTCGACGTGGCAGTCGATCTGCGTGCAGGTTCGCCCACCTTCGGCGAATGGGAGGCGTTCGAGCTGAGCGACGAGAACATGCGACAGCTGTTCGTCCCGATCGGCTTCGCTCACGGCTTCTGCGTGACCTCCGACACAGCCGACTTCACCTACCGCTGCTCGAACTACTACGACCCGGCCACCGAGGCCGGGATCGCGTTCGACGATCCCGATGTCGGGATCGAGTGGCCCGAAGGGTTCGAACTGGTCGTCTCCGACCGCGACCGCCAGGCACCCCGCCTGGCCGAGATCGCAGACTCCCTCCCCTTCACCATCTGACCTGCGGCGGTCTTGCGCTGGCCGGGGGCTGGTGGGTGACGGATTAGGGCTCGTTTGGTGTGGGTACCGTCCGTCGGGTCGCATTCCCCTGCCGGCTGTCGTCCGCTCGCCTGCGGCTCGCTCCCGATAACCGCCGGACAGGGGATATGCGCGCCGACTCCCGACCCAGACGCCTCGGGCCCAAGCCGTAGCTGCACCGCCGCCCGTCACGGCGACCGCCTTGTTTGGAGTGGAGGGCGGTGTGGTGGGTCCAGGCGCCCACGTCGCTCGTCTGAGCCCAAGCGAACTCTTCTCCACCTCGGCGAGCTCAGCATCGACGAGGCGACGGTCGGCCTGAGCCCACGCCAACTCTTCTTCACTCCGGCGAGCCAAACCTGTGGGCCGGGGACGGTGCGTCCGACCCCAACTCTTCTCCACTCCGGCAACCCACACCTGTGGGAAGGGGACGGTGCGAGAGGTCCAAGCGGACACTCAGCAGACCCGACGGGATGGAGGGTCTGCGTCCGCGGGACCTGCTCGCCACCGTCCCCCACCACCACCAATTGAGCTGCGCGCGTCCGCGGGACCTGCTCGCAACCGTCCCCCACCACACCATTTGAGCTGCGCGCGTACCGCGGGACCTGCTCGCAACCGTCCCCCAACCACACCAAGCGAGCCGCCAGTGCCCCGGGCCGGATTCGAACCGGCGCACTCCGGATTATGAGTCCGTCGCTCTAACCGCTGAGCTACCGGGGCTCCGTGATTGTCTCGCGAATGATTGGATAACGCGTACAAGTCGTGCCGCACACCCAGATCTTGAATCGAAACCGGAGGAAGCATGTCCCAGAAAGCAGCTTTGATCACGGGAGCCTCGAGCGGGATCGGGCTCGCCATCGCTCACCTGCTCGGCGAGGAAGGGTTTGCACTGACCGTTTCGGCCCGGCGTCCAGACAAGCTCGAGGGAGCCGCGGCTGAATTCGCGCCGCCGGCTACGACGTTCATGTGGTGCCCGCCAATATGCAGTCGGAGGAGGACATCGTCGCTCTGTTCGACTCCCATCGGGAGACCCGCGGCCGACTCGACGTGCTGATCAACAACGCCGGGGTGGGCCTCGGTGCGCCGGTTGCCGACCTGACCGGGAAGGGGATCGACATGCAGATGGACGTCAACTTCAAGGCGATCGCGATCGGTTACCGCGAGGGGGTCGGGCTGCTCCGCGAAGCTGCATCTGAACACGGGAGTGCGCTTGTCGTCAACACCTCGTCGATCAGCGGCAAGCACGGCCAGGGGTGGCTCTCCGTGTACTCGGCCACCAAGGCGGCCGTGGTGGGCTTCACCGAGGCCATGAACAAGGAGCTCGGTGGCGAGGGAATCAAGTCGACTGCGCTCTGCCCGGCGTTCGTCGAGACCCCGATGACCGAGTTCGCGGTCAACATGGGGGTCAAGGCCGAGGAGATGATGAGGCCGTCGGACATCGCCGAGGCCGTTCGCATGCTGTTGCGCGAGTCGCGGGCATGCATCGTGCCCGAGGTGATGTTCATTCGCCCCGGCGAGAGCCCTCTGATTCGACCGGCTCACCCGGCATTCACCCGCCGCCGGCACCCACAAACGAAAGACAAGGACTGACAATGGATCTCGGACTCAACATCGGCTACTGGGGCCTTGGCCTCACGGCGGAGGACCAGAAGATGCTCGTGACCGAGGCGGAGAGCCTCGACTACTCGTGCGTCTGGGCCGCCGAGGCCTACGGTTCGGATGCTGCGACCGTCCTTGCGTGGCTCGCGGCCCACACTTCGAAGATCGGGCTCGGCTCGGCAATCTTCCAGATGCCGGCCCGGACCCCGGCGATGACGGCGATGACCGCGGCGACGCTCGACCAGATCTCGGGTGGACGCTTCCGTCTCGGTCTTGGTCCGTCCGGCCCCCAGGTCAGCGAGGGTTGGCATGGAGTCCGATTCGCCCGTCAGCTGATGCGCACGCGCGAGTACATCGACGTGGTCCGCATGGCACTGCGGCGTGAGCGCGTCGAGTACCACGGCGAGTCGATCGACCTCCCCCTCCCCGACGGCCCAGGCAAAGCCCTGAAGCTGACCATCGCCCCTGTGCAGGAGCGGATCCCGATCTACCTGGCAGCGATCGGCCCGAAGAACACCGCCCTTGCCGCCGAGATCTCGGATGGTTGGATGCCGATGTTCCTCGCGCCGGAACACTTCGACATCTTCCGTGCGTCGCTGGACGATGGATTCGCGAAGCGCACCGAGCCGCTCGAGGGATTCGACGTGACCGCGAACATCAGCGTCCTGATCACGGACGATGCGGAAGCTGCCCGCGACGCGATGCGTCCGATCATGGCGCTCTATGTCGGCGGGATGGGCTCGAGGGACAAGAACTTCTACAACGCCCTTGTCACGAGCTACGGGTTCGGCGAGGACGCAAAGCGCGTCCAGGACCTCTACCTCGACGGCAAGAAGGAGGAGGCGGCAGCCGCCCTGCCGGACGAGCTCATTGACATGGTGAGCCTCTGTGGGCCGAAGGATCGGGTCCTGGAGCGGATGCGGGCCTTCGGTGCAGCGGGAGTCACGTCGTTGAACATCACCCCGATGGCATTCGAGCCGCAGGCTCGCCTCGAGCAGATGCGCGCCGTGGCCGAGCTGCGCGACCAGATCTGACCCGTGGCCGCCGCTCGGCGGGTCTTCATCGGTGCCTTCGGTGATCCGGGCCACGCCTTCCCGGCCATTGCCCTTGCTCGCGCCGTTCGATCGTTGGGCGCCGAGGTCGTGGTCGAGACGGCCGAGCCATGGCGCGGTCACGTGCTCGCCACCGGTGCGGAATTCGTGCCCGCACCCGAGTTCCCGGTCTTCCCGACGCTCGGTCGTCACCTCCAGCCCTACGAGGCTGTCGCCCAGGCGATGACAACGACTCGGCCCGCCGTTGTGGCGTCCAGGGCCGACGTCGTCGTCCACGACATCCTGACGCTCGCCCCTGCTCTCTCGGGGGAACTCGAGGGATTGCCCGTCGTGACCCTCGTGCCGCATCTGAACCCCGTGAGCGCGGCCGGTTCGCCTCCGTTCGGGTTGGGTCTGCGCTTGCCCCGCACGTTTGCAGGGCAAGCGCTCTGGAGGGGGCTCGCTCGACCGGTCGAGCGCGGCCTCGCGATCGGGCGCGATCAGTACGACGAGCTGCGCCGTCGGGTGGGTCTCGCTCCGAGGGGCAGGATCCATGGTGCCCTTTCCGAGGATCTGGTGCTGATCGGTACGTTCCCCCAGCTGGAGCGCAGCCGGCCCCGCCCGGAGCACTTCCGGGTCACCGGACCGCTGTTCTGGGAACCGGAGTTTCCAGAGGTCGCGCTCCCCGAGGGGAGCGGACCGCTGGTCCTTGTTGCCCCGTCGACGGCTCAGGACGAGCGGCACGAACTGCTGCGTGCCGCCCTCGACGGACTCGGGGGGTTGGACGCGCGCGTAATCGCAACCTGGAACCGCCGTCCGCTGACCGGTGCGGTGACCGTGCCGCCGAACACCGACCTCGTGGAGTGGCTGTCGTACTCGAAGACGATCCCGAGCTGCTCCGCCGTCCTCAGCCACGGTGGGCACGGAACCCTCGCCCGGACTCTCGAAGCTGGAGCGGTCCCCGTGATCGTCCCATTCTCCGGCGACCAGTTCGAGAACGCCGCTCGGATCGACGAGACCGGCATTGGCGTTCGCTTGCCCAGGAGGCTTATGACCCCGGCCACGGTGCGACTCGCCGTCGAGCGTGCACTTGGCGACGTCGAGATGGCTGCCCGAACACGGTCGGTTGCGGACTGGGCGGCCACCCATGACGGATCGCTCACCGCAGCGAAGCTGATTCTGGCCTGACTCAACTGAAGGCTCAGCAGTGGCGCTGCTGAGTTGCGCCGTCCAGGCCGATCACCGCGAGCCTCGCAGGCTCTCCAGCTCCGGGGTGGGACTCGAACCCACAACCCTTCGATTAACAGTCGAATGCTCTGCCATTGAGCTACCCCGGAATGAGCGGCTCAGACTAGCGATCGGCGAGCCGCCGCGATTCGGGAAGGTCCGACGTCACCGAATTCCCCTCTGGTCGGCCTCGTCCTCGAGGCGCCCGGCAGCGCTGTCTATCCGTTGGCGAATCCGCTCGCGCTCGGCTGCCAGATCCGACCCGAGGCCAGGGTCCGTCCGGCGTGAGCGCTCGATCATCCGGTCGTGCCGCCTCAGGTCGAGCTGTTGGAATTCGAGGTCGAAGGCCGCCCCACTTGGCTGCATCTCCGAGGCTCGGGACATCAGACCGGCAAGCAGCGATGTGAGCTCGGCGTCCTCGCCGCCGCCCAACCCCGAAAGGGGATCAGGCAACGCCGAGGCCAGATGGTTGGCAGCCCTTCGCTCCGCCTCGCCTGTGAACCACTCCTGAACATCGATGCCGTTGAGCGCGTCGCGTCCCCTGGCGGGAAGGGCGACGCAGAGCGCAAGGAAGCCTCGCTCGACCTGGGAGATGCGGTCGGCCGGCTTGAGCCCCCCGGGAGCGGGCTGGGAGGTGGCGCTGGCCGCGCCCGGTTGCGGCCTGCCGCCGGGGGCGTCAGAACCCGGCTGAACGATCGTGGCGACAAGTTCGCCCGACAGGTCGAGCTGAGCCGCTATTCGCTGGAGGAGTTCCTCCCTGAGCACGCTCGGAGGCTCCGCGGAGAGGATCGGCCTGAGCTGCGCAAGTGCCCGATCCTTGCCCTCCGCATTCGAAAGGTCGGCTGCAGAAAGGACCGCGCTGACCCGGAACGAGACGAACGGCTCCGAGGCCGACACCCGCGAGCGAAGACGATCGGGGCCCTCCTCGAGGAGCAGATCCCCCGGGTCCTTTCCAGCCGGCATGGGTACGACCCGCAGCTCGAGCGTTCGGCCGGCTGTGATCTCGCCGGTCCGGAGCATTGCCTTCTGTCCGGCCTTGTCCGCGTCGAGGGCAAGGAGAAGCGTGCGGGCCGTGCGCTCCAGCTGTTGGGCCTGCTCGTCGGTCAGAGCCGTCCCCATCAACGCGACGACGTTCTCGACCCCGGCCTGGTCATCGCGAGAGCGTCGACGTAGCCTTCGACAAGGACGATGGACCCGCTGCGCGCGGCCTCCGGGCGGGCCAGGTGCAGTCCGTAGAGCTGGCTGCCCTTGTGGTAGATCTCGCCCTCGGCGCTGTTCAAGTACTTGGGGCCTTGGCCGTCGCGCATCGCTCTGGCGCCGAACCCGATCACCCTCCCTCTTGCATCGGCCAGCGGGAACATGATCCGGCCACGGAAGCGATCGAACAGCTGCTCCTTGCCTTGCGCCCTTCTGGCGAGGCCGGCTGCCAGCAGCTCCTCCTCGCTGAAGCCCGCCTCCCGTGAGGCGACGAGAACCCTGTCCCAGGCGCTGGGCGAATAGCCGACCCGGAACCGCGAGAGTGTTTCCTGGTCGATTCCCCTGTCGGCGAGGAGCTTGCGCGCCGCTGAGGCCTCGTTCGAGTCCGCGAGGACGCGCTCGTAGTAGCCGGAGGTGCGTTCGAGGAGTTCGAGCAGTCGTTCGCGGCGCTTGCGGCGCTCGATCGCCTGCGGATCCTCGGCCTGCGGCTCGACCTTGACCCCGAAGCGCTCGGCGAGCGACTCGATCGCCTCGGGAAACGAGAGACCCTCCGTCTCCATCACGAACTTGAACGGGTCGCCGGAGGCCTGGCAGCCGAAGCAGTGGTAGTGCTTCTCGACCGGCCTGACGTGGAACGACGGGCTGCGCTCCTCATGGAAGGGACAGCGACCGAAGAAGGAGTTGGCCCCGGCCCTTCTCAGCTGGCTCCGGGTCTCGACCAGCGCGACCATGTCCACGGCATCTCGCACGCGCTCGCGATCGTCGTCGGTGAATCGGCTCACGGCGCGAACGCTTCGGGCATGGCTACGTCCTCGAAGGCTCGGATGCAGAACCGATCGGTCATGCCGGCGATCCAGTCGGTCACCCGTTCAGCATCGGTCGCGTCGCCTGGCGAGGCTCCGCTCGGGATGCGGTCCGTGTCGTCGCTGTACCAATCGAACAGAGTGCTGATGACCGTTTCGATGCGCGCATGTTCGCGCTTTGCCTCCGGGCCGAGGTAGACGCGCTCGAACATGAACTCGCGGAGCCGGTCATCGCTCGCTCCCATCGTCCGCTCCCTGCACGATGTCCCCTGCGACGTCGCTGTTCTCGACGAGGTCGTGGACGAGCGCGTCGATCCGCTCGGCTCCGGTTGGACCAAGCACCGCCATGGCCTCGGCCGGCACGTCCCCTCGTCGATGACCCCGGCGCGGAGGGCATCGTCGATGTCGTGATTGATGTAGGCCACCCTGTCCACGATCCGGACTATTCGCCCCTCCAGCGTCGACGGCATCGCGGCCCTCCCGGAGTGGTGGGCAATGCCGTCGCGCACCTGCTCGGTCAGGTTCAGTCCGCGCCCGTCGCGCTCGAGGCGTTCGACGATCCGCAGCGACTGCTCGTAGTGGCGGAAGTGACCGCCCCAACGCTCGCTGAGGCAGCGATCGAGCGCCTCTTCACCGGTGTGACCGAACGGCGAATGGCCGAGGTCGTGCCCCAGCCCGATCGCCTCTGTCAAGTCCTCATTGAGCCTCAGTGCCCTCGCCACCGTCCTTGAGATCTCGGGTGACCTCGAGGGTGTGGGTGAGGCGCGTCCGGTAGTGATCGCCGAGCGGCGCCACGAAGACCTGGGTCTTGTGCTTGAGCCGGCGGAAAGCCTTGCTGTGGACGATTCGGTCCCTGTCGCGCTGAAACGGGGTGCGGAGCCCACAGCCCACCTCCGGGCGGTCGCGGCGGTCCGGGTAGGACCTGACGGCAAGCGGGCTGAGGACCCGCTCTTCGTTGTCCATCACCCGTGCTGCGAAGGTGTCGGCGACCGGCCCTTGTGGGTGGCTGTTCCCGGTTGGTTGCGTCGCTCCCATCAGGCCGGAGGCTACCGCGCCGCGGCCGGCCGCAGTCGGATGTTGGCGTGATGTTCCACTGTCTCCGAGACGCAGCGCTCGGCGATCCTCAGATCGACCTCGCTGCCGTCGGGGGCGTCGGCGACGGGCGAACCGATCGCCTCGACCAGCCAATGCAGAGCGCTTGGCCTGAGAGCGAAGCCGGTCGACTCGCAGTCCGGGCAGACGGTCCCCCCGGCCGCCCCCGAGAACGAGGTGAGGGGTCCCTCGGCCCCGCACGATGCACACGAATCGAGGCATGGCTGGAGTCCGGCTGCGATCAACAACTTGAGCCTGAACGAGATTCTGCGCGCTCTTGCCCGGCAGGTCCGGATCACGATCGGCGGCTGCGAGAGAGTTGGCGAGCAGGTTGTAGGCAAGCGGATGTGGATCCGGACCGTCGAGGATGCGCGACACCGAATCGCAGCAGCGTGCCGCCCAGTCGAGGCCAGCGGCACTTTCCCTGAGCCGGGCGTATTGGGCGACGGTCTCCACCCCACTGACCGAATGCAGGTCGCCTCGCCCGAGCCTGAGCACGATGTTGACTCGCATGAACGGCTCGAGCCTCGCTCCGAACTTGCTCTTTGTCCGCCTTGCGCCCTTCGCGATCGCCCCGACCTTGCCGTGATCGGGCGTGTAGAGGTGGAGGATCCTGTCCGCCTCACCGAAGCGAATCGAGCGCAACACGATCGCTTCCGTCTTGAAGGTCTTGGAATCCGGCATTTCCATGCCCAAGGTAGAGCCGACCCCGGCCGCTAACCTGACTGGATGGCCGAAGTGATCGTCTACACCACTGAACCGTGTCCCTACTGCTCGCGGGCCAAGGCACTGCTTGGCGCAAGGGAAGTCGAGTACGCGGAGATCTTCCTCGGTCGCGATGCCGACGGGCGGGCTGAACTTGCGGCCAAGACAGGATTGATGACCTTCCCGCAGATCCTGATCGACGGCGAGACCCTCGGCGGCTGGACGGAGCTTCAGGCCGCCGACACGAGCGGCCGCCTGGCCGAGATGCTCGGCCGCTGACCCGTCAGGATCGCCGTCGCCTCGGCTTCGGCTGGCACGATTCACAGCAGTAGGTCGAGCGCCCCCCGATCACCATCCGGCAAATTGCCCTTCCGCAGTCCGGGCACTCCCTCCCCTCCCGCCTGTGGACGAGGAACTCCGACTGGTAGGCGCCCCAGGCGCCGTCAGGGTCCCGGAAGTCGTCAATCGTCGCACCTCCGGCATCGATGCCGGCAGCCAGGGCGTCAACGATCCCGTCCCTCAGTCGCGCCGCCTGCCCCCTGTTGAGCTCGCCCGGTCGGCGAAGAGGATGGATGCCGGCCCGGAACAGCGCTTCGTCGGCATAGATGTTTCCGATGCCGGCGATCCTGCGTTGATCGAGCAGGAAGGACTTGATCGGGGCTGTGCGGCCGCGCATCAGCCCGAAGAGGTGTCGGCCGTCGAATCGGGCGTCGAACGGCTCGAGGCCCAGCCTTGGCTCGAAGTAGCCGTCCAGATCGGCTGCGTTGAGGACCAGGCCGGTGCCGAACCTGCGCGGGTCGCTGAATCCAAGCCTGTGCCCGTCGTCGAGCCCGAACTCGACCCGCAAGTGCTTCTGTTCCGGCAGCGGGTCGTAGAGGAGAGTGCCCGTCATCCGCAGGTGCATCACTAGCGCCAGGCCTCCGCTCATGTTCCAGATGAGGTACTTGCCTCGCCGACCGGTCGATTCGATCCGACGCCCCTCGAGATCGAGCTCGAGCTGTGCGGGCTCAAGCGGAGCGCACCAGCGAGCGTCGCGAACCATCACCTCGCTCAGTACCCGTCCCCGCAGCCGATCGTCCAACCTCCGGCGAACGGTCTCCACCTCAGGCAGTTCGGGCATCGGCAGCAGTCTCGCAGCCCGGAGTCCAATCAGCTGCGTGAGCGCGGGTGAGCCTCGAAGTAGCTCTCCCTGAGATCGTCGACGCTCAAGTGCGTGTAGAGCTGCGTCGTGGCCGCATCGGCATGACCGAGCATCTCCTGCAGGGCGCGCAGATCGCAGCCACCACTGAGCATGTGGGTCGCGAAGCTGTGGCGCAGGGTGTGCGGGCTCATCCGGCCGGCCAGGCCGGCCGTGGCGGCGTGTCGCCGGACGATTCCGTAGAGGCCCTGACGGGTGAGGGCTCCACCGCGCTGGTTGACGAACAGGCGCCGTTCCTCGCGAATCCCGACGAGCTTCGGCCTGCCGACCTCCAGCCAGGCGGCCACGGCGCTGACCGCTGGCGATCCGAGCGGCACCATCCTCTCCTTGCCCCCCTTGCCCACCACGCGCAGCATTCGAGCCTCGAGGTCGACCTTTGGAAGTTCGAGCTCGACCGTCTCCGTCGAGCGCAGTCCACAGGCGTACATCGTCTCGAGCAGGGCCCTGTCCCTGAGTGCGGCCGGAGCCTGACCAGCCGGGGCCTCCATCAACCTCGCGACTTCCGCTCGGCTGAGCACCTTCGGGAGCCTCCTGTCACGCCCGGGCGATCGCAGCTCCGCAGTCGGGTCGTCCACGATCAACTCCTCTCGGCGCAGCCAGCGGTACCAGGTCCGAAGACACGCGACCTTCCGTCGCATCGTGGCGTTCGACACGCCCGCCAGCGCGAGCGAATCGAGCCAGGCGGCGAGATCGGCGCGGTCGGCGCTGAGGAGATCGCTTCCACTGGCCTCAAGGTGCTGGGACAGCTGCCTCAAGTCGGTCTGGTAGGCCTCGAGCGTGTTTCGCGCAAGTCCACGCTCGAGTTCGAGAGAACCGAGGAAGTCGAGCATCAAGTCGGTACTGGACGCGGACGCCACCTCCGTCGGTTTCCACGCCCCACCCCTCCTCCCTGCCACTGCAGGGCGCCGTTCAGGCGTGTTCAGGGAGCGAAAGTGCGAGGTCGACGAGGAGCCGCAGGTCGGAATCGGCGATTCGTTCTTCCGGCGTGTGGGTGTCGATCGAGCCGTCTCCGAAATTGAGGGTCGGGATCCCGGCCGCTTCGAACACGTTTGCGTCAGAGCCTCCCCCGCTCGCGATCGACGTCGGCTCCAGCCCGAGCGCCTCTGCGGCCAGCATGCCGATCCGCAGGCCAGGGTGCGAGTCGGCGTGGCGGTAGCCGCTGAAGCTCCGGCTGACGGTCAGGTCGGCCGAGCATCCTTCCTCGTCGGCTGCCGCTTGGATCGCCTCGCTTGCCTCGAGCAGGATCCGAGCCGACTCGTCGGAGTCCGGGGTTCGCAGCTCGAACTCGAAGGAGCAGCGCTCAGGGACCACGTTGCCGGCAGTGCCACCCGAGACGAGCCCGACGTTCGCTGTCGTGCTCTCACTGAGGCGTCCGTTGGGAATGCCAGCGATGGCCCTGGCTGCGGCCCTGATTGCGTTCGCGCCCTGCTCCGGCCTGATCCCGGCGTGAGCCGTCCGACCGGTGAACTCGACCTCAACCCTCGTGTGGCCGGGTGAGACGACAACGAGCGTGCCGAGCGGACTCGGATGGTCGAAGACGAACGCAGCCTTCGATCGGATCCGCTCGACCGGGAAGGAGTGCGCTCCCTTGAGCCCGATCTCCTCGGCCACGGTGAAGAGGATCTCGACCGGGACCCTCGGCTTGAGGTTGGCCCAAACGGATGCGCAGCAGAGGAGGGACGTGACCGCAGCCTTGTTGTCGGCTCCGAGGATGCCCTCGCCGGCGTTCCTCCAGACTCCCGAGTCCAATACCGGCTCAAGCGAGGCGCCAGGGGGAACCGTGTCGAGGTGGGCGGCGAGGAGGATCCCGCCTTCGGTCGTGCCGTCGGCCGCCGGAAGCACGGCGTGGATGTTGTCCTGATCGCCCCCGAGCTTCGCTCCGGCACCATCGAGCTCGAATTCGATCCCAAGCCCGTCCAGCAGGCCGGTGACCACGCGACCGAGCGCCGCCTCACCGAGCGAAGGCGACCGGACCGAGCACAGCTCCTCGAACACCTCGCTCGGATCGAGCGCCGAGCTCAAGCTCATGCGTGGCTGCCGCTGCCGGCCACAAGGCCGCCATCGGCCGGCTGGGTGCGTTCGCTCGCGCGAGCGAAGGCAGCCCCGACGAATCCCCGGAAGAGCGGTGCAGGCCGGTCGGGGCGCGACTTGAACTCCGGGTGGTACTGACTGGCCACGAAGAACGGGTGCGCCGAGTCGGGCAGCTCGACGGCTTCGACCAGCCTTCCGTCCGGCGAGGTCCCAGCGACCACAAGACCTGCCTCCTCGAGCCGAGGTCGAAGCAGGTTGTTGACCTCGTAGCGGTGGCGGTGGCGCTCGTAAACCGTCTCCTCACCATAGATCGCGCGGATCCTCGTGCCTTCGACCAGTGTCACCGGGTCGGCTCCGAGCCTCATGGTCCCACCCATGTCGGAGACTTCCTTCTGCTCGGGAAGCAGGTCGATTGCGGGATGCGGCGTTTCCGGGTCGAACTCGGTCGAGTTGGCCCCGTCCATCCCGGCGATGTTGCGGGCGAACTCGCAGACTGCAACCTGCATTCCCAGGCAGATCCCGAGGTAGGGGATCCCCTGCTCGCGGGCTACACGCGCCGCCTCGATCTTGCCCTCGACCCCGCGACCACCGAAGCCGCCCGGAATCAGGACCCCGTCGGCGACGGCCAACCTCGACGCAGCCTCGGCGGCGTCGAGCTTCTCGGAGTCGATCCAGTCCACCTCGATCCGGCATCCGTGGGCAACGCCGGCGTGCTTGAGCGACTCGACCACCGAGAGGTAGGCGTCCTCAAGCTGCACGTATTTGCCGACCAGGGCGATCCTGACCGGCGCGACTGCGGCTTCGGCCCTGCGGATCATCGCCTCCCAACCGTCGAGGTCCGGCTCCGGGGCGTCGAGGCCGAAGTGATCGAGGACGAGGTCGTCGACTCCCTCGGCGCGGAACGCGAGTGGCACCTCGTAGATGTTGCCGACGTCCCTTGCCGAGACGACGGCCGACACCGGGACACTGGTGAAGAGCGCGATCTTCTCCCTGATTTCCTTGGCGAGAGTCGCCTCGGAACGGCACATGACGACGTCCGGCTGGATACCGATTCGACGAAGCTCATTGACGGAATGCTGGGTGGGCTTGGTCTTCAGCTCACCGGCGTGGCCGATGTACGGAACGAGAGTGAGGTGTACGTACAGGCAGCGCGCCCTGCCGACGTCGACCGGGAATTGGCGGATCGCCTCGAGGAACGGGAGCGACTCGATGTCGCCAACCGTTCCGCCGATCTCGGTGATCACTACGTCCACGTCGCCCGATTCGGCGATCAGGCGGATCCGGTTGCGGATCTCGTCGGTGATGTGGGGAACGACCTGTACGGTCGCACCGAGGTAGTCGCCACGGCGTTCGCGGCGGATCACGTTGTTGTAGATCCCGCCGGTCGTGACGTTGGAGGCTCGCGAAGTGTTCGAGTCGGTGAAGCGCTCGTAGTGCCCGAGGTCGAGGTCGGTCTCGGCTCCGTCCTCGGTCACGAAGACCTCTCCGTGCTGGTAGGGCGACATCGTGCCGGGGTCGACGTTGATGTACGGATCGAACTTCTGGATCTGGACCCGCAAGCCGCGGGCAACCAGGAGCCGCCCGATCGAGGCTGCAGCGATGCCCTTGCCGAGGGAGGAGACGACCCCACCTGTCACGAAGACGAAGCGCGTCTCTGCCTGCGGCATGCTCACGCGTCGCAATCTATCGAGCTAGGCGGCGTCGGTCCCTCCGGAGCCGGCCAGCAGCTCCACGGCGTGAGCCCGTGCCGCCTGATCACCTTCGGAGGCGCCGAGCATCCGCACCATCTCTCCGACCAGCCGCTCGCCTTCGAGGCCTTCGACGACCGTTTGAGCCACCCCATCGCCCTGCCGCTTCTCGATCGTGAAGTGCCGATCGGCCCTCGCGGCAACCGGAGCGAGGTGGGTGATGCAGAGGACCTGCGAGTTGTCCGCCAGGCGACTCAGCCGGGAACCGACCGATACGGCCGTCCTGCCTCCGATGCCGGCATCTATCTCGTCGAAGACGAGCAGCCGCCCGACCCCACCGGCACCCGAGTAGGCGACCGAGAGAAGGGCGAGGAGCACCCGGCTGATCTCACCGCCCGATGCCGTCTCGCCGAGTGGCGTCGGCTCGAGCCCGGAGTTGGGGGCAACAAGGAACTCGACCCTGTCGCTGCCGGTAGGCCCGGGCTGCTCGCGCCGACCGAGCGAGATCTCGAAGCGCGCGCCGTCGAGAGCCAGGTCGCCGAGCGCCTCCTCGACCGCCGCAGCCAGCGGACCGGCAGCCTCGCGCCTGGCACCGGAGAGCTCCGCGCAGACCGAGTCGAGCCGGTCGCGAGCGGAATCGAGCGCAGCCTCGGCTCGCTCTATCGCACCGTCGAGGTCCTCCATCTCGGCGATCCGCTTTCGGCTCTCGTCGGCGTGAGCGAGCACGGCCTCGATCGAGCCTCCGTACTTGCGTTCCAAGTGCGACAGCGACTCGAGCCGGGTCTCGATCGCGTCCAATCGCTCCGGTGACGAGTCGAGCGACTCCAGCTGCTCCCTTGCGAGCCCGCTCAGGTCGTCGAGCTCTGCAGCCAATGAGGCAAGACGCTCCTGGAGGCCGCCCAAACCGGAACCACCGCCGGGGAGCCCGTCGAAGGCCTTGACGCTCGCGGCAACGGCGTCCCTCACGCCGTGGTCGCCGTACTCCGGCGCAAGCGAGTCGAGCAGCCCCTCGAGCGCCAATCTGATGCGGTCGGCTGAGCCGAGCCGCTCGCGCTCCTCCTGCAGCCCGGCCAGCTCGATCGGGTCGGGTGCGACCGACTCGATCTCGTCGAGCTCCCATCGCAGCAGGTCAAGCTCGCGGCGACCGCCGCTTCCACCGCCGCTGAGGCGGTCGAGGTGCCTTGCCGCCTCGAGCACCGCCTCGTGGGCGTTCCTCGCCCTCGTCCGCCGTTCCGCCTGTTCCGGGCCGGACGCCGAGTCGAGCGCTTCGAGCTGGAAGTCCGAGAGGGTCAAGCGCCTGTGTTCGTGCTGACCGTGGAAGGAGATCATCTCGGCGGCCAGCTCCCTCAAGTCGGAGACGGTGGCCGTGCGACCACAGACCTGCGCGCGGCTGCGGCCATCGGGCCATACCCGCCGGCCGAGGACGAGCTCGTCGGCGTCCTCGGGGATCAGCCCCTGCAGGTGCTCCGGAAGGCCGTCGGGCCGGTCGAAGACGCCCTCTACCCAAGCCTCCTCCGCCCCGGGCCTGACGAGCCCGCTTCGAGAGCGGTCCCCGAGCAGCAGTCCCAGGCCGGTGGCCAAAAGGGTCTTGCCCGCCCCTGTCTCCCCGGTTATCGCGTTGAGGCCCGGGCCCAGCTCGAGCTCGGCACGCTCGATCAGGAGCAGGTTCTCGACTGTCAGGAGCCTCAGCATCGTCCATCCGGTTTAGCAGCGCAGGGGGACGGTTGGACCCTGCCGGGGAGTCAGGTGGCGAGGCGACCGAACTTCTCTCGCAGTCGCTGGTAGAAACTTGACCCCGGAAGCTGCGCGAGAATCGCTTCGGCACCGACGAACGACACCTCCGCGTCCTCTCCCGGGCCGAGCTCGCCGGCCGGCCTCCCGTCCACGAGCAGGTCGACCGGCTCTCCAGTCGACCGGTTGCTCAGTCTCACCCGGTCGTCCGGGGCGACGACCAGTGAGCGGGCCGTGAGGGAGTGAGGGGCGATGAACGACACCGCGAATCCCTCGACGCCCCATGCCACAACGGGGCCGCCGTTGGCGAGGTTGTAGCCGGTCGATCCGGCCGGGGTGGCTACAACGACGCCGTCGCACCGGACCCGGCCGACCTCCTGATCGCCGATCGAATAGGCGACGTCGGCGATCCTCAGCCCCGGCCTGCGCTGCACGCAGACGTCGTTGAACGCGGCGGGTACGCCCTCGATCTGGAGCTTGAGGGCCGGCAGCTCAAGCTGATCGAAGGCACCGTCAAGCGCCTGGGTGAATGCCTCCGCCGCGCCTCCGTCGACCGGATCGCAGGCTGAGAGGAACCCGACTTCGCCGAAGTTGACACCGAAGACGGGTATGCGGGTGCCGGCCGATCGCCTCAAGCCTCTGAGCACCGTGCCGTCCCCGCCCAGGCAGATCCTCAGGTCGGGCGACGAACCCTCTTCGAGGCCAATCGGCCCGCCCGGCTCGAGACGATGCCGGGAGTGCTCATCGGCATCCGCGACGAGCGCGATCCCCCGCTCGGCGGCCATCGAAATGAGCAGCTCAACGGCTCCGGCGGTGAGCCGGGGGTCGTTGTGCGTGAGCAGCGAGACTGTCTTGGCGGTCATGGTTCGATCCTCGCTGCCATCGCTTCGACGGCCGCGAGGTCCCTTGGTCGGGTGCGGTCGGTGATGTGAATGAAAGTCTCGAGATTCCCCTTCGGACCGGGAAGCCCCGAGGAAGCGTAGCCGCAGACGTCAACGCCGAGGGCGAGTGCGAACTCACCGACGGAGATCAGGGCACGCCGCCTCAGCGCCGGATCCCGGACAACGCCTCCCTTCCCGACCGCATCGCGTCCGACCTCGAACTGGGGCTTGATCATCGCGAGCAGGTCGAAGCCAGGCGATGCGACACCGATCAGCGCCCCGATGACCTTCGTCAGGCTGATGAAGGAGAGGTCGCAGACGATCAGGTCGACCGACCAGGGGATGTCATCAGGGCCAAGGTTCCTGGCGTTGGTTCGCTCGAGCACCTCGACCCGCGGATCGTTGCGGATCGACCAGGCGAGCTCTCCGTAGGCGACGTCGACTGCCAGAACGCGCTCCGCCCCCCGCTGGAGGAGGCAGTCGGTGAAGCCGCCGGTCGACGCTCCGGCGTCAAGCGCCGAGCGGCCGGTCGGATCGACTCCCAACGTGTCAAGGGCGTTCCCGAGCTTCACCCCGCCTCTCGACACGAACCTGCCGGCCCGCTCCTCAAGAGCGAGCTCGACATCGGGCGCAACCATCTGTCCCGGCTTCGCAGCCCGCTGGCGCCCTTGGCCGAGCAGCACCTCGCCGGCAATCACCGAAGCGGCCGCCCGCGACCTGGTCTCGAACAGCCCGCGCGTGACGAGCAGCGAGTCGAGCCGAACCCTGCCCTGGGGTTCACCGCTCACGGGCGCAGGAACCACCTGCTGAGATCGTCCCGGCCATCCGGCGATGATCGCACGAGCGAGGCCGGGAACTCCGCGCAACCGACAGTTCGACCTCTGTGCGCAGAATCACAACCAACCCCGCCCAACCCTGTCACTCTCCATTCAACAGTTGGCAAATGCCGGAAACGGTGCGCCCTCTGTCAAATAGCAGCAAAGCATTATCTCTCCTCCCCCGGAAGGGCCCCGCAAGGGGTCCTTCCTCTTTCAGACGAGCCCCGAAAGGGGTCCTTCCTCTTTCAGACGAGCCCCGAAAGGGGTCCTTCCTCTTTCAGACGAGCCCCGAAAGGGGTCCTTCTTCTTTGTGAGGAGCCCCGAAAGGGGTCCTTCCTCTTTGTGAGGAGCCCCGAAAGGGGTCCTTCCTCTCGGCGGGGACCTGGCGGGGCTTACTCGATGCCCGCGAGGGCGCCCGTTGAGTCGGCGACTGCGGCGAGGACCCGCTCGGCGATCCTGACGCCGGTGAACCCGACCTCCTCGTGCAGCAGAGCGGGACTGCCATGAGTCACGAACCTGTCGGGCAGGCCGACCCGCAGGACCCGGCTTTGAACCCCGGACTCGTTGAGCGTCTCGAGGACGGCACTGCCGAACCCTCCCTGGAGCACGCCCTCTTCAACCGTGACGAGCAGGTCATGTTCGGCCGCGAGCTGTGCGATCAGGCCGGCATCAATCGGCTTGGCAAACCTCGCGTCGACCACGGTCGGGTCGATCCCCTGCTCCGCCAGGATCCCGACGGCCTCAAGCGCCTTGCCGACACCGGAGCCGTAGCCGATCAGCGCGACTCTCGACCCGGATCTGAGGATCTCCCCCGTTCCGACCTCGACCGGCTGTGGATCCTCGGGCAGGGCAGCGCCGACTCCAGCCCCCCTTGGGTAGCGAATCGCCGTTGGTCCCGCTTCGTGCAGGATCGCCGTCCTCAGCATCCTCACGAGCATCGCCTCGTCCCGCGGGGCCATCACAGTCATGTTCGGAAGGCAGCGCAGGTAGGGGATGTCGAAGACGCCGTGATGAGTCGGGCCATCGTCGCCGACGAGTCCGGCACGGTCCATCGCGAGGATCACGGGCAGCGACTGCAGTGCGATGTCATGGACGATCTGATCGAACGCCCTCTGGAGGAAGGTCGAGTAGATGGCCGCTACCGGCCGAATGCCCTCGAGCGCCAAGCCCGAGGCGAAGAGCAGCGCCTGCTGCTCGGCAATACCGACGTCGAAGTAGCGCTCGGGCATGGCGTCCTGGAGGATGTTGAGTCCAGTGCCCGAGTTCATCGCTGCAGTGATGCCTACGACCCGTGGGTCGCGTCGACACTCGGCGACCATCGCGTTGCCGAACACCTCCGTGTAGGTCGGAATCGACGGCGCAGGTGGCGTTGAAGGCTTCGGCTTGACGGCCGGGGCGCGGTCGACGATCGAGTTCGGCTTGGCGGCATGCCACGCCTCCATTCCCTCAAGTCCCCCGTCCTCGGCCGGAGCAAAACCCTTGCCCTTGACGGTCGCGCAATGGACTACGACCGGCCGGTCGGCGTTGAGCGCCTCGGTCAGGGCGCTTCGGACAGCGGCCACGTCGTGACCGTCGACCACGCCCACGTAGGCCCAGTCGAGCTCCTCCCACCAGAGCCCGGGAGCCCAGAACGCCTTGATCGACTCCTTCAGGTGCGGACCGAGCCTCTCGAACCTTGCTCCGATTCCCGCCGGCAGGCGGCTGAGCCCTCCCTCGACTCCCTCGCGAGCATGCCAGAGCTTCGGGTTGAGCCTGACCCTGTTGAAGTACCGGGAGAGAGCGCCGACGTTCGGCGCGATCGACATTCCGTTGTCGTTGAGGACAACCACCAACGGAGTCCCGAGGCCGCCGGCCTGGTGGATCGCCTCGAAGGCGACACCGCCGGTCATCGAGCCGTCGCCGATGACGGCGACAACGCGGCCATCGTCAGAGCCGATGCCCTCCGCTGCCGCCCGACGCATGCCCTCCTTCAGGCCAACTCCGTAGCCGATCGAGGTCGAAGCGTGCCCGGCTCCCATGATGTCGTGCTCGGACTCGTCGATCGAGCAGAAGGGAGTCAAGCCACCGTACTTGCGGATCGTCGAGAGCTGGTCACGCCTCCCCGTCAGGACCTTGTGGGGGTAGGCCTGGTGACCGACATCCCAGAGCACCTTGTCGGTCGGGCTGTCGAGAACCGAGTGGATCGCGACTGCGAGCTCGCAGGTCCCGAGATTCGCGCCGAAGTGCCCGCCGATCTCACCGACCGTGTCGATGATGTGCTCACGCACCTCCTGAGCGACCTGCTGGAGCTGAGCGTCGTCGAGGCCGTGGAGGTCCTGAGGCCGGTCGATCGAGTCGAGGAGTCGTTTCGGATCAGTCATGAGTTTCTGGTGGCCACGTGATCGGCGATCGCTCGCAACTCCGCCGCCCGTTCGCCGAGCGAGTCGATTGCCCCGGTCGCGGAGGCGTGGCACTCCCCTGCGAGCTTAGCCGCACCTTCGACACCGAACTCCGTCACGAACGTCCGCTTGCCCTGACGCTCGTCCGATCCGGCCGGCTTGCCGAGGCCACTGTCCGTGCCTGTCACGTCAAGGATGTCGTCGACAATTTGGAAGAGCAAACCGAGTTCTTTCGCGTAGAGACGGATCGCCTCGGCTTCGGGGCCGTTTTCGTCCTCGAGGATCAATACGCAGTCGCAGCTGGCGTGGATCAGGCGACCGGTCTTCAGGGCATGGAGCTCCCGGAGCCCCTCGGCGCCCTCATCGGAGTAGCCGCCGACGTCGAGGTACTGGCCTCCAACCATCCCGTTCAGGCCCGTGGCCGAGGCCAATGCCGCAGCGCAATCGGCGAGCCGAGTCCGGTTGCCCGGGGTGCTGGAGAGCAGCAGGGAGAATGCCTCTGCGTACAGCCCATCGCCGGCCAGGATCGCGGCGGCCTCACCCGACCGCTTGTGGAGCGTCGGCTTGCCTCGCCTGAGGTCGTCATCGTCCATCGCCGGAAGGTCGTCGTGGATCAGCGAGTAGGTGTGGATCATCTCGATCGCAGCCGCGAGCGGCATCACCCTCTCGGCCTCCCCGCCGATCGCGGCCTGGGTTGCGAGCGCGAGCACCGGACGGACCCGCTTGCCTCCGGCCAGCAACGAGTAGCGCATGTCGTCGGCCAGACCGCCAACCGCTCCTGCAGCCGGAAGCTCGAGCGCGGTCAGGTACTCGTCGACCTGCCGGCGCAGGTGGTCGGGATAGCCGGCCCCGAGCGGCGCAACCCCATCGGTGGCCGCCATCGTCAGCGCGATGAGCCGAAGATCCGAAGCAGGCTGAGGAAGATGTTGATGAAGTTGAGGTACAGCTGGAGAGCGCCGAAAATAGCCATCTTCCTGGCGCCGGACTCATCGGTCGACTGGCCGGCCCAGCGCCTGATCATCTGCATGTCGTAGGCGGTCAGGGCGGCGAAGATGATCACGCCGAGGAACCCGAGGATCAGGTTGAAGACCGCGCCGCCGGTGAACATGAACACGACGCTCGCGATCAGGAATCCGATCAGGGCACCGAACAGAATCGGCCCGAAGCCGGTCAGGTCCCGCTTCGTCGCGTACCCGTAGAGCGCCATGCCGGCGAAGACCCCTGTCGCCCCGGCGAAGGCCATTGCGATCGAAGCCGTCGAGTAGTAGCTGAGGATCAACGAGAAGACGGCGCCGGTCAGCGCGGCGTAGAGGACAAACAGGAAGGTCGCCGTGCCTGCCGAGATCCGGTTGATCGCGAACCCGAGGAACAGGACCACACCCAGCTGCAGAATCACCCCGCCGATCAACCAGCCGGGCTGCGTCTGCAACCTGTTCATCAGCGCATCGTTGGAGCCGAACCAGACTGCGATGAAGGTTGTAAGGGCAAGGCCGATGAACATCCAGCCGAAGGTCGCCCTGATGAAGACGCGCTCGACGGCGGGGTCGGCCTGCTCGGTTACGGCGGGACTGCCAGTTCGTGAATTCGTTCCAAGGAAGCTCATGGGCTGAAGATTAGAGGTTCGGATGGCACTTTCCGGCCGGCCGTGCGCTCAATCCTCGACGGGCAGGCTTCCCTGCCCCGGTACCCGCGGCGCGGGCACCGGCTCCCTCAGGGTGCGCTCGACGATCGCTGCGGCCTCGGCAGCGGTGCGAGCGATCTCGGCGGCGAGGCGGGCAGCCTCTGCGTCGTCGACCCCATCCTCGGCGATCCGCGCGGCATCCTCTTCGAGCCTGCGCGCCAGTCGGGCGAGTTCGTCGCTCACGATGTCCTCGATTCGTGGATCACTGAGCCAAGTATGCCGTTGACGAAGCCGGGAGCCTCGGCTCCGCAGAACTGCTTTGCAGTCTCGACTGCCTCGTCGATCGCGCCCTCCGGGGGAATCGGCGTTCCCGCCTCGACGGCGTCGGGCTCGGTGATCTCGAGGATCGCAACCCTCAGGATCGCCCGCTCGAGTGGTGCGATCCGATCAACCGACCAGCCCTGCGAGTACCGATCGATCACCTGATCGAGGTCGCCGGACCTCGAAGCGACGGCCTCGGCGAGGCGGCGAGTGAATGGGGTTGCGTCATTCCCAAGCAGGTCGCCGATCTCCGAGCCGGTCACGTCCCGCTGGTAGATCGCGAACACCGCTGCCCTGCGCTGGTCGCTCCTACGCACGCGAGATGTACTCGCCGCTGCGGGTGTCCACTCGGACCCTCTCGCCGATGTCGATGAACAGCGGGACCATCACCTCGGCACCGGTCTCGAGCATCGCAGGCTTGCTGCCCCCGCCCGAAGCCGTGTCACCCTTGAGCCCTGGCTCTGTCTGGGCCACCTCGAGATCGACTGCGCTGGGCAACTGGATGTCAGACGGGTTGCCGTCGATCGAGAGCACCTCGACCTCGTCGTTCTCCTTCATCCATGGAAGCCGCTCGGAGAGCACCGACTCGGGGATCGGGAGCTGTTCGAAGCTCTCGGTGTCCATGAAATGGGCGTCGGTGCCGTCCTTGTAGAGGTACTGCATGCGACGAACCTCGGTCCTGACGGCGCGGAACTTCTCCCCCGCCCTGAAGGTCCTGTCGATCACTGCCGCGTCGGTCGTCCGCCGCAGCTTGGTCCGGACGAACGCGCCACCCTTCCCGGGCTTCACGTGCTGGAACTCGAGGATCTTGAAGATCACTCCGTCAACCTCGATGTGGTTGCCGTTCTTGAATTGGTTGGTCGAGATCATCTTCCTTGGTCCTGTTCGCGCGGTACTCGGATCGGGGCGTCAGCCCGTGACGACCATACCCCGCTCGAGCCCGGTCAGTATCCGCGGGTCGCCGTCGGCAACCACGCACAGGTCCTCGATCCTGACGCCGAACCGCCCCGGCAGGTAGACGCCCGGCTCGACGGTCACGACCATGCCGCTCTGGAGCGGGAGATCCGCGCCGCTGCGACCGAGGGTGGGTCCCTCGTGGATCTCCAAGCCGACTCCGTGCCCGAGCCCGTGACCGAAGCGGTCGCCATGGCCTGCCTCGGCGATGATCCCTCGCGCGATGGCGTCGATCTCAGGCCCCGACGGCCCCGTCCGCAGAGCTGCGACGGCTGCCTGCTGCGCTTCGAGCACGAGTGAGTGAACGGCGGCCTCTTCCTCCCCGACCTCGCCGGTTGCAACGGTCCGGGTGCAATCCGAGCAGTAGCCGTCGACCACGGCACCCCAGTCGATCACGACCAGAACGCCCTTGGGGATCGCCACAGCCCGCGGCGAGGCGTGCGGAAGCGCACCGTGCGGGCCGGCGGCCACAATCGGTGGGAACGAGACACCCTCCCCACCGAGATCACGGATGGTCCGCTCCAGGGACCAGGCGACCTCAGCCTCCGTCCTGCCGACAAGTCCAGCGTCGAGAGTCCGTTGAAACGCCTCGTCGGCGAGCGATGCTGCGGCGGCGATGGAGTTGATCTCCCCCTCGTCCTTGACCTGACGCAGAGGCGAGGCCAGTTGCTTGACGGCAACCGCATCCCAACCCTCCGGCAAGGCGTCGACCAGCCTGTCCCTGGATTCGACGGTCACGACCGTCGAATCGAAGGCGAGGCGGCCAGTGCGACCGCCGAGGACCGAAGCGATCCGGTCGGTCAGCTCTCGCTCGCAGATCAGGACGTCGAAGCCGACCACCTCGTCAGCGGCCTGCTCCGTGTAGCGAAAGTCGGTCACGAAGACCCGGACCTCGGGCCCGCAGAGCGCAAGCCCGGAGCTGCCCGTGAAGCCGGTCAGCCACCTCAGGTCGGCCGCCTGGGTCACCAGCGCGACATCACAGCCGCTCTCAAGCGCCCGCTCGGCCAGCCGATCCGCCCGGGAGCCGGACATCAGATGATCGACGACAGGGCCGCGAGGGCTTCGGCGTAGCCGTCCGGCCCCTTGCCGGAGATCTTTGCCGCCACGACTCCGTCGAGGACGCTGTTGCGGCGCCATTCCTCACGCTCATCGACTGCCGACAGATGGACCTCGACTGCCGGCAGCCCCGTCAACTCGACTGCGTCCCTGATCGCCCACGAGTAGTGGGTCCAGGCACCCGGGTTGAGGATCACGGCATCGGCCACTCCGGCGAGCAGGTGGAGATGCTCGATGAACTGGCCTTCGTGATTGGTCCTGAAGAAGCGCACGCTGAGACCGAGCTCCTTCGCCTGACGCTCGATCTGCTGTTCCAGCTGGTCGAGGGTGAGCGTCCCGTAATGGGCCGGGTCACGCCTGCCGAGCTGATCGAGATTGACACCGTGCATCACCTCGATCCGGTTGTGCGAACTCATCGACAGACCTCCTCGACTGCGGCGCGAAGGTCCGAGTCGGGCACGGGATGGCCGTGGGTGGCGTTGCCGGGTCGATCACAGAGCACGAAGGGAATGGTGCCATCTGCGCGGGCCTTCTTGTCGGAACGGGTCAACTGCACGATCTCATCGGGGTCGACTCCGCTGATCGAGAGCGGGAGTCCTGCGCGTTCGAGGAGACCGCCGACGGTCTCCCGCAACCCGTCTGCCCCGCTCAGCCTGAGAGCTGCCATCAGCCCGATCGACACGGCCTCGCCGTGCCTCAATCGGCTGTACCCGGTTGCAGTCTCGATCGCATGGGCGACCGTATGCCCGAGGTTGAGCACCTGCCGGCGCCCGCCGTCGCGTTCGTCCGCCGCGACCACCGCAAGCTTCGTCCTGACGCACTCGAAGACCTCGCGGATGCCGAGCGTGCCCTCGACGACCGACTCCCACAGCGGTCCACCGGAGATCAGCGCCGTCTTGATGACCTCTGCCATCCCGGCCGAGAACTCCTCGGGAGGCAGGGTCCGGAGGACATCGAAGTCCGAGATGACAGCGGCAGGCTGGTGGTAGGCGCCGACGTAATTCTTGCCCTCGGGGAGGTCCACTCCCGTCTTGCCGCCCAAAGCGGAGTCAACCTGCGCCACGAGCGTGGTCGGGAAGTGAACTACGGGAATGCCGCGTTGGTAGGCGGCTGCGACGAAGCCGGCGATGTCGCCGACCACCCCGCCACCGAGCGCGAAGACCTGATCGTCCCGGGTCACGCCCGCCAGCGCGAGCTGACCCCAGGCCCCTGCGCACGCCTCGAGGTCCTTGCTCTCCTCGCCCGGTTCCAGGGCGATCGAGACGATCGGCCCGACGATGGAGTCGGAATGGATCGGCCCGACATGGCGGTCGCTGATCAGGGCAAACCTTCCCTTGGGCCTGAGCGACTCGAGCGCAAGCAGGCCCTGACCGACGAACACCGGGTACGAGCCCGACGCTGACGATGCCCATGCCAGCCTGGTGCCCTGCGGCGCGGCTGACAGCGCCCTGATCGACGGAAGTGCCGCGCGCAGCGAGCGGACCCCGTCCGAGGGGACGACCACATCGGCCGCGTCCGAGTAGAGCCCTCGCCTCTGCTCGTAGAGGGCAGAGAACCGCTCGCGGTCCGACGCGAGCGGTCGAGCCGAGGTGGAGGAGCGGACGCGGTTCCAGCATCCCTCCTCGTCGAGATCGAGCTGCACAACGGTGTGCGAGCGCAGCGCATCCCGAAGGGCCGGCGACTGGAGCGCACCGCCGCCCAGTGATACGACGCCCCCGCCCTCGCCTGCCGCCGCCCGGGCCAGAGCCGAAAGGGCACAGCGCTCCTCCGCATCGCGGAAGGCCCGCTCGCCATCCCGCTCGAAGATCGTTGCGACTGATGCGCCAAGCTCGGCTTCGATCAGGGCGTCCGTATCGAGAGCGTCAGGCGCCAGGGTTCGAGCCGCCGTGCTCTTGCCGGCCCCCATGAAGCCGACGAGGACCAGTGCCCTGCCGGGCGCCTCGATCAGAGCGTCCGGCGCCAACCGATTCGCTCCGCGTAGGCAGCCACACCGAGGCGGAGGTCTTCGATGCTGTCGCCACCGAACTTCTCGCAGTACGCGTCGGCCAGCACGAAGGCCAGCATCGACTCGGCGACGACACCGGCAGCAGGGACGGTGCAGGAGTCGGTCCGCTCGCGCAGGGCCTGCGCAGGCTCCCGGGTCGAGATGTCGACCGAGCGCAGCGGCTTGGTCAGGGTCGGAAGCGGCTTCATCGCCGCGCGGACCACAAGATCGCTCACCGTTGGTCATTCCACCTTCCAGGCCGCCTGCCCTGTTGGTCTCTCGGTAGTAGCCGCGCTCCGGGTCGTGGAAGACCTCGTCATGGGCCTCGCTGCCGGGCCTTCCGGCGAGGTCGAAGCCGTCGCCGATGCCGACACCCTTGATCGCCTGGACCGACATCACCGCCTGGGCGATGCGACCGTCGAGCCTCTCCTCCCACGACACGTGGGAACCGAGGCCCGGAACGAGCCCGAAGGCGCGCACCTCGAAGGTTCCCCCGATCGACTCGTTGCGCTTGCGCAGGACGTTGATCTCCTCGACCATCGCCTTGGACGCTTCGGGGTCGAGACAGCGAACCGGGGACTCGTCGACCCCCTCGAACGCAGCCAGGGTGAGATTGGGCTGTGCGGGCGCCTCGACCGACCCGATCGAGGTTACGTGCGATCGGATCTCGACTCCCACGGCGGCGAGCAGGGCCTTCGCGACTGCGCCGCCGGCGACCCGGGCAGCGGTCTCGCGTGCGCTTGCACGCTCGAGGACGTTGCGGATGTCGGTGAATCCGTACTTCCACGCTCCGGGCAGGTCAGCGTGGCCGGGCCGCGGAAGGTGAACCTCGGGGATCTCCTCCTCAACCGGCCAAGGATTCATCCGGTCGAACCAGTTGTCGAAATCGCGATTGGTGACGCCAAGGCAAATCGGTCCGCCGAGGGTCCGCCCGTGGCGAACACCGGCGGTGACTTCCGCCCGGTCGGTTTCGATCTTCATTCGGCCGCCCCGGCCGTGGCCGAGCTGCCTGCGAGCGAGGTCGCGATCGATCGTCTCCCTGTCGAGCTCGAGGCCGGCCGGGATCCCCTCGACGATGCAGGTAAGGCCGGGGCCGTGGCTCTCGCCGGCGGTGATGAGTCTCAAGTGCATGGCCCTCACTCTACGCGGCGATCAGCTGACGCAGAGTGCCGCGAGCGCTCCTGCAGCCAAATATGGCGCGAACGGGACCTCGCTTCGAAGCGCTGCGGATCCCTCGAACGGAACGCGTGCAAGTGCCCCGATCAGCACGATCAGCGAGGCGAGGGCGACGGCGAGAGCCCCGGCCGGCCCGAGTCCGCAGCCGATTGCGAAGGAAAGCTTCACGTCTCCACCCCCCATCGCCTCCGGCCTTGCGAGGTGAACAAGGCCGGGCGCTGCCGCGGCCGCGATGCCTCCAGCCAAGGCCAAACCGGCGCCGGCCGTTCCTTCGCTCCAGCAGGCGCAGGCCAGCAGGACCAATGCCCCACCGAGGGTCAACCTGTTCGGGATCAGCCTCGTCCGCAGATCGCTCACTGTCGCGAGAGCGAGGATCAAGACCAGGACTGCCGCGGAGCTTTGGGCCACCCCCTTGAGAGGCAGCCCGGGGGACTCAGTCGCCCCCTGCCTCCGGGGGAGGCTGCTCGCGCAGCCGCTCGCCGGCCTCCTGGGCGTCATGCTCCGGCAGGGCGACTCCGGCTCCCTCGCACCAGGGACAGACCACCCTGTGCGGCTCTCCGCCGGCGTTCGAGTTGAGCGAACCCGTGCCCTTGCATGGGTCGCAGGTCCTCGGCTCGCCGCTCATCGCTCCAATCGACACGGAAGGCACCGTAGCGGGACTCGCACCGACGCCACCGCTCGGCTGCCAGGCGGATCCGTCCGAGTCAGTCCGAGACGGCTTCCCTGAGCGGGGTCAGGGACGGGCGCGTGCCCGTCCACGATTCGAGCGACAACGCACCCTGGCGGACCAGAACCTCGAGCCCGTCCTCAACCCGGGCGCCCGCCGTGAGAGCGGCCTGGGCCAGAGGAGTTCCCCCGGTTCGGTAGACGAGATCGATCACCCGCGGGAACATCGCGACCTCGTCGAGTTCGAATGGGAGCTGTTGCATCTCGGCCTCTGGATCGGCCCCGAGGCCGACAGCGGTCGTGTTGATCAGGAGGTCGGCCGCAGCCCCGCTCGATGTCGGCTCGCCACCGAGTTCGGAGCACAGGGCAACCGCGCGACCGGGCGTCCGATTCCAGACACGGACCGTGCCGACTCCGGCTCGAGTGAGTGCCAGAAGCGCGGCCCGAGCGGACCCTCCCGCTCCGAGCAGGAGCACACTCGACCCGGCTGGATCATCGAGCATCTCCAAAGCCAGGGATTCGATCGCAGGCGCGTCGGTGTTGTCAGCCTCGATGCGTCCGTCGGCGAAGCTCAATGTGTTGGCAGCCCCGCAGGCCCTCGCTGTCTCTGATGCTTCGTCCGCGATCGCCAGGGCAGCTTCCTTGTGCGGGATGGTGACGTTGATGCCGACGAATCCGGAGTCCGGGAGGGCCCTGACCGTCTCATCGAACAGATCGGGTGCGATCGGCAGCAGCTGGGAGTGCCAGTCGGTGAGACCGAGGGCATCGAAGGCAGCCCTGTGCAGAGCCGGAGAGCGACTGTGGCCAACCGGCCAGCCGGTGACTCCGATCAGGGGCACTTCGTCGGAGCCCTTCCCCCGTTGGCCTCCCTCGCCGAGTTGTAGGCCGCGACGGCCCGATCGAACTCGGCCTGGGTGCGGGCAAAGGTGTGCTCGCCGCACGACCAGGGCTTGACGACGTAGAAGAGAAAGTCGCTGCGGGCCGGGTTGGCCGCTGCCCGGAGCGAGGCGAGTCCGGGGTTGCCGATCGGCCCGGGCGGCAGGCCCTGTCGGTTCCTGGTGTTCCAGCTCGACGTGCTCGCCAGCTGCGACTGGGTGATCGGCTTGGTCCAGTTGGAGAACTCGTAGCGGGTGGTGGCATCGATGCCGAGTGGGATGCCCTGCTTGAGCCTGTTCCAGATCACGGCCGCTACCAGCGGGCGCTCCTTCGCCACCGAGGTCTCGCGTTCAATCATCGAGGCGATCGTGACAACGTCAAAGGCCGTCAGGTTCTTCGACTTGGCATTGGCCATGTCGACCGTGGCGAACTGCGTCTTGAAGGCGTTGAGCTGCGCCTGGACGAGTTCGGGAACCCTTGGTGAGAGCCTGAGCTGGTAGGTCGAAGGGAACAGGAACCCGTCGAGTCCCGCACCGGCGGGGGCCCCGTAGGAACGGGGGTTGAGGAATCGTGAAGACCGGGTCGCCGCGAGGTAGTCACCGGCCACCCCGGCGGCCGACACGATCGGCGCCACCTCGCGCCGAGAAGGTCCCTCCGGGATCGTGACCGACCGGGTCGCATTGCCCTGCTTGGTCAGGATCTCGAGCGCCTCCCCGTAGCTGAGGCCGGTGCTCATCGCGATCGGCCCGGCGTGGATGGCTCCGCTGTCCCCCTCGAGCCTCGTGCGCAGGGCGAAGAGCGTGGCGTCGTCGACCACCCCCTTCGAGGCGAGCAGGTCCGCGACGGTCGAGAGACCGGCTCCCTTCGGGATCGTGACGATCACGGCCTTGCCGTCTCCTCCCCCATGGAACGGCTGGAAGATCAGGAACCAGCCGATCAGCCCGAGTGCTGCAACGACTCCGATCCCGGCGACCAGGAGCCTCTTCATGGAAGCCCTCCCGCGGACCGCTCGAGCCAGCGTTCGAGCAGCACAGCGGCCGCCCGCGAATCCTCCTCGGCCGACCCTCCCCGGTTTCTCGCCTCGCTGGTCGTCAAGCGTTCGTCCATCAGCTCCACGGGGATCCCGTCCAGCTCGCCGCCCAGCAGCCCGGCGAAGCGCCTCGCCGCAGCCGTCTGCTCGCTCTCGCCCCCGCTGAGGGAGAGCGGAAGGCCGACGACCACCGCCGCCACATCGCGGTCCCTGCAGATCTCGACGATTCGCCCCATACCCTGCTCGCTGTCGGGCTTCGCAACGCTGTCCAACGGAGTGACAATCGTGCCGGTGGGGTCGCTGACCGCCACGCCGCATCGCGCCGACCCGTGGTCGAGCGCAAGGATCCGCTTCATTCCTTGGCTGCCTCGACGACGGTTCGTGCCGCCGCGAACGCCGACGGGATCGAGTCCGGGTCCTTGCCTCCTGCCCTGGCCAGGTTCGGCCTGCCGCCACCGCCACCGCCGACGGCTTCCGCAGCGGGCTTGATCACGTCTCCCGCCTTCACCCCCTTGGCGATCGCGTCCGGGCCGGCGGCGACCAGGAGGTCGACCCTTCCGTCACCCGGAACAGCGATCACAACGACCGAGGTGCCGCCGAGCGCCGAACGCAGCCGGTCAGCCACGTCTGGCAGCGCCTTGGCTCCGACCCCTTCGAGCCTTGCGGCGAGGAATTTGAGTCCGTTGATCTCCTCGGCCTCCGCGAGAACCGCCTCGAGGTCGATCTCGGCTCCGCTCTCGGCCTTCCGCTCGAGCTCCTTCAGCCTGGCCTCCCTCCTGACCAGAGCCGACGGGACGTCCTCGGGAGTCGTCCTGAGTGTGGCCGCGGCCTGACGCAGCGCTGAGTCGTGGCTGCGAAGCATCGAGATCGCCACCGGCCCGGTGACTGCCTCGATCCGACGGACGTTCGCCGAACTCGAACCCTCGGAAGTGATCTTGAAGCACCCGATCTGCGCCGTGTTGCCGACGTGCGTTCCGCCACAGAGCTCACGCGAGAAGCTCCCGTCACCGATCTCGACGAGCCTTACGACGTCGCCGTACTTCTCTCCGAAGAGCGCCATCGCCCCGAGGTCCTTGGCCTCCTTGAGCGACGTCTCACGCCACGAGACCGGCTCGGCCGAGAGGACCCTGGCGTTGACTTCGTCCTCGACGGCCATGATGTCGGCCGGGCTCAGCTGCTCGCCGTGGGTGAAGTCGAACCGCAGCTTGTCGGGTGCGACCGACGAGCCGGCCTGCCGGACGTGGGCCCCGAGTCGCTCCCGGAGCGCCGAATGGAGGAGGTGGGTCGCAGTGTGGTTGGCTTGGGTAGCCAGGCGCTCGGAGCGCTCGGAGGCAACCCTCACCGAGCTTCCCGCGACAAGCGCCGAGACGTCGCCCTCCACGACGGCCACCTGCCCGTCGCCGGCACGGACCACGTCGACGATCGCGAGCTCACCGGAGTCGTGGGCGATCGTCCCGTGGTCACTCACCTGGCCCCCGCCCGCCGCGTAGAGGGGCGATTCGGCGAGCTTCACGAAGGCCCGCCCGTCACCTGCCGGACCAACACCAAGAACGGTCGTCTCGATTGCCAGCGAGTCGTAGCCGACGAAGCGGGTCGTGCCGTCGACCGAGGAATCGAACTCCGCGACCACCTCGGCGAGACGCCGCTGGTCACCGAAGGCGTCGCCACTCGCCGTTCCACCGCGGGCCCGCTCCCTCTGGCGATCCATGAGCGCCTCGAAGCCGTCCTCGTCCACGCCGAGGCCGTGCTCGGCGACCAGCTCGAGCGTCAGGTCGATCGGGAAGCCGTGAGTGTCATGCAGCAGGAACGCATCCTCGGCCGAGATTCCCTCGGAACCCTCCGCCCTCGCGCGCTCGATGAGGCCGTCGAGCATCTCGCTTCCGGCCTCGAGCGTCCTGCCGAAGCCCTCCTCCTCCGAGGCGAGCCACGAGCGGATCGGATCGCGCTGCTCGATCAGCTCGGGGTAGGCGGAGGCCATTGTGCGCTCCACCACCTCGGCGTAGAGGCCCAGGAACCCGGGCTCCATGCCCGAGCGACGGCCATGGAGGATCGCCCTGCGCATCAGCCTGCGCAGGATGTAGCCACGCTCCTCATTCGACGGAACGACCCCATCCGCAACGAGGAAGCACATCGCCCTCGAGTGGTCAGCGAGGATCCTCAGCGACCGCTCGGAGGGGTCGGGCCCGGCGAGTTCGCGCCCCAGCTCCATCAACGGGGTGAACTGGTCGGTGTCGAAGACCGACCCGACTCCCTGCAGGATCGCGGCCATCCGGTTGAGGCCCATTCCGGTGTCGATGTTGCGGGCGGGCAGCGGAGTGAGCGAGCCGTCCGCCCCCTGCTCGAACTGCATGAAGACGAGGTTCCAAAACTCGAGGAAGCGCTCGCCGTCGTCGCCGGGTCGCTCTCCGTCGGGCCCGAACTCGGGACCGCGATCGAGGTAGAGCTCGGAACACGGACCGCACGGCCCGGTCGGCCCTGCCTGCCAGAAGTTGTCCTTGCGCCCGAGCGCCACGATCCTCTCGCGCGGCACACCGACGGCCTCCCATGCGGCGATCGCCTCCTCGTCGGCGCCGAGGCCAAGCTCGTCGTCGCCGGCGAAGACGGTGATCCAGACATTCTCCGGGTCGAAGCCGAACCCGCCTGTCGTCAGCGCCCAGGCGTTCTCGATCGCCCCTTCCTTGAAGTACTGCCCGATCGAGAAGTTGCCGAGCATCTCGAAGAAGGTCAGGTGCCGGGCGGTGCTGCCCACGTTCTCGATGTCGGTCGTCCGGAAGCACTTCTGGCAACTCGTCAGGGTCCCGGACGGCGGCTCCTGAAGGCCGAGGAAGTAAGGCTTGAGAGGGTGCATCCCGGCCGTGGTCAGCAGCACGCTCGGATCGTGGTCGGCCGGCACGAGCGACGCCGAGGGAACCCTCGGTGTGGTCGGCGGCCTCAAAGTGGTCGAGAAAGACCTTGCGGATCTCGTCGGTAGTCATCATCGGCAGCCGAGTCTAAGACTCGCGGGCACTTACGGTCCCACAGCCGACGACAGTCTCACCGTCGAGCAGGCAGGCGACCTGACCCGGGGCAACCCTCTCCACCTCGTCGACGAAGTGAAGTGTGGCCGTCTCGCCGTCGACCTCGACGCGCTCGATCTTGCCGCTGCCTGCATGGTGCCTGAGGCGGACGGAGCGGATTCTCTCGGCAGGCCTCCTCAGGTCGACGTCCTCGAGGACGACCGTCCTGGTCCGCAGGTCGTCGCGTCCCCCGACCGTCACCGTGTTGGTCCGGGCATCGGTCCCGATCACGAAGAGGGGGGTTCCCCCACCGATGCCCAGGCCTCGCCTCTGGCCGACGGTGTGGTTGAAGAAGCCCCGGTGGGTCCCGAGCCTGCGGCCGTCGGAATCGACGATCGCGCCAGCCCTGGAGCCGAGTCGCCCGTGCTCGGCGAGGAATCGCTCCCTGCCGATCCCGGCGATGAAGCAGAGGTCCTGGCTGTCGGGAGCCTCGGCTACCTCCAGCCCCCTGTCACGTGCCGCCTGACGCACCTGCTCCTTCGTCAACTCACCGAGGGGGAAGTCCATCGCCGCCAGCACCCGTGCCGGGACGCGGGCAAGTGCGTACGCCTGATCCTTGGCCCGGTCGACCCCTTCACCCACGAGGGGTCCATTCGGGGAGTCCCGCTCGACCAGCCGTGCGTAGTGCCCTGTCACGAGCCGTTCCGCGCCGAGCCGACCGGCAAGTTCGGTCATCGGTTCGATCCTCACCCTGCCGTTGCACTGAATGCACGGGTTCGGGGTCAGGCCATCGGCATGAGCCGTCAGCCACGGATCGACAACGCCGCTGCGGAATTCGTCGCGGAGGTCGAGAGTCAGGTGGGGGATCCCGATGGCGTGGGCGAGCGAGCGGGCCCTCCTGACAGCAACATGCGAGCAGCACGAGGCAGCCGCGTCGGTGCGATCGTCGCGCCAGAGTTCGAGCGTCACACCGACGGCCTCACCGCGCTCGGCAGACAGAGCCGCAACGACTGAACTGTCGACACCACCGCTCATCGCCACCAGTCGACGCCCCTGCCGGGGCGGAAGCGAGAGATCCCCGGCGGCGCTCCCGATCGCCCTGTGGAGCGCGTCGCAGACCAGTTCGGCAGCGTGGATCTTGGAGCTCGGCAACCCTCCGAGCTCGTCGGCAATGAGCTCAGTCGAAATCCGGGCGGCGTCCAACAGCGGCTGACCGGTCGCCATCGATGTTGCGGCACTGGCTGCCGCGGTCAGTGCCCCGCAGCCGACGCAATCGAACCCGACCTCGAGCGTGCCGTCCGCTGAGCATTCGACCCTGAAGTCCACGACATCGCCGCAGGCTGCGCCGCCTGCGCTTCCCCGGTGCGAGGCCCGTTCGAGCAACCCCAGTCCCTGCGGGTTCTCCAGATGGTCGCTGAAGAGATCCGCGTCCAACTGCCTATCCCCCGTCTGGCGACGCGGGCGGCGGCTTGGGAACTGCGATCAGGCCAACTTCGCGCAACTGTGCGGGGTCGACAGGTCCTGGCGCTCCCGTCAGCGGATCCTGTGAGGAGGCACTCTTCGGGAACGCGATCACGTCACGGATCGAGTCCCGCCCGGCGCAGATCGCGACGAGCCGGTCGATCCCGAGGGCGATGCCGCCGTGCGGCGGCGCACCCTGGTCGAGTGCCCGAAGGAGGAAGCCGAATCGCTCCTCCGCCTCGTCGCGGTCCATCCCGATTGCATCGAACACTGCGCTCTGGATCTTGGGATCGTGGATTCGGATGGATCCGCCGCCGATCTCGACTCCATCGAGGATGATGTCGTAGGCCCGTGAGCGAAGCGACTCTGGTTCGGTCAGATCGCCTGAGGGAGCGGTGAAGGGATGGTGAAGGGCCGTCCAGCGCCCATCGGCCGAGTCGCGCTCGAACATCGGGAACTCCGTCACCCAGAGCGCGTGATGAACGCCGTCCGCGACGAGTCCGCGCCTGTCTGCCAGCTCGAGCCGGATTGCGCTCAAGGCGGCTGCAGCGACCGGCCTCTGATCGGCCACGATCAGCATCAGGTCGCCCTGCTCAGCGCCCAGAGCCGAGATCACGCCCGAGCGCTCTTCGTCGGTGAGGAACTTCCCGACCGGTGATCGCCACTCAGCTCCGTCCTCGACGAACGCCCAGACGAGGCCGCCGGCACCGTGCCGCTTCGCCGTCTCGGTCAGGGAGTCGAGCTCGGAGCGCGGGACCTCGGTGCTGCCAGCGTTGATTCCCCAGACGACTCCGCCGGAGTCGAGCGCACCGGCAAACACCTTGAACTCGGTTCCCGCCAGCGATTCACCGACGTCGCGCAGCTCGAGGCCGAATCGGGTGTCCGGGCGGTCGTTGCCGAACCTCGTCAGCGACTCCTCGTGAGTGATCCGTGGCCAGGGCGGGGCGGCGACATCGAGGCCCGCCTCCTGGAAGACGGCGGCGAGCACCGTCTCGGTCACCTCGATCACGTCCTCCTCGTCGACGAACGACATCTCGAGGTCGAGCTGAGTGAACTCGGGCTGACGGTCGGCCCTCAGGTCCTCGTCGCGGAAGCAGCGGGCGATCTGGAAGTAGCGCTCGATCCCGCCGATCATCAGCAGCTGCTTGAACAGCTGCGGTGACTGCGGGAGGGCGAAGAAGTCACCCGGAGAGGTCCTGGACGGGACGAGGAAATCCCTCGCGCCCTCCGGCGTGGATCGTGTCAGCACCGGGGTTTCGACGTCGGTGAAGCCGAGGCCGTCGAGGGTGCCGCGGATTGTCTTGGTGACCCTGTGGCGAAGCTGCAGGGCGGAGGCCATACCCGAGCGCCTCAGGTCGACCGCGCGGTTGCGCAGCCTCACGAGCTCGTCAACGGGACCGTCCTCATCGACCGGGAATGGCGGCGTCTCGGCCGCTGCCAGGCGTTCGATCGCCGTGACCGACATCTCGATCGAGCCGGTAGCCATCTCCGGGTTTACCTGGGACTGGTCCCTCAGGACGAGCTTCCCCGAGGCCGTGATCACATCCTCCGACCGAAGCGAATGGGCCTGGGAATGTGCCTCAGGTGCATCCTCGGGGTGGAACACGAGCTGCAGCAGACCGCTTCGGTCTCGAAGGTCGATGAAGACGAGCCCTCCGTGGTCGCGCCTCCTGTGGACCCAGCCGGCGACGCGGACCTCCCGTCCGGCGTCCCCGTCGGTCAGCTCCCCCGCCCAGTCCGAACGGAAGCGGTTGGCCGAAAGGGCGCTCACGATGCTCCGCCGATCAATTCGGCGACGACGCTGTCAGTGTTTGGATGCAAGTTCTGGTCTCCGGTCTTCATGTCCTTGAGGGATACCCCATCGGTCTCGATCAGGGCCACATTGGCAGCCCCGATCCGGTCGGCGTGCTTGAGCGAGGCCTTGATCGAGCGACCCGCGACCTCAAGCCTCGCCGAAAGTCCGCTGCTTCGCGCAGCCAACGCGAGTGTCTGTCCGGTTGCGATACCCGCCGGCTCGACGGCGACAACGAGCAGGTCGCAACCGACCTCGCTCTCCGGGTCCGCTGCAGAGGCCAAGAGGATCCGTTCGACTCCGGCGGCCCATCCGATCGCCGCCGTGGGTGGGCCCCCGATCAGCTCGACGAGGCGGTCATAACGGCCGCCGCCACCGACTCCGCTCTGGGCCCCGAGACGGTCGCTCGTGAACTCGAAGACCGTCCTCGAGTAGTAGTCGAGTCCCCTGACCAGCGTCGGGTCCCGCTCGTATGCGAGGCCGGCTGCGTCCAACAGGCCGCAGACCTCGTCGAAGTGGGCTGAGTCATCCGAGTCGAGCGAGTCGATCAGCAGCGGCGCCCCCTTCATCACCTCGACCGTCGCGGGGTCCGAGCTGTCGAACGCCCGCAGCGGGTTGACCTCGATCCGATCCCTTACCTCCCGCGGCAAGCCCGACTCGTGGCTTCGCAGGTAGTCGACCAAAAGCTCGCGGTGGCGCAGCCTGCCTTCACCGGATCCAAGTGTCCCGAGCCTGAGCCTCGTTCCTTCAACGCCGAGCTCCTCGAGGATCTCAGCGAGCAGCAGGATGTTCTCCGAGTCGAGCTCTGGCCGGTCGCTGCCGAAGGCCTCGGCTCCAATCTGGTGGAACTGCCGGTAGCGGCCGGCCTGCGGCGCCTCGTGGCGGAAGAAGGGGCCCGAGTACCAGAGCCTGACCGGCTGCTGGCGCTTGTGCATCCCGTGCTCGACGTACGCCCGACAGATCGGAGCGGTCCCCTCAGGTCGCAGGGTGACCGACCTCCCGCCGCCGTCGTCGAACGAGTACATCTCCTTCATCACGATGTCGGTCGCCTCACCGACCCCCCTTGCGAAGAGTTCAGTCGGCTCGAACGCCGGGGTTGCGATCCGTCCGTAACCGGCCCGGCCGAGAACCCGGCCGGCGACCGCCTCGACCTTCGAATAGGCGACAGCCTGATCGGGCAGCACATCGAAGGTGCCGCGTGGCGCCTGCAGCCCGCTCAACTGACCAGGTCCGCGAGGAAGGGATTCGTCCGCCGCTCGGCCCCAAGGGTCGTCGAGGGACCGTGTCCCGTGTGAACAGCTGCACTGTCGGGGTAGGCTCCGAGCAGGCCCGAGATCGAGCGAGCCAGCGTCGGCCAGTCCCCGCCCGGGAGGTCGGTCCTGCCGACCGAACCCGCGAACAGCACGTCCCCCACGAGCAGCGTCTCACCGCCGTCGGTGGCAAAGGTCACGTGCCCGGGACTGTGACCGGGGGTGAAGACCACGTCGAAATCGAGTCCGGCCATCTTCAGTGTCTCGCCGCCGCTGATCGCGTGGTCGGCCTCGTAACTCTCGAATGGCCCGAACCCTGGCCAAGGGACGAACGACATGATGTCCGCCAGGACTGGCCTTTCGATATCGGGGCACCAGACCTCGGCTCCCGTCTCGCGTGCGAGCGGAGCGACAGCCCCGACATGATCGAAGTGAGTGTGGGTCAGGAGGATCGCTTCGCAACGGAGGCCCAACTCATCGAGCGCCGCCAGCAGCCTCGGTGCCTCCTCGCCCGGATCGACGACGACGCAGCTCTCGCTGCCATCGCCCCAGACGAAGTGGCAGTTCTCCTGGACCGGGCCAACGGTGAAGCTCCTGACCTGGCTCACCCCTTGCCCTCCTTGGCCTTGGCCTTCAGCCGCCGCCTGTGAAGCCACATGTCAGTGAAGTAACCCAGAGGCGTATAGACGGCGATCATCATCACCGCGATCGCGGCCGATGGCGTCGCAGGTCGCTTGAAGAGGAGAACCAGGAATCCGAAGAACGCACCGGCAGCCACGACCGCGCGGAACAGTGCGCCCTTCCATGTGGGGGGCCTGTCGAGCCGATGGGCCTGCGGCTCCCTGCGCTCCGACTTCGACTTCGACTTGCCAGTCGAACTCCCGTCCTTCTCCTCGTCCGTCGGCCGTCGACCGGTGCGGCCACGCGACTCGACCATGCCGGCGGCATTGCCCCTGTGCTTCGTCTTGCGCTTGCGCTTTGTCTTCGCCATCAGCCGGTCACCCCGTGGAACCTTAGAGAACCCTCGATCGAGTGCAGGTCGGGGTCGACTCCGGGCATCGCAAGCACCCCGATCGCGCGAGCGATGACGGCCTCGGGAGCGAGACCGACGAGCTCGCCATGGTCGACGGGAGCAAGCTCCGAAACGGCTCGATACAACTCGGCCATACCGGCCTCCAAGGGCCGCTCGAGGTTCGCGCTCACCTGGACGCTGCCCTGCTCGGCCAATTCCAGCCCGAGGGCGCGGACGCCAGGCAATCCGGCCGGGCCGCCCTCCCGGACCGCAGCTGCCACCTGCCTTGCGCGCTCCAGGCTCACCGACTCCTCCATCACGAGATTGAAGGCGACCATCGGCCCCCTCGAGCCGACCATCGTGACTCCGGTCCGACGATCGACCCTCGCCGGTCCGAAGTCGACCTCCAGCTCTCCGGACCCGATCCGCTCAGCGAGTCGGCCGGAGCCGCCCGCGCGGATCTCGGAGCGAGTCCTCCCGCCGGCCATCTCTCCGTAGAGAAGCACAGGGATCCCCAGCCGATCACCCAGAAGCGCAGCGAGCACGAGCGCCTCTGCGACTGAGGCCCCGCGGCGGGCCCGATCGAGGTGCACGACGGGCGCGACGTCGAGTGCGCCGACGTGGGGATGGACGCCGGCATTGGCGGAGATGTCGATCAGTTGGGCTGCGACCCGGGCTCCGGCAGCCAGGGCCCCGGCGAGGACCCCCTGAGGCGCGGCGAGAGTGTGGACCGAGCGGTCATGGTCGCGGTCGCTGTGGGTGTCGAGCAGCACCGCTCCGGCCTCCTGATACGCCCGCCCGACTGCTTCGATCACCGCGGGGTCCCTCCCGCACGAGATGTTTGGAACAGCCATCAGTTCCGCCGGCACCGGATGAGGGTAGCCTCAGCGGCATGAAACTCTACGTCTGTTACGGAACATGGAACAACCCGGCGATCCCGGGACGGCCCCACGGTCACGTCTGCGGATGGGCCCACTCCGCCCTCGTCGAGGCCGGGTACCAGCCCGATGTCGTCAAGTGCTACGGGTTAGGCCCGCTCCCCGACTGGATCAATCGAACCAAAGGTCGCAGGGAGGTCAAGCGGATCACAGGCAACAACTGGGTTCCGCTGCTCGTCACCGACTCCGGGGAAGCGATCCAGGGCTCTGAGCGGATCGTCGAGTGGGCGCGGGCCAACCCGGAGACACCCGCTTGACCGAGCCGCTTTCGGGAAGCACGCTCGACGAGCTGAGGGAGCGGTTCGAATCGGTGCTTCAGCCCGGTCCGAAGGGCTACTTCTCCGGGGGCGCGGGCGACGAGCTGACCCTCGCTGCCAACTGCGCCGCCTGGAGGGACTGGCAAATCCACCCGAGGGTCCTCGTCGACGTGTCCGACCGCGACTCCTCGGTCGAGTTGCTCGGAAGGGTGCGCCCTCATCCGCTGATCGCAGCGCCGACCGCCTACCACCGCCTCGCCCACCCTCGCGGAGAGCCCGAAACGGCCAGGGGCTGCGAGAGAGCCGCAGCGATCTACACCCTCTCGACCCTCGCGACCGCGAGGCCTGCCCAAGTGGCAGCCGCTGCCAAGGATGGGACGAACTGGTTCCAGGTGTACGTCTTCAAGGACAGGGGGGTCACGGCTGACCTCGTTGCAGAGGCGGTCGACTGCGGCTTCGAGGCACTGGTCGTCACGGCCGACCTGCCAGTGCTCGGCGCAAGGGATCGCGACCGGCGCAACGGCTTCACGATCGGCGATGCCGACCTGGTTCCCGGTGTTTCCGCCGCCGGCGCGAGCGGCTTGATCTCGATGCAGGACACTGCCGACCTGATCGACCCTTCGCTGACGTGGACGGACATCGAGCGGCTCGCCGGCGACTCGCCGCTCCCGGTGCTGGTCAAGGGCGTCCTGCGCCCCGACGACGCCCTGCTCGCGGTCGCGAGCGGTGCCGCTGGAGTCGTCGTCTCCAACCATGGAGGCCGCCAGCTCGACACCGTTCCAGCGACGGCCTCGGTCCTCTCCGGGGTTGTGGAAGCGCTCGACGGCAGCGGGAGCGTGATCGTCGACGGCGGGATCAGGCGAGGCACCGACGTCCTCATTGCCCTCACTCTCGGTGCCGATGCGGTGATGTTGGGTCGGCCCGTCCTCTGGGGCCTTGCCGCCGCGGGGGCCGCCGGAGTCGAGGCGGCGTTCGCAGCCGTTCTGGACGAGTTCGACAGGGCGCTCGCTCTGAGTGGCTGCCCGCGAGCGGCCGAGTTGCGCGGCAGGAGCGACCTCGCGGTGCCGAAAGCCCCCCGGTCCGTCTAGACTGCCGGACCCCCGCCGGAGTAGCTCAGCTGGTTAGAGCAGCGGAATCATAATCCGCGTGTCGGGGGTTCGAGTCCCTCCTCCGGCATTTCGACGCCGTCTCCAGACGGAGGCGGCCCCGCCTTCCAATCAGGCTTGAACCGCCGCACTCCCTTTGCGTACCAGCCTGCGTCTGCTCGCTCCTGAACCTGTTCGTCCGTGAGGGTCTCACCCGGGCCCGCCGCCCACGCCGGGATCGGGAGTGGCCTGCCGAGCTGCTGCTCGACCCGCGCCCTGGGCCGCCATCCGCGCCGACCCCCCACGATCATCAGTGTGATGATCAGGAATCCGACGATCGACATCAGCACGCCGAGCCAGAAGCCGTCGGAGCTGTAGGTCATGACGACCTCGTGGGCGCCCGGCTCGAGCGGGATCCCCATCATCGCGTAGTTGGTCGGATAGACCTTGACCTCCTTACCGTCAACCGTTGCCTTCCATTCGGCTGAGTACGGGTTGCCGACGACCAGCCATCCCGCCCCGCCCTTCGGCACGTTGATCTTCATCGACCGATTCGAGATCCACTCGGACCTCGCGCCGCGGTAGGGCCCAATCGGCCCGCTCGGGCCCTTCACGCCGAGCGGGATATAGGCGGTCTTGCGCGGGTTGAAGCTCGGGCTGAGCAGCTGCATCTTCGCGAACTGCGCACCGGACTTACGGATCTCGGGAACGACATACGAGCGCGGGAGAGCCAAGGCGTCCCTGTAGACCACAGCGTCCGGACCGCGGTACACCTCTTCGAAGCCCGGGATCGAATAGGTCGCGAAGGGCCTTGTCAGGTAGTAGCGGACGTTCATCGCCCTGATCACGTTGAGGTGGCGCCGCTTGCGCGGGTCGGGGCCACCCGGGAGGCGCTCGAGGTAGCCCGGCTGCCCGAGTACCTTCGTGGCGAACTCCACCCAGCGCTTCGAGATCGGCGGGTCGTGACCCTCGAGCGACTCGAGGTTGTACATCGCGACGGCGTTCGACTGCATCAGGTTGAGCTCGACGCCGGTCCTGATGGTGCCGGTTCTGAACTGGCCCGGGTACTCCTGCTTGGACTGCATGTACTTGATCGAGGGCGGGGTTGGGGGATGAGCCTGCGACGGGGGCAGCCAGATGTTCAAATCGGTGTGGTAGGCGAGCTGGACCACGCAGACGAGAACCGCAGCCCCGGCGGCCAGGCGAGGCTGGACCCGGCCGATCAGGATCAGCAACACCGCCGTCAGGACGAGCTCGGCTGCGAGCCTGATGATCGCGGAATCGTTGATCGTGTTCCTCGGGCCGTACGTGACGCCGAGGGCCACCTCGATGCCGAGCAGGGCAACCGCGAGCGCAAAGGGGATCGCAGTCCAACCAATCGCTGCGCGGACGGACATCGGCTTCTTCAGCAGCGAGGCCAAGGCGGCGCCTGCGATCACCGACCCTGCGAGCGCGATGTAGACGTAGACGCGCTGGACGATCACAGTGTTGAGCGGCGGAATCTCCATCAACAGGTCGGCCGGGAAGATGTCGAACATCAGGATCGCCCCGAGCACAGCGACCGCGAAGAGGGCCCGGATCTGAGGACTGCTGCGGAGCCGCCAAGCCCCGATACCGGCGAACACGAGAGCCGCGACCCCGAAGTCGACGAGAGTCGACGTGAACAGGAAGTCGAGGCGGCCGACGACGGGCCACTTGCCCGGCCTGCCGTAGAGATCGGGCATGAAGTAGAGGAGGAGATCCCACGGGTCGAGCCATGAGGTTGCCTGGTACTTGTGGGCGATCTTCTCGATCGAGACGACGTAGGCCTCATAGAACGGCACGGTCGCCGCACCGGCGATCAGCAGGCCCATCGGTTGCGCGCCGATGAACATGAGGGCCTTGCGGATCCCGACCAGGACGGTTGACCGCCTGCGCCGATCGGCAAGCATCACGGCGATCGCGTAGGCGAAGGCCGCCAAGGAGTTGAGGATCGCCGACTCAGGGTGGCCGGCGAAGATCGACAGTCCAACCACCAGCGAGACCCAGCCGAAATCCTTCCACGACCCGCTCCGGGTCAGACGATCGGTTGCCAGGAACAGCCAGCCGGAGAGAGCGAAGACGGTCGAGTGCGGCCACTGCAGCCACCCGAGCATCGGGGCGGACAGCATGAACGCGGTCCCGGCGAAGATCGCTCCCCAGGGTTTGATCCCGATCCCGCGGGCGAACGCGAAGATCCCCATCGCGGCGATCAGCAACTTCAGCAGCATCATCGGCCCCCAGGCCCAGGCGAGCGGGAAGATCACCCCGATCCAGGTGAGCGGGAAGAGGAGCCCGGTCTGCTGGTCGCCGAGCATCACGTGGCCGCCGTAGCTGTGGCGGTTCCAGAGGGGGATCTCGCCGTTGCGGATGTCTCGGCGGGCGGCTTGGAAGAGCGGGTTGAACGTATGGGCCTCGTCGCCCTCGTTCGCGTTGATCGGAGCCGTCATCCCCGGCGGGGTGAAGGCCCGCCATGGCCACTCCGCCCAGAGAATGTGCTGCTGGGAGACCTGCTTGCCGAGCAACATCGGGTAGAAGAACCCGAGGAGGATGACCGTGAACACCCCGGCTGCGGCAAGCATCTCGTGACGCCTTGCCCAATCGAAGGCGCGGTCGGCAAGCCCGTTCGGAGTAACGCCTGTCGGTGCGCTCGCTGCCCCCATTGCGATTGGAATGTAGAGGACGGCGAAGCCGCACCCGCCGCTGGGAGGTCGAAACACAACCCGGCGAAGCCCAATCGGACGCGGTCGAGCGGGATCGGGGGCGCCGGCGGTCATCGGCGCGGAAGCGTCGTGAACACACACCCCGGCGGCCCCAGCGGATGACCCACTGCCCCGTCGCCGCTACGCTCTCGGACCATGGGGGACGAGCTTCAGCCGACAATCGCGCGGAGGGCCGATCAGGAGGCACTGGCCGGCGAGTGGAGCCGCCTCCGCAAGGCAGCGACCTTCGTCGGCGCCCTGACGGCCCCGGCCTTCTTCATCGTTCTCTGGAAGAGCAACGGCTGGTCGATCCTTTGGTCGGCAGTCGGGACCCTCTTCGCAGTTGCCGCCTTCCGGGGCCTGATCGACCTCGTCGCCTACCGCCTGCTGCCCAGTCAGAGCCTCTACGGCGCAGGCAGCGAGGCGATGGCCGAGGACCGCATCGCCAGGCGCAGGCTCTGGTTCTGGAGGTTCTGGTTCCGCCTCCTCTTCTGGGTGGTCCTGATCGGAGGCATCGTCGCGCTGACCATCGGCTGGGGAACCCTCGGAAAGTTTTTCGGGCAGATGCTGCCGATGCTGCTCGGCTTTGGCCTCCAGCTACCCCTGCTCTTCCTGATCAACATCCTGATCCTGTTCGGCCCGCTGCTTGCGATGAACCTGCGCCAGATGCGAGGCTACGAACCGGGCGATGCCGACTGGGGAGTGGGCCTGCACGACGTCCGCGGCCAGCGCGAGCCCAAGGAGGAGGTCGGCCGCGTCGTCTCGCTCTGGCAGTCCGGCGATGAGTTCGAACAGGCCGGCGGCAAGCGCGAGCGCGGACTGCTGCTGCTCGGCGCTCCGGGTACCGGCAAGACGATGCTCTCGAAGGCGATCGCCACCTCCTTCAACAGTCCATTCCTGACGATGCCCGGCTCCGGCTTCGCAGCCACCTTCATCGGGATCGACGTGATCGTCGTGATGTTCCTGATCCGCAAGGCCCGGCGGCTCGCGAGGAAGTGGGGCGGGCAGTGCATCATCTTCATCGACGAGATCGATGCGGTCGGGATGCGCCGCCAGGCGCTGGGTCAGGGAATGGCCGGTTTCGCCACCGACTCCGGCGACCCCGGCACCATCCATGACCACCTCTTCTTCGGGCCGATGGGAGCGCTCACCCCGAGCGGTGACCTGATCCTCGAAACGCGGGCGTGGCGGGAGAAGATGTTCCAGGCGCGGGCTGAGAGCCCGACCGACCCGTACCCGCGTCTGATCGCCCGCGGACGCGACGGAATCAACAGGTTCATCGGAGGCATGGGAATGGGCGGAGGCAGCCTCGCCCTCAACCAGCTTCTGGTCCAGATGGACGGAATCGACGATCCACCGGCCATGAGGAAGTTCTTCACCAACCGTCTCAACACGCTGCTCGACGCCCTTTACGTCGTGCCACAGAGCATCGGTGGCAAGAGGCTGCGCCTCCGTCCCCCCAAGCCCCGCCAGGAGCAGCTCTTCTTCATCGGTGCCACCAACGTGCCGATCGAGGCCCTCGACCCCGCTCTCGTGCGGCCAGGTCGAATGGGACGCCACATCTGGTTCCGCACTCCGACGAAGCACGACCGCAAGGACATCTTCGACCTCTACATCACGAAGGTCGCCCACGACCCGGAGCTCGACAGTGAAACCCGAAGGGACGAACTGGCCAGGATGACCAACGGCTACTCGCCGGCGATGATCGAGCAGGTCTGTTCGATGGCTCTGACCTACGCCCACGCCGAGGGCCGTGGCCGTTTCGAGTGGCGTGACATCGTCGAGGCGATGACGACGGTCGAAACGGGAACGGCCGTCGGGGTGACCTACATCGAGGAGGAGACGCGAGCGGTCGCGATCCACGAGGCCGGCCATGCCGCCTGTGGGCACGTCTTCATGAAGGGTGTCCTCTCGACCCGGCTGTCGATCAGGATGAGGGCCGGGTCGCTAGGCCATCACCAGGCGATCGAGGAGGAGGAGCGGTTCAGCTCCTGGCGCAGCGAGCAGGTCGCGAGGCTCATCTGGACACTCGGGGCGATGGCAGCCGAGGAGGTCTTCTACGACGAGACCTCGACCGGAGTGGGCGGCGACGTACAGGCCGCGACGAGGCTCGCATCGATGATGGTCGGTTCATGGGCGATGGGCCCGGGCAGAGTCGAGCTCAACGGAAGTTCGGTCGCCCTCGGGGACCCGAACGGTGAGGTCGACAGCGAGACGGAGCGCATCGCCAAGCGGTTCGAGCACCTCGGAACCCAGATCATGAACCGCGCGTCCACCGGCGGCCCGATGAGCCCCGACCCCGTCTCCGCCGTTCTCTCGGACCCGGCCAAGCGGGCAGCCGTGGCGCGGTTGCTCGGTCAGGCCTTCGTCACCGCCTACCAGCTCGTCGTACAGAACCGTGACGCGGTTGAACAGATCGCGGTGACCTTGATCGAGCGGCGTGAGCTGCACGGCAACGAGGTGGTCGACCTGCTCGACTCGGTCGGCCTGCACGAGCCGGAGATCGACCTCCAGAGGGAGGACACATGGCCGAGGATCTGACACCTCGCGATCCGGACCCCGCCGAGCTGATCGAGCCTGCCGGCCCGGTTGGCGAGCACTCCCCCGCCCCCCAGCCGGAAGTCTCCACCCGGGCCGAGCCGCACGCCCAGGCAGGCCGTTTCAGGACCGTCAAGCTCATCGCAATCGCTCTCGGCCTCGTCGTGCTGGTTGCCGGTGCGACCGCCCTGTTCGAGCCGGCGAAGACCTCGGCCGTCAGCAGCTCGAGCGCATGGGCCGACTGGACGCCGACCGGCAGCGGCCAAAGTGCGCTCGACCAGATCTCCTCTCACGTCGGGCGCCGGTATCGAAACGCGGACGGCCAGCAACTCGTCGCAATCACCGGTGAGCCACTGGCCGTCAGCGGGACGCCCGCGAAGATCGCCATCCGCAACGCCGACGGGAAGGGGAACATCAAGCTCGTCGAGGGCGACAGCGTGATGTTCCGCCTCTGCGGCCTCGGCCCGCGATGCTCGATCATCAACGGCAAGCCGAGTCTGGAGCGCCGGATCCTGCTCCAACGCGAAGCGCTCGAGCTTGCCCTCTACACACTTCGCAACAACGAGGACGTCGACAACGTGCTGATCCTCGCGCCGCCCAGGCCCGGCAAGGAGAAGGTCAAGGGCGCGGATGGACGGATCACCGAGCAGTTCCCCCCGGCGCCGGCGCTCCTGCTCCAGCGTGACCGACTCCAGGAGCTGGTTGACAAGCCGTTGAGCGACACGCTGCCCGATCCGGTCCCGACCGTCTCGACGATCCGCAACGCGCCAGAGACGCCTCAGGTCGCGCAGTTGACCCTCAAGCCGCTCTTCACCGCATCGTTCATCGAGACCCAGGACGGAGCTGCCTACGTCGTGCTCGACCCCCTCGCAGGCTAGCGGCGCTGCCCGCGCTCAGTCGCGGGGTCCCACGGTTGCGGGCCGGTCACCCCGATCATCGAACCGGGGGCACGCCACGACAGGCATCCGCGGGTACTTGGGCCAGTCGGGGTCGTTGCGCGAGAGCCCGCACATCGAGAACGTCGAACCGCGCCCGGAGTTGATCAGGCGTTGGTGGGCGCAGCGCCCGCACAGACCGAACCTGGGATCGCTCATCGTGCCGATTATCGCCGACGTCGCCGGGGAACCGGCTGTCGGCACCTCTATCGTGGCGCCAGCCTGAATGAAGACCTTCGGACGACTGCTCGGATTCCTCAAGCCCTACAAGCCCGCTGTTGTCGGTTCGATGGTGCTCGCCCTGGCCGCCATGGCAATGACCGTGGCGATCCCCCTGCTGACCGGGCAGGCCGTGAACGCGATCAACGCGAAGGATGGCGGCCGCTCGCTGCGCCTGTTGGCGCTCGCCGTGCTGGGAGCCGGCGTCGTTCGGCTGGTCCTCACCGTCGCCCGGAGGCTGATCGCCGGGCGGGTGTCGCTCGGGATCGAATACGACCTGCGCTCGGCCATGTACGCCAGCTCCAGCGGCTCGAGCTCGGGTTCTTCGAAGGCCAGCAGACGGGTCAGCTGATGTCGCGGGCCACAGTCGACCTGCAAGCAGTGCGCTTCTTCCTCGGCTACGGGCTGGTCTTCATCATCCAGAGCGCCCTGACGATCCTGCTCGCCGCAGTTGCGATGTTCTTCCTCAATCCCAAGCTGGCTGCGCTCGCGCTCGCACCGGTGCCGCTCGTGGTCTGGATCTCGCGGGCTTACGGCCGCCGCTCCCGTCCGGCGCTCCAGGAGGTCCAGCAGCGGATCGCCGAGTTGACAGCGGAGGTCGAGGAGAACATCTCCGGCGTTCGCGTCGTCAAGGCCTTCGCTGCAGAGGAGCGCCAGTGGGAGCGGTTCAACCACAGCGTCACCAGGGTCTTCGACCAGTCGATGACATCGACCAAGCTGCAGGCGATCTTCAACCCCCTGATCGGATTCCTGCCCAACCTGGGCCTGGCGGCAATCCTGCTTGCTGGGCGGTCGTGACGTGATCAACGGCAACCTCACCATCGGGGCTTTCGCTGCCTTCTACATCTACCTGCTGATGCTGATCGGACCGATGCGAACGCTCGGCGATGATGCTCGGCAGCGCTCAGCGAGCGACGGCCTCAGGGGCACGGATATTCGAGCTCCTCGACCGCCAGCCGGCGCTCGTGATCGCCTCCCGGGGCGCCGGGACCTCCCGCCGGAGGCGGCCGGATCACATTCAACTCCGTCTCTGTCCGCTACGAGGGAACGACACGGCCCGCTCTCGACGGCGTCTCGCTCGAGATCCCTGAAGGCAGAACGGTTGCGCTGGTGGGGCCGAGCGGATCCGGAAAGAGCACCCTGGCCTCTCTGGTGCCCCGCCTTTACGACCCAACCTCAGGATCCGTGCTCCTGGACGGAGCGGATGTCCGCACGCTCGAGCTGGGCTCACTGCGCGGTTGCATCTCGATCGTGGGCGACGACCCCTTCCTGTTCTCCGCAACGTCGCCGACAACATCGCCTACGGCCGGCCCGATGCCACCCGGGAGGAGATCGAACTGGCCGCAGCGCCGCGCACAGGCGGCGGGTTCATCGAACGCCTGCCCGACGGCTACGACACCCAGGTCGGCGAGCGCGGACTGACTCTCTCCGGGGGCCAACGCCAGCGCCTGGCGATCGCGCGGGCGATCGTCACCGACCCGCGCGTCCTGATCCTCGACGATGCCACCTCCTCGGTCGACGCCAGCACCGAACGCGAGATCAAGCTGGCGCTGCGCGAGGTGATGAAGGACCGCACGACGATCGTGATCGCCCACCGCCTCTCGACGATCGCACTGGCCGATGAGATCGCCGTGCTCGAAGACGGCCGACTGGTCGATCACGGCCCACATGAGGAGCTGCTGAAGCGGTCCGCCCTCTACTCGCGAGATCGTCGAGAAGGGCCTGCCCGACGCAGGTGTTCCTCAATCGCAAGCCGGTCGAGCAGGCGAGCTGAGCGGGCTTTGAGCGCGGGCTTGGCGCGGCGAAACGGCAGCTGGATTGCGGCGGGCGCGACGCGCGCAGGCCGCTTGCGGCGGCACGGGCGACCGGGGCGCGCCAGCCGCGAAGGCGCGGGCGCGACCTCGCGGCTGCTGAAGCCTGCGCCCTACCGCTGGCGACGTCGCGTGATGCTCATCGCACTGATCGCTGCCACGGCGGCCGCGCTCGCTCCGCCGCCGCTCGCCAAGATGGCGATCGACGAGGGAATCAACCCCAAGACGTCGACGCACTCGACACTGACCGTGGTCCTCGTTCCTGTCTCAGCGCAGCGGTCTACCTCGTCGCCACGTACGCCCAGACCTACCTACTCGGCTGGGTCGGCCAGCGCGCACTGGCGGACCTGCGCATCCGCCTCTTCCGCCACCTGCAGAGCCAGCCGATCGGCTTCTACGAGAGCCGGCCCGCGGGCGTCCTGATCTCGCGCATGACCAACGACGTGGAGGCGCTCGAAAGCCTCGTGACCGACTCGGTGGTGACGCTCTTCCAGTCGGGCCCTGACGCTGGTCGGCGCGGTCGGCGTGCTGCTCTTCCTCGACGTCAAGCTGGCGCTGCTCACCTTCTGCATCGTCCCGCTGATCGCCGCCGCGAGCCTCTGGTTCCGGCTATCGTCCGCCGGCGCGTTCCGGCGCACGCGCGAGACGATCGGCTCGATCACCGCCTACCTGCAGGAGACGCTCTCGGGCATCCGCGTCGTGCGCAGCTTCGGGCAGGAGCCGCCACCACGAGGCGCGCTTCGCCGAGCTCAACGAGGACAACCGCGAGGCCAACATGGTCACGGTGCGCCTCAACGCCGCCTACTTTCCCGGCCGTGGAAATGCTCTCCGGCGTCGCGACTCGCGCTGATCCTGCTCGTACGGCGGGCTACCAGGCGATCGTCCGGCCACATCACGGCCGGCACGGTGGTCGCGTTCGTGGCGACGCTCTCCTACCTCTTCGAACCGATCCAGCAGCTCTCCCAGCTCTACACCACCTACCAGTCCGGGCATGGCCGCCCTGGAGAAGATCTTCCAGCTGCTCGACACCGAGCCCGATTCCGAGGACGCGCCCGAGCGAGCGACTCGCGCCGATCCGCGGCGAGATCGAGCTTCGAGGACGTCTCCTTCTCCTACTCGCGGAGACCGGCGAGCCGAGGGCTCGCGCTTGAGGACGTCGACCTCAAGATCGAGCCGGGCACCGACGGTAGCGCTGGTGGGCGCGACGGGAGCCGGCAAGTGCACGCTTGCCAAGCTCGCGGCGCGCTTCTACGACCCAACCTGCCGGCTCCGTTCGGGTCGACGGCCACGACCTGCGCGGGGTGTCGAGTCCCGGTCGCTGCGCTCGCAGATGGGCATCGTGCCCCAGGAGGCCGTTCCTCTTCTGCGGGCACGATCGCCGACAACATCGCGTTCGGGAAGCCGGACGCATCGCGCGAGGAGGCGATCCACGCAGGAACGCCGTTGGCCTCGACTCGGTGGTCGAGGCATCTCGAGACCGGCTGGGACAGCCAGGTCGGCGAGCGCGGCGTCCAGCTGTCCTCCGGCCAGCGCCAGCTTGTCGCCTTCGCTCGCGCTCTCGTAGCCGACCCTCGGATCCTGATCCTCGACGAGGCCACCGCCAATGTCGACATGCAACACAGAGGAACGGATCGAGCAGGCTCTGGAGCCGCTGCTCGGGACCCGCTCCGCGATCGTGATCGCCCACCGGCTCTCCACCATCCGCAGGGCCGGTCTCGTCGTGGTGCTCGAGCACGGCGGGATCGTCGAGTCCGGTCACGCACGACGAGCTGATCGCCCGCGGCGGCAGGTTCGCGGAGCTTCACCGGGACTGGGTCCAGCAGGGAGTCTGACCCGACCGGTACGAGAGCTGCGGGACAGGGATTCGAACCCCAATTCCTCGGACCAGAACCGAGTGTCTTGCCGTTAGACGATCCCGCAAGGACCGCGCAGGATGGTATCGCGCAGAGCCTCGCTTGGCATCAGGCGCCAGGCCAGCCATCCGGTGTTTCGAACTCGACACCGCCACAGGAGAGGGCTGCCTCGCCTCCGACCCTGCCTCCGACCTCGAGTGCGGGGCCGTCGACGGTCGCGAATCGGGCACTGGCAATGCTCTGCCCGCCGAACAGATCCGCGAGCGCGATGACCGACTTCGCGAGGTGGTCGATCCCGCCGATCACCCCGGTCACCTGCCCGGTCTCCAACTCGACTTCGAACGGCGGGAAGGAGTGCAGGTGGAGCTTCCCGAGCGGCTCCGCCTCGGGGATGGCCGCAGCGTCGGGAATCATCCTCGCCTCGTCGGCCTCGGCTACCTCGAGTGCCCCTGAGTCGGTGTCGAGGCTGACGATCACCGGAGCGTGGTCGGCTCCCTGATCGACGACGATCGTCACCAGCAGGGCTCCGCTGCCCTCGGCGAACATCCTCAAGGTCGCGACGGTGGTGGCCAGGTCCGGCAGTGCGGCCGGCGGCGAGCCGCCCACGGGATCAGCCACCGGTGGGGCTGCCGGCGCCGGCGAATGCCGCCGCGACCTCGGCCTCGAGGCCCGGGTCGAGGACGATCAGGACCTCATCCCCGACTCCCAGGACAGTGTCCCCGGTCGGGACGAAGCCGCCGTCGGCTCGCAGGACGCTGATCACGAGGCTGCCCTGCGGAATCGGGAGATCAGCGACCGCGAGGCCGGCGGCCGGCGATCCGGCGGCCACCTCGATCTCGATGATCTCGAGCCGATCGTCGGTCAGTTCGAGCAGGTGGACGAGACCGATCTTGGGAACTTCGTGCTCGATCAACCTGAGGATCATGTTCGTGGCGCTCACTGCCGGAGTGATCCCCAGCAGCCTGAAGTGCTCGAGGTTGCGTGGGTTGTTGCATCGCGCGACGATGCGCTCGCAGAGGTACTTCTCCTTCGCCATCTGGCAGATCATGATGTTGTCCTCGTCATCGCCCGTGACCGCGACGACAAGGTCGGCCCGACCGATGCCGGCGCGTTCGAGCACCCACAGCTCGGTCGCGTCGCCGTACTGGACGGCGTGCTCGAGCTCGTCCTCGATCACCAGATAGCGATCGCGCCTCTGCTCGATCAGAGTGACCTCGTAGCCCTTTGAAATCAGCTCACCCGCGAGGTTGACCCCGACCTTGCCACCTCCGGCGATCAGCACGTACATCGGTCAGCTCCCGGTCCCGGAGAAGGTCGACTCGACCATTGCGATCGCCCGGCTGGTTCCACAGATGGTCTCGATTCCGCCACGCTCCTCGTACCAGTCCGCCCTGGCCGGGTCGAGGACCCGGGCAACCACCTTCTCGACCCCGAAGCGCTTCTTCGCGATCTGGGCCACCACGAGGTTGGTGTTGTCTCCATTGGTGGCGGCGATGAAAACGTCAGCCTGCTCGATCCCGGCCGCGATCAGCGCCGAGCTCTCCAAGGCCTCGCCGATCGTGAAGAGTCCGCCCTCGTCCTCCCAGGAAGTCTCCATGCCCTGGTCGAGCCGTTCGTGGGAGAGAGCGTCGCGGTCGAGGATCGAAACGCTGTGCCCGGACTCAAGGGCCTTTCGAGCCACTGCGGACCCGACACGCCCGATGCCAACGATGAGGATGAACACGCGGCGAGTCTACCTACTCCGAGGAGGGCGCCGCCGGGCTGTCCACGGTTGCGGGAATCGTCAGCACCACTCGACACTGCGCCTTGCGCAGGACGTACCGGGTGATCTCCCCGATCGAGCTTCCCCCGGCGCCACGTGGAGCACTGAGCCGGCCCTCGACCCTGACGGCTCCTCAGCCGAGAGAACGATCACGTCGACACCGCGCCGCCGCGCCTCCCTGACTATCCCCTCCCCGATTTTGCGGACCCGCACCTGGGCGGTCGAGACGGTCACTCCCTGGTACTCCTCCCCCACGGCCTTCGCCCTCAGCAGGCTCTCCCTCGCGACCTCTGCCCTGCCGGCGGCCAGCGGAGCGTCGAGCGGCAGTGACATCGGGATCTGGTGGAACCAGATCGCCTCGATCGCCGCACCCTCCTCGTCGATCGAGTCCTGCTCGGAGCCGGCGAGCCGACCGGCGGTCTGGACGATGTCGTCATCGAGCGGACCGCCGAGGACGGGAACCAGGATCGAGCCGTAGAAGGCGCTCTCCGGTTCGTAGACGAGCGCACGTTCGGAGACCTCGACTCGCCTGAGCAGGCTGTTGCCCGTCAGCTTGCGGTAGGCCGCGTAGAGAATCAGCCCGCCGATCAGCCACGACAGCCCGAGCACCGCTGCAGGTCCGTGCATCAGGACCACCGTCACCAGCGCGGCGGCCGAAGCGACGGCTCCGAGTACCGCGGGCATTGGGATCTCGGTGCTGCGAAGCCTGAGCGTGAGCGGCATCTTCCAAGCGCTTGCCGGCCCCTCCCCACTCATCCGCATCCTGACCACGGAGGCGTGGGCGATCGTGATCGCAAGCATGGCCCCAAACGCGTAGAGCGCGGCGAGGAACTTGATGTCCGCAGGCAGCGACAACCCGAATGCCGCGAGCGAGACGAGCACGATGATCATCCACGGTGTGCCCCAACGCGCACTGAGCCTCCCGACGACCCTCGGTATCTGGCGGTTGCGCACCAGCGAGAAGGCAAGCCGCGAGACGCCGAACATCGCCGAATTGACTGCCACGACGAGAGCCACGAATCCTGAGATGGCAACGACCTTGTCGAGCCAGTCGCCGATTCCCCCGGGGTCGATCGCCGATGCCACTCCCACGAGCGGTGCCTCGAGCCACCTTCCGCCCAGCTCCGTCTTGCCTCCCTGAACAGGCAGGGCCGACAGGCCGACCAGCGCAACAGCCGACTGGAGCACAACGATCGTGGCGACGCCACCGACCAACAGGCGGTTGGCGGCACCGCGCTTGAGCCGGGCCTCCGGTGCGAGGCTGGCCGCAGCCTCGATCCCGGTGAAGCCCACCGTGACGAGGATGAGCGCGTAGATCACATCGCTCCACTGCGGGCTGTGACCAAGACTGATCGGGTCGATCACGAGCGCCGGATTGAAGACAAGAGCGAGCCCCAGCACGACAAGGAGCGCCTGAACACCGATATCGAACACGGCGACCACCGCACGCGACCGCAGCGGACCGGCACCCGCGCCCCGGATCGTCGATTGCGCACCGAAGGCAATCACGCCACCGGCGACAAGCGCCGCCCAGACCCCCTCGCCAAGCGGTGACCAGAGCGTCCCGAGGTAGTTCGCAGCTGTCACGGCCGACAGCGCGATCACGACGATGAAGTCGAGGACCACGGCCCAGCCGGCCGCGAACGAGACCATCTCGTTGAAGGCATGCCGGGCAAGCATGCTTGAGCCCCCAGGCTCGCGATGGCCGGTCGCGCCCTCCGTGTAGGTCATCGCTGCCAGCCCGAGGAACAGGCCACCGATCGCGAAAACCAATGGAGTCAGGCCGAGTGACCTCCCGGCAACTATCCCGAGGGCGAAGTAGATCGCAGCTGCGGAAGTGGCATAGACAACGGCAAACAGGCCGTAAGCGTTGATCCCCCTGCTGCCCGATGCGGTTCGATCGCTCATCGTCGCTCCAGCGTCAGGTAGAGGCGCCCTGCGCCTGCAGCCGTGAACAGGACGCCGGCGATCACGCCGAGCGAGAGCGGCCCACCGCCGTTTGCAAGCGCCCGCCAGACGAGCGCGATGCCGACGAGCACCATCGCAACCGAGAGCAGCCGGGTGATCGCACGGTGTGCACCGGGACCGCTGCTCATCGGCCGGCTCCGCGCTCTCGTGAACCTGCCCGGCTCCCCTGCGAGCGTGCAGCGGGGAGCGACTGGACGATGACCCGACAGGGCCGGTCAGCGATCACGGACTCCAATGTGCGACCGAGGCCACCGGCTCCGGCTCGCGGACGCAGCGGCAGCACGACAGCCCTCGAATCGATCTCTCTTGGCCACGTCCACGATCCGCCTCCCTGCCTGACCGGCACGAATGCGCTCCCAGTGACCACCCACCCGGCGACCCCCCGGCCACTCGGGCCTCCTCAATCACAGCTTCGGCTCTCCTCTGCTCGAGTGGCAGATCCACATCCAACGGAGACTCGGCCGGGACGGTGATCAACACCAGCACGTGAATCGCGCCCTCGCCGCCGGCCGCCAGCGCCTTCGCCGTCGACATCAGTTCCGGATCGAAGTCCCGCCCCTCCAGCGCGACGAGCACCGACTCGTACTCCGCCTCCCCGGCCGCGGCCGGCTCGGGGACGAGCGCCTTGACGGTGCTCGTGAGATCGAGTCCCTGGTGCGTCGGTAGACGAAGTAGACCACGAGGCCGAGCGTCAGCCAGCCCAATCCCGCAACGGCCACTTCAACGTGCAGCAGTGTGACCGTGACCCAGGCAAGCAGTGTCCCCAGGCCTCCGATCAGGGCGAACAGTGGCAGGCGTCGCCCGGCGATCGTGATGTTCCCCGGACCGCTGTAAGGCCGCTCAACATCGGGGTGCTTGAGCCGCAGGCCGATCACCGCGGCGTGGGCGATCGTGAACGACAGCATCGCTCCGAATGCGTACAGGTTGCCGAGGAAATCGGCCTGACCCGGGATGATCGCCACGCAGGCGATCGCACCGAAGAGCAGGATGCCGATCCATGGAGTCCGGTACGTCGGATGGAGTTGACGCAGCCGGTCGGGCAGCTGCCTGTGCAGTCCCATCGAGTAGACCAAGCGTGACACGCCGATGATCCCGGCGTTGGCGGCGATGAAGAGGATGGTCGCCGCGAGCAAGCCGACGTAGACCTCAGCCGCCGTCTGGAAGACGCCGAAGTTCAGCTGCTTGACCACGCCGAGGATCGGGTCCCCTGCAAAGCCACCGTCGCTCTCCGCCACCCCCAACAGGGTCTGGCATTCGCCATTGACGCACTTGACGGGAAGTGCTGAAAGGGCAACGGCCGGCAGGATCGCGTAGATCGCGAAGACGGCTATCACGACCCGGTTGATCGCCCGCGGAACGGTCTTGCCCGGCGTCTTGGCCTCTTCGGCCATATTCGAGATCGTCTCGATGCCGGTGTAGGCGATCATCCCGACCGGGATCGCAATTGCGAAGTTTGTCCAAGTCGGTGCGATGCCGAACTGGACGTTGTTGGCGAGTGTCTGGGGCGACAGGACGAGGAACACGCCTGCCAGCAACGAGCAGCAGCTGGGTGGCGAAGTCGACGACGGCGAGGAAGATGTTGAGACCGGCCGCCTCCTTGACCCCGACGACATTGATCAGGCTCAGAACGATCACCACGCCGATCCCGAAGATGATGTCCCCCGGGGCATGGCGGAGCATCTCGAGCCCGGGGATGATGCCCCCGATGTAATGGGGCACGAAGAACGCGCTGATCGCGATCGTGATCGTGTAGTTCAGCATCTGACCCCAGGCCGCGAAGAACGACCAGAACTCGTTGAACGCCCTCCGTGCGAAGCTCGAAGAACCCCCTGCCTCGGGGTACATCGCGGTCGCCTCGGAGTAGGTGGCAGCAGTCAGATAGAAGAGGACACCGCTGATCAGGAAGACGATCGGCGTCAGTCCGAGCGCATAGCTGGCGACCAGGCCGAGCGCGTAGTAGATCGACGAACCGACATTGCCGTAAGCGGTCGCGAAGAGAGCATTGACGCCAAGCACGCGCTCGAGTCCGGGTAGCAGCCGCCTTGCCATCGGGGTTGATCCTACGCGCCCGGGAGGTTCCCGGACCGCCCCGGCAGATGCGCGAACGACTCGGCGTCACTAGGCTTGACCGAATGGCAGGCAGGGTGATTCTGTTCGGGGCTACCGGGTACACCGGAGAGCTCACTGCGAGGGCCCTCGTCGAAGCTGGGGTTCAGCCTCTGCTTGTAGGCCGGAGCCACGATCGGGTTCGCGCCTTGGCGGAAGAACTGGGCGGCCTCGAAACCGCAGTCGCAGACGTCACCGACCGGTCGTCGGTCGCGGCGGTCCTCGCCAAGGGCGATGCGCTCGTGACGACCGTGGGCCCCTTCGCGAAACTCGGCGAACCGGCCCTCGAGGCGGCGATCTCGGTCGGCGCCCACTATGTCGATTCCACAGGCGAACCGGTATGGATCCGCAGGGTCTTTGAGGACGACCAGAGGATCCGCAGGGCCGGGATAGCTGCCCTGACGGCCTTCGGATACGACTACGTCCCCGGCAACCTTGCTGCCGGACTGGCTCTCGATCGAGCTGAAGGGGACCCCGTCAGGGTGGACGTCGGCTACTTCACGACAGGCGGCTTCGGAGCCAGCGGTGGAACCCAGGCCTCGCTCGTTGGAGCCTTGCTCTCGCCCGGATTCGAATGGCGTGCAGGAGGCCTTTCCGTGACCTACGGTGCCGGCTCCGAGCGCAGCTTCCGGACAACCTCCGGGCAGCGGACCGGCCTTTCGATCGGCTCATCCGAGCACTTCGCGATCCCCCGGCTCGATCCGCAGATCAAGGACGTAGGCGCCTACCTCGGGTGGTTCGGGTCGCAGACCGCTCCGGCTCGCTACGGCTCGGTCGCGATCGGACAGATCGCCCGTCTGCCTGGAGTCCGCAAGGGCTTGACGGCTGCCGCTTCGAAGCTCGTACCCGGCTCCACCGGCGGGCCAACCCAGAGCGAACGGGCAAGGACCGGCTCGCTTGCCGTCGCCGAGGCGATCGGCGCGGACGGAAAAGTGCTGTCGCACGTCGAGCTCCGGGGCCCGAACGCCTACGACCTGACGGCCTCATTCCTCGCTTGGGCGGGCGCGCGACTCGCGAGCGAGGAGCCGCACAGCCTCGGCGCGATCGGCCCGGTCGAGGCCTACGGTCTGCAGGCCCTGGTGGACGGCTGCGCAGCTGCCGGCCTCGTCGAGGCCTGAACCCGCTCGCCCCGGGCCGGCCAGGAGCCATCCGCCCACGGAAAAGGGCCCGCCCGGAGCCACTGCGCTCCGAACGGGCCCTCCGAAACCGTTGATCAGGTGATGACCGGGATCAGGAGGATCGCGACGATGTTCGCGACCTTGATCATCGGGTTGATGGCCGGGCCGGCGGTGTCCTTGTAGGGATCGCCGACGGTGTCACCCGTGATCGACGCTGCGTGGGCGTCGGAGCCCTTGCCTCCGAAGGCGCCATCCTCGATCAGCTTCTTGGCGTTGTCCCAGGCGCCGCCACCTGCGGTCATTGAGATCGCGACGAACACGCCGACGACGATGACGCCCATCAGGAGGCCGCCGAGGGCCTTGATGCTCACGAGCGCGACAACCGCCGTGACGACGATCGGAATCAGCGACGGGATGATCATCTCGCGCTGAGCTGCCTTCGTCACGATCGTCACGCAGGCTGCGTAGTCGGGCCGCTCGCTGCCGTCCATGATGCCGGGCTTCTCGCGGAACTGGCGACGGACCTCCTCGACGACGGCACCGGCCGCGCGGCCGACAGCCTCCATCGAGAGAGCCGCGAAGAGGTTGACCATCAAACCACCGATGAGCAGGCCGATCAGGACCTCCGGGTTGCCGATCGAGAAGTCGATCAGCTTGCCATTGGCGATCAGCTCCCTCTCGAAGGCTGCGAACAGCACCAGGGCTGCGAGTACGGCCGAGCCGATCGCGTAGCCCTTCGTCACTGCCTTGGTCGTGTTGCCGACAGCGTCGAGCGGATCGGTCACGTTGCGGACCTCTTCGGGCATGTCTGCCATCTCGGCGATGCCGCCGGCGTTGTCGGTGATCGGGCCGAATGCGTCGAGCGCGACGATCAGGCCGGTCAGCGAGAGCTGACCCATGACCGCGACGCCGATGCCGTAGATGCCATCGGCTCCCCCACCGGCGAGCTTCCACGAGCCGAAGATGCCTAGCAGCGATGCACCAGCGCCGGAAGCCGCGGTGGCCTGCTAGCCCTGGGCGAAGCCCTGGATGATGTTCGTCGCGTGGCCGGTCTGCGAAGCCTCAGCGGTCTTCTTGACCGGCGAGAAGCGGGTCGACGTGTAGTAGTCGGTGATCACGAACAGGAGCGCAGTGACGCCGATTCCGATCAGCGAGCACAGGTAGAGATCCATCACGGTCGGCACCGTTGGCCCCCTTGCCGAGCTACCGCTCCGTCGCATCATCCACTTGGTGACGGGGTAGAACGCCGCCGCAGCGAGCACGCCGGAGACGATCAGGCCCTGGTAGAGCGCTCGCTCGACGTTGCCCGCCTTCGAGCTTGCACGGCGAAGGTGCCGATGATCGAGGCGATGATCGCGACGCCGCCGAGCACGAGCGGGTAGAGCGCGACCGTCGTCCGACTCGTGGGAAGGTCAGCACGCCGAGCAGCATCACCGCCACCGCAGTCACCGCGTAGGTCTCGAACAGGTCGGCCGCCATGCCGGCGCAGTCGCCGACGTTGTCGCCGACGTTGTCGGCGATCATGGCCGGGTTGCGGGGGTCGTCCTCGGGGATCCCCGCCTCGACCTTGCCGACGAGGTCGGCGCCGACGTCGGCCGCCTTGGTGAAGATGCCGCCGCCGAGACGGGCGAACACCGAGATCAGCGAGCCGCCGAAGCCGAGGCCGATCAGCGCGTCGACCGCGTCCTTCTGGCGTCTGGTCGAAGTACGAGCGTGAGCAGGCCGTAGTAGCCGGAGACGCCGAGCAGCGCGAGGCCGACGACGAGCATCCCGGTGATCGCGCCGCCGCTGAATGCGACGCTCAGCGCCGGGGCGACGCCGCCGCGCGCCGCCTCCGCCACGCGCGCGTTCGCGCGCACCGACACGTTCATGCCGATGTAGCCCGCTGCGCGCCGACAGACGCCGCCGATCAGGAAGCCGACTGCGACGGCGATGTTCTGGATGAAGATCAGCGCGACGAACAGGACGACGCCGACGACGGCGATCAGTCGTGTACTGGCGGTTCAGGTAGGCGCGAGCACCCTGCTGGACCGCGGTCGAGATCGCCTGCATCCGCTCGTTGCCCGGCGAGAGGGCGAGCAGCGATCGTGCTGTCAGCACGCCGTAGAGCACGGCACAGGCCGAGCAGATCAGGGCAACAGAACACCATGATCGTTGAGGAGCTGATCAAGGGAGCCTCCGGGATGTTTCTCGGGACGGTTGTTTTCTTCCTCGCGGCGCGCCGGAACGCAGGTAGCGATCCGACGGCGAGGCCGCGTAAGCCTAGCTTACTGGGCCGGACCGCCGTTTCCTGCCGGAGCAACGGATGCCCGGAGGCACCCAAATCCTGCTGTCGCCCTGACCGGCCCGGGCCCCGATCCTGCGGTCCGGGCCCCCGGGCTGCTCGCCCTCGGGCCCGCCCTCCTCAGGCTCAGGTGCGGCCGGAGGCTGACCGCCGGCCTGCACGAAAGCGATCTGCAGCTGCGAGAGCGCGTCGCGGACGGCCGGGGCCTGACTTGGCGCCACAGCCTCGACCGACGGCAGGAGTGCCCGAACCGACTCGATCGCGACTCTCGACTGTTCGAGGTCCTGCTCCGCCTCGGTGCCCGGGGCCGTGCCGAGCCGGCGACCGGCGAGCTGGACCAGGGTGACAACCGTCTGCAGGACCACGTCCCCGTCGTGAACCCTGCGCATCTCCTCCTCCAGAGCGGCCCGGATCTCCTCCTCGGATGGAGCCCGTTCGCCTGAGGGTTCGATCGGTGGCTGCTGTTCGCTCATGCCGCCACCCCTGGAGCATAGGTGGCCTCGGTCTCGCGGACCAGCTCGGCGTAGACCTCTCGGATCGTCGCGCCCGGATTCGAGCGAGTCGCGCTGGCGCTGGCTGGCGTTCCGGCTCGGGAACGCAGGTTCGATCCCGATCTCCGTGCGCACCGGCGCCGTCCACTCCAACAGGCGATCGAGCGATTCGGCCGAAGCGAACTCGGGCCGGTTCTCGAAATCGATCATCCGCCCGTCGAGCCCGTAGCGGATCGCCCTCCACATGTTCTCCTCGAGCAGGGTGCCGGGGATCGGGGCCAGCGGCCTTCCCTCGTCCTCGTCACGGGCCGCCTGCAGCACACAGGCGATGATCAGCGCAGCCAGGGCGTCGCTTTCGGCCGCCGTCGGCTGCGAGTCGCAGATCCGCACTTCGACCGTCCCGAAGGAAAGGTGCGGGCGCACTGACCACCAAACCTGCGTGTACTCGACGATCGAACCGACGTCCTGCAGCAGCTTGAGGTAATCGCGGAAGGCATTCCATGCCGCCGAATGCGTCCGGGACCCCGCAGCGGGGGAAGCTCTTCGTGAAGATCTGCGTCCGGACGGAGGCGAGCCCGCTGTCGCGCCCGTCGAGGAACGGCGAGTTGGCCGAGAGGGCCAGCAACTGGCGGCAGCACCGGCCTGAGGCGATCGCAGACCCTGACCGCGCGGTCGAGTCCCCTCACCCCGACATGGACATGCAGGCTGAAAGTGTTGTTGCGCCATGCGACCCAGCGGAGATCGTCCTCGACCCTGCGGTAGTGCTCGGTGTCGATGATCTGCTGATCGCGGTAATCGGCCCATGGATGGGTGCCGGAGGCGGCCAGTGCCGTCCCGTTGGCGACGGCGAGGCCGAACAGGCGGCTGCGATGGTCTCGCTGAAGGGCTTGGGCCTCGGCGAGGTTCGCCCCGGCACCCGAACGGATCTCGATCTCGGATCGGATCAGCTCGCCGGCCACCGATCGTCGAGGGCCGGGTCCTCGGCGGCAGCGTCGCGAGGAGCTCGAAGCGCGGGACCAGTTCAAGCGTCTCGGGGTCGACGAGGCGCGAACTCCTCCTCCAGCCCCACTGTGCCGTCGGTGGAACCTGCGAAGACCTCCTCGGCCAGGTCGAAGTCGATTCCGTCTGCCATTCAGCCTCAGCCTTCCGGACGCGCCGGTCAGGTCAGGTAGAAGTAGAGCGCGTAGAGCAGGTCGACCGCAGGAGACGAGGTGTGAACGGTCACCTCCGGTGGAACCTGGAGCAGCGTTTCCGAGTAGTTGAAGATGATCCGCACCCCGGCTCCGGCCAGGCTGTCGGCGAGCGGCTGGGCGGCATCGGCCGGAACTGCGATCACCGCGACGACGATCTCCTCGTCTGGGGACGAGGCTCTCGAGGTCGCTTGCATCACGGACCGTGTGCGGGCCGACCTGGACGCCCACCTTCGCGGGGTCCGAGTCGAACAGCGCGACGACCCTGAAGCCGTGATCGGCGAAGATGTCGGACGAGGCGATGGCCCGGCCGAGGTTGCCGGCTCCGAACAGCGCGATGTTGTGCTGACCGGAGGTCCGCAGGATCTCGCGGATCTTCTCGACAAGTCCATCGACGCTGTAACCGACACCCCGCTTGCCAAACCGGCCGAAGCCGCTGAGGTCGCGCCTGATCTGGGTCGGGTTGACGTGGGTGTACTCGGAGAGCTCCTTCGAGGAGATCGTCTCCTTGCCCATCTTGCGGGCCTGGGTCAGGACCTGGAGGTAGCGCGACAGCCGCGCTGCCACTCCCAGGGCCAGACGGTCCTGGGTTGCCGTGGGCTGGTCTGAATCAGTCGTCGTGCTCACTGGACCCAATGCTAGCCGCGGCGGTCACGAGCTCGATCAGCCGGGACCGCTCGACCGTGAACTCGAACCACGTCTCCCCCCCGTGCTCAACGACCGGGATCCGCTCGAGATAGCCCAACATCAGCTCGTCGGATGATTCGATGTCGACCTCATCGAGTTCGACCGCCAGCGGACCCTCGAGCGATTCGATCACCGCTCTGGCCTCTTCGCAGAGGTGGCAGCCCTCGCGCGAGTACATCGTCAACCGCAGCCGGTCCGGCCGGGAGGTCACGCCAGGCCGCCTTGGCCGGTCGCATAGGAGTCGAGAGCGAGAGCCTCCGCGACAGGAAGGTCAGCGACTGCGACGGCCGCCCGTCCGATCATCGCGGCGTTGTCCGTGCAGAAGCGCCTCTCCGGCACGACTGGCTCCACTCCGATCGCCGCAACCGCCTTCCTGACCGCGCCGTTGGCGGCCACTCCGCCACCGATGGCGACCCTGTCGTGCCCGGTCAGGTCGAGAGCCCGCTCGACCCTGCCGGCGAGCTGGTCTGCGATCGCCGCCTGGAATGAGGCCGCGAGGTCGGCCGAGCGTTCGGTGGCCGACGGCCCGATGTCGCGGATCCGGTACATCAGGCTCGTCTTGAGTCCGGCGAACGAGAAGTTCAGGCCCTGAACCCCTGCCGCCC
>CAVVVM010000008.1:0-128597 GCA_963751715.1 uncultured Actinomycetes bacterium | reverse complement strand
ATCTCCTTGCCGCCCGAGTCGAACACATCGACAGCGATCGGGATGTCGGCCAGCGGCTTGGCCGAGGTGTTCTTCACCGTGACGACGACAGCGTTGACGTCCTTACCCCTGAGCACGACCGTGTCGAGCACCTTGATCCGCCCGTCGGCCTTCGGGACCGTCAGCGGCATCGACGCCACCTTGAGCTTCTTTGCGTTCTCTGCCTGGAACCGCTTGGCCTTGTCCTGTGTGCTCTCGCAGCCAACCGATGTGACGGCAAGCATCGAGACGGCAGCGATGCCGACGACCCTTCGCATCAACCGAAGGTACCCATCACGTAGTGCTTGGTCCGCTCGGCCAATGGAGCGTTGAACACCTGGTCGACCGTCCCGTACTCGACGAGGTCGCCGAGGTACATGAATGCGACGAAATCACTTACGCGCTGCGCCTGCTGGAGGTTGTGGGTCACGATCACGATCGCGACGTCCTCCTTCAGCCTGATGATCAGCTCCTCGATGATCTCGGTCGACTTCGGGTCGAGGGCAGAGCAGGGCTCGTCGAGCAGAAGCACCTCAGGCTTGGCAGCGAGAGCGCGAGCGATGCAGAGCCTCTGCTGCTGCCCGCCGGAGAGGCGCAACGCCGGATGGTCGAGGTTGTCGCTGACCTCGTCCCAGAGGCCCGCCCTCTGCAGGGCGTCCTGGACCTGGGGCATCAGCGTGCCCTTGCTGGGCTTGCGACTCGCCTGTTCGCGAATGGCATAGGCGACGTTGTCGAAGATGCTCATCGGGAAGGGGTTCGGCTGCTGGAACACCATCGAGACCCGACGGCGGAGCTCGGTCGCCTCGAGCTCGTGGATGTCCTCGCCGTCGAGCAGGATCTCCCCAGTCGAGACAGCGGTGTCGGTCAGCTCGGTAAGGCGGTTGAGCGAACGGAGCAGCGTGGTCTTGCCGCAGCCCGAAGGGCCGATCATCGCGAGCACCTCCTGCTCGCGGACGGGCAGGGACACCTCACGAACCGCCGTCTTGGTGCCGTAGGCGATCGAAAGCTCGTTGATCCTCATCCGTTCGGCGTTGTTTCCCGACTCGGGTGAGACGGCCCTGGCCATCGCCTCGGCTGCACCGACGGCGCCGTTGCTACCGGGCTGGACGACGGTGGGGACCCGGTCGGGGTCGATGCGACGGATCGGCGGCGGGACGGGAGCTTGGCTCATGAGGTGATCTCCTTCTTTGACCGTCGGGCGAAGATGTCGATCCCGAAGTTGAGGATCAGGATCAGGATCAGGAGGAAGAAGGCGGCGGCATAGGCCTTCTGCGGGGCGTTGCCCTCGCCGGACGGGCTGTTGTTGTAAACGTAAGAAGTCAGGGTGCTACCCGAACCGCGGAGGGTCTTCAGGATCGGGATGTCGGTCCCCTTCGGCTCGAGGTTGAGCGTCGCCCCGAGCAGCACGACGACGATCGCCGTATCGCCCGCGATCCGCCCCATGCCGAGCGCCGTGCCGGTGAAGATCCCCGGCCGGCATGTGGGGATCAAGACCTTGCGGATGGTCGCCCACTTGGTCTTGCCGAGCGCGTAGCTCGCCTCCCTGACCTGAGCCGGGATCTGGAGCAACGCCTCGCGGGTCGAGGTGAAGATCAACGGGACGGCGATCAGCGACATCATCGCTCCGGCAGTGAAGAACGAACGACCCACCACTACGCCGTTGTCCCCGGCGAAGGAGAGCAGCTCGAAGATCGTGTTGCTGAACAGCAGCAGGCCGAAGATCGCGAGCACGATGCTGGGGGTTCCGGCGACGACCTCGATTGCCGACTCGACTGCGCGGGCCAGACGCGGCGGGCGGCCGTACTCGACCACCCAGACCGCGGCAGCGACAGCGAATGGCAGGGCGATCACCGTCCCGATGGTCGTCAGCACGAGGGTGCCGATGATCGGCGAGAGGAACCCGCCCGTCTCCGCCTGGCTCGCGCCCTCGGCGGGGTTGGTGAAGATCAGATCGAGGTTGATGTACTGCAGGCCCCGGTAGAACATGTAGCCGACCAGCAGCGCCGCAACGCCGCAGAGGAAGAGGCCGGCGCCCCAGCAGGCGTACATCGCGAGGCGGTCACGCAGCGGCCACGAGGAAACCGAGTCCTTGCCCTTGCGGTGGACCTTGCGGACCGGCTTGACCGGCTGCCCAGCAGCCACGCTCACAGCCGCACTCCGTACTTGCGCAGTGGGCGCTTGGCCGCCGCGCCACCGAGTGACAGGGCAAGAGCGGTGATCAGCAGGATCGCCGCGATCGCGTAGATCGTCTGCCCGAACGGAACAACCGAGAGCCCCTCGGCGTTGTCGACGATCGTGGCGGCGTAGGGCCGCAGCGGCTCGAACCAGAAGGTGATCCCGTCCAACGGGTTCGGTGCCCAGCCGACGGAGCCGGAGACCATCGCGAGCATGATGCCCTCACCGATCGCCCTCGCCGAGGCGATCACGGCGGCGGCCACGATCGCCGGCCTTGCCGCTCGTACGACGACCGTCCACATGACCCTCCAGCGGTTGGCGCCCAGCGAAAGTGCGCCCTCCTTCCAGCCCCGCGGGACTGCTCGGAGGGCGTCGGACACGATCGAGATCATGATCGGCGAGATCATCAGGGTCAGGATCACGACCGCCACCAGCAGCGAAGTCCCGGAGAGCTGGACGACTCCAGCGACCGAGTTCTTGCGCTCCTGGCTGATCATCTCGGTCGTCACGAACGGGACCAACACGAGGATGCCGATCAGCCCGTAGATCACCGACGGGACTGCGGCAAGGAGCCTGATGACAGGGCTGACCCAGCGCTTGACTCCCTCGGGGGCGAACTCCACGAGGAAGATCGCAGTAAGGACGGAGAGGACTCCGCCGATCAGGATCGAGAGTCCGGTGGTCAGGAGAGTGGCGTAGAGCAGCGGCCAGGTCCTGATCGTGTAGACGTAATCCTCGGGGTTGGCAGGCGAGTTGAAGATGTCCTGCAGCTGGCGGTCAACGCTGCCGCCGGACCCGAACCACGCGAGCCCGTTGTTGGCAAACGACGGCCACGCCTTGATGAAGACGAAGATGACCATCCCCACGATAAGGACGAGGACGAGCGAAGACAGCGCGCCGAGCGTGAACTCGGCGCGCCTTTCCATCTTCGCGGCGGGTGCGAGCCCGCCACCTTCGACTGTCGGGGAAGTCCTGCTCACCTAGCTCAGCGGTACCCAGCCCGACGCGATGACGGCCTTGGCAGCCGAGTTTGTGCGGGTCCAATCGATGAACGACTTGGTTGCCGTGGTCGGACGGCCGCGCGTCACGTACCAGAAGTTGCGCACTCCGCCGTAAGCGTTGGTCTTGGCGTTGCGCAGCGTGCAGGCCACGTTCTTGTACTTCGGAACGTTGGTACCCGAGATGAAGGCCTCGGAGACGTAGCCGACTGCCGTCGGATCGTCCTTGACGGCCTGCTGGATCAGTCCGTTTGATGCCTTCTGGGATGCACTGCTGGCGACCTTGGTCGTTCCCATGAACAGCTTCTCGAAAGCGTCCTGCGTGCCTGAGGCGGCAGTGCGGACGACGATGTTGATCGAACCCGAGCGAGGGGATCCGGGGATCTGGTTCCAGTTGGTGATGGAGCCCGAGAAGAGGCCCTTGACCTGGTCCGCAGTGAGGTTCGAGATCGTGTTGGACGGGTGGGTGACGATGCAGATCGCGTCACGGGCGATCTTGTACCAGCTCAGTCCACCGGGGTCGCTGGGCTTCGGGTCGCGCGAGGACTCGCCGAGCACGACGCGGCCGGCTGCGACGTCGGCGACGCCGACATCAGAACCGCCCTGGTAGAGGGTGAAAACGGCCTTCCCCTTGCCCGCGCCCTTGAGGTAGGCGGGAATGAGCTTGGCGGTGAGCGGAGCAACCGAAGTCGAACCGCTGATCGTGATCTGAGCGGCCTTGGCGGAAGCGAAGGCCGGGAATGCTGCCACTGCGAGCGCCGTTGTAAGACCGGCGAGAGCGAGGCGATTGCGGAGCATTGGTGTGGATCCCCTTTTGTCTTTGTTTGTGCTGTTGGATGCGGCACTGCCCAATTGACACCGCCGACTGTTCTCAGGATCACCGCTGGCCGGGAGTCGCTTGTGAAGGAGTCGTGGCGCGGCTGTGAAAATCGCCTTACCACCGTTCACATCTGCCGCGCGACTCATGCCGCCTCCCCCGTCGAGTCGGCGACGTTCGCCTCGGGCGCGAGCCGATAGCCGATCCCGAAGTGCGTATGGACGAAGGCCCAGCCGGGAGCCACGCTCAAGAGCTTGTTGCGAATCCGACGCACATGGACGTCGACTGCGCGGTCGCGGTGGGGCATCCGCCCGCCCCAGACCCTTTCGTAGACCGTCTCGCGAGTAACCACCCTGTCGGGCCGTTCGGCAAGCGCCACCAGAACCTCGAACTCGCGCACGGTCAGGCCGGCGCGATTGCCGGCGACAAGTGCCTCGCGGTCGTCGAGTCTCAGCTCGAGCGGCCCGAGTTCGATCCGCCTGCCGTCGGCGGGCGAGGCTGCGGGTGCGTCGGCAGTGCCCATTGGCACGGCAAGTTAGTCGCGGTCAAGTCGCCGGTCGTGAAGGACCGGTGACGCAGCGGTGAAAGAGTTGTGAAGCAGAAAATGCCTGCTCCTGCGGGCTTTTCGCTGCTCCACGGCCGCCTCGGGACTCCCCGCGCGGCCAACTCCTTCACATTCAGGACTCGATGTTGTGCATCACGTGCTTGACGCGCGTGTAGTCCTCGAAGCCGTACATCGAGAGGTCCTTGCCGTAGCCGGACTGCTTGAAGCCGCCGTGGGGCATCTCGGCGACGATCGGGATGTGGGTGTTGACCCACACGCAACCGAAGTCGAGCGCCTTCGCCATCCGCATCGCCCGGCCGTGATCCCTCGTCCACACCGCGGACGCGAGCCCGTAGTCCACCCCGTTCGCCCACGCGATCGCCTCGGCCTCGTCGCTGAACTGCTGGACGGTGATCACCGGGCCGAAGATCTCGTTCTGGATCATCTCGTCGTCCTGCTGGAGCCCGGCGACGACCGTCGGCTCGAAGAAGTAGCCGCCGTCCCTCGGGCGCATTGCCGCCGGCTCGCGACAGTCGCGTGGGCGGGAGCGCGCTCGAGGAAGCCCGTCACGCGCTCGAGCTGGTCCTGGCGTGATGACCGGACCCATGTAGGTGTTCTCGTCGAGCGGATCGCCGAACACCGTGCCCTTCGCCTGTTCGACGAGGGCGTCGACGAAGTCGTCGTGGATCCCTGGACCGGCGAGCACCCGCGTCGCCGCCGTGCAGTCCTGGCCGGCGTTGAAGTAGCCGGCGACGGCGATCATCTCGCGCGGCCTCGGCGATGTCGGCGTCGTCGAAGACGACGACCGGGGCCTTGCCGCCGAGCTCGAGGTGGACGCGCTTGAGCGTGTCCGCGGCGGCGGCCGCGACGTCCTTGCCCGCGCGCACCGAACCGGTCATCGAGACCATCGCCGAGGCCGGGGTGGCGGACGAGCGCCTCGCCGACGTCGCCCTTGCCGCAGACGACGTTGAACACGCCCGCCGGGCAGGTGCTTCTGCCATCAGCTCGGCCATCCAGAGCGTCGAGACCGGGGTCGTGTCTCGGAGGCTTCAGCACCATCGTGTTGCCCGGCCGCGAGCGCCGGGGCCCACTTCCAGACGGCCATCATCAACGGGTAGTTCCACGGCGTGATCCGCGCCGCACGACCCGACGGGCTCGCGGCGGACGTAGGAGGTGTGGCCCGCCATGTACTCGCCGGCGGCCCTGCCTTCGAGCAGCCGCGCAGCGCCGGCGAAGAAGCGGATCTGGTCGACCGCGGGCGGGATCTCCTCGCGATCGTCAGCTGCGAGCGGCTTGCCGGTGTTCTCGCTCTCGATGCGAGCGAGCTCCTCGCCGCGCTGCTCGAGCTCGTCGGCGATCTTCAGCAGCGCGAGCGAGCGCTCGGAGGGCGTCGCGCTGCCCCACGCCGCGAACGCCTTGGCCGCGGCGGCGACCGCCGCGTCGACGTCGGCCTGGGTCGAACACGGCATCTCGGCGATCACCTCGCCGGTCGCAGCGTTGCGCACTTCGTGGATCTCACTGCCCGACGGCGCGACCGACTTGCCACCGATGAAGTTCTCCAACCGCCTTGCACCCATCGTCAAACCCTCCCTTGGATCAAGCCCCGTAGAGCGCTCTCAGTTCAATGACACTAACGAGCCGGGCCGGTGACGGTCGGTTCGGGAAATGCGCGAATTGCCGAACTTTGCCTCAGCAATTAATTCCGCACCGGCCGGGATTCATCGGGCAGGCTGAGCGTGCAGGTCCGTGTTGCGGTATGCCACTCTGGCACGGGAGGAAACGATGGACGACGAAGAGCGCAAGAGCGACATCAGCTCTGCAAACCAACCACATGGCGAGGGCGCCCCGGAACCCGGCGGGCTCAAGCCTGCCACTCCGCCGGACGAGGAGGCACGCCTCGCCGACCTGCGAGACATGCGAATCCTCGACTCGGCCGGCGAGCTCGAGTTCGATCACCTCGTCCAGACGGCGGCCCTGATCGCCGGGACCCAGATCGCCGCGTTGAGCCTGATCGACCAGGACCGCCAGTGGTTCAAGTCGAGCACCGGGATCGAAGGAAGCGAGGCGCCACGCGACATCGCCTTCTGCGCCCACGCGATCAACGAACCCGACCAGCCGTTCATCGTCGAGGACGCAGCCTCCGACCCGCGGTTCGCAGACAACCCGCTGGTGGCCCACTCCCCGGGTATCGGCTTCTACGCGGGTATCCCGGTCGTGTCTGCGAACGGTCACGCGGTCGGGACGATCTGCGTCGCCGACAGCGAACCCGGCTCCGCTGACCGAGGAGCAGATCGAGGCGCTGCGAGGGATCAGCAGACAGGCGACGGCCCTGCTCGAGTTGAGGCGCAGGACGAAGACACTCGGAGTCGTCCTCGAGCGGGAACGGAGGCGAGCGGCCGAGTTCATGGAGTGGCAACGGACTCACGACGCGACGACGGCCCTGCCGGTTCGCGAGCTGCTTGAGAAGCGGATCAGGCAACTTGCCGACGGCGCCCTCCTCAACAACCGGATCCCGACCGCGAGCGTCATCGCGATCGACGTCAGCGGGTTCAGCAATGTCAACGCGGCGTTCGGCCGCGAAGCCGGCGACTCCGTGATGCGCGAGTTGGCGTGGCTGCTGGCCGAGTGCCTGCCGGCCGATGCGAAGCTCGCGCGCACCGACGGCACCTCGTTCGCGGCTCTGGTCCCGGACGCTGACCTCAGCCTCGCGGGAGCGGTGGCCCATGCGATCCACACGCGCCTCGCGGATCCGATCCTCGCCAGCGGAGTCGAGGCGGTGACCGTCTCAGCCGTGATCGGTTGTGCCAGTTGCGGCGAAGGGGGTTCGATCGAGCCGGGCCTGCTGCTGCCCACGGCCGAGGCGGCATGCACGGAGGCGAAGGCGTTGGGGCCGCGTACCACCGTCGCGGCGGGAAGCGACACCGGGTCGGCTATCGCCCGAACCTCGAGGATGAGGGAGGCATTGGCGGCGGCGATCCGCGGGAACGCCCTGTCGGTCGCCTACATGCCGATCGTCGAGCTCGCCGATCGCGCTGTCAGCGGGGCCGAGGCACTTGCTCGCTGGCGAGACCCCGAGTTCGGGCAGGTCTCGCCGGATGAGTTCATCGCCCTCGCCGAACAGCACGGGATGGTCAAGCTGATCGACGATTTCGTGATGCGCACGGCCCTCTCGGACCTTGCCTGCGGACGACTCGATGTGCCCGTCGTCGCAGTCAACGTTTCTCCCGCCGGAGTCGATTCCGACCTCGCGACGAGGATCCGGGCCGCACTTGACGAGAGCGGAGTCGCGCCGGAGCGGCTCAGCATCGAGATCACCGAACGGGCCGGCCTCAACGACTCGCCCATGATTTGCTCGGCACTCGAGGACCTCCGCTCGCTTGGAGTCAAGGTGGCGCTCGACGACTTCGGTGCCGGCGCCACTTCGATCGCTCATCTGCGCCTGCTGCCGATCAGCCACCTGAAGATCGACAGGGCGCTGGTTGCCGACCTGATCGGCTCGGACTCGGAACGCGCTCAGATGGTGATCGCGGCCATCGCGAGCATGGCCACCGGGCTTGGCCTCGAGACCCTCGGGGAAGGAGTCGAAACGGCCCGGCAGGCCGAGGCACTGATTGAGGCGGGCGTCGGATTCGGCCAGGGGATGCTGTTCGGCGCTCCGGCTCCGCTGCCGGTTGCGGATCCGGCCTGATGCGACCGACCATGGTCAATCCCGATGTCCTGACGGAACGGTTCTTCGAGGTCACACGCGACCTCGTCTGCGTGATCGACGAAGAGCGGATCGTACGGGCGAACCAGCGCTGGGCCGACCTGCTCGGGTGGAGTGTCAAGGACCTGACGGCTCGGCCCTTCATCGAGTTCGTGCACCCGGAGGACCGGGCGGAGACGCAGGCTCGAGTGGCCCAAACCCGGGGAGGCGCGGAGCTGCCCGTGTTCGAACACAGGCTTGCAACCGCCGACGGCGACTGGCGAGTGCTGTCGTGGAGCGCCCGGCTCGACAGCGAGACGGGGCTGATCCTCGCAAGTGCGCGTGACGTGACCAGCGAGCGGCGAGCCCAAGGCGAACGGGCCCGGATCAACTCCGTCCTCAAAGCGATCGGCGACCTCCAGTCGTCATACATCGAGGCGGGGCTCAGCCGAGCCTGGTGGCAGCGAGCGCTCGACCACGTGATCGCCCTGACCTCGAGCGAGTTCGGCTTCGTAGGGCGGGTCGCCCACGACGAGGACGGCGTTCCCTACCTCCTCTCGTATGCGGTCACCGACATCGCTTGGAACGAATGGTCAAGGCAGCACTACGACACGTTCGCCGAGCAGGGGTTGGAGTTCCACAACCTCGAGACCCTCTTCGGCGAGACCCTCCGCACGGGCGAGCTCGTGATCTCGGTCGATCCGCTCAACGACCCCCGTTCGGGTGGCCTTCCGGAGGGCCACCCTCCCCTGCTCGCCTACATGGGGATGCCCTTGACCGACGACAACGGGTTGGTGGGGATGGTCGGTCTCGCCAACCGCCCCGGTGGCTTCGATGAAGATCTGGTCGAACTGCTCGCTCCGCTGAACGCCCTCCTCTCGCAGATCATCTCTCGCGATCTGATGGCCCAACGGGCCGAGACCGACCCCTTGACGGGCCTACCGAACCGGATTGCGTTCACCAAGCGGGTCAAAGGCCTCCTCGACCCGGGTAACCGCCGCCAAGCCGAAGTCGGGATGCTGCTGCTCGACCTCGACGGGTTCAAGGAGATCAATGACACGTTCGGGCACCTCGAGGGCGACCGTGTCCTTTCGGATGTCGCCTCCCTCGCCGCCGGCACACTGCGCCACGACGACATGATCGCCCGGCTCGGGGGTGACGAGTTCGCAGTTCTGCTGTCGAACTCCACGGCCGAGGAACTGGAGCGCACCGCCGTGCGGCTGCGGGACTCAATCGCGGGACGGAAGTCGATGTCAGGCGACCCGCTCGGCGTCTCCATCGGCGGGATCAGGCTCATCCAGGGCGATTCGACCCCGATCGACTGGGAGTCCGCATACGCCGAAGCCGACGCACTCCTCTACCAGGCCAAGCGTGCCGGCGGAGGATCGGTCGTGATCTCGGGCGCGTAACCTCGACGCCGTGGCCCACCTGACGCAACAGGTACTTCCGCTCGCGCTCGGCGCGGCATTCAGCCCAACGATCCTCGCCATCTCGCTGCTCATCCTGAGCGGGCCGCACGGGCGGGGACGGATGATCGTCTTCACGGTTGCGAACGTCGCGACGTTGGCGTTGATCGGCGTGGTCTGGGTCTTCCTCTTCAAGCACTCGACCGGCGATTCGACGGACTCGGCGAAGCAGGCGGCGAGCGCAGCGGTCGACACGACCCTGGGAGTGATCCTGCTGATCATCGGCTTGCGAGCCTGGCTGCGCGAACCGAGGCCCAAGGAGGAGCACGACACGTCCGCGAAGGAGCCCGAGCTCGTCCGCTACGGGCTGCTCGGCGTGGTGATGATGCTCTCAAACCTCACGACGCTGGCTCTGTTTCTGCCCGCGTCGAAGGAGATCGCCCTCTCGCACCTGGCGCTGCCTGGAAGGGCCGCCGTGCTCGCGATGCTCGTCGTGATCGCGACCGTGACCTCGTGGGGTCCACTGCTCCTGTCGATCGCCGCCCCGGCGACCGCCACCCGGGTTCTCGGCGGGATCGACCGCTTCACTACGAGGCACGCAAAGCCGATCACCGTGATCGTCTGCTTCGCCTTCGGGACCTACCTGATCATCAAGGGCATGAGCGCCTGAGGCCGGGGGCAGGCCTCGGGGTCAGTCGCTTCGGTCGAAGCTGCTCGCAACCTCCGGTCGGCCAAGCTCGGCGAAGTCGGACCGGATCTCGCGCCACGAGTGGACAGTGATCCGCAGGATCATCGCCGTGATTACCAAGCCGATCAGCGGGTCGGCGACGTCCAGACCAAGCGCTACGACGGCTGCACTTGCGATCACTCCGAGCGAGACGAAGGCGTCCGCGCGGGCGTGCTGCCCGTCGGCGATGAGCGCGGCACTGCCGAGCTTCTCGCCGGCTCGGGTCCGGATTCGGGCGGCGAGGAGGTTTCCGGCGAACCCCACCAGGCCCGCTCCGGCCAACGCGATCAGATGGCTGGGCCTCGATGGCTCGATGAACCTCTGGATGGATTCGTAGCCGGAGAACACCGCGCTGACGAAGATCGCCGCGACCACGGCGACTCCCGACCATGCTTCGGCTCTCCGGGACCGAAGGGCGAAGGCGATCCCGACCGGCACGGCGGTCAGCGCGTCGCCGACGTTGTGGATCAGGTCGGCGAGCAGCGCGACGCTGCCGGAGAGGAGGTAAACGGCGGCCTGAACCGCGACACAGGCCACCAGCACCAAGAGTGAGAGTCCAACCGCCCGGACCCCGGCCCGGGACCGGATCACGGCGGGGTCGTAAAGACCAAGGTCGCGGCCGTGATCGGTTCCAGGTCCATGCATTTCTTCGCAGCCTAAAGCCGCTGCCGATCTTGAGGGTCGCTCCGCGACGACGAGGGGCGCGCCGGCTGGCGCGCCCCAGAGTCACTGCCTTGACTGTCCTGCGAGATTGGACTCAGCGAAGCCCGCGGCCGAAACCAGGACCGTCGGGGCGACCACCATCAGGACCGTCGGGGTGATCACCGTCGGGACCATGGGGCGGCCGGACGGAGTCGAGTGCCGACTTCACCTCGGCCTCGGTCTTGCCGAGCTTGTCGGCGAGCGCCTTCGGGAAGGCGGACCGGTCGGGACGGGTTCCCGGAGCGGGACGGAGCGCGTCGAGAGCCGACTTGAGGTCGGTAGCGCTCACACCGAGCTTGGCGGAGAGAGCCGCGACGAACTCGGGGCCACCGGGACCATGGTGGCCGTCGGGGCCGCGGTGATCGCCGTCGGGGCCATGGCCCATTCCCGGGCCGTGGACGACGCCTTCGGTGCGCAGCGCATCGAGTGCCGTCTTGACTTCGGCCTCGGTCTTGCCGAGCTTGTCGGCGAGCGCCTTCGGGAAGCCGGCCGGATCGGGACGGGTCCCGGGAGCCGGTCGAATGGCCTCGAGCGCGGACTGAACCTGTGCGCTCGTGACACCGAGCTTGCCTGCGAGCGCGGCTGCGAACGCAGCGTGCTCGGCAGCCTCGTCATGCGGGACCGCACCCTTCGGTGCGGACGGGCGGTTCCCCGTCTTCGACGCCTTGTTGGCCTTGGCCGGCGCCTTCACTGCGGCGACACTTCGCTGGTTCGGCTTCTGGGTTCCCGCGATCGCTGCCGTTCCGCCGATCGCTCCCATGACGAGCGCCGTCAGAGCGGCTGCTGTCAATGCTTTTCTGTTGCCTGATCGATTGTTCACTTCGAGCCTCCACACGCTGGTGATTGATTTGACAACGAGAGTGTCCGTCGCAAGGGTTGGAATTAGACAGGAGCAAGGTAAGAACTCCTTGAGAGTCCCGTACGGAGGCCTCCTCGTGCGCAAGACTGCTGATCGATGCCTGCCGACTCCCCCCTTCGCATCCTGATCGCAGAGGATGACCGTGCCGCCCGAGAGGCGTTGGTGCGCGCCCTTGCGCTTGAAGGCTACGACGTGGACGCCGTTGCCGACGGCGCCCAGGCCTTGGAGTCGATCGAGGCCGAACGCCCGGATCTCCTGCTGCTCGACGTGATGATGCCCGACGTCGACGGCATCGCCGTATGCCGACGACTCCGGTCACACGGCTCGGACTTGCCGATCCTGATCCTCACGGCGCGTACCGAGACGTCCGATCGAGTCGTGGGCCTCGATGCAGGAGCCGATGACTACCTGCCCAAGCCATACGAGCTCAACGAGCTGCTCGCGCGAATCCGTGCGCTGCTGCGGCGGACGGTCGGATTGGCCGGGGAGACACTTTCGGTCGGCGACCTGGAGATCGACCTTGCCGGGCGGTCCGCATCGCGGGGAGGCCGTGCGATCAAGCTGAGCAAGACCGAGTTCGACCTGCTCGAACTCCTCACCCGCAACAAGGGAATCGTCCTTGAGCGCGAGACCATCCACGATCGGATCTGGGGCTACGACTTCGGCCCCGATTCGAAGAACCTCGCCGTCTACATCGGCTACCTGCGTCGCAAGATCGAGGAAGACGGCGAGCCGGCCCTGCTCCACACGGTTCGCGGAGTCGGCTACGTGGTGCGTGAACCGTGAGCCTGCGTTGGAAGTTCTCACTGCTCCTCGGGCTGCTTGCCGCCTGTTCCGCCCTCGCTGCCAGTGCGGTCGGGTACCTCGCAACCCGCAACCAGCTGCTGGCGCAAATCGACAACTCGGTCGCAAGCCGCGCGGAGCGCGCCGCCGGCGGGCTGAGCCGAGCCAGGCAGGACGAACCGCTGGACGGAGCGCCCGACCGCGCGGGGGGTGCCGGTCGGGACGCCCCACAGGTCGGTCCCCCTCCGGGAGCCCTGCTCCCCGGCGAGGGCTCCCCGATCGGCGGCGACGAGCCGGGTGAGGACCCGGCCCTCAACCGACTGTTCATCGCTCAGACGCTCACAGCAGGAGGCAAGGCCGTCGCAGTCGACGGGATCAAGCTGCCGGTCAACCGCAGCGACCTCGAGGCTGCAGCATCAGGCCTGCCGGGCCGCGCGACGACTCGAACCGCCGAGCTCAAGCCCGGGGGAACGGAGGTGCAGATGGCCACTGCTCCGATCGCCGGTGGCGGAGCGGTGCAGGTAGCTCGCAGCGTCGAGGAGACCTCGGAGACCCTCAACGACCTGCTCAGGCGATTGCTGCTGATCACCATCGGAGTGATCGCGGCCTCGGTACTGGTCGGGCTGCTGTTGGCGAGGCGGGCCACATCGTCGCTCGAGCACCTGACCGAGACCGCCGAGCGGGTCGCAGTGACCGGCCAACCCGACGCCGAGATCGCGGTTTCCGGCCGCGACGAGATCGGCCGGCTCGGCCGGGCGCTGTCGCAGATGCTCTCCTCGCTCGCGCGCTCGCAGGAGCAACAGCAGCGCCTCGTGCAGGACGCAGGCCACGAACTGCGGACTCCGCTGACGAGCATGCGCACGAACATCGCCGTGCTCGACCGTTTCGACAGGCTCGACGAGGAGCAGCGCAAATCCCTGCTGTCGGACCTCCGCACCGAGACTTCCGAGATGGCAACCCTCGTCGACGAACTCGTCGAGCTGAGTGTCGGCAGCGACTCGGAGCCCGTCCGCAGCGTCGATCTCGCAAGGCTGGCCGCCCGCGCAGCGGAGCGGACGGCCCGCCGCACAGGTCGGGTGGTGGAGGTCCACGCCGAGCCGACCACGATCGAGGGGCGCCCGCGAGGCCTCGAGCGAGCGATCACGAACCTGCTCGACAACGCCGCCAAGTTCGATCAATCAGATCGCCCGATCGAGCTGACGGTTGCCGGGAACTCGATCGAAGTCGCAGACAGGGGACCGGGAATCCCGCTGGACGAACAGGACCTCGTCTTCGAGCGATTCCACCGTTCGGTAGAGGCCAGGAACACCGCCGGGTCGGGTCTCGGGCTGTCGATCGTCAGCCAGGTGGCCGAGGTTCACGGGGGCCGCGCCTTCGCTCGGGACCGCGACGGCGGCGGCGCGATCGTCGGATTCACTTACGGCGCAGACCGCACGGATCAGTAGTACCTTTCTTCACGTAAACCAAGTCGTTCCCATGGGGAGGGAGACTGTTGATGTTGAGAGCAAGGCGCTTCCGCGCACTTCTGGCTGGTACCGCAATCGCCGTCGGACTCGTTGCCGGCGCACCTACCGCCGCGAGTGCTGCGGGCTGTGACACGACCGATCCGGGCGGCTGCATGCTGCCGTACCCGAACAACTTCTTCACCAAGGGGAGCAGCGTCACTCCGACGAAGCGCTTGCTGAACCTCCCGAGCGCGGGCATGCCCGTCAATAAGGACGGGGTCAAGACCGACTCGACCGAGTGGAACAGGCTCGACGGTTTCAGCCCCGGCTCGATGCTCGTCACCTACGTCCCCGGAATCGACCTGGTCAAGAGCAAGATCACCCCGGTCACCGCTCCGCAGGACTACTCGAAGCCGGACGCCGGAGCTGTCGTGATCGACACCGCCACCGGCAAGCGTTGGCCGATCTACGGCGAGCTCGACCTGCAGGCCGCAACGCCCTCGAACCGGTCGCTGATCCTCCGCCCGCTGGTGAACTTCACCGAGGGGAACACCTACGTCGTCGTCCTGCGCAACATGAAGACGGCATCCGGCCGCGCGATCGCCCCGAGCAGTGACTTCAAGAAGCTGCGCGACAAGAAGGCGACCGGCACGCTCGCCAAGCGCAAGGCCGAGTTCGACGGGATCTTCAAGGTGACCGGCAAGGCCGGCATCAGCCGCAGCAGCATCTACCGCGCGTGGACCTTCACGGTCGCGAGCCGCCAGAGCCTGACGAGCCGACTGCTTGCGATCCGTGACGATGCGTTCGCCAAGCTCGGTGACACGAACCTTGCCGACCGCGAAATCCAGGGCAGCTCCCCGACCTTCACGATCGACAATCACGCGGACGAAGGACTACACCCTCGCTCAGAACCAGTACCTGAGCCGCCGCGTCTACGGCACGATCGACGTGCCCTGCTACCTGAAGACGATCGGGCTGCGGGTCGCATACACCCTGAACCTCAACCCCGACACCGGCCTGCCGGACCAGAAGCCGGGCAACATCAACAAGGTCCCGTTCGTCTGCAACATCCCGCGCAGCGTCGGCGAGGGATCGACCGTCAAGGAGAAGGCCTTCGCCTTCATCTACGGCCACGGCCTGCTTGGCAACTACGAGGCGATCACCGGCAATGACGCCTACCTCAAGGCCGGCTCCGACTACAAGAACGTCTTCTGTGGCCTCGACTGGCAGGGAATGTCGAGCAATGACCTGCTTGACGATCGGCATCGGCATCCTGCCGAACCTGTCGAACTTCCCGATGGTGCCCGACCGGCTGCAGCAGGCCCACCTGAACTTCCTGTACCTCGGTCGGGCTCTGATCCACCCGAACGGACTCGGTTCCAACCCGGCCTTCCAGTTCGGTGGCGAGTCCATCTTCAACGGCAAGGCCGGCTACAGCGGCGACAGCCAAGGAGGAATCCTCGGCGGTAGCGACCATGGCCGTCTCGCCGGACTTCAAGTGGGGATCGCTCGGCGTGCCGGCGATCAACTACTCGACTCTGCTCGACCGGTCGATCGACTGGCCGGTATACGGCTCGATCCTCTACCAGAACTACCCCCGGGACAGCAAGGTGCGCCCGCTGATCATGTCCCTGATCCAGCAGCTCTGGGACCGCGGCGAGGGCAACGGCTACGCGCAGCACATCGGCCGCAACCCGCTGCCCGACAGCCCGACCAACTCGGTCCTGCTGCTGCCGGCGTTCGGCGACCATCAGGTCAGCAACCTCGCAAACGAGGTGTACGCGAGGACGATCGGAGCGAAGCTCCGCACGCCCGCCCTGAGCGCCGGTCGTGGCGGCCCGTTCAACTGGTTCTGGCGGATCACCGACGGCGGCTCGGGCGACATCAGCGGCAACGCGATGCTGATGATGGACACGGGCCCGGCAAGGCCGCTCGATTGCGATTCGCTCGCGTGCGCGGTCCTCAACCCGACGGCCGAGACCGACCCATGCCACGGCACGAGGGACGGCTGCAAGGGCACACCGCCGCAGCCGATCGGCAACGTCCCGCCCGCCTTCGGCGAGGACCCGCATGGTGTCGGTGGAGACTCCCCCGAGATCCGCAGGATCGTGAGCACCTACGTCCGCACCGGCGTCCTGCCGAGCGGTTGCGATGGCAAGCCGTGCGGAATCGGCGGTTGGGATCCGGCGCCGTAGGGACCCGTTCCATGAGGTCGATTCAGGCCTCCCGCAGACATTTGGCCGGCGCGGCCTCATGCCCCAGTGGCGTGAGGCCGCGCCGCTGTCGTTTGGGACAAGGGTTCGAATCCCGTGGCCCTGGGTGGCGCTGCGCAGCGGAGAGAGAGGGATTCGAACCCTCCGGGCCGCGCCGCAGGCGCGGCCACCTGATCAGCCACAGTTCGAGTGTTCGAATCCCGCGGCCCGGTGGCGCTGCGCAAGCGGAGAGAGAGGGATTCGAACCCTCGAACGAGGTCAACCCCCGTTACACGATTTCCAATCGTGCCCGTTCAACCGCTCCGGCACCTCTCCTTGGAGAGCGAAGCCTAGCGATGCCGCGATCGCGGCATCGTCCAGCCCGGTTGCCCGGGAGGCTGCGGCTCAGACCTGCCAGACGCCGCCAACGAGCACGGGAGTCTCGACCCCTTGGGAGTCGACAGCGTGGACATCGACCCCATCTCCGCCGATCATGAAGTCGACGTGCACTCCGGATCGGTTGGCCCGCTGCGCGTCCTCCTCGTCGCCCACCGCGAACAGGTAGGCGCTGCCGATCGCGATGTGGCTCGCTGCGTTCTCATCGAGGAGGGTGTCGTAGAAGGGGTGCCCGAGCGCCCCGATCCGCCCTCCTCCGTCGACGAGCGCCACTTCGCCAAGCCGGCAGGCTCCTTCGTCCCTGCTCGCGATTGACCGGAGTGCGCCGGCTCCGCGATCAGCGTCGATCCGCACAGCGCGTCCGTTCTCGAACTCGACTTCCAGCCCCTCGATCAGCGTGCCGGCGGCTACGAGCGGCTTGGTTGCCCTGACCACTCCGTTGACCCGCTGCGGGTCGGGAGTCGTGAAGATCTCCTCGGACGGCATGTTCGCCATGTGCACGAGGCCGTCGTCGCGGCTGAATCGGGCGGCGATCCACTTGGAGCTGGGCAGCAACCCGACCTCGAGGTCCGTGCCGGGGCCGCGGAAGCGAAGCGCCGACGGTCCGATTGCCCCGAGTCGCGAGCCGACTCCTTCCAGCAGATCCATCCGCTCGCCCCAGGCCGCCACAGGGTCGGGCTCGTCCAGTCGGCAGATGTGCGCGATCTCGGCCCAGAGGCGGTCGAGCGCCGCGTCGGGATCGAGCTCGGGGAAGCAGAGTTCCGCCCAGCCGGGCGTCGGGCACGGGATCGCCGTCCAGTTGGTGGTCCGTTCGGATACGACCGTCCCGTTCTCGGCGACGAAGGGGAGCTGGTCGCGGCCGACCAGAGCGGGATCGAGGTCGTCGAACAGGTGTGGTTCAACCGAACCGGTGAGTCCGATTCGAGCGCAGCGCTGCTCGCCGATCGCGAGCGCACGCTCCCCGAACCAGGAGGGCACGAAGCCGAGAGTCTCGGGGTCGGCGTGGAGGATCCGTGACCTCTTCACATGCGGGTCGAACCAGGCTACGTCGACGAACTTTGCGCCCTCGCGGTAGGCCGAGTCGGCGAGGGCGCGGACGAGCTCCTCCTTGCCCAGCTCAGCACCGATCGCAAGGACCTGACCTGGCTGGACGTTGGCGGCGAAGCGAACGGTCAGGTCGGCGAGTGCTTCGAGCGTTTCACGGTTCGAGGTCATCCCGGTGAACCTACCGGGCCTCGCTCCGGGCAGTCATGAAACGAGGCGACGCGAGTTCGGACCGTTTCGGGGACTCCGCCCTCCGTGGCTGCCTTGCGGCTTCCTCGGCGGCTGAGTGGCGAGCCCTTGCGCCCCTGGGCTTCGCTCTTCGCGGTCCGTTCCCGCGTCGCAATAATCAAGGTACACGCTCGCTCGAGCAGCGCAAGGGCCTCCCGTGCAACCACCCCGCAATTTCCGAAAAAGTGATCAGTCGCGAGCGCTCGGAGTCGCCGTCCGGCCACACTCCGGGCACGATTCGCCTTCGGCGAGCGCCCGATCGGCGCACGCCCGGCACTCCCCAACCTCGTCGAGAACCCCAAGGAGCTGACCGACCCGGCAGACGAGCAGTCGCTCTTCCTCGACCTCGACCCACACGCCGGCGCTCGCCGGGAAGACGACATGGTCGCCGACCTGCACCGGCATCTTCAGGCCGGCCGATTCCCACCAGTCCGTGCCGGGACCGGTCGCGAGGACAATCCCCTCCTGCGGTGGCGGCTCGTTCGTTCCCGGGGGGACGAGCAGACCCGAGCGACGAACCCGGTCGGGTTCGAGTTCCTTGATCACGATCTGATCGAAGAGGGGCCTGAGCCGCTGCGCCATGGCTCAGATGTTACGGGCGAGGACGCCGACCGACTCCAGGCGGCCCCACGCCGACCGGAGCCGCTCAGGAGACTTCGGTCAGGAAGGCCCGCGTGCGCTCGTGCTGCGGGTTGTCGAGAACCGCTTCGGGTGGGCCCGACTCGACGATCACTCCGCCGTCCATGAACACCACCGTGTCGGCCGCGCTCTTGGCGAACCCGATCTCGTGGGTCACGACGAGCATCGTCATCCCCTCCGATGCGAGCCCCTTCATCACGGCGAGGACCTCCCCCACGAGCTCCGGGTCGAGAGCCGATGTCGGCTCGTCGAAGAGCATCAGCTTCGGCTGCATCGCCAGCGCCCGGGCGATCGCCACCCGCTGCTGCTGGCCGCCGGACAGCTGGGCCGGGTAGGAGCCGCCACGGTCTCCCAAGCCGACCCGCTCGAGCAGGCTGCGAGCCCGCTGGCGCGCCTCATCCTTTCCGAGCCCGAGCACCTTCACCGGGGCGAGCATGATGTTCTGCTCCGCCGTCAGGTTGGGGAAGAGATTGAACCGCTGGAAGACCATGCCGATGCTCTCGCGCGCCTTGGCGATGTCGTTCTCGGGCATCTGGTGGAGCTTCTCGCCCTTCTGCTTGTAGCCGACCAGCTCGCCGTCCACCCAGAGCCGGCCGGCGTTGATCGACTCGAGGTGGTTGACGCACCGCAGGAAGGTTGATTTGCCCGATCCCGACGGGCCAAGGATGCACATCACCTCGCCCGGCGCGACCTCGAGGTCGATGCCCCTGAGCACCTCGAGCGTACCGTAGCGCTTGTGTACGCCCTCGGCCTTGACCATCGGCTCGCTCATGCGGCAGCCTCACCTTGCCGCGGCCTCCACTTGCGCCAGGCGGCGACAAGCCGCTGCCTCGGGGTCGGCGGGAGCTCGCGCGCTGCTCCGCGGCCGAAGCGACGCTCGAGGTAGTACTGGACCACGTAGAGCACCGAGGTCAGCGCGAGGTACCAAGTGACCACGACCACGAGCAGAGGGATCTGCTTGTAGTTGACCGAGTAGATCAGCTGTGCGCTGTACAGCAGGTCGGGCAGTGCGACTGCGAACACGAGCGAGGTGTCCTTGAGCATCGAGATGGTCTCGTTGCCGGTCGGCGGCACGATCACCCTCATCGCCTGCGGCAGGACAACATGGCGAAGCGTTTGCAGGCGCGAGAGGCCGAGAGCCTGGGCCGCCTCCGTCTGTCCGTCATCGACCGAGATCAGACCCGCCCGGACGACCTCCGCCATGTAGGCGCCCTCGCTGAGGCTCAGCGCGACGAAGGCAGCCAGGAACGGCGTGATCAGGGTGTTGGCGTTGCCCGACAGGAGGACCGTGTCGGCGAATGGGATTCCGAGGGTGATTTTCGGGTAGAGCGCGGAGATGTAGAAGACGAACAGGATCAACACCACGCGCGGAAGACCGCGGAAGAGCCAGATGTAGACCCAGGAGAGGCCTGAGAAGACAGGGTTCGGCGATTGCCTGAGGACGGCCATCAGGACCCCGATCAGGACGCCGGCGACCATGCTGACGATGGTCAGCTCGATCGTGAGCACGACCCCGTCAAGGATTCTCGGGTCGAACAGGTACTGGCCGACAACTGACCACCCGATCCTCGGGTTCGCGACCGCGGAGTTGATCAGTGACGCCGCGATCAGGAAGACGACGGCGGCACCAACCCAGCGCAGGGGATGACGAACGGGAACGGCCTTTATGTCAACGGGCCGTCCCCGCTCAGCATCCATCGGTTCTCAACTCCTGCCGCTCACCGGACGCTCGTCATTGGCAGCGGAGGAGCCTTCCTCAGCTTTCGGCGCCGTTCACCTTCGGGTCGGTGATCGCGCCGGCAGAGAGACCCCACTTGTCGAGGATCTGCTTGTACGCACCGCTCGCGATCAGCGCGTTGAGGGCGGCCAGAACCGGCTTGTCGAGCCCGCTTCCCTTGGCCATCGCGATCCCGTAGGGAGCGTCGTTGTAGGACTTGCCGGAAAGCTCGAGCTTGCCGCCGGACTGCTTGACCGCGTATGCCGCGACGGGCGAATCGGCCATCGCGACGTCGGCTCGACCGCTGCTGACAGCGAGGTTCACAGCGTTCTGGTCCGGGAGGATCAGTGCGGTGATCTGCTTGTCGGCCGGGCACTTCTTGTTCTGAGCCGCGATCTCGTCAGCCTGGGTCGTGCCTTTCTGGGCTGTCACCTTGAGGCCGCAGAGGTCACTCAGCGAGCTGACATTCGCCTTGCCGGCCGGCGTGTAGAACGAAGTGCCGGCGCGGAAGTAGGTGACGAAGTCGACTTCCTTCTCGCGCTCCTTGGTGTCGGTGAAGGAGGACATCCCGAGGCCGTACTTGCCCGACTTGATCCCCGCGAGGATGCCGTCGAACGGAGAGTTCTGGACATCGGCCTTCAAGCCCATCGTGCTCGCGAGGGCGTTGGCGAGGTCGACGTCGGCGCCGGTCACCGTCTTGCCGTCGTTGCCGATGAACTCCATCGGCGCGTAGCTTGCGTCACTGCCGACGACGAGCGGCTTGCCCTGGAACTGGGCCGGCACCTGCGCTGCGATCGCCTCGACCTTGGGAGAAGCGACCGCCTTGGGGGTGGTCGAGGAACTGGAGCTGTCGGAACTGCCGCACGCAGGAATCACGATCGCGCAAGCGGCGGCTGTCAGGGCGACGGGCAGAAACCGCCGCATGCCGGAAAGGGTCATTCGGTTCTCCTTCTGAGAGCGAGTTTGGGAGCGTGACACTACCCCACCCCTCCCGCGTAGGCAACGGTTTCACCCGAGCGGCCCCCGCAGAAGCCCGGTCGGTGTCAGACCCCGTTGAGTGACTTCACTGCCGAAACGACCGAGCCGAGCTCGACGTTGTTGACGGCGATGATCGTCGGCAGCTTGCCCCGCGCCGTCTGGCACGCCTTGGCCCGGTTGACGATCGCGGTCTTCGTGTTGACAACCGCTGAGTCCTCCGCGTAGCTGATGCCGTTCGGCGGACGGGTGACGAAGTGGTTCATCAGGAACAGGCCGCCAGTCACGCCCCCGCGGTTGGGCACGCAGCTGGCCGCCAGCGAAGCGGAAGCGGTGAGCAGCGAGGGAGCGGCGAACGAGTAGGGCGTCTCCTGCATCGCGCCGGTGTAGGCGCTGCGGTACCAAGGGACGGTGCCGGTGGACCCTTCGGAGAGCATCACCACCCTCTGCTTGGAGTCGATCATCGACTTGAGCGTCGGCCACTTGCTGACCGATCCCTTGTACACGTACTTGAGCAGCCCGCTCGCCGTGACGGCCGCCGCGAAGTCGGCTGGAGCCAAGTAGTCCTCGACGACGAAGACCATTACTTCGCGCGGGTTCGCGGCGAGGAAGTCGGCGACCGTCTTGAGGCCCTGCACCAGCGGAGTGGCGCCGGAGAGGCAGGAGGAGTGGCAGAGATAGGGGGAGGCCCCGAGTGTGGTCTCTGTCGCGTCGTAGACCACTGGTCGAGGCGCGCCGAGGAAGTCGATCGTGCCCGGCTTCCCGTAGTGGGTGTCAATCAGCATCGCCCTGATCCCGGCCTTGAGCTGCTTGGCCATCGAGATCCCGTGATTGGGGATTCCCCAGCCGATGTCCTTGCTGGACATCGCGTTGTGGCTGCCGGGGAGGACGACCTTGTCGAGTGCTCGGGTGCAGAGCTTGGCCGAGCCGTTGCAGGGTTTGGTGGCCGCCGCGGCAGTGGCGGTGGGCACGGCCGCGAACGCTGCGACAAGCGCGACTGCAAGAGCGGACTTCGTTGTTCTCGCTCACGGCGTAAGTGTTGCGCATCTCCCGGTTTGCCGAGCCACCTGGTGGTGGCGATCGACCCCGCCCTCAGGCCCCACAGCGAAAGCCTCTCAATCGGTAGATGCGGATCTCGGGCCCGGGGCGCCTGTAGGCCGAGTCGCGATAGTTGAAGGAGCCGTCGTAGTCGAACGGCACGGCGTCCTTCGGGTCGGCCCACGGACTGACTCGGAAGAGGAGCCCGCCCTTGCGTTCGATCGCCTTGTAGTAACGGACGGCACCGCTCAGCCCCTTCGGATCCCGCTCCGACCTTCCCCTCTGGGTGGATGCGGTCATCACGATGCACCAGCCTTGAGCCCGGTAGACGTCGACGAGCGAAGGCTTCAGCGACGCCTGGTAGTCCTCCGGGCGTTCATTGAACGTCCCGCCCCTTGAGAGGACGCGCCACGGCTTCCAGCTGCTGCGCTGTTGCTGGTTGAGGTCGTAAGGCTGCGAGTAGGAGATCGTGCGACCGAGCCAGCGTTGGGGTATCACACCCGGCTCGACGACGATCCGCGACCCCTGCGGCAGGTTCTCCCTCATCCACGACCGGGCGATCGCCCGCGTGTCCCTCCGTTCGAACACCTGCCCGAGGTGAATGCCGGCGAGGAGGCCCTGCGCTGCGAGGGCCAGCACGACCAGTCCTCCGAGGGCCGGCCTGAGGTAGCCGCGGTCGGGGATGCGCTCGATCAGCCGATCGGCACCCCAGGCCGCGAGGAGGCAGATGAAGGGGACCACGGGCATGACCCAGCGACCGAACCAGCGGGTGTAGGTCGCCATGAAGAGGACGAAGAGGATCACGGGCACGACGAGCGCGAGCGCGCGCCGTCGGTCGTTGATCGACAGCAGCACAGCTCCGCCGAGAGCGAACAGCAGCGGCACCACTCCGACTCCCCACCCCAGCGCACCCACGTAGTAGGGAACGCCGCCTCCGCCAACCTGGCCGACCTTGCCTGTGGCCGCAGCGCTTGCCTCGGCCTGATGGGCGACGCCTTCCGCGAAGGCCGCGAAGTCGAGCACCGCGTAGGGGTTGATGATCAGGAACGCGGCGAGCGCGACCAGCGCTGCGAGGCCCATGCTGACCCAGTCCTGCCTCGCCCTCGGCAGGAACGCGAGGAGCAGCGCGATGCCGACCACCCCGGCCGAGTACTTCGTCGCAGCCGCCAGCCCGAAGGAAGCACCCGCCAGCAGGTACCAACGGCGAGCGCCGGTCGAGACCACCCCGCCGATCCCGACCAGCGCAGCGGCCGTCGGCAGCAGGAGCGGGGAGTCGTTGAGGGCGAAGTGGCCGTAGAAGACCGGGAGGAAGGCGACGGCGAGGATCAGGGCGGCGATCAGGCCCGTTCGGCGGTTGAAGAACTTGACCCCCGCGATGTAGAGCACTCCGACGGCAGCGACGCCCGTCAGTGCGCTCACCCCTCGCGCAAGCAGCCAAACGGGCTCCGGGTCGCGGACAAACTGCTCCGCCATTCCCCTGCCACCGACCGAGAACAGGGTGAAGATCCCGTGCAGCAGGTACGTGTAGGCGGGCGGGTTGACGAACCAATGGGGGTTGAGTCCTTCGTCGGACATCCGGAGCGCCTGCCGGACGAAGTGCGCCGCCTCGTCCACCGTGTACGAGTAGGGCATCCCGGTCCCTATCCCCCACAGCCGAAGCCCGAGGGCGAGCAGCAGGATGCCCACGATCGTGACCGTGAGCGAGCGGGTCCTGGGCGGCAGCGTCCCCTCCTTTCCGGCCTCGGCCACGCCCTCCGAGTCGCGATCGGCGGCTGGGTCCGTCTCTGTAGCGGAAGGGTGGTCGTCAGTCATCGCTGTCCGCTCGGGGCCATTCGGTCAGAGCACGATGATCGTAGTTGCGGGAGGCGCCTTGCGGAGCGGTTGGCGCGTTCCGGACCGCCAGGGCTGGACCTTGCCCGCACCGAGCGGTTGCCCTAGGCTCCGCTCCATGAACAAGCTCATCGTCGCTCTCACCACAGTCATGGCCACGGCCGCTTTCCCGGCTCTGTCGTCCGCCGCCCCCTACAACTGGTTGAAGTACAACACCAAGGACCACAAGCCGCTGATCATGGCCCACCAAGGCGGCGAGGACGAGAACCCCTCGAACACCATGTACGCCTTCAAGAAGGCGGTCAAGGACGGAGCTACCGCTCTCGAACTCGACATCGGAGTGACGAAGGACGGCCAGGTCATCGTGATGCACGACACGACCGTCAACCGGGTCACCAACGGCACCGGCAACACCTCCGACTTGACCCTCGCCCAGATCAAGGCCCTCGACGGCGCCTACTGGTTCTCTTCGAGCGCACCGAACTACTCGCACGACAAGCCCGCATCCGCGTATCCGTTCCGCGGCATCGCGACCGGAGCAAAGCCGCTCTCCTCGACCCTGCGCAAGGCCGGGTACAAGGCGTCGGACTTCAGGGTCACGACCCTCTCCGAGGTCCTCGCCGCGTTCCCCAAGACCCCGATCAACATCGAGATCAAGGGCCGCACCCCGACGGAGGCGGTGAGCGAGTACACGCAGAACGCCGAGGTCCTCGCCGCCCTGCTCAAGAACAGCCCCCGACGGGACCTCGTCGTGGTTTCGTTCAAGCAGGCTGCGGTGGATCGGTTCAACGAGCTGGCGCCGAACATCCCCACCGCCCCCGGCATCGAGGGTGACTACAAGTACCTGTGGGCATCGTTCTCGAAGCGCGTCAAGCCGAGCTCGCAGACCGTTGCCTTCCAGGTACCCAACAGCTTCCTGGTCAGCGGCCTCTACGCCTTCAACATCGCCAACTGCGACTGGATCGGCCGCGCCCACGGTGACGGCTACGCGTGGCACCAGTGGTTCGGCAGCGCGGTCGGGGAGCACCCCGCCGACGTCGACGACATCGGCACCGGGACCCAAGCGCCGGGAGTGCAGGGTGACGGTGGCTGGAAGTACCTGCTCGACCTGAGGATCGACGGCATCATGACCGCAAAGCCAAAGAAGCTCGCCACGTACATGAAGAAGACCTACAAGTGGACGAAGGCGAACAACGTCTGCAAGTTCCCGGGAGGCGGCGGCTACTGAGCCGTCGTCCCCTGGCCGCTCTCTGAAGGCGGCCGGTTCAGGCCTCGGAGTTCCCGGCGTCCGGCTCGCTCGAGTCGGGCGCTGCGGCCTGAGCGCTCCGAGTGCCGGCCATGATCACCATCGCCGAGATCAGGGCGAAGGCGGTCAGCGCGAACGCCGGGATCGTGATGTAGCCGAAGACCTCGACCCACTTGGTCGCGCACGAGCCGCTCATCTTGCAGCCGGTGGTCTCGGCCTCGGGGTTTGCCTCGATGTAGAGGTGGTAGATCGAGACGAGCGAGCCGACCACGGTCAGCGGGAGTACGTAGAAGAGCGAGCCGCGCCGGTCGCGACGGATCGCCATCGCGAGCAGCAGCGGGACAAGCGGGTACATGCAGATCCGCTGGAACCAGCAGAGCCGACAGGGCGGGAACGAAGCGAGCTCCGAGTAGAAGAGGCTGCCGGCCATCGCGGCCAGCGCGACGGCGAACGCGATCCACAGCTCGGAGCCCTGAAGGGCGAACCGCACCGAGGACAGGAGGCTCCTGGCCGGGGCGAAGACGAGGCCCGCAAGCCAGAGCAGCAGGAGAGCCGCGACGGCGACCTGGGCGATCACGGCCAGAAGGCCGAGGATCGTGTTGGCCGTCTCGAGCGTCGAGGGGCTGACTCCGGCGATGATCATGCTGGCCAATCATGGCATCAGCGCAAGGCGAGAGGCGAGCCTGCCAGGAGAACGACCTCCGTTTGGGCGGGCAGCCCGCCGATCAGTCGTCGAGCGGATGGGCCCAGCGCAACCCCGGGAAGCCCGCAAAGCCACGGTCCGAACTGACCCAGGTCGCCCCCTGCTCGATCGCGATCGCAGCGAGGAACGCATCGGGCACCTGGTTGCCCCTGGCGCCGAGTCGCCTGCATAGAGCGGCGAAGATTTCCCAGTGGCGCTCACCGGGGGCGACCGGCACGGTGGCGGGGGACGCCCTCAGCAGGTCCAAGAACTCGAGCGCCAGCTCGATCGATGTCGGCTCCTTGAAGACCCGCGGGTGAGTGACGACGCGCAGGAACCCGCTCGCGACAACAGGAGCGAGCCCCAGCGGCTCCGGTCCGCCGCGCGCGGCATCGAGCCAGCGCAGGTGGTCGGCGTGGTTCGGCGCTTCGGCGCGGTGGGCGTAGACGAGTACGTTGACGTCAACGCAGCGCATCCGCGCCGCCTCCGGCGTCCATCAAGTCCAGCAGTGCCCCGGCGTCCGAGAGGTCCACCCCGGGGAGCACGCCACTTCCGCCGAAGACCGGCAGGGGCGCAGTCGCGGCTGCGGCCTGCGGCTTGGGACGAAGGGCCTCGCGCACCGCGTCCTCGATCACCTCGCTGACCGTCTGAGAGGACTCCGCCGCGCGCGCCTTCGCCGCTCGGTAGATCTGCTCCGAGATGTTGATCGTCGTGCGCATACACACATCGTAACATCACTTTTTGATGTAAAAGCATCAGTTGGGCCACGAATCGTCACGCGGCGCCTGCGCGATTGATCGGCACTGCCGCCGCCCCGCTGGAGTTCGCGGACTCGCGCACTACCAGCGGAGGGGGTGGGATTCGAACGGGCCGCGCCGCAGGCGTGGCCATCGCATCAGCACAGTGGGTTCGAATCCCCCTGCCGGTAAGGGCCCTGCAAGCGGAGGGGGTGGGATTCGAACTGGACGCGCCCAGGCGTGGCCATCACATCAGCTGCGTGGGTTCGAATCCCCCACGCAAGAACGGGCCCTGACAGCGGAGGGTGGATCGAACCACGGTAGACATCAATGCCCACAACGGTTTTCGAGACCGCCCCGTTCAACCACTCCGGCACCCCTCCGAGGCCCCGCGTGAAGCAGGCTTCGAGAGATTACCGGGAATCGAACCCTCGCAGTCCGCCCATTACCATCCTCTTGACAGGCTCGCCCGCGTCAGGTTGACTGCGGGCCATGAACTCACTTGAACGCCACTTGACCAAGCCGATACTCCTGATCGCTGCCGCAGTTGTGCTCGCTGCGGGCTGGCCTGCATCCGCCGTAGCGGTCTCAACGCCGCCCGTCTCGATCAGTTCCGGAGACGACACAACATGCGTGGTGATCTCCGGGGGCAAGGTCAAGTGCTGGGGGTCCAGTGACGCCGCCGGCGCGCGAATGACAGGAACGCGCGTCCTCGCGGCCCGAATCGTGCCGGGACTCAGCCACGTGAAGGCCGTCACCACCGGCGCAAACCACGCCTGCGCCTTGAACGAAGATGGAACAGTCAAGTGCTGGGGCCGTAACTCCTACCTGCAGTTGGGCAACTCCGGGCTATCCGACCCCAAGGGGTCTAATTCCCCGGTAAGCGTCACGGGAGTCAGCGGAGCCATCGCAATCGATGCGGGTTCGCTGCACACCTGTGCCGTGCTCGGGGACGGCACCGTCAAGTGCTGGGGAAGCAACTTCCTGGCGACATCGGGACAGCGCTACGGCCTCAAGACCTTGGCCCAGAAGGTTCCGGGAGTGAGCGGCGCGGCGACAGTCTCAGCCGGGGGCGGCGCGGGGAGGGACGACACCGGGAGGCCAACGCCTTACACCGCAAGCACCACCTGCGCGGCAACCGTTTCCGGAAAGGTCTCGTGTTGGGGCGGCTACAGCGGTGGCAGACAGGTTTCCGGCTCGACGAGCGACTACCAGCGTTGGATGGCGAGCGAGGTAGCGGGACTGACCGGGGTGAAATCCGTCTCCGTCGGGAAGGAACACGCTTGCGTCGTCCGAGCGCAATCCGAGCTGGCCTGTTGGGGGTACTTCTACACGGGGCCCGGCACGACCGGGATTTGGCGGTCCCCCACCCGCGTGATGGACGGGATCAGGGAGGTCGCGGCCGGGATGGGGTTCACTTGCGGAGTTCGCCTGACAGGCACGGCGACCTGTTTCGGGTCGAACTCGTTCGGTCAGGCAGGGGACGGCACCTCTGGCGGTTTTCGACCCCCCGGCTCCGATGTCAGCTCGCTCAACTCGGTTTCCGCTGTCGCCGTTGGCAGTTGGCACGCGTGTGCCATCCATGGCGACCACTCCGTCAGCTGCTGGGGAGCCAACAACGGCCGCTATGGGACGCTCGGGGACGGGACCGGCTTCCCGGTCTCGAGTCCGTCGCCAGTCGCCGTTTCCGGTCTCAAGGGGGCCATTGAGGTCGGAGCCAGCGAAGGCCATAGCTGCTCACTCATGGTGGACGGCACCGTCATGTGCTGGGGAAGCAACGGCCGGGGGCAACTCGGTGATGGAACGACTGACACTCGGGCTCGGGCAGCGCGAGTAAAGGACCTGGCCGATGCGATCCAGCTCTCGGTCGGCTTCGATTACTCATGCGCGGTCCTGGGAGACGGAACGATCAAGTGCTGGGGCTACAACACTTCCGGGCAGCTCGGGAACGGAACGACCAGCTTCTCCAGCTTGGTCCCAGTACAAGTGAGTGGGATCACGAACGCCGTGCGGGTAAGCGCCGGCCGCGAAGCAACGTGTGCCCTGCTCGCCGATGGGAGTGTTCGCTGCTGGGGCAACGGCACTTGGGGCCAGCTTCCCGTCGCATCGAGTCCGACCCCTGTGGTGATTCCGGGCCTTGAGGCCTCCGCGATCTCAACCGGGGAAGCCACAAGCTGCTCAATCGCCGGCCCGTCCGCCAGCGAGGGATGGTGCTGGGGCAACAATGACTGGGGACAGCTTGGCGACGGCAAGCCGTTCACCTCGCGTCCGACCCCGGCCGCGGTCCCCGAGCTTGCCGGCCTCCCCATCACCGAGCCCGCGGGGCAACGGCACCTCCGCCGTCAGCGGTATCTCCGCAGGGCGCTCCCACGTCTGCGCAGTCGTGACAGTTGCAGGGCTCCCGTCAGCCCTCGGCCAGACACCGCCCCTTGGCCGGGTGACATGCCTCGGCGACAACGGCCGCGGGCATCTGGGAACGGGTAGTTGCTGCACCCCCAGCCTGACGCCGGTCTCAACGGGGATCGACAACGCGATCAGCGTGGAAGCCGGATCCGAAATCACGTGCGCGGTCGTGGACGACCCGGCTGTCAAGTGCTGGGGTCGCAACAACTACGGTCAGCTTGCCGACGGGACGACCAATGAGAGCCCCAGTCCAAGAACGGTTCCCGGTCTCGCACGCCCGATCGACGTCTCCCTGATGGAGCGCCACGCCTGCGCGACGGAGGCATCGGGACAGGTCAAGTGCTGGGGTGCCAACTACTTCGGCCAACTCGGGCGCGACACCTTCGTCGAGAGCGGACCACCCGGCCGGGTGCTCGGCCTCGACTCGGAGGGGGACCCGTACACCGCCCCCTGCCTGCTGCCCGTGGCAGACGGAATCAAGACCGGCTCACGGGTCCGGGGCGGCTGGAGGATGCGCACCGGCTCGATGTTCTGGAACTGCGGCGATGAGCGCGGCGGCGCCTCGATCCTGACGGTTCAGTTCGCAGTCGACGCGAACGGGCGGCCGGTAGCGACGAAGCCGTCGGACTCGGACCCGATCCCGACCAGCCCCTCCTACCAGAAGGGCATCGCCGGCTGGGATGCCGGAGCCGACGTGATCCGTGACAGCGCAGCGCGCCCGGTCTGGGTTCGGGTCGGCAACCGGGTCGGCATGTGGAGCCCCTGGGCCCGGATCGCATACTGAGCAGGCCGCGATCCCGACCCGATCAGGCAGCCGCGAGGCCGAGCGCCTGGGCGCTGCCGGATGGACCCCTGAGATGGAGAGCGGCGCTGAGCGGGCTTGCTCAGCGCCGAGCCGCGAAGAACTCGCGAAGCTGGGCCGCCGCCTCGTCCGCGAGCAGGCCCGAGTCGACCTGAGGGCGGTGGTTGAGTCGCTGCTCGCCGGTGACGTCGAGCACCGAGCCGCACGCCCCTGCCTTGGGATCGCCGGTGGCGTACACGACCCTGGGGACGCGTGCGAGCACGATTGCCCCTGCGCACATCGCGCACGGCTCGAGCGTCACGTAGAGGACCGTCGCCTCCAGCCGCCAGCTTCCCAAGCGCTCGGACGCCTCGCGCAGCGCGATGATCTCCGCGTGAGCAGTCGGATCCCCCTTCAACTCCCGCTCGTTGTGACCGACTCCGATCACTTCTCCGTCGTGGGCAACGATCGCCCCGACGGGCACGTCGTCGTGCTCAGCCGCCCGCTCGGCTTCGCGCAGAGCGAGCCTCATGAAGTGCTCATCCATGGGAAAGAACGGGTTCACAGACGAGCAAGTGTGGCCGAAGTCGGTCGTGAATGCGCAACTCTCGCGCAATAGTGATGTCTAAGCCAATGAGCGTGATCTCCAAGCGACACCCCCACCCTTGCTCCAAGCTCCTCGCGGTGTCGCTCGTCGCTGCTGCGACAGCCTCGTTCGCGGCTGCCGCGCCGCCTGCCTCGGCGGCCCCGGCGACGGTGCCCGGCGAGATCGTCGTCGGCTACGAGCCCGGAACTTCGGCGGCGGCCCAGGACGGGATCGCGCTCGACGTCGGGACGACGCCCGGCGAGCAGGTCTCCCCCGCCGCCCAGGTCGTGCGCGTCCAACCGGGTGAGTCGGTGGCAGCCGCGATCGCCCGCCTGAAGCGCACGGCCGGGGTCGCGTTCGCCGTTCGCAACAGGATCGCTCACGCTGCGTCCACTGACAGTTGGGTACCGAACGACGTCGGTCGCCCCGGGCGACCGCCCGGTGGTTGGCTCACCAGCCAGTGGAACTTCGACACCGCGACCGGGGTCGGAGCGATCCCGGCGTGGAACAACCTCCGGCGGGCCGGTTACCCGGGCGGGCGCGGGGTCAAGATCGCAGTGATCGACTCAGGCGTCGCGTACCGCGACTGGGGTCGCTACAAGCGATCCCCCGACTTCGCCGGGACGCGGTTCGCCAACCCCTGTGACTTCCTTGCGCGCAACGCTCCACGGTCGTGCGTTCCCGGTCAGAAGCGCTACAAGCCCGCCGGCCCTCCCGTGGATCGCTTCGGCCACGGCACTCACGTCGCGGGAACGATCGCCGAGGCCACCAACAACAGGATCAACCTGACGGGGCTGGCCTGGGGTGCGACGGTGATGCCATTGCGAGTGCTGGATTCGCGCGGTAACGGCGAGTCGGCCGACATCGCGCAGGCGATCCGCTGGGCTGCCGATCACGGGGCCAAGATCGCGAACCTCAGCATCGAGTTCGACCCCGCCACGACGGCCAAGGACATCCCCGAGATCGTAAGCGCGGTCAACTACGCAACCTCGAAGGGAACCCTTGTCGTCGCGGCAGCCGGCAACGACGCTCGTGACGAGGTGTCTTACCCGGCGCGGACTCCCAACGCCTTCGCTGTCGGAGCGACGACCGAGGACGGCTGCCTCGCTGAATATTCGAATTACGGCACCGGCCTGGACATCGTCGCTCCCGGCGGCGGGCTCGACCGCAAGATCGCCTCCGACCCGAACTGCAAGGCAAACTCCGCCGGGAATCGCGACATCGTCCAGCTCGGTCTTCGCAGGGACAGGAACGGCTCGGCCCTGATCCCTTACCGGTTCGCGATCGAGGCGGAGGACGGCACCTCGATGGCCACCCCGCACGTTGCCGCAGCCGCCGCCTTGGTCGTCGCCAGCCGGGTGATCGGCCGCTACCCCAAGCCGGCCAAGATCATGGAGCACCTGATGACTACCGCGGATCCAACTTCGCTTCCCACGTATTACGGGGCCGGCCTGCTGGACGCGGGCCGGGCGACGACACCCGCCGGCTGACGCTCAGGTCGTTCGGATGATCAGCACCGCGCATGGGGCGTGGTGGCTGATCTTGTTCGGGACCGACCCGAGCAGGAACCGGCGCGCCCCGGTCATGCCCTTGTTGCCGACGATGATCAGGTCAGCCCCGACCTCCTCGGCTACGTCGATGATCGCGTCGGCCGGGTCTCCCTGACGGGCGTGGAGCTTGACCTCCACCCCTTCCCCGACCAGCGTCCCGGCGTTGCCGAGAGTGTGGTCCACATCCTCGCGCGGATTGACTGTCCATTCGACATCCTTGGGGACGTCAACGGCCTCTTCGCGCAGGCGCGAGGGAGCGACCGGTTCGTAGGCGGACACGATCTCCAAGGTCGCGGAGACCGAGCGTGCAAGCTCCGCCGCCTTGCGAACCGCTTCATCGGCAGTTTCGGATCCGTCGGTGCCGACGACGATCTTCTGGAACATCCGCGCCTCCTTGGTGTGACCGGCTTACGGCTCGGAAGATAGCCGCTGGACGAACAGCCGACCGGCTAGGCAAGCTTGACGACGGCGATCACGGCCCCGGCGACGATGAACGCGAACGTGACGACCTGCACCCAAAACCACATCGGCGACATCTTCAAGGTCGGATCAACCCTTCAAGCCGCCCGAACTGAGCGGGCTCGGCTCACTTGCCCTTGAGGGCGTCGTCGATCTGGATCGTGAACGACTCGGGGTTGTCGTAGGCACCCGATGCCTGGAAGGGCTTTAGCGTGCCCCCGGTCTTCCCGAGCAGGAACGACGGGGTTCCGGTGAAGCTGTTGGCCGCGAACTGCTTGGCCCAGACGTCGAGCTGGGCGGTGACCTTCTTGCTGTCGGAATCGGCGAGTGCCTGCTTCGAGTCGACGCCGACGGCGTCACCGAGCCAGGTGAGGTAGGAGTCGTTGACGTAGTCGGTGGTCTCGTCCTGCTGGTTGAAGTAGAACAGTTGGGCGAAGGGCCACATCTTGTTCTGTGCCGCCGAGGCCACGGCGAAGCGGGCAGCCTGCTCGGAGTCGCCGGGGTTCTGCTGCTCGCCGACGAAGTGCAGGAGGCGCAGTTCGATCCGCAGCTTGCCGGTCTTGACGTACTTCTCGATGATCGTCGGCATCGAGCCGACGTCGAACTGCCGGCAGACGGGGCACTTGAGGTCGGCGAACTCGACCAGCGTGAGTGGCGCAGTGGACTTGCCGGCGATGTTGCCGTTCTGCGGGACGCCCTTGAACATCGCGTTGACTTCGGCTGTTCCGTTCGGCGGGCTGCTGGTGTCGGTCGAGCCTCCGCCGCCCTGGGATACGACAACTCCGATCACGACTGCGACGATCACCGCAGCGAGACCCCCGAGGATCCAGATGCGGCGCTTGCGCTCGGCTGCTGCCTGCTCGGCAGCGCTCTCTCGCTCGCGAGCTGCGCGCGCCGCTTCGCGCTTCTCGGCCTTGGTCTGCTTCGGCTCGTTCGTCGACATGCGCGGGAGTCTACGGCACGGCTCCTCAGCGCAACCTAAAGGGGACCGGCAACCTCTCCGGGGCCTGCCCGCATACAGTCTCCGGGTGTCCAAACCGGTGAAGATCGCCCTCGCCTGCGCCATCGGCGGGGCGTTCTCGGTTCTGGTTTTCAACCCGGCGCCGATCTACGACCCCGCCGCGTGGCTCGTCTGGGCCGCCGAGCTCCCTCATCGCCACATGGCACTGAGCGCCGGCCCTTCGTGGAAACCGCTCCCGGTGATCGTCTCCGCCCCGCCGACCCTGATCTCGTGGGAGTTCGGGGCGATCTTCTGGCTCTGGATCGTCCGCACGTCGACGATCGTCACGAGCGTCGTGCTGTGGCGGTTGGCCTCCAGCCGTGGCGGTGCCATCGCCGGTGCGATCGCAGCGGTTTGCCCCTTCCTGATCGGTGACTGGGTGCAACTCGCTCTCGGCGGCGGCTCGGAGCCGGTCCTGATGGCTCTCGCGCTTGTGGCTGTCGAGGCTCACCTTGCGGGCAGGCGGTGGATCGCGCTGGCTCTCGGAGTGGCCGCCGGACTGCTGAGGCCGGAGGTCTGGGCTTTCCTCGTGCTCTACGGCCTGTGGTTGCTCCACCGCGAGCGCCTGAAGGCCGTCCTTCCGCTCGCTCTGGGTGCTGCGGTCCAGGCGTTCGGCTGGTTCGTCCTGCCGTCGATCGCGGGCGGCGACGCGCTGCAGGCTTCGCGCCACGCGAGGGCCCATCGCAATTCGGTCGTGCCGACGCACGAGTTCCTCGCACGAACCTTCGACTCGATGCCCTGGCAGGTGTGGCTGCTTGCCGCCGTCGGGATCTTCTTCGCCTTCAGGGAGCGGGACCGCTTGATGTTGCTGTTGGCAGGCGGCGCCGCCCTGTGGATCGTCGAGGTCGGAGTGCTGACGGCAGTCGGGTTCTCCGGGCTGGGCCGGTACTCGCTGCCGGCGATGGTGGTTCTGGGCATCCACGCCGGCTCCGGGGCCGGGAAGCTGATCCGCTCAGCGCCGGCCGGAGTGCCGCGCTTCGCTGCCGGTGGGGTGGTGGCCGCGCTCTCGGCCGTGGCCCTCTGGCACGGCGGCGTAACGGCGGGCGAGCGGGTCGACAAGGTCCGCGACATCGACGCGAAGGCCGAGCAGGTCCACAACCTGGTCGAGGGCGCAGGCGGAGTCCAGAGGCTGGTCGCGATCTGCGGGCGGATGGGAATCAACTGGACCTACTCGACGACCGCGGCCTGGCGGACCCGAACGACATTGGGGAACATCTCGAGGCGCTCGAAGGCGCCTGGGATCGTGATCGTGCTCGAGGGAGGCAAGTCGGGCCGCCAACCGATGCCCCCGAGGGGCACGACGGGCAGCAAGGTCCTGAGCTCGCAGGGCCGCTGGAGCGTCGTCCTGTTCAGCGGCAAGAAGTCGTGCCCGCGTCCGGCCGCTTAGGCCAGGCGCGGCTGCCGGCAGCCGACGCTCCCCGGACCCTCAGATCCGCGCCGGTCGGCTAGTCTCACCAACCGCAGGGCGCGTAGCTCAGTGGGAGAGCGCTCGCTTCACACGCGAGAGGTCGCAGGTTCGAAACCCGCCGCGCCCATGGTTGATCGCCAATCAGGCCTCATGAACCGCTCCGGAGACTGGTTTGACTCTCACGGGGGGTGTAGGCTCCGTCGAATGAGAAGGCTCCTGGCAATCACGGCAATGGCGTTCTGCGCGAGCGCGAGCCTCGCCTCCGTGGCTTCAGCGGACAACCCGACGCGCACGGACAGGATCAACCAGCGCTTCAACGGCAAGACCTACAAGGGCACCGTCAAGTACCCGTGGCCTTCAGCTTGGAAGACAGTCATGACCGCGCCCTCCGGCACGCACTATTACAAGGAGGCGCTTTCAATGGGCGGAGGCTGCACAGCGCGGGTATGGACCGACAACCTTCTGATCGCGGCAACCGAATCGCAGCGCGACTGGGCGGTTCGTTCGATCCTGGCGTCAGGCAGCGGATGGCTGCTTCCGAGATCACCCTATGACGAGATCTCGCTCGGCTTCGGCGTCGCCGGGTCAGATGTCTGGTTCGCGTACGAATCGAACCTGGTCATCAACTACGGGGAGACCCTGGTACCCAACCGCTGGTTCATCGACGGCGAGTCTGAAGTCAAGCTCGCCCCCAATCGGTACCTGCGCCACCGCGTGTGGACCCACTTCTTCGGAACCTGCACGCCCGCCCAACGGACCACAAGCCCGACTGCTCAAGCGCTCATATCCGCACTGCGTGGCACGAAGGTCGCCGTCAGTCTCAGATGAAGCTCGAGCTACGCGTAGCAAATCTGTAGCAAGCGCTCGCTTTTCTGTAGCAAGCACGTAGCAAACACCCCGAATCGCCCGTCAACAAGGCAGTTCGAACCCGCCGCGCCCATGCCTGAACGAGTTGGAGGGTCTCACGCGACTACGATCTAGGCCATGCCGTCTGTGAGTACGCGAGCCGGGGAGCTGTTCTACGAGGAGAGCGGAGCAGGTGACCCTCTGCTCCTGCTGCACGCGACGCTCCACGACCACCGCGACTTCGACTCGATTGCGCCTGAGCTGGCGAAACGCCACAGGGTGATCGCGGTCGACTGGCCCGGCCACGGCGAGTCCGCTCCGGTCGGCGAGAGCTTTGACCTGAGCGCACCGCTCCTCGCCGACCTCCTCGAAGACGTGATCGACTCACTCGGATTGGATCGCGTCAGCCTGATCGGCAACTCGGTCGGCGGTTTCGCAGCTGCTCGTTTCGCGGCCACCCACCCCGACAGGGTCAGATCGCTCGTCCTCGTCAACTCGGGCGGCTTCACCAAGATGAACCTGGTGAGCAAGTCGTTCTGCGCGGCGATGGGCACGCCACTGATCAACCGGGCGATCATGCCCCTCTTCATCCGCGCCTACATGAAGACCCAGAGCGACAACGACAAGCTCGTCGCCGAACGGGCGCTCACCAAGTCGCGCACCAGCGAAGGCACGCAGACGGCCGCTGACCTCTGGCGAAGCTTCGCCGATCCGCGCCACGACCTGACCGCACTCGCGGCGCAGATCACAGCGCCCACTCTCATCGTTTGGGGCAGCAAGGACACCGCGATTCCGCTGCGTGACGGTCGCCGTGCAGCCAGCCTGATCCCCGGAGCACGACTCGAAACCCTCCCAACCGGCCACGTCGCCTTCTCTTCCCAGCCGGACCAGTTCCTCGCCTTGGTGGAGCCGTTCCTCAGTCAGGCCAAGTAGCTACGGGTAGCAACTCGCCCGCGTCGGCTGCGTTTCAGGTAGCAAATCCGTAGCAAACACCCCGAATCGCCCGTCAACGCGGCAGTTCGAACCAGCCGCGCCCATTGTCGGTCCGCCTACAGGCCCAGATGAAGCCGCAGAGCCTCATCCAGCAATGCCAGCAAGGCGGCCGGGAGGATTCCGACAGCGTCGCCGATGCGCTCGACTGAGATCGAGCGAACCTGCTCCGCTTGCGCCTTCGAATCCCGGGGGAGGCCGGTCTCACGAGCCGACAGGGCAACCTGGAACGGGTAGATGTTCTCGACGTTCGTGGTGACCGGGACGACGGTCACGACCCCTCGACCCAATCGCTCGGCGACACGGTTGGCTCCGTCGTTGCTGACGATCACGCATGGCCGGCGCTTGTCAGCCTCAGCTCCGCGGACGGGCTCGAGATCTACCATGCGGATCTCGCCTCGACGCATCAGCCGAGACCGTCGGCGACCGTTGCGTCCCAAGCATCGGCGTCACCGGCAGCCCATTCCTCCCAGGCAGCCTCGTAGGCGGGCCCCAGTTCGGAGGCCTGCAACAGCCGCACAGCCCGGTGGACCACGGCCGAGCGCGACTCGATGCCGAGCTGCTCGGCGTACTCGTCAAGGAACTTCACATCTTCGTCGGGAAGGCTCACACTCAGCTTCATACCCTGATACTACCACTGGTACGCGAGTCCCCGCCAGTCACGCCCAGCAAGCCTGTGGCAGGCCGCCGCGGACCCGCAACAACCCAGTAGCAACCACCGCGAATCGCCGGCCGCAACGGTGTCCGAGGCCACCCGGGCTCACGGCCAAGGGCCGCTCAGCGACCCGGCGTCACCCTCCCCCCGCCCGGGCCGGGGTCCCCTCACTGAGACCGATCTTCGCGTGGAGCTTGCGGAGCGGCTTCGGTGACCACCAGTTCGACGAGCCGAGCAGTGCCATCAGCGAGGGCACCAGCAGCGTTCGCACGATGAACGCGTCGATCAGGACGCCCACCGCAACGCCGACGCCGATCTGCTTGATGAACGAGACCTCGGAGGTGACGAACGCGCCGATCGCCACCGCGAGCAGGATCGAGGCCGCAGTGACCACGGCGCCGGTGCTGGCGAGGCCGGACGCGACCGCCTCGCGGTTGTCGAGGCCGGAGTCGTAGGCCTCCTTGATCCGGCCGAGCAGGAACACCCCGTAATCGGTGGAGAGGGCGAATATCAGCGTCGCGGTGATCAGGAAGTTGGTCGGTTCGATGCCTCCCTCGGAGGTGTACCCCAGCAAACCCTCGAGCCGGCCGTCCTGGAAGACGAGGGTGAGCAGGCCGAGGGCCGAGCCAACGGTCAGCGCGTTCATCACCAGGGCCTTCAGTGGGAGCACCACCGATCCGGTCATCAGCCAGAGCACGACGAAGGTGAGTCCTGCGAGGAGGAGGATCGCCAGCGGCAAGCGTTCGCCGATGCCTCCCTGCTGGTCGATGAAGTCCGCGGCCTCGCCGCCGACCAGCACCGGAAGCGGGCCGGACTCGGCCCGGATCGTCTCGACGGCGCTGCGTGCCGACTCGCCGGCGGCCGTGCCCTGAGCCACCGCCTCGATCCGCCATGTCGACGAGCCGAGGTACTCGGGCGCTTGGACGCTCTTGATCCCGTCGGTGCCGGCGACCTGGCTGGCCAGCTGCTTGGCCTGCATTCCCTCGCCCGGGCCGCCCTTGGCGACCAGCAGCACCGGGCTGCTGTCCTGCCCGGGGAAGTCGGATGCGAGCGCATCGCCGACGGTGCGGCTGCTGAGGCTCTCCGGCACGCTGCTCACGTCCACCGGAGTCCAGACCGCGCGCAGCGAGGGAACCGTCAGGGCGACCATCACGACGGCGGTGATCGCAGCGATCGCACCGGGGCGACTCATGACCATGTTGGCCAGCCGGTACCAGCGGCGCTCGGCACCCTTGCGCTCGCGTGCCTCCAGCTTGACGTTCCAGAGGGCGAAAAATGCGGGGGCGATGATGAGGGACGCGACTGCTGCAACCACTGCCACGACTGCTCCACCGATGCCCATCGACTGCAGGAAGTTCAGCGGGAAGACGGTCAGCGTGATCAAGGCGAGGGCAACCGTGGCGGAGCTGTAGACCACCGTCCTGCCGGCCGTGGCCAAGGTGTCCTTCACTGCCTGCACGCCTGGTCCGCTTCGCTTCAGCTCCTCCCTGTATCGGGTCAGCAGGAAGAGGGTGTAGTCGATCGCAAGGCCGAGGCCCAGGCCGATCACGAGGTTCAGAGCGAAGATCGAGAGTTCGTTGAACGCGTTGATACCGCGCATGACGAGGAAGGTCATGAGGATCGTCGTGATCCCGACGACGAGCGGCATCAGTGCCCCGCGGAAGCCGCGGAAGAAGAGGAGCGAGAGCAGGATCAGGATCGGGAATGCGAACGTCTCGGCCCGACCCAGGTCGGCCGAGATCTGCTGGCCCTGTTGCGTGTTGGCGACCAGCGATCCGCCAAGGGTCACGTCATCACGGCCACCGAAGCGCTTGTCGAGTGCCGTGGTCACGGCATCGTCGTCGGCATTGGCCTTGAGGGTCGCCGCGAGGTAAGTGGTGTCCCCGTCCTCGGAGATGAACCGGGCCGACGCCGGGCCTCCATCGGCCGCCGAGACGACCGAGCCCACCCCGGGACCGACCTCAGCTCGCCGGCGACAGCGGCGATCTCCGCTCGCGCGGACGGCGTGCCGACCTGGGCCTTCGGGTCGAGCAGGAGGACGACCTCGGGGGTAGCCCCCTGGCCGGTGGCCCGCTCGACCGCCTGGGCGGCCCGGGCGGAATCGGAGTTGGGGTCGGTGAAACCGCCATCGGCCTGGAGGAGGCCGAAGACCGGCCCGCCGAACACCCCGGCAATGACGACGATCACCGCCGTTGCCAGCAGCGTGCGCTTGGGATGAGCGGCGGTTCGGTCGGCGATGAAGTTCAGCATCGGTATCTCCAAGGGAAGGCCCGGTGACGCGGGCGACGGGTTGACGGCTGTAAATGTACAGGTGCAAATGCACAGTTGTCAAGTACCGGGCCAATCCGTTTATGCTGCACCCGTGGAAACAACACGGGAGACCGGCTCACGCGCACCGCGTGGGGAGGGCGGGCTGCTGCGGGGGCGCCTGATCGACGCCGCCTTGGCGATCCTCGACGACGGCCACGAACCGGCGGAGATTCTCGATCCGCGGCGTCACCAAGCGCGCCGGCGTGTCGCCGACCGCGTTCTACCTTCACTTCGCGGACCGCGACGGTCTGATGGCGGCGCTCGTCGAGCGCGTGTTCACCGACTTCCGCGAGTGGATCAGCGCCGGCGCCGCGCGAGGGTCGAGTCCGCATGAGCGGCTGCTCGCCGGCGGCACCGCTTACCTCGCCTTCTCGCGCGAACTGCCCGAGCGATACCGGCTTATCTTCGCCGCCGAGCTCGGCTCCGAGGGAATCGCCGAAGAGCCCGGGAGCATGCCGGAGGTCTCCAGCGCCGCGTTCGACGACCTGATCGACCTGATCACCGACTACATGGGCGCGGGCAGCCCCCCGAACAACGCCGAAACGCTGGCGATCGGGATCTGGTCAGGTCTGCATGGATACGCGAGCCTCTGCCACTCCCGCCCCAACATGGTGGACTTGAGCGACGAGCAGGCCTTGACCGACACGAAGTACGTGGCGCTTCTTGCCGGCGCCTGGCTCGGGCCACCGACGGGCCGATAGGCCGGCATGCCGGAGGCGAGCTCCGGGAAGGAGATGACCCGGTTGCTCGCCAATCCGAAGACTCCCGTCTCGACCAGTTCCGTCTTCCCGCCCGCTCGCCGAACCAAGCTGGCGGCCGTCCGTCAGGTGAGGTCGAGGGTCAGGAACATCTCCACGTCGCCCACCCCGTGAGTGGCACCTTCGAACCCGTCGAAGGCGGCTGCGTCCTCGAAACCATTCTTCCGATAGAGGGCGACGGCGAACTCCATGAAGGGGAAGGTCTCCTGGCGCAGGCGTTCGTACCCCGAATCGTGCGCTGGTTGATCCGTTCCGAGAACTGATCCCCAAAACCTGTTCGGAAGCGCAGCGCCCATCCCCGATCCTGAGCCCGCGATGCCGTGCTCAATAGCCGCCGGGTAGGTTTTTCCCGCCCCTCGAGCGGATCGGAGCCTCCCTTGACCCTGAACATCACCGGCACACCGGCCACCGTGATTCCCGTGTCGGATCACGACGCCGCAATCGACTTCTACTGCGGCAAGCTCGGCTTTCGCGTCGTGAGTGACGAGGCCTTCGGCGACGGGCACCGCTGGGTCGAGGTGTCGGCGCCCGGATCCGACCACGCAATCGCATTCGGAAAGCCGCCCGAGGGATCTCCGATCGGCGTGATGACCGGAATCCTCATCTCGACGTCCGACATCGATGCCGACCACGCCGCCATGGCCGCGATGGGCATCGACGTGGACGAGGCCGTAATGCGCCACGGCGACCCGGTCCCGCCGATGTTCTGGTTCCGCGACCAGGACTCGAACACCCTCCTGCTGGCAGAGCGGGCTCCGACTTCCTGAGCCGCCCCGGGTCGGACGGCCTCCCGGGCCAGTCCTTCCAGGTGCCTCAGATCTCGCTGCCGAGCTTGGAAGCCTTCGCGACCCACTTCGCGCGCTTAGCCGGCGAAGAGCCTCGCGCACCTTGCCGAAGCTCGTCGCCCTGACCAGTTTCATTCCCGTGAACTGGATTATCGAGCGCTTCATCTGCTTCTCGCCTGGGCGTCCGTTGACGAACCGGTTGAAGAGCGGCGGCGTATCCATCGTGACCAACAACTCCGCAGTCCTGCCGGCCAGCAGCCTCGACCAGAGCGGCGACCGCTTGTGGTACTTGAAGGCGAACCCGGGCAGGAACGTTCGGTCGATGAACCCCTTCATCAGTGCCGGCATCGAGCCCCACCACATCGGGTAGATGAAGACAACATGCTCGGCCCACTTCAGCTGATCCTGAGCGTCCAACAGGTCGGGCTCCAACTCTTGGGGCTCGGCGTAGCCGTGGCGCAGCAGCGGGTCGAAGTCTCAGCTCGGCGAGGTTGATCCGTCGCACCTCGTGACCAGCGTTCTCGGCGGCGGCGATGTACGCGTTGGCCAACGCGCCGCACAAGCTGACTGTGGTCGGGTGGCCGAAGACCACAAGGACTCGTTTCGGCATCGGCCCGCAAGCGTAGTGAGCGAGCGCCTTGCTCGCCGCCCGCATTTGGTCCCGCAGATCGGCGCGAAGCTCAATTGGTCACCTCTCGCTTCCGTCCCAGGCGGTCGCACGCTCGGGAGCGGCCGCGCCCATCTCCCACCGGCCTTCCTCGGTTCTCACTTGCATTTTGCCGTCCCTTTCCCGGGCGCGTGAGACCTTTCCGTGCATGAAGCAAGCCAGCACTGCGATTCCCCTCGACCTGAAGCGCGGCACTCTGAGACGGGGAGCGGCAGCGGCTGCGCTGGCCCTCGTCCTGGGGGTAGCGGCGTTCGCGACGAGCAGCCCCGCGCAGGCAGCAACAGTCTGGCTCTGCAAGCCGGGCCTCAAATCGAACCCATGCGCAGTATCGATGGGCAACACCGCGCTCTCCGCTGACGGAACCACCAGGAAGGAAACGACGACGGCCCCGAAGTCCCCTCCCGTCGACTGCTTCTACGTCTACCCGACCGTCAGCAACCAGCGGACCGGGAACGCGAACCTGAACATCGACCCGGAAGAGATCGCCGTGGCGCAGGACCAAGCTTCGCGCTTCCAGTCGAAGTGCAAGATCTACGCTCCGATGTACCGCCAATTGACCAAGTCGAGCTCGATGCTCGGTGCTGGAACTCCAACGACGCCCGCCGACCGTGAGCTGCCCTACACGGATGTCAAGGCGGCTTGGAAGGAGTACCTCTCCAAGTACAACAAGGGCCGTGGCGTGATCCTGATCGGGCACAGCCAGGGCACCGCGAACCTGACCCGTCTCGTTGCGGAGGAGATCGATCCGCACTCCGCGGCGCGGCGCAAGCTCGTCTCGGCAATGCTGATCGGCGGAGGAGTCCTCGTACTCAAAGGCAAGGACGTCGGTGGCAGCTTCAAGAACATCCCTGCTTGCAGGACGACGACCCAGACACGCTGCGTCATCGCATACAACAGCTACCTGGGAGCACCGCCAGCGAACGGCCAATTCGGGATCACGCTCAAGCCGGGTATGCGAGTACTGTGCGTCAACCCGGCGGCGCTTGGAACGGGAGCTTCAGGCCCGGCTCTTCCCTACCTGCCGACTTCGCGGCTCGCTCCGGCGCTCGGCACGGCAGGGTTCGCGGTACCGGCTACCCAATGGGTGAGCCTCCCCGGAATGTACTCGACCCAATGCAGGTCGAATGCGACCCACACATGGCTTCAGGTCACCGATTCCGGGCCGGCGGGCGACCGACGCCCCCACCTGAGCCAGACCCTCGGGCCGGCGTGGGGACTTCACCTCACGGACATCAGCCTCAATCTCGGACCGCTGGTCTCGCTCGCGGGCAAGCAGGCGGCCGCCTGGAAGCCCTGAGTCGCAGCCGGCAACCCGGCGGCGACCTGTCGCTTGGCGAACCAGCACGGCGAACAGTCACGCACTCGACTCGAGGGTCAGGACGCCTTGCCCACCTCGAGCGGGAATGAGCGTCTCCCGCCAAGGCCCGCAGGAATGACGAGGTTCACCAAGCGACTGGGCTCCAGCCTCTAGGCTCCCGTTCGTGACTTCGGTCCTTGCCGGCAAGACGGTCTTCGTCACCGGGGCAACCGGCGGTATCGGCGCTGCCACTTCGCGTGAGCTGGTCCGCCGGGGCGCGAACGTGGTCGTAACCGACATTGGGCAGGAACAAGTCACCGACCTCGCCACCGGGCTCGGTGACCGCGCACTCCCGGTCCTAGTGGATGTGACCGACCGCGGGTCGATTGACCGGGCAGTCGCTCAGGCGGTCGCCCACTTCGGCAAGGTGGACATCGTCTTTGCCAACGCAGGCATCGCCAACGATCCGCCGCTGACGGTCGCCGGCCTGACCGACGAGATGTACGAGAAGGTGATCGACGTTGACCTCAACGGTGTCTGGCACACGGTCCGCGCCGGCCTGCCCCAGGTGATCGAGAACGGTGGCTACGTGCTCATCACCTCATCGATCTACGCCTTCATGAACGGTGTTGTCAACGCTCCGTATGCCATGTCGAAGGCTGCCGTCGAGCAACTCGGTCGTGCCCTGCGAACCGAGCTGGCCTACCGCGGAGCCAGCGCCGGCGTGCTCTACCCCGGCTGGGTCGACACGAACATCGCCAAGGTCGCGATGCGCGACCCCGGCCCGGTCAAGGAACTTGCCGACCACGCGTTCCGTGGGCCGCTTGGCAGACGATCACACCGGAACGGGCTGCCAAGGCGATCGCAGACGGAATGGAGAAGCGCGCGCCGAGGATCATCGTGCCCCGCCGCTGGGTCCCATTCTCGATGCTGCGCGGTGTGTTCAACATGGCGACCGACTCGATCATGGAGCGCGACGCGAAGATCGCCGGCGTGCTTGAGCGGATCGACAGGAACGCTCCGGGCGCCTGAGCGCTGCGACAGCCCTGAAGCCGCTCGATCAGAGGCTCGCGCATGCTCCCGAACGATTTCCCAACCGGTTGGCTCGCCCCGTCCGAATAACCGACCGAAACCACCTGCCCCGCAGGCAAACCACGATCGGAGCGGACCACCGCAATGCCAAACACCACCAAACAAGCCAACGAAACGCTGATACGATTTAAGAACTTGATGTCAGGTTTCACTCCAGCCACGACTGACCTCGGTTCAGCCAACTCGGCAGGCTCGGCAACCGTCCGTCGCGTCCTCGCAGGAGTCGCGCTGACTGCTTCCGTCCTCGGACTCGCGCTGACCGGCGCTCCGCAGGCAACGGCCGCTTCCGAGGCCTGCACAATCACGGGCAGCGCCCGGGCCGACGTCCTGCGGGGAACGCCCGGCAAGGACGTCATCTGCGGCCTCGGCGGCAACGACACCATCTACGGCAACGGTGGCAACGACGTCATCCGTGGCGGAACCGGCAACGACCGGATCTCCGGAGACGGCGGCAACGACACCATCTCGGCTGAGAACGGCAACGACTCGGTCAACGGTGGCGTCGGGAACGACTCGGTCAATGGCGGCGGCGGCAACGACTCGATCGGTGGCGTAAGCGGCAATGACATGCTCAACGGGGGCGACGGCAACGACGTGCTCTCCGGTGGCGACGGCAACGACACCATCTCGGCTGAGAACGGCAACGACTCCGTCAACGGTGGCGTCGGCAACGACTCGGTCAATGGCGGCGTCGGCAACGACTCGATCGATGGCGTGAGCGGCAATGACATGCTCAACGGGGGCGACGGCGACGACGTGCTCTCCGGTGGCGCCGGCAACGACGCCCTCATGGGTGGAACCGGAACCGATCAGATCTCCCCCGGGACCGGAGCCGACACCTGCGCATCGGACTCGACCGACCGGGTGGCGGGCGCCTGCACGATCGACACGACAGGCCCGACCGCCGCTTGGGTCGACGTCCCCTCGACCGTCACGGCCGGCGAGACCTTCACGGCGACCTTCTCGCTGAAGGACCCGAGCAGCATCGACCCGAACTCGCCGAACTTGAAGATCGGTGGCGCACCCGGCTGGATCACCACCTGGTGCGGTGACGCCGGCTCCTTCCCCCTGATGGCCACCCGCGTCTCGGGCACGAACGCTGACGGCGTCTGGTCGGTAACCTGCAAGGTGCCCGCCAAGGCCGTCAACGACACCTACTCCTTCTTCATGGGTGCCCAGGACAGCTTCGGCAACTCCATCGGCACCGACACCCCCGCCGCCGACGTGACGGTCGTCGGCGGATCGCCGGACAACGGGGCGCCCGTCGCGACCGACGTGGTCATCCCTGCGAGCGCCGAGCCCGGCGAGACGATCACGCTGACCTGGCGGGCAGCCGACCCGAGCGGAATCAAGGACTCCCCGTACCCGTGGGTCTACCGGCCCGGACCGCAGTGGGGCGTCCTTTACGGGGACTACGTCGAGGCACCGGTGCTCACCTCCGGAGACAAGTTCGATGGTGCTTGGTCGCAGAGGATCACCCTGCCCAACGACGCCGTGACCGGCACCTACTACGTGTACATCTCGGTCAGGGACGAGGTCGGCAACAAGACCTACCAGCAGTACGGCAGCTTCCAGGTCGGCTAAGCGCCCGCTCCGCCGACCCCTTGGGCCCGACAATCGCGCCCGGCAGACGAACTCAGGTCCCCGAGTCCCCAGCGGCCTCGGGGACTTTCGCCTCGCTCGCGCAACCGGCCTTCAGCTCCCGCTGCTGACCAGGTTCCGCTCGAGGAACTCGACCTGATCGGCCGCGACGCGATCGAACCAAGGCTCGTTGTAGACGCCGAAGTGGCCGCAGGCGTAGCGCCGCAGTTCGCCCTTCGGAGCACGGGCAGCCGCTCTGGCCGCCGGCTTCGGCGGGGTGATCGCGTCCTCGGTGCCGACCTGGACGAGCAGTGGGCAGCCGATGCTCCCGGCCTTTGCTCCCGGTCGCCACATCAAGGTGTAGAGCACGACGGCGGCGGCGACCGAGTTCACGTGCCTCGAGCCGGCGGGGACGATCGAGGCAAACCCTGGAACGGCGTCGGGTGAGGTCATGGCTGCCACCTCACCGGGGTTCCCGGTCGCGGGGATCATCACCCTCGGCCTTCCCGACTTGTGAGCTCGAAGGTCGGCGATGCCCGTTGCCGTCAGGCTCAGCGAGGTGCGCACCGGGATCGCCCCGACCGTCGCCAACCCGTCGGCGAACGGAACCTGAGCGATCACGCAGGCGATGTCGTCGCGGCGCGCGGCCGTGTCGATCACCATTCCGCCGCCGAACGAGGACCCCCACAGTGCAACTCGATTCGGGTCGATCCCCTCGAGCGTTCGCGCAAACGAGATCGCCGAATCCAGATCCTCAAGTTCCCGCTTGATGTTCAGTACCTGCGGCTCGCCACCCTCGCTGTCGCCGAAGCCGCGGTAGTCGAAGGCGAGCGAGGCGATGCCGAGCTCGGCGAAGCGCTCCGCATAGGCCACCAACCCGTCCTCCCGCGTGGCGGTGAAGCCGTGGGCCATAACCACCACCGGGCATGGCTGGGAGTTGACCGGGTGCGGGCGCAGCAGCCAAGCGGCGCAGCGACCGTCCCCGCTGTCGAAGTGAAGTTCCTCTCGGCGTTCGCTCATGGAGCCAAGATACGGGCGCCCCGCTGGCTGTCAAGGCATCCCGAGGGGAGAACGGAACAGTTACCGGGGATATTCGTTGCGAGTGGGAGTGAGCCAGCCGGCCTACCTCAGGCGGGCCCAAGAAGTTCAAAGAAGTACGCCGACTGTTGGAGCGGAGGGGCTGGACGCGAGTACGGCAAAGCGGATCTCACGAGACCTGGAGGAGCCCAGACGGAAAGCGCAACGTCACGATCGCCGGCAAGGACTCGGATACAGTTCAGCCAGGCACGTTGGGTCGATCCGGCGTGCCACCGGAATCGAGGATCTGAGATAGATGAGTGACTACTTGATCATCTACGAACAGGGCGAAGACGGCGGCTGGGGAGCCTTCAGTCCCGACGTGGACGGCGTGATCGCAGTCGGCAGGACGCGAAGCGAGGTCGAGCAGCCGCATGCAGGAGGCGATGGCCGCGCACCTCAAGGTCCTGCGCGAACAGGGCCTGCCGGTACCTACCGCCCGAACCACACACGGCTACCTCGCAGCCTGACCCGGTCGGAGTCGACCGGGTCTCTCGAAGCCCACGCCAGCATCCAACGAGTCTCGGTCAGACCGCCGAGTCGCAGATCTTCCGCGCGACGGCGGACCGGCGAACGATCGGTGATCAGCCCCCGGTGCGCTCCCGGTGGCGGCAGCCGGGCCAGCAGCAGGGACGGCGCATTCCCTCCTCCAACTCCTCCTGGGTGCGGCGGATGCGGCGGGCGCGGGTCTCGTCCTTCTTGGCGTCCTCGACCCAGCAGATGAATTCGTTGCGAGCAAGCGGCGTGATGTCGAGCCACGCGTCGAGCGCGACCGAGTTCGAGATCAGCGCCTTGCGCATGTCGGCGGGAAGACGGTGGACGACTCCGCCTGGAACGCGGGTGGTGCTCATGGGTCGGGAATCTAGCCGGGGCGACGGGAGGATCGAGAGAGAGCGGTGGTTGCCTGGCCGGGCGCTTGGGCGAGCAACGGACCGGTGAGTTTGGTATGACAATGGTCATAGTACGTGCTCACCACCACCGAAGGATGCCCAGATGCCCGACCAGCAGGCCCGAATCGCAGCCCTCGAGCCGCCCTACGACCCCGAGATCGAAGCGATGCTCGCCAAGTGGATGCCGCCCAACAGCGGGATCGAGCCGTTGGCGCTGTTCAGAACCCTCGGTCGCCATCAGGACCTGGCATCCCGAGCCAGGCCGCTCGGCGCCGGGATCCTCGGCAAGGGTCTCGTTCCGCCGAGGCTGCGCGAGGTGATGATCCATCGCACCTGTGCGCTGACCGGTGCAGAGTACGAGTGGGGAGTCCATGTAATGGGCTTCGGACGGCCGCTGGGCTTCACCGACGAGCAGCTTGCCTCCACCGTCAGCGGGAGCGCCTCCGACCCGGTCTGGGCCGCCGACGAAGCTGCGGTCTTCGAGCTCGCCGACTCGCTCCACCGCGACAGCAACATCGACGACGACCTGTTCGAGCGCCTGAAGGAGCACTTCGACGACGAACAGATCATCGAGCTCTGCATGACCGCCGGCTGGTACCACGCGATCAGCTACGTCATCAACGTCGCCCGCGTGCCGCTCGAACCCTGGGCGGCCCGCTTCGATCAAACCCAGGAACCAACGGAGGACAACTGACATGCCATGTCTTGATGTGACCTATCCGGCCGGATCGCTCGATCCGGCGACCCGCACCGAGCTCGCCGCGAGCCTGACCAAGACCTTCATGCACTGGGAGGGAGCGCCCGACACCGAGTTCTTCCGCGAGCAGTGCTGGATCTACTTCCATGAGCTGCCGGAGGGCATGGTCAACCGGGCCGGCGTGCCCACCGAGGTCCCGATCTACCGAGTCAACGCGACCGTCCCCGCCGGGGCGATGAGCGACCGGCGCAAGGCGGGGCTCGTCAAGGACGTCACCGACCTGCTGCTCAAGGCCGACGGAGGCGACCCGAACCCGCTGAGGGTCTGGGTCCTGATCGCGGAGGTGCCCGACGGCAACTGGGGCGCCGCGGGCCAGGTCATCCAGTTCGAGCAGCTGCGCGAGGCGGCCAAGGCTCAACGAGAGCAGGCAGCCACGGAGGGCTGATCAACCTCCGCCGCACAACCGACCCGCCGCATTCAGGCCAGCGCCCGGTGCAGGCCGTCGCGCACGTGCTCGAGGGGCTCGACGGAGCGTTGCACCCGACAGAGCAGCAGCGCACCTTCGACGCTCGCGATCGCGAGGTCGGCGGCGGCAACCGGATCGGCTGTGCCCTCCGCCTCGATCAGCTCGACGAGCCGCCCGCGCCACTCCTCGAAGACCCCGGCTGCCGCGGCGGTCAAGTCCGGATCGGCCTGCGCCTCCGCTGCGAGTGCGCCGACCGGGCACGCAGCCCGGAAGTCGCTGTTCTCGAGCGCTGCGCGGTAGATGTCGCAGATCGAGTCGATTGCCGAAGCGATGTTCTTCGAGCCGGCGAGCGTCGTCGGCTGCGGCCGAACCCGCGAGCCGGACCGCGTCACCGACCATCTCGGCCTTGCCGCCCGGGAAGTGGTGGGTGATCGAGCCGCGCGAGACGCCGGCGTGCTCGGCCACCTCCCTCAACCCGGTCGCACCGACCCCTCGCTGCGCCATCAGCGCAGCGGCACTGAACAGCATCCGTTCGCGTGAGTCGTTTGCCGCGGCATCAGAGGTCAGGAGTGTAGGGGACCCGGAACCGCGCTATGACACAAGTCATAGTGGTCCGGGAAGCCGTCCGGGCGAGCAGCTCGACCGGATCGACGGGCGCGTGGCCGGGCACCCGGTCGGTCACGACCGCCGACCCCGTACCTAACATCGTGACCGCCATGTCCAGCGACGGGACCAAGGCCTTCTGGCTCGCGTGGCTTCGCATCGCCACCGTCTTCATGATCGCCTTCGGGCTGTTCCTCGTGATCGCCCCTGCCCTGTCAAGGCAGGGGTTCAGCCTGATGGTCTACTCGTCGGCCGATCGGATCGGGGGTTTCGGCCCGGCGGCCGCCGACTACATCGAGCTCGCCCACGCCGTCATGGGCGCGGTCATGGTCGGCTGGGGAGTCGCCCTCCTGATGGTCCTCCGCGGGCCGATGCAGCGCAACGTCCGCGAAGGCGCGCTGATCTACGCAGTCTCGCTCGGCTGCTGGTTCGTCCCCGACACGATCTTCTCGCTGGCATCGGGTTTCTGGCAGAACGCGATCCTCAACACCGGCTTCGCCTTGCTGTTCGGGATACCGCTGGTGGCCTGCTTCGCCCGCCGGGGGTGCGCCCGAGCGACGAGGTGTGACCTTCGGCTCGGGGAGTCCGCGACATGGCCTCTCGCCTCGACGACTTCGCGTCGTAGCTACCCTCCGGCGATGAACGGCACCGTCGTTGAAGGCCAGTCCATCGAGTCGGTCGAAGTCCAGGCCGATCGAGCCAAGTGATGCACAAGTCCCCCGAGACTCACGGATCTGATCACGCGGTGCTATGGCGACGGGTATCCGAAGCGCGTGATGTACAGGCCCGACGACCTGGCCGTCCTGATCGGCTCGAAGCACCACAGCGGGGCGGTGGCTGAAGCCGGCGACTTGCTGGTCGGCCACATCGCCTCCAGCCGACCGAGCAATGATGCGACCGTGGTCGAGGCCGGATACACGTGGTCGACCCGGATTGGAGGGGAAGGGCCTGATGCGGAAGCTCGCTCTCGAGATGGACGCTTGCTGATCGCGGACGCGCAGTCGGCTTCGTCCACTCCCAAGACGACGCACACACGTGATGCAGAAGGCTTCGATCAGTTCGCGTAGCGAGACGCTGATGTCGCGTTCCTCCGCCCGAACCCATTACACGATCGCCGGAGGAGACGAGCACCTCGCCGTCACGGTCGTCTACCAGCCGGCGCTCTCCGGCTGAACCCCCAAGCTCCACCTGCCCCGTCGCTACAGTGCCCGGATCCTCGAACTCGCCGGGGCTATCCAGGTGGAGCGCAGCGCCGGCGGTTCACCGAGCGGACCTGCAGATGCCAGCCTCGTCGAGCGGTCGCTCGACGAGGCACAGGGTCGAGCACGTCAAGATCGGTCGGGTCGGCGGCGACCTCGGAGAGTTGGTCGCCGCCATCGTCACGGACACCGATGCGAGGGTCGTGCATCTCGACCTGCCCCTCAACGACCCCGCTGTGGATCACGCCGTCGAGCTGCTGCGAGGGCTTGGGTTCGCCTACTGCGCTTGGCTTCCCGGTTGGTGGGGGCACGACGTACTCCGCCTCCAGCGACTCGAGCGACCCTCAGATGCCGAGCTGTCACCGACCCTCTTCTCGCCTCAGGCGGCGAGCCTGATGGCCTCGATCCGCGGAGAGCTGCTCGGCGATCCCAGTGCATCGCCTGGCGATGGCGATCCGGCGCCGTGAGCTGACCTAACCTTGGTGATTGACCCGAGCCGGGCTCCGCGCCCGGGCCAACAGCAAACGAACGACCGAGTGCGATGAGCAAGACCAAACCCCTTCCGGAATCGCGGCCGGGGCGCGAGCAAGCGATTCGAGCCGGCCTCGCGGTGCTCGGTGGAGGCACCCTTCTGACCTCGGTCGCGATGGTGGTCGATCCGGCCGGCTTCATCGAAGGGGTCGGTGGCTTCGGCGCAGTCAACGAGCACCTCGTGCGTGACGTCGCCACTTGGACGGCCGCATATGCCCTGGCGCTGCTGGTCGCCATCCAGTTACGGGGCTGGCGGCTGCCGGTGCTCGCGGTGGGGGTGGCGCAGGGCGCGCTTCATGTCGTCAACCACATCGCCGATGCGGGTCTCGCAGTGCCCGGATGGAAGGGGGCTGCGAGCGCGGCTGCCTTCGCCGGGCTGATGCTGCTCACCCTCGCGCTGCTGGTCGCGGCCCGGAGGCAGGAATCCTCGAGTTCGCGCCCTCGACCGGTGGCAGCCCCTCCGCGGGTAGCTTCAGCCGATGGCCGGCCCCGAAGAGACAGGCAACACTCTCCGCTCCTACGCCGAGGCTTGGCTGGCAGCCGACCTCGAACGGGTCCTCGGCGCCTACCACGACGACATCGTCCTCCACTACATGGGCGAGAGCCCGCTTGCCGGCACGCATAGCGGCAAGGAGGCCGTCTTCGCGGTCCTCGGTCAGGCGTCCTACCGGGCCTCCCGCAAGCTGATCGAGGTCGAAGACGTGCTCGTCGGGGAGAACCTCGGTGCCCTGCTGGCGATCGAGGACCTCGGGGACCCGCCGCGGCGAGTGCGTCGCCTCCTGCTCTACCGAGTCGAGGCCGACAAGCTTCGCGAGTGCTGGCTGTACGACGAGGACCAGCGCTTCATCGACGAGCTCTGGTCGACCGACCCCGAGCCTAGCGACCGCTCAGCGGGCGGTTCGCCCTCGAGCAGGCCGGCTTCCGCGAAGGCCCGCAGGTCCTTGACGGCCTGCGGATCCGCCTTCTGCCAGGAACCCGAGTCGAACGGCGGCTGGGGGTCGTACTCGATCATCAGCTGCACGGTCTTCGCCCAATCTTCGCCGGCGATCCTGGCGCCGAGTTCGAGTGCCATGTCGAGGCCGGCCGAGACTCCCGCCGCAGTCACGACCTTGCCGTCGAAGACGACCCGCTGATCGGTCGCGATCGCGCCGAACTCGCCAAGCCGGGGCAGCTCCAGCCAGTGGGTCGTCGCCCTCTTGCCCTCCAGTGCCCCGGCGCCTCCGAGCAGCAGCGCACCCGTGCAGACCGAGGTCGTCCAGGTCGAGGAGTCGTGGGCCTTCGAAAGCCACCTCATCAGCTCCGGGTCGTCGAGGTGGCGGCGCGTCCCGAGGCCCCCGGGGACGCAGACGATGTCCGGCTCGGGGATCTCCGTGAGCGCGGCCTCGGCGACGATCGACAGCATCTTCGTCTCGGCCTGAACCGGCCCAGCCGAGACGGCCGCGAACACGACACGCGACTCCGGCAGGCGGGAGAAGACCTCGTAGGGCCCGACCGCATCGAGCGCAGTGAAGCCGTCGACCAGTGGGATAACGACGATCATCGCGAGGTCACTCTAGCCCCAAGCGCCGAGCAGGCGCCCGGGGGCGGGTGAGTGGACCGGGACGACTCGCAGCGGTTCAACTCAGCGAGGATCAGTCACCAAGCGCCCTCACGATCGCTTCGCCGGCCTCGGTCGGGACCTCCATGTGCGGGGCGTGGCCGACGCCCCGCATTGCCTCGAGGCGAGCGTCGGGCAGCCGGGCCGGGACGAGGGCGACATCGGAACCGGAGACCAGGTCGTCCACGCCCCAGACGAGGTGCAGCGGGACTTCACTGTGCGTCAGGGCCTCGTCCCAGCGCTTTGCGTTCGCAGCGCGTTCCGGGACGAAGTGGAGCATCCGACGCAGCTCCCGCCGGGAACCGTCGCGATCGAGCACCCCCCAGTGCAGCGAAGCGACCTCCGGCTCAAGGGGATGCCCGCTGGAGAAGACCTCGCTCCACGAGCGGGTGACCGTCTTCTCGTTCATCGCCTTCCCGAGCAGCCCGGACAGTGGCCCGCTTGCCATCAGGCGGGTGAGCCTTCGAGGCCTGTACGTGTCGGAGAAGATCGCGCTGTTGAGCAGCACCACCCGGTCCGGCGCGAAGGAGAGCTTTCCCTCGCGCCGGCGTGCCAGCAACTCCATCGCGACCATGCCGCCGTAGTCGTAGCCGAGCAGCGCACCGCCGCTCACACCGAGCGATCGCCACATCGCCTCGATCAAGTCGGCCTGCAGGGCGATCGAGTACTCGACGTCGGGCTTGTCGGACAGCCCGAAGCCGAGGAAGTCGGGGGCGAGGACCCGGTGACCGGCCTCGATCGGACGCATTACCCCAGCCCACTCGAGCGAGCTGGTGGGGAAGCCGTGGAGCATCGTCACTGCCGGCCCGGCGCCCGAGTCGTGGACGAACAGGCCGAAGCTCCGGCCGCCGGCTTCGACTTCGATCCGGCTGCCACCGGAACTCCAGCCCTCGATCGACGGGACCCCGCTCATGCTTCCGCCCGCTCGAACACGATCTTCACCGCGTCCTCGGTCATGGCTTCGGCCGCCTCGCTGAACGGGACCGTCTTGGTGATCAAGGCGCCAGGGTCGAGCTTGCCTTGCTCTACAAGGTCGATGACCGCGGGAGCGGTGGCCCTCGCATGGACTCGGCTGACGTCGTAGGTGATCCCCTTTGCGTACATCACCGGCAGCGGCAGCTCGGTCATCGGCGTCGGGCCGCCCGACACGCTCGTGCAGTGGCCGCATGGCGAAGTCGACTTCAGCGCGAGGTTGCGACCGGGTGGCAGGGCGCATGCGTCAACGGTTATCGGGAACCGTTCCTGCCACTTGAACTCGACGAGTTCGTCGAATGTCAGGGCGATCGCCTCCGCTCCGAAGTCGCTCGCGATCGCCGTGCGGCGCTCGTCGAAGTCGACGTAGACGACCCGTTCGGACCCGAGGGCCATCGCGGCAGCCACCGCGTAGAGGCCGACCGACTGCGCCGGCCCGCCGACGACCAGCACCGGGGCGCCCGGGTTGGCAGCGAGCGGCCCTGCCACCGTCCGATAGCCATCGGAGACGTTGTCGGGGATGCCTGCGGCAACGACAGGGGGGATCGAATCGGGCAGCGGCAGCAACATGTGATCGGCCCACGGGACCCGGATCAGGTCGGCCAGGCCGCCACCGAAGTCCTGGCCCTCCCGGACGGCCAAGCCGAACCCGGCACCGAGCGGGACGGACTCGCAGGCATTGGTCAGGCCGGCGGCGCACGTCGCGCACTCGCCGCAGCTGACCTGGAACGGGACGATCACCCTGTCGCCGACCTTCCAGTCGCCGGCCTTGTCGCCGACCTCGACGATCTCGCCGACGATCTCGTGCCCCATCGTGAACGGCGGCTTCATCGGGTAGAGGCCGGTCGCGATCGCGAGGTCGAGGTCGCATCTGGCGACGGCGATCGGACGCACGAGCGCGTCGCGGTCATCGGTCAGGACCGGTTCGTCGGTCTCCTGCCACTCGAGCTTCCCGACCCCTTCGAACAGAAGGTGCTGCATCAGTTGCCTCCCTTTCCCCTGCGACGCACGATTATGATGATCGGCATGTAGCAGCGCAACTATGCTGCGCATCATAGCTCATGGGAAACGACACACGCGACAAGATGATCGCCGGGGCGGCCTCACTGCTCTCGCAGCGCGGGCTCCAGGGGACTTCGTTCAGTGACGTCCTCGATCTGACCGACGCGCCCCGCGGTTCGATCTACCACCACTTCCCAGGCGGCAAGAACGAGATGGTCGCCGAAGCGCTGGCCCTGCTGGGGACAGCCGTCGCCGAGCGGATCAGGTCGGCGGAGGTCACGAGGCCCGAGCAAGTCTCGGACGAGTTCGTGAACGGATGGCGTACCTTCGTCGAGCTGACCGACTTCAAGTCTGTCTGCGCCGTGTCGGCCGTGACGGTCGGAGCTGGAGCCGACGCGGAGATACTCCTCCCGGCAGTCGCTGCGGCTTTTGGTTCGTGGAGGGAGGCGCTGGCGGACGCCTACGTGCGGACGGGCCTCACGAAGGCCGACGCCCACCGGTTGGCCCTGACGGCGGTGGCTGCGCTCGAAGGGGCACTGATCCTCGCCCGCGCCGAGCACAGCATGGAACCGTTCGACGCCGTGCAGCGCGATCTCTCGGACTTGGCGAAGGCCGCCGCGGCCCGACGGGCAGCCGGCTAGGCGGGCCGACAGTCAAGGCCCACCCGGGCAGCGCTTACGGCAGGTAAGCTGATCGTCGCGTTTCACTTCCGAGTGCAGCGCACACCCGCGACGAATGGAGATTCCCTCAATGACGGCAACGGAGACGAAGGGGTACTGGCTGGTAACGGCAGTGGTGACGGATCCCGCTGAGTTCCAGCAGTACACGGCCAAGGCGGGCCCGACGATCGCCCAGGCGGGCGGCAAGGTCCTCGCGCGGGGCGATGTCTTCGAAGTCGTCGAGGGAAGCTACCCCGGGCGGCCGTTCGTGATCGAGTTTCCCAGCTTCGCGGCCGCCAAGGAGTGCTTCGAATCGGACGAGTACCAAGAGGCGATCACCCTCCGCGAGGGCAACGCCAAGTTCGACATCGTCATAGCCCAGGGCTTCTCGCCCTGAGCGGGCTTAACCGGGGTCAGCCGCGACTGATCTTCGGGTACACCCAGGTGTCGTTCAACACGCTCGCCTTCGGGATGTAGGCGCGCATTACGAGAGTGAAGGTCGAGGCCGGAGCCGGCAGCCAGTTCTTGGCGCCGTTGCGGGCGGCGGAAGGCTGCGACTTGCTGATCCAGATGTCGAGCGAGCCGTCGGGGTTGTACTTGAGGCCCGGCGTGCGATCGCCGATCGCGAAGCGGTTGATCGGGTTCTTGATGAAGAACTGATCGTCTGCGTACATCGAGATCGACCAGAACCCGTCGACCGGAGGGGTCTGGCCCGGGTTGAAGTGGATCTTGTAGACCCGACCTGAGCGGCAGTTCATCACGCTTCCACTTGACGTGCGCGAAGTGCCAGGGTAGATCGACTCCTCGGGGCGGTTGGCGCCGACTCCCACTTCGGCGATCAACGCCCGGGTGAGGTAGTCGGTCCCGTAGTTGCCGACGTTGTCGAAGAGCACCCAGCCGTTGCGCTTCTTGACGGAGGCCTTCGCTTCCTTGTCGACTGCGGCTGTGATCGTCTTGGCCGCCGTTTTGGCTCCGGTGACGAGCTCGGCCATCACAGCCTTGGACTGGGTCTTGTTCGGATCGAGGCCGGGACCGATCCCGTACTTGGCGAGCCTAGTGATCGTCGGTGCGTCAGCGCCGGCCGGCGGCTGTGCAGCCATGACCGTGCCGAACTCCTTGAAGAAGGCGGAGTTGGGCTTCATCTCGAGCGCTGTGGGAGCTGTGTCCCCCGGCGTCGTGAACTTCAACGTCTGCAGGAACTCAGCCTTGGAGACCTTGCTGTTGTATTGGGCACTGACGCCGTCCTGTACGGCACGGGCGGCCGGGAGGTCGTCCTGGCCATCGACGAGCGTGCGTCCGATCACCCAGACGGACGGCGTCGCCGAGCGAATCACCTTGTCCACAGACCTGTTGAGCGGCGTCGTTGCCGGATCCCAGTTGGGTCCGACGATCGCGTAGTCGCCACCGCCCGAGCCGGTGGCCCGGGTACCGATGTAGCCGAAGACGTTCGAGTGCGCGTCGAGCAGTTCGAGGCTGAAGTAGCGGCTCCCGGTCGGCGGCGTGTGGACGATCAGCGGGTCGGTCCCGACGTTCACGACCATGATCGAGTAGAGGGTGTCGGCGTTCGGCTTGACGACAGTGCGAGTCAGCTCGGTCGCGAGGTACTGCACATGGAGGACCATGTTGGCCGGGAACCGGTCCATGTTGCGCTTCATGTAGACCGGCGCGTAGCCGTAGGTGTAGGCCTCGGCACCGACCTTGCGGATCGAGGTCTTCTGGCTGCCTGTCAGCGCGGCCGATGCGGCTGGCGGAACCAGCACGGCTGCAAGCGCCGAGATGACGAGGAGCGACCTCAAGCGAACGATGTGCCTCAATTTGAGCGAGCCTTCCTGATCGAGCCGTGTGATTGGAATCACAATACAGACGGGGTGTCACAACCGTGGCAGTTACCCCGCTGCAAGGTCGGGCGGACGGCTCGCCGGCCCGAGGGTTCAGCCGACTCGAACGCGGACCGACTTCGGCTGGTTCGCGAACAGCGACCTGACGGCCTGCGGCTCCTCGGCCAGCTCGAGGTTCGGGAAGCGGCTGAGTGTCTCGCGGAAGAGGATCGCCAGCTCGAGCCTCGCCAGAGCGGTGCCGAGGCAGAAGTGCCTGCCCCCCGCGCCGAACGCCTGGTGTTCGGGATTGCGCTCGACATCGAGCTGGTGCGGACACCCGTACACCGCCTCGTCGCGGTTGGAGGAGACGTACCAGAGGATCACCTTGTCCCCTTCGCGGATGGTCTTGCCCCGAAGCTCGACGTCGCGGGTCGCGGTGCGACGGAAGTGAGCGAAGGCCGGGTGCATTCTCAGGAACTCCTCGATCGCCGGCTCGATCTTCGCCGGGTCGTCGACCAGCTTGCTCCATCTGCTCCGGGTTGCGCAGCAGCGAGAGCATCCCGCTGGAGTAGGTGGCCTTGGTGCTGTCGTTGCCCGCCGAGACGAGCAGGGCGAACCCGGAGGCGATCTCGTAGTCCTCGAGCCGCTCGCCGTCCACCTCCGAGTGGACCAAGACGCTCGTGAGGTCGTCGGTCGGATGTTCGCGGCGCTCTGCGGCCATCTCCAGAACGCGGGCGATGCCCTCGCTGGATCAGTTCGATGACGGTCTCTTGGCCCTCAGGCTGCAGTTCGTCGTCGCCCATCGCCAGACCGCGGTTGGCGAAGTCGGCCCAGACTTCATCGTCCTCTTCGGGAGTCCCGAGGAAGCTGCCGATAACCCTGCCGACGACCGGCTGGGCAACGTCGGCGACGAGGTCGAACTCGTTGCGCCCCTCCAGTCCGTCGAGGACCCTCTCGGTGATCGCCTGGATCTCGTCCTCGTGCTCTGCGATCCGCTTGGGGGTGAAGCCACGCTGGAAGAGGTGCTTGATCCGGTCGTGGCGCGGCGGGTCCATGCCGATGAACATCGCGTTCTGGAACTCGATCGGGACCGAGTGGTCGGCTGCGAGGATCCCGCCCCTCTCCGAGGAGAATGTCTCCCAGTCGCGGCTGACGGAGTGGACGTCCTCGGCGAGGGTGATCGACCAGAAGCCCGACTCGTTGTCCCAGCCGTCCATCTCGCTCCAATGGACCGGGTCCTCGCCGCGGATCCTCTCGAAGAGATCGTGGGGAGGCCCGTCGACCCAGAGGCTCATGTCGCCGAGGTCGATCCCGAGGCCCGACTCCCGTGCTTTCGTTTCTCCCATGCCGCAACCTCCCCTGATCGCAACTTCTCCCCTTTCGGGAACCCTAACGGCCGACCGAACGGCCCGGGCGGCAACATCCCGGCAGGACCGTGCGCCGGGTGCCGGCAAACGGGCGGAGGCGGCGAGCCATACGCTTCGGGGACCCGCCCACCGGCAGTCACGGACAAGGAGCCCCAGATGATCGAGACCACCCGAACCGACGACGTCTTCGTCCTGCGAATGGTCGCCGACGAGAACCGCTTCAACCCGGCCATGCTCGACGCCTTCGCAAAGGCCCTCGACGAAGTTGAGGCGAGCGACGGACCGGCCGCTGTCGTGCTTACCGGCGAGGGCAAGTTCTTCTCGAACGGGCTCGACCTCGAGTGGATGATGGCCAACGCCGAGGCGGGCGGTCCGTCACTGGTCGCCAACGGGCTTCAGGCCCTCTACTCGCGGCTGCTGACCTTCCCCACCCCGACGATCGCAGCGGTCAACGGCCATGCCTTCGCCGGCGGGGGCATGCTCGCCCTCGCCTGTGACGAGCGGGTGATGCGCGACGACCGCGGCTTCTTCTGCCTGCCGGAAGTCGACATCAACATCCCGTTCACCAAGGGAATGTCGCTGCTGGTCCAGTCCAAGCTCAGCCCGCAGGCGGCACGCGAGACGATGCTGACCGGCAGGCGGTTCGCCGCAGGCGAGGCGCTCGCTGCCGGCATCGTCGACGCCACGGCCCCGGAGGATCAGGTCCTCACGCAGGCGGTCGAGCGCGCGGAGGCGCTGGCCGGCAAGGACCGCGCGACCCTCGGCACGATCAAGCGGACGATGTTCGCAGACGCGACCGAGGCGCTGGCCGAACAGGTCAGCTTCTGAGCGCCGGAGGCAGTCCCAACCGGCAGGACCTGCCAGCGGCCTAGACCTCGTCGTCGCTCTCGGGCAGGTCGCGGATCTGCTCGCGGGCCTGCCAGCGGGAGAAGTTCTCGTTCATCGCGTCGAGGAGTTCGGCCATGAACCTCGGTGAGAGGCTGACCCTCGAAACGACCACTCCGGGCACCGCCTCATCCGGGGACTCGTGATCGACCCTCGCGAAGGTCAGGGTGAACTCGTAATCGGAGTGGCTCACGTTCGCGAAGTTCGCGTAGACGCCGGCCATCTTCTCCGGGTCTGCGTGGATGTTCATGTTGCGCTCAGGCTGTTCGTCGCTCATGGCTCGAGTCTCGCAGAAGCGCGGTGGCCTTGGGCTCGGATGAACACAGGCCCCCGTGGCGATCAGGGGAAACCGGGGAGCTCCCGCCGCGACCGGAGTCGCGGCGGGTCTCCCTCCCCAGGGTTCCTCTAGCCGCCGTTCGATGCGGGGGCGTAGGTACGGCTCGGCTGACCGCGCAGGGCGGTTGCCGGAGGCAGTGCGGGCAGCTTGGTGACGGCGGTCGCGCCCGGAGCGGAGAGAACCTTCCACTTCGGTACGAGCGGCATGACGATCGCCGAAGGCTTCGTCTTGCTGAGCGACAGGGTGTTCGTGGTCGTGCCGTTGTCGAGGGTGTCGAAGTCCCAGATCTGGCGGTCACCACCGGCGGCGGTGATCCCAACCCGGATCTTCGAGCCCTTGCGGAACACGTGGCCGAAGGCAAAGACCGGCACCCGCACGAGAGTGAACTGGCCTGTGGGCAGGTTCGCCTTGTCCGCCGCGAGGAACGTCGGGAACGGATCGAGCGCCGTTGACTTGGTCGTCGACAGCTTGCGGAACGAGGCCCTCAGCCAACCGTTCTGGACGAGCGTCTCCTTGCCGTCCGGGCGAACCTCGCTGACCGCGACCTGGATGTCGGTGTCAGGCTTGCTCGACTGGAGCCAGAGGTTCGCGCTGGCCGGACCGACGAACAGCGAGTCCTTCGTCAGCGCGGAGCTCGTGAATCCGAGCCCCTTGCCTGCCGCGATCGGATCCCAGTGGTAGGGCGGCTGCGCCTTCCACGAGTCGGCCTCGCCGGCCCCCGTCAGGGTCTGCTTGCTGCGGGCCGACGGATCGGACACGTACGAGGCGGTTCCGGTCGATGCTGTCGGCTTCGACGTCGCGAGCTTGCCAGCGGAGCGGAAGTAGTAGGTCGTCGCCTTGGCCTCGCTCGAGGAGAGCGGCCAGTTCTTGAAGGCAACGCCCCACTTGGCGCCGAGCCCTCCCGGCTTGCCGGCGATCGCGTTGCCGTTGTCCATCAGGATGGTGACGCGCGGGTCCTTCTCGAAGATCCGCTTGGCCGTCGCGCGATTGGTCGACGTGTCCATCATGGCGGCGAAGCGGGACTGCTTGACCGGCAGCGACGGCGCCTCGACGAGCTGGTTGTAGAGCAGGCTCGAGAAGCTCAGGACCAGGTCGGAGACCTTCGGGATCCTGTCGGCGACGTAGAGGTTCATGAACTCGGCCCAGCGAGTGATCGTGCTCGGCCCGAGCGAGTCGGCGTGAACACCATTCTGAAGGGTGATCCAGACCTTCTTGTTGTTCTTGAGGCCGCCGAGTGACTCGGTGAAGTGGCCGCCCGTCTGCTCGTCGTGGAAAGCACCGACGAGGAACACCGGGACGTTGACCTTCGCCAGCCATGCGCCCGGCGAGCGATCCTCGTAGATCCTGGCCTCACGTGCGGGGAACTTCTGGATCATCTCGTTGGCGTTGATCGTCTGCAGGCGCAGGTTCTGGTTGTCGAGGCAAACCTGATCGCGGGGCTGGCCGGTGCCCGGGTCGTTGGCCGCGAGGTACCGGGCCCATGACTGGCCGCCTGCCGGAGCGGGCTTGGCGTCGTCCATGCGTGAGCTGATCCAGCTGAAGGCGAAGCCCTTGTTGAAGATGCCACCCGGGAAGCCGGTGCCGGAGTAGACGTCATCGGTCACCGAGAGCGGGGTGAGAGCCGCAAGGTGGGGCGGCTGGGTGCCACCGGCGAACAGCTGGCTGATGCCGGAGAACGAGATCCCACCCATGCCGACCTTGTTGCCCTTGACCCAGGACTGCGCGGCGACTGCCTCAACGGCGTCGTAGCCGTCATAGGTGGTCGGCAGGCCGAAGAGGTCGAATGCGCCGCCCGAACATCCCGAGCCGCGCATCTGCACGCTGACCACTGCGAATCCGAGCATCGGCCCGATCGCCGCGCCGACGGCGGTGGACGTCGCCGGAAGGAGGGCGGCCGGCCCTGCGGCCGAAGGGTTGAGGAAGGAGTCGAGCAGGCTGCCCGGAGCTGCCGGTCTGGTAGCCGGAGTACTCGATGAAAGTCGGGTACTTGGCGGTCCCGGCTGTGACGGCAGCATCGAACTGCGCGTTGCTGACTCCCAGCGGAGGCCGCACCGTCATCGCGAGCTTGATTCCGTCGCGGACGGTTACGTAGTTGAGTCCTGCCTTCAGCTTGATCGCGTTGTAGAAGCTCTGCGCCGGGTTCTCACCCTTGGCAAGCACCTTGAACGGGCCCGTCCCGTAGACCTTGCCGTCCTTGACGAGCCGGACCGTGTAACCGCTGCCCGGAGTGACCTCGCGGAAGATCTTGCTTCCCCTGGCGTCGGTCGGCAGGTTGCCGTCGCTCTCGGGGACGATGCTGCCCGAAGCGTTGACGAGGATCAGGTTGTCGCCGTCGCTGGCACCTGTGACGTAGGCCTCGCCGACGCTTCCCTTGGCGACGAATGTCGCAGAGTCTGTGATCGCCGGGGCGAGCGCTGCCGAGGCTGGCGCAGCGAAGATCGCGGCAGCGGCGAATGCGGCCGCCAGAGCCATTCCTGTCCTGTTTGAGACGACGCCTGCCTTGGTGCTCATAAGCGAGTCGCTGCTCCTCTGTCTTGGCTTGTTCGGAACCGACGCAACTGTGACGGGGATCACGCTGCGAACAGCACCGTACACGAAAGACCTGACCTCCGTCGCAGTAGGCGCCCAGCCGCTCCCGCGCGGGCGAAAGGGTCGAGGAGCACTCCGGTCGAATCGCCCCGCAACGACGCCGGCCGCCCCCCTCGCGAGGGACGGCCGGCGATCAGGCCCAGCTTCGTTGACGGACTGCGACTACGGAGTGCGCGGCTCGCTGCAGGCCGTGTTGCCGCACAGGTAGTAGTTGACGTCGGCCTTCATCAGCGTGCGGGAGAAGACCTGGTAGGGCACCCCGTTCACCGGACTCGAGTCAAGCTCGACGACGTAAGGAATGTCGGTATTCCAGCCGGTGAGCGATCCGAGCGCAGCATTCGCGCCCTTGGTAACCCCTGCCTCGAAGCCCTTGGCATAGCCGGCCTGCTCGCCTGCCTTCTGGCCCTGCTGCTGGCCGATCGCCTCGCCGGCCTTCTTGCCGACCTGCAGCCCCTGGGCGGCGCCGACCTTCTTGCCTGCGGCGAGACCGGCCTGCTTGCCCGCCGCGGTGCCGGCGTTCTGGCCGGCAGCGAACCCGGCGTTGTAGCCGACCTTGTAGATCTTCTCGTAGGCGGGCTTGCCCTTCTTGTACTCGTCTTCCTTCGTCATCTGGCCGACGAAGAAGCCGACGAGGCCGAGAGCGAGCGCTCCGACCGCGGCAATCGCCACGACCTTGCCGCTTACGCCCTTGGAGCCGGCGCCGCCTTCCGGGTTGTCGTTGGACGCGCCGGCGTTGCCGGGCGCGTCGGGGGAGTTGGTGCTCAAGGTCGAACCTCCTGTGGTGACGGGCAGCGCCCGCCGAGTATCGGGAACGTCAAGCCATACCTTCGGGGGCCGAGTGGCCTCTCCTGCCCGGTCAGACTCCCCGCTGGCGGTCCTCGCGGAGCAGGTCGCGGATCTCCGACAGGACCTCGACCTCGCTCGGCCCCGGATCGGGCCGGTCGCCGGTGAAGGCCGCGAGCTTCTCGGTCGGCTTGACGACGAGGAAGAAGATCGCGGCGACGATCAGGAAGAAGCTGACCACGGCATCTATGAAGTTTCCGTATCTGAAGACGCTCTCGCCGATCGTGAACTTGAGGCTCGAGAAGTCGGGCGTGCCGATCACCGCTCCGAGCAGCGGCAGCAGCAGGTCGCTGACCAGGCTCTTGACGACCGCGGCCGATGCCGCACCGACAACGACCGCAACCGCGAGGTCGACGACGTTGCCGCGCAGCAGGAAGGCGCGGAACTCGCCGATCACGGACTGCTTGGGCTGTTGCGGTTCCGGTGCCGGCTCGGTCATCCAACGGCAACGCTAGGAGCGCCGGCGGCGGAATCCTCAACGGTCTCGATCGGCAGCCGCCTCGTCGCATACAACGAGAACAGGGCGATCATCGCGACCAACGCGAGCGAAGAGCGGAGAGCGTCGACCTGCGCGTCCATGTACTCGTTGGCGACCTGCTCGACCTCCTTCGGGCTCAGTCCGGCATCGGTCGCCGCCTTCGTTGCATCGGCCTCCGAGACGACCTGGACTCCGGCCTCCGTCCCCTTGGCGACCTGCTGCTTGACAGGCTCAGGGATCGACTGGCTCGCATTTACCCGGTCCTGGAAGCCGGTCGTGAGGCCGCTCAGGAGCACCGCGCCGATCAGGGCGGTGCCGAGGGAGAAGCCGAGGTTCTGCGCCGTGCCCTGCATACCGCCCGCCTCCCCCGTTGACTCTTCGGAGACCGCGCTCATGATCACGTTGCCGACCTGACTCATGATCAGGCCGAGGCCGGCTCCAGCGACGGCCATGCCGATGGAGAAGCCGAGCGAGCGGAAGTCCTCGCTGACGAAGCCGGTCAGGATCAGAAGGCCGGCAGCGAGGACAGCGAAGCCGAGGCGCGTGACGAGCTTGGGGGAATGACGCAGGGCCAGTCGCGGCCCGGCGAGTGAGGCGACGATCAGGGCGACGGACAGCGGCACGAGCTGGACACCTGTCTCCAAGGCGTTCTTGCCGAGCGTCACCTGGAGGAACACCGGGAGGACGAAGAAGATCCCGCCGAGCAGCAGCTGGACGAGGAGCATCACCGCCAGGCCCGCCCGAAGTCGGGGCAGGCCGAGCAACGACGGCTTGAGCAGCGGCTGGCGCCCGGCCTCCTCGCGCTTGCTCGCGATTCGCAGGTACAGGGTGAGGATCGCGAGTCCGATCCCGATCAGGAAGGGCGTCGGCGAGAGTCCGAGCGGGGTGATCTCGCGACCGGCGATCACCGGCGGGTTCGAAGGCAGCAGGAACCCCCACTGGCTCGCCTTGAGGACTGCGAGGACGATGAAGCCCATGCCGCTGGCGGTGAGCAGGACCTCCAGCGGCGAGAGGCTGCCACCGCTCGCGGCCGGGTTCGGGCAGCATCCTCAACCCGACGGCGAGCAGGATCACGACGGTCACCGTTTCGGCGGCGAATACATAGCGCCACGAGAGATAGGTCGTAACGGCTCCGCCGATCAGCGGCCCGGCAGCAGCGCCGGCTCCGGCGATGCCACCGAGGATGCCGTAGGCGACGGCCCTGTCGCGCCCCGTGTAGGCAGCGGCCGTCAGCGCCATGATCGCCGGGATCACGAGGGTCGCGCCGAGCCCCTCGATCAACGACCAGCCGATCAGCAGGACTTCGAGGCTGGGGCGAGCGACGTGATCAGCGAGCCAAGCCCGTAGATCAACAGGCCGATCGCGAATACCCGGCGGCGGCCGAAGATGTCGCCGATCCTGCCTCCGGTGAGCATGAACGCGGCCATCACGAGCGCGTAAGCGGTGATTGCCAGCTGGACCCCGGACACCGTCGTGTCGAGATCCTTGACGACCGCCGAGATCGAGACGTTCATCACTGTCGTGTCGAGCACCATGATGAACTGGGCGCAGCCCAGCAGCGCGACCGCCGTCCACTTTCGCGAACCGGATGTCCCTGTCATGGACGCGAGGCTAACCGCAGCGGCGGCCAAGCCGTCTCCGATAGGTGAGACAGTGGGCGCATGCCCGAGTCGGAAACGGTCGCCCAAGCCGCCCCCGCCAAGCAGTCGAAGGGAGTGATCGCGTTGATCACCCTCGCCTGCCTCTGCGCACTGCTCGCACTGACCTTCACCTGGGTTCGCAACCAGACCCTGAACACCGACCGCTACGTCGCAACGGTCGCCCCGCTTGCCCAGAACAAGGCGATCCAGACGGCCGTCACCGGCGCTCTGACGAACGAGTTCGTCAAGGCCGTCGAGCCGCAGAAGCTCGCGGAGTCGAAGCTGCCGGCGTCCGCGGCGCCACTCGCCGGCCCGATCGCCCAGGCGATCACGGGCTTCGTACGGACGATCATCGGCAAGGTCGTCGCATCGCAGCAGTTCGCGACCCTCTGGGAGGTGATCAGCCGCGAGTCGCACGCCCAGATCGTCGCGATCCTGACCGGTCAGCGCCCGGCTCTGGACAGACTCGCCGCCAAGGGCAAGGTGACGCTCAACCTGCAGCCCGTCGTCGGCCCGGCGAGGGCCTTCCTCTCCAAGCAAGGGATCTCCGGAACCCCGCTCGACGCCTCACCCTCGCTCGTGGTCTTCGACCTCTCCGCGCTTGAGCAGGCTCAGGGCGCAGTCAAGGCCCTGAAGGGCTTCACCCTGGTCTTCACCATCCTCGCGCCGCTGCTCTTCCTCGTGGCGGTGCTCGCCTCGCGGAACCGCAGGAGGACGATCATCACCTCAGGCCTCAGCCTCGCCGGAACGATGATCGTTCTCGGCCTGATCCTTCTGCTCGGCCGCGAGTTCTACCTCGATGGCCTGCCGGCGAACGTGCCGCGCGACGCCGCCGCGGCGTTCTTCGACACCCTCGTGCGCTACTTCGCCACCGGGATCAGGATCACTGCCCTGGTCGGCCTGGTCGTCGCGCTGTCGGCGTGGTGGTCGGGACCGGGGCGCAAGGCTGCTTCCGACCTGAGCGGCGAAGGCGCCGTGCCTGTCGCGAGAGTCGTGATCATCGGCATCGGCGCGACGATCCTGCTGACCGTGCACGGATTGGGCATCGGGGGGATCCTCGCGGTCGTGGCGATCACCGTCGCCCTCGCCCTGCTGATCGGTCCCGCAATCAAGCGGATGCGCCCGCAGCCCCTCGCCTGACCGTTCCGCAGCGGGGCGCTCGATCTGACGGGCAGACCCGTCGAGCCCCAGGCCCGCCCGTACCCGATCGACAGGGTCAGCGGAACTGTGTAGTTTACGGAAGGTCAATTCTGAGGAGGAGAGACCCGATGAAGAGCAGTCCCTTGAATGTCCGCCTGCTGGCCGTGCTCGCAGCTCTCGCTGGAGCCACAGCAATCCTGCTTGCCGCATCGCCGTTCGGCTCGGTCGCATCGGGCGATACGCCCGCGACGGGTTCGTTTGCGACCGGCTCGACTTCCCAGAAGCGGATCGCCTCCAAACGGGCCTTCACGGTGAAGGTCTCGTCCTCGAAGAAGGGGCTGAACGCCGTGAACGTCAAGCTCGCCCGCGGATCGAGCAGTTCCGTGGTCGCCGGCCCGAAGAACGTCAACCTGAGCGGCGGCAGCGCAACCGTCCAGATCGCGACGACCGCCAGCGGGCGCTCCAAGCTCGCTCAGTGCGCGGCCGGGACCCTCTCGATCACGGTCGAAGGCGCGACTGTCGCAAGCGAACCGATGTACGTCGATTCGACCAGCTGCACGGGCAAGGCCCCGAGCGTTGACACCGGGACCGCGTCACGATGCGACGTGATCGACCCCTCCGCCTGCCTCTACCCGTTCCCGAACGACTACTTCACAACCGCGGATGCGAGCAAGGCATCGGGCCGCCGGCTCAACCTGAACCTCAAGTCGACGCCGAAGACGACACCCAACCTCTTCTCGCCTCAGGCGAAGTCGATCGCAGTCGACGAGCTCAACCGGTTCGACGGCTTCAGCCCCGGCTCGATGCTGCTGACCCACATCGATGGACTGACCAGCGATGAAGCTCTGAAGAAGAGCGGCCTCGTCCCGCTGACGGACCTCGATCGCTACGCCGATCCCAACCAGGCCGTGGTACTGATCGACACAGTGACCGGGCAGCGCCACCCGATCTGGGCGGAGCTCGACCACTCGATCAGCGAGAGCTCCTCCTACAACACGGGCTACGACGCTGCAAAGGACGCCGTCCTGATCATCCGGCCGGCGAAGAACCTCGTCGACGGTCGCCGCTACGTCGTTGGGCTGCGCAACCTCAAGAAGGCGGACGGCTCGCCGATCGGTGCGACAAACGGCTTCCGCCTCTACCGCGACAGGCTCGTGACCAAGAACGCCGTCATCGAGTCGCGCCGCACGAAGATGGAATCGGTCTTCACGACCCTCGCGAACGCCGGCGTTGACCGCTCGACCCTGAACACCGCCTGGGACTTCACTGTCGCGAGCACCCGCAGCCTCTCCGAGCGGGTCCTCAAGATCCGTGACGAGTCGTTCGCCGCGCTTGGCGACACGACGATGGGCGACGGTGTGATCCAGGGCAACTCGCCCGTCTGGCACATCAACCCGCAGTCCAACGGCAAGAACGACTACTACCCGCAGGGAATCGTCGACACGCCGAGCGATCCGGACACCCTGCGCGAGATCAACGGCACGATCGAGGTGCCGTGCTACCTGACCTCAACCGCAGCGAACTCCTCGACGAAGCGGGCCTGCGGCCCGGGCGGCACGTACAACCTCGGGACCGACGGACTGCCGAAGCAGACCCCGGGCAACACCTACCTCGCCCGCTTCCGCTGCAACATCCCCAAGAGTGCAGTCGACGGCGGTGGCCCGATCCCGACGACCCTCTACGGCCACGGCCTGTTCAACGAAATGTGGGAGGTCGGCTCCCGCAACGTGCGCCAGTTCGGCAACGAGAACCGCATGATGGTCTGCGGGGCCGACTGGATCGGCATGGCCGACGAGGACGTGCTTCCGTCGGTCGCGATCCTCGGCGACCTGTCCGGCTTCAACAAGCTGGCAGACCGCCTGCAGCAGGGCTACCTCGGCTGGATGTTCCTCGGCCGGGCACTCGCCCACCCGAGCGGCCTGACTACCGACCCGGCGTTCCAGGTCTCCGAGGGCGGCAACGACGCCTCCTACACGACCAACTGGATCGGCTACTACGGCAACAGCCAGGGTGGAATCGCCGGCGGTGGCCTGACCGCCGTCTCGCCTGACATCAAGCGCTCCGTGCTCTACGTCGGCGGCATGAACTACTCGACGCTGTTGACCCGTTCGGTCGACTTCGACGACTTCAAGCCGGTGATGTACAGCGCCTACAAGACACTGCGCGAGCGTCCGCTGCTGTTCGCCATGATCCAGATCATGTGGGACCGAGGCGAGCCGAACGGATACGCCAACCACATCACCTCGAACCCGCTGCCCAACACTCCGACCAAGAACGTCGTGATGGAGATGAGCTACGGCGACCACCAGGTGGCGAACGTCACCACCGAGGTGCAGGCACGCACGATGGGGCTGAAGCTCCGCACCCCGTACCTCGACACCGGCCGCGACGTGAACGGCTCGGTCTACGGGTGGGGCCTCAGCACCCTCGGCGCACTGCCCCTCAACGAGAACGCGCTGATCGCATGGGACATCGGCCCGTACCGCGACAAGGACAACCCGAACTGCGACACCAGCACGGGTGGCACCAAGTGCGGCGTTCCGTCACCTCCGGCAGACAACCTGCCCAACCGGATCGGGACCGACCCGCACGATCTCAACATCGACAGCTCGGCGGCACTGAGGCACCAGATCGCCGAGTACATCAAGCCGGGCGGGACGCTGATCAACGTCTGCGGCGCCAAGGCGTGTTACGGAGATACCTGGACGGGGCCGTGACCCTCGTCTGAGACGACGACCCTGTCTGTTGCGCGGGCGGTCCTTCGGGGCCGCCCGCTTTCGTTCGGAGGTGCCTCGACTCAGTCGAGCTGGAGCGTGCGAATCCAGATCAGGCTGAGGGTCTCGGCGACTGCCGCCGGATCCTCCTGGGGCTCCCGACCGAGAGTGCGGATCAGGTACCGCTCGTTCATCACGTTGAGCGCTTCGGCAACCGAGTCGGGAGCCACGCCGTTGAGAGGTCCGGCCTCGCCGAGCCGTCCGAGTCCCTCGGCGACGACGACTGAGAAGTGCCGGCGCAACCGGTCGTAAGCCTCCTCGATGGCCTCCTCGACACCCGCGCCTTCAGCGACGCCGCGCAGGAGTGTCCCGTGGCGATGGAAGAAGTCGACCCAGATCGCCACCGCCGAGCGGACGGTGTCAGCGGTGATCAGTCCGGCCTCGAGTTCGACCAGTTCCCTCGTCGCCTTGTCGACGTCGGCACCAAGGCCCTTGAGGAGCTCGGTGACGAGGCCCGGCAGGTCCTCGAAGTGGCGGTAGAAGATGGTCCGCGAGAGCCCAGCCTGGTTCATGACGAGTTCGACGCTCAGATCTCGGTAGGGCCCGTTCCTGAGAAGTGAATCGGCGGCGTTGATGATCATCGCGCGCGACTCCTCGGACGATTGCCGGGTGCGAGTCCCGCTGCGGGCAGACTGGACCATGTAGAGGAATCTACAACACCGGTCAACGCCTTCGATCCACTTGCCCTCGCCCACTACCGAAGACAGTTGACGCAGCGTCGCATTTCGTGCTTTGATTGACCTCAAGCACACTCGACGAAGGGAACGGGATGAGGAAGCAGCGCACGAATGGACTTGGATCGACCGCCGTGGCGGTTGCCCTTGCAGCTACTGCCCTCTTTGCGATCGCTGCTCTCCCAGCCGGCGCCGCCGCCCCGAAGAAGCCGAACATCGTCGTGATCATGTCCGACGATCAGCGTCAGGACGACGCCGCGATCATGGCGAAGCTCAAGTCGCGGATCGCAGCTCAGGGCACGGAGTTCGCCAACTCGTACGTCTCCTACTCGCTCTGCTGCCCGTCGAGGACCTCCTTCCTAACCGGCCAGTACATGCACAACCACGGCATCACCTGGAACTTCTGGCCTGAGGGCGGCTACTTCAAGTTCAAGCACTCGACCAACGACGGCGGCTGGGGCAACACCGTGCCCAAGTGGCTCCAGAACGCCGGCTACCACACCGGATTGATCGGCAAGTACCTCAACGAGTACGGGACGAACGACCCGACGACACCCGCTGACGACAGCGCAACCGAGCGCAAGCTTGTCCCGCCGGGCTGGAACGAGTGGGTCGGAGGCATCGACCCGACCACCTATTCCGCCTACGGCTATTGGCTCAACATCAACGGCAAGCCGAAGCTCTTCGGCCACTGCTCGAGGGTCAACCCCGACGGCTCGCCGTCCACGAACCCTTATGCCGGCTGCCTCTCGACGAGCCAGATCCCCGACGACGGCAAGTCAGCGGCCCAACTGAAGGCGGAAGGGATCACCAGCCCGAACAAGGACGGCTCGACCTACCAGACAGACGTCCTCTCGACCTACGCCGAGAACTTCATCAAGACCAACGCGAAGAAGACCAAGCCCTTCTTCCTCTGGGTCACACCCAATGCCCCTCACACCGCGACCGCGACCGGCCTCGGCGAGGGGCTGCCGGCGATTCCCCCTTACCGCTACAAGGACCGCAACTTCGACTCCCAGTGGCTGACCGACGTGTTCAACAAGCCGTCGTTCAATGAGGACGACGTCTGCGACAAGCCGGATCTGAGCTCGACCATTTCCGCCGAGCCGGGCTGCGGCGTGCGCTGGTTCCCCAAGCTCGGCCAGGACAGCATCGCCGTCCTCAAGAAGCACTTCGTCCAGCGCCGTCAGGCGGTCCTCGGAGTCGACGACATGGTCGGTCGTGTCTACGACGCGGTCAAGAAGTCGGGCAAGCTCAGCAACACGATCTTCATCTTCACCTCCGACAACGGGTGGCTGATGGGCGAGCACCGGGTGCCCGCCAACAAGCTGTTCGGTTTCGACGAGTCGATCCGCGTGCCGCTCTACATCAGCGGCCCCGGCTTCACGAAGACGGGCGGCCGGAAGGTCCAAGAGACCGCGATCAACGTCGACCTCGCCCCGACGATCCTCAAGGCCGCGGGTGCCACCCCCGGCCGGGCGATGGACGGCGTCCCGCTCCAGAACGTGATCGCCAGCCCGTCCGCATGGAAGGATCGGTCGGTCGCGATCGAGGTCGGCCAGAACCCGCGCGCAGCCAACTACAGCGGCTTGCACAACGACTACTGGCACCTCGAGAAGATCGAGGGCGGCGGCCTCCCCGTGCGCTACGAGCTCTACGACCTGCGGAAGGACCCGTTCGAGATCAACGCCGTGACGAACGACCCGAAGTACGCGTCGGTGCTGGAGACCTTGAAGGCCCAGCTTGAGACCCTCGCCGCCTGCAAGGGCAGGGCCTGCGACATGGTCGGCAACGCCCCGGCCTCCCCGTGACCTGGCGGCCGGGGTGCCCGCTTCGCGCGGAGCGCTCCGGCCACACTAGGCTTGGGCTGTGTTCCTCAACCGAATGGCCAAACGACTGAAGGTGCCGGAGGCATCCGAGGCGCTGCCTGGGCGCCCCGGTCCCGCGTACTCCGTCCCGACGACCCATGCGGTCCTCGGGGCCCCGCTGCTGGGCCCGTGGCCGGAGAGCTTCGAGGAGATTCGGTTCGGTCTCGGTTGCTTCTGGGGCGCCGAGAGGATCTTCTGGCAGACGCCCGGCGTGTTCACGACGGTCGTCGGTTACGGCCAGGGACACACCCCAAACCCGACCTACGAAGAGGTCTGCTCCGGCCACACCGGCCACAACGAGGTCGTCCAGGTCGTCTTCGACCCGGCCGAGGTGAGCTTGGACTCGCTGCTGCGGACCTTCTGGGAGGGGCACGACCCCACGCAGGGGATGAGGCAGGGCAACGACCTCGGGACCCAGTACCGGTCCGGCATCTACTGGACGACGGAAGCCCAGCGCGACTCTGCGCTCGCGTCACGCGAGGCGTACTCGAAGGTGCTCGAGGCGTCCGGCTACGGCGAGATAACGACCGAGATCGAGCCGGCGGCGGCCTTCTACCCCGCCGAGGAGTACCACCAGCAGTACCTGCACAAGGTGCCCAACGGGTACTGCGGGCTCGGCGGCACGGGAGTCAGCTGCCCCGTCGGCCTGAGCTGAGGCCGGATGGCCGAGGCTTCCTCTGGCGAAGGTCAGAGGTGACACCGCGACGGTCCGAGCGCGCCCGAGAGGATTCGAACCTCTGACTGGCCGTCCCGAAGGGATGGCCACGGCTTCCCTTGCCGAAGGTCAGAGGCCACAGAGTTGAGCGCGCCCGAGAGGATTCGAACCTCTGACTGGCGTCCCGAAGGGATGGCCACGGCTTCCCTTGCCGAAGGTCAGAGGTGACACCGCGACGGTCCGAGCGCGCCCGAGAGGATTCGAACCTCTGACCTTCGGTTCCGTAGACCGACGCTCTATCCAGCTGAGCTACGGGCGCGTGGTGGCCGAGTCTACCGGGCCTCGCCGATTCGCCGCCGAGACGGTGCTGCTGCAACCGGCGCAGGAGCCCTGACGCCGTCAACTCCCGAGGAGGGTCTTTCGCGCGTCCTTCATCAGGAGGATCAGATGCATCGGATCAGTTGGACTCGGTGTCAGTTCCGGGATCAACCTCAGGTAGAAGGACCTTGCGGCTTCGCTCTCGGCGTGGACCAGAAGGCCCCTGCAACCGATCTGCGGGTCGAGCGTCACGAGCCTCCGGATCGCATCGGCAAGCATCGCTGCGCCCAGTCCGTGCCCTTCGTGCTGGACGTCCATAGCAAGCCGAGCCAGCAGCGCCACGGGCTGCGGGTAGCGACCCGCACCGCGCTTGAGGCGCGAGGGCGAATCGGCGATCCCGATCTGGGCCATGCGCCACGCGTAGTAGGCGACTACCTCGGCACTGCGCGTGGTTGTCACCACGAAGACGCGAGTGGACCCGGCCGCACTCGATTGGAGCGCGTGATGCCTCAGCCACGAAGTCTGCTCGTCCGAGCGTGAGTCGAACCGGGCGACCCCGTCGTCCGGGTTAACCGGACGGGGAGAGCGGTACTCGGAGTCAGTCAACGAACGGCGAGGGCCGCCGCATGAGTTCGCGCAGCCCGATCAGGTCCTTGGCCGGCCGCCTGTTCACCGCTTCCCAGGCTTCCTTCTCGGCGGCCGACAGAGTGAATACCTCCCTGTCGGCAAGGAGCCGCCTCGAGGCTTCGACGAGACTGGACACGACGAACGATGAAAGGTCGCCGCCGGACTGACCTGCGGCGGTGTTGATCAGTTCGCGTTCGCTCAAGGTCATCCGGACTTCGAGTCGCTGATCCTTGTTACCGACCGTCCCACTGGCAGTCATCCAACCGCTCCGATCCCGTTACGCTGGACGGAAGTTGTCCGGACAGAACCTAGGGAGCAGACCACGCCGGCGCAACACCGGATCGCGCCGTTTCCACAACAGCCCCAACCCGAGGGATGCTTCGGGCGCACCGCAGCGGGTCGACTAACGGTCTGCCGGGTAATGGTGAGTGCGGCGCATGTACTCGCCGAAGTGTGGGATCGAGAAGGCGACCTTGCCGTGCTCCGCAGCAAAGATGAGGCCCTTCTTGATGAGTTCCGAGCGAGCGACGGACGCGGCGCTGACCACCTTGTAGCCGGCGCGCTCCGCAACAGCACTCGACGAGAGCGGAATGCCTTCGGCCTCAATCGCCGCCATGGCGGCCATGTAGTCCCGCTCCCGCTCCGTAGCGCGGTCATACCGACTCTTGAACAGCCCGTCGATCTTCTTCAGTGCGTTCTCGTGGGCGACCTCGATGTCCTCGACCGTGATCGGGCTGCCGTCGGCGACGTTCCAAGCTTCCTGGCCGTACATCTGGATGAACATCGGGTAGCGCTCGCTGTAGGCGAGGACTGCTTCGACCGCGTCGGATGCATACTCGACCTGGTGATCTTCGAGCGCCGTCTCCGCAGGCCGGATGAGAGCTTGGCGCGCATCGGATTCTTCCAAGCTCCCCAACTCACTGAATGAAAACAGGCGCTCGCTGTAGGACTTCGCTTCAGTCAGAACGCCCGGCAGGCTCGGGAGACCGGCGCCGACGACGGCGACAGGCAGGTTCGACTGGCTCATCTCGTGGACAGCGGCGATGAGCGCCTCGAGGTCGGTTGACCTGAGCGCCTGCATCTCGTCGATGAAGAACACCGCGCCTGTTCCGGCGTCCGCCGCGACTTCGCCGAGCGATCTGAACAGCGCGACCGCGTCCCGCTGCAGATCCGGCGGGACCGCCGACAGCGCCTCATCAATGTCGACTTGGGCCTGCACGCTGCCGTCGCTCTTGAGAGTGAGCGAGAACGCCCGCAGCACACGACCCAGCCTCACGAGCGCATCCTTGGCCTTCGCCCGTGGCGACAGTTCGCGAATCATCTCGGCCGTCATGCCCGCAAGTTCAGCGCGGAGATCCGAGTCGGACTTCCCCTCGGTCTTGCCTGTAACCCAGCCCGCTTCCTGCGCATTCTCGCGAAACCGCTGAAGCAGAACCGTCTTGCCGACCCCCCGGAGGCCCCAAAGCACGATGCTCTGCGCTGAGTTGCCGCGCGATAGACGCCCAATCAGCCGCTCGAACTCCTCGATCTCCTTGTCGCGACCGGCGAGTTCGCGCGGCGGCGTGCCGGCGCCAGGTGTGTATGGGTTATCGAACTCCTTCATCTATAAGAGAGTATAAGCATATATAAGGACTTCGTCTTATACGATCTTATAGATCCTGATAGATGGTGGGCGCACCTCAGCGGAGGGGGAGGGATTCGAACAGGCCTCGCCGCAGGCGTGGCCAGACAATCAACCCAGAGGGTTCGAATCCCCTCGCTCGGCTTGGGCGTCCGGAGCGGAGGGGGAGGGATTCGAACGGGCCTCGCCGCAGGCGTGGCCAGACAATCAACCCAGAGGGTTCGAATCCCCCACCTGACCTCAGAGCGGAGGGGGAGGGATTCGAACGGGCCTCGCCGCAGGCGTGGCCAGAAACAACCAAGTTCGAGCTCGGCTGGGCGTCCGGAGCGGAGGGGGAGGGATTCGAACCCTCGATGGAGCTCTCGCCCCATGCCGGTTTTCAAGACCGGTGCATTCAACCGCTCTGCCACCCCTCCGGAATCAGGGATGGTAGGCGTTCCAAGGATTGGCGGCCCGCTTGGCCTTCCGTCACCCGATCGGCCGTCGATCCCTACAATCAACCGTTCACGGAGAGGTGGCCGAGCGGCTGAAGGCGCTCCCCTGCTAAGGGAGTATGGGGTCTTGAAACCTCATCGAGGGTTCGAATCCCTCCCTCTCCGCTCCGTTTCTCCATAGCCACGGAAATGGGATCCTGACCCGGTGAGTCCCTCCCACACCCACCTGATCGGCCCCGGGCTCACCCGCCGCAGCGTCGTTGGCGGTGCCGTGGCTTTGGCTGGCGCGGCGATCCTGGGCTGCGGGAAGGCCAACGGTCCTGCCGGCTCCGGCTCGAGGTCGGACGTGATCGTGATCGGGGCCGGCATGGCTGGGCTGGCCGCTGCCGCCCGGCTGCGTTCGGACGGCGCAGACGTCACCGTGCTCGAGGCCAGAGACCGGATCGGCGGTCGGGTCCACACGATCGATCACGAGGGCACAGCGCTCGACCTGGGCGCGGCATGGATCCACGATCACAGCGGCAACCCGCTCACGCGGATCGCGGCTGACGCGAAACTGAAGACCGTCCTCACCGATTACGAGTCCGTCGACCTGCGCTCGCCCAGCGGCAATCCCGTCCCCGACGCGACGATCGAAGCCTCGGCGAAGGTCGAGGACGAAGTGGCGACGGTGCTCGAGCCGAAGGCCGAGAGCGAAGCTGCGATCGGGATCCCGTTCGGCGACGCTTGGGATCTGGAGCGGCGGCGGGCGATGCCGCTCGACAGCGCCGCCGAGGCCGTCCTCGACTGGAGTTTGGGCGTCTCCCTGCCGCTCGACCTGGGAGCCGGACCGGACGAGGTGTCCCTCGCCGGCTGGGCGGAGGGCGAGACCTACGACGAGGGCGGCGACGTGCTGATGGTCGGCGGCGCCGGTCAGCTGACCGATCGGATCGGCCGGGGCTTGGACGTCAGGACCGACAGTCCGGTCGCGAGGGTTGAACGGACCGCCAAGGGCGTCACGGTGACGACCCGGTCGGGGTCGAGGTTCGAGGCCGCGTGCTGCGTCCTGACCGTGCCGCTCGGCGCACTGAAGGCCGGGTCGATCGTGTTCGATCCCCCTCTGCCCCGGTCTCACACGGCTGCGATAACGCGGCTCGGCATGGGCACTCTCGACAAAGTCATCCTCCGCTACCCGGACAAGTGGTGGACCGAGGCAACCCAGCTCGGCGTCACGGATTCGACCGTCGACGACACGATCAGCGCGTTCAACATGGAACCGGTTACAGGCGAGCCGTTCCTCGTCGTCTTCACCGGGGGCAGGTACGCACGCTCCCTCGAGCGCCTCGATGACCGCAGCCTCGTCGCCACAGTGGTCGATCGTCTCGCCGCCGGGTTCGGGCCGCAGGTCGGGAAGTTCGACTGGTCGTTCGCGACGCGCTGGTCGGCCGACCAGTGGACTCGCGGGTCGTACTCGTTCCTGCCACCCGGCGCCAGTCCTGCCGACCGGGAACTGCTCGGGGAGCCGGTCGGCAGGATCGTGTTGGCCGGTGAGCACACGAGCGTCGAGCGGCCATCGACGATGGATGGGGCTTACCGCTCGGGCCGCGCTGCGGCTGCCCGCGCTTCGGATCTCCTGGGCAACTGAGGGGCCGCCGGTCAGGCAAGCGACCCTGCCCCGGGAATCGGCGTAGCATCGCCCGTGATGTCACTGCACCAACACGAATCCGACGGCAAAGAACTCGACGTCAATCCGATCTTCTCGCGGGGGTCCTCACTCCAGGTTCCGAAGAACCGGATCCCGGAGGGCGAGATGCCGCCGGAGGCCGCCTACCAGCTGATCCATGACGAGGTGATGCTCGACGGGAACGCCCGGTTGAACACTGCGACTTTCGTTACGACCTGGATGGAGCCCGAGGCGAAGCTCCTGATCGCAGAGACCCTCGACAAGAACATGATCGACAAGGACGAGTACCCGCAGACTGCGGAACTCGAGCGGCGATGCGTGAACATCATCGCCGACCTTTGGCACGCCGACGAGAGCGCCGGCGATGCCACCGGCACCTCGACGATCGGCTCGAGCGAGGCGGCGATGCTTGCCGGAATGGCGCTCAAGTGGCGCTGGCGAGAGCGGATGCAGGCTGCCGGCAAGCCAAGCGACAAGCCGAACATCGTGATGGGCAGCAACGTCCAGGTCTGTTGGGAGAAGTTCTGCCGCTACTGGGACATCGAGCCGCGGATGGTCCCGGTCGAGAAGGACGCTCTGCACCTGACGGCCGACAGGGCAATCCCCTACTGCGACGAGAACACGATCGGCGTGGTCGCGATCCTCGGCAGCACCTTCGACGGCAGCTACGAACCGGTCGAGGAGATCTGCAAGGCCCTCGATGACCTCCAGGCCGAGAAGGGCCTGGACATCCCGGTCCATGTCGATGCGGCGTCGGGCGGCTTCATCGCCCCGTTCATCCAACAGGACCTCGTGTGGGACTTCCGCCTCGAGCGGGTCAAGTCGATCAACGCCTCGGGCCACAAGTTCGGCCTCGTGTACCCGGGCGTCGGCTGGGTCATCTGGCGCGATGCCGAGTCGCTCCCGGAGGAGCTGATCTTCCGGGTCAACTACCTCGGCGGCGACATGCCTACCTTCGCGATCAACTTCTCGCGTCCCGGCGCCCAGATCGTCGCCCAGTACTACAACTTCGTGAGGCTCGGCCGCGAGGGCTACACGAAGGTCCACGAGTCGTGCCGCGATGTTGCCGGGATGCTCGCCGACGGCTTCGAGAAAACGGGCCGCTTCGAGGCTCTGACCCGCGGCGACGAGCTGCCTGTGATCGCCGTCAAGCTCAAGGACGAGGTGGCGAACTACACGGTCTTCGACGTCTCGCACGAACTCCGTGCCGGCGGCTGGCAGGTCCCCGCCTACACCTTCCCGGAGAACCTCGAGGACTTGGCTGTGCTGCGCGTGGTCGTGCGCAACGGCATGACCGCCGACCTCGCTCAGCTCCTGCTCGACGACCTCGATCGCGTGATCGACTCACTCGAGAAGTTCGGCGGCCGCCCTCCCGAGGGCCAGCACGCCGACGGCTTCCACCACTAACCGGGCGACGCCGTCTCGAGACCCACTTCGGCCGCGGCCTCGAGCAGCCGCCGGTCGTAGGCGACGATTCCGGCGAGGTCGTCGCCAAGGCTCATCGCCGCCGCGAGGTGCAGCGAATCGAGCGACCGCAGTGAGGCGGGGAGAAGCATCCCCGCGCTGTCGAAGGTCCCCGGGTCGAGACTCAGCACGTCGGACTCCCTGAGGAGTCGGTCGGCCCGGGCCGGTGCCGTGCCTCCCGCCCGGCCGGCGGCCCGCCTGAGCTCCGTACGGTGGAGGTCGCTCACGATCCAGCGGCGCCCTTTCAGCCAGCGCCTCAGTCCTGCAGACTCGGGCTCGACCTGGACAAGCTTGGCCAAAGCCGAGGTATCGAGGTACCAGACGAGCGAGTCAGCGCTCATCTTCGCGCAGTGAGCGGAGCGCGTCGGAGACTCCGTTGCCCTCGGCCGGCGGGATGGCAGAATCGAGCTCGTCCATCATCCGGTCGAACTCAAGACCTGACCCGGGGGCTATGCGCCCGCTCTCGAGCAGTGAGGCGTAGCTGCGTGGCTCGCCGATCGGCACCATTCTCGCGACCGGGCGGCCGCGATCGGTGACCGTGATCGTCTCACCCGCGCGGACCCTCGCGAGCCAGCGGCTCGCGTCCTGACGCAGTTCCCGAACTCCGATGGACTCCATGTGCAACAAAGTAGCACATGGACCGCCGCCCCGGCCCCGATCAGGGAGCCGGGACCTTGGTGATCTTCGGGTACTTCCAGGTGTCGCTGAGGACGGCCGTGGTCGGCCGGTAGACCCTCATCATCAGGTTGAACTGCTCTGCCGGGGCGGGCAACCAGTTGGCCGCTCCACCCTGTGCCTCTGTGGGCTGCGTGGCACTGAGGTAGAAGTCGAGCGAGCCGTCGAGGTTGTACTTGAGGCCAGGCGTGCGGTTGCCGATCGCGTAGCGGTTGATCGAGTTGGGCACGAAGTACTGGTCCTCGGCGTACATCGTGATCGACCAGAAGCCGCCGACGTTCGGCGGCAGCTGACCGGCGTCGAAGTGGACCTTGTAGACGGCGCCACCGGCACCGTTGAGAGTATTGCCGGCGTAGTCGGTCACAGCGGCCGGGTAGACCGACTCGTTGGGGTTGTTGGCCCCGAGGCCGAACTTCGCGATCAACGCGCGGGTCAGGTAGTCCTTGCCGTAGGCACCTACTCCATCGAACAGGACCCAGCCGTTGCGCTTGACTCGCGACGCCGCGACCTGAGCGGCGACGCCCGCGTCGATCGCGGCATTGGCCGCGACGGCCCCCTTGACGAGCTCGGCCATCACCTCGGCGCTCTGGCGTCTTGTTCGGGTCGAGGCCGGGTCCGACGCCCCTTGCCTTGAGCTTGGCCATCAGGCTCGAGTCCGCCGAGACCGGCGGCTGGGCCTTCATCACCTCGCCGAACTCCTTGAAGAATCCGGCGACCGGGGTCACCGAGACCGGAGTTGCCATCGCCGTCGGAGCCACGAGGTTGAGGCGGCCGAGGAACTGGCCGGCAGTGACCTTGCTGTTGAGCTGGGCGGTGATCCCGTTCTGGATCGCCACAGCGTTCGGGAGGTCAGCCTGGCTGTCGACGAGGGTGCGGCCGATGATCCAGACCTTCGGGGTGGCCGACTTGATGATCTTCTTGACCGTCTTCTTGAGCTTCGTCGAGCCCGAGTTCTTCCACTTCGGCCCGACGATCGCGTAGTCGGCGGCAGTCGTGCCGACCGACTTGGCCTTGCAGGTGTTCGTCTGCGAGGAGCTGGCATTGAGGCACGGGATGTAGCCGGTCACATTGGTGTGCCCGTCGAGGATCTCGAGTGCGTAGTAGCGGCTGCCTGTCGCGGGAGAGTGGATGATCACCGGGTCCTTGCCCACGTCGAGCACCATGATCGTGTAGAGGGTGTCGGCGTTCGGCTTGACGATCGATCGGGTCAGGTCCGTGGCCAGGTACTGGACGTTCACGACCGTGTTCGTCGGGAAGCGGGCGATATTGCGCTCCATGTAGACGGGCGCGTAGCCGTAGGTGTAGGCGTCGGCTCCGAGCTTCTGAATCGCCGTCTTCTGGCTCGCCGTGAGGGCTGCCGAAGCTCCGGCGGGGGCGGCAAGTGCGGATACGGCGGCTACTGCCAGCAGGGCCTTGACGGCCGATGATCTCTTCATTGCTTGAAAACCTCTCCCGTGGTCTGTGGCGGAACTCCACCGAGGAGACTACAGACGTACCGTCACAAAAGTGCCGATTCAGCCCCGCGCAGGCGACGGCCCGCCGCTCCCCCGGAGCGCGGCTGAGCAACCGTTCGGGCCCGCAGCGAGCTGCGCTTCGCTCGGAGGGTCGAGGGCAAGCAGCTCGGGCACCGTGACCGCTGTCAAACGCCGCCTCTTCAACTCGGGGAGGATCGTCGGCAGCGCCCTGATTGTCTGGCCGCGGTTCTCGTGCATCAGGATGATCGCCCCGGGCTTGAGCCCCGCGATCACATTGCGCTGGATCCCGGCGTAGTTCGCACCTGCGGAGTCACCGGAGTCGACGTCCCAGATGATCTGCGCCATCCCCAGCTCCGACGAGATCGAGTCGATCGAGGCGTTGCGGCCTCCGTACGGCGGCCGGAACACCTGAACCTTCGTGCCGGTCACCTGCTCGGCCAGCCTCTTGGTGTCCGCCACCTCGCGGCGGGCCGACGCGAGGTCGAGGCCGGGCAGGTACGGGTGGCTCCATGAGTGGTCGGCGATCGCTGCGATCTCGGCCTCGCGTTGCGGCCACCCCTTCCATGCCGGGTCCCTGAGCCTGTTTCCAACCAGGAAGAAGGTCGAGCGGGCCTTCCATTGGCGCAGCTTCTTGATGGCAAAGTGCGTGTACGGCCCGGGACCGTCGTCGAAGGTCAGGGCGACGTAGCGGCCGTTCCGCCCGCCCCCGCAGTAGACGGGCTTGCCGATCTTCGCGAGCCGGGCGACAGCGGCGGCCTCCTGGGCCGGGGTGCTGATCGGGCGGGTCCAGTCGCCGGCCGCGACGGACCCTCCACCGGTTGCCTTGGCGGCCGACGACGCTCCGCTCGACCCCGATCCGCCGGGTGAGTCTGCGGCCGAGGTCGAACCGTCCCCGCCCGAGCCGGTCGCGAGTGCGATCGCGACTCCAGCGACGGCGAGGAGCAGTGCAACTACCGCGCCCAGCCTCAGCCTGCGGGTCTGTGAGCGACTCTCATCGCGCCTTGCCTTGAGGTTGTCGGGGTCGTGGACCACACCCCGATTGTTGCCGAAGTCAGTCGGGCGCGACCAGGGTGGCAGGTGCCCCGCGCTCGACGAGCACCTCGGGCAGCTCGACGGTGCCGTCCTCGCGCTGACCGTTCTCGAGCAGAGCGATCAGCGTTCGGCCGACGGCCACCGCGGTGCCGTTGAGGGTGTGGAGAACCTCGGGCTTGCCGCCTCCCTCCGGCCGCATCCTGATCCCGAGCCGCCTGGCCTGGAAGTCGGTCGTGTTGGAGCAGGAGGTCAACTCGCGCCAGCGACCCTGACCTGGGAGCCAAGCCTCGCAGTCGTACTTCTTGGCAGCGGAGGCGCCGAGGTCGTTGACGGCGATGTTGACGACCCGGTAGGGGATCGAGAGTTCGGTCAGGATCCGCTCTTCGAGCGCGAGGATCCGCTCGTGTTCGGCCTCGGACTGGTCGGGCGGAACGAGGCTGAACATCTCGACCTTGTCGAACTGGTGCACGCGGAAGATGCCGCGCGTGTCGCGGCCGGCGGCCCCGGCCTCTCGGCGGAAGCAAGGCGAGAACCCCGCGTAGCGAAGCGGCAGGTCTCCCTGTTCGACGATCTCGCCGGAGTGAAGTCCGGCGAGCGCGACCTCGCTGGTACCGGTCAGGTAGAGGTCATCGTCGGCGAGTCGGTAGATCTGCTGCTCGGTGTCCGGCAGGAAGCCCGTCCCGTAGAGGGCGTCCTCACGGACGAGAACGGGTGGGATCACCGGTTCGAACCCCTCCGAGCCGAGCAGCTCGAGCGCGTAGCGAACGAGGGCGAGTTCGACCATCACGAGCGGCCCGCGCAGGTAGGCGAAGCGCGAACCCGACAGTCGTGCGCCCCGTTCCATGTCGACCATCGAACCGGCCAGGTCGAGGTGGTCTCGCCCCTCCCTGCCCGACTCGCCAACCTCGCGGATCACCGTGTCCTCGTCCGCCGAGTCGGGTGACGGCGGGTTCGGGATCGTCGCGAGCGCCGCGTCGAGCGCGGCCCTGGCCGCCGCTTCGGCGTCGGAGGCCTCACGGCCGGCGGCGGCGAGCTTCGACATCACCTCGCGCTCCTCTTCCGTCGGAGCGCCCTTGCGCCCCTTGGAGGCTGTGTTCAGCTCGGCCCTTGCAGCCTCGGCTGAGGCCGTCGCGTCCCGCCATGCCCCATCGAGGGCCAAGACCGCGTCGAGCCGCTGCTCGGAGCCGTCCTGCCTGCGAGCGAGGGCGGCACGGATCGAGTCCGGGTCGCCGCGCAGTGCCTTCAGGTCGAGCACCGATGCCTCCGGCGCGAGTGTTCGGTCACGCGAAGGTCGCCGCCGGTCAGCGGCCGACCTTCTTCAGATAGGCGACGAGGCCGTCGATCTGCTCCGCGCTGAGCATCTGACCGAAGTTGGCCGGCATCACGCCCTTGGCGTAGCCGGGCTCGATGACGGCGTTCGGATTGACGATCGACTTCTTGATCTGGGCTGCGGGGTCGCCGCCGATCTTGTTGAGGCTCGGGCCGACCTTGCCGTTGGCTCCGGCGGCCGAGAGTTGGTGGCAGGCACCACAACCGTTCTGCGCGAACGCCGCAGCTCCGATCGCGGCGAGATCCTGCTTGGGCGCGGTCGGCGGCGGCGTCGAGCTGCCGCCCATGCCCATGCCACCGGGCGACGGCGGGGTGTGGACGTCCTTGCCGGAGTAGTTGGCGACGAACTTGGCGACCAGGTCGGCGTCGGCTCCGGTGACGATGTTCTGCGGCATCACTGCGCCGGAGAAGCCGCCGTTGCGAATCGCGTAGATCGCCCGCTCGTAACTCTCCTTGCGGACGTTGAAGTTGGGTCCGTTGACTCGCTGCGCCTTGCGGACGTTGGCGGCCGATCCGTTGGAGGCGGCGGCACCGAGCGTGTGGCAGCCGGCGCAGCGCTCCTGGAAGAGGACAGCTCCACGCTGCATCCCGGGCTCGTTCGAGGCGACCTCGATCTTCTGGGTGCCGCAGGCGCTCAGGGCCGCCACCGAAGTGACCGCCAGAGCTGTCAGCGTGAGCGTTGCCGGGCGAATTCGAATCATTGGCGTGGGATCCTAGCCGACCTCCCCGGCGCCCGGTCGGCAGGGAACGAACAGTTGGCGCCGAAGACCCATCCATCCCCGGCGCCGACTCGTGGACCGGCACTTGCGTATCAGGCGGTTCAACGGCAAAGTGCCCTCCAACGGCGGCAACCGAGAGGCCGGCGCCGGGGCCTCTTCGCCGCCGTCCTGCGATCATCGGCCGCCATGCCGACCGACCCTTCAGCTCCCGGACCCGAAGAGCTTCGCGAAGTGTTCGCCCGCTTTCCGACAGGGGTTGCCGTGGTGTGCGCGCGCGACTCCGATGGGAGCTCGGGCGGTATGACCGCCAACGCGATCTGTTCGCTCTCGCTCGACCCACTGCTCGTTCTGGTCTGCTTCCAGCGCAATGCGAGGACCCTGCCGCTCGTCGAGCGGGCCGGGCGGTTCTCGATCAGCATTCTCGAGGCCGAACGGGGCGATCTCGCCAAACGGTTTGCCTCGCGTGAGATCGAGGAATCGGCGAAGCTCGACGGTGTTCCCTGCAGCGAGGTCGGTGGACTTCCCGTGCTGGACGCTGCGATTGCGTGGACCGTCTGCAGCGTGCGCGATCTGTTGCCCGGCGGGGACCACACGATTGCGATCGGCGAGGTCGAGTCGCTCGGCAGCCGTGAGGGCGACCCGCTCGTCTGGCACCGCGGCAGGTTCACCGGGGTCGCGCCCGCAGCCGGTCAGTAGAGCGCCGCTGCCCTGAGCAGGAGGGCGGCGCAGACCAGCAGGGAGACAGCCTCGACCCCGAGCTCGCGCAGCGCGATGGTGCGGGCAAGGCGGTTCTGCTGCGGCGGATCGAGCAGCGCCACCTCCTGGGCGTCGGCGATTCCCTCCCGCGCGAGCACCGATGCCGCCGAGGACAGCCTCAGCTGCTCGGCGACGAAGGAGACGGCGGCGGCCATCAGCGAGTACCCGTATTGGAGCCCGCGACCCGGCTCACCGGCGCCTGCGAAGAGGACGGCGCCGAACGCCGCCGCGACCACGATCGCGACCTGCGCGACGCGGATCGCGAACCATGCCCTCGGGTGGGCGAAGCCCGAGCGGAACGCCACGCCACCGATCGCCGCGGCGGCGAGGCAGATGACTGCGGCAACGGCACAGACGACTTCGAATGCGGGGGTCATGGCCGGCCACCCGGCAGTCCGCAGCGCCGCGGCAGGAGGCCGACAAAAGTGCCATTCGGCACTAAGTAACAGGTTGTTACAAAGTCCCCTCCGACACTGCTATACATCGCCCTTCCTACCGATGTTGAACAGCTACCTTCCAGCAATCGTCTTCCTCTTCCTCGGCGCCACCGTCGGTGGCGCTTTCGCTGTGATGAACGGCTTCCTCGGGCCGAAGACGAACAGGCGCTCCAACACCAAGACGACACCCTACGAGTGTGGGCTTCCGTCGGAGGTTCAGCAGGGCTTCCGCTTCGGGATCTCCTTCTACATGATCGCCATGCTCTTCATCCTGTTCGACATCGAGGTCGTCTTCCTCTACCCCGTTGCCGTGCAGCTGCGGGCGTTCGGCGCCTTCGCCCTGGTCGAGACAACGGTCTTCATCGTCCTCCTGTTCGTTGGCTTCGGCTACATCGTGGAAGCGCGGCGCACTTTCATGGCGGTGATTCGCGAACCGCTCGGGCGACGACTTCCGCTCCAGTCAGCTGCGCGCCCGCGACATGCTCCGCGGCGACCTCGAAGGGCCCGACCTGGAGAAGTACGTCGAGGAGCGCGTCCTGACGACGACGCTCGACAAGGCCGTCGCCTGGGCGCGAGGCAACGCGATCTTCCCGGCCACCTTCGGCCTTGCCTGCTGCGCGATCGAGATGATGTCGATCGTCGCCGGCCCGCGTGGACGTCGGGCGCTTCGGATTCGAGGCCTTCCGCGCCTCCCCCCGCCAGGCCGACCTGCTGATCCTTTCGGGCCGCGTCTCGATCAAGATGGCGCCGGTCGTGCGCCGCATCTACGACCAGATGCTCGAGCCGAAGTGGGCGATCTCGATGGGCGCCTGCTGCTCCTCGAGGGCGTCTTCAACAACTACGCGATCGTGCCGGCCGACAAGTTCATGCCGATCGACGTGCACGTGCCGGGCTGCCCGCCCCGCCCGGAGGCGCTGATGCACGGCATCCTCCAGCTGCGCGAGATGGTCCAGGACGACCCGACCGCGGGTTGGCGCGAGCGATACGGAGCGACGGGCACCGAGGAGATCCTGCCTGGCGCAACCTCGGCGATGACTCGATCAACGTCCTTGGTGGAGGCGAGCCACTTGCCTGATGCCACCGGCCTTGAGCTGATCGCCAGGCGAGCTGCGCGATCAGGCTCCGGGAGCGGTCGTGCAGGACCGACCACAGCCGCGGCCGAGCCGAGCTGGAGATCGCGCCCGAAGCGGTCCTGCCGGTGATCGCGCATGCTGACGGCGCGCGGCTGGAACTTCCTCGCTAGGTCCACGGCGTCGACTACTGCCCGGACGAGCCCCGCCTCGGGGTCATCTACGAGCTGCTCGACATGGAGCACGTCGACCGGATCACGGTCAAGCTGCGGCGTCAGCGATCGAGAAGCCCAGAGGTCGCGAGCGTCTGACGGCCTGCTGGCCGACGGCCAACCACCAGGAGCGCGAGGTCTACGACATGTTCGGCGTCGTCTTCGAGGGCCACCCCGACCTGCGGCGGATCCTGATGCCCGAGGACTACGAGGGCCACCCGCAGCGGCGCGACTTCCCGATCGGCGGCGAAGCGGTCATCTTCACCTACAACGAGGAGACCATGCCGGGGTGGACCAAGTGAGCACGCCGGACCTCAGCGAGTACCGCAAGCAGGAGGAGTCGATCACGATGGCCCAGGTGCCGGCCGACGGCACCGTCGTCGGAGCTGCTGACGCTCAACTTCGGCCCCCACCACCCCGCCACCCACGGCGTGCTGCGGCTGATCGTCACGCTCGAGGGCGAGATCGTCCGCGACATCAAGCCGGTGATCGGCTACGTCCACACCGGGATCGAGAAGACGGCCGAGCAGAAGGCCTACTGGAAGGTGATCCCCGTCGTGGAGCGGATGGACTACCTCTCCTACTACTTCAACGCGATGGCCTTCTGCGGCGCGGTGGAGGAACTGGCCGGGATCGAGGTGCCCAAGCGCGCCCAGTACCTGCGCGTGATCCACCTGGAGCTCAACCGCATCATGTCGCCACCTCGTCTGGCTCGGGACGAGCGCGCTGGACCTCGGCGCGATCTCGATGTTCTGGTACTGCTTCCGCGAGCGCGACGCGATCCTCGACCTGTTCGAGATGAGCTCGGGCCAGCGGATGCACACCCGCTACTTCCAGGTCGGCGGCGTGATCGAGGACATCCCCAACGGCTTCGAAGAGAAGCTGCGCGAGTTCATCAGGACGATGCCCGAGCGGGCCGACCAGTACGCCGACCTGCTCGAGCAGAACGAGATCGTCCTGCAGCGCCTGCGCGGCACCTGCCCGCTGTCGGAGGAGCGGATGCTCGACATCGGAGTGACCGGGCCACTGCTGCGCGCAGCCGGCAACCCGTGGGACCTGCGCAAGGCCGCCCCCTACTCCTCCTACGAGGACTTCGACTTCAAGATCCCGGTCGGCACCGTCGGAGACAACTACGACCGCTACGCGGTGCGCCTCGCCGAGATCTACGAGTCGGTGAAGATCATCGAGCAGGCGCTCGACGGGCTGCCCGAGGGACCGTACATCACCGAGGACCGCAAGTACGCCCTGCCCCCGCGACACGAGCTGGCGACCTCGATGGAGGCGCTGATCCACCACTTCAAGCTCGTCACCGAGGGCTTCCGCGTGCCCGCCGGGCGAGGTCTACTACCCGATCGAGTCGCCGCGCGGCGAGCTCGGCTGCTTCGTGCGCTCCGACGGCTCCACCAAGCCGGCGCGAGTCCACATGCGCGACCCCTCGTTCGTGAACCTGCAGGCGACGCGCCGAGATGGTGCCGTGGCAGCTACATCGCCGACCTGATCGCGACGCCTCGCGATGATCGACCCGGTGCTCGGGGGGATCGACCGATGAGCGAAGTCACGAGGTTCACCCACGGCTCGAGGGTCCCCGGCTGGGACGACGCAGTCGACCCCGAGAAGGCACCCTCGCCCGTCCCGGACCCGGCGACCACCGCGGTCCCCGACGAGCTGCGCGCCGAGATCGAGGCGCGAGATGGCCAAGTACCCGCAGTTCCGCTCGGCCCTGATCCCGCGCCCTGCACGCCGCCCAGCGGCTGCACGGCTGGTGCTCGCCGGAGGCGATCGAACAGGTCGCCTGCGTGATGCGGATCACGCCCGGCTAGCGGCGGCGGTCGCGACCTTCTACGACATGCTCGAGACCAAGCCCGTCGGCAGCCACACGTCTACGTGTGCACGAACATCTCCTGCTCGCTGCGCGGCGGCGACCGGATCCGTCGCCCGGATGAGCGGCTGCCGCCGACGGCGACGAGGACTTCAACGTGCGCGGCTTCGAGTGCCTCGGCGCCTGCGACATCGCGCCGATGGCGTCGGTCAACGGCGAGTACGTCGGCCCGCTCGACGCCGGCGACGTGCCGCACCTGATCGATGAATGCGCCAGGCCCGAGCCGGAAGCGAGCTCGCTACCCGCCAAGAACCTGCGAATCCGTGCGTGCGCAGACCCCGCCGGCCAGGTCGGCGCCAACCCAGACCGACGGAGGCGAGTCGATGACGAAGCCTCCTGTTCGACCGGATCGACGAGCCCGGACTGAGTACGCTCGACGTCTACGCACCGCGCGGCGGCTACGAGAGCGCTGCGCAAGGCGCTGCGATGCCGCGCGAGGGATCGTCGAGGAGCTCAAGGCGACCGGCCTGCGCGGCCGCGGCGGCGCGGGCTTCCCGATCGGGCACGAAGGTCTCGTTCCTGCCCGAGCGGCGACGATGGACAAGTACCTCGTCTGCAACGCCGACGAGTCCGAGCCCGGGACCTTCAAGGACCGCGAGCTGATGCAGAAGACCCCGCACATGCTGATCGAGGGGATCGTGATCGCCGCCTACGCCGCCGGCGCCAACCGCGCGTTCATCTACATCCGCGGCGAGTACGAGCTCCAGGCCGACATGCTCGACGCGGCGCATCGCCGAGGCGCGACGCGGCCGGCTACCTCGGCGAGGACATCCTCGGCTCCGGGCTACTCGCTCGTCGCTCGTCGCTCCACCGCGGCGCCGGCGCCTACATCTGCGGCGAGGAGACCGGCCTGCTCGACTCGCTCGAGGGCAAGCGCGGCAACCCGCGCCTGAAGCCGCCGTTCCCGGCCATCCAGGGCCTCTACCAGGGCCCGACCCTGATCAACAACGTCGAGACGCTCTCCACCGTCCCCGCGATCATCGCGATGGGCGGCGAGCCGAGTACGCGCAAGCTCGGCGTCGAGAACTCGACCGGGCACCAAGCTCGTCTCGGTCTCGGGCAACGTCCAGCGGCCCGGCAACTACGAGATCGAGCTCGGCATCACGCTCGCGCGAGATCATCTACGGCCTCGCCGGCGGTCCCGCCCGAGGGCGCGAGGTCAAGCTGCTGGTTCCCCGGCGGCTCCTCCTCGCCGGTGCTGACGGCGGACGACCTCGACCTGCCCTACGACTTCGACTCGCTCGCCAAGGCCGGCTCGATGCTCGGCTCCGGCGCGATCATCGTCGTCGACGACACCACGCCGATCGTCGACGTCGCCCTGAAGGTCGCCAAGTTCTACCGCACGAGTCCTGCGGCAAGTGCACGCCGTGCCGCGAGGGCACCAACTGGACGGTGAAGATGCTCGAGCGGATCGACGCCGGCGAGGCCACGCCGATGGACCTCGACATCATGGCCTCCGTGCAGGAGCACATCATCGGCAACTGCCTGTGCGTGCTCGGCGACGCGATGGCGATGCCGATCGGCTCGCTCGATCGCGAAGTTCCGCGGAGTTCGAGGCGGACATCGAGGCAGCGCGCGAAGCGAACGGCCTCGGCGTGACCCCGCCAGCCGTCGCCGAGGAGCCGGCCCTGAGCCTCTGATCCGATGCCGCGCCCCGAGCAGAACACGATCACCTTCACGATCGACGGCCGCGAGGTCGCAGGCGCCGAGGGAACGCGATGCTCGTCGACGCCGCCAAGCGAGGGCGACGTCGAGATCCCCGTCTTCTGCTACGAGCCCAAGCTCGGCGCAGCCGGTCGGCGCCTGCCGCATGTGCCTGGTCGAGATCGAGGGCATCCCGAAGCTGCAGACGGCCTGCTCGACCCCGGTCAAGCGACGGCATGGTCGTGCACACGCAGCACCGACCGCGTCAAGCACGGCGCAGGAGGCGGTCGTCGAGTTCCTGCTCGTCAACCATCCGCTCGACTGCCCGGTCTGCGACAAGGGCGGCGAGTGCCCGCTGCAGGACATCACGTTCGGCTGGGGCGGTGGCAACTCGCGGTTCATCGAGCCCAAGCGCCACTTCGTCAAGCCGCTCGAGCCTCTCGCCGCTGATCGCGATCGACCGCGAGCGCTGCATCCTCTGCTACCGCTGCGTGCGCTTCTCGCAGGAGATCGCCGAGGACCACCAGCTGGTGCTGCTCGAGCGCGGCGCGCACGCCTACGTCGCGACCTTCGACGGCCACCCCTACGTCGCCCCGTTCAGCGGCAACATCATCGAGCTGTGCCCTGTCGGCGCGCTGACCTCGCGCGCCTACCGCTTCCGTGCGCGCCCGTGGGACATCGAGGGCGCCGGCACGGTCTGCACGCTCTGCCCGGCGCAGTGCAACGTCACGATGACCGTCCGCGACGAGCGGGTCGCTGCGCGTGCTCGCGCGCGACAACGACGAGGTCGACGACGGCTGGCTGTGCGACAAGGGCCGCTTCGCCTACCAGGCGATCCACGTCGACGAGCGCGATCACCGAGCCGCTCGTGCGCGACGGCGGCCAGCTGCGCCCGGTCTCCTGGGAGCGTGCGCTCAGGCGGCCGCCGACGGGCTCGCCCGCGCACGGTGCGCAGCGTCGCCGCGATCGCCGGCGGCGAGACGACCAACGAGGAGGGGCTGCTGCTGGCGCGGCTGATGCGCGACGGCCTCGGCTCCCCGACATCGACTCGCGCGGTCGGCGGGCACCCTGCCGCTCGGCCTGCAGCGCGCGCTCGCGCGACCCGACGCTGCAGGCGACCGTGCCCGACCTCGAGTTCGCCCACGCCGTGCTGTGCTCGACGCGCGACCCGTCGACGACGCGCCGATCCTCGACCTGCGGATCCGCAAGGGCGTGCGCCGCAACGGCGTCAGCGTGCTCGTCGGCTCGAGCCGCCCGACGGCTGCTCGACCCGCGGGCCGCCCAGGCCGTCCGCCACGCACCGGGCAGCGGAGCCGCGCTCGCGCCGCGATCGACGCCTTCGCTCGCCGACGACCGCGCCGGTGCCGAGGCGCACGCCAAGGCCGCCGGAGCCGACGCCGCAGGCAGCTCGCCGATCTCGCGTGCGCCCCAGGGACGGCGGCGAGGACGTCGTGATCCTCTGGGGCGAGCGCCTGACCGCCGGCCCGGCCGGCGCGGCTGCCGCCGGTGCGCTGCTTCGATCGCCGACGCGCTCGGCCTCGCCGGTCGCGACGGCGCCGGCCTGATCGAACTGCCGCGCGGCACCAACGGCCGCGGACTGCGCGAAGCCGGCGTGCTGCCCAACGCCGGTCCCGGACTTGGCGAGCCGGCCCGGATCGGCGGCGTGACTCGCAGGCGATCGCCGAGGCGGCCGCCGCGGGCGAGGTCACAGCACTCTGCCTGCTGCACTCCGACCCGACCCGCGACGGCATCGACGGCGCAGCCTGGGCGAACGGCACTCGCCTCCGCCGGGCTCGTCGTCGCCCACGCCTCGACTCTCTGCCCGAGCTCGCAGAGCACGCAAACGTCGTCTTCCCGGCCGAGGCCGGAGCCGAGAAGGAGGGCACCGTCACCCATCCCGACGGCCGCATCCAGCGCCTGCGCAAGGCGATCGGCGCGGCCGAGCGAACACCCTGCCCGCATCCGAGGTGATCGCCGCAGTGGCCTGAGGCCGCCGGGTTCGATCTCGAGTGCCACGGGGAGCCGCCGCAACGGCCGAGCTCGGCCACGCGGTCACCTTCTACGCCGGCATCACGACCGACGAGATCGGCGGCACGGGAGTCAGGTGGCAGGAGCGCGAGGCAGCGGCCTCCCTGCCCGCCGGTGAGATCCCGGCCGACCTGGCGGCACCTCAGCCCGCCCTCTCTCCGAACGGCTCGCTGCTGCTCGGCGCCTACCGCTCGATCTGGGCCTCGCCCGAGGTCTCGATCAGCCCGGCGCTGAAGTTCCTTGCCCGCACGCCGACGATCGAGCTGAGCCCGGCTGACGCCGAGCGGATCGGGATCGCGCAGGGCGGGAGGGTCAGGATTGCCGCCGACGGACTGACGGTTGCCGGGACCGCTGCGATCCGCAGCGACGTGCCCGAGGGTTCGGTCTTCGTCGAGGACGGATCTCGCCGGGAGCGGTCCTCGCCCGGCCGAGGGCGAACTCGTCGAGGTGCGCGGTCCATGAACGGCCTGATCGCGACAGTCGCCTACTCGGAGCCGTGGTGGGTCCAGATCATCAAGGCAGTCATCATCTTCGCCGTCGGGCTGCAGCTGATCCCGCTGGTGCTGCTCGCCGAGCGCAAGCTCTTCGGGCGCTTCCAGGGCCGCTACGGCCCCAACCGCGTCGGCCCGTTCGGTGCGCTGCAGCCGCTGGCCGACATCATCAAGCTCGCGACCAAGGAGCCGTTCAGGCCCCGCACGGCGGTCGGCTTCATCTTCTCGCTTCGCCCCGATCATCTCGATCCTGACCGCGGTCGCGACCCTCGCGATCGTGCCGTTCGGCAACATCCGTTGACATCTTCGGCACGAAGGTCGGCCTCTACGGCGTCGACCCGTCGATCGGGATCGCTCTACGCCTTCGCGTTCGGCGGCATCGCCTTCTACGGCCTGATGCTCGGCGGCTGGGCCTCCGGCTCGAAGTACTCGTTCCTCGGCGCGATGCGCGCCGCCGCCCAGCTGATCAGCTACGAGATCAGCCAAGGCCTCGCCCTCGTCGGCGTGATCATGACCGCCGGCACGCTTTCGCTCACCCAGATCGTCGAGCAGCAGGCCGTCCAGTGCTGGTTCATCGTCCCGCAGTTCGTCGGCTTCATCGTCTTCCTGATCGCCGGCTTCGCCGAGACCAACAGCGCCCCGTTCGACCTCGCCGAGGCCGACGCCGAGCTCGTCGGCGGCTACATGACCGAGTACGGCGGCGGCGGCTTCGTCTCCTTCTTCTTCGCCGAGTACCTCAACGTGATCATCGTCTGCGCTGTCACGGCGACGGTCTTCCTCGGCGGCTGGCTGCTGCCGTTCGGCATGCGACCCGCCCGGCTGGGTCGACCCGTTCGTCGTGCTCGGCAAGATGCTGCTGTTGTGTTCCTGTTCATCTGGGTTCGTGCGACGCTACCGCGCCTTCGCTACGACCAGTTGATGTCCTTCGGCTGGAAGATCCTCCTTCCGCTGGCGACCCTCAACACCCTCGTGACCGCGGTACGTGGTGGTGACCTGATGGCCCGAATCCAAGACGACGACGTGATCGAAGTGATGCGCGCGCCCGAGCCCGGCGTCGCGCGTGGCACCTATCGCGCCTTCGGCGAGACCCTTCGCGGCCTGAAGACGACGTTGGCCGGGTCGCCGAGAAGCCCGTTGACGATCCAGTACCCGGAGGAGAAGACACCGGTCTATCCCCGCTTCCGCGGTCGCCACCGCCTCCACCAGTTCGAGGACACCGGCCTGGAGAAGTGCGTCGGCTGTTCGCTCTGCGCAGCCGCCTGCCCGGCCGACTGCATCCGCGTCGTCGCCGCCGAGAACACCCGGAGAACCGCACCAGCGCCGGCGAGCGCTACGCGGCCGTCTACGAGATCAACATGTCGCGCTGCATCTTCTGCGGCTACTGCGAGGTCGCCTGCCCGTTCGACGCGATCACGATGGGCCATGACTACGAGCTCTCCGACTTCAACCGCGGCGACCTGATCTTCACCAAGGAGATGCTGCTCGCCGAGCCGATCGAGCGCACGCCGCTGCGCAGGGAGGGCGAGTAGCCCCCGAATGAGCGCGATCGTCTTCTTCATCGCCTCGATCGGCGCGATCGCCGGCGCGATCGGGGTCGTCATGCTGCGCAACCCGTTCTACGGGGTGCTCTCGCTCGTCGGGCACCTGCTCTGCCTCGCTGCCCTCTTCCTGCTGCTCAACGCCGAGTTCCTCGCGGCCTCGCAGGTGATCATCTACGCGGGCGCGGTGATGGTGCTTTACGTCTTCGTGGTCGCCTATGTCGGGGGCGACAGCGAGTCGCTCGGCGCCTCCCCCGGCTTCCTCAGGTTGATCACGCCGGTGATCGTCGTGCTGCTGCTGGTCGAGTTGCTGATCGCGACGCTCGGCAGCGGCCTCAAGGCGATCGGCACGAAGGGCGCGTCGCTGCCGGCCGACTTCGGCTCGCCTGCCGCGATCGGCGAAGCGTTGCTCACCACGCTACCTGCTGCCGTTCGAGATCGCCTCCGTGCTGCTGCTCGTCGCGGCTGTCGGTGCCGTCGGCCTTGCGCGCAGGCGCAGGGGCTTCGGGCCCGGTGACGTGCCGTTCGATTCGGCGACGATCGCCGCAGCGCCGCCGAAGGGTTCGGGCACGATGGCCGAGGCCGCGGGCGACCGCGCGATCGTCGGCGCTCCGGGGAACGAGTCGCGATGAACATCGGCTGGTACCTGACCGTTTCGGCGATCATCTTCACGATCGGCGCAGCCGGGTCCTCACGAAGCGCAACCCGCTCGTGATCCTGCTGTGCCTCGAGCTGATGCTCAACGCGGCGAACCTCTCGCTGATCTCCTTCTCGCGGATGTGGGGCAATGAGGACGGCCAGATCTTCGCGATCATCGTGATGGTCGTCGCCGCCTGTGAGGTCGTGATCGGCCTCGGCCTGATCGTCGCGATCCACCGCCGTGGCCTCCCCGTCGACGCAGACGAACTGAGCGAGCTGCGCGGATGAGCCTTCAGACCCACGCATGGCTCGTGCTCGCCTTCCCGCTCGCCGGGACGATCCTGCTCGGCCTGCTGAGGCCGGTGTTGAGCGGCAAGAAGGCCGGCGCGATCGGCACCCTCGCGATCCTGCTCGCATTCGCCAACGGGGTCGCCGCCGTGATCAAGCTCCAGGAGCGCCCGAGCGAATCCCGCGAGGTCGTCTCGAGCCTGTGGACCTACGCGAACACCGGCGGGCTCGACGCCCAGCTCTCGATCCTGATCGACCCGCTGTCGCTGCTGATGGTCCTGGTCGTCACCGGGGTCTCGACCCTGATCCACCTCTACTCGGTCGCGTACCTCGCATCCGACGAGGGCTACGTGCGGTTCTTCGCCTACCTCAACTTCTTCGTCTTCTCGATGCTGGTGCTGGTGCTCGCCGGCAACTTCGTGCTGCTGACCGTCGGCTGGGCACTCGTCGGCGCAGCCTCGTACCTGCTGATCTCCTTCTGGTACCGGCGCAACACGGCGACCAGGGCCGGCATCAAGGCGTTCGTGATCAACGTCCTGGGCGACGTCGGGATCGTGCTCGGCACGATCCTGCTGCTTCGGCGCGACCGGCAGCGTCGACTTCCTCACAGTCTTCGACAAGGCCCCGCAGGTCTTCAACAGCAATGACGGCACCCTCGTCGCGGCCTGCCTGCTGCTGATGGTCGGTGCGTTCGCCAAGTCGGCTCAGGTCCCGTTCCACACCTGGCTCCCCGACGCAATGGAGGGCCCGACTCCGGTCTCGGCCCTGATCCACGCCGCGACGATGGTCACGGCCGGCGTCTACCTGATCGCCCGCATGCACCCGCTCTTCGACCTCGCACCCACGGCCCAGGCCGTCGGCGGGATCATCGGCCTCCTGACGCTCCTGATCGCGGCGACGATCGGTCTCGTCGTGACCGACCTCAAGCGGGTCATCGCCTACTCGACGATGAGCCAGATCGGCTACATGATCATGGCCGTCTCGAGTGGGATCTACGTCTCCGGCCTGTTCCACCTGATGACCCACGCCTTCTTCAAGGCGCTGCTGTTCATGGCTGCCGGTTCGGTGATCGGGGCGATGGCGGGCGAGCAGTCGCTCAACCGGATGGGCGGCTTCAGGAAGGTCGATGCCGATCACCTACGGGTGCTTCATCGTCGGCGGCCTCGCCCTCTCGGGCATCCCGCCCTTCTCCGGCTTCTTCAGCAAGGACGACATCCTGCTCGGGATCGGCGAGCTCGGCGGTTGGCACTGGATCCTCTACGTCGGCGGCTACATCGGCGCGCTGATGACCGCCGTCTACACCTTCCGAATGATCTTCCGCGCCTTCCACGGAGACCCGTGCGAGGAGGCCAAGAGCCTCGAGGACGGCCGCCTCTACCACGCACCCGAGCACCGCAACCCCGCCGACGGGACGCTCGAGGACACGGAAGTCGGCTTCCCCGGCTCCAAGCACCACATCGCCGAGCGCTCGATCTCGATGGCGGTCGCGATGGGGGTCCTCGCCTTCCTCGCGACGACCGCCGGCGTCCTCCAGATCCCGAAGGTGTCGCACGTGATGGAGAGCTTCCTCGAGCCGACCTTCGTCGGCTCCCCGCACTTCGGCGCCGAGATCGACACGTCGCTGCTGCTGTTCGGCATGGGCCTGGGCACAGTCCTCGGCCTGCTCGGCATCTGGATCGCGTGGACCCTCTACGTCAAGCGCCCCGGCAGCTCCGCCGCGATCGAGGCGCGCTTCGCCGGCCCGCACAAGCTGTTCGCCAACAAGTGGTACTTCGACGAGGCGATCGACTTCGCGATCGTCCGCCCGTTCGCCGCCCTCGGCCGCTTCGGCCAGCGCACTGTCGAGCGAGTGGTCGTCGACGGGGGCATCACTGGCGGTCCGGTGTCGATTGCCCGGGTCTCGTCCGCCGCCGTGCGCGCGTCGCAGAGCGGCCTCCTGCGCTCCTACGCCGCAGCTGGTCACCTTCGGCGCCGCCCTCGTCCTCCTCTACTTCCTGCTGCAGGGCTGACCGGTGACCCTCTCGATCCTGATCGCCATCCCCTTCGCAGCCGGCCTGCTCGGGCTGCCGTTCGGCGCGCTCGCGCAGGCGAAGGCCGCGTCGCTGGTCGGCTCGCTCGCGACCCTGATCGTCGCCGGGACGCTGGCCGTGCGTCTACGACACCACTCCGGCGCGGGCTCAGTTCACGTGACCGACAAGCTCGTGGATCGCAACCGCTCGGCATCCATTGGGCATTGGCGTCGACGGCCTCAACCTCGCCCTCGTCGCCCTGACTGCCTTCGTCTACTTCTGCGTCGTCGTCGCCTGCCTGTTCCGCGACGACGAGCGCCCGGGCCTCTTCTACTTCCACCTCATGTTCGCCGAGTCCGCCGTGCTCGGCGCGTTCCTCGCCCAGGACCTCGTCGCTGTTCGTGGCTTTCTTCGACCTGATGCTGATCCCCTTCTACTTCCTCATCGGCCGGTTGGGGCGACGGGGACGCGGATCGCGTGAAGGCGACGACTCAAGCTGGTCATCTACACGCTCGTCGGCTCGCTGCTGATGCTCGCCGCGGCGATCGCCACGGGCGTGCTCGCCGGCGAGCCAGGACGGCGGCCACATCACGTTCGTGCTCTCCGACGCTGCAGAGCCATCCCGCTCGAGCACCGGCTCGCAGGAGTGGATCTTCCTGTTCTTCGCCGCTCGCCTTCCTCGTGAAGATGCCGGCGTTCCCGCTGCACGGCTGGATGCCCGACGGCTACCGGGCGATGCCGATCGCGCTGCGCTCGCGCTCTTCTCCGGCGTGCTCTCGCAAGGTCGGCGCCTACGGCTTCCTGGCGATCGCGCTGCCGCTCTTCCCGGACGGCGCGGCCGCCACTTCCAGACGCTGACGATGCTGATCCTCGCGCTCGCTTCGATCCTCTACGGCTCGGCGCTGGCGTTCACCGACGAGCGACGCGCGGCTGATCGTCGGTTATTCCTCGGTCGCCCAGCTCGGCTTCATCACTGCTCGGCATCTTCGCGCTGACCGCGCAGCGGCGCCCAGGGCGCGCTGCTGCAGATGGTCAACCACGGGCTCGTGCCGTCCCGCTGGTCGCTGTATCGTCGCGCTGCTCGCCGCAGCGCGCGGGCGGCAGGAGGACCTCCGCTAGATGGGCGGCGATCGCGTTCCGCGCCCCCGTGCTGGCGATCGATCTTCCTGATCGCCGCCCTGGCGACGCTCGCGATGCCCGGCTTCGGCGAACTTCGTCGGCGAGTTCCTGATCCTGCGCGGGTCTTCAGATCCAGCCTCCGTCTTCGCGTGTCGCCTTCATCGGCGTCGTGATGGCGAGCGTCTACATGCTGCGGATGTTCATCCGCTCGATGCACGACCGGACGACAACGACGTCGCGAAGCGTGAGATGTCCTGGCGCGAGGCTGCCACTGTCGTGCCCGCTGTGATCGTCGTGCTGGCGCTCGCCCTCTACCCGCAGGCGCTCCTGAGCCGCAGCGAGGGTGCGACCACCGCTTCGATCATCCAGGCGGCGCAGGGCGCGTCGATCGACCCGATCGCACCGGAGGCACGGAAGTGAGCCTCGCAGTCGTCAAGGCGCCGGTCATCGACTGGTGGGCGCTCTCGCCGATCATCGCCCTGACCGTCGGGGCGATCCTCGTCCTCGGCGGCGGCCTGTTCGGCAGCGAGCGGCTGCGCTCGTGGCTCGTGCCGGTGCTGGCGTTCGACAGCCTCCTTGTTGCCGCAGTGCTGCTCGCCATGCGCTGGAACGACCCGGCGACGATCGTCTCCGGCGCCCTCGAGGTGGACAACCTCGCCGTGGCGCTGGGCCTGATCTGCCTGCTCGGCGGGCTGGTCGCTGTCGTCCTCTCGATGAGGATGGAGCACCGAGGAGAGCATCGGCCGCGGCGAGTACCACGCCCTGCTCGTCTTCACGGTGCTCGGCATGATCGTCCTGATCGCCGCCGAACGACCTCGTCACGCTGTTCGCCGGCCTGGAGCTCCTGTCGATCTCGCTCTACGTGCTGTGCGCTACCGAGCTGCGGCGCGAGCGCTCGCTCGAGTCGGGCCTGAAGTACCTGATCATCGGCTCGGTCGGCTCGGCGACGCTGCTCTACGGCTCCGCCCTGCTCTACGGCGCCACCGGCACCACCTCGCTGACGAAGATCGGCACCGTCCTCGCCGGCTCGAGCCTGCTCGGCGACCCTCTGCTGCTCACGGGGATCGCGCTGATGATCGTCGGGTTGGCGTTCAAGGCTTCCGTTGCGCCGTTCCACCAGTGGACGCCCGACGTCTACGAGGGTTCGCCGACCCCGATCACCCAGTTCATGTCGGTCGCGACGAAGGCTGCCGCGTTCGGGATCATCGTCCGATTGTTCGCCGGGCCGCTTCTGCCGGCGATCGACCAGTGGCAGCCGGCGCTGGCCGCTCTCGCGACCCTCTCGATCGTTGTCGGCAACTTCGGCGCTCTCGGCCAGGACTCCGTCAAGCGGATGCTCGCTTGGTCGTCGATCGCTCAGGCCGGCTACCTGCTCGCAGCCATCACGGTTGCGAGTGCCCTCGGTGTCCAAGCCCTCGTCTTCTACATGCTCGTCTACTCGGTGATGACGATCGCCGCGTTCGCCGTCGTCGTCGAGGTCGAGCGGACCGGGGTTGACGGCGACCGGGTCGCGGGCTTCGCCGGGCTCGGTCGCACCCGCCCCGTGCTCGCTGTCGCGATGACCCTCTCGATGCTGTCGCTGGCCGGGCTCTTCGCCGGCTTCTTCGGCAAGGTCGAGATCATCAGCGCCCTCGCCGAGGGTGGCTTCTCGTGGCTTGCGATCGTGCTCGTGCTCGGCTCGCTCGTCTCGTTCGCCTACTACCTGAGGGTCGTGGCGGCGATGTGGCTCGGCGACAAGGACGCAGAGCCTGCCGAGGGCGTCCGCCGGGCACCCGAGGTCGCTGTCGTCGCGGTCGTCGCCGCTCTCGCGATCACCGCTCTCGCAGTCGCTCCCGGCTGGCCGCTCGACAAGGCGGGCGAAGTCGGGAACTCGCTGATCAGCAGCCGCTGACATTTCGGGAAGCGCCAACAGGCGCTGCTAAACTAACGATATGGACACTCTCTCCGCTACGGAGATTGCCGCGACGCTTGGCACTTCGATTCCCAGGGTCCAAAGGGCGATTGGTCGACTCGGGCTCCATGGGGACGGTCGGAAACGGCCTCGCTACACGGTCAAGCAAGCGGAGAGTCTCCGCCGCGAATTGGGAGCCGCCCCGCGAATCGAGGGGTTCACCCCGACCGAGGTCAAGGTCCTCGCAGCGCTCGCAAAAGCCCCGCGTGGACTGGCCTCCATCCGGGTGCTGGCAGCGCGAGCGGGCCTGTCACCCACGGCCGCCTCGAACGCCTTCACCGCCCTCGAGTCGAGAGGCTTGGTGATGCGCGAGCAGGCCATGGTCGCCGCCGGCCGGGCCAAGGCAGTCGAGGTACTGAGAGCGAATCCAGGCTCGGCGCAGTGGCCGGAGCTGGACTGCTCCCTCGCCAAGACCGTCCCCCCCGAGGCTCCCACGACTCCGGCCAAGCGCGTGCCGGCTCACCTCCGCCACCTGTTCTGGAACACGGCCTCGTCTCAGATGGGCACTGCCGACTCGGGGCCCTACATTGCCCGGCGCCTGATCACGGAGGGTGACATCGAGGGGCTCGGCTGGGGAGTCGCGAACCTCACCCGCAACGACTGGCTTCATGCGGCCGGAACCCGCGGGCTCAGCAAGCCCCAGCAGGCGATGGCGCGCAACTTCGCCCAACGAGCCAAGGCGTGAGCCTGTCGCCAGAGATCAAGAAGGTCCTTCCACGGGACACGGCCGCAAGCTGGGAGACGCTCGCTCCGGTTCTGCCACCCGAGCTCTACCTGGCGGGCGGCACCGCGCTCGCCGTCCACCTCAAGCATCGTGTGAGCCGGGACCTTGACTTCTTCTTCCACTCCGGGGCCGTTGACCTTTCCGAGCTGGAGGGCACCCTGACTGCGATCGGGCCCCTCGCTGTCACGTCGCGGGCGCCGGGAACTCTCAATGGCCTCTTCTCACAGACGAAAGTGCAGTTCCTCCATTGCGATGAAGCGGCGGAGCAAACTCTGCTCCAGCCGCCGTCGGAGGTCGCCGGGCTTCATATCGCCGGGATACCCGACATCTTCGCGATGAAGCTCAAGGTCATTGCCGACCGGGGAGAGCTGCGCGATTACTTCGACCTGATGGTGATCGAGCAGCAGACAGGACTGGGAGTCGAGGAAGGCCTTGGCTTCTTCCTCACCCGTTTCAGGCGCCAGCCGGAGAATCAGGTCTTGATGCCGGTGCTCGCCGCACTCGGCTACTTCGACGACGTTGACGAGGACGCCTCCCTGCCCCTTGGCAAACCTGAGATATCCGCCTACTGGCGCAGGCGCCAGCCGGAGATAGCTCGGCACATGCAGCGGTTCGGCGTGTGAAGCAGCCACACCCCCGATCCGCCCCTCCCCTGTCAAACTAGGCGGCGATGTCACTGAACTCGTTCGACTCACTGCGCACCTTCAGCCATGGCGGCCGTGAGTGGGAGTACTTCGACATCCAGGCCCTCAGGACCGCTACGACGTCGCCAAGCTCCCCTTCTCGCTGAAGGTCCTGCTCGAGAACCTGCTGCGCACACGAGGACGGCGTCGACGTCACGGCGGACGACATCGAGGCGCTCGCCGCGCTGGGACGCCGAAGGCCGAGCCGTCGCAAGGAGATCGCCTTCACGCCCGGCGCGCGTGCTGCTGCAGGACTTCACCGGCGTGCCCGTGCGTCGTCGACCTGGCCGCGATGCGCGACGCGATCGGCGCGCTCGGCGGCGACCCGGCGAAGATCAACCCGCTCGTCGCCGGTCGAGCTGGTCATCGACCACTCGGTGCAGGTCGACGTCGTTCGGCACGCGCCGACGCCGTTCGCGCGCAACGCCGAGCTCGAGTTCGAGCGCAACCGCGAGCGCTACGCGTTCCTGCGCTGGGGCCAGAGCGCGTTCGACGAACTTCGCGGTCGTGCCGCCCGGACACCGGCATCGTCCACCAGGTCAACCTCGAGTACCTCGCCCGCGTCGTCTTCGCGCGACGACGACGGCGGCGCGGCCTACCCCGACACGCTCGTCGGCACCGACTCGCACACGACGATGGTCAACGGCCTCGGCGTGCTCGGCTGGGGCGTCGGCGGCATCGAGGCCGAGGCCGCGATGCTCGGCCAGCCGATCTCGATGCTCGATCCCGCAGGTCGTCGGCTTCAAGCTGACCGGCGAGCTGCCCGAGGGCGCGACCGCGACCGACCTCGTGCTCACCGTCACCGAGATGCTGCGCAAGCACGGCGTCGTCGGCAAGTTCGTCGAGTTCTACGGCGCCGGCCTCGCCGCGCCTGCCGCTCGCCGACCGCGCGACGATCGGCAACATGTCGCCCGGAGTACGGCGCGACCTGCGCGATCTTCCCGATCGACGCCGAGACGCTGCGCTACCTGCGGCTCACCGGCCGCGCCGAGCGAGCAGGTCGCGCTCGTCGAGGCCTACGCCAAGGCGCAGGGCCTGTTGCACGACGCCGGACGCCGCGAGCCGTCGTACTCCGAGCACGCTCGAGCTCGACCTCGGCGACGGTCGAGCCGAGCCTCGCCGGCCCGAAGCGGCCGCAGGACCGCGTCGCCGCTCGACGCGAGCGTCGCAGGACGGCGCTTCGACGCGAGCGCCCTCGCCGACGCCAGGCTCGCGAGCCGCAGGCCGCGAGGCGCGGCGGCCGCGACGACGCCGGCGCCGTCGCAGCTCGTGACGGCACCGACGGCCGAGCTCGACCACGGCGCCGTCGTGATCGCCGCCATCACGAGCTGCACCAACACCTCGAACCCGTCGGTGATGATCGCCGCCGGCCTGCTGGCCAAGAAGGCGGTCGAGCGGGGCCTGACGCCGCAAGCCGTGGGTGAAGACCAGCCTCGCGCCCGGCTCGCAAGGTCGTCACCGACTACCTCGACGCGCGCCGGGCTGACGCCGTACCTCGAGCAGCTCGGCTTCAACCTCGTCGGCTACGGCTGCACGACCTGCATCGGCAACTCCGGCCCGCTGCCCGAGGAGATCTCGCAGGCGATCGACGACAACGACCTCGTCGGTCGCCTCGGTGCTCTCGGGCAACCGCAACTTCGAGGGCCGCATCAACCCCGACGTGCGAGATGAACTACCTGGCCTCGCCGCCGCTGGTCGTCGCCTACGCGCTCGCCGGCACGATGGACATCGACCTCGACCACCGAGCCGCTCGGCACAGGACCGCGACGGCAAGCCGAGTCTTCCTGCGCGACATCTGGCCGACGCCAGCAGGAGGTCGCGGACGACCGTCGCGCGTGCCGTCGACGCCGGACATGTTCCGCCAGAGCTACGCCGACGTCTTCGACGGCGACGAGCAGCTGGCAGCGCGCTGCGACGTCCCGAGCGGCGACCGCTTCGCCTGGGACGCGGACTCGACCTACGTGCGCCAGCCCGCCGTTCTTCGAGGGCATGCCGCGCCGAGCCCGCGCCGGTCGACCGACATCGCCGGCGCGCGCGTGCTGGCCCTGCTCGGCGACTGGTCACCACCGACCACATCTCGCCCGCCGGCGCGATCAAGCCGGACAGCCCGGCCGGCGCAGTACCTCGATCGAGCACGGCGTGCGAGCCGCAGCGACTTCAACTCCTACGGCGCGCGCCGCGGCAACCACGAGGTGATGGTGCGCGGCACCTTCGCCAACATCCGCCTGCGCAACCAGCTGGCGCCGGGCACCGAGGGCGGCGTGCACGCGCGCACCTGCCCGAGCGGCGACGCAGATGTCGATCTTCGACGCCGCGATGCGCTACGCGGCAGGAGGGCATGCCGCTGGTCGTGCTCGGCGGCAAGGAGTACGGCTCGGGCTCGTCGCGCGACTGGGCGGCCAAGGGCACCGCGCTGCTCGGCGTGCGCGCGGTGATCGCCGAGAGCTTCGAGCGCATCCACCGCTCGAACCTGGTCGGCATGGGCGTGCTGCCGCTGCAGTTCCAGCCGGGCGAGACGCGCCGAGTCGCTCGGCCTCACCGGCAGCGAGTTTCGAGATCACGGGCTCGCCGAGCTCAGCGACGGCGCAGTGCCGGCGAGGTACCGTCGAGATCGACCGCCGACGGCAAGACGTTCACCGCGCGGTCCGCATCGACACGCCCAGGAGGCCGAGTACTACCGCCACGGCGGCATCCTGCCGTACGTGCTGCGGAACCTCGCTTCAGCCTGACCGGCTGCGATATCGCTTCCGATATCATGCGTCCATGGACGCCGGTACCGAACTCCGCTCGGCGCGCTTGGCGGCGGGCCTTTCCCAGCGGGAGTTGGCTGAGCTCGCCGGCACCTCGCAGCCAGCAGTCGCGATCTACGAATCGGGTGAGCGCGAACCGGGTTTCTCGACCCTGGCGCGGCTACTCGCGGCGACCGGATCAAGACTGCGGGTGGAGGGCGGTCACACCCGGGTAAAGACCCCAGGCCGGGCCGAGCTCGAGCGGGTCAACAGTCAGCTGATGGACGTGCTCGACCTCGCGGCGAAGCTGCCGACCAGGCACAGCCCGACGCTCGACTTCCCGAGGCTCGCCCAGTGACGCTCGCAGAGAAGATCGTCGCGATCCACGACGCGCTCGAACGCCACCGGGTCCCGCATGCGTTCGGCGGAGCGATTGCCCTCGCCTATTACACGCTCGATCCGCGCGGCACGAGCGACGTCGACCTCAACCTGTTCGTCCCCGAACGGACGCCCGAGGCGGCGCTCGCCTCGCTTCCCGAGGGGATCGCCGACAGGGAGTCGGCCACGGCCGCGATCCTCGACTCAGGCCAGGCAAGGCTTTGGTGGGGCGAAAACCCCGTCGACCTCTTCTTCGACAACGTCCCGCTGCACACTGCCGCCCGAGCTAACTCGCGGACCGTTCCCTTCGCCGACGCCGAGATCCCGGTCCTCGGGCCGGTGGAACTCGCCGCCTTCAAGGCTCTCTTCAACAGGACGCGCGACTGGGCCGACCTCGAGGCGATGGTCGCAGCCCGGACTCTGGACCTCCGGGCCGCGGCCGAGGCCGTTGCCGGGGTGGGCGGCGGCGACGACCCGAGGGTGCAGCGGCTGCTGGGACTCGAAGCCTGACTCAACCCTGCGGCCGAGCTGCGGTGCCTGGCTTGGGGTCCGGCCGTCAGCCTTCCCTGCCTCGCTTGAGCCGGCGAGTGGTTCGCGCCGGCAGTTGGCCGCTTAGTTTGTGACGGGTTTGCTGATCGGCGTCGCTGCGACGACCTTGGTCGTGTCGCTGCCGGTGTAGGTCACGACCACGCGCAGGCGCTTGGTGATCATGCGGGTGGAGGGCGTGTACCTGGTGAGGGTCTGGCCGCTGAGGTCGGTGCAGCTGCCGGCATCACCGGTGGTGCACGCTTGCCAGCGGTAGGTGATGCCACCGAGGTAGGTGTAGAGCCAGGTGCCACGGTCGACGGTGAGCTGCTGTCCGGCCTTCGGAGCCGTGAGTCCCGTGGGGAGCGGCAGGGTCGGGGTGACCGTGTTCCTGGCTGTCACGGTCGTCGGGTCGGTGATCTCACTGGTGGACCAGACACTCGTCTTGTTGGCGCCAGTGCCGACGGTGACTCCGACCATCAGCCTCAGTGGCCGGCCGATCTCACTGGAGGTCACGAGGTACGTTGCCTTCTGGGCGCGGTCCGTGCCCGCACCGATCGATGCGCACGTCACCGGAGTGCTGAGCGAACAGCGCTGCCACCTGTACTCAAGGGTCCCACCATCGGGGAAGCCCGTCCACGTCGGGGCGGTCTTCAGGGCGAGCGTGCGCCCGAAAGCCGGAGCGTCGAGCGAGTCGGGAACGTCGATCACCGCAGCGGTCCTCACGACCGGGACGACCACTCCACTCATCCTCGTCGGGCTGGCGACAGTCTCACCGTCCGAGCTGGTGAAGGACGCCAAGTACCGCAGCCTGAAGCCCGCGTCAGGGCTGGCCGATTCGTAACTGGAGCCGGTCTCACCGGCAATGTTCGAACACGAGGAGGGAACGTTGCCCGAGCAGCGCTGCCACTGCCCGGTGCTCTCGCCCTCATCGTCGATCGCGCCGGTGTACGTGAAGCCACTGGCGCTCAGCGTCGTGGCTGCCGCAACGTGGGAAGTGGAGTTGACGCTGAGGGCAGGCGGCGAGGTGGCGGTCAAGCCGATCACAGTCCACGAATCGACGCGACGGCCGAAGCGTTGCCCGCACGGTCTGACCTGCCTTGCGTAGATAGTGTGTCACCCGGCCTTCAGCCTGGACAGCGCCTTCGGCGATAGACAATCAACCCACACGCCAGAGTCAAGCTTGCAACGGAAGCTCGCGCCCTGTTCACCCGTGAACGTCACGCTCGCGTCACGACGATTCGTCTCACCCGAGCGATCCGACGAAACACCAGGAGCCGCGGGAGCAGTGCGATCAATGACCCATGAGGCAGTCGCAGCCGGCGAGACATTCCCCACAGCGTCCGTCTGCCTGACCGAGAACTGCGCGAACCCTCAGCAAGGGAGAACCGAACCCTCGGCGAGGAACCACAAGCGACCCAAGCGCCGCCATCGATCGAACAGGTGAACGAAGCCCCCTGCTCGCCACTGAACCCGATCGAAGCGCCCGTTGAAGTCGTGTACGCCGCGGGAGCACCGGACAGGACCGGAGCAGCAGGCGCGGTCGAATCAACCGTCCAGCTGGCGCTCGCCGCAGGACCCAAGTTGCCCGCACGATCAGCCTGCCTGACAGCCAAGCTGTGCGGACCGTCTCCGAGGCCACTGAGAACCTTCGGCGACGAACCGCACGCGCCATACGCGCCACCGTCGACCGAGCACGTAAACGACGCACCCGCCTCACCGGTGAACGCAATCGACGCGCCCGTCGACTTCGTCAACGCCGCCGGAGCACCCGACAGGCCGGGAGTCACTGGAGCAGTCAGATCGACCGTCCACTCGGCCTTCGCGACAGGCGACACGTTCCCCGCCTGATCGGTCTGCCTGACCGAAAGACTGTGCGCGCCACTCGCGAGACCACTGAGGACCCTGGGCGACGAACCGCAAGGCGCATACGCCCCGCCATCGACCGAACACGTAAACGAAGCGCCCTGCTCGCCACTGAACCCGATCGAAGCACCCGACGAATTCGTAAAGGCCTGCGGTGCACCATTCAGGACGGGAGCATCCGGAGCGACGTAATCCACAGTCCATGAAGCCGATGCCTCAGGCGGCTCGTTGCCAGCCAAGTCGACCTGTTCGCATAAAGGGTTCGCAGACCGTTGACCAGGTAGCCAAGCGACTTCGGCGACGGGCAATCCACCAGCTGCCGGAATCCGACTTGCAGCGGAAGCTCGCGCCACCCTCACCCGTGAATGAAACCGAGGCGTTGCGGCTGCTCGTCACGCCCGAACGGTTCGACAACACGCCCGGGGCAGCCGGCGCGACCGTGTCAACACTCCACTCGACGGTCGCCGCATCGGACGTCGCCCCACCCTTGGACTGCTTGACGGACAGGCTGTGCGAACCATCGACCAGACCGGAGAGAACATTCGGCGACGAACCACACGAAACGTACGCGCCACCATCGAGCGAACACGTGAACAAGGCGCCGTCGACTCCACTGAAGGAGACCGAAGCAACCGTCGCCTTCGTCACCGAAACCGGAGCACCCGACAACACCGGCGGATCGAGTACGACGACCGAACCTCCCGGACGGAGTGACCGGGCCCGCCTCGCCGGCCGGGCCCTGACCGAACCCGTTCTCCGCACGAACCCGGACGGTGTACGCGACCCCGTTCTCGAGGTACGCGACCGTGCAGCGCGTCTCGTCGGCGGCGGCGAGGCAGGCTGCGACCTCGTTGTCGCCGTTGCTGACCATTACCTCGTAGCCGGTGATCGCAGAACCACCGTTATCCGCGGGTGCCGTCCAGGAGACGTCGATCGATCCGTCACCCGGATCGGCCTCGACGTCGGTCGGAGCTCCCGCAACCGCGCCAGCCGTCACGCCTGCACTCTCATCCGAGGCATCGCCATCACCGATCGCGTTGGTGGCGACCACCGTGAAGGTGTACTCAGTCCCGTTCGAGAGGCCCTCAACCTTGCAACTCGTCTCAGAACTGGAACAGGTTCTGTCGGTCTTGGAATCGTCAACCCAAGCGGTGACCGTGTAACCAGTGATCGCTGAACCACCATCGGAGCTCGGCGCGGTCCACGAAACCTCCGCGGAAGCATTACCTCCAACCGCGCTGACGCCAGTCGGCTGACCGGGCGCCGTGGCAGGAGCCGCCGGAGTGACGGCGTCGGACGGGTCAGATCCGGCCCCATCACCGATCGCATTGCTCGCCACGACAGTGAACGTGTAGTCGGTGCCGTTCTCAAGGTCGCTGACCGTGCACTTCCTGCCCGCACCACCGGTCTCACACGACTTGCCACCCGGCGACGAAGTCACGTTGTAGGCCGTGACGGCGGACCCATTGGCCGGCGCAGCCGTCCACGAAACCTCAGCCGAACCGTCACCGGCAACGGCCGACACGCCGGTCGCCTTACCAGGCGCCGTCGCCGGAGCAGCCGGCGTGACCGGCGCGGACGGGTCGGACTCGCCCTCCTCGAACCATGAGTTGGTCGCGATGACTGTGAAGGTGTACTCCGTGCCGTTGGTCAGACCATCGACCGTGCACGAGCGGGGAGTCCACGAGGATGCTTCCGTCTCGCAGAACCGCCCACCGGGCGAAGCCACGACCTTGAAGCCCCTGAGGCCCCAGGTGTCGGCAGTCCACGAGACGAGAGCTGAGCCGTTGCCGGCCACAGCCGATACTCCGACCGGAGCCCATGCCGCAAGCGTCGGGGTCACTGGAGCGGACGGGTCGGAGGCCTCGCCGTCGCCCTTGGCGTTGGTCGCGACGACTGTGAAGGTGTAGGCAGTGCCGTTGGTGAGGCCCTTGACCTCGCAGGAGGCACCCCATGCATAGGCGTCGCTCAAGCAAGTCTTGCCGCCCGGCGAGGCGGTGATCGTGTAGCCGGTGATCGGCGATCTGTTCGCAGCGGGCTTGTTCGAGATGACCGTGACCGAGCGGCTCTGCGCGAACGTGTAGGTGATGGCAGCCTTGCCGGGCACGCTCGCAGCGACCGGCGTGACCGCGTTTGATGCCTCCGACGCTGGCCCGGTTCCATCGCCATTGGTGGCGACCACGGTGAAGGTGTACTCGGTGCCGTTGGCCAGACCCTCGACCGTGCAGGAGGTCGCTGCGCCACCCGTCTGGCAGCTCTTGTCGGTCGGCTCGCCATTGACCGATGCCGTTGCCTCGTAGGCCGTGATCGAGGAGCCTCCGTCATCGGTCGGCGCTGTCCAGGACACCTCGGCGGACGCGTCGCCGGCGACAGCGGACACGGCGGTCGGAGCACCGAGAGCAGCAGCGTCGAACCTCACCGAGTTGGAGGCCTCTGAGCGATCACCGTCACCGACATCGCTGGTCGCAACGACTGTGAAGGTGTAGTCCGTGTTCGGCGAGAGATCACCGACGGAGCAACCTGCGCCCCAGATGGTCTCCCAGATCGCCTCGTTGAAGCCAACGACGATGTAGCTGTCGCTGTCCGCAGTACACGTCTTGCCGCCGGGTGACGACGTGACCTTGTACCCGGTGGCAGGAGTGCCGTTATAGGACGGATAAGCCCACTTCACGGAGGCCGACCGGTCCCCATCCGGGCTGGCGGTGACATAAGTCGGCGCATTCGGTGTCGAGCGGACAGTCACCTGTGGCGTCACGACAGACACGGCGCCGTCGCCGGCTGCGTTGGTCGCGACGACCCTGACGTCGTACGCGCTGCCGACTTCAAGCCCGGTGAGGTTGCAGCTGTTGGCCGAGGCGCCCACCTGGCATGTGTCCAGCACGGTGGTGAGGTCGGAGGCATTGACGACGGTCGCCGTGTAACCCGTGAGCGCGGCGCCTCCGTCGGATGCGGGCCGCTCCCAGGCAACCCTGATGGAGCCCTTGGCCTGCTGGGTCGCCGTGACGGACTGCGGAGCCGTCGGGACCGTCGCAAGGAGGACGGAACTGGAGGGTGCCGATGCGTCGCTGTTGCCGATCGAGCTGGTCGCCACGACCGTGAAGCTGTACTCCGTGCCGTTCTCAAGCTCTTCAACAGTGCAGCTGGTTGAGCTCCCGTCGGTTGTGCAGGTCTTGCCACCAGGCGACGAGGTCACCGTGTAACCGGTGACCGGCGTGTCATTAGCGGTGCCGGCCGTCCACGAGACGCTGGCCGACGCGTTACCCCGTGAGGCAGAGACGTCGGTCGGTGCCGGCACCGCCGTCGGAGTGACCGGACCCGAAGCCTCCGAAGCCGGGCCGTCACCGGCACCGTTGGTCGCGACCACGGTGAACGTGTACCCGGTGCCGTTCTCAAGACCCATGACCGTGCACTTCCTGCCGGCGCCATCGGTCTCGCAGGACTTGCCACCCGGTGACGAGGTCACCTTGTAGGCGGTTACCGCAGACCCATTGACTGAAGAGGCAGTCCACGACACCTCGGCCGAACCCGAACCAGCGCCACGCTTCGCAACCACGCCGGTCGGAGCGTTCGGCGCCTCGGATGCAGTGAACCGGTCGGAGAATTCGGACCAGTCGCCGCTGCCTGCCGCGCTTGTCGCCCGGATCATGAGGATGTAGGTGTGCCCGAGGACGAGGTCCGGGATCTCAATAGGACTTCCCGTTCCGCTGACCTTCACTGTCTCGCCCTCAGTGTCGGTCATGTCGTAGGCCAACACGGTGTAGGCGGTAATCGGCGACCCGTTGGGATCCGGTGCCGTGAACGACACCCTCGTGACTCCGTCAGGCTGGGACACCCCTGCCAAGTCCGAGGGAACTCCGGGCACGGTGACGCCGGTGACGGCCTCGGAGGAATCAGACGCGGGGCTGAGACCCATCCGGTTCCGGGCCCGAACGGAGAATGTGTAAGGGGTACCGCTTGTCAGGGTCGTGAACCTGCAGACTTGCGATACGGACTCGACGCTGCAGGTCTTGCCACCAGGTGACGCGGTTATGACGTAGGAGTCGATCTCCAATCCTCCGTCGATCGCCGGCTCATCCCACGTCACGACGATGGATGCGTCTGACTGAGGATCAGCCTGCACGGCAGTCGGCTGGTCTGGAACTGTGGCTGGCGCCACGGCATTTGATCTTGCGCTGATGGCACTGGTACCCAAGGCATTTGTCGCACGTGCAGTGAAGACGTACTTGTGCCCGAGGGTCAAGCCGGGAACAGCAACTGGACTTGAGCCGGACTCGACGGTGACGTCAGCGGCCTCGCTGTCGGTGAGGTCTCGCGCTGTCACCGAGTACTTCGTAACGCCCGGTGTCGCAACGACCGCCGGGAACGCCACCGATGCAGCTCCGCCACCACTGTCGCTGGCCACCAGACTGACGGGCGCATTGGGGCGAGCGGAAGGTGTGAGCTGTTGTGTATCGACGGGGCTGCTGGCACCCACGGCGTTGTTGGCAGTGACGCTGAACCAGTAGCGACGACCGCCTTCGAGGCCCCTCACCTCGATTGGACTGGCTGAACCGGTAACGGTCTGCGTGGCGTCAGATGCAGTGTCGTGTGCGATGACCGTATAGCCGGTGATTGGCAGGCCATTGCCTGCGGGAGCGGTGAATTCAATCGAGGCCGAGCTCTCTCCGGCGATCGCCGCGACATCAGTTGGGCTGTCCGGCAGGCCACCCGGGGTCACTCTCGCAGCACTGCTTGCTTCACTCTCGCCAGTCGCATTGATCGCTACGACCGACACCGAGTACTCGCGGCCGTTGACCAACCCGTGTACGGAAAGTGGGGTTGACTTGACGTCGAACTCAGCGCTTCCTGGATGAAGAAGCACGCCGCCGGGACCGTGCCATGCGTCAATTACGCCCTGTGTCCCCGCGAGGAGGCCAGCGCTCGCGCCGTATGCCCATACCCCAAGAGTCTGGTTGGCATCCCAGCCCTCGCCGGTTGTGTCTGTGACGATGACGCGATAGCGGTCGGTTGGCGAGCCGTTGAAGTTACCTTCGTCGAAGCTGACGCTGGCAGTCCCCGAGACACCGAGGAAGGAGGGGGCATCTCCACGGCCCGGTCTGGCCGCTACCCGCTGAGGGGCAGGCGGCGCGCCGATCGGGGTTGCGGAATCGGAAGGTTCGGAGCTCGCGCCCTCCCCGACCCCGTTGATGGCCTTGACGCGGAAGGTGTAGCTGTGGCCGTTGCTCAGTCCGGTCACCTCGATCGGGCTGGCAGCACCCCCGACCTGGATCGGCGGAAGGTCGCTGTCTGACCCGTCTGTGGCCGTGACCACGTAGCGGGAAATTGCTGAGCCGTTGCCAGCCGGCGCCGAGAACGCAACTGTCGCAGAGCGGTCGCCGGCCTGCACCGCCGGCGCGTCGGGAGCTCCAGGCAAAGCAGCGGCGAGGATCGGGGCCGTCCAAGCAGGCTCGCTTGCGCCTCCATCGTTGATTGCCAGGACGCTGAAGTAGTACTGCTTGCCCAGTGTCAACCCTTCGATGTCGATCGGGCTGGAGCTGGCCTCGACGCGCTTCACTGCGCAGTCAAGCCCAGTCGTATCCGTGCCGTCGCTGAGGCCCGTGCAACCGGGCGTTTCGCTTGCCGTCAGGACGTACCGGCTTACGGCCGAACCACGACTGTCCGATGGCTCACCGAAGCTGACCGAGGCCTTCTGCCCACTTTCGTCTACAGAAGCCGAGATGCTCGCCGGCTGGCTTGGTGGGCCGTAAGCGGTGACAGACGCTGAGCTTTCTGAGTCCCGACTTGGGCCCATATCGCTGTTGACACGCACGGTGAAGGCGTACTCGTGACCCGCGACAAGGCCGCTTACGGGGTCCGGCGAAGTGGCAGTCTGGCCGCCACGCTCAGGATCGGTCAGGTCGTGAGCAGTGATGGTGAAGCTGATGTTGCCCGCACCGTTGTACGAGGTGGGCAGGTCGAAGGAAACGTAGGCTCGGGTTCCGCCGTCAATTCCCGAGCGAACGTTGGTGACCGTATCCGGCGCGGCCTTCGGCTCGATTGGCTCGTTGGAGTTGTTGTAGAACTCGGTCGCCCCGATCCTGTTGGTAGCCGTAACAGTCCTGAGGTAGTAGCGCCTTCCGGGGACCAAGTCGTCAAACACAATCCGTGGTGAGCTGCTCGACACTGTCCTGGTGCCACCGAGGCTGTCGTTCAGTTGCGCTGAGTACTCGGTGATGACGGCGCCGTTGCCGGCTGCCGTGATGGCGACCGTGGCACTCGTACCGGAGGCATCCAAGCCTGCCTCGGATCCAGTGACTGACGGCAGCACTGCCGGGGTCACTGAGTTCGACTTCTCGGACGCCGGGCTGTCGCCAACCGAATTGGTTGCGGTCACCGCAAAGACATAGTCATGACCGCTGACGAGACCGTCGACCGTGCAGCGCGCAGGTGGCGCAGAAGCCCCCGCGGCGATGCCTACGACACAGTTCTTTGACTGCGCGTCCTCAGAGGTATCGGAGAGGTCGGTAGCGGCAACCCGGTAGCCGGTGATCGGCGCTCCGTTGGCAACGGCAGCCGCCCAAGTGACAGTTGCCTTTCGATCGCTTGCGACCGCATATTGGTCGCTTGCGACCGCACTTACCTCTGCCGGAGCATCGGCAACCCAGCGGGAACCACCTGGTTCGACGCGTCTGAAGCCAGGCTGTCGCCCCTTGCGCTCGTTGCGGTGACCGAGAAGGTGTAAGCCGTCCCATTCCGGAGGCCTTGCACTGTGCAGCCGCTCGACGGCCCGGCGGTCAAGGCGCTCGTCACGCATGTCTTTCCGTTCGGCGTGGCGGTGACCTTGTAGCGGGTCACGGGTGACCCATTGGCTGTTGCGCTGCTCCATCTGACTGATGCTGACGAATCTCCACCGACGGCCGTTACGAAGTAAGGCGCAATCGGAACATCAGCCGGCACCGATTCAGCTCCGGCCTCTGCGTAGCCACTCGCTTGGCCTGAGCTGTCAACCGCTCGTACCGCAAACGTGTAGCGGCTCCCGTTGACGAGTGAAGTGACATTGATTGGGCTGTTTGAACCGGTGAACGTCCTGCGGATATAGGGCCAGTCGAGGCCTTCAACCCGCACTTCATAGCTGTCAACTGGCAGCCCATTCGGTGAAGACTCGACGAACGAGACCGTTGCGGAACGATCACCGTCAGCGACCGCTACCCCGGTCGGAGTGAATGGCTTCCCTACGGGCCTGATCGAGTTGGACGCCGCTGACTCTTGGCCTGAGCCAGCCGAATTTACAGCCGCAACCTTGAAGGTGTAGCTCCGACCGTTGGTGAGGCCTCCGACCGTGGTCGCGTGGAGACCGAGGGGACCGGAGCTCACGAGGCTCCCGTCCTCGCCGTACACGCCAACGGTGTATCCGTTGATGGCCGCACCATTGTCAGCTGGAGCGACGATCTCAAGCGATGCGCCGCCGTCGATCGCTGTTGCCGTCACGGATGGGGTTCCGGGAACATCGGCCGGGGTTAGGGCTTCTGTCCAATCGGACTCCGCGCCGGCGCCGGCACTGTTGGTCGCCGCCACCTTGAAGCGGTACCTGTTCCCGTTGACCAGGCCCCCTACCTCCAACGGGCCTGGGGCGCCCACCGTGACGAAGCGATCGTCGCTCGTGTCGAGATCTCGGATGCGAACCGTGTAGCCCGTGATCTCTGCGCCGTTGTCCGCTGGTGTCGCGAATGAGATTGAGGCGGAACCACTCCCCCTGGTGGCCGTTACAGAGGCTGGAGTCGCGGGTGGGGCAGCTGGAACGACCGGATCGGTGGCCTGCGAGGGCTCGCCCACGCCCACCGCGTTACGCGCGGCAACCGTGAAGGTGTAGCGGTCGCCTCGCTGAAGGTCCGCGATGGTCGCTCCCCGACTCACGCTGCTCAACGCGACTACACGGCTTCTGGCTTGGTTGGTCTCGTTCTGCGCGTAGAGCACGTAGCCAGTGATCGAGGACCCGCCGCTGTCGGCCGGAGCGCTGAACTGGACCCGCGCAACCTTCGGGGTCAGCGCACTGCCACCGACCACGTAGGCCGCGCCATCAACCAAGTCCGCCGCGACGCCTGTCGGTACGCCTGGTGCGCCGACCAGCGTGACGAGCCCGGTCTGGCGTGAGTAGGCGCCGGTCCCGAGCGCGTTGGTCGCTGAGACCTTGAAGAGGTACGACTGCCCGTTTGTGAGTCCGGTGACATTCACTGGGCTCGCAGCACCGGAGACTGTCTTGACTGCTGCGCCACTGGCCGTGGAGACAGCGACCGTGTAGCCGGTGATCGCTGACCCGTTCGCCGCCGGCTCGGTGAAGTAGACGTCCGCGCTCGACTCACCTGCGTCAGCCCGCACTTGCGTCGGGTAGTCAGGGACTCGTGCGAGCTCGAGGCTGCCTGAAGGCTCAGATGCGGGCCCGGCACCAATCCTGTTGCTCGCGGTAACTGTGAAGTTGTAGCTGTGCGACGGGTCGAGGTCGGGAACGTTGCCTGCGAGGCCCAGCCAAGAGGGGACCCAAGCAGTTACAACAGTGGCGCTCGGGTCAGTCAGGTCATTGCTTGTGATCGTGTAGCCGGTTATGGGCGAGCCACCGTCACTGGCCCCATCCCACGTCACACGTGCGACACGCGTATGGAGGAGTCCGTCCTCAAGGACGAGCGGATTCACGTCCAGGAAGGTTGCGGTTACACCGCCAGGTGCGGCAGGCAGTCCGCCTGGCTTCACCGTGTTGGACGTCGCGTAGTTCGAGCTCGTGCCTACGGCGTTGTTGGCCGCGATGGTGAAGGTGTAGCTACCCCCGTTCGTGAGGCCAGTGAAGTCACACGAGGTCTTGTCCGTTGTGCAACGCAAGTCGCTGGCGCCCCCACCGGTGACTGTGTAGCCCGTGATCGCAGCTCCGTTGTCGTTCGCGGGGGCCTTCCAGCTGACAGTTGCTGTCCCGTCGCCGGCGGTCGCCACGGCAGCGACCGGCGCAGGCGACAGACCGGCTGGGACGATCGCGTCCGACTCCGCTGAAGCCGCACCTGATCCGAGGGCATTCGCCGCAGTGACCCTGAACGTGTAGGGCTCCCCATTGATGAGGCGGGTGACTACGACCGACCCGCTGCCAGCGGTCTTCTTCGTCGCGGCAGCATTTCCGGCCGAATCAAAGGCTGTGACCGTGTACCCGGTTACTGCGGAGCCATTGGCTGCCGCCGGCCCGAAGGAGACGGTGGCTTCAGCGTTGCCTCGCGCGGCTGTTGGCTTGGAGACCGCGCCCGGGAGACCGGCGGGAACGACGCCCACGTCTGACTCGAGGGAGAAGGGGCTGGTACCGACTGCGTTGGTTGCCGACACCTTGAAGGTGTAGCGCGTGCCGTTCGTAAGTCCGGCAATGGCGATCGGACTCTCTGTACCGCTGGTTGAGCTGACCACGGTGCTGCCGTCGTCGGTAAGCGTCTGCACCGTGAACGAGCTGATGGCAGACCCATTTGCCGCTGGCTCGGCGAAGTAGACGAGCGCATTGCCGTCACCGCGCACGCCAACGGGTTCTCCCGGCCGATCAGGCGCTGTGGCCGTGGCGACGCTTGAAGACTCGAGCGAATCGGGGCCGTCGCCGACAGCATTCGTGGCCACCACCTTGAAGGAGTAGTCATGCCCCTCGGTCAATCCGCTGACCAGGTTGTCCTGCAGTGCGCCAGCGCTGCCAAGACTCAACTTCTGGACCCAATCACCTGAGTCCGTCTTGTCCTTGGCGAAGACTCTGTAGGCAGTGATGGCGGAGCCATTGGCAGGCGCGGGGCTGAATGCGAGGTTGGCCGAGGTGGTGCCGGCGGCTGTCGCGACCAGGTTGTAGGCGGCTCCTGGGACCCCGGCTGGAACTGTGGTGCCTTCCGAACCGGCGGTTTGCCCAAGGCCCACCGAGTTGATCGCGCTGACCTTGAACGAGTAGGTGCGGCCGTTCGTGAGGCCGTCGACGGTCACAGGGCTTCTGTCTTCGGCGGTCGTGCGCACTGGAACCCAGCGACCTTGGCTCTCCACGAGGACCGCAAGCGAGTACCCGGTGATCGCCGCACCGCCGTCGGCGACCGGCGCCGACCATCTGACCTGCGCCTGCCCGTCGCCGGCCCTTGCAACGACACTGGTTGGCAGGCCGGGCGGTGCCGCAGGCGTGACGGGATCCGACTCAACGGAGCTGGGGCCAGTGCCAGCGACATTCGTGGCGGTCACCTTGAAGCGATACGAAGCTCCGTTCATGAGCCCACTGAAGCGGGCTGGCCCGGTACCCCCTTCGGCTGTGTCGACGACCTCGTCGGCCGAGTTCAACGCGGTAACCGTGTACTTGCTCACCGTCGAGCCATTGGAAGCTGCAGCGAGGAACGTTACGGATGCACTGCCGTTCCCGGGAGCCACGACCGGCTTCCCGGGGGCGCCAGGCACGCCGACCGGCACCACTGCCGGGGAGGCTGTGGACGGGTTGCTGTCGCCGACCTCGTTTGTGGCGCTGACCTTGAACGTGTAGAGGCCGCCGTTCGTAAGGCCGTCGACGAGAATTGGACTTGAGGCGCCTGATGCTGTGGTGATCGAAGCGCCGGAACTGTCGTACGCCGTGACCGTGTAACCGGTGATCGGCGACCCGTTCGGCGATGGCGCTGCGAACGCCACGGATGCGGATGAATCCCTCGGAGTCGCATCCACGAGGTTTGGCTCGGAAGGCCTCGCGACGGCAGTCAGAGGCAGCGATTCGGCTGACACCGCGCCGGCACCAGCCGCGTTGATCGCAACAACCTTGAACTTGTACCCGGCCCCACCGGCAAGACCGGTGAAGACGCAGGTCGTAGCCGCACCAGTGAGCTGAGGCGGCTTGCATGACGCAGGAGTAATGGGATAGAGCTGCGACTGCGTGTTGGTTGCGGTGACCCTGTAGCCGGTCAGCGCAGACCCTCCATCCGATTCCGGGGCATTCCACCGGACTGTCGCGGCGCCGTCACCTTGGGTTGCGCTTACGCCAGTCGGTGCGCCGGGTGTTGTTATCGGCGTTACTGGCGGCGACTCGGATGACGCATCACCGGAACCGACAGCATTGATCGCCTTCACCGTGAAGGTGTAGGCCGTCCCGTTTGAGAGACCAGTGAAAACGCAACTGGTGGTCAGGCCACCGGCACCGCTGCAACCGGCTGGCGGGTCCACGGCTGGCGTCGATGTGACCGAGTAACCGGTCAGCGGCGAGCCACCGTCGGAGATCGGCACAGACCATCTGACCGTGGCAGAGCCGCGACCCGGGACCGCTCGCACAGTTCGTGCCGCTGACGGCTCTCCAGCCGGGATCACATAAGTAGACCGGTAGGACGGAGTGCCATCGCCGACCAGGTTGGTCGCGACAACCTCGAATACATACCTGTCACCGTTGGTGAGCCCGGTTACTTCAGCTGAGCGGGTGCTGCCGACCCCGCTGCTCGCCAAGACGGTTGTCGTCTGGCCGCCCCTGTCCGGCTTCGTCAGGTCAAAGGCGGTCACCGTGTAACTGGTGACTGGCAGCGAGGGTGTCGAGGCGTCAGTGAAGCTGACAACTGCCGAACCACGACCCGCAACTGCGGATACCCCTGTCGGCCTGACCGGCGCGGCTCCCGCTGTCACCTCATCGGATGTCGCCGAGGCTGCGCTCTGCCCCGCAGCGTTCACGGCGCGCAGTGAGAAGGAGTACCTGTGACCGTCGGTGAGCCCTGATGCCACTATCGGGCTTACTGACACCTGGCGAGCCTGCTGAGCTTCGCTGAGCTCGATCGTCCTCGAGCTGGTGGCCCCTGAGGTCAAGTCGTTTGTTACCAGTACGTATGCGCCAATTGCCGCGCCGCCACAGGCACAAGTTCGTGGATCTGCCCCAGCAGCTGGGACATCGAAGGTGATCCAGGCCGTTGAAGCTCCTGCGGACACCGCCAATCCTGTGGGCCGATCGGGAGCGACCGCAGGAACCGCCGTGACCCATTGCGATGTTTCGCTGGTGCCAATGCGGTTGGTGGCCCTGATCCCGAAGTTGTAGGCCTTCCCGTTGCTGAGTCCCGTAACAGTGATTGGGCTGGAGGTTCCGGTCACGCTGGCCACCTGGTTGCCACCGGTCCGTACCTCAACCGTGTACCCGGTTATCTCTGCGCCGTTGGCATGAGGAGCGCCAAATGCGACCGATACCGAAGAATCTTGGCTTGTAACGGCTGGCCCGGCCGGCCTGTCGGGGCCGTCGGCCGGCGTTACCGGGCTGGAAGCCTCAGACCAGTCGCCGTAGCCAACTGCGTTCTTGGCTCGAACCGCGAATGTGTAGGTGGTGCCGTTCGTGAGCTCGTTGATCTCGCAGGTGGTCTGCCCCCCTGTATCGCACGTCTTGCCGCCCGGTTGTGCGACTACCTCGTAAGCGGTGATCGCTCCGACGCTGGCCGTAGCCGGCCGCCATACGAGGGTGGCGGTGGACCGAGTGCCCTGCGTGCTGCCAAGCACCGCGGTAACGCCACTCGGGGCGCCCGGTTCGGTAGGCATCGAGAACTCGGCCGATTGACTTGACCAACCGCCGGCGCCGGCAGCGTTGACCGCCCGCACAGCGAAGCTGTAGCTGTGGCCTGAGACCAAGCCGGAAGCAATCGCCGATTGACCTTGGCCGACAGCGACCTCTTGGTCCGTCCGCGATGGGTCGGTGAGGTCGTTGAGTGCGACTTCGTATGAGGTAATGGCTGCGCCTCTCGCAGCCGGTGCTGTCCATTCGAGGTCTGCCTTGAAGCCACCACGTGGGTCCCTGACGCTCGCATCGAGGCCCCGCGGCACTCCCGGCTTACCGAGCGGAACGACTGGGAGCACCGTTCTCTCACTCTGCGGGCCCGCCCCAACGCTGTTGGTTGCTCCAACCGCGAATCGGTAGCTCAATCCGTTGGTCAGACCAGCCACATTGATTGGAGACCCGGAGCCTGTGACGGTGGAGACAACAGCGCCAGTAAAGTCGTACGCGGTGAGCGTGTAGGAACTGATCGGTGCCCCATTGTCATCCGGCTCAGTGAACGCGACTGATGCGGCGCCGTCTGACGGTGTGGCAACGACATTGGCCGGTCGCGCCGGCGGCGCACGGCCAACCACGATGTTCGACGTGCTCTCTGGGCCCCAGCCGAGGTCGGTCCGAACGCTGACTGCGAACTTGTACCTGTGCCCGAGAACGAGGTCCGGCGTCGGGTAGCCAAAGACTGTGTTGAACTCGGTGGCCCCGTCCGTTCTGCAGCCTCGCGGTTCCGTCCTGCGGCCGTCATCGGAGAGGTCGATGGCGACGATCTTGCAGTCCCTGAAGAGACGCCCTCCCAGATCGACGGGCTTGGTCCAAGTGACTGACGTCGTGACCCTGCCCGCGGAAGAGCTGTAGCTCGCCGTCGCCGAAACATCGGTTGGTGGTCCCGGCAACCTCCCGGGGTAGCCGTAAACCCGGGTTGAGTAGAGGCCGGTCCCAGAGGAGTTGCGGGCGGCCACTTCGATCCCGTAGCTACGCCCGTTCGTCAGTCCGCTGACGCGAAGCGGCGCTGCGCCTCCGGCAATCGTCCTGACCGGAAGGTCAACCTGACTTGTCGAGTCGTAGACCTTGACGTCATAGCCCGTGATCTGACCGCCCCTGGCGCGTGGGCTTGGGAAGCTGAGAGTGACAACTCCATCACTTGCGTTTGCTGTTACGTCCTTGACCTGCCGCGGAGCTGTTTGGGGGATAGTCACTGCCTCCGACTGGGCAGAGACCGTGTCCGCCTTGTCCGCACGGTGGGTGGTCACCGTGAACGCATAGCTGTCCCCTCCCTCAAGGCCGTCAATGCCGAACCAAGGCTTCGCCGCGTAGCTCTTCCAGTCGAAGGTGCGGCCGCTGGTGCCAAGCCGGTCTTGGACACGGACCCACGATGGCGGTGCAGTTGGTGGGGTAAACGGTGAGACGGTCTTTGTCTGCCCACCACGCGCCGGGTCGGTGAGGTTGATTGCGGTGATCGTGTAGCCGGTGACGGAGGAACGGTCAGTGCTCGGCGCCACCCACTGCAAGATTGCCGCCGCCGGGTTCTCTTCCCAGTCTCCCAGCTGTCCTCGACCTTCCAGGTTCAGGGCGCGCTTGCCTCCGACGAGCACTCCGGCCGCCCCTCGGGTGATCAGGCCCGGCCTTGCGGCGACCGCCGACGCGTTGCTCTCTGCGCCACCAGTGAACGCTGTGACGGGGCTCGGATCCGATTCATCACTCTCGCCGAGCGCACTGTTGGCGACGACCACGAATGTGTAGTCGCGCCCCTTGATCAGTCCGGCGACAGCGATCGGACTCGTGGTGCCGCTTGCGGTTACGACCCGAGTCGGATCGGGACTATCGAGATCTGCCGCGGTTACCGTGTAGCCGGTGATCGGGGAGCCGCGCTCAGTGGCCGGGGTGAATCTCACAGTGGCTGACGTGTCCGTCTGGCTCTCGACAGCGACGTTGCTCGGTCGCGTCGGAGCGCCCGGAGCAAGCCACTCGTCCGTTATGAGCTTCGGCCCGATCTGCGACTCGTCGTTGTTGTCGGTCACGCGCACGAGGCTGTTGTCGTAGCGAAGCGTCGAGTCATAACCTGCAGCGACTTCGAAGCGATACCGATCGCCTGGGACTAGGCCCCAAATGGGAATCCGAAGCTCACGTTTATGCCACATCCAACTGTCGTTTCTGTTGAAATCGGTTCGATAAGGCCATACAAAACTCTTGGCCGGGTGGTCGAGGTTGACGGCTTTCACAAAGTAGTTCGTGATTGTGCCCCCGCCGTCACTGCCCGGGGTTACTGAGAGCACAACATTGGTAAAGGGTTCGCCATTGTTGTTACAGCGAATCCGTTGATCAAGCGATTCCAACGGGAACGAAACCTTGCCGTCCTCGTCCCGATAGTCCCTCAGGCGCTCGGCACATACCGCTTCCTGCCCGACTGGAAGGGCGTAGACAGCCCGCCAGCCCGAATCGCGCGAAAGAGAGCTGCCGTCACTCTTTGAGTTGACAGGCGAGTAACGAGTTACCGACGACCGGACCCTCGCCGCAGCAGGAGCCGATGGTTTGGTTATAGGCCAAACATCTCCATAGGTCCCAACAGCGTTTTGGTCGGCGCCACGAACACGCCACCTGTTGACGCAGTGTTCGCCCTCTCCGGGGCCCCAGCCGATGGCGTCGCTCGCCATCGTCTGCATAGCGACAATCGTGCAGTTGTGCGAATAGCCCGAAATTGTGTCTTCAGTCAGCGCATCGCCCTCGAACCGCCAGCCGATATCGCCGGTCGCCATCCGTTCCGCGCTGATGTCAGTGACAGGTGCCCACGCTGACTCTCCTTCAATCGTCACCTGCCGAACTCGAACTTGGTAATGGTGTCCCGCCGTAAGGTTTGGGATCTTCACGCAAGTCGTCGTACTCGATGCCGTTGGGCACTGTGAATCGCCCGGCTTAACAGACAATTCAAGATCGGGGTTTTCGGCCCCCGTGTCCGGAAATGCCGTCAACGGCGATGGTCGGTAAGTCCCGTCATCAGTCGGCAAAGGCGGGTCAAGCTCCCTAACGCCAAGGTCGTAAACCTCCAGGTCGTAGCTACTCGCCGTCGGGCGTGAACGATCTACCTTTGAGCCGCTATCGGTGATTCGGATCAACTCGCCCGACTGGCCGTCCATGAAGTAGGGGGCGGCCGTCGCGACTGGTGGTTGAGTACGCCTAAAGGCGTTTGTGACTGCAGATGGGTCTGAGAACTCGCTTGTCATCGAGGGCGGTTCGAAGACAAAGGGTCCGTTGGTGTCTGCCCTAAGGGGACTGTGGAGCTGAACTATTGGACAACCACCAGACCTGCAGTCGGGTGTTCTGTCGGATTCCCGCGTGCCCTTGACAGTGGTCCCTGCCCCCGGAAGAGCCAGATCACCAAGGCGATCAGTCCTAACTGTCCAACCAGGGGCGATGCCTGCGGGCAGATTGCCAACGACCTGAACATACGACCAGCCGTTATGACCAACCACATCCACCCATATCCCAGCGTCCTGTTCCGCGACAGTCTTGATGCGAACCGTAAACGTGCTTCCAATGGCTGTCCCGTTCTCGCTCAGGCCCGTCGGGACTTGAAGGCGAAGTACGTTGTTTGTGGATCTCTTCCAAGGCTTATACGCCACATGGCCATTGCCTCGCCAATCAGCGCCGGGGGCCGGAACACAGTCTTCCTGCACTACGTTTCCACTCGGGCAAAACCAGACCTCGTATGTCAGCTTCTGGCCGTTGATATTGGGTGGCTTCCTGAACGAGATGTCAACCCAGCGACCTTGGTTGAACCGTGACGCGCGGTCAGTCCAGTTTGGATCATCCGGGTTGAATCCAGAGGGCGTTGGCACCGGACTTACGAGCACTCCGGTTGGCGCTGGGAACGCGGTCTTCAACGTCTTACCCTGCTCCGTAAAGCCTTGCACAATAAGCTGGACAGCACCACCGACTAGGCCCGGCACACCACCCCCACTTGCTATGTCCAGAAGGAGCGGCAAGACGGAGGTGAGAGCGTTGACAGCTCGCTCTCTCTCGGAGCTGGTGTTGTCTTCAACGACATTCACGGGCAGACCGAAGGCCATGGCACCCCTGTATTCAGTTCTGGCCCCGAAGACAGAACCAAATACATCGCTGGCGAATAGGTCGCGATTACATACGGGATCGTCGGTCTTGACCCAGAGAGAACGCTCGGCGTCGTAGTGCATGCAGTAGTCATGCAATGCGATCGCTTCAGCACACATGCGCGTCTGGCCATTGCTGGATTGGCATTGAAGTTGTCGCACATTCGCAATGAGTTCACGCTGGGCGCCGTTGTATTCGGTCTTGATTCCGCTCAGGTTTGAATTGCGCAGGTACGCCTCAACCGTGAGACTGTCGCTTGTTATGAAGTCCGCGTTGGCGAACGAGGCGCGGTAGAGGTTTGTGTAGCGGTTGAACTTGAGGTAGTCACCAACTGAGCCGCTGAAGTCGGCGTTGGATAGGTCAAGTCCGTCAAACGAGCAGTACCTGATGTTCGCCCTACTGAGATTAATGCCCGTCAAATTGTGGAGCGACGGAGCGAAGTCCGGGCGGGCCATCGTGCTGACATCGCCAAGGCCAATCAACCGCTTCACATAGGTCCACGTCTTGTTGGCTTGCTTGCCGTCAGTGCAGTCAATATCGGCGCCTTGGAGTTGAGCGCCAGGGCCGGCCACGTACGTCAAGTCTTGTGGCGCGAAGCCATCACCACCGCCGTTATTGACGTAGTCGTAGCCTGCAGGCAACGCCGCGGGACGCTGGCTGTACTTGATAGGGCCAAGCCAGGTGCCGTTGAGGCCTACTCCGGAAAGGTCCGCCCCAGTCAGGTCCATGCCACCCTTCAAGTCGCCAGTTGGGTGAGCCCCAGGGCCGATCAGATAACCATTCGCAAGCACCCAGCCGTCCGGCAGACGAAACGTGCCCGGGGTTGCTGTCGCACCGCCGGATCGAAGGCCTTCCAGTCCGGTTGGGCTATTGCGTCGGCTACCGAAGTCGACATCTGTGAGGTTCGCGTTCTTGAGGATTGCGTTTGTGAAGTCGGCCCACTCCAGAGACGCTCCAGCGAGACTTGTTCCAGTCAAGTCGGCACCAGTCAGGTCAGCGTATGGACCAATCAGGTAGCCGTTGGCAACCTTCCAACCGCTCGGGAGAATCGGAGTTCCTGTGATTCCGCCTGACTTCATGCTGATCCGGCCCTTAACGAGGCTCCCTGGGCCTCCACTGGGGCGGTAGCCTTCGTCATTAACCCCTGGTACCGGCAGGACATCCCGCAGGTCTACTCCAGCGAGATTTGCTCCTGAAAGGTCCGCGCCTGGGCCAATCAGGAAGCCGGATACGAGGGACCAGTTCGCTGGGAGAGCTGATGGCGTACCCGTGATGCCGCCTGACCGCGAGCCCGTGAGGTCAACATTGGAAAGGTCAACCCCTTCCAGATTGGCTCCGCGCAAGTCTGGGTGGGCTGTTATCAAGCGACCATTTAGGACTTGGCCTGTGCCGATGGTGTCGGCCCCAACAATTCCAGTGCCGTTGATCGCATCGAAGAGCGCCCCAACAGTGCTTGCAAACTGGAAGTTTGTACCTGCGAGGTTTGCGCCAGTGAAGTTTGTCCCATTTAGAACTCGCTCGGAGAGGTTGAGTCCTGAGAGGTCGGCGCCAGAGACGTCAGCTGTTGGGCCGAGCAATACGCCGTTGTAGATAGACCAAGGCGCTTGAATTCCATCTGGCTTACCAAGCAGCCCCTGCGCCCTGATTCCTAGGAGCGTGGCGCCCGTGAGGTCGGCGCCCGACAGCATGGTGTCGGAGATGTTTGCTCGGCTCAGGTCTGCCCCAGCGAGGGAAGTGCCGATCAGGTTCGAGCCGGTGAGGTCAGCGTCGCTCAAGTCTGCTCCCGCGAGATAAGCCCCGGAAAGGTCGTAGCCACGAAGGTCCATTCCTGAGAAGTCAACTCCGTAGAGGTTTGCCCCCGGCCCAACTAGCATCCCCTTGATCAGGTGCCAGCCAGCGGGGATTCGCGACGGAGTTCCTTCGATGCCCCGGGCCATGATTCCGGTAAATCGAGACCCGTCAGTGCCGAGGTCCGCGCCCTCGAAGATTCCGCCTTGGATGGTCGTGCCGACCATGCTGGTGTCGGTCAGGTCTGCGTCGGTGAACTCAGCCCCGGCCATCGTCGCTCCGTCAAAGTTCGCCCCGGTGAAGTTCGCCCCGGTGAAGTCAAGGTGTGGGTACATCACGTCCGCGGGGATGAGCTTGTCGATCTGGATTAAGCTGAAGGGACCCTCGAGAAGCTTTCCTGCGATGCCCGAGACGCTGGTCTTAAGCCCAGCATTCAGCGCCTGTGACACCCCCTGCTTGGCCTTTGCCCAGTACTTGGCCAAGCCAAGGCCACCGAAGTTGGAAACCTGCTCCTTCGCCTGATCTCTCGCAATAACCGCCAATGCCTTTTCGCCGGCGATGGACTTAACGGCTTTGGTGCGCTCCGCGACCCATGTCGTCTTGAATTCAGCCTCTGAGGCAGCCTTCGCCGCCTTCGATCGCGCGAGTTGGTCTTCCACGACGGAGATCGCTTCGGCGGTTGAACCCGATGCGGGATCCTTCGTAAACTTCAAGACATCTTCCAAATAACTGAGGCTCCTGGTGTTGCTTTCTATATCGGACTGAATCCTTAGGAGCTTCTGCGTGTCAACCTCTTCGGGCGCTTCGCTCATTGAGAAATACACAGGGTTCCAGTGTTCAGCGGCTGAAAGCTTCCTGCCTAGATCATCGACAAGCGCTGCTTGTTCGTCAGCCACCGCCTGGTACCGAGCGATGTTCGCCTGAACGACAGGGTCCGTTGTCAGCAGGTTCTTCTCCCTGACCAGCGTCGCCTTCGCTTCCACCAGAGCCTCATAGTTCGCGATACCCGACGGGTCAACCCCACGCGCCTTGGCAAACGAACGACACCAAGCGTCAAGCAAACACCCACTCTGAAGGTCAAGGGCCTTGTCAGTCGCCTTCACTTGTTTCTTAATCTCGTCGTTGAGTTGGTCCTCAGCACTCTTTAGGGTCTTCATGCGCTTGGCTTCGTAGGACTTCCATTCCGCGGGTGGTGTGTCAGAAGCTGCGAGCGATTTCGTCTCGTCTGAGAGACTCGTCAGCGCATCAACAGACGCATTCCACTTCTGGACCCCTGCACCTAGCCCATATTCGTCGAGCTTCACAGTCAGCTTTTCGAGAAGCGTGCTGGTCGCATCATCACCGTTGAGGTTGCGGCAAAGCTTCTCCAGACCAAGACCGGCTGACAGTCCGCCAGCGCACCCCTCAGCCTTCGGAAGAGTCTTGTAGACCCTCAACAGCCGTTGAATGTCCTTCCTTGCTTCATTCTTCGCCCCTCGAATGAACTGCTTCTGATCGGCCGAAAGCTCGTCTCCAAGAGTCGCCCCCTGAAAGTTGACTTCGGACAGGTTCACCTGTTGAAAGTTGGACGTAGCCAGACTCGCACCTGAAAGATCGGCGCCGTAGAGGTTGACGTTGTGTAGGTCAGAATTGTGGATATTCGCGCCGGAAAGGCGAGCTTTGACCAGCTGAGTGGCGTGCTCGTGACCCCCGGCAAAGCAGAACAGCTGCGCGGCGTTCCAAGTGACCCCAGGACGCACAGACCAGACAGACCCGGTGATCAAACCTTCGAACGACCCGTTGCTGAGCCCGCCACAACGGGTGTACTCAGCCTGGCTCCAAGCGGGGCCTGAGCCGAAGGTCTGCGCAGATGCCACCCCCTGCCCCGCAGCCTGCGCGCCACCGAATGCGATCAGCGCCGCAAGCAGTGCCGGCGCGAGCCTGCGGGCGCGCAGCGACGATCGACTCGGGCGAAGCGGGGCTTCGCTGGAACGGCGTTGCTCGGTTATGGGTGCGTTGATTTGCGGGTCGTTTCTCGCGGTTTAGCGAATGGCCGCAGCCCTACGCAGTACGAAACCGTTCCAGAATCCCGAGCGAAGGCTACCGTCCAGCGGATCGGGCGTCAAGCGGGAACCGGCGGCGGAATCCGCGGTTGGGCAACTGATCGGTCAGCCAGCCGGCGGGTTCGGCGCCCCACCGTTGGAGAGGATCCCGATCACCAGGCCGACCACCTCATCGGCCCTGGCGACGAGGTCGTCCGCGGTGTCGGACGCCAACGCCGTCAGGATCGCGAACTCGAACGCCGCGAACGCAGCGCGTGAGCGGTCGAGGGTCGTCTCGGGCAGGTCGGGGGTGCGTGCGCGCTCGTCGTCGTACCAGGCCATCAGCATCTTGCTGCGGACCTCCTCGTAGAACAGCCACGCCTTCGAGCCCGGCTCCTCGAGGCCGAAGCCGGGAGAGAGCAGGGCCGTCGTGAGGATCGGCTCGTCCCGCGCGGACTCGATCAGCTCGCCGAGCACGGCGGTGACCTTCCCGAACGGCTTGCTGGAGTCGGCCGCCTCGGCGGCCTTGGCCATCTCGCTGCCCGCGACGATGTTGAGGGTCAGCAACGACTCGGCGACGCATTCGGCGAGGCCTTCGAAGTGGTCGTAGAACACCTTCTTGGAGACGTGCGCCCGCTCGAATCGCCCCTACCGTCATCGGGTTCGCACCCCTCAGGCCAAGCTCGTGCAGGGCAGCGGCATCACCCGCCCCTTCTGCGACGCGGCGACCTCCTCGCGCGTCAGGTGGTGGCGGCCACGAGGCAGGGTCGGGGGCTCGACGCCTCCCGTCCTCCAGATCCGAGTGGGTTGTTCGGCATGGCTGCAGCGCGGTCTCTCCGTTGGATCTTCCCCTGGAGCCTAGACAACGGCTCCGGCGTTCGGGTCGGACGCGACTCCCGGCCAGACGTGAGCGGACTGCCCGAGTCGGAACGCCACAGCCGGCAGCGCCGGACCGGCCGTTCCGGACCAGCGGACGAGGCCCGCTCCGCTACCGTCAAGTCCAGATCCAAGCCGCACCGAACGGAGAGACAAA
>CAVVVM010000007.1:0-530374 GCA_963751715.1 uncultured Actinomycetes bacterium | reverse complement strand
GTGAGCGCACCCAAGACCTTCCTCGACCTGCTCAAGGCGCCCGGCCCGTCCGGCCGCGAGGCCGCTGCTTCGGCCGTCTTCCGGGCGGCCACCGCCGAGTTCGCCGGCGAGGTCGAGGGCGATCTCGTCGGCTCTTCGACCGCCCGGATCAAGGGCAAGCCTGGCGAGCGGACGCTCGCCGTCGTCGGCCACATCGACGAGATCGGCCTGATCGTCAGCCACATCGACGACAAGGGATTCCTCCGCTTCCAGCAGGTCGGCGGTTGGGACCCGGTCGTGCTGATCGGCCAGAGGCCGAGTACGCCGGCCGCGACGGCAAGGCGGTCGCAGGCGTGATCGCGCGCAAGCCGATCCACCTGATGGAGGCCGACGAGCGCGGCAAGTCGGCGAAGATCAAGGACCTCCACGTCGACATCGGAGCCAAGGACGGCGACGACGCGAAGACGATCGTCGGGGTCGGCGACGTCGGCGTGATCGCGGTCGAGCCGCTCGAGCTGCCCAACGGCAGGCTCGCGAGCCGCGCGATGGACAACCGCATCGGCTGCTTTGTCGCGATGGAGGCAGCGCGGCTCGTGGCCGAGGCCGGCGGTGCCGCGTTCGACGTGGTCGCCTGACGCGGGCCGCCCAGGAGGAGACGACCTTCGGCGGCTCGACGACGGTGACCCGCATCGCCTGCGACCCGATGTAGGCGATCGCGGTGGACGTGACCTTCGCGACCGACCAGCCCAGTTTGAAGACCGGCGAGCTCTCCGACCACCACATGGGCTCCGGGCCCGGTGATCACTCGCGGCACGAACCTCCACCCCGTCGTCTGCGACGGCCTGATCGACACAGCCGAGGCGAAGGGGATCGACCACACGCTCGCCGCCGAGGGCGAGCACGACGAGCACCGACGCCGGACGCGATCAACCTCGGCCGCGACGGTGTGCCGACGGCTCTCGTGTCGGTGCCGCTGCGCTACATGCACTCGCCGGTGGAGGTCGTCCAGATCAGCGACGTCGAGGCCGCGGCGAAGCTGATCGCCGAGTACGCGCTGGGCCTGCCTGCGGACGTCGATTTCAACCGGTGAGGCGCCAAGGGCTATCGAGTCGGGTCTCCTAGCGCACCCAAGACCTTCCTCGACCTGCTCAAGGCGCCCGGCCCGTCCGGCCGCGAGGCCGCAGCCTCGGCCGTCTTCCGGGCGGCCACAGCCAAGTTCGCGGACGAGGTCGAGGGTGATCTTGTCGGCTCTTCGACCGCGCGGGTCAAGGGCAAGCCGGGCGAGCGGACGCTCGCCGTCGTCGGCCACATTGACGAGATCGGCCTGATCGTCAGCCACATCGACGACAAGGGTTTCCTCCGCTTCCAGCAGGTCGGCGGTTGGGACCCGGTCGTGCTGATCGGCCAGAGGGTCGAGATCACCGGCCGCGACGGCAAGGCGGTCGCAGGCGTGATCGCGCGCAAGCCGATCCACCTGATGGAGGCCGACGAGCGCGGCAAGTCGGCGAAGATCAAGGACCTCCACGTCGACATCGGCGCCAAAGACGGCGACGACGCGAAGACGATGGTGAGGGTCGGTGACGTCGGCGTGATCGCGGTCGAGCCGCTCGAGCTGCCCAACGGCAGGCTCGCGAGCCGTGCGATGGACAACCGCATCGGCTGCTTCGTCGCGATGGAGGCAGCGCGGCTCGTGGCCGAGGCCGGCGGTGCGGCGTTCGACGTGGTCGCAGTCGCGGCCGCCCAGGAGGAGACGACCTTCGGCGGCTCGACGACGGTCACCCATCGCCTGCGCCCTGATGTCGGCGATCGCGGTGGACGTGACCTTCGCGACCGACCAGCCCGGTGTGGAGACGGGCGAGCTCTCCGACCACCACATGGGCTCGGGCCCGGTGATCACTCGTGGCACGAACCTCCACCCAGTCGTCTGCGACGGCCTGATCGACACAGCCGAAGCGAAAGGGATCGACCACACGCTCGCGGCCGACGGCCGCACGACCAGCACCGACGCGGACGCGATCAACCTCAGTCGCGACGGCGTGCCGACTGCGCTCGTGTCGGTGCCGCTGCGCTACATGCACTCGCCTGTGGAGGTCGTCCAGATCAGCGACATCGAGGCCGCGGCAAAGCTGATCGCCGAGTACGCGCTGGGCCTGCCTGCGGACGTCGACTTCAACCGGTGAGGCGCCAAGGGCTATCGAGTCGGGTCTCCTGCCCGCCGGAGCCGAGGGCTGCGAGGTCATGCTCGCACCCAACCCGGGCGCCGGACGGGCGCCGACGTGCGAGGCGGGGCTCCGGGTGAGCGCCCACCGCCTGCTCCTGCTCTGGGACGTCGACGGCACGCTCGTCCGCGGCGCCGCCGACGCCCACGGCCGCGCACTCGAACTCGCAACCGCCGAGGCGATCGGGCTGGAGGTGCCGCGGGTGCAGGAGATCGACCCCGGCGGTCGCACCGACAGGGAGATCATCCGCGTGCTTGCCGAGCACGCCGGCGTCGCACCTCAGGACTTCGCCAGGCACGCCGACCCGGTGATCGAGAGGGCCGAGGCTCTCTACGAGCAGACGGTCGAGGCGGACCTGACCCACTGCGTCCTGCCCGGCGTTCCGGACGCCCTCACCGAGCTCGCGGCCGACGACCGGCTGGTGATGGGGATCGTCACCGGGAACATCCGCCGCGTGGCGGAGCTGAAGCTCGGCTCAGCCGGCCTCGCCCACCACATCGACTTCGACTGCGGCGGCTACGGCGGCGAGCACGAGGACCGCTCTGTCCTTCCCGGCCTTGCCCGCAGGCGCGCCGGAGCCGTTCACTCCGACGGCTCGGACTGGGAGCGCGAACGGACGGTCGTGATCGGCGACACCCCACGCGACATCGCCTGCGCGCGGGCCGACGGCTGCCTCGTGATCGGCGTCGCGACCGGCCCCCACCCGATCGAGGCGCTGACCGAGGCCGACGCGGTCGCCGAACACGCCGGCGAGCTGGCCGCCTTGGTCAGTCGCCTCGCCGGCGACTGAAGCTCGGGCAGCGAGTACGGGCGCGGTCTCGCGCTCGTCCGTGTAGTGGCCACTCGCTCGACCGGATCCCGCCTCCCGGACCTTCGGCCGGCACGGGTATCCGGGGCGCCCCAACCCCATGTACGACAAAGGCCCCGGCGCCCGAACCAACTGCGGTCCGGGCGCCGGGGCCGAGGTTTGCCTTGAGGCCCTTGGCCTAGCGGCTGCGCGAGACCTTCGCCGCAGCAGCCTTCTTCTTCGCGGCCTTCGCCTTCTTGCGAGCCAGCGTCGCCGCAGCGACCGGACCACTCACGGCGCTCGAGGCGCTGACGCTCTGGCCGTTGGTCGTCATCGTCGCGGTGACCCGCAGGCGCTGGCCGACGTCACCGGCAACCGGCCTGTACCACTGGCTGTTGGTGCCGACATTCGTCGTGCAGGTGGCCGGATCGCTCGACGAGCAACGCTGCCACTGGAACACCACGGTGCTCTGGCCGGCGATGTACCCGCCCCAGCTCCCGAATGTGGAGTGCAGCAGCGTGCCGGCCTTCGGATTACCGGAAACAAGACCCTGGTCGATCGCCGGGCCGGTGGTCACAGTCGGCTTGAAGATGCCCGTCAGGACCGAGTACACGCTCAACGCGCCCGCAAGCGTCTGGGTGATCACCTTCAACCGAACCGCGTTGCCGATGTCGGCATTACGCGAGCCGTACCAAGCACCGTCAGTGCCACCCTCACTCATGTCGGAGCAGTTCGCCTCGACACCACCGAGGCAACGCTGCCACTTGTACGAATCAGGCGTGTAACCGTTCCCGGTCGTGAAATCACCCTTCACCGTCACACCGCGATCAAGCGTCGCAGCCGACGTATCGAGGGTCGGCGCCACCGGCGCGAACGACCAAGCCGAGTTCAGGGCGCCGGTCGTTGAGTCGACCGAGGCTGCGCGGCTCCGGGCCGTGCCGCCGACGGTCGTGAACGATCCGCCGAGGTAGACGGTCGAACCGGAGGCACTCAGGGCACGGACCGTGAGGCTGGCGTTCGGGTTCCAAGCTGCCAGCGTGCCGCCCGTGCTGACTGCGGCCACGCGGTTGCGGGTCTGGCCACCGGCAGTCGTGAACCCGCCGCCGAAGTACACGGTCGAACCGGAGACTGTAACCGCGTTGACTGTGCTGCCGGCGCCCGGGTTCCAGGTGGTCGCGTTGCCGTTCGTGTCGTTGAGCGCGGCAATCCGGCTGCGCGTCTGCCCACCGGCACTCGTGAAGGCACCGCCGACATACACGGTCGAACCGGAGACCACCAACGCGTTGACGGCACTATTGGCACCCGGGTTCCACGATGTCACGGTGCCGGTAGTCGCGTCAACTGCGGCGAGGCGGTTGCGGGAGTCGCCGGTAGTGTTGGTGTTCGCGGTCGTGAACTGCCCGCCGAGGTACACCGTCGAACCCGACACCGCCAGGGCGCTGACCAGCTGGTCGAGGTCCGGATCCCAGGCCGTGACGGTGCCGTCCGCGTCCACGGCACCTGCGTAGTTCCGGGTTTCGGCGCCGATCGTGTTGAACTGACCACCCGCGTAGATGGTCGTCCCCGACACCGCAAGGGCTGAGACGGTACCGTCAAAGCCAGGGTTCCATGAGCTGAGCGTTCCGTCGGTGCCCACCGCCGCTGCGGAGAAGCGGGACTCACCGTCCACAGTGGTGAAGGCGCCGCCGAGGTAGACGGTCGACCCCGACACCGCCAACGCATTGACGGTGGAGTCGAGCGCCGGCTTCCATGCCGTCAAGCTCCCGGAGCTGCTGAGCGCGGCTGCGTTCTGTCGGGGGGCACCACCCACAGTGGTGAAGGCGCCGCCGACGTAGATGTTCGAACCGGACGGGACGATCGTCCTGACCTCGCCGTTGGTGTTGGGGAACCAAGGCTTCAGCGCGCCGTCGGTACCGATGGCGGCGGAGTAGGGACGGTACTGACCGCCGACCGACGGGAAGGTGCCGCCGATGTAGACGGTCGAACCCGATACGGCAAGGGAAGTGACCTGGCCTTGCAGGTCCGGGTTCCACGAGGTCAGGGTGCCACTGGTGTCCACGGCTCCGAGGTAGTTGCGAAACTGACCGCCCAGACTGCTGAAGTCACCGCCGATGTAGATGGTCGAGCCGGACACCGCCAGAGCAGTCACGGCGGAACCGGCATCGGGGTCCCACGAGGTCAGGGTGCCCGAGGTGTCAACCGCAGCGGCGTTGTTGCGGGTCTGGCCGTTCACGGTCGTGAACTGCCCGCCCAGGTAGACGGTCGAACCCGAAACCACCAACGTCCTGACCGAGCCGTCCGAGTTCGGGTTCCACGAGGTGGCGTTGCCCGTCCCGGTGTCGAGAGCAGCGACCCGATTGCGCGTCTGGCCACCCACGCTGGTGAAGTCACCGCCGAGGTACAGGGTCGAACCCGACAGCGCCAGTGTCCGGACGATGCCGTTGGCGTTCGGGTTCCAGCTGGACGCGTTGCCGTTCGTGTTGTTCAGGGCGGCAACCCGATTGCGTGTCTGGCCACCCACGGTGGTGAACTCTCCGCCGATGTAGACGGTCGATCCGGACACTGCCAAGGTCCGGACGGCTCCGTTCGGACCCGGGTTCCAGCTCGTGTCGAGCGACCCATCCGCGTTGATGCGTGCGGCATTCGTGCGCGAGGTGCCACCGACAGTGGTGAACTGACCGCCGATGAAGAACCCTCCCGAACCGTCCGGGACGGCGACATTGACCAAGCCCACAACTTCGGGAACTGGGTCTGCACCGTTCCCTTGACGGGATCGACCACGGAGCTCCCTCCGCTGTCCAGGGCGTTGTAAGCGCTGAACGCACCGCCGATGTAGCGGGTGCCGTTGGCGTCAGGGTCGCTGATCGCGTTGACAGTCCCATTGAAACCAGGAAGGACGGAGGTCCTCTGGACGGCGGAGGCGTCACCTGCCGCCAGGACGAGCATGAGAGCCGTGGCTGCCGTCGCTGCAGCCACGAAGGCACGAAGGCGGTTGAAGCCGAGCGCGAGAGTCGCTTCATTGGTGGACGGGGAACCCTGCGGCGTATCTTGGGAGTGCATCCCTGACTGCTCCATTCTGTTCGGTTACTCGCACCACCCGACCCGAAAGCCAGTGGAAGCGGTCACCGTAACACGAATACAGTGAGTAGGTTACCGTTGACTTAGTTGCGTAATTGCCCGCAAGACTCGCTGGCGAGCCAGTAATACGCAGGCGTTACAAGCCAAGACGCCGGCATCGAGCTGACCGACTTGGGCGATCCAACGAATCGGCGGGCGGAGCGACGGACGAGTCCCTCCGGGTGAGCAGACCGGGACGCCTGCCCCGGACCAGCCGATCAGTCGATCAGGGTCGCTTGCGCTCCCTGGAACGACAAAAGCCCCGGCGCCCGAACCGACTGCGGTCCGGGCCCCGGGGCCGAGGTTTGCCTTGAGGCCCGTGGGCTTAGCGGCTGCGCGAGACCCTCGCCGCAGCCGCCTTCTTCTTCGCGGCCTCGCCCTCTCTGGAGCCAGCACCGCCGTTGCTGCACCGGGCGCTCACCGCGGTCGAGGCCGAAACGCTCTGACCACCCGTCGTCAGCGTCGCGGTCACGCGCAAGTACTTGCCGACATCACCGGCAACAGGCGTGTACCACTGGCTGTTGGCGCCGACGTTCGTGGTGCAGGTGGCCGGATCGCTCGACGAGCAACGCTTCCACTGGAACACCACCGTCGTAAGCCCAGCCCTGTAGCCGTTCCACGTACCGAACGTGCTGTGCAGAGGCGTGCCAGCCTTCGGCGCGCTGGACACAAGACCCTGATCGAGCACCGGCACCGCCACCGACGTCGGAACAACCACACCGGTCAAAGCGGAGTACGAAGCGACGACGCCGCTAACAGCGTCCCACGTCGCCTTGAGACGAACCTGCTGGCCGATATCAGCATTACGCGAACCCCACCACGCGCCGGTGGTGCCACCCTCAGACGAGTTGATGTCCTGGCAACTCGACGCGTCATTGAGGACCGAGCAACGCTGCCAAGCGTAACCGCCAACGGTGGAGTGCAGAGTGTCATCCACGTTCACGCTGCCCTTGACCGTCGTGCCACGCGTCACTGACGGCGAGCTCGGATCAAGCGACACCGGGGCGCCGGGATGCGCCGGCCACGGGCTGGCAAGCGTTCCATCAGTCCCAACCGCCGCCGCGTGGTTGCGCGTCGTGCCACCCACGGTCGTGAACGAGCCTCCCAAATACACGGTCGAGCCCGACACGGCAATCGCGGTGACGTGCCGTTCACGTTCGGGTTCCAGGATTGGAGTGTTCCATCAGTGCCAACCGCCGCCGCACGGTTGCGCGCCGTGCCACCCACGGTCGTGAACGAGCCTCCCAAATACACGGTGGAGCCCGACACGGCAACCGCGTTGACGGTGTGGTTCATGTTCGGGTTCCAGGATTTGAGTGTTCCATCAGTGCCAACCGCCGCCGCACGGTTGCGCGCCGTGCCACCCACGGTCGTGAACTGAGCCTCCCAAATACACGGTCGAGCCGGACACGGCAAGCGCGAAGACGGTGCCGGCCGCGTTTATGTTCGGGTTCCATGATTGGAGGGTTCCATCAGTGCCAAAGGCTGCCCGGCATTGTTAGCGCCACCAGGCTCGAGAACGAGCCTCCCAAATACACGGTCGAGCCGGACACGGCAACCGCGATGACGCTGCTGTTCATGTTCGGGTTCCAGGACTGGAGTGTTCCATCAGTACCAACCGCCGCCGCGTAGTTGCGCGCCGTGCCACCAACACTCGTGAACTCGCCTCCCAGGTACACGGTCGAGCCCGACACGGCAATCGCGTTGACGAGGTCGCTCATGTTCGGGTCCCAGGATTGCAGTGTTCCATCAGTGCCAACCGCCGCCGCGTAGTTGCGCGTCGTGCCACCCACGGTCGTGAAATAGCCTCCCAAATACACGGTCGAGCCCGACACGGCAACCACTTGGACCCTGCCGCCGTTCCTGCCCTCAGTTCGGGTTCCAGGATTGGAGTGTTCCATCAGTGCCAACCGCCGCCGCACGGTTGCGCACCGTGCCACCAACACTGTTGAACCCGCCTCCCAAATACACGGTCGAGCCCGACACGGCAACCGCGCTGACGCCGCCGTTCACGTTCGGGTTCCAGGATTGGAGGGTTCCATCAGTGCCAACCGCCGCCGCACGGATGCGCGACGTTCCACCCACTGTCGTGAACTGGCCTCCCAGGTACACGGTCGAGCCCGACACGGCAATCGCGCTGACGCCGCCGTCCAGGTTGGGGTCCCAGGATCCGAGTGTTCCATCCGTGCCAACCGCCGCCGCGGAGTTACGCGCCGTTCCACCCACGGTCGTGAACTCGCCTCCGAAATACACGGTCGAGCCCGACACGGCAACCGCGCTGACGCCGCCGTCCACGTTCGGGTTCCAGGATCGGAGTGTTCCATCCGTGCCAACCGCCGCCGCGTAGTTACGCGCCGTTCCACCCACGGTCGAGAACTCGCCTCCGAAATACACGGTCGAGCCCGACACGGCAACCGCGCTGACGCCGCCGTCCACGTTCGGGTTCCAGGATTGGAGTGTTCCATCCGTGCCAACCGCCGCCGCGGAGTTACGCGCCGTTCCACCCACGGTCGTGAACGCGCCTCCCAAATACACGGTCGAGCCCGACACGGCAACCGCGCTGACGCTGCTGTTCATGTTCGGGTTCCAGGACTGGAGTGTTCCATCAGTACCAACCGCCGCAGCACGGTTGCGCGTCGTGCCACCCACGGTCGTGAAAGAGCCTCCCAAATACACGGTCGAGCCCGACACGACGATTGAGCGGACGCTGTTGTTCATGTTCGGGTTCCAGGATGGGTCCAATGACCCGTCAAAGAGAATGTGCGCCGCGCGGCTGCGGGCAATGCCATCAACTGCCGTGAACGTGCCGCCGATGTAGAAGCCACCCGACCCGTCCGGGGCGACTGCGCTTACGGTCCCGGTGACCTGCGGGAACGAGCGGTTGACGATCCCCTTCGTCGAATCAACCAACGCACCACCACCAGTGGCCGCAGCATTGAACGCCGTGAAGTCACCGCCCAGGTATCGAACACCATTGGAATCCGGCTCCGAGATCGCACGGACCGTGTTATTGAAGCCCGGCTGGATCTTGGTGCGGTTCGGATTGAAGTCCGCTTGGGCCACCGACGCGAACAGCATCGAGGCGGAAGCTACCGCCAAGGCGAGGAGAAGGAAGGTCCGAGTGGACCTGAGTGCTACCTCACTCGGGGGGGGGGGGGAGCCTGCTGTGGTTGACGACTTCATTTGGATCACTGCCTCCATCGGATTGTGGCTTGGGCACCCTCGCCCCGTAAAGGTGAGGCAAAACTAACGTACCAGACTCGGGCAGGAACGGGTCGCAGTTCTTTGCGAGCCGGGTCAGGGGCCGCCGCAAGCCCGCTTGAGTCCCGCGGCCCCGACGCTCCTGCGGGCCCCACGGTCCGGCGGCCGGCCTCAGCGGGTCAGGCGCTTGTAGGTGATGCGGTGCGGCCGGTCGGCCTCGGCGCCGAGCGCGCTCGCGGCGGTTCTCCTCGTAGGCCTCGAAGTTGCCCTCGAACCAGACGCACCTGCGACGTCGCCCTCGAAGGCGAGGATGTGCGTCGCGATGCGGTCGAGGAACCAGCGGTCGTGGGTGATGACCACGCGCAGCCGGGGAACGCTGAGCAGCGCCTCCTCGAGCGCGCGCAGCGTGTCGACGTCGAGGTCGTTGGTCGGCTCGTCGAGCAGCAGCAGGTTGCCGCCGCTCGCTTGAGCAGCTTGGCCAGGTGCAGCGCGGTTGCGCTCGCCGCCGGAGAGCTTGCCGACCTTCTTCTGCTGGTCGGCGCCCTTGAAGTTGAACGCCGCGACGTAGGCGCGGCTGTTGACCTTGCGTTCGCCGACCATGATGTGCTCGACGCCGCCGGAGATCTCCTCCCAGACGGTCTTCTCGGGGTCGAGCGCGTCGCGCGACTGGTCGACGTAGGCCGAGCTCGACCGTCTCGCCGATCCGTCAGCGTGCCGCCGTCGGGCTTCTCCTGGCCGATGATCATCCGGAACAGCGTGGTCTTGCCGGCGCCGTTGGGGCCGATCACGCCGACGATGCCGCCGCGGCGGCAGGGTGAAGGACAGGTCGTCGATCAGCAGCCGTCGCCGAAGCCCTTGCTCAGGTCGCTCGGCCTCGACGACGACGTCGCCCAGGCGCGGACCGGCCGGGATGTGGATCTGGACCTGAGTCGAGCTCGCGTTCGCGGTCCTCGGCGAGCAGCTCCTCGTAGCGGTTGAGGCGCGCCTTGCTCTTGGCCTGGCGCGCCCTGGGGTTCATCCGCACCCACTCCAGCTCGCTGCTGAGCGTGCGTCTGGCGGGCGGACTCCTCGCTTCTCCTCCTGGGCGAGGCGCTTCTGCTTCTGCTCGAGCCAGGCGGAGTAGTTGCCCTCGTACGGGATGCCCTTGCCGCGGTCGAGCTCGAGGATCCAGCCGGCGACGTTGTCGAGGAAGTAGCGGTCGTGGGTGACGGCGACGACCGTGCCCGGGTACTCGGCGAGGTGCTGCTCGAGCCACGCGACGGACTCGGCGTCGAGGTGGTTGGTCGGCTCGTCGAGCAGCAGCAGGTCGGGCTTGGCGCAGCAGCAGCCGGCACAGCGCGACGCGGCGGCTGCTCGCCGCCGGAGAGCTTGCTCGACGTCGGCGTCGCCGGGCGGCAGGCGCAGCGCGTCCATCGCGAGCTCGAGCTGGTGTCGAGGTCCCAGCGCGTCGGCGGCGTCGATCTGCTCCTGCAGCCGAGCGAACTCGTCCGCGGTCTCGTCGGTGTAGTTGGCGGCCAGCTCGTTGAAGCGGTCGACCAGCGCCTTGACCTCGCCGACGCCCTCCTCGACGTTGCCGCGCACGTCCTTGCTCTCGTCGAGCTGCGGCTCCTGCTCGAGCAGGCCGACGGTGGCGCCGGCGGCGAGGCGGCGCCTCGCCGCGGAAGTCCTGGTCGAGCCCGGCCATGATCCGCAGCAGCGCTCGACTTGCCCGCGCCGTTGGAGCCGAGCACGCCGATCTTGGCGCCGGGATAGAACGGCGAGGGTGATGTTCTCGAGCACCGTCTTGTCCGGAAGGTGGATCTTGGAGAGACCCTGCATCGGTGAAGATGTACTGGCCGCAGTCATTGCCAGTGGAGGATAGGGGCCTCGCAGCGGTACCGTTCGTCGGATGCCATCCGAGATCCTCGACGTCGAGCAGGCCCTGCTCCTGCTGGAGATGGAGGCGCCGTTCGACCAGCGCGACGTGCAGCTGGCGCGGCGCCGCATGGCCAAGCGCTGGCACCCGGACATCGCGCCCTCCGGCCGCCAGCTCGAACATGAACGCCACCTGCAGGCGATCAACGCGCGGCCGACCAGCTGGAACGGCTCGCGGAGCAGTCGCGCGGCGGCAGCGTCACTCGCAACGCCGTCAAGGCGTCGGCGGCGGCGGCGCGCAAGGCCCGGGCGGAGGCGGGCCGCAAGGCCTACGAGGAAGCCGAACGCGCCCGCGAACGGTCGGCCGAGCGAGCCAAGAACGACCCGTTCGGCACGCGGATGCCCGACCGCTCGGTCGTGCACCGCTACGCCCGCTGCCTCTCCTACCCCGAGTGGGGAGTCGGCTCGGTCAACGGGATCTACTTCACCGGCGAGGGCGACACGACCGAACAGTGGGCTCGGGTGAGCTTCAGCGTCGGGATCCGCACGGTGCCGGCCGGCTCGCTGCAGTACGTCGAGTTCGGCCGAGCCGGACGAGGCGAAGGACCGGGTCGAGCGGTTCATGACTGCGGCAGCGCACGCGCTGGCGGAGGGCGACCCGGAGCTTGCCGCGCAGCGCCTCATGTACGCCCGAGACGCCTCGCCCGACGACCCTGTCGTGCTGCGGCATGATGACGCGGCCTTCTGCAGGCGCAACCGGTACCCGGCGGCGGCGCGGGCGGCTCGCGACTGGGTGCGGGTCGAGCGCGACAACCCGGCGGCGCACCGCTTCCTCGCTCGGATCTACGAGGCGATGGGCTCCGGGCGGCCTGCGCTGGACAGCGCCGCGCTGCGGCGGAGCTGCGGCCGAGCAACCCGGACGGCTGGGCGAGGGTCGGGCGGATCCAGCTGCGCAGGCTCGACCGCGACGCCGCGCTCGAGGCGCTGGAGCGAGCCCGCGAGACCGGAGCCGACGCCGACGCGCTGCTCGACCTGGCGCTGGCGCGCAGGCTCGGTGGCGATGTCGGCGGGGAGGTCCAGGCCTGCGAGCAGGCGACGCTGCTCGAGCCCGAGTGGCAGCAGGCGCCTGGGCGCGGTACGCACACGCCCGGCTCAGACCGAGCGGCGTGACCGACTGCCTTGCTGCCTGCGAGCGGGCGCTCTCCTTCGGCCCCGATCAGGAGGTCTCGGAGCTGAAGGCCGAGGTCGAGGCATCGGCGCCGCGCGAGCTGACCGACCGAGCGGCCTGAGGCGGCGCTGCGGGGGCGGGCCGGCTGCTCGCCGGGGCCGCAGGGTCTTCAGGGACGACCGGCGTCAGGCAGGAAGTCGCTGAGCAGGAGCTGGAGGTTGAACGGGTCGGCCGGGCTCGGTTCGAATCCGTGCCTCATGTAGAACCCGCGAACCCGGACGGTCTTGGCATGCACGATCGCGGCCCTTGCTCCGATCACTTCGGAGGCCGCGACCGCCCTGAGCAGAGCGTCACGCAGCATCCAGGAGCCGGCGCCCCTTCCCTGAATCGAGCGATCAACGGCGAGCCTCGCTATGAGGATGGCCGAGATCGGATGCCGGCCGGCTCCCCTCCTTATCCGCGCTGAGGCAGCCCCGTACTCGACCGATCCCGCCGCGATGGCATGGTAGGCGGCGACCCGCTTCGAGTTCTTCCCGCAGAGCACGAAGACGCGTGCCGTGGATGCATTGGCCGCATGGATCGAATGGTCCACCAGCCATCTGTCGAGCAAAGGCTCGCCACAATTGAATTCGCTGCGGACGTGCCCGTCCTCCAGCGGCCCGACTTCGTAGAGGCCACGCACCTAGAGGTCGAGCTCGGGCGGATCCATCGCCATCAAGGCGGCGAGGCGAGGGTTCCAGCGGGGAGGTCGCTCGAGGCTCTCCACGAACCGGTCGTACTCCTCCGCGCTGACGACGATCCGGGTCCTGTCGGCCATCACGTCCACCGCGCGATCGTGAGCCGACGAGACGACGAACTCCGACACGGTCATGTCGAGTTCGCTGGCAGCGCGTGAGATCAGGTGGGCGTCGAAAGGAGTGACCCTCAGGTTCAGGCGCGCGGACTTGGTCTCCTTTTCGGGGCGATCTGCCATGGGGTCAGTGTACGCACTTTGTACGGCCAGCTCAAGTTCATCTGTCGAGCGAGCGGCCAGGCTGGTTCGATCGGGCATCTGGCGATCATCCACCTGAAATGCCGAGACCGATGCCACTGCGCCAGTCTTGGAACTGTTGCTGCGCGACTTGGTGTCGAAGCGAGGTCCCGCCGCAGCCGTCAAGCCGAGGTCATAGGCTCGGGCCGTGCGCCTGATCGTCGCCCGCTGCGAAGTCCGCTACACCGGCCGAGCCGAGGCCCTGCTGCCCGAGGCGCTGCGCCTGCTGATGATCAAGTCGGACGGCTCGGTGATGGTCCACGCCGACACCGGCGGCTACAAGCCGCAGAACTGGATGACCCCGCCGACGGTGATCGAGGAGGAGGGCGATCCGCTCGAGCGGATCGTCGTGCGCAAGAAGGCGGGCAAGACCGAGGACCTCTTGACGATCGAGATCACGGAGATCGTCTCCGACTCGCTGCACGACATGGGTGAGGCCGCGGCGCTCGAGAAGGACGGGGTCGAGAAGGACATCCAGGAGGCGTTGGCGGCAGCACCGCACTGGTGCGGTGAGGGATTCCGGCTGGTCAGGCGCGAGTGGCCGACCGACATCGGCCCGGTGGACCTGATGTGCCGCGACGAGGGCGACGGCTGGATCGCTGTCGAGATCAAGAAGACCGGCACGATCGACTCGGTCGAACAGCTGACCCGCTACCTCGAGCGGATCCGGCTCGACCCGGCGATGGCCGACTGCCGCGGGGTGCTGGCGGCCGAGGTGATCAAGCCACAGGCCGCGGTGCTGGCCGAGAGCCGCGGGATCGCGACTGTGGAGGTCGACCTCGCCATCCTGCGCGGCGAGCGCGAGCCGGACTTGACCCTGTTCGGCTGAGCGGGAGGCCCGCAAGCCCCGGCGCCGCCCGCTGGAGGGCGCGAGCCGGAGGCGGCGCCGTTCGCGTAGCCTCCCGGCCATGAGCGAAGAACAGGCAGTACTCACAGAGCAGCGCGACAACGTCCTGATCATCACGATCAACCGGCCCGAGGCCCGCAACGCGGTCAATGGCGCCGTGGCCCAAGGCCTCGCAGATGCCGTAAAGCACCTCGACTCGACCGACGAGCTGCGGCTCGGGATCCTCACCGGCGCGGGCGGGGCGTTCTGCTCCGGCATGGACCTCAAGGCCTTCATGAAGGGCGAGCTGCCGTTCCTCGCCGAGGAGGGCTTCGCGGGCATCGCGAAGAAGGGTCCGCGCAAGCCGCTGATCGCAGCGATCGAGGGGTTCGCCGTGGCGGGCGGGATGGAGATCGCGCTGGCCTGCGACCTGATCGTCGCCGCCGACGGAGCGCAAGCTCGGCATCCCGGAGGCCAAGCGCAACCTCGTCGCCGCCGGCGGAGCGCTGCTGCGCCTGCCCAACCGCATCCCCTTCCACGTGGTGATGGAACTCGCCCTGACCGGCGACCCGATCAGCGCGCAGCGCGCCTACGAGCTCGGCCTCGTCAACGTCGTCGCGCCGAGCGGAGGAGCCGTCGACGCGGCGCTCGAGCTGGCAGCGCGGATCACGGTCAACGGCCCGCTCGCCGTCTACGCCAGCAAGGAGATCGTGACCAAGGCCGTCGACTGGACCGAGGCAGAGGGCTGGGACGCTCAGAACGAGATCGTCGCGCCCGTCTTCACCAGCGAGGACGCCCAGGAGGGTGCGCTCGCCTTCGCCGAGAAGCGCGACCCGGTCTGGAAGGGTCGCTAGGCGGCCGTCGCACGAGCTGGCGGCCCAGCCGCCCGGCCGGGCTCAGCCCAGAGTGGGTCGGGTCGGGGCGCCTGCTCGAGCGTGACCGCCTCTCCGGGCCGGACTCACTCCCCCGAAAGGGTGAGGGAGAGCCGCCGCGGGGCTCGGGCGGTCGCGGAACTCGGCGAGGTGGATCCCCTGCCAGGTGCCGAGCACCGGCCTGCCGTTGGCGATCGGCACCGTGACCGACGGGCCGAGCAGCGCGGCCTTGGCGTGAGCCGGCATGTCGTCGGGACCTTCGAGGACGTGGGTCCAGTAGCGAGGCGTTCTCGGGCGCGATCTCGTCGAGCCATGAGGCGAGGTCGACGCCGACGCTCGGGTCGGCGTTCTCGTTGAGTGTCAGAGCGGCGCTGGTGTGGAGGATCTGGACGTGCAGCAGGCCGGCCGAGAGATCGACCATCTCCGGCACCGAGCCGATGACCTCGGCCGTGATCAGGTGCAGGCCTCGTGGCACCGCCTCGATCTCGATTGTCCTGGCGAGCCACATGGAGTTCAGGATCGCCGCTGGGGCGGCGGGACGCGGTGGGTAGGGATCGAAAACCCGCAGAACCGTGCAAGAACCGTAGCATTTGATGTGTGAGACTTGTAGTATTTGACGTGCAGACTCTTGTACTCTCAGCGGTGTGTCAGTCGCCCGGCGCCCCTACCTGAATCGGATCGCGGACGCCGAGCTGGACCTGCTGACAGATGAACTGCCTGGCGTGATGCTGGTCGGACCACGCGGCTGCGGCAAGACGACCAGCGCTTCCCGGCGCGCCGCGAGTGAAGCGAGGCTTGATGTGCCGTCGGTCGCGGAGGCCTTTCGAGCCAATCCCGATGCGGCCATCCGAGGCAACAAGCTCCCCTTGCTGATCGACGAGTGGCAGCTTGTCCCCGAGGCTCTCGGAGCGGTGAAACGGGCGATCGACTCCGGGACCCAGCCAGGCTCATTCCTCGTGACCGGATCGATCAGGTCCGCGGTTGATGGCGAACACTGGCCGGGAACAGGACGACTGACACGGGTCACCATCCTGCCCTTCACAGAGCGCGAGAAGCGCGGTCTCGGCAGCAAGCAGGGATTCCTCGATCGAGCAGCGTCGCGAACGGCGAGCGAGCCGACCCCGTCCATTCTTGAGATCGATGACTACATCGAACTGGCGCTGGCAGGCGGTTACCCGGAGGCAACGGGGCTCGGCTCCCCCGAGGCCAGCAGGCGCTGGTATGCGAGCTACGTCTCAGACACGATCAATCGCGATGTTCGCGGCCTCTCAGGAAGTGCCACTCGTACCCGTGACCCCCAGAGGCTTCGGACCTGGCTGGAGGCGATCGCCATCAACTCGGCTGGCACGCCGACGGCCGCTTCACTCTGCCGTGCAGCTGGCCTCAACAACCGAACAGCCGATGCCTACGACGGCCTGCTGGAGGACCTCTTCGTCACGGAACGGCTGCCCGCATGGAACACCAACCGGCTGAAGCGCCTGACCCGAACGCCCAAGCGCTACCTGATCGACACCGGCGTCTGGGGAGCAGCCCTCGGCGTCGACGCCGTGTCGCTCAAGCTGGAGGGGAATCTGACCGGACGCCTGCTCGACACCTTCGTCGCAGCGCAGCTCCGACCCGAGGTGGAGGCAACGGGCGGTCGCATGTACCACCTGAGGACCGCCGACAACCGAAGGGAGATCGACCTCCTGATCGAGCTTCCGGGAGGAGGAATGGTCGCGATCGAGGTGAAGGCTTCCGCCGGGCCCGGCCCGGACTCGGCCAAACACATCGAATGGCTTCGCGACCAGATCGGCGATGACCTTATTGCCGGCTTCGTCCTCCACAGCGGAACCCGGACCTACGAGCTTGGCGAGCGGATCGTCGCCGCACCGATCGCCTCGCTCTGGGCCGAGTAGCCCGTCGCCGCGGCTCCGCGGCTCCGCGGGGCAGCCAAAGCGATCCGAAGCTCGGGTCAGTCGGTCAGCGCTCGCCGGGGAGCTTCGCCGGGTACATCGTGACCGGCACCGACTCGTCCAGAGCGGTGCGGACGATGCGGTTCTGCTCCTCGGAGTGGGCGACCGGGTAGCCCTCGCCCGGGCTTGCGCGCTCGGGGCGACCGATGTAGCCGAAGGACAACTCGTCGGGAAGGATGTGCAGCAGCCGGGGCGACATGTGCGCTCGCGCGCCCATGTTGCGCGGCTCCTCCTGGACCCACACGACCTCGCGGAGGTTCGGGTAGCGGGAGACGAGACCGAGGATGCTCTGCTGCGGGAACGGGTAGAGCAGCTCGACCCTGCCGATCGCCGTCTTCGTCGCCGCCTCGCGCATCGAGCTGGCGGCGATGTCGTAGAAGACCTTGCCGGTGCAGAGCACGAGCCGCTCGATCGCGGTCTCGTCCTGGACCGACGGGTCGGCGATCACCGGCTGGAAGGCTCCGCTGCTCAGCTCATCGGGCGAGCTGGTGGCCTGAGGAAGTCGCAGCAGGCTCTTCGGAGTCATCACGATCAGCGGCCTGAGCTTCGCGATCTTCGCCTGACGGCGGAGCAGGTGGAACCACTGGGCCGGGGTCGTCGGGTTCGTGATCCTCATGTTGCCCTCGGCTGCCAGCTGGAGGAAGCGCTCGAGCCTCGCCGAGCTGTGCTCCGGGCCGGAGCCCTCGTAGCCGTGCGGCAGCATCAGGGTCAGGCGCGTCGTCTGCCCCCACTTCGCCATGCCGCTGGTGATGAACTGGTCGACGATCACCTGGGCGCCGTTGACGAAATCACCGAACTGCGCCTCCCAGAGCACGAGGGCGTTGGGCGCCTCCTGGCTGAAGCCGTACTCGAAGCCGAGAGCGGCCGTCTCCGAAAGGGGCGAGTTGTGGACCTCGATCGGGGCCTGTGCGCCCGGGAGGTGGGCGATCGGGATGTGGGTCTTGCCGGTCTCGGCGTCGTGGAGGACCATGTGACGGTGAGAGAAGGTGCCGCGCTGGCTGTCCTGGCCGGTCAGGCGGATCGGCGTGCCCTCGGTCAGGAGTGAGGCGAACGCGAGCGCCTCCGCGGTCGCCCAGCTGACGGCACCGCCCGGCTTCAGCTCCTCGGCCCGCTTCTCGAGCTGGGCCTTGAGCTTCTTGTTGACAGTGAAGCCCTCCGGCACCTGGATCAGCTGGGCTGCGAGTTTGCTCAGGACCTTCTCCGGCACGGCGGTCTCGATGTTCGGGCTCTGGGTGCGGTCGAGCTGGTACTCGCCGGTCTGCTGCTCGGGAGATTCGTGACGCTCGATCGCCCGCTTGAGATCCTGGTGCTCGCCGGAGAGCTTCCCCCAAACGCGCTCCGCCTCCGCGTCGGCCTCGGCCTGGGTGACCACGGCCCGCTCGACGAGCTCGGCTGCGTAAAGGTCACGAACCGGCTTGTGGGTCTTGATCCGGCCGTAGAGGGTCGGCTGCGTGTAGAGCGGCTCATCGGCCTCGTTGTGGCCGAAGCGCCGGTAGCCGATCAGGTCGATCACGATGTCGTGGCGGAACTTCTGGCGGAAGGCGTAGGCGAGCCTGACAGCGTGGACGCAGGCCTCGACGTCGTCGGCGTTGACGTGGATCACCGGGACGTCGAAACCCTTTGCGATGTCGGAGGCCCAACGGGTCGAGCGCGACTCGGTCGGATCGGTCGTGAAGCCGACCTGGTTGTTCTGGATCAGGTGGATCGTGCCGCCGACGTTGTAGCCCTCGAGCAGCTGCAGGTTGAGCGTCTCGGCGACCACTCCCTGGCCCGGGAATGCCGCGTCGCCGTGGATCGCGACCGGGATCGCGCGGTCCGGGTCGCGGTCGGGGAGCGGACCGTCCTGGTGGGTCTGGGCGGCTCTGGTCGCACCCTCGATGACGGCGGTGACGAACTCGAGGTGGCTCGGGTTCGACTCCAGCCGAACGATGATCGACCGGCCGTCGGCGATCTGCCTGCGACCGCGTGAGCCGTGGTGGTACTTGACGTCGCCCGTTCCACCCTGCGGGATCGTCGTGACCTGCTCGATCGTCGACGCACCCTCGAACTCGGCGAAGATCGAGCCGTAGCTGCGGCCGAGGTTGTGGGCGAGCACGTTGAGGCGGCCGCGGTGAGCCATGCCGATGACGATCTCGTGGGCGCCGTGACCGGTCGCCAGCGCGATCAGCTCGTCGAGCATCGGGACGGTCATGTCGAGGCCTTCGATCGAGAACTGCTTCTGGCCGAGGTAGGCCTTGTGCATGAAGCGCTCGAGAGCGTCGACCTCGGTCAGGCGGGCGAGCATCGCCTTTGACTCGTCGTCGGAGAGCGGCTCGCGGAACACGCCCGACTCGACCTGCTCGCGCCACCACATCCGCTGCTCGTGGCTCTCGAGGTGTTCACTCTCGAAGCCGGCGGTGCCGCAGTAGACGGCTCGCAGGTGCGGAAGCGACTCGGCGAGGTTGTCGCCGGGCACGCTCATCCTCAGGATCTTCGACGGGATCCTCGCCATCACCTCGGGAGTGAGGCCGAGCGGCTCGGGGTTCAGCGCCGGATCGCCGGGCGGAGGCGAGCCGAGCGGATCGAGGTGAGCTGCGAGGTGGCCATGGGTGCGGTGGGCCTTGACGAGCGACGTGGCGGCCTGGACGGCCTGGAGCATGTCGACGCTCGGCTCGTCGCCGGCCCTCGTCGCGAAGGTCGAACCGCCGGACGCTGCCGCGGGCAGGGTCGGAACGGGCTTGGGCGGCAGAGGCGGCAGCTCGACGCCGAGGTCGGCGAAGAGCCGCTCGTAGAAGCCACCCTCACCCTGAAGGAGCGAATCGACCTTGGCGAGGAACTGGCCGGACTCAGCGCCCTGGATGATCCGGTGGTCGTAAGTCGAGGTGACTGTCATCACCTTCTCGGCGCCGAGCGCGGCGGCCGCGTCGCCGAGGCCTGCGGGGTAGCCGATCGCGCCGGCGGCGACAATCGTGCCCTGACCCTCCATCAGGCGCGGAACCGAGGCGACGGTGCCGATGCCCCCGGGGTTGGTGAGAGTGATGTTGCCTCCGGTCAGGTCGCCCGGGGTGAGCTTGTTGTCGCGAGCCTTCGCGATCAGCTCGTTGAAGGCGTCGAGGAAGCCCTGGAAGGTGAGGCGGCCGGCGTCACGGATCACGGGCACCATCAGGGTCCGTGAGCCGTCCTTCTTCTCGACGTCGACCGCGATGCCGAGGTTCGCTGCGCCATCCTCGATCCGGAAGGGCGTGCCGTCGCGGTCTTCGAAGTGGTTCGTCATGACCGGCATGTCCTCGGTCGCGGCGACGGCGATCGCCCAAGCGAGGATGTGGGTGAAGGAGGCCTTCCTGCCGGCCTCCTTGAGCTGGGTGCGGCGGGCGTCGAGAGTCCCCACCGCGAGGCTGCGGAAGGAGGTGGCAGTCGGGATCGAGCGGCTCTCGTCCATGTAGCGGGCGAGCATCGCCGCTGCGCCCTTGAGCTGGGTCTCCGAGGCCGAGCCGGCTCCGTTGGACGCCGCTGAGCCGCCGTTCGGCGAAGCCCCGCCGCCATTGGCTGCGGCGAGCACGTCGTCCTTGGTGATCCTGCCTTCACGCCCGCTGCCGGCGACGGCCGACAGGTCGACACCGAGGTCGGCGGCGGCGCGCTTGGCCACAGGCGAGACTGTCGTGCCCTCGGGCACGGAGGCCGAGGCGTTGCCGGTCGGCGCGGCGGCAGCACCGTTCGACTCAGCGGACGAGCCACCGTTGGAATCCGCAGCGGGCTGCGAGTCGCCTCCCGATGCGGAGGCGGGTGGCGTTCCGCCCTCACCGAGAGTGATCTCTGCGATCACCTGGCCGACCTTGACGGTCTCGCCCTCCTCGACGAGGATCCTCGAGACGACTCCTGTTGCCGGTGAGGGGACTTCGGCGTCCACCTTGTCGGTGGAGATCTCGACGATGGTCTCGTCGAGTTCGATCGCCTCGCCTTCGGCTCGGTGCCATTCGAGGACCGTTCCTTCGGTCACCGACTCACCCATCTCAGGCATGACGACCTCGATCGTCGTCTGCGTAGACATTCGCTGCGGACTCTAGCGCCCGGTCGACTTTCCTTCAGCGTCGCAATCGGGCTGGCCCGGCCGATCATCGCGGCGGCGTCCCTCCCAAAGGAAGCCGAGCGTCCCGGCGAACGGGCCCAGCCCACCGACAACCGCCACCAGAACAGCCAAACGGAAGGAGACGATCGCCTTGCGGGCGGCGACGACTATCAGCAGCGCCATCACGATCCAGAGGATCCCGTGCGCCCAGCCGAGCGCCCTGCGGATCTCGCCCGGCCCCTCGGTCAGCCACATCGCGATCAGTCCGATGTAGACGAGCGAGTGAACGATCGAGAGGCCCTCGAGCGAACGGAACGCCCTTGAGCGAACGGTCGGGCCGGCGGTCTGGCGCTCGCTCGGGTCGCTGTCGACGCCGGGACCGATCGACCCCTCCGTCTGGCGACCGGCTGCCGGGGTCGTGCTCACGAGAGGAACGAAGCCATCCTGCGCAGCGGGTAGTCGGCGTGCTCGGGCCACTCGGCGACATCGGCGGGCCACCACTCGAAGGCGTCGTGCTCGGGGTCCATCGTCACCTCGGCGCCGGCGGGCAGGACGGCGCTGCCGACGAGCAGGGCCATCCCGGACGGCACCTGGACCAGGGCCTCGATCGAAAGTGACCGGGGCACCACCGACCACTCCTCCTCGAGCTCCCGGGTCATCGCGACGACCGGGTGCTCGCCGACCTCAACCGCTCCCCCGGCTCCGAGCGCCCACCGCCCCGGCCAGGACGCGAGCCACTCGGCACGCTTGCCTGCGAGCCACAGGCCCTCGGCGGAGCGGACGGTGCACAGGACGCTGATCGAGCCGTGCTCGGGACCGCTCAGCAGGCGCAGTGCCCAGCGCGAGGGCTGGAGGTTCATCGAGAGGGTCCCGTCGGCGGCCGTCCAGTCGACGAGTCGCGCGGCCAAGCCGTCGTGGCTGGGCGAGCCGCGCTCGCGAAGACGCTCGATCTCGGCGTCGGCGTCGGCCGAAATCCCGGGCGCCGGGACGTAGTGATCCTCGAGCCAATCGGCAGCGACAGCCTCCGGCGTCCATGGCCCGCGGGCCAGAAGCTGTGCTGTCGGCTGGCTCATCCCCCTCAACCATACGCGCGCGTATGCTGATTCGCCGATGAGCGACAGGCGAAAGCACTGGGGCTGGGGGCGCGAGAGCGACATCCTGCCGCCGGCGGACGAGGCGGCGATGGCCGAGGGGATCGCAGCCCACCTCGGTTTCGGACGCACTGACCTGGAGGAGCCGGCTGCGCTCGAGTCGCTCGACCTGCCCGAGCCGAGGATCCCGGCAGCGGAGCGGCTCGCTTCGATCGTGTCGGCCGATCGCCATGACCGGGTCTTCCATTCGCACGGGGCGGCCTACCGGGACGTGGTCCGCGCGATGCGCGGCGAGCTCGACTCGATCGTCGACCTGGTCGCCAGGCCGACCACGGAGGAGGAGATCGCGACCGTCTTTGATTGGTGCTCGGTCGAGGGAGTCGCCGTGATCCCGTTCGGAGGTGGCACGAGCGTCGTCGGCGGAGTCGAGCCGAGGGTCGGAAGCGAGTACGGCGGAACGCTCTCGCTCGACATGGCCGCGTTCGACTCGCTGCTCGAGGTGGACCAGGTCTCGCAGGCCGCGCGGATCGGAGCCGGGGCCACGGGACCGGCGTTGGAGCGGGCGCTCGCAGCCCACGACCTGACGCTGCGCTGCTACCCGCAGTCGTTCGAGTTCTCGACCCTCGGTGGCTGGGTGGCGACCCGGGCCGGCGGACACTTCGCGACCGGCGAGACCCACATCGACGACCTCGTCGAGTCGGTCGGGCGATCACGCCGACCGGAGTCTGGGAGTCACGGCGGCTTCCCGGCAGCGGAGCGGGCACCGAGCCCCGACAGGATGCTGATCGGCTCCGAGGGGATCCTCGGCGCGATCACCTCGGCGTGGGTGAGGGTCAGGCCGAAGCCCGGGCACCGCGGGCGCAGACGGGCGGTGCGGTTTGGTCTTTCGCAGCCGGCTGCAGAGGCGGTGCGGGAGGTCGTGCAGTCGAGCCTGCGACCGGCGAACCTGCAGGCTGCTCGACCCGTCCGAAGCCGCCCTGACCGGCGCAGGCGACGGCAGCACGCGCTGCTGGTCGTCGGCTTCGAGGCGCCGGAGCGGAGCGTCACCGAGGAGATGGACCGGCGCTCTGGCGATCTGCAAGGCGCTCGGCGGCGAGTGGGAGAAGGTCAGCTCGCGGCGGCAGGGATGGAGCGTCGGGTGCGTGGCGCGAGGCGTTCCTGCGGGCGCCCTACCTGCGCGACACCTTCGTGACGGATGGGCGTGCTCTCGGAGACCTTCGAGACGGCGGTGACGTGGGACCGCTTCCCGCAGCTGCACTCGCAGGTGACGGAGGCGGTCGAGCGGGCGCTGGCCGACACCTGCGGCGGCGGCCGGGTGTCGTGCCGCTTCACCCATGTCTACCCGGACGGGCCGGCTCCGTACTTCACGGTGCTCGCGCCGGCCGAGCGGCGGCAGTGAGGTCGAGCAGTGGGACGCGATCAAGCGGGCCGCCGGGGACGCGCTGCTCGCGGCCGGCGGGACGATCACCCACCACCACGCCGTCGGCCGCGACCACCGCCCGTGGTACGACGAACAGAGGCCCGACCGGTTCGCAGCAGCGCTCGCGGCCGCCAAGCGGGAGGTCGACCCGGCCGGGATCCTCAACCCGGGCGTGTTGATCGGGCCGTCGTGAGCGACGGTCGCCACTGGTGCCCGCCGCGCGACCGGCCCTGACCGAGCTGGGAGGAGCAACTCAGCCGACCCGGGTGGAGCGTGACCCTGCCGACGACCCTCAGCAGGTCCCCGACGGGCACCGAACCCCACCGCCGGTGCAGCCGCTCGCGGCTCACCGACCTCACCATCTCGGGCAGGGCAAAGCTGCGGTTCCGCAGGCCGCCGACTCCCTCATCCAGTTCAACGTGAATCGGGTTCGGTCGCCGGGTGCCGGTGATCGGAACGACGATCGCCAAGTTACTCGGGCCCGAGTTGAGTGCATCAACCGAGATGATCAAGACCGGGCGGGTGCCGGCCTGCTCCCGTCCCGTGACGGGGTCGAGATCGGCCAGCCATACGTCGCCTTGGCGGACCGGCTCTTCGGGACTCAAGCGAACCCGTCCCCGAGCGTGGCATCCCAAACCCGCTGCTCGGCTCGCCAAGCTGCCATCGCTGCCGGGTCCTCCGCAAGCCGGGCGAATCCGTCGTTCATCGCCCGCAAGAGGCTCCGCTCCCGCTCGAACGCCAGCAGTTCGGCGATCAGGTCAGCGGTCGTGACCCCTCGCTCGGCGGCCAGCTCTGTGAGCTCGGCTCGCGTTTCCGGAGTGACCCTGACTGTTGTGGTTGCTGCCAACATCGCCTCCTGAGTATACGTTTGTGTATGCGCAAGTGTATACGTTATTCGACGCGAGTCCGCTCCGTAACAGTCACGTCCCCCGCCCCGCCCAGTGCGATCACTGGCCGGGATGCCACAATCGAGGCGATGGGACTCGAAGAGGAGATGAAGGCGTTCGTGAAGGCGGGCCTCGCTCACCACGATTCGACCTGCCCGATGCCGGCCCAGGCGATCCTGCTCAACCCGGGCAACCTGGAGCTGTTCGGGTGGACGGAGCTGTTCGGAGTGCCCGTCAAGCCGGACGACCGTGTCGCCCCCAAGCGCTTCCGGATCCTCTGCGACGGCTCCGCATTCGGGGTCGAAGACGCAGTCGAGGCGTTCGCGACCGAGACGATCCCCGCCGACCCGATCGAAGTCCCCGCCGGACCGGTCGAGACGCCGGCCGGCCCTACGGCCTGACGATCAGGTCCCTGAGCGCCAAGCGCTCGACAGCTTGGCGCGGAGCGCGATGCCTGCTGATCATCGACGAGGAAAAGACCACCACTGAACGGGTCGTTCAGACCGTCAAGAGCCATCAGGGCCTTCGCGGCTTGGATGGTTCCCCATCGTGCATCCTCGACACGCCGCTCTTCACGAGGAGCCATCACAGCTACGGAGTCCAGGCTTGCGACCTCGTCGCATTCCTCAAGTCGCGACGGCGTTCATGACCGCCAACCACGATCCCAGGTCTCGTCAGGCGGTCGACAGTTGGTGGAGACGCTGGATCCTCTGGTGCAAGTCGACACGTGCATGGCGCTCCACTGACATGAATCAGGCCCGAAACGCACCGGGGGCCGCTTTCGCGACCCCCGGGCTGGGTAAGACGCGATTGGTTACGCGCTCTCAAGACCGAAGGTAGCAAGCGCTCAACGGCGCTTCAAGGCCTCTGCGCAATTGCCGGGGCAGAGTCTCGACCGGCGCGCTTGCGAGACGGGCTTGGCGCCACCGCGCGGCCCTACGGCCTGACGATCAGGTCCCGGCCGAAGGCGTCGGCGAAGGCGTCGGACTGACGCTCCGCTCCCCAGACGGCGAGTGCCGCGTTGCCCTTGACCGAGAGTTCCAGCTTGATGCCCTTGCCGTTGGGCACGAGGGCCGCGCTCTCGACGGAGCCGTCGCGGCCGCGCTCGAGGAACTCGGCCAGACGCAGCAGCGCCGAGCAGCGGCGCAAGCGCTCGAGGTCACCGGGCTCGAGCAGGCCGGCGAGGCCGTTCGGGTCCGGGCTGCCCTTGCGGTGGTACCTGGCCATCAGGGCGATCAGCGCCAGCTCGCGCTGCGTGTAGCCGGGCAGGCCCGCGCCGAGGATCAGGTACTTGGAGTGGCGGTGGTGGTCGTCGTAATCGATCGCCTTGCCGACGTCGTGCAGCATGGCCGCGGCCCACAGCAGTTCGCGCAGCTTCGCACCGCCGGGCTTGGCCTCCGTCTCACGGAGCGAGTCGAACATGCCGAGAGCCAGGTCGGCCACCCGCTCGGCGTGGTCGACGTCGAGCCTGTGCTGAAGGGCGAGGTTGCGGACGCTCGCGCCACGGACGTCGGGGAAGAGCGGCGGGTCGGCCGGAGCGAGGAACCGCTCGAAGAAGACGCCTTCGCGCAGGCCGGCCTCGGTCGTCTCGATCGAGTCGGAGCCGACGGCCTCGAGGCCGGCGCGCAGGACAACGGCGGCGGCCAAGATGATCTCCCCCCGCCCCGGCTTGATCCCCGGGATACCTCGACGCTTCGCCGCGGGAAGTGCGGCAAGACGATCGATCAGGTCGTCGAGCGCGTCGGCAGTCAGCTCATAACCCTGGGTGCCGAGAGAAGGCAAACCCGCTTCGATCCGGGCGGCTTGGGCGAGGTTGCGGACGGCCCCGCCGAGCCCGACGACCCTGCCACCGTCCGGCTCGATCCCGTCGGCGTGGAGGGCTGAGACGGCGTGCCTCGTCAGATCCTTGATCGCCTTGCGCGAGGCGGGTTCGCCATCGGCGAGGTAGTGCTCGGTCATCCGGACCGCCCCGAGCGGCCATGACCCGCAGCGCTTCGCCCTGCGGCCCTCCACCTTGCACAGCTGCATGCTGCCGCCGCCGAGGTCGAGCGTCCAGCCCTCCGAGAGGGTCGTCGAATTGACTGCCGCGAGCATGCCGTAGCGGGCCTCCTCCGCAGTCGACAGCACCCTCACCGGCACACCGCCGACGGCCTCGGCCCGCTTGATGAAGTCGCCGCCATTGGCAGCGTCGCGGATCGCGCTCGTGGCCACCGCGATCGTCTCCTCGATCGGGATCCCGAAAGCCTCCCGAACATGGCCGAACAGCTCGACTGCGCTCAGGCCGCGCTCGATCCCCTTGTGGCTGAGCACGCCAGCCGCGTCGAGGCCCGCTCCGATCCTGACGGTCTCGTGGAGTTCGTCGACCCGCCGCCACCACGAGCCCGGTTCCCACTCATAGACGACCAAGCGGAAGGAGTTGGAGCCGAGATCCTCGACGATCGTGCGCCGGGACCCCATGGCTCAGTCGCGGCCGAGGAGTTCGATCCGGTATCCGTCGGGATCGCGCACGAAGCAGAGTCGGGTGCCGCCCTCGCTGACCGTGTAGGGCGGCTTCTCGGGCTCGATGCCGAGCGAGGCGAGCCGTTCGAGAGCGGCGTCGATGTCCCCGACGGAGATCGCGATGTGGCCGTATCCGTCACCGATGTCGTAGGGCTCGGCGCGGTCATGGTTGAAGGTCAGCTCGAGCCGGGGCTCAGCGCCATCACCGGGCAGGTTCATGAAGACATTGGTCGCCTCGGTGCCGATCGGCATCCGGCCGATCTCCTCGAAGCCGAGCGCCCCGTAGAACTCAACCGAACGATCGAGGTCGAAGACCCGGTAACAGGTGTGGATCAGGCGCACTCGACCAATCTAATGCCAGGGGTGGCGGAAACGGGAAGGACTCAGCTCACGGCGGTCACTCGGGCAGCAGCCGCCGCCACGCCGCCGCACTCCGGATCCGGAAACCGCAACTCCGCGAACTGCCGGTGGCCCGCCTGCAGGTACGATCAGCGGGTGATCATCGAACGCTCGGAGCACCCTGATTGGCTGTCGAACACCTGGCTCGTCGCAGAGGGTCAGGGTGGCAGCGCTGTGCTGATCGACGCGGGCGGACCGGTCGAACCGCTGCTCGAGCGGATCGCAGAGCTCGACGCGAAGCTCGAGGCCGTCCTGCTGACCCACCACCACTGGGATCACGTCGCCGAACTCGAACAGGTCGTCGCCGCCCACCCCGGCACTCCGGTCCTCGCGCACCCCGTCGAGCGCGAGGCGGCCGGCGCCATGGGCAAGGAGACGACCGGGGACATCCAGCCCGGCGAGACGCTCACCTTCGGGAACCTCCAGCTTCGAAGCCCTGCTGACCCCGGGCCACACCGCCGGGATGCTGGCGCTCGTCCTCAACGAGACGCGACGTCTTCACCGGCGACACCCTCTTCAAGGGATCGGTCGGCGGTGTGAGGGCTCCCGGCCACACCACTTTCGAAGACCTTCGAAGCTCGGTGATGGAAGTGATCCTCGAGCTGCCCCCCGAGACGGTGATCCGGCCCGGACACTGCGAGAGCACCACGGTCGCCGACGAGCTCGAGACCAACTCCTTCGTGCGGATCTGGCGCGGGCTCGACCCGGAGGGCAGCGGGCGCTGCACCGTCAACGGCGAGGAGGAAGTCGACCTGATCCTGCTGGGCCCCGACTACGACGGTGGGCACAAGGCATGGATCCGCCTGGCGGACGGAAGCGACGACCTCGTGCCGGGCTCGATCGTCGAACCGGTTTGACGGACGGGCAGCCGCAGGGCCGCCCGGCGATGAGCCGCACAGCGGCGCTGCTTCGGCTCGCGCTGATCGGAGTCCTGTTCACAGTGATGGTCGTGCTGTTCGCAACCGGCAAGATCTCGGCCTCCGAGATACGCACCAAGGTCGACGACCTCGGCGCGGCCGGGCCGCTGCTGTTCATCCCGATCAGCGCAGTGCTGACGGTCCTGTTCGTGCCCGGCCCGGTACTCGCGGCAGCGAGCGGCCTGCTGTTCGGGGTTGCGCTCGGCACTCCGATCTCGATCATCTCGGCGACCCTCGGCGCTGTACTCGCATTCGCAGTGTCGCGCTGGTGGGCGCACGACGCAGTCGAGCACCTCGCAGGCGCCCGGATCAACGCGATCCGCGAGTGGATCGGCAACCGCGGATTCCGCAGCGTGTTCTATGCGCGGCTCGCTCCCGGCGCCCCGTACAACCTCGTCAACTACGCCGCGGGCATGACTCCGATCAAGCTGCGCGACTTCACCCTCGCGACGGCGATCGCCTGCTCGCCGCGGGCCTTCGCCTACACCGCTCTGGGAGGGTCGATCGACAACTGGAGCCGGCCTGAGGCACTGATCGCACTGCTCGTGCTGGTTGTGATGTCGATCGTCGGCCTGATCCCGATCTGGCGGGAGCGCAGGCGCAGGCTTCCGGTCAGCGAATCGTCTGAACCTGGAACAGGCTCGTGGTCCCCGGCCGCCCGGAGGGCAGCCCGGCGGTGATCCCGACCCGCTGCCCGGCTTGCACCAGCCACTCCTCGACGCGCGCGGGCGGCGTCCGCGATCAGCTCCTCGGTCGTCTCGTGGCGGGGCATCGACGCCGCCTGCACGCCCCACATCAGGCCGCAGCGCCTGACAGTCTCTCTGCCCGGCGAGAGCGCGTAGATCGGCACGGTAGGGCGGTGGGCGGAGACGAGCCGGCCGAGCGGCCAGACAGCGTCGGGATGATCAGCGCTGCGAGTTCGCAGCTCGCGGGCGGCGTCGCAGCGGTGTGGGCGATCGTGTAGGCGGGGTCCGCGCGGGTGCGACGCACCCTCTCCTGGTTCCAGCGCTCGATACGGCAGCGATCGCCTCGGCCTGCGCGGCGACCGCGGCCATCATCGCGACCGCCTCCACCGGGTAGGCGCCGACCGCCGTCTCCTGCGAGAGCATCACCGCGTCGGTCCCGTCGAGGATCGCGTTGGCGACGTCGCCGACCTCCGCGCGGGTCGGGCGCGGGGAGCTGACCATCGAGTCGAGCATCTGCGTCGCGGTGATCGACGGGCGCGCCATCCGGCCGGCGCAGCTCGATCAGCGCTTCTGCACGATCGGCACCTGCGCGAGCGGCATCTCGATGCCGAGTCGCCGCGCGCGACCATCACGCAGTCGGCGGCCTCGAGGATCTCCTCGGCGCGATCGACCGCCTGGGGCTTCTCGATCTTGGCGATCAGCGGCAGGCGCGTGCTCCTCGCGCGACCGTACCCGACGTCCTCGGCGGTCTCGCACGAACGAGAGCGCGACCATGTCCACGCCGATCGACTCGCCGAGCGCGAGCAGCTCGAGGTCCTCCTCGGGCACCGACGGCAGCGACGCCGCCGGGCCCGGGATGTTGAGCCCCTGGCGCGACGCGACGGCGCCGCCGACCTCGACCTCGGCGTCGACCTCGCCGGCGCCGGCGTGCGACGTCGACACGCGCAGCCGCACCGAGCCGTCGGCGAGGTAGCATCGCGTCGCCGCTCGACGCGCCTCGGCAGGCCCGCCCAGGAGATCTACATCCGTGCGCGCGTCGCCCTCGAGCTCGCTCGCCGCAGGAGAGCGTCACCCGCTCGCCGGCGTCAGCTCGCACGACGTCCTCGCGCAGCGGGCCGATGCGCAGCTTCGGGCCGGGCAGGTCCTGGAGGATCGGCGACCGGGCGACCGGCGCGGTCGGCGGCATCGCGGACGCGCCGGATGGTCTCCGCGTGCTCCTCGAGCGTGCCGTGGGAGAAGTTCAGTCGCGCGACGTCCATGCCCGGCCTCGACCATGCGCGACGAGGATCTCCGGGTCGCGCGAGGCGGGGCCGATGGTGGCGACGATCTTGGTGCGGCGCATCGCCCCTGACGCTACCGGCGAGCCGCCCGCGGATGTGAAGCGGTCGTTGGCTGGCGCGGCGGTGTGGTGGTCGGCCGCCGGTGCCGGCTCGACCGGTCGGACAACCGCTCTCCATCCCGTCGAGCGGTTTGAGTGTCCGCCCGGCCGACCGGCCCGGCGTCCGATCAGTTCGGTCGGACCTGCGCCCGGCAGCCCGGCAGCGGTCAGGGAGCTTCCATCTCGGGGAACCACTCCGCGGAGTGCTCGCGCAGCGCCGACCGCACTGCGGCCCGCTCGTCCTGGCTTGCGACCCTGAAGCGCTGGAGCAGCTCGCGCTGGTCGGAGTACTCGACCCCGGCGACCGTCCAGGCGGTTGCGAGGCGCTCGAAGAGGTACTCGACCGAGCGCTGCCACGCGTCCTCGCGGCTGGCGCCGGGCGAATCACCCAGGCCGGAGCGGACCGTCGCGTACTGCGCCCGGGTCTTGGGGCTCATCACGCAGCGCAGGCTCAGCGAGCCGCCGTCGCTCAGGCCGTAGGCGGCGTCCGGGATCGTCGGCCCCGACTCGCCGCCCGACCTGCGCCTGCTTCGCCTCCCCACCTCGCCGACCGCTCCCCTGCGATCAGGTCTCGTCGGCTGCCGTCTCGAGCAGCGAACGCACGTCGCCGACGAGCGGGTCGGCATGACCGGGCCACGCTGCCGCAGGCTCCATCGCGGCAAGCTTGCGAATGCTCGCCCGCGCGACTGCTCGGTGTCCTCGTTGAAGGCGCCGAGCGGGACCCGGGCGTGGCCCTTGATGCCAGTCTGCGGATCGAGCGTGTAGAAGCAGTCGCTGACCAGCGCCAGCCGGTCGGACTCGCGCCAGAGGCCGATCAGGCCCGGGGCGTGGCCGGGCAGGTGGACGACCTTGAAGCCGGCGACCTCGTCGCCCTCGTCGACGGTGCCGGCGATCTGCACCGGACCGCCGTCCCAATGCTCGAGCAGCCGCGGCATCAGCCAGCGGGCGGGCTGACCGAGGGTCTCCATCGTGAAGTAGTGCAGCCCACCGTCGCCCTCGGCGTCGGCCTTCTCGGCCGGGTGGCAGAACACGGGCACGCCGAGCGCCGGAGCGACGCCGCGGTGGTCGGCATGGCCGTGCCCGAGCACGACCCGCGTGATCCCGCCCAGTTCGGGCACCGGCGGCGGCCACCGCGTTGGTCATCGACTTGATCCCGGCGTCGAAGAGGTCACCCCGCCCTCGTCCTCGATCAGGTAGATGTTCATCGTCTTCGAGGGGAACCCGCCGCGGATCAGCCAGACGCCGTCGGCGACCCGCTCCGGCTCGCGCGGCGGCGAGCTTCGAGCCGACCTTGGTCCTGGCGTTGACGACCGCGTGAGGCGCTGCTCCGCCTTCGAGCCCCTCGGCGGCATCAGCGCCGAGCTGGCGGGCGATGTCGGCTGCGTTGAGGTAGGCGTCGTTGCCGACGATCGCGCCATCGGCACGTCTGGAGCAGATCGACAGCCCTCGAGCTCGACCCGCGCGCCGGTCGGCGCGAGCCCCTGGAACGAGCCCGGTCCGGCGAACGTGCCGGTCGCCCGCCATCTCACTGCGCAGCGGTCATCCTCCGCGGTCATCGAGAGAACCTCGAAGTCGAAGTCGGGAAATGCCGAGAAGACCTCCGTGAAGTACGCCCTCACTCCCTCCGGGCCGGGAAGGTCGGCCATGCCGACGAGACGATCGACTCCACCGGCGCTCCACATTGCCGCCATCGCCTCGAGGTCGCGGGCTGCCGCCGCCGCGAAGTACCTCTCGGCGACCTCCTTCGGTGCTCGATGCTTCGTTCTTGCCCATCTCGGTCTCCTCCCGATCGCGGTTCGTGGGCGTGCCACCCGAGTCTACGGAGATCGTCCCGTCGGTCTATCGTGGTTGGCGGTGTCCTTCCCCACCCGCAAACCCGAGCCAGGCCGTGGCGAGAAGCGTCATGCCGGGCCTGTGGCGCCTGCGCCTGCCGCTGCCGTGGCCGCTCGTGCCGCACGGCAACGCCTAGGCGGTGGCCGACGGCGACGGCCTGCTGCTCGTCGACACCGGCATCCACGATGCCGATTCGATCCGCGCAACTCGAGCGGGCGCTCGACCAGGTGCGGCCTCTCGCTCGACAGCGTCCACAGGATCGTCTGCACCCACGCCCACGCCGACCACTGCCGGTCAGGCGATGACGATCGCGGCGCGAACGGGCTGCGAGATCGTGGATGCAGCCGCCAAGAGCGACCACATGCGCGCCTACGTCGACCGACCCCGACGGGGTACTGGACGAGCGCCTCGACAGGCGCGATCCGCGCGGTGTGCCGGTCGAATCGGTCGAGCGCCAACGCGAAGCACGCCGGGGAATGGCGACCGGGTTCGACCGAGTGGTGGAGCCGGACCGCGAACTCGTCGAGGGCCTCTCGATCCCCTCCGACCTCGGCGAACTCGTCGCGGTCGAAACCCCCGGCCACGCTCCGTCGCACGTCTGCCTGCACCAGCCCGGCCGTCGGCTCCTGTTCAGCGGCGACCACCTGCTCGGCCGGGTCTCGCTCTACTACGACGTCGGCTACACGCCCGACCCGGCAGGCGAGTTCCTCGCCTCGCTCGACAAAGTCGAGACGCTCGGCGCCCGCCTCTGCCTCTCCGGGCACGGCAAGCCTGTCAGTGCGATACCCGAGCTGATCGCAGCCAACCGCGCGGCGGTCGACGGACGGCTCGTTGCGATCAGGGCCGAACTCTCCAACGGACCGCGCAGCGCCTTGGAGCTGACCTGCAAGCTCTACGAGGGCATGCCGGAGGAGCCGAGGATCGGATGGTTCCTGCCTGAGACGCTCGCCTACCTGACCCACCTCAAGCGCCTCGGCGAGGTCGCCTCGGACGAGGGGCGCCCGATCGAGATGTGGGCGACCGCTCCCGCCGGTTCGGGAGCTGAATCCGCGGCCTAGACTCTCTGGCCGATGAGAATCGACCAGATGATGAGGGACGGCGACGAACCGCTGTTCTCGTTCGAGTTCTTCCCGCCCAAGACCGAGGAGGGCGAGCGCAACCTGCTCGCCGCAGTCGAGGCGCTCAAGCCGCTCGACCCTGCGTTCGTCTCGGTCACCTACGGCGCCGGCGGCTCGACCCGCGACAAGACGCTCGAGATCGTCGACACCGGATCCGCGAGCGACTACGGGCTCGAGGCGATGGCCCACTTCACCTGCGTGGCAGCGACAGTGGACGAGCTGCGCTCGACGCTCGACGGCCTGACCGAACTCGGGGTCGAGAACGTGCTCGCGCTGCGCGGCGATCCGCCGCGACGGCGGCGAGTGGACCGCGACCGAGGGAGGCCTCGACCTACTCGCGCGAGCTGGTCGAGCTGATCCGCTCCGAGTACCCGCACTTCGCGATCGGGGCCGCCTGCTTCCCCGAGACCCACATCGCAGCGACCAGCCCGGAGGACGACCTTCGCCACCTCAAGGAGAAGGTCGACGGCGGCGTCGACTTCCTCGTCACCCAGCTGTTCTTCGACAACGTCGCTGTACTTCGACTTCGTCGAGCGGGCGCAGGGAGATCGGCGATCGAGGCCCCGATCGTGCCGGGAGTCATGCCGATCACGAACGTCGCCCAGATCGACGAGGATCACCGAGCTCTGCGGATCGCGATCTGCCCGACCGACCTGCCAGGCCGAACTCGACGCGCGCGAGCCGACGACCCCGAAGCGGTGCAGGAGTTCGGCGTCGCCTACGCGACCCTGCAGTGCGCCGAACTGCTGGCAGGCGGGGCGCCCGGGGATCCACTTCTACACGCTCAACCGCTCACCGGCGACGAGGGCGATCCTCTCGGCCCTGCGGCTGCACCGCCCCTGGGAGAAGCAGGCCTGACTCAGGCCTCGGGCGCACCCTTCGAAGTCGAGGTCGTGAGCCACCTTCGTGACGCCGTCGCGGGTGTAACGGACGTCGACCACGTCGTTCTTGCGATAGGTGCCGATCCCCCAGGCGCCGAGGAACCAGCGCCAGAACCCGAGTTCGCCCTCCTTGGCGAGAGCCCGGCTCACCACGAGAGTGCGACCGTCGAGCCGGAAATCATCGCCCTCGGCGAGCGGGACGCCGTTGACGAACACGCCGACCGGTGGGGTGACGCTTGCCGGCAACGGGATCCGGGTCTCGGGCATGCCCCCATTATCACCCGATCGGCCACGTCGGGCTGTTGACGGCCGTTGGCGATGTCATCATCGAGTCCTGAGCGCGCACGCCGACAGCGTCAAGTACGCGGTCCGCCGCTCGAAGCGAGCAAGGCGGGTGCGGGTCACAGTCGACCGGGATGGCGTGACGGTCGTCCTGCCCGAGCGGGCGCCGGCGAGCCGGGCGCAGGAGGCGGTCGAGCGACTCGATGGGTGGATCCGGCGACAGCTGGCCGAGCAGGCGATCAGCAGGGCCGCGGTCGTCGCGCGCGGCTGGACTCTCCCGTGGCTCGACGACACCCTCGAGATCGTTCCCGAGGCCGGGCGGAAGGTCGCCCATCGCGACGGCAACCGGCTGCTCGTCCCCGAAGGTGACTTCCGCCCCTCGATCGAGCGGCTCCTGCGGCGTGCCGCCCGTACCGAGGTCGCCGAGCGACTGGATCGGGTCACTGCCGCAACCGGACACGCCTGGAACAGCCTGCGGATCGGCGACATGAAGACCCGGTGGGCGTCATGCCGCGAGAACGGGGAATTCAGCTTCTCCTGGCGGCTGATGCTCGCACCCGAGCGGGTGCTCGAGACGGTCGTCTGGCACGAGGTCTGCCACCTCGACGTCCCCAACCACTCGGCCGCCTTCTGGGAACTGCTCGACAGTCGGCGCCCCAGCCATCGCGAGGACGTCGCCTGGCTGACCGAGCACGGGCCGGAACTGACGATCCATCCGACGCCGGGAGCCGACACCCCGAGGGACTGATGCCGCAAGGGCGGCCGGGCAATCACCGGCAAAGGCAGACAACCCGGGAAGCCTCGGCCCCGGAGCTGACTCAGCCCAGTCCGAGCGCTCGGCGCAGGGCCTGCCAAGCGGTCTCCCCCTTGCGGACCTCGACCTCGGAACGCGCCGCGCCACCGAGCCAGGGCTCGAGCCGATTGTCGCCGCGAACATCGATCCCTGCCGTGACCTTGGCGAAGTGGCGCTGCGGACCCTTCACCTCGGCCCGCATCACGACCCGATCCTCAGGCCCGTAGGACCTGAAGCGGAGGTCGACCTCCCTCGCCGGGGCGCGGTTCGCTGCCTCCGCCGTCTCCGCCTGGAGACCGTCGAGCGCCTCGCCGAGGGTCGGGTGGATCGACTTGCGCACGGTCGGCCCGTCGCGGACGACGAGCTTCCAGCGCTCAGCCACAGGCCAGACTCAGCGGGAGTCCGGTGAAACCCAGTCGCGGTCGCGAGCGCCGGTGTAGATCTGGCGCGGGCGGGCGATCTTCTGCTCCGGGTCCTCGACCATCTCGAGCCACTGGGCGATCCAGCCGCTCGTGCGCCCGATCGCGAACAGCACGGGGAACATCTCGACCGGCATCCCGAGCGCCTCGTAGATCAGGCCGGAGTAGAAGTCGACGTTCGGGTAGAGCTTGCGGCTGACGAAGTACTCGTCGCCGAGCGCGATCTTCTCGAGCTCGACCGCGCGACCTCGAGCAGCGGGCTGACTCCGGTCACCTCGAAGACGTCGTCGCAGGCCTTCTTGATGATCGTCGCGCGCGGATCGAAGTTCTTGTAGACGCGATGGCCGAAGCCCATCAGGCGCTCGTTGCCGGCCTTGACTCCCTCGATGAACTCGGGGACGCCGATCCTTCGTCTCGATCCGTCGCAGCATCCGCAGCACCGCCTCGTTGGCCCCGCCGTGAAGCGGGCCGTAGAGCGCGGCGATCCGGCGGCGATCGCCGAGTACGGGTCGACCTGCGAGGAGCCGACGGTCCGCACGGCAGCTCGTCGAGCAGTTCTGCTCGTGGTCCGCGTGGAGGATGAAGAGGACGTCCAGCGCGCGCTCGAGCCTCGGGTCGGGCTGGTACTTGAGCTCGGCGATCTTGTAGATCATCGAGAGGAAGTTGCCCGCGTACGAGAGGTCGTTGTCCGGGTAGACGTAAGGCATGCCGCGGCTGTGGCGGTAGGCGAACGCGGCGAGCGTGGGCATCTTCGAGATCAGCCTGACCATTTGGATCTGGCGAACCTCGTCGTCGTGGATCAGGTTGGCGTCCGGGTAGAAGGTCGAGAGCGCACCGACCGACGCGAGCAGCATCCCCATCGGGTGGGCGTCGTAACGGAATCCGTGCATGAAGCTCTTGAGGTTCTCGTGGACGAAGGTGTGGGTCGTGATCTGGTGAGTCCACTCGGTGAGCTGGTCGGAGGTCGGGAGCTCGCCGTGGATCAGCAGGTAGGCGACCTCGAGGTAGGTCGAGTGCTCGGCCAACTGCTCGATCGGGTAACCGCGGTACTGGAGGACGCCGGCGTCGCCGTCGAGGTAGGTAATCGGCCGAACGGCAGGCCGCGGTGTTCATGAAGGCCGGGTCGTAGGAGCGCAGGACGTCGCCGGTCGCGGGGTCGCGCAGCTGGAGCAGGTCGGTGGCCCGGACGGTGCTGTCGACGACAGGTATCTCGATCGTCTCGCCGGAGCGGCTGTCGGTCGCGGTGATCTGTCCGTTGCTCTCGGTCATGGTGCTCCTTGGTAGCGGCTTGCGGTCGCCTCACGCTGCCCTTGGTAATGGCTGCCGAGTCCATCCGAACCATAGGGCCGCTCGGCTGCCGCATCGAGGGTCATGAACGAAAGCTGCGCGATCAGCAGACCCGGCCAGAGCTTGATCGGGATCCGCGTGAGGTTGTTGAGCTCCAGTGTAAGGGTGCCCTTCCAGCCCGGATCGCAGAATCCCGCGGTGGCGTGAACGATCAAGCCGAGGCGTCCGAGCGAGCTCTTGCCCTCGATCCGGGCGACGATGTCGTCCGGAATCTCAACCCATTCGAGCGTCCTCGCGAGGCAGAACTCACCCGGCTGGATGACGAAGGCCTCGTCCTCGGCGATCGTGACTTCCTCGGTCAGGCCGTCCGGCGGATTGCGCAGGTCGATCGCAGCGACCTTGTGGTTGTTGAAGACTCGGAAGCTGTCGCCGAGGCGCAGGTCGACGGACGCAGGCTGGATCTTCGAGGGGTCCCAAGGATCGATCTTGATCCTTCCCTCTTCGACGAGGCGACGGATGGTGCCGTCGCTGAGTACCGATGAGATCTCGCTCACGGGCGCAAGTCTGCCAAGAATGCGCCCCGGCCGAAGTGCGACTCAGCGATGGGGAGCACGCTCGAGCGGCTTGGCGGTGCGGACCCGCTTGGGTGCGGGCGGCTGCGGCTCGCCGTGAGGACCGCGACCGCGGGGCGGGACGGGAGTGCGGGGCAACTTGGTGCCGCCCTCGCCGACGCCGCCGTCGTCCTCGACCGGCTGGGCCTTCCAGGCCCAACGCACGATCCCGAAGAGCATCAGGATCGGGATCTTGAGGATGAACATCATGTAGATGAAGGTCAAAGTCACAGTTCGGGAACCCTAACGGTCGTCGCTGCCGCTGTCACGCCCGGGGCTTGCGTCTGTGCGCCCGGATCGGACCCACCGCACAGCCGGGGTTCGGCCGGTCAGGAGCGCAGTTCGACTGGAACGTCGGCGAAGCGGGTGATCCGCTCGAGCTCGGCGACCCTGACGAGAACCTCGCGCGGCGCCAGAGCCGCGACGCGCTCGGTGCCGAACTCCTCGACATTGAACGAAGCCAGGGCCGTGCCGTAGGCCATTGCCCTGACGAGCAGGTCGTGGTCGATCTCATGCCCGGAGTGGGCGGCGACGTAGCCGACGAAGCCCCCGGCGAACGTGTCGCCGGCGCCGGTCGGGTCGATCACGTTCTCGAGCGGGTAAGCGGGCAGCGAGAAGAACCCGCCCTCGGTGAACAGCGCCGCCCCGTACTCGCCCTGCTTGCCGACTACGGCCTTCGGTCCCCACGAAAGGACCTCGCGGGCGGCGGCGACGAGGTTCGGCTTGCGGGTCAGCTGGCGCAACTCGGCATCGTTGAGGATCACGCAGTCGACTGCGGAGATGACCTTCTTCAGCGACTCGTTGGCGACGTCGATCCAGAGGTCCATCGAGTCCATCGCGACGAAGCGAGCGTTCGAGCACTGCTCGAGGACTGCGTATTGGATGTCGGGCTGGATGTTGGCGAGGAAGACCGTCTCCGCCTGCTTGGAGGCCTCGCTCAACTTCGGCTCGAAGGTCTCGAAGACCCCGAGGCGGGTGGCCACGGTCTCGCGCGAGTTGAGGTCCCAGCCGTACTCGCCTTCCCAGAAGAAGGTCTCGCCTCCGGCGACGCGCTCGACATCGTCGGTGCTGGTGCCGCGGGTCGCGAGGATCGCCATGTCCTGCTCGGTGAAGTCGTCGCCGACCGGCCCGACTGCCCGCACCTCGTCGAAGAAGGAGGCCGCCAGAGCGAAGTGGGTGGCGGCGCCGCCGAGCATGCGCTCGCGCTGCCCGAACGGAGTGCGGACGGTGTCGTAAGCGATTGATCCGACGACTGTGAGAGCCATTGGGACGGGAGGCTACCTGCGAAGCGGAAGGTTTGCCGGGCGGTAGCCTCCGGCACCATGCGAGCAGTTCAGATCAGCGAGTTCGGAGGGCCGGAGGTGCTCGAGACCGTGGAGCTGCCCGAACCCGTCGCAGGCGAGGGCCAGGTGCTCGTCAGGGTGACCAGGGCCGGGATCAACTTCGCCGACACCCACCAGAGTCGCAACGAGTACGTCGCGAACCCGTCGCTGCCGTTCGTCCCCGGGGCCGAGGTGGCCGGGGTGCGGGAGGACACCGGCGAGCGGGTTGTCGCCCTTTGCCAGACGGGTGGCTACGCGCAGGCCGTTGCCGTCGCCGAGGACCGCTGCGTCCCGATCCCCGACGGCCTCGACGACGACACGGCGCTGGCCCTGATGGTGCAGGGGCTGACCGCATGGCACCTGCACCGCACGGTCGGCCGCGTCACCGAGGGCGAGACGGTCGTCGTGATCGCCGCAGCCGGCGGGGTCGGATCGCTCGCTGTCCAGCTCGGTCACCCGATGGGAGCGGGCAGGGTGATCGCAGTCGCCTCGACGGAGGAGAAGCGGGCGCTGACTCTCGAGCTCGGGGCCGACGCCGCCGTGGACGCCTCGCCGGACGGCCTCGGAGAGCGGCTCGTGGAGGCCAACGGCGGACGACCGGTGGACGTCGTCTTCGAGATGGCGGGGGGCAAGGTCTTCGATGAGTGCTTCGACTCGCTCGCTCCGTTCGGCAGGCTCTGCGTCTGCGGGATCGCGACCCGCGAGACCAACCGGGTAAGCAGCGGGGCCCTGCTCAAACACAGCCGCAGCGTGCTCGGCTTCTGGCTGTTCCACTGCTACTCCGACCCACGCCGACTGATCCGCGAACCGCTCGAGGACCTCTTCGCCCGGGCTGCACGGGGCGAAGTGCGGGCGACGGTCGGGGGCGTCTTCCCGCTCGATCGGGCGGGTGACGCGCTGACCGAACTCGCCGCCCGGCGGACCACCGGCAAACTGCTGCTCGATCCGGGCGCCTGAGGGACGGCCCGGGTTGCGGCGGTCGGCCCTTTCGGGCGGCCGGCCGGACCCCATGTGCGCCTCGGATGCCGCCTGCCCCTATGCTCCTTCCAAGTGACCACCTTCAAAGACCTTGGCCTTGCGCCTGAAATCCTCGAGGCGCTGACCGAAGTCGGGTACGAGTCGCCGTCCCCGATCCAAGAGCAGGCGATCCCGCCGATGATGGAGGGTCGCGACATCATCGGCCAGGCCCAGACCGGCTCCGGCAAGACTGCCGCCTTCGGCCTTCCGACTGCTTTAGTACGTCGACCCGAGCGACCCGGACGTCCAGGCTCTCGTCCTGACGCCGACCCGCGAACTCTGCATCCAGGTCACCCAGGCGATCCGCTCCTACGGCGTCAAGAAGGGCGTCGACGTCGTCGCAGTCTTCGGTGGGGCGCCGATCAAGACCCAGCAGGCCCAGCTGCGAGCGGGCGGTCAGGTGGTCGTCGGCACGGTCGGGCGAGTCAAGGACCTGATCTCGCGCCACTCGCTCGTGCTGCACTCCTGCCGCTTCGTCGTCCTCGACGAAGCCGACGAGATGCTCGACCTTGGCTTCCTCGAAGACGTCGAGAAGATCCTCTCGCTGACCCCGGGCAGCCGCCAGACGGCCCTGTTCTCGGCGACGATGCCGCCGGAGATCCGCAAGCTCTCCGAGAGCTACCTCTACGACCCGGTGATCGTGAAGGTCAAGGCTGCGACCCTCACGGTCGAATCGGTCGAGCAGTTCGCCCTCGAGGTTCCCCAGCGTGACAAGCCCGAGGCGCTGGCCCGGGTCCTCAAGTCCGAGCGGCCCGACCAGGCGATCGTCTTCGTCAGGACGAAGATCCGCTGCGACCAGCTCTTCAAGAAGCTCAAGAACGAGGGGATGAACGTCCGCGCCCTGCACGGCGACATGTCCCAAGGCTCGCGCGACGGAGTGATGCTCGCCTTCAAGGGTGGCCGCGTGCCGGTCCTGGTCGCGACCGACGTCGCCGCCCGTGGGCTCGACATCAGCACAGTCACCCACGTGATCAACTTCGACGTTCCCAACTCGCCGGACGTCTACGTCCACCGGATCGGCCGCACCGGCCGGGTCGGCCGCTCGGGCCGCGCGGTCACCTTCTACGAGCCGAAGCAAGGGTCGGACCTCGCGGCGATCGAGAAGCACACCGGCACCAAGATGGCTCCGTGGACGGAGGGCGCGAAGGTCGCGCCGACCAAGGCCACCGCACCGCCGAAGCGCCACGAGAAGCCCAAGATCGAGTCGCAGGCGAACGGCGGCTCCGGATCGGCGTCCAACGGGTCGCCTTCGAATCCCGAGCAGAAGCCCGGTCAGCGGGTCGTCGCCTCGGTCGGCAAGGCCGACGGGGTGACCGTGCGCGACCTGATCGCCGCCCTCACCGGACTCGGGCTCGAGGGTGAGCAGATCCGCAACGTCAAGGTGCTTCAGCGGTTCAGCCTGCTGGAGCTGCCGGGCGACGAAGTCGAGCGCATCTGCCGCGAGGCCGACGGCCTCAAGGTCGGCGACGGCGTGCTGCGCCTCGAAGCCTCCGGGCGCTAGGGTCGCCGCATGTCAAACGCAACGCTTCACACCACAGAGGGCGCGATCGAGATCGAACTCTTCGACGAGGATGCGCCAGTCACAGTCGAGAACTTCCGCAAGCTGGCCGGCGAGGGCTTCTACGACGGCCTTGCCTTCCACCGTGTCATCAAGGACTTCATGATCCAGGGCGGCTGCCCGCAGGGCACCGGCACCGGCGGCCCGGGCTACACGTTCGAGGACGAGTTCAACGAGCACAAGGTCGTGCGCGGCGCATTGGCGATGGCCAACGCCGGCCCCGAACACGAACGGCTCGCAGTTCTTCATCGTGACGGCGGCCGAGTGCCCCTGGCTCGACGGCAAGCACACCGTCTTCGGCCAGGTGACCGCCGGCTTGGACATCGTCGACGCGATCGAGGGATGCGAAACCGACCGCTCCGACCGACCGGTCGGAACCGCAGGGCATCGTCCGAGTCGAACTCGCCGACTGAGCGCCGCTCAGTCCAATCTGAAGGGAATCGAATCCGGTCATCCCGCGAGGGATGACCGCGCCTGATCTGATCTGCGCTAGCGTTCGTTGCGATCGGCACGGTGGTCGGCAAGTTGGACCGCCTGCAAACCCGCACAGGGAGGACGAGAGAAGATGGCCAGCGTCGATTCAATGACCGGCGGAGCATCGGTGACCAGCAGCGGCAAGCCGGAGATCGCCGTTGACAACCCGGCGACCGGCGAGATCATCGGCACCGTCCCCAACCTGACTGCAGGCGACCTCGCCGAGCTGGCCGCCCGTGGCCGAGCAGCGCAACCCGGCTGGGAGGCACTCGGATTCGAAGGCAGGGCGGAGGTCTTCGCCCGCTGCCAGAAGTGGCTGATCGACAACCAGGAGCGGATCATCGAGCAGGTCGTCCAGGAGACCGGCAAGACCTACGAGGATGCCCTGCTGGCCGAGATCGGCTACACCGCCGGCGCCTTCAAGCACTGGGCGAAGGTCGCCCCCGAGTACCTCGCCGACGAGCGGGTCCGGACCTCCTCCCCATTCGTCAAGGGGCGAAGCTCGTCATCCGCTACGCCCCGGTCGGCCTCGTCGGAGTGATCGGACCGTGGAACTTCCCGGTCACCAACTCGTTCGGTGACTGCATCCCGGCGATGGCTGCCGGCAACAGCGTGATCCTCAAGCCGAGCGAAGTTACTCCGCTCACCTCCCTGCTGATCGCCGAGGGCACTGAAGGAATGCGGAGTTCCGGAGGGCGTCTTCCAGGTCGCCACGGGTGACGGCGAGACCGGAGCGAGCCTGATCGACCTCGTCGACTTCGTGATGTTCACCGGCTCGACGAAGACCGGCCGGAAGGTCGCCGTCAAGGCCGCCGAGAACCTGATCCCCTACGGACTCGAGCTCGGAGGCAAGGACCCGATGATCGTCCTCGCCGATGCCGACGTCGAACGGGCAGCCAACTACGCGGCGTTCTACGCGATGAACAACGCCGGTCAGGTCTGCATCTCGGTCGAGCGCGTCTACGTCGAAGCGCCGGTCTACGACGAGTTCGTCGCGAAGGTCACCGCGAAGGTCAAGAGCCTCCGCCAGGAGAAGCCGACCGGCCCGGGCACGGCCGACGTCGGAGCCGTGATCTTCGGACCGCAGATCGACATCGTCGAGTCCCACGTCAACGACGCAGTCGCGAAGGGAGCCAAGGTCCTCACCGGAGGCAAGGCCCACCGTGACGGGGGGCGCTTCTTCGACCCGACGGTCCTCGTCGACGTCGACCACACGATGGAGTGCATGACCGAGGAGACCTTCGGTCCGACCCTGCCGATCATGAAGGTCGACAGCATCGACGAGGCGATCCGCCTCGCCAATGACTCGCCGTACGGCCTGCAGGCGTCCGTCTTCTCGAAGGACACGGCCAAGGCCGAGGCGGTCGCAAGGCGGATCGAGGCGGGCGCGGTGTGCGTCAACGACTGCCAGATCAACTACACGGCGCTCGAACTGCCGATGGGCGGCTGGAAGGACTCCGGGGTCGGAGTGCGCCACGGAGCCGGCGGCATCCGCAAGTACACGAAGTCGCAAACGCTGCTCGTGACGAAGCTCGCTCTCGGCAAGCAGGACCTCCACATGCACCCGTACACCGACAAGCGCACGAAGCTCTTCGGTCGGATGATCGGCCTGATCTACGGCCGCGGGCGCAGCAAGAACCCAACCTAAGGGAAGACACTGCTCGCGCTGTTGCTGGCAGCCGGATCCTCCATTGTCTGGGGGACCGGCGACTTCCTCGCTGGACTGATCGGACGGCGAACACCGGTCCTCACCGTCGCCGGCGTGTCGCAGGCGACCAGCCTCGTCATCTGCGCATTGGTGGTTGGAGTCCTCGGACTCGACCTCCCGACCGGCTCCGACCTCGCCTACACGGTCGCAGCCGGGGTGGTGGGAGCGAGCGGGCTGCTCGCCCTGTACCGGGCGCTTTCGATCGGGATCATGAGCATCGCCGCTCCGATCAGCGCGCTTGCCGCGGTCGTTCCGTTCGTCTGGGGGATGCTGTCGGGAGAGAGCCCGGAGACCCTCCAGGTCGTCGGCGCCCTGACCGCCCTGAGCGGAGCGGTGCTTGCCGCCCGCGAGCCGTCCCACGCCCCGGTGACCACGCAGAAGTTCAGGGAGTCCGTGATCTACGCGCTGATCAGCGCAGTCCTGCTCGGGATGTTCCTCGTCCTGTTCAGCAAGGCTGCGAGCAGCGGCGCCCTGCCCGTGATCGCGGTCGAGCGCGGTGTGGCGACAGCCCTGATCGTGCCGCTGGCGATCGCCGCCAGGCAGATGCCCGCTCCGAGCCTTGCGATCTGGGGTCCGCTGATCGGGATCGGGATCCTCGACACCCTCGCGAACGTCCTCTACATCTCGGCGTACCAGCAGGGCGGACTGCTCGCGATCACCGGACTGCTCGCATCGCTCTACCCGGTGACGACGGTCGTGCTCGCACAGCTCGTGCTGTCGGAACGGATGGAGCGCCACCAGGCGATCGGGGTCCTGATCGCGCTGCTCGGCGTGGCGATGGTCAGTGTGGCCGGCTGACCCGGACCCGGGTCAGCGGTGTGCGCACGACTCGACGCCGACTATCTCCCAGGCGGTCGGCTCACGGGAGCTGACCTCGGCCGAGGCGTCGGCGAGGCTGCGCAGGACCACAACGGCATCGCCGCCCGATGCCAGCTTGCGCTTCGCACCGTTGAGCAGATCAGCCTGCTGCCTGACGAGGCCGACGGCGAACGAGTAGCCCTGCTGGGCGTCCTTGGGCGGCTGCAGGCCGGCCAGTTCGCGATAGAGGACCGAGGTCGCCTGCGCCGCTTGGGAGACGAACAGCTTGGTCGTCCGGTCGTCGGTCGGGTCGGGGATCTTGTCGAGCGCCTTGTGGGCCTTGTCGCAGGCGCCCTTGACCCTGTCGTGCAGCTCGCCCGAATCGAGCCGTCCGTCGCCACAGCCGACCACCACGACGAGCGCCGCGGCAGCGAGCAGCGTGGGCGCACGCCTCACCTCAGCGCCAGCCCAAGCAGCCGTTCGAGCTCGGCCACGGTCACGTCCGTGTCGGTGTGGTGAATCGCCTCCATGCCGAGCTCGCGGGCGGGGTCGAGATTGAAGTGCAGGTCGTCGACGAACACGCAGGCCGTCGCCTCGACCCCCGCCCGTTCGGCTCCGAGGAGGTAGATCTCGGGAGCGGGCTTGCGCATTCCCTCGTGGCCGGAGATCACGACTCCGTCGAACAGTTCGTCGAGCAGGTCCTGCGGGTAGCGGCGGGTGCCCCAGGAGTTCGAGACCAAGCCGGTCGGGATGCCCGCCTGGCGGGTCCTGCGAACGGCGTCGATCATCAAGTGGTCGGGTTCGATCCGCTTGAACAGCCCGTCGATCAGGCCGTCGCCCGGCACGCCGAGCAGCTCCCCGAAGAAGGGCTCGAACTCGGCCTCGCCGATCCGGCCACATTCGAGATCGAACAGCAGGCGCTGGGCCTCAGGGTCGCTGCGGAAGGCGTTGCCGATCGCCTCCGGGTCGAGCTCGTTCTCGTCGCAGAAGGCACGGAACGAAGCGAAGAGGTCGGTGGTGAGGACTCCACCCCAATCGACCAGCAGGGCGGTCTTGACAGGCTCAGACATCGACCCTCCCCTCGGTCAGGGCAAGTGCCCGCTCGGCGAGCTCGATCACTCCGTCGCCGAATCCGCGAATGAACTCATCGTCGCTCGCTCCGCTGGACGCCCGCTTGTAGTTGCCCTCCATGAACACGACGGCCTTCCAGATCGCGAGCGTCGCGTACCAGGTGAAGCTGCCCATCTCGCGGCCGCTGCGCTCTTCGTAGCGGGCGACGAGATCAGCCCTGGTCGGGAAGCCCTCGGCCCGCGTCACCGCACTCAGCTCGAACATCCCGCGGTCGGGATCGTCGTGGTCGCTCCAGAGGGTGCAGAGGTAGCCGAGGTCGGCGAGCGGGTCGCCGATCGTGGCCATCTCCCAGTCGAAGATCGCGACGAGCTTCGGCTCGTCGCCGAACGCGTACATCGTGTTCCCGAGCCGGTAGTCGCCATGGACGATCGTCGCCGGGCCCGACTCCGGCATGTTGGCCGCCAGCCAGTTGCCGACCTTCTCGACCGCGTCGATCTCGCGGGTCTTGTTGATCTCCCAGAGGCCGGTGAAGCGCTTGACCTGACGCTCGAGGTAGCCCGTCGGCTTGCCGAAGCCCTCGAGCCCTGCGGCCTGCCAGTCAACCGAGTGGAACTCGACCAGAGCGTCCACCAGTTCCTCGCCGATCACGCGACGCTTCTGCGGGGTGTCGAGCGCGGGTGGGACCTCACTGACGATCACCTCGCCCTCGACCCTCTCCATCAGGTAGAAGGGCGCGCCGATGACGGTGGCATCGGGGCATGCGGCGAGCACGGCAGGGGCTCGGGCGATGGTCGGCTCGAGGGCCTTGAGCAGGGTCGCCTCGCGCACCATGTCGTGGGCAGTCGGCGGCAGGGGCCCGCGCGGCGGCCTTCGCAGCACCGCTTCCCGGCCGCCCCGCCTGAGCAGGTAGGTGATGTTCGAATGCCCGTCGCCGACCGGCTCCAGCTCCGGCAGGCCTCCGCCGGGCTCGAACCCGGCCCCGTCGAGGAACTCGGCGAGCGGCTCGAGGATCACAAGCGGCTCGCGCTCGTTGCCCTCGGCCTCCGCTCGGCTCAGGACTACGTCGTCTGGGGCGATCGGAGTGGGCACGGACGGGACTCTACTTTCAGCGGCTCCGGGGAGTCTGACCGCTCGCGGTCAGGCAGCGGCCCCACCGGTCGGCGATCGAGCCCCCGAGGACGGACGGGCTGCGGCTACCAGCGGCTCGTGACCACCTTCGTGCGCGTGTAGAAACGCACAGCGTCCTCCCCATTGGCGTGGAGGTCGCCGTCGATCGAGTCCTTCCAGCCCGAGAACGGGAACCAGGCGACCGGTGCGGCAACGCCGACGTTGACACCGACCATCCCGGCCTCGACCCGGTAGCGGTACTCGCGAGCGCTGCCGCCACTCGACGTGAAGATGACCGAGGCGTTGCCGTAGCGGGACCCGTTGACGAAGTCGAGCGCCTGATCGAGGTCGGCGGCACGGGCAAGGGCGAGCACCGGCCCGAACAGCTCCTCGTGGATCACCCGGTGGTCGGGGCCGGCGCCGTCGATGATCGTCGGACCCAACTCGGCTCCGGCGACACCGCCGTCGCGGCGACCGTCGAGCACGACCTCGCAGCCGTCCACCTCGGCGGCGGCGATCTCGGCTTCGATCCGCTGCCGCGAGGCCGGCGAGACGAGCGGGCAGACGTCGGTCGTCGGGTCCGCGCCGTCTCCGGTCTTGAGCTTCGAGGCGCCCTCGATCACCAGGTCGAGAGTCCGCTGCTGCTCCTCGGGAGTGCCGACCAGAACCGCGATCGAGCCGGCGAGGCAGCGCTGGCCGGCGGCGCCGAAGGCGGAACCGAGCACGCCCTGGACCATCAGACCCGGGTCGGCGTCGGGCATCAGGACCATTGAGTTCTTGGCACCGCCGAGGGCTTGGCAGCGCTTGCCGTTCTCGGCGCAGCGCGAAGCGATGATCCTCGCGGTGGCTGCCGAGCCGACGAACGAGACGGCATCGACCCCTCTGTGGTCGAGCAGGGCCTCGACGCAGTCGCGGGCACCGTTGACCATGTTGACGACGCCCTTGGGGATCTCCTCGATCGAATCGATCAGCTCCATCATCCGCAGCGAGGGCAGCGGATCCTGCTCGCTCGGCTTGAGCACGAAGGTGTTGCCGCAGGCGATCGCATGAGGCAGGAACCAGAGCGGGATCATCGCCGGGAAGTTGAACGGCGTGATCGCTGCCACCACGCCGACCGGCTGGCGAACGAGTTCGGCGTCGACACCGGTGGCGATGCCCTCGAGGTTCTCGCCCTTCATCAGGACCGGCACCGAGCAGGCGTGCTCGACCGACTCGATTCCGCGGCCGACCTCGGCGAAGGCGTCGTCGAAGGTCTTGCCCATGTCGGCCGTGACCAGCCTTGCGATCTCCTCGCGGTGGGCGTCGAGCACGTCGCGGAGCTTCATCACGGCACGGGCGCGGACGAGTGGCGACGTCGCCCGCCAGCCGGGCAGTGCGGCACGGGCAGCCTGAACCGCAGCGTCCACCTCGGCCGCGCCGGAGAGCGGGACCCGGGCGAGCAGCTCGCCCGTCGCGGGGTTGCGATCGTCGAGGCGGTCGCGGGCGGGGTCGACCTCGACGAACTGTCCTGCGACGTAGTTGCCGACTGTGCGGGCGGTTTCGGGAGCTTCAGTTGTTGACATGACTCCGAGATTACCGGCGCTAGGCTCCGACGAGGATGGCATCGAGACTTTGGCTGCTGCGTCACGGAGACGCTGAACCCCACGGGATCAAAGAGGACTCGCAGCGCGAGCTGACCGAGACCGGAAGGACCGAGGCGACTCACGCCGGCCTCGCACTCGCCGCTCTCGGCTCACCGTCGGTGGTGCTCACCAGCCCGAGGGTGAGGGCAATGCAGACCGCCGACCTCGCTGCAGCCGGCTTCGGCGGCGAGCCGAGAGTCGAACAGGCGCTCGGCGGAGGCATGCGAGGCGACGACGTGCTCGACCTCGTGCTCGGCAATCCCGACCGGGACCTGCTGCTGGTCGGTCACATGCCGGACCTCTCGATCGTCGTCTCCCAACTCGCGGGAGCGGAGGTCGGCTTCAGGACGGGCGGCCTGGCGCTGCTGAGAGGTGAGGCCGGCCGTTGGGAGCTCGCGTCACTGCTCCGCCCGCGCGAGACGAAAGCGATCGCCGGCAGCCACGGCTGAACCGCGTGTCCAGGGCAACCCTGACGGGCTGCTCCCGGCACTTGGGCGGCGCGACCTGAGGTTGCGCCACCAGTTCAGGCCGTCAGGCCGCTGCTGCGAGCGAGGGGGCCACGACCGCCGCGTACCGACCCTGGTCGGCGAACGACGGAGCGGTCACGGTGCCGACCACGGCCGCGCCGGTCCGGTCGGCGATCCTGGCGAGCAGGTACATCAGGCGCTCACGGCGACTGGTGCCCTCGGCACTGTCGTCCGCTTCCCACCCGTTGTTCTCTCCGGGGATCACGACAGTCACGCTGTCGGGGTGGAGCATTGCTGCCTGCTCGACCAGCTCGTGGTCCCGGTTGCCGTTGCCTTCGTCTGCGATGAGGAGGATGTTTGTCATGTCAGTACCTTCCCGTTTGTTTCTCAACCTGTCCTCAAGAGACACACAATCGGAACGAAAAGTTTCGGTGTAACGATTTGGCAAAGGCTCCGCATTCGCTCAGCAGTTGCTCAACGGAGGTGATCCCCGACGCGGACAATCGGCGGATACCCTCGACGCGAAACCACAGGAGGCAAACACCATGCTTGAAACAGGCGACAAGGCACCCGACTTCACTCTTCCCGACCAGCACGGGAACACGGTCAAGCTCTCGAAGCTCAAGGGCGGACCGGTAGTCCTTTACTTCTACCCGAAGGCCGACACCCCGGGATGCACGACGCAGGCATGCGGAATCCGCGACCGCAAGGCCGAATACGACGCAGCCGGTGCCACCGTCATCGGGATTTCACCGGATGCCCCGACGAAGATCGACAAGTTCGACCAGAAGCACGGGCTCGGCTTCACCCTGCTCGGAGACGAGGATCACTCGGTCGCCGAGGCCTACGGCACCTGGGTCGAGAAGTCGATGTACGGGAAGAAGTACATGGGCGTCCAGCGAGCGACCTTCATCATCGACTCGAAGGGGAAGATCGCGCACGTGATCCCCAAGGTCAGCCCGAAGACCCATGACGACCAGGTGCTGGCGGCCTTGGCGGAGCTCTGAGTCGCCGACCCCGACGACCCGGTTGCCGGAGTTCGGGTCCACCTGGAGCCCACTCATCCGAATAGGATCCTTCGCAACGGCGGGGTTCCAACGACCCCGCCCCGCGCCAACACGAAGGAGAACCACCTTGACTCTTCCACTGATCGCCGCGAGCACCTGGCCTTGGCTGCTCGGCGCCCTCTACTTCATCCTGATGGTCACCCTCGGAGTGATGTCGCTCCGCAAGGGGCACTGGGTGATGTTCATCATCGGCATCTTCATCCCGCTGTTCTGGGTCATCGGTGGGCTGATGCCGCCCAAGCGGGACTGAAGCGCGGATGCCGACCCCTGCCCCACCGGCGCTGCGCAGGCCGAAGCTCGTTCAGGCCTATGACTTCGCTCGAGGCAAGAACTCGATCCTCGAGGAGGCAAGGGACAGGTACGGCGACGTCTTCCAGCTGAACTTCCAGCGCAACCGCTGGAACGTGATCGCCCACCCGGACGCCGTCAAGGAGGTCTTCACCGCGCCGGCGACAGCACTGCACGCAGGGAAGGGCAACGAGATCCTCGCGACGGCGCTCGGCGAGCACTCGGTCCTCCTCCTCGACGAGGCCGACCACATGCGCCAGAGGAAGCTGCTGCTGCCGTCGTTCCACGGCGAGAAGCTCGCAACCCAGACCGCCGCGATCGAACGGATCTCGGCTGAGCAGGTCGAGAGGATGCCGAGAGGCGCCGCCTTCTCGCTCAGGGAGCACAGCCAGGCGATCGCCCTCGAGGTGATCCTCGAGGTCGTGCTCGGAACCGAGGCGACCGGCGCCCAGCACGATCGGCTCGCCAAGGCGACGTCGGACATGCTCGAGTGGATCGCCTCCCAGTGGAGGCTCGTCGCCTCCGCCATGGTCGGTCCCCGGCACCCGATGATCAAGCGGATGTACCGCCCGGTGCTCGAGCCGCTCGATCGCGGGCTCTACGAGCTGATCTCGGAGAGGCGGGCGGAGGGCGGCTTCGAGGATCGCGACGACATCCTCTCGATGCTCCTCTGCGCAAAGGACGACGACGGCAACTCGATGAGCGACGTGGAGATCCGCGACGAGCTCGTCACCCTGATCGTCGCCGGCCACGAGACAACGGCGACGGCGTTGGCGTGGGCATTCGAGCGGCTGACGCGCACGCCCGACGGCGTCGAGCGGCTGCACCGCGAATCACTGACCGACGAGACGGAGTACACGAGGGCCGTCGCCCAGGAGGCGCTGCGGCTCAGGCCGGTACTCGACTTCGTGGTGCGGAGGGTCAACGAGCCGACGACGATCGCCGGTTACCGCTTCGAGCCCGGCGACATCGTGACCCCCTGCATCTACCTGGTCCACCGCAGGCCCGACATCTACCCCGACCCGCTCGCGTTCAAGCCCGAGCGCTGGCTCGACACGAAACCGGGCACCTACACCTGGATCCCCTTCGGTGGTGGGGTCCGGCGCTGCATCGGCCTCTCGTTCGCGATGGCCGAGATGGAGATCGTGATGCGGGCGATCGCGCGGGCCGGCCTGCTCGAACCGGTCGGTGAGCCGGAGCCGACGCGACAGCGGTTCATCACCTCCTCACCCGAGCGGGGTGGCGAAGTGCGCTTCGCCACCTGACGGCTGGCTGCCGGCAGGGCGTCCCGCCAGGCGGGATCAGCCGGGCGGCTGTTTCGGCGGGTCGGCCCCAGGGTCGCTCGGTTCCGCATCGCTGACGAACGGATTGGTGGCGGAACGAACAGGGACGGGCTTGCCCGAGCCGGCGTCATCCGCATCGCCATTGCCGTCGCTTGCGATGCGGCGAACCCGGCCCATGTTGCCGACCAGCAGCGAGATGATCGTCACGAGGTAGATCTGGCCGAACACGGCCTCGCTCACCGCCACCGCGCGGCCCAGCCTCAGGCAGGGGACGAAATCCCCATAGCCGGTCGTGGTGATCGTCACCAGGGAGAAGTAGGTCCGGTCGGAGCCGTCGCCGTCACCATTCACTCCGCAGAAGAGCGGGTCCCGGAAGAGGTCGGCCATCGCCCCGTAGAACCCGGAGAACGCAAGAGCGATCAGCATGTAGACGAGGATCCCCGCGACGACGGCCTCGAGGGTGATCACCCTCTGGCGGCCGATCCACGTGACGACCATCAGCGCAGCCCAGAGCATCGGCAGGGCAGCGAGGATCTGCCCGAATCCCCTTGTCCACTGAGCGTTGTCGACGGCACTGCCGTAGGTCGACATCAGGGCCGCGAGGACCATCACGCCGATGGCGATGTGGCGGCGGGAGCTCATCATCTCCGACGCGTGCAGGGCCAGGAGCACCGAAGCCGCCACCAATCCGATCGAAACGAACCGGGTGGCGGCCGAATCGGGGGTGGCGATCATGAAGAGGATCGTCGCCGCCGTGACGACCATCGGCAGGCGGAAGCGATGCTCTCGCGGCCGCATCGTCTCGATCAACTGGCCAGCCATCGGCCGATCCTACGCCTCGGGTCGCACGGCGCGCCCGTGGATCATCGGCTCGATGATCTTCGCCGCCTTCGGCATCCGACCGGACTCGACAACCTCGAGCACCAGCGGCGAGGCCGCGATCGTCGTCGCAGTCGGCCGGTCGCAGCGGCACCCACAGGCGACAGCCGCCCATGGCCTGGCCAGCGCCCGCTGCCAGCGGGCGGTGCCGCCCTCACCGAGTACGTGCTCGATGAACAGGAGTCGCCCGCCGGGCTTCAGCACCCTGGAGACCTCGGCGAGGGTCGCCTCCGGATCGGGCACTGTGCAGAGGACGAGGGTGCAGACGACGGTGTCGAACGAGGAGTCCGGGAAGGGCAGCGACTCCGCTGGGCACTCGACCACCTCGATGAACGCGTCACGGGCCCTCGAGGCCAGCCTCGACCTCAGCTTCGCGGCCATGTGGCGGTCGGGTTCGGTCAGGACCACCGCCTCGATCCCCTGCGGGTAGTGATCGAGGTTGACGCCGGTGCCGGCCCCGATCTCGAGCGTTCGACCTCCGGCGCTGGACAGCAGCTCGCGTCGCAACTCGCCGAGGCCGGCCTCCTCCGTCGGGGCGAGGACCCTGTCGTAGAAGCGGGCAAAGACCCTCGCTCGCAATTCGTTGCCGCCTGTGCCTGCCATTCGCTACGGCAGCGTACCCTGAGTGGCCGTGACCGCACCGATGATCGCAACCGGCTTCTTCGAGTCGGCAGGCAACTTCTTCACCGACCTGGCCGCGGTCAAGCCCCTCCAGCTGCTGATCGCGCTCGCCTTCTTCGGCGCCTACCTATCGGTCAGGGCCCGCGCCTACTTCAACGTGCTGCGGGCGGCCTACCCCGATTCGGAGTTCCAGTTCCGCAAGATCTGGGGGGCTTGGGTCGCGGCGTACGGCTTCAACAACGTCGTGCCCGCAAGGGGAGGCGACATCATCAAGCTCTTCCTCGTCCGCAGCTCGGTACCCAAGTCGAGCTACCCGGCCGTTGCGTCGAGCTTCTTCGTCGAGGCGGTCTTCGACCTGACGATCGGGATCCCGGTCCTGATCTTCGCCTTCACTCAAGGGGTCTTCCCCCAGCCACCGGATTTCGCCTCGGTCGACTCGGCCGACCTCGCATGGCTCGCCGACGACGCCTCGCGACTGCTGTTCATCCTCACTGCGATCGGGGTGCTCCTGACCGCCCTGTTTGCCGTGCTCTCCTCGCGAGTGAAGTTGTTCTGGCAGCGGATGCGCCAGGGCGTGACGATCCTCTTCGACCGCGACCGCTACCTACGGGAGGTCTGGGCGGTCCAGTTCATCGCCTGGCTGCTGAGGTGCGCCTGCTTCTGGTTCATGCTCGAGGCGTTCGGGATCCCGCCGACAGTGGAGAGGGTCCTGCTCGTGCTCGCCTGCAACGCCGTGGCCGGAGCGATCCCGATAACGCCCGGAGGCGCGGGAGTGATGCAGGCGCTGACGGTCAAGGTGTTCGCGAACGCTGCGCCGGCAACGGTGGTCGCCGCCTACTCGGTCGGTCAGCAGATAGCGCTCGGCGCGTTCTCATTCCTGCTCGGGTTCATCGCGCTGGTGGCCGTCTTCGGGTTCCGCTCGTTCGGCGAGGTCAGACGAGCCGGCACGGAGCACCGGGCCGCCGAGAAGGGGACCAAAGTCGGCTGAGTGCCGGCTACTGCAAGCCTTGGCGAGCTTCACGCACGAGCGTGACCGCCTCGGGGAAGACGGTCGCCATCACCGAGCGGAGCTGCTCGGCCTGCTCGGTCGTCGTGCCCTGGATGTTCACCCTGTCGAGGGCAGCGACCGTGAGGTTGACGGCCAACTGGATCGCGTTGTCAGCCCAGGCGAGCTTCTGCGCTCCCTGCATCGACTCGAACATGCCGCCGAGCTGGCGACGGATCTCGTCGGGGTCGCCGCCGAACGGGAAGTCGAAACCACCTGAATCGTCCATACCCCTCAGAGTAGCCGCTGACGGGGCAAACGATGGGACCGCTGGCTCGCGGGTAAGGTTCAGTTCGATGTCCACCGCCGACGAAACGGTCGCCCATCCGACGCCAACGACGCCGGCGACCAAAGAGCTCGTCGCGGCTGAGCGGTCGCTGGCGCCAAAGGTCGCTGTCCTCGCAGTGATCGCAGGCGTTGCGCCGGTTCTGTCGCTCGTCGTCGCCCAGGCCTTGCTGACAGGCACGTCGCCCGAGCAGCCCCAGATCGCGGGCAACCTGATCTTCGCCAGCAACAACAGCACGGCGCTGATGATCGCTTCGACAGTCCAAGCGCTCTGGCCGCTTGCCGCACTCGGAGTGCTGCTGTTCATGATCCAGGCGATCGTCGGACGCGGCGGGCAAGTCCCCAAGATCACCAAGCCGTTGACTGTCGCCGGCGCCGTCCTGACCGCGTTCGGCAGCATCGGCTACGCGGTCGTCATCTCGATCGCGGCCAACAACTTCGTCAACGACTCGGGGATCACCTTCGAGCAGGCGCGCGCAGTGACCGGCGGAGGGCTCTTCCTCGCAGTCCAGCTCGCAAGCGTGCTCGGGCCGTTGCTGCTGGCCTTCAGCCTCGTGATGACTTCGATCCACTCGATGAGGGTTGGCCTGCTGACCCGCTTCATGGGATACCTCGGCGTGGTCGCCGCGGTTCTCCCATTCATCCCGATCGGCCCGCTGCGCCAGCTCGCACAGGCGCCGATCATCCCACTGTTCTGGTTCGTCGCCCTTGCCGCGCTGATCAGCGGACGCTGGCCGGGAAGCGGCGTCCCGCAGGCTTGGCTCGACGGCGAAGCCCACCCGTGGCCCTCGGCCGCTCAGGCGCGCGAGCAGGCAGAGCCGGAGCAAGACGGCTCATCAAACGGCAAGGCCTGAGCCCCCGCCCGGGCGAAGACCCGAGTCGGCGACGCCGAAGCCCGTTTCATCGCAATCTCTCCCCGTTTAGGGGAGAATCGGCGAGAACGCAGGTTCAGCAGTCCGAAGAAGGGGGAGCGGCATGGAGCGCAAGCGGCCAGTCGGAGAGGAACTCGAGCACGAACTCGAACGGCTCCTGCAGGAGGGCGCGTCGTTCCCGCCGCCCGATTCGTTCCGCGGCTCGGCCCTGATCGCCGACGAGGAGGTCTGGGAACGGGCCGAAGCCGACCCGGTCGGCTTCTGGGAGGAGCAGGCGCGGGCGCTCGACTGGGCGCAGGAGTGGACGACGGCGCTGGACGACTCCAACCCGCCGTTCTACAACTGGTTCCAGGGCGGGAAGATCAACGCCTCGCACAACTGCCTGGACCGCCACATCGAGGCGGGGATCGGCGACAGGGTCGCCTTCCACTGGCATGGCGAGGACGGCTCGACCGCGCAGCGTCACGTACGTCGGACCTCCACCGCGACGTCCAATTGGCACGCCAACGCTCTGAAGGACCTCGGGGTGAAGCCGGGCGACGTCGTCGGGATCTACCTGCCGATGATCCCCGAGGTCGTCGTCGCGATGCTCGCGTGCGCGCGGATCGGCGCCCCCCACAACGTCGTCTTCGGCGGCTTCTCCGCTCGAGGCCGTGGCGGAGCGGATGGAGGTCTCCGAAGCGAAGGTGCTGATCACCGCCAGACGGCGCCCAGCGCAAGGGCAAGACCGCACCGATCAAGCAGCAGGTCGACGAGGAGATCGCAGGGATCAGCGTCGCTCGAGCACGATCGTGGTCGTCCGCCACGCGGGATCGAGGAGCCGCCGATGAGCCGAGGGTCGCGACGTGTTCTGCGACGAGGTCCTGGCAGCGGCCGACCCGGTCTGCCCGGCCGAGCCGTTCGACTCCGATCACCCGCTGTTCATCCTCTACTCGTCCGGCTCGACCGCGAAGCCGAAGGGGATCCTCCACACCACCGGCGGCTACCTGACGGGTGTCGCGTCGACCCACAGGCACGTCTTCGACCTCAAGCCCGAAAGCGACGTCTGGTGGTGCTCGGCCGACGTCGGCTGGATCACCGGCCACAGCTACATCGTCTACGGCCCGCTGATGAACGGCGCGACGAGCGTGATGTACGAGGGCGCGCCGGACTACCCGCACACGGGGATCTGGTGGGAGCTCGTCGAGAAGTACGGAGCGACGATCTTCTACACGGCGCCGACGGCGATCCGCGCCTGCATGAAGTGGGGCGCGGACGTCCCGGCCAAGTACGACCTCTCGTCGCTGCGGCTGCTCGGATCCGTCGGGGAGCCGATCAACCCGAAGGCGTGGCTCTGGTACCACCAGGTGATCGGCGGCGGCCGCTGCCCGATCGTGGACACCTGGTGGCAGACGGAGACGGGGCACATCATGATCTCGCCGCTGCCAGGAGTGACCGCCGCCAAGCCCGGCTCGGCGACTCGGCCGCTGCCCGGAGTGCTGGCCGAGGTCGTCGACGAGCACGAGGGCAAGGAGGTGCCCGACGGCACCCAGGGCCTGCTCGTGCTGACGCGGCCGTGGCCCGGGATGCTGCAGCACCCTCTACCAGCGACGACGAGCGCTACGTCGAGACCTACTTCAGCGCTTCGGCCCGGAGACCTACCTCGTCGGCGATGCCGCCAGGCGAGACCTCGACGGCTACCTCTGGGTGATCGGCCGGATCGACGACGTCGTCAACGTCTCCGGCCACCGGCTCTCGACCGCCGAGGTCGAGTCGGCGATCGTCGCCCACCCTGCCGTCGCCGAGGCGGCTGTGATCGGCCAGTACGACGAGCAGACCGGCCAGGCGATCTGCGCCTTCGTGACGCTCGAGGCGAGCCACGAGGCCGACGAAGGGGTCGCTGCCGGGATCAACGCGAGCGCGTCGCCGAGCGGATCGGCAAGTTCGCCCGGCCGAAGCGGATCATCTGGGCCGACGACCTGCCGAAGACCCGCTCGGGCAAGATCATGCGCCGGCTGCTGCGCGACATCGCCGAAGGGCGGGCGCTCGGTGACGTGACGACGCTGCGCGACCCGGCGGTGATGGCCGAGCTGGAGTCGCAGATCGCAGCCCGCGGCTCCGAAGAGGACTGAGCGGGCGGGCGCGCGGCTTGACGGACTCGGCAGAAGACGCAAACCCGACTGCGCACGGCAGCGGGGTGTCAGCGCCGCCCGAAGCGGCTGCGCTCGACGACACGCCCCGCCAGGCTGAGCACGGCGGTCGGTTCCCGCTGTTCAACGGGATGCGGGCGCTGGCGGCGACGCTCGTCTTCATCTTCCACTGGTACAGGCTGCCGAACATCGACTTCGGGATCGCGATGTCGCACCTCGGGGTCGGGGTCGTCGACTCCGTCAACCAGGTCGTCGCCCACCTCGGGCAGGTCGGCGTCGCGCTCTTCTACCTGATCTCGGGGTTCCTGCTCTACCGGCCGTTCGCGAGGGCGAGGCTGCTCGGAAGCGAGCGACCCAACCTCGGCGGCTACGCGATCCGCAGGGCGACGAGGATCATCCCCGCCTACTGGGCGGCTCTGATCGTGATCGCTCTGCTGCCGGTCGTCAACGGCTCGATCAGCCCGCTGCTCGACCAGATGCAGGGCACCCTCAGCCCCGGGGGGATCCTCGACTGGTTCCTGTTCGGGTCGATCTACCAAGCCAACGCCTGGACCTCGTACCACCCGTACATCCCGTCGTGGACGATCGCCGTGGAGGTCAGCTTCTACATCTTCCTGCCGTTCTGGGCGTGGCTGATGAGCGTGTTGGCGAAGCGCACGGGCCGGGCGCTGATGGTGGATGCGTGGGGCCTCTCGCTGCTGTTCGCGATCGGCGTGATCTGGAAGATCGTCGCCGCCCCGTCGCTCAATACCGTGACCGAGGCGTTGCCGGCGAGGGCGTTCGTCGTGCTGCCGGCGAGCCTCGACGTGTTCGCAGTCGGTATGGCTTTCGCAGTGCTGAGCCTGCGCCCCGAGGCGCTCAGCCCGGCGAGGGCTTTGCGGGCACTGGCCGACAGGCCGGGGCTCTGCTGGGCGCTCGCGGCCCTCTTCTTCGGCCTGATCGCGGTCTTCGGCGACCCGAAGGGTGTCTTCTCCCCCGGGATCCAGTTCCGCGAGCTCTCGGCTGCGTGGCTGAAGATCCCGGCTGCGGCCCTGCTGCTTCTGCCCGCGGTGTTCGGCGACCAGAGCAAGGGGTTGATCCGCAGAGCGCTCGGCAGCGGGCCGGTGTTCTGGATCGGGATGGTCTCCTACGGGCTGTTCATCTGGCAGATCTGGGTGCTGCGCAACCTGACCGACCCTTCGGTCGTCGGCTCGACCCTTGCGCTCGACCGGATCGGCATCGCCTGGCTGCCGCTGGCGATGGCCGTCGGCTACGCCGCGACGCTCGCGATCGCCGCGCTGAGCTGGTACCTCGTCGAGAAGCGCTTCATCTCGCTCGGGCGGCGCTGGTCGCTGCGCCGCGAGCGGGGTTGAGGGCTGAACGCCCTGTCTGCAGTCGGCGCCTCAGCCGCCGCGGGACTCGGCTCGCAGCTCGCTCATCATCCGCTCGAGCCGGGGCTCGGACTCCTCGTCGACGTGGACCATCAGGTCGGCGATCGACGGGTGGACGGAGGCGATCCTGTCGCGCATCGCGATCGCGACCGCTCGGTAGGTCGGGTGACCCTCGCGGCCGGAGCGCAGCTCGATCAGCTGCATCGCCTCGCGGGCGTTGAGGTCGAGGATGAAGCGGATCCGGTAGCCGAGGCAGAGCGCGTATGGGGCGTGGCTGGCCTTACCGGCCGAGATCAGCGCCTCCCAGGCCCGCGCCGACACGTCCAACGCCTCGCGGTAGTCGTCGCCGCAGCCGGCCTGCTCGACCTCCGACGGCACTCCCGCCCCGAGGAGCGGTGACAACGTCTGCCACTGGACGGTGAGCATCCTGTGGCGCTGGAGGTCGCGGAAGGCGCCGTAGTCGGCGACGACCTCGAACCTGTAGCGCAGCACTTTCGAGCCCGCGGCCCGGGCGGTGGCGTCGGTTGGCACGCTTCCCGACGAGGTCGGCGAGCATCCGGGCGCGCTCCTCACCCGAGAGGCGTGCGACCACATCGCGGGTCTCGCGCTCACTCCTTCCGGCCGCCTCGAACAGCAGCGCCGCAAGCAGGTCGTCCTCGCTGCCCTCGACCGAGATCAGATCGACCGACGGGCCTGGGTTGGCGGCCGCCTCGGCGCCTATCCCGAGCTTTTCGCTCCACTTGCGCCCTGCCTCCTCGCGCGCCTTGAGATATTCGATCCACTCGCCGCCGCGATCCGGCCGTTCGACCCTCGCGACGAAGCTCGGCATCACCTGCTGGACGGTCCGCAGGATCATCGCCCCGTACTCGCGGGCCTCGGGCAGCGGGTGGGCCATCAGGTGGAGAATCAGCTGCTCGTAGGTTTGGCCGGTCGCGTACATGCCCATGTGGGAGAGCGAAGATGCGGGCAGCAGGCCGCGCAGCAAGTCGAACGCCTTCGCCTTGACGGCGCGCATGTGCGCCGCCTCAGACTCACCGGCGCCCGGCGGATAGGCCTCCGCAGCCCAGGCGACCACCTTCGGAATCGACTCGGAGTAGATGTCGAAGATCCTGTCCATCGCCGCCCGGTAGCCGGGCCCGAGCGCCTCCTCGCGGTGGTAGCGGTAGCCACCTCCGGGCATCGGCTCGTCCCAGGCGAGGTAACGGGTCGACTGCTCGAGGTAGGCGGCCAGGCGCGGGCGCTGGAGGATCTTGGTCATCACGTTCGAGACCCACTCGCAGGCGATGTGCATCCCGCCGAGCTGGGCGACGGAGTCGTCGCCGTAGCCGAGGAAGATCCGGTCGTAGAGCTCGGCCGCGCGCTTGCCCTCCGAGCCCTCGAAGGCCGCCGGCGCCTGCTCGAGCGAGTCGGCGAACTCGTCGATGAAGAGCCTGCGCAGCGTCCCCGGGTAGCGGCTGTAGCGAGCGAAGAGAGCCCCCTTGACTGTCTCGGGCATGTTGACGAGGGCGAAGACCGGCTCGTCGAGGTTGGTGAAGCGCGGCTCCAGCAGAGCCCTCTCCTCGGGAGTGAATGTCTCGACGGGGCGCTGCACGGACGCGCAAGGCTAGCCGCGGTGGATGACGGTCGCCGCGGGAAACCCCGCTCGGCGCGGCAGTTGGCGGCCGATCCGCGGGTGCCCGGCAGCGGCCGGTACGAACCCACTCGCCACCGCTCCCGCCCGGCAGGGGAAGGTGATCGCCAGTCGCACTCGCCATAATCGCCGGTGATGGCACTCCCACCCGGCCCGCCAGAGTCACGCCTCCGCCAGACGCTCGCCTGGTCGCTGAGGACGCCGCCCTTCCTCGGTCGCAACCGCGAGCGCTACGGCGACGTCTTCACGATGCGGATCGCGGCGGAGGACCCGATCGTCGTCGTCAGCGACCCGGAGCTCGTGAAGAAGATCTTCACCGGCGACCCGAACGTCCTGCGGGCGGGCGAGGGCAACGCGATCCTCGGGCCGGTCCTGGGCAACCGGTCGGTGCTGCTGCTCGATGGCCCCGAGCACCTGCGCCAGCGCAAACTGCTGCTGCCGCCGTTCCACGGCGAGCGGATGTCGGCCTACACGCAGCTGATGCGCGACGTCACCAACGCGGCGATCGACGATTGGCCGGTCGGCGAGGACATGCCGCTGCTGCCGCGATTCCAGACGATCACGCTCGACATCATCCTCCGGGCGGTCTTCGGTGTGGAGCCCGGCGACCCCAAGGCGGACCCGCTGCGGGAGGCGATGAGGAAGATGATGAGCTGGGGCACGACGCCGCTGGCAGCGATCTTCATGGCTCGTGAGGCGGCGGGCAAGCCCGGCCCGTGGCCGCTGATCAAGCCGACGCTCGCCAGGGCCGACGCCCTGCTCTACGGGCACATCGCCGAGCGCAGGGCGGCGGGCGACCTCGCCGAACGCGATGACGTCCTCTCACTGCTGCTGCAGGCCGTCGACGAGGACGGTCGGGGCTTGACCGACCAGGAACTCCGCGACGAGCTGATGACCCTGCTGACCGCCGGCCACGAGACGACGGCCACCGCCCTCTCGTGGGCCTATGAGCGGCTGCTGCGCCAGCCCGCCGACATGGAGCGGCTGCGCGAGGAGGCGCTCGGCGACGACGTCGAGGACGGCTGGACGGACGCCGTGATTCGCGAGGCGATGAGGCGCCGGCCGCCGATCCCGATGGTCGTGCGCAAACTGTCGGAGCCCTGGACGCTGCGCGAGGAGGACGGCCCACTGCCCGCCGGCACGATCGTCGCGCCTGCGATCTGGCTGATCCACCACAGGCCAGACATCTACCCCGAGCCGGGGGCCTTCAAGCCCGAGCGCTGGCTCGACACCAAACCCGACACCTACCGCTGGCTGCCGTTCGGCGGCGGAGTGCGGCGCTGCCTGGGCGCATCGTTCGCCCTGCTCGAGATGCGCGAGGTGCTGAGGACCGTCGCCGGTCGGGTCGACCTGCAGGTCGCCGATCAGGCAGCGCTGCGCGAGCCGATCACCCGAAGGGCGATCGTGATCTCGCCCCGACACAGGACGATGGCCCGGGTCGTGACCAAACGGCCGGCTGGAGAGCAGGCGGTGGCTGTCGCCACCGCCTGAGGCTCTCTACTCGGAGAGCGGCTTCTCCATCGACTTCGGCTCGGGGACGGTCTTGTAGGGCTGGATCTCCTCGGCCCCCTCGTCCTCCTCGTGGTAGGCGCTCTCGGCGTTGACCGCCCAGATGTCATGGCCGGCTCCGTCCATCACGTTCTCGACCGCCCTCATCGAAGTGAGCATCGAGTGGTCGGAGTTGTTGTAGCGGTGCAGGCCGTTGCGGCCAACCTGAACGAGGTTGGGCACTGTCTCCAACCAGTCGCGGATCTTGCGAACGCGGACGTCGTACTCCGGGTCGTACATCGGGTAGGCCTTCTCGACCCTGACTGCGAAGCCCTGCTTCACACGGCTCGAGTCACCGAGGCCGAGCTGGGTGAGCTCGCGCTTCCCGAGTTCGACGAGGTCCTCGTCGGCCATCTCCCAGAGCTCGTCGCCCTCGAAGCAGAAGTACTCGAGTCCGATGCAGGTCTCGTTGACCTCCGGATCCGGCACCATCCACGGGCTCCATGAACGGAAGTTCTGGATGCGCCCGGCGGTCACGTCGGGCTCGTGGATGTAGATCCAGTTGTCGGGGAAGGGCTCGTTCTGGGGGTCATCGACCTCGAGTACGAGTCCGACCGTGAGGAAGTCCCTGTAGCGCAGGCCCTTCGCGGCGGCCTGGACGGCCTCCTCGGTTGCCGGGTTGGCGACGCCGACAGTGTTGCGCAGTGCCAGCGACGAGATCACCTGGCTGCAAGGAACGACCTGACCGCCCGCAGTGACGCTGACGACCCTGCCGTCCTCGATCGTGATCTCGGAGACGTGAGCGTTCATGCGGACCTCGCCGCCACGCTCGACGATCTTCTCGCTCATCCGCTCCCACATCTGGCCGGGTCCGTAGCGCGGGTAGTTGAACTCGTCGATCAGCGACTTGATCTTGTTGCCCTTGTTGCCGAAGAAGGCGGCCTTGGCAGCGGAGAAGAACGAGAGGCCCTTGATCCGCTGAGCGGCCCATTCGGCCTGGATCTCGGTGCACGGCACTCCCCAGACCTTCTCCGTGTAGCTCTTGAAGAAGAGCGTGTAGAGGCGCTTGCCGAAGCGGTTGGAGACCCACTCCTCGAGGTTGTCTTCCTTGCCCTTGGGCTTGATTGCCGCGATCAGGTACGAGAAACCGGCGCGAGTCAACTCGATCGGGCCGAGCTTCTTGATCACGTCCATGCCCTGAAGCGGGTAGTCGAGGAACTTCTTGTTCCAGTAGATCCGCGACATGCGCGGACGCTGGAGGAACTCGTCGCCCATGATCTCGTCCCAGAGGGCATTGACCTCGGGGGCCTTGGTGAAGAAGCGGTGGCCACCGAGGTCGAAGCGGTAACCGTCGCGGATCTCGGTACGGGCGATGCCACCGAGCATGTCGGTTCCTTCAAAGACGATCACTGGCACGCCACGCTTGGCGAGCAGGTAGCCGGCTGTGAGGCCGGCGGGGCCGCCTCCGAGCACGGCAACGGGGCGGTCGGGGGTGACGGGCGGGTCGGGGTGGGTCATTCTCTCGTTCCTGGCTGTTGTGTTCCGGCTTGTTTTCGGCGTTTTGGCCTGATTACCTTCCGGCCTTGGTGCGCCGGTAGAGCACGGCCGAATTGGCGACGGTAGCGGCTGGGATGTAGAACCAAGGTGAAGCCACTTCCTTTACGAACCTCGGGTCCCTTTGGAGCAACTCGCTCCACTGGGCCGACCGGCGCCTCACCTCAAACGTCCATGGCGCCGACCAGTTCTTGATTCCGACCGTCAACGGTCTCACCAAGAGTACTTGGCCGCCCACCGGTACGGACTCGACCAGCTTGTCATAGGTCCTCCGCGGCGTTGCGGCCCTGATCCGATCGACCACGTCAACCCAGTTGAGCATCCGGGGATCGGACGTCGCTCCCATCGGATCGGCGAACCTCATGCCACCAGGCAGGTAGTACCAAGCGAGGGGAACCTGCTCGGGTTGGCCGACGATCACCAGCGTGCCCGGCTTGAGCCTGGGGTTGACCTCCGTGGCGATGTTGCGCATGTTGCTCTTGAGGTTGATCGGCACGTTGATCGACGGCGAGAAGCCTGCGAACACGGCGAATGCGACGCCGACGAGCCCGAGCCAGCCCGACCGAGCCGCACAGATCGCGAACGCGAACAGCAGCACGCCGAGGATCGCCGACAGGTAGCGCAGCGCCCATGCGGGGTTGAACTGCGAGAGGGTCCAGCCGATCGCGACCGTCACCCCGAAGATCAGCAGCAGGACGGCGACTGCCCTCCGGTGGAGGCTCCGGTCGAGCGCCTTGGCGGGACCCGGCACGGGTGGCAATCCCTCGCTGCTGCGCGAGACGATCCGCCAGAAGCCGAGTGCCGCACCAAGCAACAGGGCAATGGCGATCCTCTGCCCGCCCAACAGGAAGGAGAGCTCGAGCGGCAGGCCGAGACCGGGCGATAGCGCCCACGGAGCCGCAGTGTGCTGCGCCTGGTAGAGCAGGGTGGGCAGCCACGGCAGGAAGAGAAGGGCGACCGCGCCGAACGAGAGGAGGCCGTCCTTGAGCAGTCGCGAGCGGCCGTCGGAATCGCGGATGATGAGGAACATCAGCGCCGCGAAGCACCCGACCCCGTAGAAGATCCCCCAGCCGTGCGTGTAGAGCATCGCTGCCATCGAGAGCACGAAGGCCGCCAGCCAAGGGCGACGGCCCGCGACGAACCCGAGCAGGAAGAAGGTCGCCGTCGTCAGCGACAGCAGAGCCATCAGCGCGTACATCCGGGTCTCCTGGGAGTACGCCGTCAGGAACGCGCTCGAGGCCATCAGCGATGCGGCCAGCACCCCGGTGCGGCGGTCGAAGAGGGTGCGTCCCCCCCAGAAGGCGAACGGAATCGCCACGGTGGATGCGAGCAGCGAGAAGTAGTGGGTCGTCGCCTCTGTGCGACCGAACCATCCCATCCAGGCCGAAAGGCCCATGTAGTACAGGGGCGGCGAGCCATCCTGCTTGAGCACGGCAGGTATGTCCAGCAGCGGGTGGGAGGCGATCCCCACCGAGAGGCCCTCGTCCATCCAGAAGGCAGCATTGGCCGAGCGGGTGCGGAACCAGACCGAGTAGAGAGTCAGGGCGACGAGGAAGAACCCGACCGCGATCGGGGAGGCCAACGCGCCACGCACGCGCTCCGCAGTCGCATTCGCATGTTGGGCGGAGGCGCTCATCGGCACCGGCACGATACTCGCGGGCCTACCCGGCACCGGCCACTCACCGGCACTTGCGCAGGATGATCCATGGCGGCTCGACCCCGACGACTGTCGCCCCCGGGGGACCGGTGGGCGGGTCGAGCTTCGACCTGGGGTTGGTCTTCGTCTGGAACGTCGTGCCGGGACCGAGCGGATCGATCCCTACCTGATTGACGTGTGCGTCGAGATACCAGGCGAGCATCGGCACCTGGAAGTTGTTGGTCGTGATCTCGCCGCAGGCGAGGACGCGCTCGCGACCACCCGCCAATTCGATCGCCTTCGGCAGGGTCGCCCTGTGCTCGTACTCGTTGTGGAGGTAGCCGTCGAGCCTCGTCCACCGGTCGATCCTTCCGTCGAGGTTGCCGCCGATCACGGCGTAGGCCACCCCCGCGAAGATCAGGCCGACGAACGCGACCGGGCCAAGCCGTGTGTCGACCTTCGCTGCGAGCAGCCAGGCGAAGGCGAGCAGCGAGCCGACACCGGTCGCCGCAACCACGCAGAACAGGGCCGTCCCGAGCAGGAGATAGCGGGGGTTGCCGGCGTAACCCGACTCGGTCATGCGGGCGACGATCGCCACCCACGCCACAGGCAGGAGGCAGAAGGCAGCGGGAACGAAGTTGCGCTTGAAGAGCGCCCAGAGGCTGAAGAGGCCGCCGACGATCGCCATCCGCCAAGCATCGGCGGGGAGCATCAACTCGGTCATGTCGAGGATCCGCCCGGTCGGGTCGGGAGCGAGAGCGGGCGACCACGGCACGTACTTGAGGTCCTGTGCCCGATCCGCTGCGCGGAAGAGGTTGCCCGAGCCGATGTACTCGGGCAGCAGCCAGAGCACGGGAACGGCCACTCCGACCCCGACGACCCACGGCCAGAGTTCACGGTGCCGCCACAGCAGGAAGAGGCCGTAGAGGCCGAGGAACGGCCACATCTCAGGCCGGAGCAAGCCGGCGGCGGCAATCAGCAGCAGGGCGCTGCGACGGTCGCCGTCGAGGTTGCGGTCGAACGCGAACAGGACCGAAGCGACGAGCAACCCCTCCGAGTTGCCGAGCATCGTCGCCTTCGCGAACTCGGACTGGAGCAACATGGCCGCGATCGCGCAAGCCCCGCCGAAGACGGCCGGAGGGCTCCAACGCGACATCCGCGAATCGGTGATCTCCTCGACGAGCCTGCTGGCGACCCTGAAGCCACCGGCAAGGGCGAGCAGGCCGCCGGCCCTCGCAACCATCACCCAGAGGTCGGGGGCGGCCGAGCCGAACGGCGCAAACACGGTCGTGAAGATCGCGGGCAGCGGCTTCCACGACGGACCGGTGGTTGTGGTCAGGTCGAAGTTGATGATCTCCCGGCCCCAGATGATCCAGGCCCACGGGTCGTAGGTGGGAGTCGTCGGGTACAGGAGCGAGAGGGCGGCAATGGCGAGGCAGCCGCCGACGAGGGCTGTCCACGGGTTCGCGAGCCTCGCGATGCCCGTCTGCGCGGAGGGTGACTTCGTCTGTGCGGAGGCGGCGCTCACCGGTGCCGCAGCCTAGGCCTGGGCCTCGACGGTCTCGGGCAGCGGATCGCCCACGGGACCGTCGGCGCCGAGGGCCACAGCCCCAACCTGAGGCGAAGCCTGGGCTGCGTTCGCCGAGGCCGCCTCGCGAGCGGCACGCAGGCGGGCCAGACCGCCGTAGCGAACGAAGAGAAGCACCATCCCGACGACCGAGATCGGGACGAAGATCACGAGCCTGAGCATCAAGTCGTAGGCCAGCGCATTGGTCGTCCCGGTGATCTTCCGGGTCGAGTAGATGACCGCGCCGTCGTAGGTTCCGGCATTCCCCGGCGCGCCGGGGATCAGCATCGCGAGGTTGGTGAACGCGACGACCGCGAGCGCACCCCTGAGGCCAAGGTTGATCCCGACCGACTCGGCAACCATGCCGTAGACGGTCGCCTCGGTGATCCAAATCACGACCGATCCGGCGAGCAGCACGACGCCACGCATCCCGATCAGGGGCCGCAGCGGGACGATGATCGGCTTGACTGCATCAATCAGGCGCTCGGCATGGTGGCGGTGGCGCCACCACCCGTAGGCGACGGCGAGGACCAGAGCGACGGCTGCGATCACCACAGCGAGGGCCACGGCCGGCGAAGGGGCGCCGAAATCCCGGACGAGGTTGTAAGCGACGATCAGGAGGATCCCACCGAGCGCGATCGCATCGAGCATCCGCTCGGCGATGATCGTGCCGACCACGGTGCGCCGCTGGGCGCCGGTCCGCGACGAGAGGAGGAAGACCCTGAGGATCTCGCCGCCACGGGCCGGGAGGACGTTGTTGCCGGCGTAGCCGACGACGGTCAATCCGTATGAATCGCCCCGCCCCGCATCGATCCCGGAGGAGTGCAGGAGGCGGTGCCAGCGCTCACCGCGCATCAGGGTCACGACGACGTAGACGAGCAGGGCGCCGGCGACCCAGGCGATCTCGGCCGGCGTGTCAGGCCACTGCGGGGCCTTCTGCTTGGTCGCCCACCAGATCACGGCCGCGAGCGGGATCAGCCAGACGACGATGTGAAACAACGGCGACTTGGATAGTTGGCGCAGGCGGTTCATCACTGTTCGGGCGCACGGACCGCTGGTGGACGCCGAAAACACGCTGTCCACCGGAGGAAGGGCTCCTCGATCCTACACCGGGTCGCGCCGGTATCGGGATCGCAGCGGTTTCTCTAGAGGCAATCCTGTATCTGTTCGATCTGGCGTTTGGTCGCCTGATTGGCAAAGACCAGGGCGGATCCCATCAGCTGCGCGCCCTCTGACCTGCCGCGAACCTGCAGCGCAGTGGCCGCGTCGGGAGTAGCCGCCATGACGATCCGGGGCGCTCCGGGCAACGGCAGGAACTGGATCGAGTCCTGACCGACGGCCACGGCTTCGACTCCCTTGCGCCGGAGGCACTTGAGCAGCTTGTCGCGAGGCTGGTAGGGCTTGAAGCCGTAGGCGCCGCCTCGGGTGGCGGACTCGCCACCCGACTGCGAGGGCTGGCGGACGCTGCCGCAGCCGGCGAGGACCAGCGCGGCGATCAGGAGGGCTGCGAGAGATGGGCGCATCGCCGGCAAACCGTAGCCAACGCCGCGGTCCCCGGGGGGCCGGGCCCATAGACTCAAACGGCCGTGACACCGACGCTTGCCGCACTGGCCACAACAGCCTCCAAAGCCGGCGCGGTCGGAGTCCTGCTGATCGTCGCTGCAGCCCTGGTCGTGCCCCGCGAGCGGGTCAGGGCCGTCCTCGCAGTCGCAGCGCTTGCCGCCGCCCCGGCGCTGCTGCTGGTCGACCTCGGCGATTCGCCCCAGATCGAGAGCATCCGCAACCAGCCCGCGAAGGCCGCAGCGGCGGCGGCCATCGGCCTCCTTGCCGTCGCGGTGCTCGCTGTCCTGATCCACCGCAACGGCAAGCTGTTTCCCTACCTCGCTGCCGTCGCGCTGCCGTTCCGGCTGCCGATCGAGGTTGGAGGCGAGACGGCAAACCTGCTGCTCCCCCTTTACGCCGTGATCGCAGCGGGAACGATCGCCTGGGCCGTCCCGCTGGTTGCGGGGCGGGTCGCGGACTCCGAGTTCAGGCCGACCCTGCTCGACTGGGCACTCGGAGGATGGCTCGCGCTCTTCGGCATCGGTGCGCTCTGGTCGACCGATCCGGCCAAGGCGATGCAGGACGCGATCTTCTTCTACGTGCCGTTCGCGGTCCTCTTCCTGCTGCTGCGCAGAGTGGAGTGGACGGCGGAGCTGGTCAGGGGATGCGCCCTGGCGCTCGTAGCCCTGGCGCTCGCGTTCAGTGCGCTGGGCTTCTACGAGTACTGGACCCGAACCCTGCTGCTCAACCCGAAGCTCCTGATCAGCAACCAGTTCCACACCTACTTCAGGGTCAACTCGGTCTTCTTCGACCCGAACATCTTCGGCAGGTTCCTGATGCTGGTGATGATCGGGGTCGCAGCGGTTCTGCTCGACACCAAACGCGGCCGAACGGTCGCCGCCTGCTCGGCGACCCTCGCCGTGCTCCTCGGCGCGCTCGTCCTCACCCTCTCGCAGTCGAGCATCGTCGGGCTGATCGCCGGTCTGGCGGCCCTCGCGGCCCTGCGCTGGCCGGCCAAGTGGATCCTCGGAGGCTCGGCTGTCCTGCTCGCGATCGCGATCGCAGCGGTGATCGCCCTGCCGCAGGAGACGATCAACGTCGGCTCGCTGCGGTCGCTCAACACCCAGTCCAGTGGCCGCGCCGGCCTCGTCAGCGGAGGCGTCGAGCTGTTCGCCTCAAAGCCGGTAGCGGGCTGGGGGTCAGGTTCGTTCTCGACCGCCTACCGGCGTGAGCGAGGGGCTGGATCGGCAGCGGCCGTAACCGCATCGCACACGACTCCCGTCACGGCGGCGGCCGAGCAGGGAGTGATCGGCCTGGCGATCTACCTGCTGGTCCTTATCGCTGCGTTCCTCGCAGCGGTGAGGCGTGCCCGACTCTCAACGGCGAGGGCGGCGGTCACGGCGGGCCTCGTGGCGCTCGTCGTCCACTCCCTGACCTACGCGGCCTTCCTCGAAGACCCGGCCTCGTGGACTCTCTTCGCGCTCGCAGCCGCACTGCCGATACCGCTCACGCGGGACGAGCGCCGCGCGGCGAGGGAGTCGAGCAGGGCCATTGGCCCCGACGCCGACCGGCCGGCGGCGGCGCCGGCATGAGATCACTGCCGAGGCCGCTCCTCCAAGCGATCGCCGGGGCAGCCGGCCTGCTCCTCTGCTGGCTGATCGCCGGAGCCCTCGGGGCGAGGGCCGGCTACGACAGTTCGTGGCACGTGATCTGGGCGCAGGACGTTCTGGCCGGGCGATCGCCGTCGTTCGACGCCTGGGCCGCGCCGACCGAGCACCCGCTGCTGGTCGCGATCGCGATCGTCGCCGCTCCCTTCGGGACGCGATCGAGCCAGGCGATGGTCGCCCTCGACCTCTTCGCGCTGCTCCTGACCTGCCCGGCCCTGATGCGGCTGACGAGGGCGTGCTTCGACTCCCGTGCCACCGGGGCCGCGGCATGGTTGATCCTCGCCGGGGCGTACGGCCTGCTCCTCGCCTCGCTGCGCGGCTACCTGGACGTCTGGTTCGTGCTGCTGGTCGTCATTGCGGCGGCGAGACACCGCGAGAGCCGTGGAGACGGTGGCGGAGCCGTTGCGCTCGGGCTTGCCGGGCTGCTGCGGCCCGAGGGTTGGCTGATCGCGGCAGCGGCGGCGATCGACTCGCTGATCAGGCGCGACAGCCGGGGCGCCGTCCGCTACTCGGCAGCGACCCTCGTGCCTCCGGCGCTCTGGTTCGGCCTCGACGGGATCGTCACCGGCAGGCCGCTGCTCTCGATCGACACCGCCCGCACCCTTGCGCTCGAAGGCGACGGTGGCGGCCCGATCCACGTGGTTGCCGCGTCACTGCTCGGCGGGGTCCGCGGGCCCGGCGACTCTGCTCGGAGCGATCGGCCTGTTCCTCGCGTGGAGGGTCGCGGGCAGTGAGAGGGTGCGCACGCCGATAGCGATCGGGGCGATCGGCCTCGCCTCGGCTGCCGGGATCGCAATCCTCGGGCTGACCCTGTTGCCGCGCTACCTGATGCTGGTCTGGCTGGCTCTCTCGATCTTCGCCGGCTACTCGATCGCAGGTTGGAGTGGAGTCGGGGTCGGGGCGGAGTTGCGCTCGCGCTGGCGGATCGCCGGGCTCGCGGCATTGGTCATCGGCGCTGCCGGGGCCGGAGCGCTCGGGGCGCCTGCCAAGCTCGGCGACGAGGTGTCGATCGACCGGGCGATGGGCCGCGACCTTGCGGGCCTGCTGGCTCAACCTCGGTGCGCCGCGGACTCGACTGCGGCCCTCTCACCTTCCCCTCCTTCCGCCTCGTTCCCGATGCGATCCTCGTCGTCGACGACCGGTCGGTCGAGGTGCGTGCCCGCGCTCTGGAGCCCTCTCCCCGGACCGGCGTGGCCGTGCTGGTGACCGGCGGCGGCGAGACTGTCGCGGGCCGTTACTCGCACCCCGGGATCGACCTGCCGATCGACGAGGCCGTCCCCGCCGGGTTCACCCCGGCAGGAACGTCAGGCGATCTCGGCCTTCGTCCGCTGCCCGACCGTCAGCCGGTGAAGCTGTGAACAGCGACCCAGTCGCGGTCGGCGGCCCGGTCGGTGCCGCTGCCCCTGGCCGAGGCCGTTGCGTCACGACGACCGGCTCTGGTGGCAACGCCGTTGATCGAGTACGAGCGCGCGCGGCCGGCCTTGAGAGTGCCGACCTTCCAGCAGACACGGCTGCCTGAGTGCTTGCCGGTCGAGCTGCGGTACTTCATGTTCGAAGGCAGCTTCACGCAGAGCGTTACGGCCTTGACGGTGTGTGCCTTCGGGGCCTTGACCTTCACCCTCAGCTTGATCGGATTGCCGACCGGCACCGATCGATGCGATGACTTGATCGAGACGCCGAGGGCCGGCTTGGCGGCGATCCTGAGGACGATCGAGTCGCTGTTGTTGGCGAGGAACTGGTCGATCGAGATGTTCGATGCCGTCACCGATGCGCGGTTGACGACCGACGGCTGAGCCTTGCCCTTGGCCTGAACGGCGAAGGTCAGCTTCCAGCTCTCGCCGTCCTTGAGGACCCCGCCGGTGTTGACCGGGTTCTTGCTGTTCTTGAGGGTGCAGGTCAGCTTCGAGCCGGAGGCCTTGCAGCCGGATGGCAGCGCCGCCCCGGGGCGTGAACTCGATGCCTGAGGGCAGAGTGTCGGCAACGACGACGCCGGTCATGTCAGAGGGTCCGTTGTTGAGCGCGACGAGGGTGAAGCTGCCCTTCGAGCCGGAGGTGATCTCCGACGGCCCGCTCTTCTTGATTTGGAGGTCGGCTGTCGGCAGCAGCTCGACCTCGGCCGAGGCGCTGTTGTTGTCCTCCGCCGGATCCACTGCCGTGCCTGCGACGCTCGCGGTGTTGGTCCGCAGGCCGGAGCCGCCCTGGTCCGCTCGCGCGACGATCGTCAGCTCGGCGAACTGCGGGCCTGAATCGCCCGTCGGGGCGATCGATCCGATCCCCGGGCAGTCGATCGACTGGCCGCTGATGTTGCAGGCCTGATCACTCGGCCCGCCGTCGAGGCTCCACTTCGCGCTCTCGGGGGTGAGGCCGGCCGGGACCTGATCGGTGATCCGCACCGTGCCGCTCTCGCGCGGACCCTTGTTGACCACCCGGACCTTGTAGGTGACCGTCTTGTTGGTGTCGACGAGCACGCTGCCGTCGGTGTCGATCAGGTCGGAGGTCGCGGTCTTGGTCAGCTCGAGGTCGGCGGTCGCCGGGATCGTCGCTGTCGCAGTGATCGACCGCGGGCCGCCGGGGTCGTTGGTCGCAGAGCTCGTGGCCCTGGTCTTGATCTCGGTCCTCTTGGTCGTCGCCTTCGGTGAGAGGGTCAGGTCGATCTCGACCTTCACCCCGACCGGCAGCGAGGCCCGGTTGCAGGTGACTACGACCGGGTCGCCGGCGGCGGCGGTCATCGTGCAGTCGGCGGCGGTGAGGCTGGTGCCGTCCGAGGCCCTGACCGTGAAGCCGATCACGTCGACGTCGTCGGTCGTGATCCCGTCGGTCTCGAGCTTGTACTGCGGCGAGGTCGAGACCGATGGGCCGGTGTTGTAGTAGGTGCCGGTGAAGACGACCGGGTCGCCAGGGAGCACCTCGGTCACGTCGGGATTGTCGGTCACGGGAACCGCAGCGAAGCCGGGGCCGACTTGGGACTCGACCGACGCCTTGTCGTTGCCGGCGTTGAGGTCGTAAGGGGTCGAGACTGTCGCCTTGTTGACAGCGCTCTCGCCATTGGCCAGCGTGACGGCAGTCGTGTCGATCACGATCGGCGGGTAGGAGGCGCCGGGAGCGAGGGCGTCGCTGCGCTTGCAGACGATCTGGGTCGAGCTCGAGCTGGGCGAGCAAGTCCAGCCGACCGCGCCGGCTGACGGACGCCGAGGCGAAGGCGGAAGGGGTCGGGAGGTCGTCGGTCACGACCGTCTCACCGTCGAAGGCCGAGTCGCCCTCGTTCTTGACCGTGAGCGTGTACTGGGCGGCAAGGCCGTTGCTGAAGTCGGCCGAGCTGACCTTCTTGGCGATCGCGGCGTCGGGGGCGTGGACCTCGATCTCCGCGACGTTGCTCTCGACGTTCAGTGGTGCGCCGAGGGTCTGCGTCGCGAAATCGATGTCGCCGATGTTCGTGATCTTGCTGCCGGGCGGCGGCAGGTCGGTGACCTTCACTCGGAACTTGATCTTGTAGGTCTTGCCGTTGGCGATCAGGCCGCCCTTCGTCACCCCGGCACCGGCACCGACCCTGACGGTCAATGGCCCTGACCCGCCGGAGGCCTCGCCGACGTCGTCGCCGGTCGAGTCCGTGACGGCGGAGTACCCGCTGCCAGCGTCGTAGCTCATCGAACCGGCGACGTACTCGGTGCCGGCAGGCATCCCAGCCTCGTGGATCTCGGCGTCGGCAGCCCCGTCACCACCGCTGTTGGTGGCGGTCAGGACGTATTCGAGTTCATCGCCCTGGCGGACCTCGCCGCCGTTGACGTCGGTCACCGTCTTGCCGAGGGCGATGTCGGGGGCGTAGAGCTCAGTCGCGAAGGTGAACGCGAGCGGCATGTAGCCGTCGCCGGAGGTCTTCGCCTGGATGTTCGCGGAGGTCACGTTGTTGCCGAGCACCCCGTCGGACTTGATGATCGCCGCGTCCCAGCCGAGCTGGTTGCCGTACGACGGGGTGCGCCCTGAGTTGACTGCACCCAGAGTCGTCAGCCACGAGTTGAAGGAGTTGTTGACAGTGTGGAAGGCGTCGGTCAGGATCGTGCCGTTCAGCTGGAGCGAATCGCCCACCACTCCCCTGTCGCCGTCGAGGGCGATGAAGCCGACATTGCTGCGGACAAATCCCGTTGCCGGAGTCTGGAAGCCGGTGATCGGGATCGAGACGGTCGTGTTCTGCCCGACGACCTGCTGGCCGTCGAACACGGAGAGGCTGCGGACGGGTTGGCCGGGCTGGCCGTAGACGACCACGAGGCTCCACCCGGCGCTGCGGTTCATGCCGGTCGTGACTGTTGCGGCACTGCCGAAGGTCCAAGCCCCGGCGCCCTGGGCGCTGACTGTCGAGGTGACGTCGAGGAAGCAGACGTACCCGTAGTCGGGTCCCGGGCTCGAGTCGTACGAGGTCGCCACGACCGACTGGTACCCGGCGTCGGAGGGGCCGCGGAGCTTGGCCTGCTTCGCGCCGGTCTCCGTGAGGCCCGGAGGTGCGTTCGATGACCAGTAGAGGCCGGCGAAGAGAACCGTCGCGTCGGCCGGCAGGGCGAGGGTCGCGGTCGAGGATGCCTTGGTGGTCGGATCGGAGTCGACGTCCACTGCGACCATCTGGTGGTTGTTGTTGTTGAGGGCCGAGTTGGCAGCCGACGGGGCCGAAGTGTCGTTGCGGGCGCTGGTGCAGAAGCAGCCTCGGCGGCGGCGTCACAGGTGACGAGTGTGTTGGCCGCGTAGATGATCTTCCCCGAAGCGACGGTGCCGAACCGCTTCGTGAAAGGCCGGGCAGCGGAGGCCGTCGGGGCTGCCGAGGCGACGACGGCGAGCGAGCAAATGAGTACCAGGGGGAGCTTGAATCGTGTGATCATCGGCGGGAGAATAAGCAACCGGGGCCGATGCCGTGGCAGTCCGCAGGTTGCATTGCCAACCACGGCCGGAGAGTGTCGTCATCATTGGGCAGATGGGAAGGAAGAGCAGCAGACGGGTCGTGATCGTCGGCGGCGGCGTTGCCGGCCTCGCCTGCGCCCGTGCGCTGAACGGCTCCGGAGCCGAAGTGACCGTCCTCGAGCGGGGAGAGCGCCCAGGTGGGCGAGTGTCGACCGACGAGGTCGACGGGTTCCTGCTCGACCGTGGCTTCCAGGTCCTGCTCTCCGCCTACCCGGAGATCGATCGCCGGCTCGACCGCGACGCCCTCAATCTCAAGCCGTTCGAGCGGGGGGCGCTCGTCCGCAAGGACCGGTCGTTCCTGCCGATCGCCGACCCATTCGCGAAGCCCCTCTCCGCACCGAAGATGCTCACCGGCGGGATCATCCGGCCGCGAGACGCGGTCGCAACCGTACGCCTGCTCCGCTCTGCAAGGCACGAGGTCGGCCCCGAGGGCCCCGGACCCGACCGGACGATCCTCGAGTCGCTCCGGGAGGCGGGAGTGTCGGACTCGATGCTCGAGTCGTTCTGGCGGCCGTTCCTCGCCGGGATCACCCTCGACTCCGGCTTGGGAACCAGTTCGAGGTTCCTCGACTTCCTGCTTCGCAACTTCGCCGCCGGGCCAGCCTGCGTCCCGGGTGACGGCATGCGCAGGATCCCGCAGCTCCTCGCTGCGGACCTGCCGGTCGACACGGTCAGGACGAAGGCGAAGGTCAAGCGAGTCGAGAAGGGACGGGTGGTCCTCGCCGGCGGCGAACGGATCGACGCCGACTGGATCGTCGTCGCAACCGACGTGCGCACGGCAGCGAAGCTCGTCGAAGATGTCCACGCCCCGCGAACCAGGGCGGTCGGGGAGTTCTCCATTCGACTCGGGTCCTCGGCCGCCGCACGATCGCCCGATCCTCGTGCTCGACGGTGAGCGCAGTGGGCCGGTCAACAACCTGCAGGTGATGTCGAACGCCGCCCGTGGCTACGCACCGAGCGGCCATTCGCTCGTGACCTGCTCGATCCTTGAGGAGAACCTCGGAGCCGACGGTGACGACGAGCGGCTCGAGCTCGAGGTCCGCGACCAGCTGATGCGCTGGTATGGCCCCGTCGTCGAAGACTGGCGCACCCTGAGGATCGACAGGGTCGAGCACGCACTGCCCGACCAGCCCCCGGGATCGCTCGATCCGATCGAACGGCCGTTGCGACTGAGGAAACGACTCTGGGTCGCCGGCGACCACCGGTCGACCTCCTCGATCGAAGGGGCGATGTCGTCGGGCAGGCACGCCGGCGAGCAGGTCGCTGCCGCGATCGCGGAAACGAGCTGAGCGGTGGCGGGCCGGGTCGAACGGATCCTGACAGCCCCGAGCGCCGGTTCGGACACGGTGGAACCTCCGTCGGTCGAGGCGATCGCGGGTCGTGGGCTTGCCGGTGACCGCTACCTCCTGCCGGAGGCGGGCGGCAACGCGAAGGGCAACATCACCCTGATCGAGAGGGATTCCTTCGCTCACCTCACCGGGATCGGGATCGATGTCGACGAGAGCGAGCTGCGCCGCAACCTCGTCGTCACGGGAATCGACCTCAACGCACTGCTCGGCAGGGAGTTCACGATCGGCGAGGTGCGCTGCCGCACCAGCGAGCTCTGCGAACCCTGCAGCTACATCGAGAAGCGCACGGCGCCCGGGGTCCTCAGGGGGCTTGTGAACCGCGGCGGGATCCGGGCCGAGATCCTGACCTCCGGGACGATCTCGATCGGGGATCCGATCGACGCGATCGACTGATCCGACCCGATCAGACCTCGAATGAGCGACCGCAGTGCCGGCAAACGGTTGCGCCGGCCTTGACCATCCCCCTGCAGTGCGGGCACCAGTAACGGCGACCGACCAGGCCACCGATCAGGGCGAGGATCAGGAATCCGAAGAAGGCGGCCTGAGCGAGGGAGTCCGACAGGGTCCAACCGAAGGCGCTTGCCGCAAGCGAGACGGCGAACAGGAACAGGACGGCTCCGAACAGCGAACCGAACCAGTAGCGCAGCGACATCAGGTTCTCCCAATGCACTCCCACTCCCGGCCGTTCCGGGCGCCCGGGACCACTGCCGTTGGAGCCGTTCGAAGATCCGTTTGAGCCGCTGTCGTACACCAACGGTCACGTTAGCGGGATTAAGGTTATGAATGCAAATCAATGGTGCCAGTCGGGTGAATTACCCGGCCGCCACTTGATGTTGCAGCCCATTGACGGCTGCTGAGGGTCGGGCATCGCGCCCTCGCCGAGCACGGCGTCGACTGCCGCGAGCAGGTCCGCCCCGGTTACCGACTCACCGTTACTTGGCCTGGCCGAATCGAACCGGCCTCGGTAGGCGAGCCTGCGCTCGGCGTCGAACACGAAGAAGTCCGGGGTGCAGGCGGCACGGTAGGAAAGCGCCACCTCCTGGGTCGGGTCGTACAGGTAGGGGAACCGGTAGCCGCGAAGTTCGATCTCCGCGGCCATTGCCTCGGGCGAGTCGTCGGGGTGGGCGTCGGCGTCGTTCGAGTTGATCGCGACGACGGCCACACCACGGTCGAGCAGCCCGTTGCCGACCTCGGCAAAACGGTCGGCGATCAGCTTCACGTAGGGGCAGTGGTTGCAGATGAAGGCGACGACGACCGCCTTGGCGCCGGAGGCGATCGAGTCGCAGCTCGTGAGCGAGGCCCGACGGGTCCTCGAGCGAGAAGGCCGGTGCGGGGGTGCCCAGAGGCAACATCGTGGACTCGACTGCGACCATGCTTCCGTCCTTTCTCGCCCCGGACCCGCCTTGCGGCTCAGGGGGCTGTCAGGTTCTTGCTTCCGACCCCGACCATGCCGGGGTGAACATGATGACACGGCGCGGAAGTGGCGAAGCAAGGGTCGTGATCCGGGAGGGCAGGCTGACCCTGACCAACCGCCCGGTATTCCTCGCACGGGCGAGGGCCGCGTCGTACCGCAACGCACTGAGGGAGGCCGGAACGGTCGTCTGCGACATCGAACTGAGCGCCGACCCGGCAGGCGAGCGCGAACTGACGGTCTCCGACTCGATCGGTGCCGAGCTGGGCGACGAACCGGCTTCGATCCTGATCGAGTGGGCGACCCTGATCGGCTGCCGACGGGTGTGGCTGCCCGACACTGTGATCGAGCTCGACGACACCCTTCTGCCTGATCCCGGGAACTTCGAGCCGGAGCCTTGCCAGACCTGCGGGGTCCCACCCGAGACGGCGACGCTGCTGGAGGAGCTTGCGACGATGCGCAGACGCGGGCCGACGGCCGTCAGTTGCCCGGCCTGCATGACCGAGATGCCCCAGCGCCTGGCGAGACGTCAGGAGCGCTCGAGGGCGTAGACCGCGCCGGCGGCGAGCAGGTTCGGCCTGAGCCCCACAGCCCCGGCGGCCGCCCTGTGACCGGAGTCGAGCGGGATCCGCTCGACGACCCTCAGACCACAGTCTGAGACCAGTCGCTCGAAGTCGTCGAGGGTGCAGAGGTGGATGTTCGGCGTGGCGAACCACGGGTTGGGGAGCTCGGGACTCGAGGGCATCCGACCCTTGGTCAACAGCTCCAGGCGCAACCGCCAGTGCCCGAAGTTCGGCAGTGACACGATCCCCCGCTTCGCGACCCGCCTCATCTCGGTCAATGCCAATTCGGGGCGGCGCAGGGCCTGAATCGTCTCCGAGAGGATCACGACATCGACCTCGTCGTCCTCGACATCATCGAGGCCACGGTCCAAGTCCCCCTGAACGACCGGAACCCCCCTCGCGAGGCAGCCGTGGAACCCCTCCTCGCTCAGCTCGACCCCCCAGCCCCTGCATCCGCGCGAGCCGATGAGGTGGTCGAGCAGGGCCCCGTCGCCGCAGCCGAGGTCGAGGACCCGCGAGCCCTTCGGCACGAGGCCGGCGATCAGCTCCAGATCCGGACGCAGCGACATCCGTGCCTCAGCGCTCCCGCCAGAGGCGGTCGAGGAAGGCAGCGATGGTGCGGTGGTACTCGGGGATCTCGAGCAGGAAGGAGTCATGGCCCCAAGGCGATTCGATCTCCCTGAACGAGACGGGAACCCCGGCCCTCGCAAGGTGGCGCTGGATCGCGCGCGAGTGGCCGGTGTCGAAGCGCCAGTCGGTGTCGAAGCTGACCAGCAGGAACCGGGTCACGAGTTCGGTCAGCCGCTCGAAGGTCTCCGGTTCGGAGAAGGGATCGAACCTGTCCATCATCCGCGAGAAGTAGAGGTAGGTGTTGGCGTCGAACCGGTCGAGGAACGCGGCGCCTTGGTGGCGCAGGTAGCTCTCGACCTCGAAGTCGACGTCGAAGTCGCTCTCGGGCGCTTCGGGGTCGGCTCCCGGGGAGTCCGGCTCCTGACGGCGACGACCGAACTTCTGGCGCATCGCCTCCTCGGAGAGGTAGGTGATGTGGGCGGTCATCCGGGCGAGCGCGAGACCGAGTTCGGGGCCGCGACCGCTGTCGTAGAAGTCACCGCCCTGGAAGCCGGGGTCGCGCATGATCGCCTCGCGGGCGACAGCCGAGAATGCGATGTTCTGGGCAGTGAGGCGGGAGGTCGAGCAGATCAGGGCGGCTCCGTCGATCTCGGTCGGGTGATCGATCGCCCACTGGAGGATCTGCATCCCCCCGAGGGAGCCTCCCACCCCGGCCATCAGCCGCTCGATGCCGAGCTCGGAGAGCAGGCGGCGGTGGACTGTCACGAGGTCCCGGACCGTGAGAGCGGGGAAGCGCAGCCCGTACGGCCTGCCGGTCGCCGGGTCGGTGCTGGACGGGCCGGTCGTCCCCTGGCATCCGCCGAGCAGGTTCGGGCAGATCACGAAGTAGCGGTCGGTGTCGAGCGGCCGGCCGGGGCCGATGATGTTGTCCCACCAGCCCCGCCTCGAAGGGTCGCCGTGGTGCCCCGCCGCGTGAGCGTCGCCGGTCAGCGCATGGCAGACGAACACCGCGTTGTCGCGCTCCGGCGAGAGCTGCCGTAGGTCTCGTAGGCAACCTCGACCGGAGCGAGGGCCCGCCCGGAGGCGAGGCCGAGCGGGTCGCTCTCGCTGAAGAGGACGACCCGCTTGGTTTCGACGGGGCCGAGGGCCCCGCCAGCGAGCTTCCAACCGACCGGTTCAGGAGCCCGCCTTGGCGAGCGCCTGGTCGAGGTCGGCGATGATGTCGTCGACGTGCTCGATGCCCGACCGAGAGCCGGACGGTGTCCGGCGTGACGCCGGCGGCGGCCAGCTCCTCCTCGCTGAGCTGGGAGTGGGTCGTCGAGGCGGGGTGGATCGCCAGCGACTTGGCGTCGCCGATGTTCGCGAGGTGGCTGAACAGCTCGAGCGACTCGATGAACTTCTTGCCGGCCTCGCATGCCGCCCTTGATGCCGAAGGCCACGAGAGCCGCCGTAGCCGCCCCTGCAGGGTACTTGTCGGCGGTCGCGCTTGTACTCGGGGTGACTCGAGGCCCGGGTAGTAGACCCACTCGACCTGTCGTGGCCCTCGAGGTGCTTGGCGATCGCCAGCGCGTTGCTCGAGTGGCGCTCCATCCGCAGCGGCAGGGTCTCGATGCCCTGCAGCAGCAGGAACGCGTTGAACGGCGAGAGCGCCGCACCGGGTTGCGCAGCAGGACGGTGCGGACGCCGGCCGATGTAGGCCGCCGGGCCGAGAGCATCGGACCAGACGAGGCCGTGGTAGGACGGGTCGGGCTCGGTCAGGCCGGGGAAACGGTCGCTCGTGGGCGACCCAGTCGAACTTGCCGGAGTCGACGATGACGCCGCCGATCGAGGTGCCGTGGCCGCCGATGAACTTCGTCAGCGAGTGGACGACGATGTCAGCGCCCTGCTCGAGGGCCTGGCAGTGGATCGGGCGTCGCGACGGTGTTGTCGACGATCAGCGGCAGCCCGGCTGCGTGAGCGGCCTCGGCCAGGCGCCGATGTCCATCACGTTGAGGCGCGGGTTGCCGATCGTCTCACCGAAGACGAGGCGGGTGTTGCTCGTCTGCCAGCCGGGCGACCGCTGCCGGGTCGTCCGCGTCGGCGAACCGGACCTCGATGCCGTACTGGGGCAGGGTGTGGGCGAACAGGTTGTAGGTGCCGCCGTAAAGCTGCGGGACGGAGACGATGTTGTCGCCGGCCTTGGCAGATGTTCAGTACCGAGAGGTGACTGCCGCCTGCCCGGAGGCCAGGGCCACCGCGCCGATTCCGCCCTCGAGCTGCGGCGACGCGCTGCTCGAGCACGTCCCAGGTCGGGTTCATGATCCGGGTGTAGATGTTGCCCGGCTCGGCAGGGCGAACAGGTTCGCGGCGTGGGCCGTGTCGTTGAAGGTGTAGGAGGTCGTCTGGTAGATCGGCACCGCGCGGGCGTTGGTGGTCGGGTCCGGGCTCCTGGCCGCCGTGGAGGGCGATCGTTTCTGGCTTCTGGTCGCTCATCTTGGTCCTCTGGTTGTCGCGTTTGGCTTGCCCGATTAAAATAGCCGAAATCCGGTCGTCTTTGCCCAAGGCCGCTCCTCCTCAGCCAAGTGATCGCTGCCGGGCCGAACTTCGGCACAATGGGAGAGGTGTCCGCTGCAACGACCTTGACCAACCGTCGACGCTCTGGCGCTCTCGCTGTCCTGGCGACAGTGGCTGCGTCCGCCGGGTTCACGGCCGGACCGGCTGTCAGTTCGGCCAGCGCGACCTCGCTGCCACCTCAGGAAGCGGTCGAGCTGCTTGAGGATGTCTACGCCCGCGCGGACTCGAGCGCCCGCGCCGCGAGGGTCAAGCGGCTCGAGGCCCTCACCCCCGCGAACGCCGACCAGTTGAGGGTGCCGATCCGCCAGCGCAAGGAGGTTTCCGGGCAGACTTGGCTGAGGGTCATGCTGCCCGGCAGGCCGAACAACCGCACGGGCTGGATTCGCTACGACTCGGAGGCAATGCTGATCGTCAAGCTCAAGAAGCGCATCAGGATCGACGTCGGCAACCGGACCCTGGCCGCCTTCGAGAATGGACGGCTGAAGAAGCGGTTCCGAGTGGTCGTCGGGGCGCCAAGCACGCCCACCCCCCACGGCGAGTTCTTCGTGATGGAGAAGGTGCAGGGCCTGCCGTGGGCCAAGGGTGGCTGGGCGCTCGCGCTCTCGGCCTACTCGAACGTGCTCAAGAAGTTCGACGGCGGTGATGGCCAAGTGGCGATCCACGCTCGCGGCTCCCTTTATGGGCCGCTCGGCTCGGCGTCATCGCACGGCTGCATCCGGACCGACGACGGGGTGGCCTCCTGGCTCAGGCGCTTCGCCCCGAACGGCACCTTCGTCCAGATCGTTCCCTGAGTCGGACCCGGCCGCGGGCCGCGGCGGGCGCTGGAACGGTGGAGCGGGAGCGACGGGACTCGAACCCGCGACCTCCGGCGTGACAGGCCGGCGCTCTAACCAACTGAGCTACGCCCCCGATAGCGCGCGAGCCTAGCGCACCCGGGGCCCTAGGATGTGCCCGGTGTCAGCGACCGTCCCCAATCGCCCCCCGGCCAGGCGGCTCGACCCGCAGCCACCGAGCGAGGTCACGACCTCGTCGCTCGCGCGGCTGAAGCGCGAGTTCAACGCCGAGCGCAGGATCCGCACCCCCTACCCACCCGGCGACATGAACCTCTCGCTGGCGAGGACCAGCGGCTTCGCCCGCGACCCACTGCCGATCCTGCTCGACGGATACGAACGCTACGGGCCGGTCTTCACGCTGCGGGTGATGAGCGTGCCGGTGGTCTTCATGCTCGGCCCGGAGGCCAACCATTTCGTCCTCGTCAGTGGAGCGGACCGCTTCTCCTGGCGGGAGGGATCGATGGGCGACCTGATCCCGCTGCTGGGGGACGGACTGCTCACGACCGACGGCGACTACCACCGGCGCAACAGGATGATCATGCTGCCCGCCTTCCACCGCGAGCGGATCGCGCCGGGCCGGCGAGGTGATAGCCGCCGAGGCGGCAGAGGCTGTCGGGCAGCTGAGGGAGGGCGAGCGGATCGACCTCTACTCGTGGACCCGATCGCTCGCCCTGAGGATCGCCCTGAGGGCCCTGCTCGGGATCGACCCGGACGGCCGCGAGGGCCGCACCGCGCATGACTTCGAGGAGGCCCTCTCCTACTACTCGCGGGACTACTTCACCCAGCTGCTGCGCGGCCCGCGCACACCGTTCGACAGGCTCACGAAGGCGAGTGCCCGCCTCGACCACCTGCTGATGACCGAGATCGCGTCCAGACGCAAGCGGGGCGACGGTGCCGACGGCGATGACCTGCTCGGAATGCTGATCGCCGCCACCGACGAGGAGGGCCGGGGCCTCTCCGACCGGGAGGTCCGCGACCAGGCGATGACCCTGCTGTTCGCTGGCCATGACACGACCACCTCGACGGTGACCTTCCTGATGTACGAGCTGGCACGCCACCCGCACGAGCTCGAGCTGCTGCTCGCCGAACAGGACGCGGTGCTCGGCGGCCGCCACGCCACCCCGACGGACCTGACCGGCAGCACCCTGCCGAGGCTGGAGATGGCGCTCGAAGAGACCCTGCGCCTCTATCCGCCCGCGTGGATCGGCCCGCGGCGCTCGGTGGCGGAGTTCGAGTTCAATGGCCACACGGTGCCGGCCGGGGTGCCGATCAACTACTCGTCATGGGCGAGTCACCACCTGCCCGATGTATGGCCGGAACCGGAGGCCTTCCGCCCGGAGCGGTTCGCCCCCGAGGCGAAGGCTCTGATCCCGAAGGGCGCCTACGTGCCGTTCGGCAGCGGCTCGCGGACCTGCATCGGGATGCGCTTCGGCCAGATGGAGGTTCGTGCGATCGTGACCGAGATCCTGAGGAGCTTCCGGCTCGAGTCGAGCGCCGGCTACCGACTCTCGGTCAGGCAGATGCCGACCCTCTCGCCGCGCGACGGGATGCCGATGACCGTCAGGCCACGGGGCCTGCCGGCCACGGTCGCCCGCCCGGCAGGCTGAAGGCCGAGGCCTCGGTCAGGAGACCGTGAGCTTGCCGACCATGCCGGCAGCCTCATGCCCGGGCACCGAGCAGTAGAACGTGTAGGTGCCGGCGGTGAGGTTGGCCTTGAGCGTCTTCGAGCCGCTCGAGATGATCGGGGTCTCGCCGAGCGGCTTGCTGCCCTTCGGATCCTTGATCACGACGTTGTGAGGAAGCGGGCCGCCGTTGCTGAAGACGATTTCGACCTGACCGGCCTTCGCGGTGACTTCCTTGGGCTCGTAAGCGAGCTTTCCGCCGGGAGCGGCGGCGATCTTGACCGGACCGCCGCTCGGAGCCGGCGCGTCAGGAGTGTTCGAAGCGTCGGCTCCAGCGTCGCCCTGACCGGCTGCGCCGGGCTGCGGGATCACGCCGAGGGCGATCTCAGGGCGAGGAATCTTGTTCTTCTCCCCTCCGGCGGTAACGATCGAGAGCCCGACGGTGGCGAGCACCAGACCGAACGTGACGCCCGCGATCAGGCGGTACCCGCCCTTGCCGCTCGGGAAGTCAGTGCTCTTGATGCCGATTGCCCCGATGACTATCGCCCACAGGGCAAGCGCTCCCGCGGCGATGTAGAACGGGGTATGGCCGGAGCTGGCGATCAGCATGACGTTCGGCGCGCGAGACTACCGCAACTGCAGGGCGGGTAGCGGTCGCGTCCGGGAGTAGGGTACCGGGCGTGACGATCGGACCGGCCCGAGTACTGCTGCTGACCCTTGCGGCAACCGCTTCGATCGCGGGCTGCGGAGGCGAATCCGACAGCGATCAGATCAAGGGCCTCGTGCGCCAGTACGTGGACGCTTTCGCCGCCAAGGACGGGGCAAAGGTCTGCTCGCTCCTGACTCCCGCGGCCCAGCGACGCGTCCAGGCCAGTGCGGGCCTGCTCCGCGGGAAGGACTGCGCCGCAACGATCACGGCCGTTGCGAAGCTGCCGTCCGGCCCGGCCGCTCCCTTCATCCGGAAGTTCCACGCGGGCAAGATCGTGGTTGACGGCAACGAGGCCGGGGTGCAGATCGAACCGACCACCAAGGGCTCGAAGCCGACCCGCCTCGTAAAGGTGAACGGCAAGTGGCTGTTCGACGGCTCGGTCGCAACGGTCAACTGACCGTGGCCGACGCCGATGGTCCGAGGGTCGCGGGATGCTGATCCCGATCGCCTCGAGCTCCGATGTGGCTGCTGTCCTGACGGACCTCTTCGTCGTCCTCCTGGCAGCGAAGATCGGCGACGAGATCTGCCGCAGAATCGGCCAGCCCGGGCTGATCGGCGAAATCGTCGCCGGCGCGCTGATCGGCCCGAGCGTCCTCGGCCTGGTCGAACCGGGCGAGGTGCTCCAGGTCTTCGCCGAGGTCGGGGTCGTCTTCCTGCTCTTCTGGGTGGGCCTCGAGACGAAGATCGGTGACCTGCGCAGCGTCGGCAAGCCGGCGGCCCTCGCCGGCACCCTCGGCGTGGTCTTCCCGTTTGCGGCCGGGCTCGGACTCGGCTTCGCGATCGGGGAGAGCGCGGCGTCGTCGGTGTTCATCGCCTCCGCGTTGGTCGCGACCAGCGTCGGCATCACCTCCGCCGTCCTGATGCAGCTCGGGGTCCTCGACACTCCAGCGAGCCGCACGATCCTCGGGGCCGCGATCGTCGACGACATCCTCGCGATGCTGCTGCTCGCTTTCGCGACCGGACTCTCGACCTCGAGCCTCGACGTGGTCGGGCTGCTGGTCACTGCCGGCCTTGCGATCGCCTTTGTCGCCTTCTTCGCTCTCGGCGGCACTCGGGCCATGCGTGCCCGACCCGAGGTCCTGCAGTTGCCGAAGGTGCCCGACTCCGCCCTGCTGATCGCTGTGATCGGTTGTCTCGGCCTTGCGGCGCTGGCCAATGCGATCGGGCTGGCGGCGATCATCGGCGCATTCCTGGCCGGGTTGATCTTCTCCGAGTCAAAGGACCACTACCCGCTCGAACTGGAGATCAAGCCGCTCTACTCGTTCCTGTCGCCGTTCTTCTTCGCGGTGATCGGCATGAGCGTGAACCTCGACTCCTACGCCAACGGCGGCACGCTCGCCCTGCTCGGCGTGACCGTCCTGCTGGCCGCGGCGACGAAGTTCGTCGGAGCGTGGATCGGGTCGCTGAGCCTCGGCCGGGGAGAGGCTGCCTTCGTCGGCGTCGGAATGATCCCGAGAGGCGAGGTGGGGATAGTCGTCGCCGGGATCGGCCGCTCGGCGGGAGTCATCGGAGACGAGGTCTTCGCGGTGATCGTCGGAATGTCGATCATCACGACGCTGATCACGCCTCCGCTTCTGCGCCGGGCGGCCAGGCGAATCGAAGTGGGCGGTGACGGGCTCGAACCGCCGACCCTCTCGGTGTAAACGAGATGCTCTACCAGCTGAGCTAACCGCCCGACGCCCGGATCGTAGCCGGGCCGCGTCGTGGCCGCAGCAGCCGCGATCATCAAGCCGTGGACAGGCGAAGGCAACTCCTGGCGATCGCATTCGGCGGAGCCGTCGGCACCGTGGTCAGGATCGGCCTCTACGAACTGCTGCCTGTCGGCTCAGACCTGCCGTGGGCGACCCTCGCCGTCAACGTGGCGGGTGCTTTCGCACTCGGCGCGCTCGCGGCAGCGACCCTCGGTGACGACCCCCTGAGCGGCTGGCGGATGCCGCTGTTGGGGACCGGCCTGTGCGGTGCGCTGACGACCTTCTCCGGGCTCTGCTGGGAGATGCTCGATCTGATCGATCGGGGTCGGGCGGGAACGGCCTTGGCTTACGTGAGCCTGAGCCTCGTCCTCGGCGTGGCCGCTGCGGTTGCCGGGGGCCGACTCGCGAGCGCTCGCGATCCCGCAGGGGAGCGGGCGGCTTGAGCTTATGGATCTGGATCGGCTGTGCCCTGCTCGGAGCCGCCGGCGCAATCGTCCGCGCCGAGACGGCAGCCGCGATGACGGCCCGGCTGGGCGCCCGCTTCCCGTGGGGGACGCTGACGGTCAACCTGACCGGCGCCCTGATGCTCGGTCTGCTGCACGGAGCCGGGATCGGGGGGCGGAGCCTGATCCTCGCCGGGGCCGCCTTCCTCGGAGCGATGACGACGTTCTCCACCTGGATGCTCGAGACGGTCCGCCTCGCCGCCGACCGTCCCGTCGCCGCAGCGGCGAACCTCGGCGGCCAACTGGCCGCCGGACTGGCACTGGCGGCGATCGGCAACGTCGTTGGCTCGCTGATCTGAACGGAAGCCGCCCCGGTACCGTACGAGTGGTTGAGGGGTTATTGCCCCTCCTGACAACCGCTACAAGGAGTCCCTCCCCCATGAGATTTGAACGCACCACCCTCCGCTTCCCGGCCCTGATCGCAGTCGCAGCAGTCGGATCGCTCGCAGCAGTCGGCTGCGGGTCTGAATCGAGCATGAGTTCCGTTGCCAACCCCGGCACCTCGGCAGCGACGACAGCGGCCGCGGCGCCGAAGGTCAGCGCCAATGCCCAGAAGCTCAACGTCACCTCACCGGCAGACGGGTCGCTCGTGTTCGAGCCGAAGACCCTGACCGCCAAGGCGGGCGACGTGACGATCGTCTACAAGAACCCCAGCCCCGTCCCTCACAACTCGGTGATCGTGGCCGAAGACGGCAAGACGGTGATCGGTACGGAGTCGAAGCCCTTCACCAACGGTGAGGGGACATCCTCGGCGACCCTCAAGGCCGGCAAGTACAAGTTCATCTGCGAGGTCCCGGGCCACGAGCAGGGCGGCATGGTCGGCGAGCTGACGGTCTCCTGACCGAGGCAGCCAACGGACCCGCCCGGGTCCGACAGTCTTTGAGGATGCGGCCCGCGAAAGCGGGCCGCATTGCTTCACACCCGGCGTTTAGGAAAAGTCTCTGGAATCGGGCCAAGCGGGTACCTTCGGGTATCTGAAATCAACAGGTCCGGCCGGGTTGCCGCGACCGAAGGAGATCCCCCTATGACCCCCAGCAGCTTCCGCCCCCTGGCACTGGCGATCGCCATCCCCGCAGCCGCCCTTGCGGTCGGGTGCGGTTCGTCGTCGAGCTCGTCGAGCACGGCTGGCACCTCGACCGCAGCCTCGAACGGCACCGTCGCGGTCGCCCTGACCGAGATGAAGATCGTCCCGAACCCGACCTCGGCACCGGCCGGCAAGGTGACGTTCAACGTTGCCAACAACGGCGCACTGCCTCACGAGATGGTCGTGATCAAGACCGACAAGCCGGCAGGCAGCCTTGGCACGGGATCGCGCGTTCCTGAGACGGGATCGGTCGGCGAGACCGGCGACATCAAGGCCGGCGGCAGCAAGACGGTCAGCTTCGACCTCAAGAGCGGGCACTACGCCCTGATCTGCAACATCTCGGGCCATTACGCAGCGGGGATGCACGCAGACTTCACAGTCAACTGACGCAAGAGGGCGGGCCCGGCCCGCCCTCCCCTCCCGGGAGCCCGTCGACTCAGCTCAGGCCGAGTCGACGGGCTTCTTGCGTGAAGCCCGGCGCAAGGGGTCGTGAAACCCGAACCGCAGGCTTCGCCGAGGTACCGAGAAGGGATCAGGTAATGGCGCTGGAGCGTGCGACCGAGGTCCCGGAATGGCCCGGTGGGCCCTTCGCCTGCTCCAACGAGATGTCGAAGTACCGGTAGTCGTCCATCTTGGCGGGCATCGGCACGGTCACATTCGCCCGGCCGTCGCTGCCGACCCGGAAGCCCCCGGCGGAAACGAGGTCGCTGTCGCTGTTCATCAGCCACATCTCGTAGTAGCCATCGCGGTCGGTCGGCTTGAGGCCGGAGACAGTGACCGTCGCCGTCTTGCCGTCCCGGCTCAACCGCACCGACCCCGCGGCCTGCGGGTCGATCGAACTGACCGAAGCGAGACGCACTGTCGGCCCGTCGGAACCGCTTTCACCCAGTTGCTGGACTGCGATTGTCCCGCCGATCCCGACAGCCAGGAGACTCGCGGCGCAGACCGCAGCGAACCTCGGAGTCAGGTTGAACCATGGCTGGCGTTGGCGACGGCGGCGGACCGGATCCGCGTTCGACCCGGTGCGACCGACGTCGAGAGCCAGCGGCGGCGGCGCGGGCGGTGACCAGGCGGACTCGTCCATCGACGAGAGAACCGCGACCACTGCCGCTCCATCCTCGATCTCCTTGCGAAGGGCGAGGTCCTCCGAGGCCTTGGCCTCGATTCGAGCGGCGTCGGCGCCGGCCATCTCGCCGAGCAGATACTCGTCGATTCGATTGCCGCGCCTCATGCCAATCCTCCTTCGGTCTCGAGCTCGGACCGGAGGCGGCCGAGCCCCGCGACCATCCGCATCTTGACCGTGCCGAGCGGGATTCCCGTGCGGTTCGCGATCTCCGACTGGCTGAGGTCCTCGTAGAAGCGCATCCGCAGCAGGTGGGACTCCTCCTTGGGAATCCGAGCGAGGGCATGCGAGACCCGCCACTCCTCGAGGAGGCGATCGATCTCGCCGTCGGAGCGGTGGTCGACGGTGGTGTGGCCGTCGAGTGACGGGTCGACCGGCTCAGGCCTGCGCTTGCGCATGTGGTCGATCGCCCGCGAGCGGGCGATCATCAGCAGCCAGTTCAGGAGGCTTCCGCGCGCCGGGTCGAAGGACTCGGCCTTCTGCCAGGCCTCGAGGAACACCTGCTGTTGGACGTCCTCGGCGGTGTGGCGATCGCCGAGCAGGCTCACGAGGAAGCCGAAGGTGCTCGACCCGTACTCCGCGTAGAGGCGGTCAACGGCATCCGGGCGCTTGCGGCGAAGGTCGCGTGAGAGCTTCGATTCCTTCTTCGTGCGCTCCGTCCGTTCGGCGCTTCCGGGGAGAGAAGCCATCGCTGCGATCAGCGCAGCCGTTCCGGAAGGGAGAGGGAGCGGTGCCACAGAACCGATCATCGGCATCACTGAAGGGTAAGGCGACAGGAGAGTTTGCGCAGACACGTGGGTATTGCGAGGCGAATCGGCCGATCGGTTGGGAAAACCGGCAGTTGGCGCGTAAGCACTGGTCGCTGCGGCCGGGGACCGCTGCCGGATGTGGCACTCTCGCCCGGTGAACGAGCTCGTGAACGTCAGGCGCGAGCCGACCGGCGAAGCCGAAGGGATGCTGGTCCTGCACCACGGCCGGGGCTCCAATGAGCATGACCTGATCGGCCTCGCCGACGTATTCGACCCCGAGCGTCGCCTGCTGGTCGTCTCGCCGGCCGGCCCGCTGACCCTGCCGGGTTGGCCGGGCCGCCACTGGTACGCGGTCCAGAGAGTCGGCTACCCCGACAGGGCGACTTTCGACCGCGCCTTCGAGTCGCTGGCGCACTTCCACGACTCGCTCCGGGCGGAGACCGGGATCGAGCCTGAGCGAACCGTGCTCGGCGGCTTCTCGATGGGATCGGTGATGAGCTTCGCCACCGGGCTGGGCCCCGGCCGGCCGGCACCGGCCGGGATCCTCGGGATCTCGGGCTTCATCCCGACAGTCGAAGGATGGGAGCCCGACTTCGCCGGCCGGCCCGACACCCGGGTCCTGATCGCCCACGGCCGCAATGACCCGGTGATCCCGGTCGAGTTCGCCCGCTCGGCTCGCGACCTGGTGGTGGCGGGCGGGCTCGAGCTCGAGTACCTCGAGTCGGACTCGGCGCACCATGTGGACCCCGCCCAGATAGCGGCAATCTCCGGCTGGCTGGCCGAGACGCTGCACCTCTGACACTCAGGCGCGAGGGGCCTGACGAAGGCAGCCGACGCCCTCCGACCGAGCGAGTCGGCGGGCTCGACCGACCAACACCGAACCGGACGGACGAGAGCCGACCGAACCGCGCGGATCCGCCCTATCAAGCCGTCGGATAAGCCGAAAGCCGCCTTACTCAATCCTTACCGAAGGCTGTCCCCGGCCTTGCCCCCGGGGAATGGAGCAGACCTACCGTTCAGTCAGTGTCCATCCACCGACAGCAACGGAGTTCCCACATGACCATTTCGGCTCACCGCACAAGGCAGGCTTCGAGAATGGTGCTCGGATTGGCAGCCGTTGTCGCGTCGGTTGCCGCCACTCCCGCCACCGCGTCGGCAGCCTTCCGCGCCGGCGACGTCGGCTTCAGCATCCCGACCCAGGCGGGCCAGACCTGGGTCTACGGGGATTCGTGGAACGCGGGGATCTTCATCCGCAACGCGATGACCCTCAATGGGGATTTCAAGGGAAGCGTTCGCAACCCGGCCCGATCGACTTGGTTCTGGCCGGGCGCTCCCTTCAAGGTCGCAGGCGGACGGATCGCAATGTACGGCGCCGAGGTGACCCAGAAGTCCGCGGGCATGTGGGGCATGGACGTGCTCGGCGGCATCCGCGCCGAGTTCGACCCGGCCCGACCCACGGCCGCGAAGCTCACGCGGATGAGCCCGGGAATCATCTGGGCGGCCGCCAGCAGCGAGGACTCGCAGGGCCCGATCGTCTATGGAGTCGACGCCAATCACCACGCCCGCGCCGGGCGCCCTCAGGCAGACGGCACCGTCAAGCAGATCTCGACAATGGGCGGCACGATCTCCGGCCAGTTCAGCGTCGCCCAGGAGGTCAACGGGAAGTGGTGGCTGGTCGGTCAGCTCCCGTTCCTCAGCCGCCGCGTTGTCGCCTACCCGCTGTCGGGCCAGACCGGCAAGGTAACCGGCCCTGCGATCAAGCTGATCACGCTTCCGGAGCCGGGCCCGAACCGCTTCGCCTACGGTGCGACCCTCCACCCGGAATACGCGGGCCTGATGACGTACGCGGTGAACGGGAACGGCCCGGGCACGCCTTACGGCCTCCAGCGCATCGAGGGCTTCTGGCCATTCGCCCTCTACTGGGCCAAGGCCGCAGCAGCCCAGGCCGCAGCAGCGGCAAAGGCAAAGTCGGCTCGCCATTCGACACTGGCACGCAAGGCGACTGCCGCCGGTTCCGAAGGCGGCCAAGGCAACAATGGCAAGGCCAAGGGCAAGGGCAAGGGCAAGCAGCTCGCCGACATGCCGATCACCGACAACCGTGTGATTCTCTGGGCGACCGAGAAGCAGAGGGACCTCGAGAAGGAACTCGAACGGCGCCAGCATCTTTCGACCGGCAACAACTGGCTCGGCCCGCTGCCCGACCAGCTCGGCCCCAACATGGCGCCGGCAGCTGCGAGCGCTCCGGCAACCTGGGACCAGGCCGGCACTGACGCGACCCCTCCGGTCGGCGAGGACGCCGACTCCCAGCAGCAGGACTTCCTCGTTCCGGCCACCCCGGCGGGCTACAGGCGCCAACAGGCCGAGGCGAAGGCCGCAATCGAGGCCGCGAAGGCAGCCCTCGAGGACATCGCCAGCCAGCTCAAGGCAGCCGAGGACCAGCAGAAGGCAGACGAGAAGGCAGCCAGGGAGGCCGAGAAGGCAGCCGAGGCGGCAGCCAAGCTCGCCGAAGCCCAGAAGCGGGCCCAGGAGGCTCAGGGAACCGACGGCGAAGCCGCAGCCGAACAGGCCAGGCAGCAGGCCGATGAAGCCAAGCAGCAGGCCGACCAGGCCAAGGAAGCAGGCCCGAGTAGCCAAGGAGGCTGCCAAGCAGCAGGCCGAACAGGCCAAGCAGCTGGCCGACCAGGCCAAGGCCGCAGCGAAGGCCAAGGAGAAGGCCGCCAACGGCCAGGGACGCAAGTCCTGGGACTGAGCCCTCGCCACCCTCGAGGACGGCTTGCGCCCGTCGGAGCACCGGAACGCTCCGACGGGCGTACCTTGGGTACAGATGTCCAACGCTCTCGTCGTGACAGCCCTCACCCTGATCGCCTTCGGGAAGATCGGCCTCTTCGTGGTCTCGGTCCGCAATGCGATCCGCCCGCGACCACTGCCGATCCCCCAGGAGCCGATCGACCCAGACGGGCCCGACGACGGCTGGCGCTGGTGGGAGGAGTTCGAACCCGAGCCCGAGCCGCAGGAGCCCTCGGGCGGGCCGGCAGTGAAGCCGGCGCGCTCCGGCGCCGATCAGCCGCCGAGCATCCTCGCCATCTCCAAGTAGAGCGGGCTTCTTCGCATCAGGCGCCAGAGGCCTCGTCCGGCCGGTTGCGGCCGAGGCGCTCGTGGGCGGTGACCCACTCGTCGACGAGGACGGCCCAACCGAGCGAGAGATCGCCGCAGAGGACGGTGGCGGCGACGATCTCCGCGAGCCGGTTGACCTTCCCCGTCCCCCAGCAGTCGAGCAGCTCGAGGCATTCGCGCTGGGTCGGCAGTCCGGTCCCGCCGCCGTAGGTCGCGACGATCAGCGACGGCAGCGTGATCGAGGCGTAGTAGTCACCGTTCGGCAGGACCTCCGAGTAGCCGTAACAGGCCTGGGACTCGGCGACGTTCGCTGCGTCCTGGCCGGTCGCGATGAACATCGCCGCGATCGCGTTGGCTGCATGGGCACCGTTGTTGTGGACGCCGGCCATGAAGCCGCCGAGGTTCGCGACGCTGCGGCGGTGGAACATCCGCTCCGGGGTGAGCTTCATCCGCTCGCGGACCAGCTCGGCCGGCAGCGTGACCTCGGCGACGACCCGCTTGCCGCGCGTGTGCATCATGTTCACCTGCGAGCTCTTCTTGTCGGTCGCGAAGTTCGACTCGAGCATGAAGTGCTCGATCTCCGGCCGCTGCGAGGCGATCCACTTGCAGGCAAACGCGGTCGCCTTGCTGGTCATGTTCTGGCCGGCTGCGTCGCCGGTCGTGTAGTTGAAGCGGGTGAACACCATCTTCGAAGCCGGGAACTGCTGGATGTCGCGGAGGCTGCCGACGCTGCGTGGTCGAGTCGGCCTCCTGCTTGATCCGGTCGAAGTTCTGCTCGAGCCAGATGCCGAAGTCGCGAGCCTCGCGGGCGCTGGCGAAGATGAAGACAGGAGCGCGCTGCATCGAGTCGTCGATCACCGTCGTCTTGACGCCGCCGGCGTCGCGGGTCAGCTTCATGCCGCGGTTGTAGCTGGCGACGAGAGTGCCCTCCGTGGTCGCCATCGGCACCCAGTACTCACCCTGGGCGTTCTCACCGTCGACCAGCAACGGACCGGCGAGGCCGACCGGGACCTGGGCTGCGCCGATGAAGCCCTCGACGTTGCCGGGCAGGACCGAGGGGTCGATCGAGTACGAGGAGAGCTGATCGAGACTCGCGCCCGTCTTCGCCTTGGCGAACTCGACACGGGCCGCCGCGGCCGCTCGGGTGTAGTCGTCCTCGGGATCCCGCGGGATCCGATCGCCTTCGCTCGACATTGGACCGCCTCCCCTTCGCTCGCTCGTCAACGGGGACGAACGCTACCTGCTGGCCGGACCGGTGGAATACCGGGCCGGCGTCAACTGCCGTCGGTGGTCCGGCGCAGGAAGTCGTCGAACAGAGGCACGGTGAAAGCCGTGTCACCGTGCGCCGGGCTGTAGATCATTCCCTTCGTGATCAGCCCAGCCCGCCGTGGCGCGACGCCCTCGACCTTGACACCCAGTTGTGCGGCGATATCGCCGGAGCGGTGAGGTCCGGGGCCGAGCTGGGCCATCGCGCGGAGGTAGTCCTCCTCGGCCGGAGTAAGGCGATCCATGCGAACCAGAAAGAAGTTCTCGTCGAGCTGCCGCTGAACCTCCGGGGCGGCCAGCTGGACTTCCTCAAGCGTGATCGGCGAGCCTGAAGCCGAGTTCCACACGTGGTAGCCCCACTCCTGGAGGAAGTACGGATACCGCCCGGAGATCTCGAGGATCCGATCGAGCGCCGCGGTCTCGAATGCGACACCTTGCTCACTGGCGGGGATCTCGAGTACGGCGCGAGCATCGGCCGGAGCAAGCGAGTCGATCGCCGGAAAGTCGAAGAGTCGCTCAGCGTAGGACTTCGCATCGCCGGCCAGGCCGGGGAGCTGCGGCAAACCGGCGCCGACCAGCATCACAGGCAGATCCATCTGGACGGTCCGGTGGATCGCAGTGATCAGCGCCCCGAGCTCCTCAGCCGTCAGGTACTGCACCTCATCGATCGCCAGGAGGACCCCTGGACCACGTTCCTTGGCGGCCTCGCCTACGGCGACAAGGAGGTCGGTGACGTCCTCGGAAAGGACGCCTGAATCGGCGGAACCGATGACAGGGTCAACGCCCAACGAGATCGAGCTCCCGTCGGGGAGGCTGTAGGTGAATGACTTCAGGGTCCCGATTGCCCGCTTGACTATGCGCGATACCGGGCCCTCGTCAAGCTCGAGGAGGATCGCGCGAAGCCGGATCGCCAGCAGCCTCGCCAAGTCACCGGTCTCCGGAGCTTCGATGTAGGCGACCTTCAGGCCCTCGGCAAGGGCGATCTCGCGGAAGCGGTTGAGCAGCACGGTCTTGCCGACCCCGCGCAGGCCTATCGGCATCAGGCTCTTGCCCGGCCTCCCGCTGACCGCTCGACGAAGCGCCACGCTGTACCGGTCGATCAGGTCATCTCGCCCCAACAACGCGGGAGGACGGGTTCCTGCCCCGGGGCGAAACGGGTTGCTGAGCGGATCCATCTCAACTCATCTTATCAAGCCTTATGGACCTTATCGCGAAAACGATAAACTTTGAACACCCCGTTTCGCAAGCCACGCCTAACCCTCGACTGCGAAGGTCCTCCACGCGCCGGGCACTCCCTTGAGGTGATGCTCGCCGCGATCAACCAGTTCGCGGCCCGAGCCGACGACCAGATCACGGACCGTGCTGCTGACGAGTACCTCGCCAGACTCTAGCCCCCTGACCGACGAGAGCACCCCCTCGCTCGCCGCCGTGATCATCGATATTCCCATAGCTGGCGGACCCTTGGGCTGTTTGCCTTAGTCGCTGCCCTGGGCTCACGACGGCGGCGAATCCGAACGAGAAGCATGTCTACTGATGTCCGGCTTTTGACGGCTTCGACTACTTGCACGAATCGCGCCCAGCAGCGAACGCACGCGCGCGCGACAAGGCCGAATCGTACGCCCCCGACTATCGGCGAAGCCTATGACTGAATCCTGCCCACATCCACTACGAGACGCACGCCGCCTGAGGCTACGACCCTTGTGAGACCTGAACGCTGAGAGTATCGGCGGCTTCAAGCAGCGCGGGATGCTCCCGCGTTACCTTGGTCCGGTCAGGATCTGGTTCAAAGGGCGATGGTGCCCAAATCGCCCAACACTCCCAACCGTTGCAGAGGCGGCTCTGATAGCGGATTCCACGGAGGTCCAAGTGATCGGGAGTTTCGGACAGTTCGTAGAAGTGCCGGCTCACCGTCTGCGTAATACGCCTGTCGGGAGAGAGCATCGTCGAGCGGTCGATACTTTCGACTCTCGTGAACCTCTGGAGCGTCGACAGAAGCGCCGGTTCGCACGCTGCGTGGGTTGACGGGTCATCGACATCCACGAACTTCGCGTCGGCGCTCACCACCGCATGACCGAGATACCGCTTGGAGAAGTAGTCCTCGGGCACCTCTCCTGGACACAGCAGCGGGTCGTAGTGGTCGTCAGGCGAATGATCGAGAAAGGTGTCGATCATGCGATCAAGCCCCTGTCGTTCGCGATACCTAGCAATCGTCTCGCCAAACGCGCCTTGGGGAACAGTGGCGCAGTAGAGCACCGAGAAGATCCCTCTCGGATCGTCCCAACGGTTGCCGTCGTAGACCGGCTCCTCCAGCGCAATTCCGCGACGCGGGGTCGTTGAGAATTCAAAGGGGTCCAGCCGCGCAGCGATCCTAAACACCCCGCCGCTCGGGGCGTTGACCATTTTCGACTGCGTCATGGAGCTGGAACCCTACTGAGAATCGGGCTTAGCCTCCGGCTACAAAAGCCTCCGCCGCTCTCAAGACTCGAGCGTACGAGCCCTCGTGAAGAACCTCGATGGGCGCTTGATCATTGAGCTGCGGGTTGCTACCGATCAACCACGCACGAACAGTGCTCGGTGACTCACTTGTTAGCAAGAGTTGAACGATCTGATAGACCTCTCGGAGACGTTTCGCCGAATCAGACCGAGCATTCCGCTCGCCTCTCGCGTAACGCCCAATCTGCTTCGGGTCTTTGATCTCCGCGCCGTACGCAGCGAGCCTTTGGCCGATCTCTTCCTGAAGCGCACCCGCGATAACAGGGAGCTCTTCCCTCACCGACTGATGCGTGATCTCTTGAATCTTCTCTGCGGTTGTCATCCTGCGCACCCCTTAGAGACCCCGGTCAACATGGTCTCGTACCTTCGCGTTGTTCTGTTTTGTGCGAGTAGCTTAGCGTTTCCGCTGTTCCATAACCCCAACATCTACCCAAATCGCACCTCTCTATCTTCGCCATTGATACCTGATTGCCTTCCACAGCGCCTACCTGCGAGGGTCCTTTCAATCGACAATCGTTCTTAACCGCGACCGACTAGTCGGATCGTACATGGGCCAGCAGCGTCGCCAGCCAACAGGCTGGCACTGGCAGAACCTGACCAGCGCAGGCCTCCTTCGACACCGCGGCTGAGCGCGAATGGGTTTCGAACGAGTCGTACTTGACCGTTCCAAGGAGCTCCGCCGGGTAGACCGTCAGAGACAGTCCTGACCTCGGGGCTGTTGCGCACGACAAACCGAACCTCTATGCGCTCGACTCCCTGTTTCGCCCCTGTGAAGTTCGGCACGAACTTCATGAAGTACCGCCGTTTGCATAACCCTTCAACACAAGGGATTGGGCTATCCGAAGCAGGCGCCCACACACTTACGCCCACGGGTTTCACGCGGGAAGTAGAAAATCCCTGTAAACACGGGCGATTCGGGTTGCGTAGCCCATCGTGGGCCCCGTATCCGAAAGCGTCCCTTCTCTGGGCCCAATGCCTTAGCGCATGCGGAAGGCCTATTATGTGAATGCGAAGGGGAGATGAAGTGAGCGCAGAGAGCAAGCCTTGGGCCCGATGGCCACTGCTGGCTGCCAGATGGGCCTTGTACGGCGTCGCCGGACTGATTGCTGCGGCAATCGCCCTGGTTGTGCTGATGTTTCTCGCGGCGGCGCTAAGCGCTCTCGGACACTGGCTAGGAGGCGTGATTGAGCGGGGTGTGCCGCAGGCGGCGGAGAACCTGACTCCGTTCATCCAGCCGCTGTTTGTCCTTTTGTCCGCCATTCTGCTGTTCCTTGTCGCGACCTTGCCGCCTGAACGCGAGCGTCGCCAACGAAACGAACACGGCGACTACGAAGACCACGGCATTAACTGGCAGCGCGGCTTCCAGCTTGCTCTGATTGTCGTCGTCGGACTTGTGGCCTTCTTTCGACACGATCACGCCATCAAGAGACTTCCGCCAATCGCCCAAGCGCCGCAGGCTTAACGGTCCTTGTCTGGCTGCTGCTGATGGGCTTGCTGGGCCTGGTGCTGCGCGGGCTGGCTGGCCCCCGGAGCGGACTGCGACCGGACCGCAAGGAGATGCTTCTGGGCGCGTCGCCGGTTTGCGGGGTCTGTTCGGCCTGACGCTGGGCTGGGCTGCATGGAGCGGAGCTGACGTTCCGCGCGTCGCCCTGGGCCTGGCCGCAATCTTCCTGCTGGTCGGTTGCGCCCTTGCCGTCGCTGATGGCGAGTTGGAGCGGCCTCTACATTCGCCTGCTTATTGCCTCGGCCTTGCTGTGCGGGATGGTCGTGCTATCGACCGACGTCGGCGAACAGGACCGCAGCGGCGACCACGGCACGCTTCATCTCTACTGCACCTATGGGGCACAGAGCAAAGCGCAGCTGAACGAGTGTCTCAATCACGTCACCGAAGGCGACATCAGCCGCGCATACGACCAGAGGACATCCGCTGGTCTGCATGCCTATGAGGAGGGCCATGCCTGCGGCTATGGTTCAGGGCCCGTTCTGTCCGGTCCCCAGCTACGAGGAGTGAGTGAAGCTCGGTCGCTAGACCGTCGTCGCATTGATGATGCGGTTGAGTGAGCCCTTGGCGTCGTATAGGTCTCGCTCAGCGATAAGCAGATAGGACCACTTGGCGCCGGTGTCGCCTGTGACCGCGTTGACCCAAGTCAAAGCGGCTTGGCGCTTCTCCTGAACTCTTGCGGTGGAAAGGTCCTTGCCGGCCTTGGTCTCGATGACCAGGTGCTCGCCCTTCTTGGCTATCGTCAGCAGGCCGATACTCCAAATCAACCCTCAACCAAACCGGGGGCAGACCCAATGGTCGCGCCAGAGGCATACACGGGCTTGATCTCTCGTCGCAGCCAGCGCCATGCGGTCAAGCTGATGACTGACCTCGAGCTCGCTGAGATCTCTGACCTCTTCAATGAGAACGAGCTACCCCCGGCTGCCGCATCCATCGATGAGAGCCGATGGCCGATTCGAGAGAGTGCGAGGCGCAGGCTCGCGTCTCAACATCACGAGGCCATCGACTTTGGCGATCCACTTAGCCGGCCGCGCTTACTGCGTGTCTACGACGAGCTTCTGAACACGCTTGGGGGCGGCCCCCAGAAGGAGAAGTTCACGGCATCATTGGAACGCGACGGCGTCAAGATCACGGATGGCCGCATCACACCCTCGAATCTTGAGCCGCCTGAGCGGACTGAGAGAATACCGCTTGACCTTGAAGATCTCCATCTCGTGCGCGATCCCGAAGTCCTGCAACTTCACGCGCGTCGAATAGGGCGCGCCCTCAACAATCAGGATCCTGAGGACGCGATCCTGAGCGCTCGCGAACTTGTCGAATCCACGTGCAAGATGATCATCGAGCATTACGACAAGACACCACCTAGGAACGCGTCCTTGGGGAAGCTATACAACCAGGCCGCCGAACTCCTTACGCTGAGAGCCAACGACATCAAGGGAGATGACGAGGCGAGCAAGGCGTCTCGCCAAGTGCTCCAAGGTCTAAGCAGCGTTGCCGACGGGCTTGGACTGCTGCGCAATCGCGTCGGCCGAGGCCACGGCCGCATTGCGAAGAGTCCTGCCCGCCAGCGCCACGCAGAACTTGCCACGAACGCCTCATCAAAACTAACCCTGTTTCTCCTTGACACCTGACACGACCGCGAAGCCAAGGGCGAGTAGTCATCCCGAGTGGAGACTGCTCGGTTCACCAGCCGCATGACGCGTCGCACTCCTGAGTCAGTGGAATCCGCGTCACCAAGGTCTTCGATACTTTGGGCGCGACCAACCCAGCTGCCGCGCGTACGGCTTCAGCACCCGCTGGACGAATTGTCCCTTGGACACAGCGCTAAGAAACGCTTCGAACGTTTCCTGCGGACACGGGAAGTCGTAAACCTGCGTCGAGTCAAGGTAGGCAATCCTCAAGACTTCCTCATCAGGCAGATAACAGTAGGCCTCAACTGCTGTCGAGACACAGTGCTGCCAGCCCGACGGAAGCGTCATCGTCCAAACTTCTTAACTACTAGGAAAGCCCGGTGATAAGCATGTGTCTGAGTTACGATTCCTTGTCGGATCCTGTTTGATCGCCTTCGCTCGACATTGGACTGCCTCCCCATCGTTCGCTCGTCAACGGCGACGAACGCTACCTGCTGGCCGGACCGTGGAAGACGCAGTCGAGCCTGGAGCCGGCGGGGCGATCGGGAGCAATCCTCACCGCAGTGTGCGGCGCTCGCCGTGACCGGTTCACAAGCCACGCCTAACCCTCGACTGCGAAGGTCCTCCAGGCGCCGGGCACTCCCTTGAGTCATGCTCGCCGCGATCAACCAGTTCGCGGCCCGAGCCGACGACCAGATCACGGACCGTGCTGCTGACGAGTACCTCGCCAGACTGAGCAAGGCTGCTGATGCGCGCGCCGATGTGAACTGCGAGGCCGCCGAGATCGTCGTCGGGCAGCAGCTCGCACTCACCCGTGTGCAGGCCGGCACGGATCTCGAGGTCGAGGTCGCGCAGGTTGTCGCGGATGGAGATCGCGCTGCTGATCGCACGGCTGGGGCCATCGAACACCGCGAGGCTGCCGTCGCCGAGTGACTTCACGAACCTGCCGCGATGCCGCCGAACCTCGTCCCGAACGAGCGCATCGTGCCGCTCAAGCAGAGCTCTCCAGTGGGAGTCGCCCATCTCGGCAGCCCGCTCGGTGGAGCCGACGATGTCGGTGAACAGCACTGTGGCAAGGAGTCGGTCGGATTCGACCTGGGGGCGAACGCCCGTCAGGAAATGCTCGATCTCATCGGCTGCGTCCCTGCCATCCGACAGCCACAGGGGGAGCTCGCCGGGCACCTCGACATACCGCACATCAGGGATGTGTTTGGCCACGTACTGCGAGTGGCGGGAGTCAATCATCTGCTCGCGTTCCGGCCTGATCACGAGCGTCGGGCACTGCACGCTCGGAAGTACGTCGCGCACATCGAGGCCCTCGTTGAGCTCCAGTGACGCTCTGACTCCCTCGGGCGTCATCCCCAGTCGCTGCCATCGCGCGAACTGCGGCGCGAGGCCACCCTCGGTTGTCCCGAAGAGGGGACGGCCATCGGGCTCGGGCGGTCCGGCGTCACGGGTGAACGGATTGAGACTCGAGTCCACTCCCCAGGATTCAATGATCGCTGCGACCCGCTCATTTCGCTCCTCGACCGATTGAGCCCATGAGTACTCCCCATCGTCACGAAGGTTCCTCGTGACCGGCGACAGAAGTGCGAGCGCTGCGACCTCGTCGGGGTGGGAAGCTGCGTAGAGCACCGAGAGCGCCGCCCCCTCGAGCTGCGACATGAGAGCAGGCTTCTCGCTGCCGACCGCCGTCACGACGGCGCGAACATCGTCAACCTGCTCCTCGAGCGTCGCGCTGCCGGCCTGACCGTCCGACATTCCGCTGCCGCGCCGGTCGAACAGGATCAGGCGCGAGAAGGAGGCGACGCGCTCAAAGAACCGCGCAAGCGGCGGCACGTCCCACGAGATCTCGATGTTCGAGACCCACGCGGGAACGAGAACAACGTCTATCGGCCCATCACCCACCACCTGATAGGCGATCTTGAGATCACCGCTTTGCGCGTAGTGCGTAGGTGGCACCTGCACGCCCCAACCGTAGCTGGAACTCGCAGGTTTCAGGGGCGGCCGGCCTGCTGGACCTCGGACAGGATCTCGTTCGCCTCAGGGGCTCGAGCGCCCGCTGCCAGGTTGATAACCCGGCATGCCAACCGCTGCGCCATTGGGCGGTCAGGGAGGTCAGGAGCCTGCCTGGTCGGTGAGCCAGCGTTCGCTGTTGGCGATGCCGCCGCGGGTGCCCAGCATCAGGTGCCCACGTGCGTCGGCCGCCGAGCGGCCGGTCGCGGCAAGGTTGCGGGGAGTCGCGGATCACATGAGCCGCACGAGAATCCGCGGCTCGGGCGCAGACCCAGGGAGCCCTCCGCTCAGGCCGCGGCGGCTGCGGCCGGATGGAGTACCCCCAGGGGGAATCGAACCCCCGCTACCAGGTTGAAAACCTGGCGTGCTAACCGCTACACCATGGGGGCGGGTAGCTGCGTGGGGCGCAGTTTATTGGCCGAGCGGTCTCGGGGCTGCCGCGGGCCGCTCAGAGGTTGAGGACGACGATCGACCAGTTGAGGACGGTCGCGAACGAGACCCACGCCGTGTAGGGCACGAGCAACGCGCCGGCGACGGGGCGGGCCGCCCAGGCGGTGCGCACGAGCCACACGCACGAGGCGAGCAGCAGGAGGATCTCCAGGCCGGCGAGCCAGGGCAGCTCGACCCCGAAGAACAGCGGCGTCCACGCGGCGTTCAGGGCGATGTTGATCGCGAAGACCCTGCCGACCAAACCACGATCGGCGCCAGGGGCGGTCAGGCAGAGGGCGAGCGAGACGGCGATCGAGATGTAGAGGGCCGTCCAGACCGGGCCGAACCATGAATCGGGCGGCTGCCACGACGGCTTGTCGAGGCCGTCGAGGAAGCTCGTCGCGGAAGGGTCGGTCGAGCCGCCATGGAGGAGCACCGCGATCCCGCTTGCCACGGCAACGAGGACGGCTGCCGCGACAAGGGCATTCAACCGACCCCGGTCGGCGGTGGACCGCCGTTGATCGGGATCTGAACCCATCGGAGCGAGCCTAGCTGCCGCCGAGCGCCTGTGCGACCATCGGAGGTGCGCCTCTAGCTCATCTGGTTAGAGCACCGGACTTTTAATCCGGCGGGCTGGGTTCGAGTCCCAGGGGGCGCACTAGCCCTTGATCGGGCAGGGCTGCACCCGGATCGCGACCTCCGCCGACCCTGCGACGAAATCCTTCGTGGTCTTGACCACCGCGAGCTGGGCGATCCGCCCGTCGCCGAGGTCGACCGGACCCTGCTGCGTGACCTTGGCAGTGCCCTGCTTGAACGGGACGATGAGATCCGGATTGATCTGGGCGAACCCCCGACCCGTCGGGCAGTCAACCCTCGAATAGACCATCGAGAAGGCCATCTCGCGACCGGGCGCAAGGCCGAACGACTGAGCGAGAGCGGGCTGCTTGCGGTTCTTGCTCGACGGGAGCGTCCCGACGAGGAGAGTGACGCTCTGGCCCTGACGCAGCCGGGCGCCGGGCCCGGGCGACTGCCTCAGCACGGCTCCGATCTCATCGGGCTTGCTCGCCATCCGCGAGACGTAGCGGACCTCGATCCCGGACTGCTGCAGCACGATCGAAGCGGAACCGCCTGAGAGCCCCGTGACCCTCGGGATCGCGACCGACTTCGCATTCTGATTGACCCACAACCGAACGGTCGACCCGACAGCCGAAACCTGGCCGGGCGCAGGTGACTGCGCCCCAACGGCTCCGGGCTTGCCGAGCCCGGGAGCCGGAATCACGAGGGCTTGGAGGCGAGCGAGGCGGATCGACTCGAGCGCCGCCGCCAGCGGCTGACCGGCAAGCTCGGGAATCGCCGTCGTCCTTGCTCCGCCGCTGACCAGCAGCACGACCGTTCCCCCCCTCGGCATCTCGGTACCCGCCGCCGGAGACGACCTGACCACTAGACCAGCCCTTGCGAGAGCGGACGTGACCGTTGTCTGCTGGACCTTCAAGCCCATCTGCTGAAGGGCCTCCGTCGCGAGATCGGCCTGCAGCCCCACCAGAACCGGGATCGAACCGCCGATCGGACCGCGCGAGACCCGCAGGGTCACAGCATCGGTTGAGGTCTCCTTGCCGATCGCCGGCTCGGTGCCGGCGACGAGACCCTTCGGGATCGGCGAGAGCACCTCCTTGACCCGGGAATCGAAGCCGGCCGTAGCGAGGACCCGCTTGGCGACCTCTGTCGGCTGGCCCTTGACGTCGGGGATCGTCTTCCCCCCGCCGCAACCCGCCAGCGCGACGGTTCCCACAAGGCAGGCGAGGGCAGTAAGCGCCGCCCTGATCGTTGTCCGCGGACTTCTCACTCTGGGAGTGAGGCTACCGGCACCCCCTGCTAGCGTCGCCAACCGACGACACGGGGAGGTTCAGGCGGATGCAACTCGGGATGGTCGGACTGGGAAGGATGGGCGGCGCGATGTCCCAGCGCCTGCTGCGCTCGGGAATCGAAGTCGTCGGCTACGACCCAGACCCAGTGGCCGCCCAGGCGCTCGCCGAAGACGGACTCGTCGCAGCCCACGACGCGGCCTCGCTCGTGGCCGCGCTCGAAGCACCCCGCGCCGTCTGGCTGATGGTCCCGGCTGCCCTCGTGGACCGTTCGATCGCGGACTTCGCACCCCACCTCGAACCCGGCGACGTGATCGTCGACGGAGGCAACAGCAACCATGTGGATGACATCCGCCGCTCCGGCGAGCTCGCCGATCGGGGCATCCTCTACGTCGATTGCGGGGTGAGCGGCGGAGTCCACGGCCTCGAACGCGGCTACTGCCTGATGGCCGGCGGCCCGGCCGAGGCGATCGCCCTGCTCGAGCCGGCCTTCGAGGCGCTCGCTCCCGGAGTAGAAGCCGCTCCGCGCACCCCCGGCCGCGAAGGTGACCCGTCGACGGCCGAGCGCGGCTGGCTGCACTGCGGCCCGAGCGGAGCCGGCCACCTCGTCAAGACGATCCATAACGGGATCGAATACGGACTGATGGAGGCGTACGCCGAGGGCCTGAACATCCTCGCCCACGCCGGCTCAGGCTCGACCGAACGCGAAGCGGACGCCGAGACGGCGCCGCTCGAGCACCCCGAGCGCTTCCAGTACGACCTCGACCTCGCGGAGATCACCGAGCTGTGGCGCAGGGGAAGCGTCGTCGGCTCGTGGCTGCTCGACCTGACCGCCCAGGCGCTCGCCACCGACCCGAAGCTCGACGGCTACGCGGGCCGGGTCGCCGACTCGGGCGAGGGCCGCTGGACGATCGACGCCGCTGTTGCCACAGGCACCCCAGCCCCCGTCCTCGCAGCCGCCCTGTTCTCGCGCTTCTCCTCGCGCGACGAGAACGAGATCGCCCTCAAGGTGCTCTCGGCGATGCGCTACGGGTTCGGCGGGCACCTGGAGAAGAGTTGAGCCACGAACCGGCCGACGCGCTGGTGATCTTCGGGATCACCGGGGACCTCGCGTTCAAGCAGATCCTCCCCACGCTCCAGTCGATGGAGCGCCACGGGACTCTCGATACGCCGGTGATCGGCGTGGCCCGAGGCGGCCACGGGATCGAGGGAATCCAAGCCCGACTGCGCGAGAGCCTCGCCGCCCACGGCGGGGTCGACGAGGCGGCATACGCACGGCTCTGCTCGCGCCTCTCCTACGTCGACGGCGACTACTCCGACCCGGCCACCTTCGCCCGGCTGCGCGAAGACCTCGGGGACGCGCAGCGACCGCTCTACTACCTTGCGATCCCGCCGAGCGCCTTCGAGACGGTGATCGAGCAGCTCGCGAGCGCGGGCTGCGCGAACCAGGGAGCGAGGGTCGTCGTCGAGAAGCCGTTCGGCCGCGACCTCGAATCCGCCCGGGAGCTCAACCGCACTCTCCACTCGGTCTTCCCCGAGGAGGCGATCTTCCGGATCGACCACTACCTCGGCAAGGAGGCGGTGCAGAACCTCCTCTACTTCCGCTTCGCGAACTCCTTCCTCGAACCGATCTGGAACCGCGACCACGTCCACTCCGTCCAGATCACGATGGCCGAGGACTTCGGCACCGTCGGCCGCGGGCGCTTCTACGAGGAGGCCGGAGCGATCCGCGACGTGATCCAGAACCACATGCTCCAGCTCGTCGGGCTGCTGGCGATGGACCCGCCGACCCGGCGTGACGCCGAGGCCGGCCGCGATGCACACGCGACCGTGCTCAAGGCCATCAGGCCATTGATCGAGGGTGACGTCGTGAGAGGCCAGTACGACGGCTACCGAGGCGAACCGGGAGTGGCACCGGACTCGAAGATCGAGACCTTCGCTGCCTGCCGGTTCGAACTCGATACCTGGCGGTGGCAGGGAGTCCCATTCCTCGTCAGGGCCGGGAAGTGCCTGCCGGTGCGCGCGACCGAGGTGCTCGTCAGGTTGAAGAAACCACCGCAGACGGTCTTCGACGAGCAGGGGCCGGGCCACCAGAACGCCATGCGATTCCGCCTCCAGCCGGAGGTGGCGATCGCCTTGGGCGCGAGGGCCAAGACACCCGGGGAGCAGATGCACGGAGAGGATGTGGAGCTGCGGGTCGCCCGCCACCCCCACGACGAGCTGACCCCTTACGAACGGCTGCTGGGCGATGCCGCGGATGGTGACGCAACGCTCTTCGCGCGCGAGGACGCCGTCGAAGCGGCGTGGAAGATCGTCGGCGACGTGCTCGACACCGACTCCGAACCACACCCCTACGCCCCCGGCAGTTGGGGGCCCGATGTGGCCGGCACGCTCGCTGACGACGCCGGTGGCTGGCACGATCCAGTTGCGCACGAACCCGAGTGAGAGGACCCAACCAGTGACACCTACCAGCGCCTTTGCCGAGCTTGGCCAGAGCATCTGGCTCGACGACATCTCAAAGTCCCTGCTCGACGACGGAAGGCTTGAGCGATACATCGGCGAGCTGGACGTCACCGGCCTGACCTCGAACCCGGCGATCTTCCAGGCGGCGATCGGCAGCTCCGACGCCTACGACCCCCGGATCGGCCAACTCCAGGCCCAGGGCAGCGACGGCGAGGCCCTGCTGTTCGAGCTGATGCTCGAGGACCTCAAGCGGGCAGCCGACGCTTTCGCTTCGGTCCATGAGAGGACGGCCGGAGTCGACGGCTTCGTCTCGCTCGAGGTCTCGCCACTGCTCGCCCGCGATACGGACGCGACTGTCGAGCAGGCCCGGGAGATCCACGCCCGGGCCGGGCGAGAGAACCTGTTCGTGAAGATCCCGGGCACACCCGAAGGGCTGCCGGCGATCGAGCGGACGATCCACGCCGGGGTGCCCGTCAACGTGACCCTGCTGTTTGACGACCGGCAGTTCCGTGCGGCCAACGACGCGGTGCGCCGAGGACTGGAGGCGAGGGTCGCCGACGGCCTGGCTCCGGACGTCGCCTCCGTCGCCTCGGTGTTCGTCTCGCGCTGGGACAAGGCGGTTGCCGAGAAGGTCGACGGCGACCTGAAGAACCGGCTCGGGGTCGCGGTGATGAACCGGGTCTGGGCCGCCTACGGCGAAGCGCTGGAGGCATCTGCCTGGCGGGCGCTGATGAACCGTGGCGCTCGACCCCAACGACTGCTCTGGGCGAGCACCGGTACGAAGGACCCTGCCGCGCCGGAGACGCTCTACGTCGACGAGCTCGCAGCTCCGCTGACCGTCAACACGATGCCCGAGAAGACCCTGCTGGCGACGGCCGCGAGCGGAGCGCCGGCGCCGCGGCTTGACATCGAAGCCGCCGAGGCGGAGCTCACGCGCTTCGAGCAGCAGGGGGTCGACGTCGTGGCGCTCGGCCAGAGCCTCCAGGACGACGGCGTCGTGCTGTTCGAGGATGCGTGGCGCGGAGTGCTCGAGACCCTCGCCGAGAAGGCCGGTGCACTTGCCGGCTGACGGCCAGCCCACGGGCAGGCCAGGGGCGCTGCTGTGAGCGCGGGGCTGCCCCCGGCCCCTGAACCGGCCGAGAGCACCGAGGAGTGGGCGGTGCTCGAGGCGATCGCCGCGGCCGACCGGCTGTTCGACATGCGATCGGCGCTGGCCGACGCCAGCCGGAGCGAGCGGCTGGTCCTCGAGGCGTGCGGGCTGAGGCTCGACCTCACTCGCCAGCGCCTGACGGTCGAGGCGCTCGACACCCTGATCGCCCTCGCCCGACGCCAAGGAGTGCCGGAGCGGGTCGAGGCGATGTTCAGGGGCGAACGGATCAACGTCACCGAGGACCGCTCGGTCCTCCACACCGCGCTGCGGCTGCCCCCGGGCGAGACCCTCGTCGTCGAGGGGACGGACGTCGCGGGCGAAGTCCACTCGGAGCTGGACCGGATGGCCGGCTTCGCCGAGGCAGTGCGCTCGGGCACGAGGGCGGGGCACGACGGGCGGCCGATCCGCTCCGTCGTCAACATCGGGATCGGCGGCTCGAACCTCGGCCCGCAGATGGCTACGGCTGCGCTGCGCCCGTTCGCCGACCCGGACCTCGACGTCCGCTTCGTCAGCAACGTCGACCCGGCCGACCTTGAATCGGCCCTCGCCGGGCTCGACCCGAACGAAACGATGGTCATCGTCTGCTCGAAGACCTTCACCACACTGGAGACCCTGACCAACGCCCGGGCAGCCCGGGAATGGCTCGTTACCGGCACAGGGACGGAGGCGTCGGTCGCCGCGCAGATGGTCGCCGTGTCGACTGCCGCAACGGAGGTCGAAGCCTTCGGGATCGACCCGGACGACTCGATGTTCGGCTTCTGGGACTGGGTCGGCGGGCGCTACTCCGTCGGCTCGGCGATCGGGCTTTCGCTGATGGTCGCGATCGGGCCGGAGCGATTCCGCGAGTTCCTCGCGGGGATGCACGAGATCGACTCCCACCTGCGCGAAGCCCCGCCCGAACGCAACCTCGCCTGGCTGCTCGCCCTCAGCTGGCTGTGGAACGGCAACCTGCTCGGCCACGAAACCGTCGCCGTCCTGCCATACGCGCAGGACCTCCAACGGCTGCCCGCCTACCTCCAGCAGCTCGACATGGAGAGCAACGGCAAGCATGTGAGGCTCGACGGCGACCGGCTCGCGATCGAGAGCGGGCCGATCGTCTGGGGCGAGCCGGGGACCGACGGCCAGCACGCCTTCCACCAGCTCCTCCACCAGGGCACGAGGATCGTGCCGTGCGAGCTGATCGGCTTCGCCAGGAGCGCCGACGGCACCGAGCAAGCCCGCCAGGACCTGTTGGTGGCGAACCTGATCGCCCAGGCCGAGGCACTCTCGATCGGCAGGAGCGAGGAGGAGATCGCCGCAGCCGGTGGCGACCCGCAGCTCGCGGCGCACCGCGCCTGCGAGGGAGGGCGGCCCGTGACGGTGATCCTCGCCGAGCGGCTGGACCCGCGCACCCTCGGCAGGCTGATCGCCCTCTACGAACACAAGGTGCTGATCGAGGGCGCCATTTGGGGAATCGACTCGTTCGACCAGTGGGGAGTGGAGCTCGGCAAGGAGCTGGCGCGCAGGATCGGCCCCGAGATCGAGGACGGCCCGTCGCCGGCCGACCACGACCGCTCGACCGTCGAGCTGATCGAGGCGGTCCGCAGACTGAGGTCGTGATCGCCCTGACGCGCAGCACGCGACTGCGGCCGCCCGACGCGGGGTCGCGAGACGGCACAGCAACCCGCCAGGCCCGCGGCGGCGGCCTGAGCCACCGGCGAGTTGTCAGGATGGACGGATGAACAGGGCAGTCCTCCCATTGGCGGCCACGGCAGCCGGAGCCGTCGGGGTCGCCCGTTCGCTGCCCGCTCTCGCCCCGCTGATCCCACCGCTGGCGAAGGCACTCGACATCCCCCTCTCCCTGCCCGGCGGCGGCCGACAGGTGGCAATCACGTTCGACGACGGGCCACACCCGCAGGGCACCCCGGCCGTGCTCGAGCTGCTCGCCGAGCACGACACGGTCGCGACGTTCTTCCTCGTCGGCGAGCGGGTCCGGGCCGAGCCGGCGCTGGCCGCGGAGATCGCTGAGCGCGGCCACCGGATCGCACTCCACTGCGACCTTCATCGCAACGCGCTCAGGCTGACCGCAAAGCAGGTGCGCGAGGACATCTCCCGGGCGCGGGCCACGATCGCCGACGCAACCGGAGTCGAATGTGAAATCCAGAGGGCGCCGCTGGGCATCTACACCCGCCCGTTCCTCGCCGAAGTCAGGGAGGCAGGCCTGCAGCCCTGGCTCTGGTCGCAGTGGGGTCGAGACTGGCGGGCCCGGGCGACCCCCGAATCGATCGTCTCCGACTCCACCTCTTCGCTGAAGGCGGGTGACGTCGTGCTGCTCCACGACGGCGACGACTACTCGGCCGCCGGATCCCACATACGGACTGTCGCGGCCCTGCCGGCGATCCTCGCCGCCGTCGAACTGCGTAGTCTTGAGGCCGTCGCGATCCCCTGAGCGGGCGGCTGACCAAGGCCACCGCTGCTGCGACCCGCACCCTCACACCGCCACGGAGAAGACACAAGAATGACTCCCGATTCACCCTTGCCCGGGTCGCCAGACCACACAGCCTTCGCAATCGGTTTCGACCAGCGCGACCGGGCCCGCTTCCACGAACTCTGCGACCAGGTCTTCGACAGCAACCGCTGGTCGGAAGGCCCGGTGATCGAGCAGTTCGAACAGAAGTGGACGGAATGGAACGCAGCCGAGGCGATCGCCATCTCCAGCTGGACGGGCGGCGCGATGGCAGCGCTCGAATGGGTCGGGGTCAAGGACGAGGTCGTCCTCTGCCCGTCGAACACCTTCATGGCAACCCCGCTCTCGGTCGTCAACGCCGGCGGCAAGGTCGAGTTCGTCGACTGCAACCGCGAGGACCTCTGCATGTCGTTCGAGGACTTCGAGCGCAAGGCCGAGCAGCACAAGCCCAAGGCGGCCTGGCTCGTCCACATCGGCGGCCACATCGCCTTCGACAGCGAGAAGATCGCCGACTACTGCAAGGCCAACGGGATCGTCCTGCTCGAGGACTGCGCCCACGCGCACGGAGCCGACTGGAACGGCAAGCGCCCGGGCACCTGGGGTGACGCCGGCGTCTACAGCCTCTACGCGACGAAGACCGTCTCGACCGGGGAGGGTGGCGTGCTCGTGACCGCCAACCCGGAGCTGGCCGCCTTCGCGAAGTCGTTCCGCAACTACGGCAAGCCCGACTACGGGGTCGCCGGGCTCAACTACCGGATGAGCGAGTTCACCGCGGCCCTCGGCCTTGTGCAGATCGAGCGGCTCGACGAGATCATCGAGTGGAAGAACAAGGTCGCCAAGGCGCTGATGGACCCGCAGTTCGAGGGGTCGAGGCTGCAGCTGCCGGACGGCATGACCAGCGGCCTCTACAAGTACATTGTCTTCGAGATGCTCGAGAAGTCCACGGGGCGCGTCTACGATGAACCGTGCCACCGGATCATGGGGCACAGCCACATCGACCTGCCCAACAGCGACTGGGTCGCACAGAACCATTCCTGCCCGCCGATCTACTACGCGGGCCCAGAACTCCCGGAGGGTGTCCAATGAAGGTCCTCGTTACAGGCGGAAGCGGCTTCATTGCCTCGCACGTCGTCGACAAGCTCGCCGAAGCCGGCCATGAGCCGCTCAACTACGACCTCCGTCCTTCGCCTTGGCGCGATGACGTCGAGTTCGCTGAAGGGTCGATCACCGACGTCGACGCGCTTGAGCGGGCGATGCTCGGCTGCGAGGCGGTCATGCACCTCGCCGCTGCAGCGGACGTCAACGAGGTCAACGCCGACCCGCTCTGGGCAGAGGAGCTCAACGCCCGCGGCACCGCGTGCGTGCTCGAGGCCGCACGGCGCGCCGGGGTGAAGCGAGTGGTCTACGCCTCGACGATCTGGGTCTATCAGGACAACGAGGAACTTGAGATCGACGAGGACGTGAACCCCGCGCTGCCTTCGCACCTCTACACCGCGGGCAAGCTCGCGGGCGAGGCGTACTGCACCTCCTACAAGTCGCTCTACGACCTCGACCACACGATCCTCAGGTTCGGGATTCCCTACGGTCCCCGCGCACGCGAGGCGACCGTCCTGGCGCTGTTCGTCAAGAAGGCGCTGAACGGTGAGCCGATCACGCTGGCCGGTGGAGGGACCCAGACGCGCCGCTTCGTCTACGTCGAGGACGTCGCCGACGGCTGTGTGGCAGCACTCGCGCCGGAGGCAGCAAACCGCGTCTACAACCTCGTCGGCACCGAGGAGACCTCGATCCGTCAGGTCGCCGAGAAGGTCGAAGAGCTGCTCGGCGAAGCCGAGATCGTGATCACGGAAGGCCGTGCCGGCGACTTCGCCGGAGCGGTCATCAGCGGCGAGCGGGCCGAGCGTGAACTTGGCTGGACCGCGAAGACGGACTTCGCCGAGGGAGCCAAGCGCTACGTCGAGTGGCACCGTTCCCGCAGCGAAACAGCCGCCTGAGCGCACCGAGCCGACTCCCCTTCCCCGCCGCCCGGCCGATGGCCGCAGGCGAGGAAGCGACCACAGGGGCCGACCGCCACGCGGAGGCGGCCCCGCGCTGACCTACACTCGGCAACGATGACACCTGAGCCACGCAAGGTGCTGATCCTCTCCGCCGATATCGGAGAGGGCCACGACGCCCCTGCCCGAGCGATCCAGCGCGAGTTCCAGGAACTCGAACCCGAGGCGAAGGTTTCGATCGCCAACGGCCTGACGGCGATGGGAGGAGTTCTCACGAGCGTCGTGCGCGACGGCTCGGAGGTGACGTTCACTTGGTTCCCGTGGCTGTTCGAGATCCAGTACCGGCTGATCATGAAGTTCCCTCCGACCCGATGGCTCGGGCAGAAGCTGCTGACGAGGCTCGGCGCCCGGCCGCTGATGCGGATCGTCAACGCCCACAACCCGGACCTGATCATCTCGACCTACCCCGGAGTGACAGTCGTCCTCGGCGAGATGAGGCTCAAGGGCAAGCTGAAAGTGCCGGCGATCGCGAGCATCACCGACCTCGCCGGTCTGCACCACTGGGCCCACAAGGGCATCGACCTGCACACGGTCACCCACCGTGAGTCGACCGAGACGGTCGAGCGGATCGCCGGCGAGGGCTCAGTCCGGTGGGCGATGCCCCCTACGAACCCCGTGTTCCTCGCACCGCCGACGCGCGAGCAGGCGCGCCGCGACCTCGGGCTGCCGACCGACGGCGAAGTGATCGTCGTCTCAGGCGGCGGGTGGGGAGTCGGCGACGTTGCCGGCGGGATCGAGGCCGCCCTCGAGCGCCCGCAGGCGAGGGTGATCGCCCTCTGCGGCCGCAACGAGGTCGTCAAGCAGGCGCTCGAGGAGCGCTTCCCCGGTGAGGAACGGCTGACGGTGATGGGCTTCACCGACCGGATGGCGACGGTCCTCTCCGCCGGCGACGTGCTGATCCACGCAACCGGCGGCCTGACGGCCCTGGAGGCGATGATCTGCGGGACCCAGGTGATCTCCTACGGGTTCGGGGTCGGCCACGTCCGCGAGAACAACCGCGAGTACGTGAGGCTCGGTCTCGCGCAGGTCGTCAAGCGAAAGCAGGACCTGCCGGCAGCGATCGAGAAGGCGCTCGAGGAGCCGATCCCGCGCGACCCGCGCTACGCCCAGCTTCCGTCCACGGCCGAGCTCTCGCAACACATGCACCGTTGGGTGGAGCCGGTGCCGGCTTGGCGGCTCAGTGCCAACAGGGCAGTGGCCGGTCTGGCGGTCGCCGCCGTCCTCGTCTGGGCGGTACTCGGCAGCGGGTTCGGCCTGAGCCTCTTCGACGGACCGCTCAAGCTCCGCGCCGCAGACGCGCTGCCGACGAGCGAACCGGTCGTCGGAGTGATCGTCAATGCCCCGGCGAGCCAGGTTCCAGCCGTCGCGGCGGCAGCGAAGGAGCGTGGACTTGCGGTCTCGATAGCGGTGACCAAGCCGCCCGGACAGCGACTGTGCAGGCGATCAGGGCCTCCGGGTCGGAGCCGATACCGCAGCTCAGCCGGTCCGGGGCGGTCCGCTGGATTGCGACCAAGCGGCGGCTGTCGACGATGATGAGCGAACTCGGCCTGGTCAAGCCGTTCCCATACGAGCCCCCCGCGAGCGGCTTCTCGATCGGCGAGTACGAGGCGGCGAAGTCCGTCGGCGGGCGCCCGGTCAAGGGCCACGTCGAGATCGACAGCCGCTCGGTGATCGGTCAGCTCGACCGCGGCGAGATCGTGGCCGTCAACCTCGACGGAAGCGTCGCGTCGCTGCGGGCCCTCGACTCACTCAGGAGCGCACTCGCCCTGCAGTCACTGGCTTCGGTGCCGGTGTCGGCACTCGTTCGCCAGTAGCGCCCCGGTCCGCGGAGCACCGCAGCCCGACTCCACCGGTGGGCAGTCAACACGCGAACCGCAGCGACTCCCAATAGGCTCGAGCGGAATGTCCAACAGGGTCAGGATCTCGATCGGAGCCGAGAAGGAGGATCTCCCGGTAATCCGCAGCGCCGTCGGCGAATTCGCCAAGCGGCGCGACCTCGACCCGATCGAGTCCGAGCTGCTCCGCTCGACCATCGAGGGAGTCTGCTCCTGGCTGATCGACCATGCCTACCCCGACAACCCGATGGGCGAGATAGCCGTTCAGCTCGAACTCGAGTCCGGCGCAGTGAGGGTCGTCGTCGAAGACTGGGGCGAGCCGATCCGCGCCTTCGGCGGAGGCATCGGCCCTGTTCCCGAAGCACTGGCGAACGTGACGCTCGAAGCCCATGACCTGAGGCTCGTCAACCTCGGCCGCGACGGCAAGCGGACCTCCTTCGCCGATCCCTGCAGCGGCTGCAGAGGCCGCGCCGACACCGATCTGGGCGGCGGCCAAGCGCGAGGCGGACTCGACCGAACACACGGCAGACGAACTCGTCGTGCGCGCCTCGACACCGGACGACGCCGACGAGATCAGCCGGCTGCTCTTCTCCAACTATGGCCTCGGTTACGGACACCCCGACTTCTACCTGCCCAGATGGGTCGCCTGGCAGATCGAGAGCGGCGGACTGGACTCGACGGTCGCCCTGATCGCCGACGAGATAGTCGGCCACCACGCACTGATGACCCTCCCCGGCGAGCGGATCGGCGAGACGGGCGTCGCCGTCGTCCACCCCGGCTACCGCGGCCTGGGGATCCTCGGGAAGATGCAGGAGCACACCCTTGGACGGGCGCTTGGCCGATCGCTCGACGGGGTCTTCGCCCGGGCAGTCACGACGCACCCTTACAGCCAACGCGCCGAGCTCGCTCGCGGATACCGCGAAACCGCGCTGTTGCTCGGCAGCGTCCCCGTCGCGCCGAACTCGGAAGCGAAGCTGCGCGGCGCCTCGCTGATCACCGTCCTTCCGCTTGGCGAGAGAAGCCGTCAGGTGACCCTGCCGCAGCGCTACTCGGAGTGGCTCGGCTCGATCTTCGAGCGGCTCGGAGTGACTGCCGCCCAACCGGTCGGCACCCCGGCCGAGTCGGCCGACTGGCCCTCCGTCAGGGTCGTCGAGGACGAGCAGCGCGCGACGACGACGATCACGGTCCACCGCTTCGAGGATGGCGGCCGCGAGGAACTGCTCGGAGCGATCCGCGGCGCCGTGCACCGCCACGACGACCTCGCGATCTGCGACCTCGACCTGCGTCTGCTTTCGCCGGACGAGCTCGACGCGGCGATCGAGCTGCTTCGTTCACATGACTTCTTCTTCTCAGGCCTGATGCCGTTCGGCTTCGACGGCAACGACCGCCTGCGGATGCAGGCACTGCTGACCGACGACGTCCTCTTCGACGGCATCGTGCTCGAGTCCGACTTCGCCGAGGATCTGCACGGCTGGGTGACTCAGGACCTCGCGGCCGTCACCCGCGACTGACCCGACCGATCGGATCCTGCGCTGCCTAGTGGCGGAAGTGCCTGCGGCCGGTCATGACGAGAACCACACCGGCCTCGTCGCAGGCGGCGATCACTTCGTCGTCGCGGATGCTCCCGCCGGGCTGGATCACGCAGGTCGCACCTGCGTCGATCGCTTCCTTCGGTCCATCGGCGAACGGGAAGAAGGCATCGCTGGCGACAGCCGAGCCCTCAAGGCTTTCAGGCGCCTTGCTGACTGCGATCCTCGCGCTGTCGACCCTGCTCATCTGGCCGGCCCCGATCGCGAGTGTCCGACCCTCCTTGGCGAAGACGATCGCGTTGCTCTTGACGTGGCGAGCCACGACCCAGGCGAAGAGCATGTTCTCCCACTCCTCCTCGGTCGGCTGGCGCTTGGAGACGACCTTCATCGCCGAGCGATCGTCGGGGATCAGGTCGCGGTCCTGCATCACGAGGCCGCCGAGCACCTCGCGGCGCTCAGGCGCGGGCTGGCCACCGCCCGGGTTGGAGTCGGTGAGGATGCGGATGTTCGGCTTGGCAGACATCACCTCGATCGCCTCGTCGGTGTAGGCGGGAGCGGCGAGCACCTCGACGAACTGGTCCATCAGTGCCGTTGCGAGCTCGCCGTCGACTTCGCGGTTGAAGGCGATCACCCCGCCGAAGGCTGAGACCGGATCGCATGCGAACGCGGAGCGGTAGGCAGCGAGAGCCGTGTCGCCCACGGCCACTCCGCACGGGTTGTTGTGCTTGACGATCACGCAGGCCGGCTGATCGAAGTCGTCGACGATCCTGCGAACGGCGTCGAGGTCGAGCAGGTTGTTGTAGGAGAGGTCCTTGCCCGACAGCTTCGCGAAGCGGCTGAGGAGGTCGTCGCTGGCCCCGGTCACCGCGTAGTAGGCGGCCCTCTGGTGGGGGTTCTCGCCGTAGGAGAGGTCGAGCCGCTTCTCGAAGGTGCGGACCATCCGCTCCGGGTGCCCGGAGCCCTCGTCGCTCCCGTTGGCTGCGGGACCTGCGAACCACGAGGCGATCGCCGAGTCGTAGGCGGCGGTGCGGGCGAAGGCCTGACCGGCGAGAGCCTGCCTCTGGTCGAGCGGGATCCGCCCGCCGTTGGCCCTCAGGGCTTCGAGCACCGAGGAGTACGAACCCGGGTTGACGACCGGGGCGACGAATGCGTGGTTCTTGGCGGACGCGCGGATCATCGTCGGCCCGCCAATGTCGATGTTCTCGATCACCTCGGCGAAGGAAACGCCGGACCTGCTCGACACCTGCTCGAACGGGTAGAGGTTGACGCAGACGAGGTCGATCCACTGCACCTCGTGCTCGGTCGCCGCGGCCATGTGGGCCGGGTCGTCGCGACGGGCGAGAAGGGCGGCGTGAAGCAGCGGATGGAGGGTCTTGACCCGCCCGTCCATGATCTCCGGGAAGCCGGTGAGGTCCGACACGGAGCGGACTTCGAGCCCGGATGCTCGCAGGGCCTTTGCCGTGCCACCGGTCGAGACGATCTCGATGCCGAGCTCATCGAGTCCCTTGGCGAACTCCTCGAGACCGGTCTTGTCCGAAACGGACAGCAGCGCGCGGCGGACGACGACCTCGCCCGGCGCGACCGTCTCGTTGGTGTTGCCGCCGTTCACCTTCCGAAACCTATGTAACCGGCCCGACGGCTGAGCGCGAGGACCGCTTCGGGAAGGAGGCGGTGTTCGATCGGCCGCAGGAGGGCCGCCGCCCCTTCGGGCGTGACGCCCTGCGGAAGTTCGATGCCCTCCTGGACCAGGATCCGCCCCGTGTCCACTCCTTCATCCACGAGGTGGACCGTCACCCCGGTTCGCGAAACCCCGGCGGCGACGGCCTGGCCGACTGCGTCGATCCCGGGGAACTCGGGCAGAAGCGACGGGTGGACGTTCACCACCCTCTCGGGGAAGCGGTCGAGCAGGCAGCCTGTCAGCAGCTCCATCCAGCCGGCCGTGACGACAATCCCGACGTCGCGCTCGGCGAGCCAGTCGGCGAGTGCCGAATCCCGGTCTTCGCGGCTTGGGTGATCGTCCTTTGCAAACACGGACGACTCGACTCCGGCGGCGGTCGACCGTTCGAGTGCCGGGATACCGGGCTTGGAGGCTGCGACCGCGACGATCCCGCAGCCGTCGGTGCCGTGCACTCGCTGGAGCAGAGCGTCGAGGTTGGTTCCCTCACCGGAGACGAGAACAGCGATCCGCCTCGGGTCGAGCGCCACCTTCAGATCCCTCCCTCTTGCGCACCGCCCGGCCGCCGCGACCGGGCATCGGCCCTCGCCGTCGCGCTCACGGCAGCTTCACCTTCGGGAACTGCCCACCGGTCGAGATCAGGTCGCCCCGCTCGAGCATCGAGTCGATCACGCCAAGGACCGGCTCCTTGGCCAACCGCTCGAATGCGGCGTAGTGAGGCAGCGAGTCCTGGCCGCTCCCGACGAGGGCCTTGCTGCGGCCGCCGCGCAGGACCTCGACAAGCCGCGTCCTCCCGACCTGTGGCTTGGCCTCCCGGACCGTCTCGACGATCGCGGCCTCGAGTGCCTTGAGTTCATCCGAGGCGAGCGGGACGCGCCTTGGCGCTCCCGACTTGCGGGCCTTGCGCTCCCGAGGCTCCCCCCCTGCGCCGGCCGGCCGGCCGACCGGCACGAGCGACGGGTCGCAGCGATCGCAGCACGCCACGACCGGAGCCGGCTCGCGCGTGTCGCCGAAGTACTTGAGCACGGCGCCGCGGCGGCAGCCCTCGGAGTCGACGAAGCCCCACACGTCCCGGTAGCGCTGCCAGCGCAGCTGCTCCGCGGTGCGGGCGGCGGCCCGGGCCTTGGCCATCGCGATTCCGTCCAACTCGCCGGCGAGCCGAGCGGCAATCTCACCGGGTGGCGCCGGAACCGGAGCGACAACCTCGGCGAATGCGAGGTGCCCGATCGCCGCCGTCGCCCGTTCGGCCCCGCCACCGCAGGCGGCAGCCACGTCACGCGATGCGACCCGCGCGATTCCGTCCTCGCCGACGCAACGGGCCAGCAGCTCGACGACAGCCTTGAGCTGGTCGTCCTCGACGGTCGCCGACTTGATGAAGTGCACGTGCAGGCTGCGATCGCGGGGCTCGGCGAGCAGCAGGGCCTTCGACGGGAGGCCGTCGCGCCCGGCCCTGCCGGCCTCCTGGTAGACCGACTCGAGCGATCCGGGCACCGCCACGTGCACGACCGTCCGCACGTCGGGCTTGTCGACTCCCATGCCGAATGCGTTTGTGGCGACGACGATTTCCGTCTCGTCGTCCATGAATCGGCTCTGGATCGCGCCCCGGTCGCCTCGGGCAAGACCGGCGTGGTACGCCTCGGCGCGAACCCCGAGCTTGCGCGAGAGCAGCGGAGCGAGGGCGTCAGTCTGCTTGCGGGTGCCCGCGTAGACGATCGCCGGCCGCGAAGCCGGCTCGGAGAGGGCCGCGATCAACCGGGCCTCCTCGTCGGCCGACCCGTCGCACGTCACGACTGCGAACGAGATGTTGGGCCTGTCGAAGCCGGTCCCGACCATCGTCGGCGAGTCGAGGCCGAGCCTGATCGCGATGTCCTTGGCGACCCGCGGCGTGGCGGTCGCCGTGAAGGCCGAGATGTTCGTGGCTCCCAGGCGCCTCGCCGCCTCGCCGAGGCGGAAGTACTCGGGCCTGAAGTCATGCCCCCACGAGGACACGCAATGCGCCTCGTCGACCACGACCCGCTCGAGCTTCGCCGACTGGATCGCCTTCGCGGTTCTTGCGTTGGCGAGCCGCTCGGGCGCCAGGTACAGGAGCTTGAGCCGGCCGTTGGCCGCGTCGTCGAGCGAGCGGTCGTTGTCCTCCGGTTCGCGCAGCCCGTGGACTGCCGCCACCTCGCCCGGCGCGACCCGCTCGAGCGAGCGGATCTGGTCCTCCATCAGTGCGACGAGCGGGCTGATGACGAGGGTCAGACCGTCGGCAGCCAGAGCGGGCAGCTGGTAACAGAGCGACTTCCCGGCTCCCGTGGGCATGACACCGAGCACATCGCGGCCGGCGAGCGCGGCCTCGACGGCCTCCCGCTGTCCCGGACGGAATCCGCTGTGGCCGAAGCGGCCGAGCAGCTCGAGGGTGTACCCGTCGAGTTCGCTCACGCGGGAACTGTCGAGTCCCCTGCGACAACCGACGAGGCGTCACCCTGAGCGCTCGGGGCGCCGCCCTCGAGCGAGAACTTCCCTGTTCCGTTGCCGGTCCCGTCCGGGTAATCGCCGGTGAAGCACGCATCGCAATGCGTCGCGCGTTCCCCACCGACGGCCTCGTACACGCCCTCGAGCGAGATGTAGGCGAGCGAGTCCGCTCCGAGGTCCTTGGCGATCTCGTCGACGGTCCTCTCGTGCGCGGCCATCTCCTCGCGAGTCGGCATGTCGATCCCGAAGTGGCATGGGTGGCGGATCGGCGGAGCCGAGATCCTCAGGTGCACTTCGCTCGCTCCGGCATCGCGCAGCATCTCGATGATCTGGCGGGTCGTGTTGCCGCGCACGATCGAGTCGTCAACGACGACGAGCCGCTTCCCTTCGACGATCTCGGGCAACGGGTTGAACTTCATCCTCAGGCCGTGCTGGCGCAGTGCCTGGCCCGGCTGGATGAATGTCCTCGCGACGTATCGGTTCTTGACGAAGCCGTCGTCCTGAGGCAGCCCGCTCGCCCTCGCATAGCCGCGGGCAGCAGGGGTGCCGGAATCAGGGACCGAGATCACGAGGTCGGCGTCGGCCGGAGCCTCGCGGGCGAGGATCTCGCCCATGCGCCCACGGGCCGCCTGGAGGACGGTGCCGTTCATCCTCGAGTCGGGCCTTGCGAAGTAGATGTACTCGAAGACGCAGAAGGCGCTCCGATTCGACTCGACGGCCATCCGCGAGCGGATCGCACCGGGAACGATCGTGACGACCTCGCCAGGTTCGACGTCGCGCAGGTACTTCGCTCCGATGATGTCCAGAGCGCACGATTCGCTGGCGACGACGTAGTTGTCGTCGATCATGCCGAGCACGAGCGGCCTGATGCCGAGCGGGTCGCGGAATGCGACGACGCACTCGTCTGTCATCACGACCGTTGAGAAGGCGCCCGTAGCCGGGGTACGACATCGCAGACCGCGTCCTCGATCGAGTCGGCCTCGTGGGTCGAGAGCAGTGCGGCCATCAGCTCGGTGTCGGAGGTCGAGCGCAGCTCGACTCCGCTGGCCTCCAGCTCGGTGCGCAGCGCTTCGACGTCGGTCAGGTTGCCGTTGTGGGCGAGAGCGATCTCGCGGCGATCCGACCGGTAGACGGGCTGGGCGTTCTCCCAAGCCGACGATCCGGTCGTTGAGTAGCGGACGTGGCCGATCGCGAGGTCGCCGTCGAGGGAGCCGAGGGTGTGGTGGTCGAAGACCTGGGCGACGAGGCCTGTGTCGCGCAGGGTGAGGATGTTGCCGCCGAGGTGCGCCGCGGCGATCCCGGCCGCCTCCTGACCGCGGTGCTGGAGTGCGTAGAGGGCCAAATAGGCGTACTTCGAGACTTCGAGACCGGGGGCGACCATTCCGAATACGCCGCACTCGTCCCGCGGACCTTCGCGGTTGTCGATCTTGGTTTGGGCCACGGTGTTCACGCTCGGAGGGAACCGACCGGCCGAAGTTCGAGAGTAGCAGCGGCCACGATCACGGGAGGAACCTCCTCAGGCCGCCATCGCGGGCATCGCGCAGGTCGGCGGCGGCCACCGAGACGCGCTCGCCGTCGCTGTCGGTGATGGTCAGGTTCGGCCCGCCGGTGTCGCCGATCAGCACGGCGCCGGGGATCGCCTCGATCCGCTCCCGGTCGCCGCTGACGATGAAGCCCCGGCCGGGAGCCTCGCCGAACAGTTCGACATCGCCGAGCTCGGGCACCTCGACTGCGCAGCCGACCGAACCGAGTGCGACGCACTCCGCGAGGGCTACGGCAAAGCCTCCCTCACTGATGTCGTGGGCACTCTCGATCGCCCCGCTGCGGACACCGTCGCGCACCGCAGCGTGCGAGGCGAGCACCGAGTCGAGGTCGACGGATGGCAACTCGCCCTCGGGAGCATTGCCGCGGCGAGCCGCGAGCTCGGAGGCGGCGAGGGCAGGCTCGAACGGGCCGACGAGAGCGATTGCGAGCCCCTCCCGGGGAATCCACTGGTCGAAGTGACGGAGGCATCGGGCATCTCCCCGACCATCCCGACGACCGGGGTCGGCAGGATCGGCCCGTCCGGCCCCTCGTTGTAGAGCGAGACGTTGCCGCCGACGACCGGGATGCCGAGCGCTTCGCAACCCTGAGCCAGCCCTTCGACCGACTCGATCAGCTGCCACGCCGTGTGGGGCTTCTCCGGGTTGCCGAAGTTCAGGCAGTTGGTCAGGCCGAGTGGTTGCGCTCCGACGCAGGCGAGGTTCGCGGCGCATTCGAGCACGGCCTCAAGCGCCCCGCCGCGCGGGTCGGCGGCCACGCGCCGACCGTTCCCGTCGATCGAGACAGCGATCGCCGGCCGCAGGCCGTCGTCGCCCTCGGGCAGGGCGAGAACCGCGGCGTCGGCGTCGTCAGGCCGTCGCACGGTGCGGGCCTGCACGATCGAGTCGTACTGCTCGAAGACCGGCAGGCGCGAGGCGATGTTCGCCCCGGCGAGCAGGGCAAGCAGTGTCTCGGCAGTGTCGCCGCGGTCGGGAAGGTCGGCGGGCGGGGCCGGGTAGAGGCCCTGCGCCGGCTTCTCTGGTGCGAGGTCGTAGAGCGGGCAGTCGTCGACGAGCGTCGTGACCGGGATGTCGCCGACGATCTCATCGCCTCGGAAGATCCGCATGTGGCGGGTGTCGGTGACAACGCCGATGTCGGTGCAGAGCAGCTCCCACTTGTCGCAGATCGCCTTCACCGCATCGACCTTCGCCGGTTCGACGATCGCGAGCATCCGCTCCTGCGATTCGCTGACCATGATCTCGAATGGCTCCATGTCGGCTTCGCGGAGCGGCACCTTGGCCACATCCACGTCGAGTCCGACTTCGCCCTGGGCGGCCATCTCCGATGCCGAGGAGGTGAGGCCCGCGGCACCGAGGTCCTGAAGGGCGACGAGCAGGTCGGAGTCGATCAGCTCGAGGCAGGCCTCGAGCACCTTCTTCTCGGCGAACGGATCGCCGATCTGAACTGTCGGCCGCTTGTCGGCGTCGTCCTCGCCGAGCTCGGTGCTGGCGAGAACGGAGGCTCCGCCGATCCCGTCGCGACCCGTCAGGGCGCCCATCAGGATCACCCGGTTGCCGATACCCGTCGCGGCGCAGCGCATCAGGCGGTCCGGGTCGGCGATGCCGACGCACATCGCGTTGACGAGGCAGTTGCTCTCGTAGGACGGGTCGAAGTGGATCTCCCCTCCCACGGTCGGGACGCCGATCGAGTTGCCGTAGTGGCCGATCCCGGCGACGGCACGGTCGAGCAGCCAGCGCGAGCGGTCCGACGACGGGTAGCCGAAGCGCAGCGAGTCGAGCATCGCGACGGGGCGGGCGCCGAGCGCGATCACGTCACGGAGGATTCCGCCGACGCCGGTGGCGGCACCCTGGAAGGGCTCGACCGCGCTCGGGTGGTTGTGCGACTCGACCTTGAAGGCGACGGCCAACCCGGCCACGCCGACGGCACCGGCGTTCTCGCCGACTCCGAGCAGCAGCCGCTCGCCCTCGGTCGGCAGGCGGCGCAGGACCTTCTTCGAGTGCTTGTAGGCGCAGTGTTCGCTCCAGAGCAGCGAGTACATCGCGAGCTCGACCTCGTTCGGCTCGCGGCCGAGCAGCTCGACGATGCGGTCGTACTCGGCGCCCGTGAGGGCGAGTTCGATCGCCCGCTCGCGGCCGGGGATCGAATCAGCTGATGCCGGCACCGGTGCGCTCCTTGAGGACGGAGGAGAAGAGCTTGAGTCCGTCGGCCGACCCGGTCAGGGAATCGACAGCGTGCTCGGGGTGTGGCATCAGGCCGACGACGTTGCCCTGCTCCGAGCAGACCCCGGCGATGTCGGCGACCGAGCCGTTCGGGTTCTCGCCCGGCGCGTAGCGGAAGACGACCTGGCCGTTCGATTCGAGCCTCGCGACGGTGTCCGGGTCGGCGTACCAGCGGCCGTTGGCGTGCTTTGACGGGATCGAGAGCCTCTCGCCCGCGTCACAGGCGGCGGTCCAAGGAGTGGTCGGCCGCTCGACGATCAGGTCGACCTGTCGGCAGATGAAGCGGAGGCTGTCGTTCGGCAGCAGGGCACCGGGCAGGAGCCCAGCCTCGCAGAGGACCTGAAAGCCGTTGCAGATGCCAAGAACCGGCCCGCCTTCGGCAGCGAACTTCGCGACGGCCTCCATGACCGGGGAGAAGCGGGCGATCGCTCCCGGGCGAAGGTAGTCGCCGTAGGAGAAGCCGCCGGGCACGACGACCGCGTCCACCGCATCGAGGTCGGTGCTGCCGTGCCAGAGCAGCTCGGCGTCGGCGACGAGCGAGCAGGCGTCGAGAGCGTCCGTTTCGTCGCAGGACCCGGGGAAGCGGACGACTCCGATTCGCATCGGCTCAGGCACCCGGGGTGCAGCTCGAGGGGCGGGCGGTCATCCGGTCAGTCCCCATCGAGCTGGATCTCGAAGTCTTCGATCAGGGTGTTGGCGAGCAGTTGCTCGCAGAGCGACTCGAGCTGCGAGGCATCGGCGACCTCCAGCTCGACGAGCCGGCCGACGCTGACGTTCGAGATCCCGGTGAAGCCGAGCGCGGGCAGGGCCCGCTCGACCGTCTGCCCCTGGGGATCGAGGATGCCCTGCTTCGGGCGAATCAGGACTCGGGCCTTCATGCTGCTCCTCTCGGACTGTGGGTGCGGGTTGCAGGTCTCATGCTGCGGTCCTCTCGAACCAGGCGCTCAGCGGCTCGCCGGTAAGCAGTTCGTACGCCTCGAGGTAGCGGGCGCGGGTCGCCTCGACCACCTCGTCCGGGATCGCCGGCGCCGGGGGTGTCTTGTCCCAGCCGGTGGATGTCGCCCAGTCACGGACGAACTGCTTGTCGAAGGATGGCTGGGATCGACCGGGTTCATACCCGTCAGCAGGCCAGAAGCGCGAGGAGTCCGGCGTCAGGACCTCGTCGCCGATCGTCAGGTTCCCGTCGTCGTCCTCCCCGAACTCGAACTTCGTGTCGGCGAGGATGATCCCGCGGGAGAGGGCGTGCTCGGCAGCCAGTCCGTAGATCGCGATCGAGATGTCACGGACCCTGCCCATCAGGTCGCGGTCGCCGACCAGCCCGCAGGCCGTGTCGAAATCGATGTTCTCGTCGTGATCGCCGACCTCGGCCTTGGTCGCCGGGGTGAAGATCGGCTCGGGCAGCCGCGAGCTCTCCTGCAGGCCCGCCGGGAGCGGCACCCCGCAGACGGTCCCGGACTGCTGGTACTCGGCCCAGCCGGAACCGGCCAGGTAGCCGCGGACGACGCACTCGACCGGCAGCATCTCGAGCTTGCGAACGAGTACCGCCCGTCCGCGGACCTCGGCTGGAACACCCTCGGTCACGGAGATCGTGTGGTTGGGAACGAGCCCCGCGATCCGCTCGAACCAGAACGCGGAAATGGCAGTCAGGACCGCGCCCTTGCCCTCGATCTCGGTCGGGTGGACCGCGTCGAAGGTCGAGACCCTGTCGCTGGCGACCATCAGCAGCGACTCGTCGTCGACCGAGTAGATGTCGCGGACCTTGCCCGATGCGATCAGGGGAAGGTCGGTGAGGGCGGTCACGGGGAGGAAACTACCAACGCTCCCGGAGGTGGCTCGCAGTCGATGTTCGCAGTTAGCGGGGTAGTCGAACCCCCGCTGACCCCTAGTTGAAGATGCCCTTGACGACCTGAACGGCGGCGGCCCCGAGGGTGACGATAAGGGTCACTCCGCCGATCCCGATCAGCGCTCCGATCCCGACGATGAGCAGGTCGCCGACGATCAGCCCGAGGCAGATCACGACCGCCCCCATGGCGGGCAAGGTGTCGAGGCCGCTGAACGGCGGCGCAAACCAGGTCGCAAGGGCGAGCCCGAACAGCGAGAGGCCCATCAGCCTGATGAACCACTTCCTGTCGAGCAGCCATCCGCCGCGCGGCTTCGCGAACCGCTCGAACCACCTGATCCTCTTTGCCATCAGCGGGATCCCCTTGCCGGTGATCGTCTCGCCGAGCTCGCGGTGCTTCCACTTCTCGGGGAGCCAGATCGAATTGGCGCCGATGACCATCTGGAGCGCGATCAACATCGCGACCGCTGAGAACGCGTGGGAGAGGCCGCCCGTCGGGAGTGGAAGCGCCGGCAGGAACATCAGCAGCAGGATCCCGACCGCAAAGCTCTTCTCGGCGAAGACGTCGTCGAGCGAGCCGATCGTCTTCGGCTCGTCGGATCTGAGCCAGGCCTCGAGGCGCTCGCTGAACGGCGGCTCGACCTCGTGGGGATCAACCGGATCCGAGGCCGCTCCCTGGTCGCCGGTCAGGGTCCCGCCGGCACCGCGGCTCTCGGATTCGATGCCGGACATTATTTACAAAGTTACTCACAAAGATGAAGATCTCCTCAACGAGCGACAGGGAGACCGGTTCCGGACGCTCCGGGAGGCCCGAAGCCCGGGCGGTGATTCTCCGGCTCAGGCGATCGAGTCGAGCCGGGCGATCAGCTCGCCGCGATACCTGACGAAGGCCTCGGCGTCGAAGATCGAATCGAGGTCGAGATCGAGTCCTTCAGCCTCGACCAGGCCGCGAAGCGGAGTCCGCTCGTCCCATGCCCGCTGGGCGAGGCGCTGCGCGGTTCGGTAGGCGTCGTCGCGGCTCGACCCCGCCTCGACGAGAGCGAGCAGCAGCCGCTGTGAGAAGAGAGCGCCATAGGTCAGTTCGAGGTTCTCCTTCATCCGTTCCTCATTGACGACGAGCCCCTCGATCAGGGCGATCGAGCGATGGAGCATCTGGTCGATCAGGATCGTCGAGTCGGGCAGGATCACGCGCTCGGGTGCGCTGTGGCTGATGTCGCGTTCGTGCCAGAGCGCGACGTTCTCGGTCGCCGTGACTGCGTAACCGCGAAGCAGCCTCGCCAGGCCGGTGATGTTCTCGCTCTTGATCGGGTTGCGCTTGTGGGGCATCGCCGAGCTGCCCTTCTGCTTGCCCTTCGCGAAGGCCTCCGACGCCTCGCCGACCTCGGTCCGCTGCAGGTGGCGGATCTCGACTGCGAGCCGCTCGAGCCCGGCGCCGGCCAAGGCGATCGCGTTGACCAGCTCGGCGTGGCGGTCGCGCGGAACGACCTGGGTGGAGACCGGCTCGGAGGCGATGCCGAGGCGGTCCATCACCCGGCGTTCGAAGTCGGGGCCGAGCGCCTGGTGGGTCCCGACCGCTCCGGAGATGGCGCCGGTCGCGGCCTGGGCGAATGCCCGTTCGAGCCGCTCGTGGTTGCGGGCCGACTCGAAGGCGAAGCCTGCGAGTTTGATCCCGAAAGTCGTCGGCTCCGCGTGGACGCCGTGGGTGCGACCGACGCAGATCGTGTCCGCGTGTTCGCGAGCGCGGGCGACGAGCGCCTTCGTCAGGGCGGCCTGAGCGGGCACGATCACCTCACCCGCAGCCTTGATCTGGAGCGCGAGTGCGGTGTCGAGCACGTCGCTCGAAGTCAGGCCGTAGTGGATCCACCTGCCCGACTCGCCTGCCGATGAAGCGAGCACGTCGACGAAGGCTGCGACGTCGTGGTCGGTCTCCCGTTCGCGCTCGTTGACCGCCTCAACGGTGAAGGTCGCCGAACGGATCGAGTCGAGGTCTTCCGGGGTCGGCCCTTCGGTCTCCTCGCAGCAGGCGACCTCGACCTTGCGCCACGCCTCCATCCGCGCTTCGTCGGTCCACAGCGCGCCCAGTTCCGGGCGGGTGTAGCGGGCGATCACGGCCGGGCCGCCGGGGCGTCGGGCCGGGCGGTCACGAGCCTGCCGCGGCGGCGGCGATGTCGTTGCGGAACTGCCTGCCCTCGAAGGTCACCATGCGGACGCCAGAATAAGCGCAGTCGCGGGCGTCGAGCGGACCCTCGCCGAACGCCTGAACTGCCAGCACCCGGCCGCCGGCGGTCACGACCTTGCCGGATTCGCCGAAAGCAGTGCCGGCGTGAATCGCCTCGACTCCCTCGGGCAGCGAATCGAGACCGGAGATCACATCGCCGGAGGACGACGACTGCGGGTACCCGGCGGATGCGAGCACGACCGCGACGGAGGTGCGCGGGTCCCAGTCGAGTTCGACTCCCTCGAGGCCACCCGGGCGAGTCGCGAGCAGCATCAGCTCGTAGAGGTCGCTGCGCAATCGGGGCAGGACGGCCTGGGTCTCGGGATCGCCGAATCGGACGTTGAACTCGAGCACCTTGAACCCTTGCGGACCGATCATCAGGCCCGCGTAGAGGATCCCGTGGAAGGGAGTGCCTCGCCGGCGCAGCTCCGCGAGGACCGGTTCGTGGACCTCCCCGACGAGCCGCCACGCTTCATCGAGGTCGAAGCCGGGGACGGGAGTGAAGGCTCCCATGCCGCCGGTGTTCGGGCCGCTGTCGCCGTCGCCGATCCGCTTGAAGTCGCGTGCCGGAGCGAGCGGGATCGCCCGCTCGCCGTCGCAGATCGCAAGCAGGGAGAGTTCGTCCCCCTCGAGGAAGTCCTCCACCACGACGGGGCCTTCGCCGTGGATTCGATCGACGAGGAACTCGGTCAGGGCCTCGCGGGCCTCGGCCTCGTCCTGCGCGATCACGACGCCCTTGCCTGCTGCGAGGCCGTCGAACTTGATCACGGCCGGGATATGAAGAGATCGCCTCCATCCCCTCGTCGACCGAGGTGACTTCGGCGTGGGCGGCGGTCGGGACGCCAGCGGCGATCATCACCTCCTTGCAGTGGGCTTTGGATGCCTCGAGTCTGGCCGCCTCTGCGACCGGACCGAAGCACGGGATCCCGGCCTCGGCGCAGGCATCGACGAGACCGGCGACGAGCGGCGCCTCGGGCCCGGCGACGACAAGGTCGCAACCGCGCTCCGCTGCGAGCGCGACGAGACGGGCGATGTCGTCGGCCGGGATCGGGACGACCTCGGCGTCGGCTGCGATCCCGGCGTTGCCCGGGGCGCAGATCAGCTCGGGCGCCTGCGGCGAGCGCTTGAGCGCGCGGATGATCGCGTGCTCACGCCCGCCGCCTCCGACTACGAGTACGCGGGGCAAATCAGATCGATGCGATGAAGTCGTCGACCGGGATCGCCGAGAGAGTCTCGTACGAGGCCGTCCCGCGTGAGCCGAGCTCGAGCGAGATCCGGGCCATCGTGACCTCGTCGGGAGCCTCGACGATGTTCACGAAGTCGTAGCGGCCGAGGCAGGCCCACTGGGCCTTGACTGTGGCGCCCAGCTGTTCGATCTCGTGATTGACCTCGCGGATTCGCTGCGGGTTGCTCTTTACGGTCTGCACGCCTTCGGGCGTGAGCTTGGAAACCATGATGAATGTCGGCATCGCCACTCCCTTTTTTGGTTGGCACCTTCCCCATGTTTCTACCGCACCGGGGCGAGCGATGGAGGTCGCATCCCAAGCCGCGTCGCGATCGGCGTGGCACGGCGGGGCGGCAGTTCACCGATCAACGCCGCCGGGCAACTAGGCTGCACTCCATGGAGGCGAGCGAAATCGGCAACGCCCCGACCTTCCGCCGGCTGCGCCGACTGAACGTCGGCGTCGGATTGGCCCATGCCGTGCAGGCCGTCGCGATCCTCGCGATCGCCAAGGCCGCTCCGCTTCCGATCGTGATCGGCTTCATGACCGGGCCGCCCGGCTCCGGCCAGTACGAGGGCCCGGTCAAGCTGTTCGACCTGCGGGTCGACCTGCTCGTCGTCCTCTTCCTCGCGCTGGCCGCTGTCGATCACCTGTCGGTCGCGACCTGGGCCCGCGGCTGGTACGAGCGCCAGGTCGAGCGCGGTATCAACCCCGCCCGGTGGATCGAGTACTCGGTCAGCGCCTCGGTGATGGTCGTGCTGATCGGCCTGCTCTCCGGCATCGACCAGATCACCGCTGTGATCGCGCTGTTCGGGGTCAATGCGTCGATGATCCTGTTCGGGCTCGTGATGGAGCAGGTGAACGTCGGCCGCTCACCCGAAGACGTCGACTGGCGCCCGTTCATCTTCGGCTGCATCGCGGGAGCCGTCCCGTGGATCGCGATCGCCGCCCAGCTCGTGATCGCGAGCGCCGAGGGCGGCACCGCCCCCGGCTTCGTCTACGTGATCTTCGTGACCCTCTTCCTGCTCTTCAACACCTTCGCGATCAACATGTGGCTGCAGTACCGCGGGCGGGGGCGCTGGGCCGACCCGATCTTCGCCGAGCGCGTGTACCTCTGGCTGAGCCTGGCCGCCAAGAGCGCCCTGGCTTGGCAGGTCTACTTCGGCGCGCTGGCCGGCAGCTGACCGACCAAGAGCCGTCGGCAAGATGCCCGAATCCCGGCAGAGACTGCTCCTCAGCTGCGCCGACCGGCCGGGCCTTGTCGCGGAGATCGCAGGGGCCCTGAGCGGGAACGGAGCCAACATCGTCCGCCTCGACGAACACGCAGACGGAACGAGATTCGCTGCGAGGGCAGCTTGGACCCTGGCCGATCCCGGGCTCGCGATCGGCTCGCAGCCGAGCTGCGCGAGCGGTTCGCCGGCCCGGACCATCTGCTGAGGCTGAGCGATGACACCCACTCTCCGAGAGTCGCGATCCTCTGTTCGGCCGAGGACCACTGCCTGACGGACCTGCTCTGGCGCTTCGAGGAGGGCGAACTTCCCGGCAAGGTGACCGATGTCATCTCGACGAGCGACTCCCACGAACGAAGGGTTGAGTCGTTCTCCGTGCCCTACGAACATCTGCCGGTCGCCTCGCGGGAGGAGATGCCGGAGCATGAGCAGGCTCTGCTCGAACGGCTGGCGGGGAATGTGGACCTGGTCGTCCTCGCGCGGTACATGAGGATCCTGTCGAGCGGGTTCCTCGAGCGCCTCGGCTGCCCGGCGATCAACATCCACCACAGCTTCCTCCCCGCCTTCAAGGGAGCCGGCCCCTACGAGCGGGCTCACGAGCGCGGGGTCAAGCTGATCGGCGCGACAGCCCACTACGTGACAGCCGACCTCGACGAGGGCCCGATCATCGAACAGGACACCGAGCGGGTCAGCCATCGCGACACCCCCGAGGACCTGAAGCGGATTGGCCGGGACGTCGAGCGAGTGGTGCTCGCCAGGGCGGTCAGGGCCCACCTTGAGGACCGCGTCGTCGTGTGGGACGCACGAACCGTCGTGTTCCCCTGATCTCAGGAACGAGGGAATCGCAGCACGGGGGATGTCCCGCGGACCAGTCCGGGGGCTCCAACACGAGCCTCGGCAGTGATCGCCAATTCCCGGCGAAGACGCCCGGCGAGCCGGACGAAAAGGAGGCCGGCGGCTCTCGCCGCCGGCCCCGTTCAAGGCTTCGGTCCTGTGACCGCGGCTCAGGCGGCGCTGGGGTCCGGGACGATCCGGATGTACGGCTTGGGCTCTTCCCAGCCCTCGGGGTACTTCTCCTTCGCGGCCTCGTTGCTGACGGAGCCGGCGATGATCACGTCCTTGCCCGGCTGCCACTGGGCCGGGGTTGCGACCTGATGCTTGGCGGTGAGCTGCAGCGAGTCGATCACCCGCAGGACCTCGTCGAAGTTGCGGCCGGTCGTCATCGGGTAAATCAGGACGAGCTTGATCTTCTTGTCCGGCCCGATCACGAAGACATTGCGCAGCGTCTGGTTGTCGGCGGGGGTGCGCTCGGTCGGGTCACCCGCGACGTCGGCCGGGAGCATCCCGTAGGCCTTGGCGATCTCGTGATCGCTGTCGGAGATGATCGGGTAGTTGGGAGCGGTGCCCTGGGTCTCCTCGATGTCGGCGGCCCACTTCTCGTGGTTGTCGAGCGGGTCGGTCGAGAGGCCGGTGATCTTCACTCCGCGCTTGTCGAAGTCGGGCTTGATGCTCGCCATGTAGCCAAGCTCGGTCGTGCAGACCGGGGTGAAGTCATGCGGGTGCGAGAAGAGGACGGCCCACGAGTCGCCGATCCAGTCGTGGAAGTCGAGCGTGCCCTCGGTGGACTCTGCAGTGAAGTTGGGTGCTGTGTCGCCGATCGTCGGCATTGCGGTTCTCCTTGAAGTGGCTGGTCGGATGCTGCGGGCGAGAGGTTCCCGCCCTTCCGACGAAAGTATACGAACCTGATCCGGATTATGCAGTTAGTGTGCCGCGCCGCTCGCCTCGAACGCCCAACTAGGATCACCCGCCATGCCTGAGTCGTCAGCGCAACAGGTCGCCGACCCGGCGGCGACGCCCCGCGGCCGACTCGTGGCCGACACCGCGATCAGCGTCCTCGCCGATCGAGGCTCACGCGGACTCACCCACAGGGCCGTCGACCGGGCGGCCGGCCTTGCGGAAGGATCGACCAGCAACCTCTTTCGCACCCGGGACGCACTGCTCGCGGCGACCCTGCGCCGCCAGGTCGAGAGGGAGATGGAGATCCATGCGGCAATGCCCGACCCTCGGTCGATCTCTGGGGTCGACGATGCGGCGCGGTGGATGGCTGAGCTGATCGACTCGCTCACCACGACCGAGAATGCCGAGCTGGTGAGCGCGAGGTACGAACTCTTCCTCGAGGGCCGCAGGCGGCCGGCGTTCCGCGAGCTGCTGGACGAAGTCCGAGCGGAGTTCACCCGCATGGTTGCCGAGGTCCTGGCTTCGCTCCACCTGGAGCACGGGAAGAGCAACTCGACTGCGGTCCTCGTGACGATGGACGGGCTGACCGCGAACCAGGTCTTCCACCGGGCGTCGGCCCTGTCCGAGGCGCAGATCAAGAGCCAGCTGGCGGCGTTGCTGGCGAGCTTCAGACCGGCCTGACCACGCGCGACCGCCCGCCGCTCAGGGCAGGAGGGTGAACGAGTCGACGTGCTTCGGCTTGACAGCGCCGAAGTGGCGACGGTCAAGCGTGATGATCGTCTCGACACCGAGTCGCTCCGCGAGGGCAACGACGGAGGCATCCGTCCCGCCGAGCGGGAAGTCGGAGTACTGATCGACCAGCTCGGCCATCCTCAGCAGATCGCCGGGGGAGGGCGCTTCGATCCGGAACGGCTCGAGAGCGGCGATGAAGCGGCTCTCCGCCTTGGGGCCGAGCCTGTCGTTGATGAAGTAGAGGACCTCAGCCACGACGAGCGCAGGGATTACGAGGATCAGACCGGGCGTCGAGAGGGCCTCGGCGCATCGGGCGTGGTTGCGATCGTCGGAGTCGGCCGCGGAGTAGAGCGGCCCGGCGTCAACGAGGGCGAGGCTCGCCAAATCGACTCTCCCGCAGGAGCTCCTCCATGTCCTCACCGACGTTGTTCGGCCCGCTCGCGCCGAGCGCGACAAACCCTGGCCTGCGGTTCGCGTCCGGGCCGATCCCGAGGTGCTCCTCGAGGGCATGTCTCGCGATCGCCGAGGCCGAGCGGCCGGTGCGCTTGGACTCGGATTCGATCGCGAGGGCGAGCTCGTCGCTGATCACGATTGTTGTGCGCTTCATACCCGCATAATAACTGCCGCTCGTCTACGCTGCCAAGCGTCTCATCGGAGGTCCGGCCCGTCGACCGATGACGCAAACCTCGGGCACTTCCGTGGCTGAACCGGGGCGTAACCGCTGCTCAAGCGTCGGCTGGAGTCCGCTCGCGGGTGCCGACCTCGATCCGCTCGCCGGCGCGGTCGACCACCGCGACCACTCCCTCGGGCAGCTCGCCTGCGAGGGCGAGGCGCGCCAGCGGGTCGACGACCTCGCGCTGGATCGTGCGCTTGAGCGGCCGGGCGCCGTAAGCCGGGTCGTAGCCGAGGTCGCCGATCAGCTCGCGGGCCTCCTCGGTCAGTTCGAGCTCGACTCCCCGCTCGGCCAGCCGCCCTGCGACGAGAGCGACCTGGAGGTTGACGATCTCGCCGATCTGGCCGAGCGCTCAAGGGTGCGCGAACTCGACGATGTCGTCGAGCCGGTTGATGAACTCGGGCCGGAAGTGCTCCTCGGCGCCCATCCGGCCACCGGGGATGTTCGAGGTCATGATCAGGATCGCGTTCGTGAAGTCGACCGTCCGGCCCTGGCCGTCGGTGAGCCGGCCGTCGTCCATCACCTGCAGGAGGATGTTGAAGACGTCGGCGTGGGCCTTCTCGACCTCGTCGAGCAGGACCACGGAGTAGGGGCGGCGCCGGACCGCCTCGGTGAGCTGGCCGCCCTCCTCGTAGCCGACGTAGCCGGGAGGCGCGCCGACCAGGCGCGAGACCGCGTGCTTCTCCATGTACTCGCGACATGTCGATCCGGACCATCGCGTCGCTGGCTGTCGAACAGGAACTCGGCCAGCGCCCGGGCGAGCTCGGTCTTGCCGACGCCGGTCGGGCCGAGGAACAGGAACGAGCCGATCGGCCGGTCCGGGTCCTGCAGGCCGGCGCGCGAGCGGCGCACGGCGTTCGCGACCGCGACGACGGCCTCGTCCTGGCCGATCACGCGCTCGTGCAGGCGCTCCTCCATGTGCAGCGAGCTTCTCGGCTTCGCCCTCCATCAGGCGGTCCGACCGGGATGCCCGTCCAGCGGGCGACGACCTCGGCGATGTCGTCGGCAGTCGACCTCCTCCTTGAGGAATCGGACCGGTCGCCCCTGTCGGCGCTCTCGGCCTCGCGCGAGCTGCTTCTCGAGGTCGGGGATCAAGCCGTAGCGCAGCTCGGCTGCGCGGCCGAGGTCGCCGTCGCGCTCGGCCCGGTCGGCCTCGCCGCGTGCCTCCTCGAGTTCGCGCTGGATGTCGGCGACGGCGATCGATGCGCGTCCTTCTCCGACTGCCACTGCGGCCGTCATCGCGTCGGCCTCCTCGCGCCGGTCGGCGAGGTCGCGCTCGAGCGCCTCGCGGCGCTGGCGACGCTGCCTCGTCGGTCTCCTTCTCGAGCGCCTGCAGCTCGATCTCGAGCTGCATGATCCGGCGCTCGACCTCGTCGATCTCGGTCGGCATGGAGTCGATCTCGATCCGCAGGCGCGACGGCGGCCTCGTCGATCAGGTCGATCGCCTTGTCGGGCAGGAAGCGGTCGGCGATGTAGCGGTCCGAAAGGGTCGCGGCGGCGATCAGCGCCGCGTCCTGGATCCGGACGCCGTGGTGCACCTCGTAGCGCTCCTTCAGGCCGCGCAGGATCGCGATCGTGTCCTCGACCGACGGCTCGCCGACGAAGACCGGCTGGAAGCGCCGCTCGAGCGCCGCGTCCTTCTCGATGTGCTTGCGGTACTCGTCGAGCGTGGTCGCGCCGATGCGCGCAGCTCGCCGCGGGCGAGCATCGGCTTGAGCATGTTGCGCGGCGTCGACGGCGCCCTCGGCGGCGCCGGCGCCGACGATCGTGTGCAGCTCGTCGATGAAGAGGATGACCTGGCCGCTCGGCCTCGGTGATCTCCTTGAGGACGGCCTTGAGCCGCTCCTCGAACTCGCCGCGGTACTTGGCGCCGGCGACCAGCGCGCCGAGGTCCAGCGAGACGACGCTTGCGGTCGCGAAGGCCCTCGGGGACGTCGCCGCTGACGATCCGCTGGGCCAGGCCCTCGACGATGGCGGTCTTGCCGACGCCGGGCTCGCCGATCAGGACCGGGTTGTTCTTGGTGCGGCGGGAGAGCACCTGGATGACGCGGCGGATCTCGTCGTCGCGGCCGATCACCGGGTCGAGCTTGCCCTCGCGCGGCGGCGCTCGGTCAGGTCGCGGCCGTACTTCTCCAGCGCCTGGTACGTTCTCCTCGGGGTTCTGGTCGGTGACCCGCTGCGGACCGCGGACCTCGGCGATCGCGGCCTTGAGCGTCGCCTCGTCGGCACCGGCCATGTTGAGCGCGTCGGCAGCCCGGCCGCCCGCGGCCGCGAGGCCGAGCAAGCAACTGCTCGGAGGAGATGAAGGAGTCGCCGAGAGCGGTGGAGCTCTCCTCGGCCTTGCGCAGCGCCTCAAGCAGGGAGGCCGACGGCGTCGGCTCCTGGCGGTCGCCGCTCAATGTGGGGGCGTCGTCCACTGCCTTGTTGGCAGCAGCGCGGATCGCGGCCGGGTCGGCCCGACCTTCCTCAGGACCGGTTCTACCAAGCTGGATTCCTGCTCGAGCAGAACTGCGAGCAGGTGCTCGCCGAGGAGCTCCGGGGATTGCCGCTGGGCGGCGAGCCGCTGGGCTGCCTCGATTGCCTCCTGAGACTTGATCGTGAACCGGTCGATGCGCATGTTCGTGGCTGTACTCCTTTTCTTTGCTGCCTCTGTGGCGCAAATCTAAGTGTTATTGACTTAGATCGTAGCCGACCGGGACCGGGGGATCAAGGGTTTTGCGAAGCCTTGTCCTTTGGGTCCCCGGCGGCTGCGTCGGACCCGGGCCCGTCCCCGGGTCGCTCGACCGGAACCCGCTTCGGAGGCGAGACGTCCTCACGGCGAGCGAGAGTGCCGCCGGCCTGGTACGGAACGATCTCCGCCCGAAGCTCGCGGCGCAGTCGCTCGAGCCTTGCGACTTCGGCCTCGAGCTCGTTCGCCCGCTGCTCGAGCGCCTTGGTTCGAGCGGCAGTGCGCTCGAGCTTGGCCTCGAGCTCGAACACCCGCTCGACCCCTGCGAGGTTCAGCCCGAACTCCGCGGTCAGCTCCTGGATCCGCCTGAGCCGATCGACGTCGGCCTGGCTGTAGAGGCGAGTGCCCCGGGCGGACCGACGGGGAGTGATCAGGCCCTTGCTCTCGTACATCCTCAGGGTCTGCGGGTGCATCTCGGCCAGGTCGGCGGCGACCGAGATCATGAAGACGCCACGGTCCTGCGAGACCGTGATCCGGGTCGTCCTGCGGCGCTGGTTCATGCCTCCTCCTTGGCCTTGCCGTTCCCGGCCTGCTTGAGCAGCTCGGCACGGGGGTCCGAGTCGAGCACTGCGGCCAGGGCCTCGGCGGCGGCCTTCTGCTCACCCTTGAGCTTCTTCGGAACATCGATCGTGAAGCGGTAGTGAAGGTCGCCTCGGCCCTTCCCCTTCAACCTCGGCGGCCCCGCGTCGCGAAGCCGCTGGACGGTTCCGTGAGCAGTGCCGGCAGGAACCTTGAGCTTGGTGGTGCCGTCGAGGGTCGGCACCACCACCTTCGCGCCGAGCATCGCCTCGGTCACAGTGAGGGGGACCTCGACCTCGATGTTGTCACCCTTGCGTTCGAACACGGTGAGGGTGCGACCCGGGTCACGACGTAGAGGTCGCCGGCCGGGCCGCCGCGCGCTCCCGCTCCGCCCTTGCCCGCGAGGCGGATCCTGCTGCCGTCACGGACACCGGCCGGGATCTTCACCCTCAGGTTGCGGGTCCTGCTGACGGCGCCGGTGCCCGAGCAGGTCGGGCAAGGGTCGGCGATCACCGAGCCGGTGCCACCGCAGCGGCCGCACGGCTGGGCGATCGAGAAGAGCCCCTGCCCCTGGGTCTGCGTACCGTTGCCGTCGCATGCCGGGCATCGCTGCGGCTGGGTACCCGCCTTCGCGCCGGAGCCGGAACACGAGCCGCAGGCCTCACTCCCGCGCACCGTGATCCTCACCTCGCCACCCCGTCACTGCGGTGTCGAACGGAATCATCGTCTCCGTTTCGAGATCCTGGCCCCGTCGCGGGCCGGCAGCCTTTCCGCGGCGAGCGCCCTGCGGGCCGGCCCCGCCGAAGATGCTCGAGAAGACGTCGCCGAACCCGCCGAACTGGGACGGGTCGAAGTTGCCGCCGGCGAACGGCCTTCCCCCGCGGTCGTACTCCTTGCGCTTCTCCGGGTCCGAGAGGGTGTCGTACGCCTGGGAGATCGCCTTGAAGCGCTCCTCGGCCTTGGGGTTGTCGGGGTTCTGGTCCGGGTGGTACTGGCGGGCCAGGCGCCGGTATGACTTCTTGATCTCGTCCGCCGAGGCGGACTTGTCCACCCCGAGAGTCTCGTAGTGGTCAGCCATCGCCGGTCCTATCCCCCGGCCACCGAGACCCTCGCGGCCCTGATGACCACGTCACCGAGCCGGTATCCGGGCTGGTGGACGGCGAGGATCGCGCCGGCCTCCACCTCCTCGGAAGGGACGTGGGCGATCGCCTCGTGGAACTGCGGGTCGAAGCGTTCACCCTCGGCCGGGCGATCGAGATCGACCCCGCATCGGGCCAAGCCGGCGACCAGCTCGTCACGGATCAGGCCGAAGCCACGCGCCACCTCATGAATCGAGTCGCCCTCGGGACGCTCGGCGAGAGCGGCGAGAGCGTGGTCGAAGTTGTCGAGTGCGCCGATCAGTTCGCGGGCGAGCTTCGCGACCCCTCGCTCCCCGGCGAGCTGCTCGTTCTGGCGGGCGCGCTTGCGGAAGTTCTCGAAGTCGGCCTGGGTGCGCTGAGCGAGCTCGCGCATCTGCGCAGCCTCGACCGCTGGATCCTGGAGCTCCTCGAGGTCGTGCTCGACCTCCCCGGCTGCCTGCTCCTCAGTCTTCTCTTCACCGTCGGCCGGCGCCGCCGGGTCGCCCCCCTCCGTGGCGGCGGGGCCGACCGCCTCGGCGGGAGCCGGCTCGGCGACCGACGCGGCGTCGGCCGCAGCAGTCGCGTTCTCGTCGTGCTCTTCGGCAGTCATCGCCGACTACCTCAGCCTTCGTCGACGACTTCGGCGTCGACGATCTCGTCGTCTGCCGCCTTGGCCGAATCCTCCGGGCCTGCGCCGTCGCCCGAAGCGGCCTGATCGGCTTGGGCCTGCTGGTAGATCTTCTCGCTGACTCGGTGGAAGGCCTGCTGCAGCGCCTCCGTCCTCGAGTTGATCGCCTCGACGTCGTCGCCCTCGAGTGCCTCGCGGACCGACTTGATCGCCTCTTCGATCTCAGCCTTCGAGGCGTCGTCGACCTTGTCGCCGAGGTCGGTCAACTGGCGCTCCGCCTGGTAGGCGGCGTTCTCGCCGGCGTTGCGGGCCTCGGCCAGCTCGCGCGCCTTGCGGTCGTCCTCGGCGTGCGACTCGGCGTCCTTGACCATCTGGCTGATCTCGTCCTCGGAGAGACCGGAGCCGGACTTGATCTCGATCTTCTGCTCCTTGCCGGTGCCGAGGTCCTTCGCGGAGACGTTGAGGATGCCGTTCGCGTCGATGTCGAAGGTGACCTCGATCTGCGGGATGCCGCGCGGCGCCGGCGGGATGCCGGTCAGCTGGAACTTGCCGAGCGACTTGTTGTCCGCCGCCATCTCGCGCTCGCCCTGGAGGACGTGGATCTCGACCGAGGGCTGGTTGTCCTCGGCGGTCGAGAAGACCTCCGACTTGCGGGTCGGGATCGTCGTGTTGCGCTCGATCAGCTTGGTCATCACGCCACCCTTGGTCTCGATGCCGAGCGACAGCGGGGTGACGTCGAGCAGGAGGACGTCCTTGACGTCGCCGGCGAGCACGCCGGCCTGGATCGCGGCGCCGACTGCGACGACCTCGTCCGGGTTGACCCCGCGGTGGGGCTCCTTGCCGGTCAGCTCCTTGACCCGGTCCTGGACGGCGGGCATCCGGGTCATGCCGCCGACGAGGACGACGTGATCGACGTCCTCGACTCCCTTGGCCTTGGCGTCCTCGAGCGACTGGCGGACCGGACCGTCGAGGCGGTCGAGCAGCTCGGCCGCGAGTTCGGTCGATCTTCGCGCGGGTCAGACGGGTGTCGAGGTGCTTCGGACCGGCCTGGTCGGCGGTGATGAACGGCAGGTTGATCTGCGCCTCCTGAGTGGTCGAGAGCTCGATCTTCGCCTTCTCCGCTGCCTCGTAGAGACGCTGCAGCGCCATCGGATCGGTCGACAGGTCGATGCCCTGATCCTTCTTGAACTCGGCGACCAGCCAGTCGACGATCGTCTTGTCGAAGTTGTCGCCGCCGAGGTGGTTGTCACCGGCCGTCGACTTCACCTCGAAGACGCCGTCGCCGATCTCGAGGACCGACACGTCGAAGGTGCCGCCGCCGAGGTCGAAGACGAGGATCGTCTGGTCGCTCTCCTTGTCGAGGCCGTAGGCGAGAGCGGCAGCGGTCGGCTCGTTGATGATGCGCTTGACGTCCAGCCCGGCGATCTTGCCTGCGTCCTTGGTCGCCTGGCGCTGGTCGTCGTTGAAGTACGCGGGAACCGTGATGACCGCACCGTCGACCTCCTCGCCGAGGTACGCCTCGGCGTCGGCCTTGAGCTTCTGCAGGATCATCGCGCTGATCTCCGGCGGCGAGTAGTCGCTGCCTGCGGCCTCGACTCGCGCATCCCCGTCCCGATCCGGCGACGACCTTGTAGGGCACGATCGCCTCCTCGGTCTTGACCTCGGCCTCCTTGCGGCCCATGAAGCGCTTGATCGAGAAGATCGTGTTGGTCGGGTTCGTCACCGCCTGGCGCTTGGCGACTGTCCCGACGAGGCGCTCCTCGCCATCCGTGAATGCCACCACCGAGGGGGTCGTGCGACCGCCCTCCGAGTTCTCGATGACGGTCGGCTCGCCGCCTTCGAGCACTGCCATGCAGGAGTTGGTCGTTCCAAGGTCGATTCCGATTGTCTTGCCCATGTTCTGTTCCTTATTCCCCATCGTTGTTGGTGAAGCCGTCATCTCCATCGGAGCGGCTGATGAAATCTAAGTCTCAAGGTAGCAGATCTCAGCCGGATCGGTTCACCCTTCGGGGAGTGGCCGCGGCGGCCTCAAACGCGGCACCATGTCGACGGCGATGATCGCCCCGAGGATCATCAGCGCTCCGAGCCAGCCGACGAGGCTCAACCGGTCACCGGCCAGCAGCCAGCCGAAGAAGCCTGCGAAGGCCGGCTCGGCCGCGAGGATCAGGGCCGTGCGGGCCGGATCGGCGTGCTTCTGCGCCCAGCTCTGGACCATGAATGCCAGCGCCGTCGCAACCACCGCGGTCAGGACGAGCGTCCCCCACACTGTCGCGCCGTGGGGCATCACGATGTCGCCGGAGGCCGCGGCGATCACGAGGCAGACGAGGCCGACCACCGCCAACTGGACGACCACGAGGCCGGCCACGTCGTGGCCCTCGCGGACGCTGTGCGAGGTGACGACGATGTGGGCCGAGAAGGCGACGGCGCAGAGCAGCTCGAGCCCGTCACCGCGCATCGTGAACGACCCGCCCGCACCGGAGATCAGGAACAGCCCGATCGCCGAAGCCGCCGCAGCACCCCAGGCAACCGGGCCGATCGGAGTGCGGTCCGTGATCCTCGCGATCAGCGGCGTGATGACGACGAACAGTCCGGTGATGAAGCCGGCCTTGGAAGCGGTCGTCGCCTCGAGCCCATACGTCTGAAGCAGGTACCCGGCGGCGAGGAACGCCCCCATCTGGATGCCTCGCAGGTTCGCCCTTCGGGTCAGCGAGCGCAGCTTCGAGCGGAAGACGAACGCGAGCAGCAGAGCGGCGGCGATGAAGCGGTAGGCCAGGAAGGTCGGGACCGGGATCTCGGCGATCGCGTCCTGGACGGTGACGAACGTCAGCCCCCAGACGACCGTGACCCCGAGCAGAGCCAGCTCGGAACGTCGAGCGACGCTCATCCGAACTCTGAGCGCGCCGGACAAGAGCCTGGCGAGCACGCACTCGCCGCACTGCGGCCTCTGCGAGTGGCAGATCCGCCTTCCGTGGCGCAGCAGGTTCACATGGAACTCGAGCGCTCCGTCGGGCTCCGACAGGCGGCACATCTCGTCGTGCTGCTCCTCGGCCGACGCACCGGGCCTCAGCAGTCCGAGCCTGGTGCCGACCCTGACCGACGTGGGTGTCCACCGGCACATCCTCGATGCCATAGGAGAAGAGCAGGACGCACGCGGTCGTCTTGCGGGCGACGCCCGGGAGAGCGCACAGCGCGGCCCGGGCCTCGGCGAGCGGGACGTCGCGCATCCACGAGAGGTCGAGCGGGTCTCCTCCGGTCGGGTTGCCGGTCTCAGTCAGCTGCCTGAGGATCGCCTGGATCCGCTCCGACTTGACCTTCGAGATCCCGCCGGGGCGGATCGCCTCCTCGACCTCCTCGAGCGGGGCGTCGCGGACCTGCTCCCAGGTCGGCAGGGCCTCGCGCAGCCGCAGGTAGGCGATGTCGCGGTTGCGGTCATTGGTGCTCTGCGAGAGGACGGTGAGGATCAGCTCGTCGAGCGGGCGGAAGTGGGGTTCGAGCAGCGGCATCCCATAGGCGTCGCTGAGCTTCCGGCGGATCCGCTCGACCCGGGCCTTCGGCGGCGGCCGCCAGGCATCCCTGGCAGCGCGGGATCCGGTTCCCTTCCTCCCCTTGGGTGCTCGGCCTCCAGCTGCGGTCGCCTTCCGTGCCATCGCCGCTGGACGCTACCGACGGGCGGGAGCTCTCGGCGGCCACGCGCCCGCCTCGCCCGGCCAGCCGGCGGTCACGGGTATCCTGCGGGCGCGGTGGCGGAACCAGTCGATCACGCGGGAACCATCAACGGAGAGCCGGCCTTCTGGCGGCGAGCCGAGGACTCACGCGCGGACCGTCCCCCGATCCTCTGGGTCCACGGTGTCCCGACCTCATCCGACGACTGGCTCCCGTTCCTCGAGCGTGGCAGGCGGAATCGCCCCCGACCTGCCCGGCTTCGGACGGACGACCAAGCGCGGCGACCACCCCTACGACATCGCCTGGTACTGCGACTGGCTCGATGCCTTCCTCGACCACCTCGACGTCGATCGAGTGAGGCTCTGCGTCCACGACTGGGGCGGGCTCGCCCTCGCCTGGGCGCAGCGCAACCCCGAGCGCGTCGACCGGATCGCAGTGATCGACGCCGTCCCACTGCTGCCCGGCTACAAGTGGCATCGCCTCGCACGGATCTGGAGGACGCGGATGCTCGGCGAGATGGCAATGGGCCTGACGATCAAGCCGGTCCTGCGACTGATCTCGCGCGAGTCGAACGTGACTCCGGGGCCACTGCCCAAGGATCTGATCGACCAGGCCATGGAGCACTTCGATCAGGGCACCCAGCGCGCGATCCTCAGGCTCTACCGCTCGGCTCCGCCTGAGACGCTGGCCGCCGCCGGGTTGGACCTCGGCCTTCTCGCCGGACCGAGCCTCGTGCTTTGGGGCAAGCAGGACCCGTACATCCCAGCCGAGTTCGCCGGACGCTACGCCGAGGCACTCGGCAGCGCGAAGGCCGAGGTGATCGACGGCGCCGGCCACTGGCCCTGGCTGGACAAGCCCGAGCTCGTCGGACGCGTCTGTTCGTTTCTCGACGGCAGCGACTGACACTCTTTCAGCCGATGGCGAGCGGGTCCAGCCCAGGCACGAGTCCGTCCGCGGCCGAAGCGGCCACGACCGGCACCGCGAACCGCCGGGGCTCGTCGCCGCTGGAGACGATCGGATCGATCGCCGAGCGGATCGCTGGCCGCTTCGGCCTGAAGTGGGCATCTGCCGCCGGAGCGCTGGCAGTCGCCGTGCCGCTCGGGCTGATCTGGGTGATCGCCGAGCCGACGGTGAGCGACATGGCTGCACAGGCCTCGCGGGTCGGGATCTTCGAGCGCCAGGGCTGGGGGATCTGGAGCGGGCAGTGGTACGCGGGCCATCACCTGCCCGGCTACAGCCTGCTGATGCCTCCCTTCGGAGCGCTCGTCGGCATCTGGTGGGCCGGCTTCATCGCCGTCTGCTCGGCGTCGGTGACGACCGCGCTCGTCGGTTCGCGCGCAGCCCGGACGCCGAGGCAGGCGGCTCTGATCGGATCGCTCCTTGGCCTCGGCTGCGTCGCCTCGCTCTGCAGCGGCCGCACGACCTGGCTGCTCGGGCTGGCGATCGCAGGGCTCGCCGTAGACCTGCTGATCGACCGCCGCAAGCTCGCACTCCTCCCGGCGGTGATCGTCGCCGGGGCCAGTCCGCTCGGAGCGGTGATGATCGCCGCCGGTGCCGCGGTCTGCTGGCTGCTGCGGCGGGACGCCCTCTCGGTAGCGGTCGGGATCCTCGCCCTGCTTCCCGGAGTCGTGATCTCGATCGTCTTCCCGACCGGCGGCTCGCAACCCTTCCCGGCGTGGGAGTTCGGGCCGATCACTGTCGCCACCGTCCTGCTCTTCCGACTCTCGCCCAAGGACGCCAAGGGATTGAGGACGACCGTCGGCATCTACCTCCTGATGCTGATCGGCGCCTTCATCCTTGCGACTCCAGTCGGCTCAAATGCGGAGCGGCCGGGGCAGCTCGCAGGCACGGCCGCAGTCGCCGCTGCGGTGATCGCGGGCGGCAACCGCCGCTGGCTCGCATGGGTGTTCGTCGCCCTCCTGACTCTCCAGTGGGTTCCCCCGATCCAGGACCTCGTGCGTCAGTGGGACCAGCGCTCGACCGAGGCCGCCTTCTACCGACCGCTGATCGAACAGGTGCAGAGCCGCGACAGTGGGGCGCCCCCGGGACGGCTGGAGATCGTCTGGACCATGAACCACTGGGAGGATGAGTTCGTCGCGGCGAAGATCCCGCTCGCTCGCGGCTGGGAGCGCCAGCTCGACCGCCGGTTCAACAGCTCGGTCAATGGCGACCACGTGAGCCCGGAGGCCTTCCGCTCATGGATCGACGGCCTCGGCGTGCGCTGGGTCGCCTACCCGTGGGCCCCGCTCGACCGCGCGATCGGAGGCGAGTCGCGACTCGTTCGCCGCGGCCTGCCGTGGCTCGAGCAGGTCTGGCGCAGCCCGGACTGGGTCCTCTACCGGGTCAAGGATCCGAGCCCGCTCGCCGACGGCCCGGTCACAGTCACGAAGCTGGAGCCCCGGGCCGTGCAGTTCAGCTCGAGCGGACCGGGCACCTCCACGGTCAAGGTCCGATGGAGCAGGTGGTGGGGCCTTCGGGGCATCAAGGGCTGCCTCGCCCCCGGGCCGAACGGCATGACGGAGCTGCGGACCAGACAGGCCGGCGCAGGGAAGCTCGAGATCGGCCTCACCGGCAGCGGCCCGCACTGCTGAGCGGCCGCGATCGCGATCCAGCCGACCCGGCGCCTTCGGCACCGTCGGCCATTTGGATACAACGGCCCACTGATCCGCCGCGGGCCAATCACCCGGGGTAAGCTCTGTGGTTAATGGTTGAACGCGTACGGAGCATCGAGCGCAGGCTCCTGCCGAAGGGTCTGCTGGACGCAGTCGTCCAGCTGGGCCTGTTTGCCTCCTGTTACATCGCCTACCAAATGGTCAGGTCAACGATGGGGGGCACTGGCGCCGAAGCGGCCGCCTTCTGGAACGCCACCCAGCTGATCCAGCTCGAGCAGGCGCTCAACATCTTCGTCGAGCCGACCGTGCAGGCCTGGTCGCGGTCGAGCGGCACGGTGATCGGCTTCGCCGACTGGATGTACATCAACAGTCACTACGTGATCACCTTCTCGTCGCTGCTGTTCATCTACTTCCGTCGCAACGACTCCTTCTACTTCGTGCGCAACATGTTCGTCGCCGCGATGTTGATCGCCCTCGTCGGCTACGCGCTCTACCCGACTGCCCCGCCGCGGCTGATGCCGGAGTGGGGCTTCTCCGACACGATCGCCCTGACCACGGGCGTGAAGGTCGACAACGAGAAGGCGAGCGCACTCGTCAACCTCTACGCGGCCGTTCCGTCGATGCACGTCTGTTTCGCCCTGTTGATCGGCGGGACGATGAGCGCATTGGCCTCCCGTACCTGGGCGCGCAGGCTCTGGCGCTTCTACCCCCTGCTCGTGACCTGGGTGGTCGTCGCGACCGGCAACCACTACCTGCTCGACGCCGTACTCGGCGCCCTGACCGCATTGGCGGCCTGGGTGATCGCGAGGCGACTCGCAGGTGTCCGTGAGGTCTGGGCCTTCCGCCCGCAGGTCGACTCGTCACCCGCCGCAGCCCGCCAACCGGCCCTCGCGACCGAGGCGGCGACTTGAGCAGCGGTGAGCGGGTCCGTGCCCCCCGCCCAGGAAGGCAGCGCCCTGGGAGGGAGCCGGGCGAGATGAGCCAGACAATGCGCAACCGGCTGATCGAGTCGCGACTGACGCCGAACGCGATCTCGATGACCGGACTGGTCCTCAACCTGATCGCCGCCTGGCTCGTCTCGAATGGCAGTTCGTCCTCGCCGGATTCGCGTTCATCATCGGCTCGATCATGGACACGCTCGACGGCCGCTACTCGCGGATGTCGGGCAAGGGAACGCCGTTCGGCGCGTTCCTCGACTCGACCCTCGACCGGATCGAGGAGGGCATCGTCCTGACCGCCGTTGCCGTGTACTTCGCGCAGAAGGGCGACGAAGTCGCCGTTGCCGCCTGCGTCCTCGCGGTGCTGGCTGTCACTGATGGTCTCCTACACGCGCGCGCGGGCCGAGGCACTTGGAGTCGAGTGCAAGGTCGGGATCGCCACGAGGCCAGTCCGGGTCGTGATCCTCGCCGTCGGGCTGCTGCTTGCAAGAGGCATGGGGATCGTCGACGTCGAGCTGCTGGCAGCGGCCGTATACGTGCTCGCAGCGCTGTCCCTTGTGACCGTCGCCCAGCGGATCGTCCATGTGCGGACGGCCCTCAACTCTGACAGCGCCGGTCAGGAGCGATAACCTCGCAGTTCGCCACGGGCATTCCCGTGGCCGTTTCCCCAAGGAGGATCCATAACCGTGACCCCGTCACAGAACGGCAACAGCGCCAACGGCACCGCCCGTTACCAGCGCGACAAGGTCCGCGTCGCGATCATCGGCGTCGGCAACTGCGCTTCGGCCTTTGTCCAGGGCGTCCAGTACTACCGCAACGCCGACTCCACGCAGGACGTTCCCGGCCTGATGCACGTCGATCTCGGCGGCTACCACGTCGGTGACATCGAGTTCAGCGCCGCGTTCGACATCGACGCCGCGAAGGTCGGCAAGGACCTCGGCCAGGCGATCTGGGCAGGCCAGAACAACACGATCAAGTTCGCCGAAGGTGCCGAAGAACCTCGGCGTCACCGTCCAGCGCGGCATGACCCACGACGGCCTCGGCAAGTACCTCAAGCAGAAGATCACGAAGGCCCCCGGCGAGACCGCCGACATCGTCAGCCTCCTCAGCGAGACGCAAGACCGACGTCGTCGTCTCCTACCTGCCGGTCGGCTGCGAGGAGGCGACCAAGTGGTACGTCGAGCAGGTGCTCGAGGCCGGCTGCGGCTTCGTCAACTGCATCCCCGTGTTCATCGCCCGCGAGCCGTACTGGAGCAACCGCTTCAAGAAGGCCGGACTGCCGATCGTCGGCGACGACATCAAGAGCCAGGTCGGCGCGACGATCGTCCACCGCACCCTGGCCCGCCTGTTCGACGACCGCGGAGTGAAGATGGTCCGCACCTCGCAGCTGAACGTCGGCGGCAACATGGACTTCTTCAACATGCTCGAGCGCGAGCGGCTCGAGTCCAAGAAGATCTGCAAGACGAACGCCGTCACCTCGATCATGGATCACGAGCTGCCGGCCGACGACGTCCACATCGGCCCGTCGGACTACGTGCCGTGGCTGACCGACCGCAAGTGGGCCCACATCCGGGTCGAGGGTCAGGCGTTCGGCGACGTGCCGCTGAACGTCGAGATGAAGCTCGAGGTCTGGGACTCGCCCGAACTCGGCCGGCATCGTGATCGACGCTGTCCGCTGCTGCAAGCTCGCACTGAACCACGGCATCGGCGGCCAGCTCGACGGCCCGTCCTCGTACCTGATGAAGTCGCCGCAGAACCAGCGCCCCGACGATCTCGCGCGCGAGGACACCGAGAAGTTCATCGCGAAGTACGCGGGTCGTCCGCGCAGCAAGCCCGTCGGCCGCAAGGCGCCGGCCAAGAAGGTCGCCGCCGAAGAAGGCACCCGCGAAGAAGGCTCCGGCCAAGGCGACTGCCAAGAAGGCCAAGAAGTAAAGGCCCCCGACAGGGGTCCCGACGGACTTCGAGGGGGCGGGCGCCGAGCGTGCCCGCCCCCTCTTTTTCTGCTCCGACTCCTATCCTCCACCGAGGTGAGCGAACCACTTGCGATCGCGCAGGTCGTGTCGGCCCCCTGGGGGTCCGACGACACCGCCGTTGGCCAGGCGAGACTGATCGCGGCCGGGCTTGCCGCCCGCGGCCACCGGGTGACGGTGCTCGCTCCCGCCCGCAACGCGACCGAGGCAGCCGAGGGACGCCGCGCGCTCCAGGCGGCCCGAAGTGACGGTGCGAACATGCTGCCCGAGCCCGGCGGGGAACCGCTGGTCATCGCGGTCGGCGAGGCGCTGCCGGTCGCCGGGTCGCGACGCTCACTGCCGACCGGAACCGCGCGATTGATCGGCGACCTGCTCGAGGTCGCACCGTTCGACGTCGTCCATCTTCACGATCCGCTCCCGCCGAGCTTGGCCGCCATCGCCCTGCGCAACTCGCGGGCACTGAACCTCGGCCACTTCCACCAGCCGATCCCGAAGATCCCGGCCGGGGACGTGGGGCGCCGGGTGGGCGGCGCGGTGCTCGGGCGGATCGACGACTGCATCGCCGACTTCGAAGCCGCGGCGGTGGGCCTCAGGGCGTCGGTGCCAGTCGGTTGCGAAACGGTTGGCCGGGCTGCGCTGGGCAGCGTGCCCGAGGCCGACGGGGATCCGCCAGGCGACGGGGATGTCCTGATCGCTCAGGTGATCGGCTCCGAGCGCGGCTCCTTGCGCAACACGCTGCGGGCACTCAAGCGCCTCCCGGACGAAGGCTGGCGGGCGAAGATCGCACTCACACCGGGAACACCGCACCCGACTGCGATCGCACCGGCTATCCGCGACAGGGTCGAGATCGTCGATCTCGACGGCGGCGGCGAAGCGGCCTTTCTCGTGGGAGCCGACCTCGTTGTCGTCGGTGGCGGTGCTTCGGCCGTCAGGCCGCAGGCGCTGATCGAAGCGGTGGCCGCTGGAGCGGTGCCGGTCGCTTCAAGCCTGCCTGTGCACGAGGAGCTGCTCGCCGACGGTGCACTCGGGCCCGGCTTCACCCCCGGAGACGCGGAGACCCTCGCGGCCCAACTCCAGTCGCTGATCGAGAGGCCACAGCGCAGGCAGGAGTTCGTCGCCGCTGCAGAGCCGCTCCGGGCAGAGCTCGGCGCGGACCGCCTGGTCGACGAGATCGAACGGCGCTGCGTCGCGCTCGTCGCCCGCCGCCACGACACGCGGGCCAAGCCGAAGGTCGCGGCCCGCCTCGCCGACCGGCCGCTGATCGACGTCGACCTGCACATGCACACCGACCACTCGCATGACTGCGCGACCCCGGTCGAGGTTCTCCTCACCCAGGCGCGGGCCCGAGGCCTCGGCGCGATCGCGGTGACCGACCACAACGAGGTCTCCGGCGCGCTCGAGGCGCGGGCGAAGGCCGAACGGCATCAAGGTGATCGTCGGCGAGGAGGTCAAGACCAAGAACCAGGGCGAGGTGATCGGCCTGTTCATCGAGAAGCGGATCCCGGCCGGGATGAGCTTCGAGGAGACGCTCGACGCGATCCACGCCCAGGGCGGCATCGCCTACGTGCCGCACCCGTTCGACAGGATGCACTGCGTCCCCGACTACCAGCACCTGCTCGACGTGCGTCGACGAGGATCGACGCTGCTCGAGGTCTACAACGCCCGGGTCGCGATCGGCGCAGTTCAACGAGGAGGCGGCGCGCTTCGCGGCCAAGTACCGGATCCCGGCCGGCGCCGGGTCGGACGCCCACGTCGCCCAGGGCCTCGGCTCGGTCAAGATCAGGATGCGCGACTTCGACGGGCCCGAGGAGTTCCTCGAATCGCTGCGCGAGGCGGACATCGTGCGCAGCCCGAGCTCGCTGCTGTTCGTGCAGGCGCTCAAGTTCGTCCAGACGAAGGCGACGCCGGCGGGCGCCCGCGACGCCGTCAAGCGCCGCCGCGTGAAGAGGGCTTCGCGCAAGAGCTGATGCAGGGGCAGGATTCGGACAGGGTTGCGGCCAAATCCCAACCGATGCCCGTTACCGACGACGAGATCCGCGAGAAGTACCTCGAGCGCGCGATCCGCGAACTGAACACCTTCGCCCACGACCTGAGGGCCTGCGAGAGCTGCCCGCGCGGGCAGATGTGCCGGTGCTCGGCTCCGGCCACCCGCAGGCGGACATCATGCTGATCAAGTTCGCGCCGAGGCCCTCGGAGGTCGAGGAGGGAGTCGCCTTCTACGGGCGTTCCGGCAACGCGCTGATGAAGTCGCTCAAGCGGCTCGACATCGACCCGCTCGCCGTGTACGGAACCCTCGTGCGTCAAATGCCCGCGTGCCGGACGCCGGCAATGGGCGACCCGGCCTGCGTCGCCAGACTGGTGGAGGAGATCGAGATCGTCCGCCCGCGGATGCTGGTGCTGATGGGTGAGGAAGTCGTCAACCTCGTCAACGAGCTCGGCCTGCCGCTGGCCGAGCAGGTCCGCTGGGAGCCGGGAGTGATCCAGAAGCTCACTCCCAACCGCGACGTCCTGCCGGTGCCGGACATCGACTCATCGCTCGACGAGGACCGCGACAAGCGAGCGTTCTGGTCGGCCTTCCGCGAGCTCGGCACGTGGTGGTCGAGCCTGCCGCCTTACTAGTAGCGGATCACTTGCGGCGCGATAGAGGGATGAACGCCTTCGGCGCGATCCGCAGCAGTGGCGCCCCCGGTGGCTCGTTCCCTTGCGCAGTTCAGCGCCCCTACGCTCGCTGGCATGGGACTTGAGGAGGCAACGATCGACGACCTCGGCGAGTCCTGCGTCGAGTGCGGGACCGCGCTGACCGAGGCAGAGCAGGCAGAGGCGCTCGAATCGGGCGGGCCGAACATGTGCGCGTCCTGCATCGCCGAGCAGATCCCGGGACCGCCGGCGGTCGAAGCGCCTGACGACCCGGCTGCCTGAGGCGAGCGCGGGGTCAGACGGTCAGGACGATCTTGCCGAACTTAGAGCCCGCTTCGAACCGGGCGTAAGCCGCTTCGGCCTCCGACGAGCGGGAAGCTCTCCTCCACCGGCACGCTCAGGCCCCGACTCGAGCGCTGGCAGCAGGTCGCCGGTGACGCCGGCGGCGGCACAGGCCTTCTCCGGGATCGAACGGGCCCGCAGGGTCGAGCCCATGATCTTCGCCCGCTTGGCCATCAGCATCAGGCAGGTTGAGCTCGGTCTTGGCCCCGGCGCCGACACCGATCACGACGACCCGCCCACCGGTCTTGAGCGACCCGAGGTCGGCCGGGACGTTGGGGGCGCCGACAAGTTCGAGGACGACGTCGAACGGACCTGCGTCGGCCTCCTCGCCCGGTGCGACGACTGTCGCGCCGAGCGCGGCGACCCGGTCGCGCAGCGACTCATCGCGAACGCTCGCGACCGCTTCCGCTCCGGTCAGGCCGGCGATCTGGATCGCAGCGGTGCCGACACCGCCTGCCCCGCCGGTGACGAGCAGGCGCTCGCCCGTCTTGAGGCCGGCTTGGCCGATCACGGCGTCGTGGGCGGTGGTGAAGGTCTCGGCGAAGCCACCGGCGGCGGCCCAGTCGAGCGCCGTCCGGGACCGCCAGCAGATGACTCTCGTGGACAGCGCACAACTCGGCCTGCCCGCCTCCGGCGACGATCGCCATCACTCGGTCGCCGACCTTCGCGCTCTCGACTGCAGGGCCGAGCGAGACGACCTCGCCTGCCAGTTCGAGGCCGGGGATGTCGGCCGGGGCGCCGGGAGGAGCCGGGTAGAGGCCGGCTCGCTGGAGCCGGTCGGCGCCGTTTAGGCCCGCTGCCTTGACTGCGACCACGACCTCGCCCTCGGCGGGCGCGGGGTCGGGCCGCTCCTCGATCGAGAGGCTGCCGTCGCCGGGTGTTATCACCGCCTTCATCGCGTCATCGAGTCTACGGGTTGTCGACGGCCGTCAGAACCTTCGAGCGAGTACGGGTTGAGGAACTGACGGCCCAGGAAGTAAGCGCGCTCCACCTCGGTCAACCCGGCGAGAGCGCAGACGTCCTCCCATTCAGCCTCGATCAACTCGATCTGCCGGGCGACGATCTCACGCGCATCCGAATCCGCCAACCCGAAGCTCGCGGCACGCTCAACGCACCCGGCGACCTGGCTCATGCGGTACCCGTCATCCCCGATCGCCATCGCCTGTGAAGTCTCGCCTCCGGCACGCGGTTGGGGTGCCAAGTCGTAGGCGGGGGTGAGGGCGAGGTATTCACCGTCCCAGAAGGCGGAGTGGTTGCGGGCGTGGTCGTCGCTGTTGCCGACGAGGATGTTGAAGGCGATCCGAGCGAAGAGCTCGCGTCGCGTCGCCTCCGGATCGGTGAAGCGTGCGCCGACCTCGGTCGCGAGAGCCGCGTAGCTCGCGTACCGCGCCGCCGGCTCGTCCAGCCCGGAACGGTCAAGGCGGAGACCATCGTCCGCCTCGCTCCGTCGGGCGAGCGATCGAACCGATCAATGAGGAGCACGTCCTTGCCGAGCGCGGTGGTGAGTTCGACGGGAGCGACCTTCAAACCGAGCCTGCGGGCGAGCTCCATCGCGACGAACTCGCCCTTGACGATCGGGTAGGTGTCGGTGCTCGAACTGAACTTCGCGATCAACCTGCGGCCACCGTCGCCCAACAGCGCCTTTGGCCGCGCGCCGCCGATCGACCTGCCGTGAAGCAATGCCGGGTCGAGGGCGGGCGAGAGCAAGTCGCCCGCGTCGACCTTGGCCGCTGAGCTTGCCAGCTCATCGAGGGTCGCCGATTCGACCCGGCGCGGCTCGTAATCGGTGGCCGAAGGCTGGAAGTCGAGCGCGCCGATCCGGTCCGACCCCGACTCGAGCAGGTAATCGAGGAGCCGGAGGTCCGCGGTGTCGACGAGCCTCCCGGCAGCCGTCGGTTGAGGATCACCCGTTGGCCCCACGAGTCCGGCCCGGAGTCGGCGATGCATCCGGCGACGTCGCCGACGAGGGACCGGATCGGCCCGGCGACGAGCGGCAGTTCGGGCAGGTAGAGGGCAATGGCGTCCTTTCGCTCCCGGTAGCTGCGTCCGTAGGTGAAGGTGAGGGCGCTCCCGCCGTGATCGAGCCGGCCGGCGACCACGGGCCGGTCTCGCCCGGAAGCCATACCCAGACGAAGGCGCCCGCGCTGCCGCTCAGAAGTCATCGTCGACCTCGGACGGCCTGCGCACCGCCTGTGGCAGGAGCGCCAGGCGGTCGGCGAGGCGATCTGCCTCGAGGCGCCGACGTTCCGCGTCGGCATGGAACAGCGGCACGCCCAGGATGGACGCCGCCTCGAAGGCGACGCCGAGCCCGACTGTGAGATCGCCGCGCTCGACCTTGCGCAGCGTGACGACCGATGCGCCGGCCCGTTCGGCGAGTTGCCTAGCGTCCAGCGCGCTCGAGGCGGGCCAGGCGGATCCGTTCACCAAGCAGGCTCGCGGCCTCCTTTGCGAGAGGTGAGTAGGCGTGCGGAGTGCGCATCACGCACAGTCTACTATGCTTCAAGCTAATCCAGCGAGAGTTTAATCTGTCAGGCGCGACGCGCAAGCGGTGCGAGCGGCGGACGATCCTGCTGCCGGGGTAGGTTGCCAACCGTGACCGGGTGGCGAGCCTTCCCATTGCTTGGAGCGATCATGGTCGCGGTCGTCGCGCTGGGTGGATGTGGCGACTCGCCTCAAGTCCAGTCCGGGTCCGCCGACGCCAAGGGTGCGTCGATCCTTCGCTACTCGATCGACTCGAAGTACGTGCATCAGGCAATGCCCCAAACGGCGATCGCGGCCGCTGGCGGCGGGGCCGGCAGGCCACTGCTCGTCTTCCTGCACGGGAAGGGCACACGAGTGAGAACAATGCCAACCCGGCCTTCCTCGCGGCCCTCGCGACCCAGGGCAAGTTGGCTCCCGATGTCGTCTTCCCGTCCGGGAACGACCACTCGTACTGGCACAACCGTCAATCGGGAGACTGGACCAAGTACGTGCTCGACGAGGTGATCCCGGCGGCGATTCGCAGGTTGAACGCGGATCCGAAGCGGATCGCGATCGGTGGGATCTCGATGGGAGGGTTTGGCGCTTTCAACATCGCTCGAGCGAGGCCGGCGGAGTTCTGCGCAGTCGGTGGTCACTCGGCTGCCCTGTGGCAGTCGGCCGGGGACACCGCGCCGGGAGCGTTCGACAACGCCGAGGACTTCGACTCACACGATGTACTGGGGCTGGCGCGAAGTTCCGGGCGGACTCCATGGGGCGATGCGAAGCTCTGGCTCGACGGCGGCACAGACGACCCGTTCAAGTCAGCCGGCGAGGAGTTTGCGGCTGCGCTCGGCATCCCGATGAACCACTGGCCCGGGGGTCACACCGGCAGCTACTGGCAAGCCCACTTCAGGGACTACCTCAACTTCTACTCGCGGTCGCTGGCGGCCTGCCGGCCGTGACGCCTCAGCCGCGGCGTTCGAGCAGCGCGACGCACTCGACGTGAGGCGTCTGCGGGAAGAGGTCCACGGGGCGGACCTTGAGCAGGTCGTAGCCGAGCTCGGCCAGGGCGGCGGCGTTCGGCGCGAGGGTCGTCGGGTTGCAGGAGACGTAGACGATCCGCTTCGCCCCGGCCTCGGCGATCCGGCGCACGATCTTGCCCGAGAGGCCTGCCCGCGGCGGGTCGACGACGATCACGTCGGGCTTGCCTGACTTCTCGACGAGCTCGCGAAGATCGCGGCGCACGTCACCGGCGAAGAAGGAGGCGTTACGGATCCCGTTGGCCTCGGCGTTGGCGATCGCGTCCGCGACCGCCGGCTCGACGATCTCCAGCCCCCAGACCTCGCCCGCGCGGGGCGAGAGGGCGAGGCCGATCGTGCCGATGCCGGAGCAGAGGTCGAAGACCCGCTCATGGCCGCGCAGCGCGGCCTCCTCGGTGGCAATGCCGTAGAGGCGCTCGGCCATCGCGGTATTGGTCTGGAAGAAGGCCTCGGGCGAGATCGAGACGGTCAAGCCGCTGATCTCCTCGTGCAGGTGGGCCGAGCCGGAGATCAGCTCGGTGAAGCCACCCTGGGTCGTCTCGCCAACGCCTTCGATCATCGTGTGGAAGACGCCTTCCGCCCCAACTGCGGCGGCGAAACCCTCGGCGTCGTCGAGTTGACCGGTCGAGGTCACGAGGCGGACTTGGAGCTCACCTGTGCGAAGGCCCTCACGGACAACGAGGTTGCGCAGGTAGCCGACAGTCTCGCGGCGGTCGTACGCCTCGAGACCCTTCTCGCGGCACCAGGCCAGAGCGGCCTCGCGAGCCTGCGTCCATCCGCTCCGAGCCCAGCAGGCAGGTGTCGAGCGACTCGACAACATCCCACCGGCCCGGTGCGTGGAAGCCGCAGGTCAGCTCTCCCGAGTCGTCGGCGCCGAAGGAGAACTCGAGCTTGTTGCGGTAGCGCCACTGCTGCTCGGCCGGGACGATCTCGTCTATCTGGACGGAGTCGAAGCCGCCGAGCCGCTTGATCGCCTGCTCGACCGCATCCTGCTTGGCGGCGAGCTGCGCCTCGTAGCGGAGGACCTGCCACGGAGCGCCGGGGTGCGTTGCGACCGGGTCGATCCGATCGGGACCGGGTTCGAGCACCTCGGTCACGCGAGCCTCTGCGTGGCTGCGCTTGACCTTGCCGAGCTTCGCCATGACCCGGTCGCCGGGGACGGCGCCCTGGGCGAAGACGACGAACCCGTCGAGCCGGCAAACGGCGGCGCCACCGTGGGCGAGCGGGCCGGCGACGAGCTCGACCTCGCTGCCGGGGCGCGGGCGCGATGCCTTCGGTGTGGCGCTCACGACTGGCCGCAGAGCAGTTCGAGCAACGCCTTCTGGGCGTGGCGGCGGTTCTCGGCCTGATCCCAGATCCGCTGGCGCGGTCCGTAAAGGACCTCGGGAGTGATCTCCTCGCCCGGGTGGGCGGGCAGGCAGTGCAGGGCGATCGCATCTGGTGCGGCGCGGTCGAGCAGGGCGTCGTCGAGCCGGTAGGGGCCGAGGGCTGAGCGGCGCTCGTCGGCCGTGGCCTCATCGCCCATGCTGACCCAGACGTCCGCGTAGATCGCGTTCGCCCCGGCGACGGCCTCGGCCGGATCCTCGACGAGAGTGGCTCCGGCGACCGGCTCGAGCGAGTAGCCGGGAGGTGAGGCGACAGCGACCTCGACTCCGGCAAGGCCACCGACGATCGCGAGCGAGCGGGCGACGTTGTTGCCGTCGCCGACGTAGGCGAGCTTGAGTCCGTCGAGAGTGCCGAAGGCCTCGTGCATCGTCATCAGGTCGGCGAACGCCTGGCAGGGATGGTGGCCGGCGGTGAGCATGTTGAAGACCGGGATCGTGCTCTCGGAGGCGAGCTCGGCGAGACGGTCGTCGCCGCTCGGTCCGCAGCCCGACTGCGGCCACGTGGCCGGAGAGGACACGGCCGGTGTCGGCGAGCGACTCGCCACGGCTGATCTGCAGCTCATCGGCACCGAGCACGACCGGGTGGCCACCGAGCTCGGCGACGCCGACCTCGAACGAGACGCGAGTGCGGGTCGAAGGCTTCTCGAACATCAGGGCGACGGCCCTGCCCTCGAGCGCCCGCGACGAGAGCGGCGCGGCCTTCAGTTCGATCGCGCGCGCAACGAGACCCCGGATCTCTTCACCGGAGAGCTCTTCGCCTGTCAGGAGGTGCCTTGGCATGGCTGCTCACCGTAGCGAGCGGGGAGTGCCGGTTTCCCGACTGGCAAAGCCTTCGCACGTTTGCGATCACAGCCTGTGATCTCGAAGCTCCCGCGCTCAGCGGCGCCCGCCGGGGAACAGCCCCGGCACGCGAGGCGCGCGAACGCCGAAGCCCATGATCATCCGCAGGGCCCGCTCGCCGGAGCTGCCGGGTTCGGGAGCGACTCCGAGCTGGACCTGGGCGTCGTGGAGGTCGAAGAAGGTCCGCACTCGGCCGAGCAGCCCGTGGCGGACCTCGCAGAAGCAAACAGCGTGGATCGAGAGGGTCTTCGCGCTCGGCGGCAGGCCGGCGATGCGACCGCGATGGGTCCCGACTGCTCGGATCGGCGCTGCGATGTGGGTGTCGCTGGCCAGGCGCGGACCGGCCGACTCGACCCTCAGGTCCGGGAAGCCCCTCCAGATCGAACGGGCGCGGGTCTCGATCAGCTCGAGGCCGAGCAGCGGAGCGGGGGCCAACGGGTCCTCGTAGTGGAAGTCACCGACACACACCTGTCGGAAGGCGCCCACGTCCCTCCCGGTCCACGCTGCCTCCCACTGGTCGATCAGGGCGTCGGCGTCCACCCGGCAATCGTACCCCCGGCCGGGCGCCTGCCAGACTGATCGCGATGAGTGAGCAGCCGAGCAAGCCCCGCAAGAGCGCCGAGGAGAAGAACGAAGCTGTCCGCGAGGGCCTCGAGCCGCTCGGGCCTGGCGAGCGCCCGGGCGCGGTGACGATCTCCGCAGTCCTCGCCGTCCTGCTCGCAGTCGCCAACCTCGTGCTGCTCGCACTCGACCCGAAGATCCAAGGGGGCAACGCGACGCCGTTCAGCGGGATCCTCTTCGCCGCGCTGATGCTGATCGCCGCCGCCGGGATGTGGAAGGCGAAGTACTGGGCCGTGCTCGGCTTCCAGGCGCTGCTCGGCATCACCCTCGTGCTGTGCTCGCTGTCGCTGATCCGCGCCTCGAACCTGCTCGGCTTCCTGATCCCGACCGTGATCATCATCTTCGGCGGCTGGCTCTTCTGGAAGCTGATCCGGGCGATGGCCCGCATCCAGATGCCCGAGCGGCCCGGTTCCTGAGCGGGCACGCACGGCCCGGCCCGCCCTCCCGACGCTCACCCGACGGTTCGCTAGTGTCCCGAAGAGATGGCTGACGAGTTCGACCTGATCGTTATCGGCTCCGGTCCCGGCGGGTACGTCGCGGCGATTCGCTCTGCGCAACTGGGCCACCGGACAGCCGTAATAGAGCGCGAACACATCGGCGGGCGCTGCCTGAACAAGGCCTGCATTCCGGCTAAGGCCGTCCTCAGGGTGGCCGACGTCCTCCAGGAGGTCCGTGAAGCCGGCGACTACGGCATCGAGGTCGGGGAGCCCAAGGTCGACCAGGCGAAGGTTGCCGAGCGCCGCGACAGCGTGATCTCGACGCTCGTCGGCGGAGTCAACGGACTGATGAAGAAGAACGAGATCGAGGTCATCGAGGGATCGGCGACCCTCACCGGCAACGGCGGGATCGCAGTCGGTGAGCGCAACCTGACGGCACCTCGAATCATCCTCGCGACCGGATCGGTTCGCAAGGCGCTGCCCGGCCTTGACTTCGGTGACGGGATCGTCGGCACCGAGGAGGCATGGGCGCTCGAGTCGGCTCCCGCCCGCCTTGCGGTGATCGGCGCCGGAGCGAGCGGCGCGGAGATCGCATCCGCCTACGTGAGGCTCGGCTCGACAGTGACCCTGATCGAAGCCCTCGACCGGGTCCTCCCGGGCGAGGACGCAGACATCAGCAAGGCAGCGGGGCGTGGCTTCAAGAAGCAGGGAATCGACGTCCTGACCGGCAACCCCGTCTCGAACGTCGAGCGGAGTGGAGGAGTGACGACCCTGACGGTCGGCGACAAGACCGTCGAGGCCGACTTGGTCGTGATCGCGGCTGGCCGCGGCCCCGACGTGGAGGGCCTCGGGCTCGACGCTGCAGGGGTCAAGCTCGACGAGCGTGGGCTGATCGAGATCGACGGCAACCAGAAGACATCGGCCGAGGGCATCTGGGCGATCGGTGACCTGGTGCGCGGCCCCGCACTCGCCCACAAGGCGTCCGAGGAGGGGATCATCGCCGTGGAGGCAGCCTCGGGAATGGCCGTCCACCCGCTCGATCTCAACGACATCCCGCGAGCAACCTTCTGTTACCCGAACGTCGCCTCGTTCGGCCTGACCGAACAGCAGGCCAAGGACGCGGGGCACGACGTCGTAGTCGGCAAGGTCCAGTACGGGGCAGTCGGTGCCGGCACCGTCTACGGAGACCGAACGGGGATCGTCAAGATCATCGGCGACCGCAAGTACGGCGAGCTCCTCGGCGGTCACATCTGTGGAGCGAAGGCGCCCGAGCTGATCCAGGAACTGGTCAACGCCAAGGCACTCGAGGGCGGCTACCCGGAGATCGCACGGATCATCCACGGCCACCCGACCCTCTCCGAGGCGATCTCGGAAGCGGCCCGAGCCGCTGACGGTTGGCTGATTCACGGCTGATCGATCTCTCCGGCGTCCCGACGGACGACGCAGAGGACGAGGCCGCCTTCTACTTCGACATCGGCGACCCGGAGTGCTGGCTCGCGGCCGAGCGGGTGATCCAGACGCTCGGGCGACCGGCGCCGTGGGTGCCCGTGTCCTGACGGGCGCGAGGCGACTCGGACGCCGATCACCCGTGACCCGGGACCGCCCCTTCGGGCAGGATCCACCTGCGCCGGGGGAACGCACGCTCGGCCGTCCCGGCTCGCGCGCTGGGTTCCCCCGGGCAGGTGAGCCGAATGGGCGAGGGCACGCAGCGCCGACTCCCTGAGTTCGACGCCGACGTCGAGCGAATCGCAGCCGAGCGGGGGCTTCTGCCGTTCAAACCGCCGGCCGGCCCGCAGGCCGGGAACCGCGATGCGGCGCTGGCCGCCACCTACGCCAAGCAGGCCGGGAAGGTCGTCGCCTTCACCCTTGCGGCGATGAGGCAGTGCTGGTGCGCGGGGCGTGACCTCGGGGACCGCTCGACCCTGCTGCTCGCCGGTGCCGCAGCCGAGATCCACCCCAACGCTTTGGAGAAGGCGTTCGAGCTGAAGTCGCTCAACGCAGAGCTCGACAGGCAGCTCGAACGGGCATCGGAACTGGGGATCGAGCGGGTCCCGGCGGTCAGGGTCGGCCGCAAGGTTTATTTCGGCGACGGCGGCCTGGACGAAGCAGCGGTGAACTACCGCCTGTGAACGCCCGACGCGCCTACCGGCTGACAGTCACCAAGGGATCCCCCGGCCCCGCCGTCCTGGCCGTCCCCGGCCGGACCGACAAGGTCGAGCTGATCGAGCTCGCCAGCGGCGAGACTGTCCTCTTCTGGGAGGGAAGCCCGATCGAGGCGCGGCGCCTCTCGCAGACGCTCAAGCAGGATCTCCGCAAGCTTGAGGCGGACCAGTTCCGCCAGGCGTGGCTCGCCGAGATGACCGGCAGCCCGTCCAGTCGCGGCTGATCCAGCGGCACAACGAAAAGAGCCGCCGGCCCCGCCCGTGAGGGCGAGACCGACGGCTGTCCGCTTCCCTGGGGAGGAAAGGGCCGGCGCCTCTCAGCGCCAGCTGCGGGTCCAGGACTGGTCGAAGAAGGAAGCCCAGCGGCCGTTGCCGCCTCGGCGACCACCGTGGCCGTGGCCGCGGTCATCGACCCTCGTCGTCGCCCTCGTCGTCAGTCGCAGGTGTGTCGATCGCCTCGACGGTGTCAGCGACGATCTCGCCGTCGGCATCGCGATGGACAGTGGCCTTGACGCCGCCGCCCTCGGTGAGAAGCGCGAGCTGGCAGTCGGAGGCGCTGACGACCTTCACGTCTCCGCGCTCACCCTGGACACCGAACGCTCCGAAGTCGGTGTCGATCCAGACGACAGTGCCCTCGATCTCACGTGCCCTCGTGGCCGCAGTGACGGCCTCGGCCGTTCCGTCATCGTCGGAGTCGGTGACGACGACCGAGTCGCCGCGGTGCAGGTCGGCGATCATCTCAGCCGTGACCTTGTAGGTCGAGCGGGTGCCGCTGGAGTCGACGACCATGATCTTTGACTTGGTGCGGCTGACTGCGATCACCCGGACCGGATCGGACTGCGCGGCCTGGTCACAGGTGGCCGGATCGACATACGGGTCGGTGTAGGGATCGGTGTACGGATCCGCGTAGGGGTCGGAGTAAGGGTCGGTGGAGCCGCCGGGAGCCGCGATCGAGGCAACCGGCGTACCGGCCGAGTTGAAGGCGATGTTGATCGCGATCGTCTGACCGGTCGGGATGCCCGCAAGGACGAGCTTGACTGCGCCGAGCAGGTCGGTGACGACCGTTCCCGACGGGGTCGTGACCGTGATCTTGCCGCTCTTGAGCTTGGTCAGGATGCCGCGCAGCTTGACTCCTCGGACCTTGCCCGATGCGGACGCGACCTTGCCGCCGGCGATCGTTACCTTGGTGCCGCCGCGCAATCCGCGGGGTGCGGGCTTCGAGAGCTTGACCTTCTCGGCGCGACCCTTCGGGCCGACGATCGAGATGACCTTGCCGCCCTGCTCGACGCGGAGGACGACCCCGCGCTTCTTCGCCTGACCTGCCTGGGCCGCGGCTGCGGGCAGTGCCGCCACCGATGCCGCTGCGATTGTCAAGGCCAGTAGCTTCGTCTTCACTGTGATGTCCTCCTCGAGGCAGGCTCCGAGTGCCTTGCCGCATGGTTTTCAAGTCAGGATCAGAAACTCTGCCGGTGGCTGGGTAAAGGGACCTTGAAGAGGGGGGCAACGTTGTCCAACCGTGGTGTGGCGGGCTGGGCGAGTACTTCCCGTCCGCAGACCCCGCGGGTACGCTCACTCTTGATGGCCGACTCACGATCCGACGACCGGCCCGGGCCCGGCTCACCGCGAACCGGTTCGCTCCCGGAGCCCGAGACGGCGCTCGAATGGCTCTCGGCGATGCTGCTCGTCCGCCGCTTCGAGGAGCGGGCGGGCGAGTCGTACGCGCGGGCGAAGATCGGCGGGTTCCTGCACCTCGCGATCGGCGAGGAGGCCACGATCGTCGGGGCGGTCAGGGCGATCCGCCCGACCGACTACCTGATCTCCACCTACCGCTCGCACGGCCACGCGCTCGTCGCGCGGCACCCCGCCGAACGCCGTGATGGCCGAGCTGTTCGGCCGCGTCGACGGGTGCATCACATGGCCGCGGCGGCTCGATGCACATCTTCGACCTCGAGCGACGCTTCATGGGCGGCTACGGGATCGTCGGCGGCAACCTCCCGATCGCCGCCGGCTTTGCCCTCGCCTCCGACTACCAGGGCGACAGCGAGGCGACGCTCTGCGTGCTCGGCGACGGCGCCTCCAACCAGGGCACCTTCGGCGAGACGATGAACCTCGCCGCGCTGTGGCGGCTGCCGGTCGTCTTCATGGTGACCAACAACCGCTTCGGGATGGGCACCGCAGTCGAGCGCCACTCCGCCGTGACGGACCTCGTCACGCAAGGGCGAGGGCTTCGGGGTCGAGGGCCGCCGCTGCGACGGGATGGACATCTGCGACACGCAGTCGGCCGTCGCCGAGGCGCTCGAGATCGCCCGCGAGGACCACCGGCCGATGCTCGTCGAGGCGATGACCTACCGCTTCCGCGGCCACTCGATGGCCGACCCGGAGAGCTACCGCACCAAGGAGGAGGTCGAGGCGTGGCGCGAGCGCGACCCGATCCAGGGCGTTCGCGAAGCTGCTGGCGCGAGGCCGGGATCCTCAGCGACGAGCGCGCGAGCGGCTCGACGCCGAGGCGGTCGCAGCGCGTCGACGCGGCGGTCGAGTTCGCCGACGGCTCGCCCGTGCCCGGCACCCGAGAGCGCTGTACGACGACGTCTACGCGCTCGGCGGAGAGGTCAAGGGCTGGCTCTCGACCGACCCGCCGGCGGAGGCGGGGCAGATGAGCGAGCTGCGCTACCGGGAGGCGCTCAACCGGGCGCTGCGCGAGGAGATGCTGCGCGACGAGCGGTCTTCCTGATGGGCGAGGACATCGGCGTCTTCGACGGCGCCTTCAAGGTCACCGACGGGCTGCTCGACGAGTTCGGCGAGCGGCGCGTGCGCGACACGCCGATCTCCGAGAACACGATCGTCGGCGTCGGGCGTCGGCGCGGCGATGCTCGGCCTGCGGCCGGTCGTCGAGCTGATGACGATCAACTTCTCGCTGCTGGCGCTTCGACCAGATCGTCAACCACGCCGCCGCACATCCACTACATGTTCGGCGGCCAGGCGAGGGTGCCGCTGGTCATCCGGATGCCCCAGGGCGCGGGCCACCAGCTCGGCCCGACCCACTCGCACTGCTTCGAGGCGCTCTACCTGCACGTGCCGGGGCTGCTGGTCGCGGTGCCCTCCACGCCCGCCGATGCCAAGCGGCCTGCTGAAGGCGGCGATCCGCGACGACAACCCGGTCATCTTCATCGAGCACGAGTCGCTCTACGGCGATGCGCGGCGAGGTGCCCGACGACGACGACACCTGCGTCGCACTTCGGCCAGGCGCGCGGTCGCGCGCGAGGGCACCGACGTGACGATCGTCGGCATCTCGCGGATGGCGCTGCACCGCCGAGCGCGCGGCCGAGCGGCTCGGCGACGAGCACGGGATCGAGGCCGAGGTGATCGACCCGCGCACGCTGCGCCCGCTCGACCTCGACACGATCCTCGCCTCGGTGCGCAAGACCAACCGCTGCGTGATCGTCGAGGAGGGCTGGCCCCACGGCGGCGTCGGCGCGAACCTCGGCGGCGCTCATCAGCGAACAGGCCTTCGACGACCTCGACGCGCCGGTGCAGCGGGTCACCGGAGCGGACGTGCCGATGCCCTACGCGAAGCCGCTGGAGCAGGCTTGCCTTCCCGCGATGTCGACCGGGTCGTCGCGCCGCGCGGGCTCGAACTCGCATCGGGAAGGGCGGCGGCGTGATCGAGATCGTGATGCCGCGGCTCTCCGACTCGATGGAGGAGGGCACGATCCTCCGCTGGCTCAAGGAGGACGGCGCGATGGTGCATCGCGGCGACGAGCTGGTCGAGATCGAGACCGACAAGGCGGCGATGGTCTACGAGTCCGACGCCGACGGGATCCTCGAGATCCTCGCGCCCGAGGGCTCGACCCATCCGGTCGGCGACACGATCGGCAGGCTGCTGGCGGTCGAGGATGCTCCGCGCCCGGTGGATGTGGGAGCCGGCGGCGGCACCGAGCCCCCCGAGGAGCCGCCGGAGGGTTCGCAAACCGTGGCGGCGGAACCGGCGGCGGCCAGCGTAACCCCCTCGATGTCGGCCGGGCAGTCGGCGCCCGCGAACGACTCACCGCTGCCCGACGGGCGAATCCACGCCTCGCCGGTCGCGCGCCGCCTCGCCGCGGAGCTGGGAGTGAACCTCGCGGCCGTGAGCGGCAGCGGCCCGCATGGGCGTATTGTCCGGGCCGATGTCGAAGCGGCAGCAGGAACGAGAGAAGCGGGAGCGCCCGAGGTGAGCGTCGAGCCGACGACCCCGGCTCCGGCCACGGCAGCCGCCCGATCGGGTGCGCAGGCAGCGCCACCGGCTCAGCCCGAGGCAGCCGCCCCACCCGCTGCTGAGCCGGCAGCCGTAGCCGAGCCGACGGCCGCGCCCGCGGAGACCACGGCGCCCGGCACGGCCAAGGGAGCCGTCACCCGGGTCGAGCCGACCCGCTCGCAGTCGCTGATCGCCCGCCGGATGAGCGAGTCGAGGGCGACAGTTCCCGACTTCACGCTCGAGGTCGACGTCGATGCGAGTCGCCTCGCCGACATCCGCCAGCAGCTGCGCGAACTGGCAGGCGACGGGCGCGCCCCGACCGTCAGCGATCTCGTCATCCGGGCCTGCGCACTCTCGCTGCGCGACCACCCGCAGGTCAACGGAGCGTGGCGAGACGGCGGGTTCGAGCACTACGAGCGGATCAACGTCGGGGTGGCGGTCGCCACCGACGACGGGCTCGTCGTGCCGGTGATCTTCGACGCCGACAGCAAGGACGTCCGCGAGATCGCCGAGGAGACCGCTCGCCTCGCGAGCCGAGCGAGGGAGCGCACGATCACCCCGCCGGAGCTCTCGGGCGGGACGTTCTCGATGTCCAACCTCGGGATGTTCGGTATCGACCGATTCACCGCAGTGATCAACCCGCCGCAGTCGGCGATCCTCGCCGTCGGTGCGATGCGTGAGGTGCCGGTCGTGCACGAGGGGGAGGTGATCCCCGGCATGGTGATGACCTTGACCCTCGCGGTCGATCACCGGGCGATCTACGGCGCCCAGGCGGCGAAGTTCCTCTCGTCGGTGCGCGACAGGCTCGCCGCACCGGCCGCGTTGCTCGGCTGAGGCAAGGCCGCCGACCGGCCTCGACCCCGGGCACGGGCGGCCCGCGAACCGAACGGCAGCTCGGTCAGGTTCGAAGGCCCTTCGGGACGGGCGGAGGGTCGGAAGCAACCTGCGGCGGCGGGATCGGAGAGCAGCCCGGGACCCGGGATCCGGTCCTGAACAGGCAGGCAATCCGGCCCTCGGGCCGTGCTGCCGATGGCGCCACCAGACCCCGGTACCCCGCTTTCCACAGTTGCCGACCGACCTCTTGAAATGCGGGCCACTCCTTGGCGTTCGGCCCGGGGAGACTCAAGCCGAAGCGACGAAGAGACGGCTTGGTGGTGAGGTCGGCAAGACCTTCGAGATCGAGTTCCCACCGCCAAAGCTCCCGGGGCAGCAGTCGACCGGGCGGAAGGCCGGCAGCGGCGAGGGACCGGTACCACTCGGCCCAAGCGGTCTCCGCGCTGTCCGCCAGGTAGAGGGCGCCGACAACGGAAGCGCGCTGCCAGCGGTTGTCCGCCGGGTCGGTCGGCATCGACTCAGGGTCGCTGCCGGCAGGCACTTGCCTGAACCAGACCCCTTTGCCTTGGAGGGTCTCGAGCTCGAGTACCAACCGGGTCAGGAAACGCCCGGATCCTCAAGGCTCGCGATGACCCGCGAGACCCGCCGGTACTCACCCACCGCGATGACCTCGAGCGGCTTGTCATCCTCGAGCGCGGGGATCGGCTTGTTCATCCAGACCGCTATGTAGTCGCGATCGAGGAGGTTCGACAGGCGATCGACCATCGCCGAGAGCTCAATGAGCCGGTCGGCCCGCGCTCCGGTTGGACTCCGGTCCCGACGCAGCCATGACCGAACGGTCGATTCGTCGACGTTGGTCGCCTTCGCGATGTCGCGCGGGCTCAAGCCCGAGACTTCTTGGATATGACGGACTTCCGATGCGAGAGCGGTGGCCATGGACTGATCGTAGCCCACCAGAGACCGTGTGTCACGCCTTTGTAACGCTTTTGGCACTCTTTTGTAGCCAATCGAGCTTCTCTCGCGCGTGAACATCGCCGCCCTCCCGGAACCGGCGCTCCGTCTGGCATCCTGAGAGGTGATGAGCGCCGACGGTGAGCTGTGGACGTGCCGCCTGGGAACGGTCCCGTGGGCCCAAGCCCTTGCGATGCAGGAGCGGGTGCGGGACCTGCGCCAGCGCGACGAGATCGCCGACACGCTGCTCCTGCTCGAGCACCCGCCGACCGTGACGCTCGGCCGCCGGGCCGACGAGTCGGAGATCCCCGCCGGGCGCGGAGTGGCTCGACGGCCGCGGCATCGCCGTGCACGACGCCGACCGCGGCGGCAGGGTCACCTGCCACGAGCCGGGCCAGCTCGTCGGCTACCCGGTCATGCGCACCGACGACGTGACCGAGTTCGTCAGGCGAATCGAGCGCTCCGTGATCGCGTCGCTGGCCGAGGCCGGAGTCGAGTCGGCGACCCGCGAGGGCCTGACCGGCGTCTGGTGCGAAGACCGCAAGATCGGCTCGATCGGCATCCACGTTCAGCGCGGCGTCACGACGCACGGCTTCGTCGATCAACTGCGACAACGACCTCTCGACCTTCGCCGAGGTCGTCCCCTGCGGACTGCCCGGCGTGCGGATGACATCGGTCGCGCTTGAGGGAGGCGAAGCCGGGGTCGCCTGCCTGCGCCACCGGGTCGGCCATGCCTTCGCCCGCGAGCACGGCCTGCGCCAGAGGCTCGTCACCCCGGCGAAGCTCGGGCTCGATGCCCCGGTCGCCCCCGCCGTGCCATGCCCGACTGCGGTGGCGGCGTGAGCACCACCGATGAGGGACGCAGGACGAGCGTCGCCTCCAGACCCGCTCGCGCGCCAACCCCGGCGGCATGGACGTGCTGAGCGTGCTCGGCACCGAACGTCGGCCGCTGCGCGAGCGCAAGCCGCCGTGGTTCAAGGTGCCCGCGCCCGGCGGGCGAGCGCTACCGCGAGCTGCGCGGGCTGATCCGCGACGAGAACCTGCACACCGTCTGCCAGGAGGCCGCCTGCCCGAACGTCGGCGAGTGCTGGGAGCGCGGCACCGCGACCTTCATGATCCTCGGCGACACGTGCACGCGGCGCTGCGGCTTCTGCAACGTCAAGACCGGCAAGCCGACCTGGAACGACCCGCTCGAGCCCGCGCGCGTCGCCCGCTCGATCGCGCGGATGGGGCTGCGCCACGCGGTCATCACCTCCGTCGACCGCGACGACCTGCCCGACATGGGCGCCGCGCGTTCGTCGGCGTCATCCGCCAGGTCCGCCGCCAGGCACCCGGCTGCCAAGGTCGAGGTCCTGACCCCCGACTTCCAGGGGCAGGAGATGCCCCTGGCGCGGGTCCTCGCCGAGCGGCCTGACGTCTTCAACCACAACGTCGAGGTCGTCCCGCGGCTGTACCCGGTCGCACGCCGCGGATCCGACTTCGCAGCGCTCGCTGCCGCGTGCTGCGCAACGCGAAGCGAGCTCGGCAGGCGACGAAGTCGACGACCAAGTCGGGCCTGATGGTCGGCCTCGGGCGAGAGCCACGAGGAGATGGTCGACGCGTTCGCCGCAGCTGCGCGAGCAACGGCGTGCAGGTGCTCACCGTCGGGCAGTACCTGCGACCGTCCGAGCGCCACCTGCCGGTCGTGCGCTACTGGCACCCGGACGAGTTCGCCGAGCTCGAGCGCGTCGGCCTACGAGCTCGGCTTCGACCACGTCGCCGCGGGCCCGCTCGTGCGCTCCTCGCTACCACGCCGACGAGCACGTCCGCCAGGAACTCCCGGGCAGCGGCCCGCTCGCAGCAACACCCGCATGATCCCGCTGCGCGACGACCTCCACAGCGGCGGCGCGCCAGCACCGGCCCTGCTGATCTCGGCGGCGCTGCTCGTCTCCGGGATGGTCGCTCCGGGCGGCAGCATCTGGGTTGGGCTGCTGGGCGGCTTCGGCGCCTACCTTTACGCCCCGAGCCTCGTCCGGGATTTCGGCCCGTTCCCGGCCTTCGGGATCGCGGCGGCAGGAGCGATCGCTGCCGGTGTCCTGGCCGCCTCGGCGGACCTGCAACCCGGGCCGTGGGCGACCCTCGCGGCGACGTTCGCCCTGATCGCCGTCCACCTCGCCCGCCATCCCCGCGCAAGGATGCTCACCCTGATCGCGCTCCCCTACCGGGCGAGCCTCGGCGAGATGCCGAGCTGGATCGCCGCCCTGATCTGGCTCGCACTCGCAGCGTTGGCGGTGAGCTGACGGTGCGCCTCGCAGTCGGCTTGGTGACGGTCGCGTCCGCCCTGGTGCTCGGCGTCCTGACGGTCCTCTCGATCAAGGCCGCGGGAGGCCTCGACATCCTCTCCGTGGTCTCGCTGTTCGTCGTCCTGCTCTTCCTTCTGGCGGGGATCGGGGCTCTCCGCTCCGAGCGGTGAGTGGCGGCGGGCGCATCGTCGCCGTGACCGCAGTGGTCGCAGTCGCCGCAGGCGGCGTCGCTGCGGCGAGCGGCGGAATCGCAGGCCTCGGCGGTGCCGACCCGCAGCCCGGCGGGTCGATCGCCCCGACCGAGCCGGCCCCGACCACCAAGCCCGCCACCTACACGGCGCCGAAGGTCGACTGGGGCGTAACGAAGGCACCGGCGAGCCATCGGGTCCGGCCGAACCTCAAGGGCCGACCGGCTGCGGGGATTCTGATCGACGCCTCGACGGGCGAGGTCATGTGGGCACTGCGGGCCGACTCCCGCCGTCCGATCGCGAGCCTGACCAAGATGATGAACGCGCTGGTCGCACTCGATCGGGCGAAGCCCGACAGGACGGTCAGGATCAGCAGGTACGCGGCGACGATGGGCGGCTCGACTGTCGGCGGGCTGCCGGTCGGCGAGAGGATGAGGGTCGGGTCGCTGCTGCGCGGGATGCTGATCGTCAGCGGCAACGACGCGTCCAACGCGCTCGCCGAAGGTCTGGGACCGGGCCGTCGCAAGTTCGTGGCGAGGATGAACGCGCGGGCGCGGGCGATGAACCTGCCGTGCACCCGGTTCGCCTCCCCGGAGGGGCTCGGAACGGGCAACCGCTCGTGCGCCCGCGACCTCGCGGTGATCGGCCGGGCCGTGCTGGCCGACCCGGATCTCGCGCGGATCGTGGCCCGTGAATGGGACGGGATCGCCGTCGGCCGCAACGGCAAGCGGCTGCTGCACAACCGCAACCCCTTGGCCAAGCGTGGCTATCCGGGCATCACCGGGATCAAGACCGGCTACACGGCCGCTGCCGGCTACTGCCTCGTCGCATCGGCGAAGCGAGGCAACCGGAGACTGATGGCGGTCCTGCTCGGAGAGGACAAGGACGCCCGGATGACCGAGCGCCTGCTCGACTCGGGCTTCAGGGCGCTCAGGCGCCGGGCCGGCTGACCCGCCGCCACTTCGCTCCGCGACCCCGGCCCTCGAGGACGATGGCTCCCTCGGCCTTGAGTTCAGCCAGCGCCCGCTTGATCGTCTGGTCACTGATCCCGGGGATCGCCGCGCGGATCTCGGCGATCGTGAACCAGTCGCCCACGATGTTCGGCTACGACCCTGCGCACGGCGAGCTGCATTCCACCCCTGCGGCCGATGCCCTCGGTCGAGCGCTCAAGCTCGGAGTAGGCAGCTTCGACGATCCCGAGGAAGTACCCGAGCCACGGCCGGAGGTCGTGCTCTCCCTCGTGCCACCCCACATTGGAAGCCGCAAGCGCCCGGTAATAGGAATCGCGCGACTGGTCGATCAGCCGCTCGAGACTGACGTAGCGAACGACGTCATACCCGCCCTGATAGAGAAGCCAGGTCGTGATCAACCGCGACATCCGCCCGTTGCCGTCGCGGAACGGATGGACTGACAGGAAGTCGAGCACGTAGGTTCCGACCAGCATCAACCAGTGATGACCGCCGGAGGCCGCGGCATCGGAGAAGTGATCGTGGAGCTCCTCCATGGCGGCCGGGGTGCGCTCGGCGCTGACCGGGATGAACTTGACCACGCGACTGCCGTCCGCCCGGATCTCATCAATGCGGTTGTCGAGCATCTTCCACCGACCGGCGGTCCGGTCCTCGGTGTAGCGAGCGAGGTATCCGTGGAGCTGCTCGATGTGGGAGGGGTCGAACGGAATGGAACCCGCCTCTGCGTGGAGCAGGTTCAACACGTCGAGGTAACCGGCCACCTCACGCTCGTCGCGCGTACTCGGTCGCGCACCCGATTCGACCATCGCCTCGACCCGATCGACCGAGACATGGATGTCCTCGATCGCGTTGGATGCACGGACGCTCTGGACTGTCGCAGTCCGATGCAGTGCCTCCAACCGCGGCGCCGGTACCGGCGGTCCGACCTCTCGTCGACCGGCCATCCGATCGATCGCCGTCAGGCGCGTCAGGATCTCGGGTCCGATCGAAGCCAGGTGGCGATCAAGGGCGCGGAAGGTCTGCAAGGTGTGCCTGAGTGTGACCTCCATCGGATAAACAGTATCAACGGAGCGTGAAAAGATACTGTTTAGCCGCCAAATGACCCCATTCCGAGGCCCCGGCGGCGAAATCCGCCCTGCTGAGCGGGTCCGCAGGGCCGATCCGTACCCAAAGCGAGACCGGATCGCCGGCCAGCTGGCGATACCGTTACCCGCACCCACCCCTTCAACCGAGGATCGAGGAGAGACGTGGATCTCAACGACACACCGGAACAAGCTGAATACAGGGCCAAGGTCCGCAGCTGGATCGAGGCCAACAAGGCAGGAGCGCCAGGACTCGGCGGAGCCGAGCCGGGCAAGGAAGAGCAGTGGATCGCCGAGCGCCGCGCCTGGCAGGGAGTGCTTGCCGGCGGTGGGTTCGCCGGTGTCACATGGCCGGCCGACTTCGGCGGGCAGGGCCTCGGGCCGCTCGACCAGGTGATCGTCACCCAGGAGCTCCAAGCCGCAGGAGTGCCCGGAATCCTCGACGTGATCGGGATCGGGATGCTCGGGCCGACGATCATCGCCCACGGAACCGATGATCAGAAGTCGCGCTACCTCGAGCCGATGCTCTCCGGCGAGGAGGTCTGGTGCCAGCTGTTCTCCGAGCCGGCGGCCGGATCCGACCTCGCAGGCATCACGACGAAGGCGACAGTCCAGGACGACGGCTCGTGGAAGGTAAGCGGCCAGAAGGTCTGGACGACGAACGCCCACTTCGCCTCCTACGGCCTGATCCTCGCCCGCAGCGATCAGGACGTCGCAAAGCACGCCGGGTTGACGATGTTCATCGTGCCGATGGACGCCGAGGGAGTGACGATCCGTCCGCTGCGCCAGATCACAGGCGAGGCGGAGTTCAACGAGGTGTTCTTCGACGACGTGCACCTGCCGGCCGAGGCCGTGGTCGGACCGGTCAGCGGCGGCTGGACAGTCGCGCTGACGACGCTGCTGTTCGAGCGCCTCGCGATCGGCGGCGGCAGCGAGGGCTTCGGCTACAGGGCCGACCGCTTCGCAGCCGCGATCGCCGGTGACGAGGAGGCCGCAAAGGACTCCGATGTGCGCCAGCGCCTCGGCGCACCTCGCGACCGAGCTGCTCGCGCTGCGCTACACCGGTTACCGCCACCTGACGGCGATCGAGCGCGGCGGCCTGCCCGGCTCCGAAGCGGCCCTCGGCAAGGTCACGGCAGTCAAGGCCGCGATCGAAGCCGGCGACCTGATCGCCGACGTGCTCGGCCCGGAGGCCCTCGAGGAGGGCGAGTGGTCGTACCTGATCTCGTTCCTGCCTGGCCTCAAGTCGGCCGGCGGCACGGAGGAGATCCTGCGCAACATGGTCGGGGAGCGTGTCCTCGGCCTGCCCACCGAGCCGCGGCTCGACAAGGGCATTCCATTCAGCGAACTGCGCGCCCGTGAGCGCGAGGGGGCAAAGGCATGAATTTCGAACTCTCAGACGAGCAGCTCTTCCTCTGCGAAGCCGCTGCCAACGCACTCGACCGGATCGACACGGTCGAGGCCGCACGCGAAGCGCTCGAGGACCAGTCGGCCCGCCCCGACCTGTGGGAGACGGCAGTCTCCGCAGGCTGGAGTGGCCTGCTCGTGGACGAGGACCAGGGCGGAGCCGGCCTCGGCCCGCTCGACGCGATGCTGATCGCAGCAGAGTGCGGCAGGCGCCTGGCGCCGGTGCCGCTGCTCGGGCACCTGCCCGCGACCGTGCTCGCCTCCGGTGAGCTCGCCGGCGAGCTTGCCGCGGGAACGAAGCGAGCAGCGTGGCTGCCGGCGATGCCGCCGACCGATCACGACGCCCGCTGGACCGTCGACCCGGCCGCAGGCATGAAGCGTGCCGACGCCCCCGTGCTCGAAGGCGGCAAGGTGACCGGTGCCGTGCACTGGGTGCCCGGACGCCCCGGGAGCCGACGTGCTCGTCGCGATCGCGCTTGAGAACGGCGAGCCGAAGGCAGTCGCGATCGACTCGGGCGCCGCTGGTGTGAGCGTCGAGGAAGCGACCCTCTACGACGCGACGCGGCCGCTCGGCCACGTCAAGCTCGAGGGAGCCGAAGGCACGGTGCTCGATGCCGACGCCGACTCGATCTCGCTGGCGTGGTCGGTCGCGCAGGGCCTGATCGCAGCCGAGTCGCTCGGAGCGACGGAGGAGGCGCTTGAGCGGTCCGTCGAGTACGCCAAGGAGCGCTACACGTTCGGTCGAGCGATCGGCAGCTACCAGGCGATCAAGCACGCTCTCGTCGAGGTGATGCGCCTCAAGGAGAACGCCCGCTCGCTGATGTACTACGCGGGCTGGGCCGGCGAGTCCTCGCCGGAGGACTTCACCCTTGCGGCCAACGCATTCCGCGTCGGTGCGGGCGAAGCAGTGGACTTCGGCTCGCGCGAACTCATCTCCGTCCACGGAGGCATCGGCGCGACATGGGAGCACGACGCACCGCTGTTCTTCCGCCGCGCACAGCTCTCGCGCCGCCTTCTCGGTGGCACGGGCGCGGCTGCGGACAGGGTTGCCGGCGAGTTGCTGGCCGCGGCCTGATCGCGAAGCTGCACATCTGAAGATCACATCGGAGGCCCGGCCCCCAAGGGGTCGGGCCGGTTCCGTTGGCGTCGTCCCGGACTCCCGGGCGCGAGGTTGCGCCCGGCGTCGCTCAGCGCATCATCTTCCGCGCGACCGGAAGGACGAGCGCCCTGGGTGAGAGGCGCCCGCCGAGGGCGGAGATCCGGTTGGCAAATCCGGGGATGACGATGCGGGTGCCGCTCTCCATTCCATCGACCGCCTGCTTGGCGACGTCCTCGGCGGAGACGAGGGTGAACTCGGGAAGGCGGTCCTCCATGCCCTTGCCGCCTGCGACGGTCGAGAACTCCGTTCGGACGGGCCCCGGGCAGAGCACGGTGCACGAGACGCCCGTCCCCGAGAGCTCAGAGGACAGCGCCTCGGAGAAGGAGACGACGAACGCCTTCGTCGCGCCGTAGGTCGCAACCCCGGGCAACGGCTGGAACGCCGCAGTCGAGCCGAGATTGAGGACTGCGCCCGATCCGCGAGCGACCATTCCGGGCAGCATGCGGACCGTCAGGTCGTGAACTGCTGTGACGTTCAGCTCGAGCATCTCGCGTTCGCGGTCGGGGTCGTTGTCCTTGAGGTCGCCGAACTTGCCGAAGCCGGCGTTGTTGACGAGCCCCGACAGCGGCTTGCCCGCCTCCAACGTCTCGACCAGAGCGGCACGGGCAGACCGGTCGGCGAGGTCGCACGGGATCGTCACCACCTCGACTCCGTATCTGTGCGTGAGGTCGGCCGCGATCTGCTCCAGGCGGTCTCCCCGTCGCGCGACGAGTGTCAGCCCGTGGCCGCGAGAGGCGAGGACCTTCGAGATTTCCGTGCCGATGCCCGAAGAGGCCCCGGTCACGACGACTGTGTTTTCGCTGTTTGCGGAAGTGAGTGGCATGCAACACAGAGTAGGGGTGGAGCGTTCCGTATGATTATCGACAGCAATCAGCCGAATCCAGTCGTGGCAGCCGGCCGCAACTGGAACGGGGGAACCACAGGGACCAAGGTCCCAGGGGCGAATCGCGCGGACTGACCCGCGTGTAGCGACCGAGAGTCGCGAGCCCGACAGCTCACCTCGCAGGCAAGCAACGGCAAGCAACAGGGCTCACGCCCGACCGATCATGTTCCGACACTTGGGATCCAAGCGCCACGACGTACCTGCCGCTCAGAGCGGAGGCCACGCCCACGCCTTCGCCGCGCTCGCGATGCTCACCGCCGCCGGGGTGATTGCCTTCCTGCCCGGTGAGGCGGAATCAAAGGACGGTCCGGTGACGGTCCATCCGGCTGCCCAGCATGCCCCCGGCGCCCACTCAGCCGCCCTCGGATCGTCTGCCGACGACGGCGGAGGAGTCGACCCGGGAACGACACCGCCGCCGGTGCCGGGCGTCACGCCGATGGATCCTGTCTCGGGCTGGGTCTTCCCGATCCGCGAGGCGCACAGGATGGCCGGCATCTCGAGCTGGACCCTCGATCAGGGAGTCGACCTGGGCTTCGGGCTTGGCTTCTCGCGCAGCTTCTGCGGCGGCAAGGCGACGCTGGTCGCAGTCGAGGACGCAGTCGTAACCCACATCGGGCTCAACGGCTTCGGCTCCCGCTCGCCGGTGATCAAACTGACCCGCGGCCCGTACAAGGGCCGGCAGGTCTACTACGGCCACTCGCAGCCGACGATCGTCAAGGTCGGTCAGCGGGTCGAGCGCGGGCAGGCGATCTCCCACATCGGCTGCGGGATCGTCGGCAGTTCATCGGCGCCGCACCTCGAGATCGGCATCTACCGCAAGGGTCAGGTCTACTGCTGCCCGTCGTACGGCGAGACCTCGGGCACGATGTACGCGATCCTCAAGCGGATGTGGCCGACCGCTGTCAAGCGGGCGAAGGCGGCTGCGCGGCGCTGATCCCGCCCCGGGGCGCTCAGCCGGCGAGCGAGACGCCAAGCCAGACCGCCACGAGCGAACCGATGAAGATCAGCGCGTCCAGTGCGTGCAGCTTCGGCTTCTTCATGTGGATCAGGATCAGGATGCCGAGCAGGACGAAGAGCCCCATCTTGGCGTGCAGCTGCCAGGCCGAGCCGAGCTTCAGGCGTATCGCCATCGCCATCCCCGTGACCAGCAGGACGCCGAGCGCAACGAGCGTTCCGTAACCGAACCGACGGGCGACGGCCCGCATCGGCTCGCCGTCATTGACCCCGCGAAGGACGGGAACGATCGCGACAGCGAGCACCAGCTGCCCGCCGACGAAGAAGGCCATCGCGATCAGGTGCAGCCAAGTCAGGAGGTTGATCGGCATCGGTCGGGACTCAGCCTACCTTGAGGCCGGCGAGGGGATTGGCGTTCCATGTCTTCTTGGCCTTCGCGACGTAGGCATCCCAGGCCTTCTTCGTCTGCACGCCGGCGGCCTTCAGCTCATCGAGCCCGGCCTTGATCCGGGCGAGCGAGTAGCGCTCGGAGTCGATCCCCTTGATCGCATCGAGCTTCTGTCCGTAGGTCGCGACGAGCCCGAGCAGGGCCTTGCGGACAGCGGGCTCGGAGATGTCGTTGGCGGCGGACTTCATCTTGCTGATCGAAGCCTGCATCTTCGCTTCGACAGTCGGAGCGACCGTGGCGAGCTGAGCGCCACCCTGGTTGAAGGCCTTGAACCAAGGGTCGCTGCCCTGTCGTCGCCAGTCGCGCGCGCCGTCCGCGAAGCGGTCGAACGCGGCGCGATCGGCTGAGCTGACCTTCTTCTGGTCGTCACCGCAACCGACTGCGGTCAGGGAGCCGAGCGCGGCCAGGCCGCAGAGAACGAGAGCGAGCGCCCTGCGGGGCGAGCGGACTGAGCGAGAGGTTGGTCGAGATCTCCCGATTGGCACCCCCTGATGCTTGCACATCGGCCGATCGGGCAAAGGATTTGCGGCCATTCCGGCTCAAGCCGAGCCAGCGGCCGACTGCCCCGGCAGGTAGAGCGGCAAGCCGGCAACTCCAATTCCGTGACCGGCCCGCTGCGCCCCCGAGACCTCGCGTATCCTCACAAATGGTGGAAGGCAACGTGATCACCCTCGTGGCACTGCCACTGGGCTTGGCCTTCATCATGGTCTCGCTCGGCCTCGGTTTGATCCCGGACGACTTCCGCCGCGTGGTTCAGCGGCCCAGGGGAGTCGCGATCGGGATGGTCAACCTGCTGGTCGTCGCCCCGCTGCTGGCGTTCGGCATCGCCGAGCTGTGCCAGCCTCCCGCCGGAGCTGGCGGTCGGCCTGGTCCTGCTCGGCGCTGCGCCCGGCGGGACGATGGCGAACCTGATGACCCACCTGGCCAAGGGCGAGACGGCCCTCTCGGTGACTCTCACCGGCCTGTCCAGCGCCCTGGCCGTCGTGACCGTCCCCGTCTACCTGACCGTCTCGACCAAGCACTTCGGTGTCACCAACCTGGACACCAATATCGACATGCTCCCTGTAGCCGCCCGGGTCCTCGTGATCACACTGCTCCCGCTGGGAATCGGGATGCTCCTGAGGAACAGGCGCAGCGAGTGGGCTGTCCGCAACGAGCCGATCTTCAAGCGGGTCTCGATCGGCCTGTTCATCGTGATCGTCGCCTCGGCCATCGCGAGCGAGTGGGGCCGGGTGACCGGATACCTCGGCGACGTCATCGTCGCGGTGGTCCTGCTGAACGTTGCCGCGATGACGATCAGCTTCCTGCTCGCGAGGGCGGCCCGGCTCAACGAGGCGAGCGCCACCGCCATCGCTCTCGAGCTCGGCCTTCACAACGCAACCCTCGCGATCGCCGTCGGCTCGGCCGTCTCGAGTGAGATGACAGTCCCCGCCGCCGTCTACGGACTGTTCATGTGGGTCACCGGCGGGCTGTTCGCGCTGATGATGTCGAGGCGCAACGCCGCCGCGGGGGCGCTCACGAGCAGCGGCTAGGATCGCCCGGCAGATGAGCGCAGCCGACAACGCGATCCGGATCGGAGTCGTTCCCCTCAGCCTCAGGCGAGCGTCCGCGAACCGTGGGCTCGCCCGGGCGGCGGGCGAACACCTCGGTGCGGCGGGCGAACTGATCCTGATCGACGACCTTCCGCTGTTCTCTCAGGACCATGAGATCAAGGGCGGCGAACCCACACTCGCCGAAGGGCGCCGGTGGCGCGAGGCGGTCCGCGGCTGCGACGCCCTGCTGCTCTGCACCCCGGAGTACGACGCGTACCCGCCTGCGATGACGATCAACGCGCTGAACTGGCTCTCCCGCGAACCCGAGCCGCCACTCAAGGGCAAGCCGGTCGCGATCGCCGGGGCCGCGGCCGGCTTCCGCGGCAGCAGGCGCTCGCAGGCCCACCTGCGGCTGATCCTCGACACCGTGGGCGCCCGCACGATCGAGCAGCACTTCTACCTTCGGATCGGCAACCGGTTCGACTCCGAGGGCAACCTCACCGACCCCGAGGCACTCGGGCGGTTCGCCTCGTTCCTCGATGCCGTGGTCGGCGACCTGAGCGCTCGATGAAGGCCCTCGTCCTGCGGGAAGCGGGCGGCCCCGACGCTCTGCGGCTGGAGGACGACTGGCCCGAGCCAGGGGAGATGGACGGGTTCGTGAAGGTTGACGTCGATGCTGCCGGCGTCGGCTTCGTCGACATGCTGATCACCAAGGGCGAGTACCAGATCAAGCCCGACCTCCCGTTCGTGCCCGGGACGGAAGTCGTCGGCCGCAGGCGCGACACCGGGGAGCGGGTGATCGCGTCGACGATGTTCGGCGCCTACGCCGAGACTGCGCTCGCGCCGGCGTTCGTCGTCTTCCCGATCCCCGACTCGCTTCCCGACGAGCAGGCGGCCGGCTTTGTCATCAACTACCAGACAGCGCACCTCGCACTCGCCAAGCGGGGCCGCCTTGCCCGCGGCGAGAGCGTCCTCGTCCACGGCGCTTCGGGTGGAGTCGGGGTCGCCTGCATCCAGGTAGCCAAGGCGATCGGCGCGGGTACGGTGATCGCGGTCGCCTCGACCGAAGCCAAGCGTGCCGCGGCACTCGAGGCCGGGGCCGATCACGCTTTGGACGGCAGTGGCGAATGGATCGCCGGGGTCAGGGAGCTGACCGGCGGACGCGGAGCCGACGTGGTCGTCGACCCGGTCGGAGGTGACTCCTTCGACGGCTCCCTCAAGTGCACCGCGCCGTTCGGTCGTCTGCTGGTGATCGGTTTCGCCGGAGGGCGCATCCCGGAAGTGAAGGTCAATCGCCTGCTGCTCCGCCACCACGACGTGATCGGGGTCAACTGGGGTGGCCTGTTGCCGATCGACCAGCAGTTCGCGGCCGAAGCCCATGCCGACCTGATGGTCTGGTTCGACTCCGGGCTGCTTCACCCCCCGGGCGGACCGGTGTTCGACCTCGAGCACGGAGCTGACGCACTGCGCTTCTTCGAGGACCGCGACTCGATCGGCAAGCCGGTGATCAGAGTTCGCTGAATGGGCCCGTGAGCCAACCGACAGGCGAGCGGGCGGAGAGCGCCGGCTGCCCTGTGGCGACTAGGAGACCGACAGGACCTTGAGGGCGCGCTGACCGACAGGGAGGGAGACGGTCACTTCGTCTCCTTCGGTGGCGCCCATCAGTGCGCGAGCCATCGGCGACTCGGCCGACAGCTTGCCCTCTGCCGGCTTCGCCTCATGCGAAGCGACGAGGGTGAAGGTCTGCTCCTTGCCGGACGCATCGTCACGGAAGGTCACGACGCTGCCGAATCCGACGGTTCCGTCGGCTGGGGCCTCGTCGACGATCACGGCTCCCTGGATCCGGTCGCGCAGGACGAGGATTGCCGTCTCGTGATGGGCTTGATCGTCCTTGGCTGCGTGGTACTCGGCGTTCTCCGAGAGGTCGCCGAAACCGCGTGCTACGAGGATCCTGTCGGCGATCGCTTGGCGACCGGGGCCCTCCATCTCGGCGAGCTTCTGCTCGAGCTCGCGGAGGCCGTCGGTCGTGATCAGGTTTTCGGACACTTGCGATGAACCTATCCGACCTGACCGGGCGGTGTCGCGACCCCGGTAGACGGACGCGCCAACCTCCGCAACGAGTCTCCGACGGCCTCTAGCATCGGTGCCGTGTCGCCGACCGAATCGGCCCCGCCCCAAGCTCGGACGCGCGGCAACGTTGTCCATCGCAGTGCGCAGCGACCACACCTGCGCCGTTCGCTTGGACGGCAAGGTGAGCTGCTGGGGACGGCAGATCACAGGCGTGACCAAGAGCGTGCCGCCCTCCATCCACTGAGGCGAGGCGAGTGCAGAGGCCGTGATCGGCGTAGGATGCGACCGGAATGGGCACCCCTGCTGAACCATCCCGGCACACCCGCGAGCGCCACGCCAAGGCACTCGGCGTCGCTGCCGGCCGACGACGGACAGGACGGACGCGACGCCACCCGCGGCCTGATCGCCGCCGCTCCCGCCGACCTTGAGATCAAGTCGAGCGACGGCCGCGTCGTCTGGAGCCTTGATGAGTACGCGTTCCTGCTCGAATCGGCCGAAGCGCCCGAGAGCGTTCACCCGGCGCTCTGGAGGCTCGCGCGCCTGAACATGAACGCCGGCCTCTACGAGGTCGCCGAAGGGGTCTTCCAGGTCCGCGGCTACGACCTCTCGAACATGGCGCTGATCGAGGGGGAGCGAGGGGTGATCGTGGTCGATCCGCTGATCTCCCCGGAGTGCGCGGCGGCGGCGCTCGCCCTCTACCGCGAGCATCGGGGAGACCGGCCGGTCACGGCTGTGCTCTACACCCACAGCCACATCGATCACTTCGGCGGGGTGCGCGGAGTCCTCGTCGAGGGCGAGGAAGTCCCGGTCTGGGCGCCCGAGGGCTTCACCGAGGCTGCCATCAGCGAGAACGTGATCGGCGGAGCGACGATGGCCAGACGAGCCGCCTACATGTACGGGAGCAACCTCGAGCGGGGTCCGAAGGGCCAGGTCGACGTCGCGATCGGGAAGGGGGTCTCGAAGGGAAGCCCCGGCCTGGCAGCCGGTCACCGACCAAGTGACCGAGACCGGGCAGGTCGAGGTGATCGACGGCGTCACCTTCGAGTTCCAGATGGTCCCGGAGACCGAGGCCCCGGCCGAGTTCAACTTCTTCCTGCCCGACAGCGGCGCGCTGTGCGTCGTCGAGACGGCCTCCCACACCCTCCACAACGTCCTCACCATCAGAGGTGCCCAAGTGAGGGACGCACTCTGGTGGTCGCAGTGCCTGAACGAGTCGATCGAGCTATTCGGCGACAGGGCTGAAGTGATCTTCGCCGGGCATCACTGGCCGACTTGGGGCAAGCAGGAGATCGGGGCCTTCCTCGCCGCTCAGCGCGACCTCTACCGCTTCATCCACGATCAGACCATCCGGCTGTCCAGCGCCGGGTCAACGGCGAAGAGATCGCCGAGCCCATCGAACTGCCCGAGTCGCTGACCGACCTCTGGCACACGCGCGGCCACTACGGCTCCCTGCGGCACAACTCCCGGGCCGTCTTCCAGAGCTACTTCGGCGTCTACGACGGCAACCCGGTCAACCTGGATCCACTGCCGCCGACCGATGCCGGCACGCGCTACGTCGATGCGGTCGGCGGGAGCGAACGGGCGCTCGAGATTCGCCCGCGTAGCCGCTCGATTAGGGCGACGAGCGCTGGGCCGCGACCCTTGCCGGGCACGTCGTCTTTGCAGACCCTGGCAACCAGGAGGCCCGCGACCTCCAGGCCGAAGCCTTCGAGCAGCTCGGCTACCAGACCGAGAACGCGACCTGGCGAAACGCCTACCTCTCGGGTGCGCACGAGCTGCGGGAAGGAGTACCCGAGGACGGACTGAAGGCACAGTCGCCCGACATCCTGCGCGCCCTCGACACCGGCCAGCTCTTCGACGCGATGGCCACGCGGATGAACGGTGAACGCGCGGCCCCGTCCACCTCGTGCTAGGCTGGAAGTTCACCGACACCGGCGAAAAGTGCACATTGACCGTGCTGAACGGCGCGATGAGCACCGTCGACGGCCGGATCTCTGACCAGGCCCAGGCGACGGACCACGACGAGGGCGACGCTCGACTCGGTGATGCTGCAGGAGATCGACCCGATCGAGGCGTTCTGCTCCGGGAGCTATCGCGGTCGACGGAGACGGCATGGCACTCGGGACCTTCCTGAGCCTGCTCGAGGATCCGCCCGCCGACTTCCCGATCGTTACGCCTCGGCCCTGACGGCAGGTCCAGCGCTGCCCGGCCTGCCCGGAGGGAAGTCAGGGCCGGGCCGAGATCACGATCCTCGCGGTCCCAGCCTCCGGGGAGCGGATCCGCCATGAGAACAGCCTCGAGTCGACCGACGATGCCCCCGGATCAGGCTTGGGCGACCGCCCGATCGAGGCCGCCGGCGTGATCCGGACGAGCGTGGTCGGGCTGTCGACCCCGGAGGGAACCTGTTGACCCCCGACCAGAGGCAACTTACCCGAGTAGGTCCGGGAGGGGGCGATCGGCCACGAGATCTCCATTCCGCCGGGCACTGAGCGGACCGTGAGCTGGATCGGGTCCCCCGCCGCCGTCGCCTTCCCGAAGCGTCCCTTGAAGCCTCACGCCGGCGGTTATCGGCTCGACCGCCTCGGCACTGAACGGCGTGGCCTGACCGTTGCGCCGACCATCGCGGGACCCTCCTCCAGCGAAGGGAATCTGATCGGTCGTGCGGCGAGCAGGTCCAGCCACTGTCCCCCGGCGAGGACCTTCAGCTGGACCAGACCGGCATCGCCCCGGAAGTCCTTTGCGGTGCCGGAAGTCCGGGTGTCGGTCCCGCCCTGGGCGGTGCGCCCTGCCACCACGAGTCGCCACTGCGAACGGTGACGAGGCCCGAACCGGTCGGGTCCCGACCAGAAACCCGGCTCGTCCGCCGGGAGCGCGGCCGGAGTGAACTCACCCTCCGGCATCAGGTCCGCCGCCATGTTCAGGAGTGCGAGGGTGAGGCCGTTGTAGCCGACCGGTTCGGAGTATCCGTCAAGCCCGGCGAGCGACCCGGACTTGGCAGACGGGGTGATCGCAAACACTCCTGAAGGGTCGGAGTAGGCACTGGAGGACAATCGCGACAGGGCACGATCGGCAACGGCGGCCCAGTCACCCCGAGCGCCCTCGGCGAGCCGGGCCGCCCCAATCAGGACGGTGGCCGCGAGAGTCCGGACTGGAGTTGAGAGCGACCGCTGAGAGCGATGTCTCCGTCGGGAGCCATCGAAAGGAGCGTGTACGCCTCGGCCCGAGCCAGCAGCTGCCTGGCGGCCGCGTCGGTCCCTTCGGCGTGGCGGTTCGCGCTCCACTCAAGGAGCGCAAGCGCGAGGGCGTGGTAGGCGGGTGGAAAGAGCGGCGGGTCGGAGATGCTTGCAGCATCGCCCAGCTGCCAACCAGTGGTAACGAGGGGTCCCTGGTTCGATGCGAGCTTGCGGCCGAGCATCGCGCGGGAAGCGGCGACGGTGGCCGCCGGATCGGCCATGAATGAACCGGGTACTGGCTGCCCGATCGGTGCGAGGTCGACAGTCTCCAGACCGGCCACCGTCCTGAAGAGGTGCCAATTGTTGGAACACTCGGCGTCGTTGTAACAGTCGTGCCCGCTCACGGCCACTCGAACGTCGCGGGTGTTGATCCACCGCCCCCAGCGGATCAGGTGTCGGCGCGCACCCTCGTAGTCAAGGAACGACTCCTTCGTCGCCCGGTACGCGAGCGGCATGAACAGAAGCGAGAACGGCTTGCCGTGGTCCTTTGGGTACGTTCCGTCGATCAGCGAGAACGCCTTGGTGAGCGCGGTGGTGCGGCGCTTGCCGCGTGGCAGCCGGCTCGCCATCTCGAGGAGTGAGTAGCCCAGAGCGATCCGATGGCCTTCGCCGGCAAGGTAGGGCCTGCTCAGGCCGGGTCCAGGAAGCTCGACCTTGCCATTCGGGCCGATCCTGGTCAACCACGCCGCCGAGACCCTGTCGGCCAGAGCCACGACACGGGCCCGATCGACGGTTGCCGCCGAGGCCGCCGGTGTCCCGAAGAGCAGGCAGCCCGACACGCAGACAACGGGTCCGACCAACCGGATCAAGGGCAGGCGCTTCACAACGGAGGCATCGTAGGCGAAGGGCCTACCGATCCACATTCGAGTAAGTGAGCCAGTCGGGATCGAACCGACGACCTCCGCCTTGCAAAGGCGGCGCTCTCCCAGCTGAGCTATGGCCCCGTGGGTCGTGAAGTGTAGCTCCGAGCCGGAGAAGCGGCTGTGGCCGCACGAGCGCGGTTGAACGACCCCGAGCGAACGATCCGGCGGGCCACGCTTCCCCGCCGAACGGACCCGCTGGTAGGTTCAGCCGATGAACGACATCAATCGCCGCCTGCTGCTGAAGACCCGTCCGGAAGGACTCGTCAAGAACTCCGATTTCGACCTCGTCGAGGAGGCGGTCCCGGAGATCGGCGAGGGCGAAGCCCTGATCCGCACGACTTTCCTCTCGCTCGACCCGACCAACCGCGTCTGGATGACCGACGCGCCCGGCTACCTGCCACCGGTCCAGATCGGCGAGGTTATGCGCTCAGGCGGCATCGGCCGTGTCGTCGCCTCCAACAGCCCGCGGTATGAGGTTGGCCAGTTGGTCAACGGCTTCACCGGCTGGCAGGACTACGTCGTAGCCTCCGACTCGCTGCCGTTCACCCCGCTGCCCGCGATCCCGGGGGTGCCGGACAGCGCGTTCCTCGGCGCCCTCGGCATGACCGGACTGACCGCCTACTTCGGCATCACCGACGTCGCTCAGGTCGGGGAGGGCGACACTGTCGTGATCTCCGCGGCTGCCGGAGCCGTCGGCAGCGTGGCCGGCCAGATCTCGAAGATCCTCGGCGCAAGGGTCGTGGGAATCGCCGGTGGCCCCGCCAAGTGCGCCTGGCTCACGAACGAGCTCGGATTCGACGCAGCCGTCGATTACAAGGCCGACGACTGGCTCGCCCAGCTGAAGGCGGCGACCCCGGATGGGATCGACGTCGACTTCGAGAATGTCGGAGGCGAAGTGATGGAGGCGGTATTCGCGAGGCTCAACATCGGCGCGAGGGTCGCCCTGTGCGGCTTGATCTCCGGCTACAACGACCCCGAAGGCCCAGGTGGCCCGGCCAACTTCGGTGCGCTGATCAGCAAGCGGGCGAAGGTCCAAGGGTTCCTGATCCTCGACTACTTCGGTCAGATGGAAGCAGCCGTCGGCCAGCTCGCGCAGTGGATGGCGGAGGGCAAGCTCCAGCACCGCGAGACGGTAGTTGAAGGACTCGAGAACACGCCGGAGTCGCTCAACCTGCTGTTCACCGGCCAGAACACGGGCAAGCTCGTCGTCAAGATCGCCGACTGACCCGGACCGACGAACCCGAAGCTGGAGGTAAGATCACGCCATGACCGCCGCCCGGATCATTCCCGCCGCTGCAGCTCTCGCCTGCACCCTTGCCTTCGTCGGCTGTGGCAGCGACAGCGTCGAGTCGAAGGCAACGCTCAGCAAGCAGGACCAGCAACAGCTGACCGAGCGGACCGACCAGTTCCAGAAGAGCCTCCAGTCCACGGTCACAGGGCTTACGACATGCCTCAAGGATTCGGCGAAGGGGGGCGGGATCGCGGGAATCGCGGCCTGCGTGGATCAGCTCCTGACGAAGACCGCCGCTACCGCCAAGGACCTCTCGAGCTACGCAGCCGGACTGAAGGGGAAGGTCAAGGAGAAGTGCGGGACCCAGCTCGAAGCGATGTCCTCGGCCGTGAAGGAGATCGCATCGTCCCTGCAGACGGCAGGATCGGCGATCGGCAAGGGAGACACGGCCGGATTCCAAGCTGCGATCGGCGGGCTCTCCGGCTCGGGAAGCAAGCTCCAGAGCGCAGTGACCGCCGTCGGTACCAACTGCGTCAACTGAACGCCCCCCGGAGCCGAGTCCCCCGGCTAATCCCACTCGCCGCCCGATCCGGGGTAGAAGTGGACATGACCGAGGAACGCAAGCGCTTCTCCCAGGACCCCCTCGTCGACGAACAGGAGGAGCTGGCGGCCCGCGAGGCCGCAGCGATCGGCGGAGTTGCTGGAGACGAGGGACTCGACCCGGCTCAGCGGCCGGTGATCGAAGCGGGAGGCGGCCAGGCGGAGGGCTTCGAACTGGCCGAACACGACCTGATCCGCCACGCGAGCCACGGCGACGACCGGCCGGACATGATCATCTTCCACGACGCCGGCCGACCCGAGGTCGAGAGTGACCTCCAGACGGGCGAGTTCGGCGAGGCCGACAGCGCCAGTCGGGACTCGAAACCAACCGACGAGGACTGACCGCCCGTCACCGGACGGTCGCGGGGCTACTTGCCGTCTTCCCCGTCGAAGTCGAAGTCGCGGGGACCGGACTGCTCGAACCAGAGCTTGTCGTGGTCGGGTGAGTCGGCGAGGAAGTCGGGGGTCCCCTCGAGAACATCATCCGGCTCGACCCCGGGGAGGGCCTGCTGGCCTTCGATCTCACCCTCCGAGTCCTCACCCTCGACCTCTTCAGCGTCATCGACGACGTCTTCCTCGAACTCCTCGTCGTCGTGCTCGTCGAACTCGAGGTCGTGAGCAGCGGTCTCGGCATCGGGCGAGCGAAGGGACGGGTCGTCGAAGTCGCTCTCGTCGATCGCCGCCTCCTCGGCAGCCTCGGAGTGACCGAGGACGTCGAAGTGCTCGGTCGCCTGCTCATCCGGCAGGGCGGCATCCCCCGCTGCCAATTCGGCCTCGACGGCGGTGTCATCCGTCGCCTCGGGCTCCGGAAGCGGCTCGGTGCCCGCCGGAAGGTCGGCGCCCTCCGCGTGAGACTCCGGCTCCTCGACCTCACGCACGGGGGGACTGAGGGCGTCAGCCTCGGCCCTGGCGATCTCCGTCGGGTCGGCGCCGCGGCGCCGCATCAGTTCAAGGTGTTCGCGAATTGCGTCGTCGAGCAGGCCCATCTGCGTGGATCGTACCTGCGACGCTACGATTACGGCGCGTCCGGGCGCGGCAGGCCGTGAATCCGGACGAATGCGGGGCTATAGCTCAGATGGGAGAGCGCCTGGATCGCACCCAGGAGGTCGCCGGTTCGATTCCGGCTAGCTCCATCGCATTGAGGACAGAATTGTTCGCCAAGGCAATCAATTCCCTCGATTCAGTCTCGGCTGAGCGCCACCCACAGGAGCGGACCGTCGAGGGTCTCTCGACACGGAGGCCAGCGGCCCGGGCTGTGCCCAGCTCGAAGCCCTAGCCGCCGTGCTCCTCAATCACGTCCTTGCGAGTCACAGTCAAGTAGGTCACCACAGCTGCGATCACGCCGAGGAAGATCAAGCTCGTGGCCGTGGTGCCGAGCCCCAGGCCGCCGAGGTCAGGGTCCGAGAGTGAGATCCAGTCGCCGGTGTTGCCGCCAAGCGGGCGCGTGAGGATGTAGGCCATCCAGAACGTCAGCACGGCGTTTGCGTTGAGTACAAATCGAGCGAATGCGATCAAAGCGATGGCTCCTCCCACAACCATGACCGACGCGAAGTAGCCAAGGCCGGTCTGCTCCGCAAGCAGGTCGCCGGCCGATGTACCAAGAGCGAACGTCGCCAGCACGACGAGCCAGTAGAACGCCTCTCTACGACCCTTGTAAACAGAGTGAATTGAGAGGGTTCGCTCGATCGCGTACCAGATGCCAAACACCGCTGCCAGAACAGAGCTGAAAATGATCGTTGTCGTTACGAGGGTTACGCCCTTGTCGTCATGTAGCCAGTCGGTCACGAGCGTGCCAACGATGCTGATCAGCACAACGGCCACCCAGTACGACACCGGGCGATAGCGGTTCAACCTCATCTGCAGAACCAGCGCGATTGCCAGCAGCGTGCCCATGATCGCGAACGTCTTGGGAATGCCCAAGCCCAGACCACCGTTGTCGGGAGATTGAAGGAAGTCGGAGGCAGTCTCGCCGACTGTCGTGCAAAGCACTTTGATGATCCAGAACCACACTGTGATCTCTGGAACCTTGTTGAAGAGGGTCGCTGCCTTGACCTTCGGTCCGGGGAGCGGCTGGCTTGGATTGGCGTGTAGCTGAGATGTAGGCATCGGAGCTTTATGCCACCGGGGCCTAAGGCGAGAGTAAGAAGCAACAGTGCGTCGACCGGCGCGAGCGATCACCCACCGGTCGCGGCAATGCGGCGGCGCCTCTACGATCGAAGTCGGAATGAACGAGCCGACCGACACGCTTCGCCAAGAGCTTGAGAACATCACCGCCGGCGCGAAACCCGTCGCACTGGACGACCCGTCGCTCTACACGAATCGCGAAGTCTCATGGATGGACTTCGACACCCGCGTGCTCGAGCTGGCCGAGGACCCCGAGGTCCCGCTGCTCGAGCGGGCGAAGTTCCTCGCGATCACGGCCACCAACCTCGACGAGTTCGTGATGGTCCGACTGGCCGGGCCTTCACGAACAGATCGACTCGGGGATCGATGCCCGGGGCCCCGACGGACTCTCGCCCGACGAAGCGTTCGACAGGGTCTCCGAGCGGATGAAGGAGCTGATGGAGCGCCACTCCCGCGCCTGGGAGCAGGAGGTTCGCCCGGAGCTGGCAGCTGCCGGGATCAGGATCATCGAGCCGGAGAAGCTCGGGCCGACCGACCTCGCCTCGATCGACCGCGACTTCGCCGAGCGGATCTTCCCCGTGCTGACGCCACTCGCGGACGCGCCGGGCAGGCCGTTCCCCTACATCTCGACCCTCTCCCTCTCGATCGCCGTGAGGCTGCACGACCCGATCACCGGCGGCGACGCATTCGCGAGAGTGAAGGTCCCCCGCGAGGTGATCGAGCGCTTCGTCCCCGCCGGCAAGGGAGTGTTCGTTCCGCTCGAGTTGGTCATCGCCCGGCACCTCGACGAGCTCTTCCCCGGGGTGGATCTGGTCTCGCACTCGTTCTTCCGGGTCACCCGAGATGCCGACTTCACAGTCTCCGACGAAGCCGACGACCTCCTTCAGGCCGTCGAGGAGGAGCTCCGCCGACGCCGATTCGGCGAGGCGATCCGACTCGAAGTCGCTGAGGGAATGGATCCCGTCCTGCGGGGTTGGCTGACCGAGCAACTCGACCTCGAGGAGGACGAGGTGCACACCATCAAGGGGATGCTCGATCTCGGCGACCTCTGGCAGATCCACGGCCTGCGCGGTTTCGAGGACCTGCGGGACCCTGCCTGGAGCCCGGTCGTCCCGCAGGCGCTGCGAACGCGTGAGGGCGAGCCCGGCGACATCTTCTCCGCCATCAGGCGAGGCAGCATCGTGATCCACCACCCGTATGAATCGTTCGCCGGCTCCGTCGAGCGCCTCGCGAAGCAGGCGGCGAAGGACCCGAAGGTCCTCGCGATCAAGCAGACGGTGTACCGCACCTCCGACGATTCGCAGCTCGTGCCGTCGCTCGTCACAGCCGCCGAGCAAGGCAAGCAGGCCGTGAGCGTGGTCGAAGTGAAGGCCCGCTTCGACGAGATCGAGAACATCGGCTGGGTGCGGACGCTCGAAGAGTCGGGCGCACACGTCTGCCACGGCCTGCCCGGCCTGAAGACCCACGCCAAGGCGCTGATGGTGGTCAGGCGCGAAGGCAAGGGGGTGCGCCGCTACGTCCACATCGGGACCGGCAACTACAACGCCAAGACCGCCCGCACCTACGAGGACTTCGGCATCCTCACCGCGGACCCGGACATCGCCGAGGACGTCAGCGACCTCTTCAACATGCTGACCGGGTACGCCCGCCCGGGCGAGTTCCGCAAGGTGGCGATCTCACCGGACGGAATCCGCAACAAGATCCTCGAGGAGATCGACGCGACCGTCGCCGCACACCAGGCGGGTCGCAAGGCCCGAATCCGCCTGAAGATGAACGCGCTGGTCGATCGCAGGTCGATCGAGGCTCTCTACGCGGCGTCACAGGCCGGGGTCAGGATCGAGCTCCTGGTGCGCGGGATTTGCTGCCTGGTGCCCGGTGTGCCCGGGGTCAGCGAGACGATCACGGTGCGCTCGATCGTCGGGCGCTTCCTCGAGCACTCGCGGATCTACTGCTTCGAACGCGGCGAGGAGCGCAGCATCTGGATCGGCTCAGCCGACCTGATGCCCCGCAACCTCGACTCGCGGGTGGAGCTGATCGTCCCGATCGAGGAGCCGGCGCTGCAGGACCGGCTGGCCGAATCCATCGATCGCTCGATGACCGACGACACCTACGCCTGGGAGCTGGGCCGCGACCGGACGTGGACGAGGCGCACCGGCAAGACGCGGTCTCTCCACGACGAACTCACGGCGCGAGCGGCCGACTGAGATCGGCTGGCGCCGGTCGCCGGTCAGGAGGCGATCAGCGAACGGACCTGCTCGGCCACGGCATCGGCAGTGATGCCGTAGCGCTCCATCAGCTCCGCAGCGGGAGCCGATGCCCCGAAGCGATCGACCGAGACGTGCGCCTGTGCGTACCGCTCCCATCCCATCGACACGCCTGCCTCGACCGACACGGCCGGCAGGCCCGAGGGAATGACCTGCTCGCGGTACTCGGCGGGGCGGGCCTCGAAGAGCTCCCAGGACGGAAGCGCCACGACGCGGGCCTCGACGCCTTCGGCCGCCAGCTGGTCGCGGGCCGCGAGGCCGACCTCGACCTCGGATCCCGTCGCGACGATCACAGCTGCCGGTGAGCCGTCGCAGGCCAGGACGTAGCCTCCGTTGCCTAGCCCCGACGCCGGGCCGAGGCTCGCTCGGTCGAGGACTGGAAGGTCCTGGCGGCTGAGAATCAAGGCTGCCGGCCCGGGGATCTCCTCCGCGATCACGCGCCACGCCTCGGCGGTCTCGTTCGCATCGGACGGACGAATCACGGTCAGGCCCGGAATCGCCCGGAGGGCGGCGAGGTGCTCGACCGGCTGGTGGGTCGGACCATCCTCACCGAGTGCGATCGAGTCGTGCGAGAAGACCCACGACACCGGAAGCCTCATCAGGGACGAGAGCCTGATCGCGGATCTCATGTAGTCGGCGAACTGGAGGAAGGTCGAGCCGAACGGACGGACGATGCCGCCGTGGAGGGACATGCCGTTGACGATCGCCCCCATCGCGTGCTCCCTGACACCGAAATGGATGTTGCGACCGTTTTCGTCTCGGCGTCATGTCACCGCCGCCAGGAACCGACGCCTTGACCGAGCTGACGAGGTCGGCCGAACCGCCGAGCATCGTCGGCAGGTGATCGGCAAGCGCTGCCATCGCCTTCCCGCCGGCGCTGCGGGTCGCGACCTTGCCGTCAGCCGGGGTCCAGCTCGGCAGCGAAGCGCCGAGGCCGGGCATTGGCTTGCCCTCCCAGGCTGCGCGCCAGATTTCGGCCGACTCCGGATCGGCAGCGAGGAAGTCGGCGAGGCGGGACTCCCACTCCGCCCTCGCAGCGGAGCCGCGCTCGCGGGCCGACCAGCGCTCGGCGACCCCGTCGGGAATCACGAACGACCGGTCCGGGTCGAAGCCGAGCTTCTGCTTGACGGCACGCAGCTCCTCATCGCCGAGCGGAGCGCCGTGCACTCCGCTCGTGTTCTGCTTGTTCGGGGCAGGCCAGCCGATCACGGAAGGAACCCGGATCAAGGTCGGGCGCGACTCGTCGGCTGCTCCCTCAGCGAGGGCGGCTCGGACCGAATCGAGGTCATCGACCGACGGGACCTCGAGCGTCTGCCACCCGTACGCGCGGAACCTGGCCATGACGTCCTCGCCGTCGAAGCTGAGCGAAGTCGGGCCGTCGAGGCTGATCCTGTTGTCGTCCCAGCAGTAGACGAGGCGGCCGAGGCCGAGGTGACCGGCGAGCGACGCCGCTTCGGCCGCGATGCCCTCCATCAGGTCGCCGTCGGAGACGATCCCCCAGACATGGTGGTCCTGGACCTCGCTGCCGAAGCGGGTACGCAGCCATCGCTCCGCGATCGCCATCCCGACGCCATTGGCGAACCCTTGGCCGAGCGGACCGGTGGTCGTCTCGACACCGGGGGTCGGGTGCTCGGGATCGAACTCGGGGTGGCCGGGGGTGCGCGAACCCCACTGGCGGAAGTTCTTAAGCTCGCTGAGGGGAAGGTCGTAGCCGGAGAGATGGAGCGCCGAATAGAGGAGCATCGACCCGTGGCCGGGCGAGAGGACGAAGCGGTCGCGGTCCGGCCAATCGGGGGCGCCCGGGTCGTGCTTCATCACGTCGGCGAAGAGCAGGAACGCCAGTGGCGCGAGCGCCATCGGCATTCCCGGATGGCCGCTGTTGGCCCGCTCGACGGCGTCGGCGCTGAGGACACGCGCCGTGTCGATGCTCAGCTGATCGGTCGCTGTGGTTGGGGCGTTGGTCGGGTCGTTCATCTCGCCGGGCTGGAGAATCGCAGGTACGGGCCTGCCTCGCGGGCCGGTATCGTCCCGAGCGTGGCGGACGGTTCCAGCAAGGGAGACTCACTGGCCAACAGGATCGTGCTGGTCGTCGGGATCGTCGCGATCGGCGGGGTATCCGGAATGGTCCTGAAGCTCGCGGGGCTGGACGGCTGGATGATCGGGTTGATCACCAGCGCCGTGACCCTGGTCCTCGTTGCGATCCTGCTGCGCTCGGCGGCCGGCGGCCGCCGCGGCCCCTGACCCGGCTCTACGAAGCGTCGTCGCCGCTGCCGATGCCGGGCTTTGACGAAGTCCCGAGACCGCCCGTGGCCCGCTGCTGATAGGCGAGCCGCGCCCGGTCGTCGACCTGGGTCAGGACAGTGTCGGCCTTGAAGGCCTTGGTGGTCGCGTCCTGGACGCGGCGCGGCATCAGGGCCATCGTCTTGACCAGCGCACCGTTGCTTCGCGGGACGAAGACGTCGAACCGCGGCTCCTTGAGGGCGTCGACGATCTCATTCGCCACGTCCTGAGGATCGATGTTCTTCACGAACCGCGCGCTGCCAAGACCGGAAGCGAGCTCGGTGTTGACGATGCTCGGCATGACACAGGAGACCTCGACCCCGGTGCCCTTGAGCTCGCCACGCATTTCGACTCCGACAGCCCGACCACGGCGTGCTTGGTCGCGCAGTAGGTGGCAGCTCCCGGGAAGCCACTCTTGCCGGCCATCGAGGCAACGTTGATGACGTGACCGCGACCCCGGCGGCGGAAGCGCTTGCCGGCGAGCTGCGAGCCGGTGATCACTCCCCAGAGGTTGATCTCGATCTGGCGGCGCGCCAGCTCGGGGTCCTCGTCGAAGAAGTCGCCCAGCAGCATGATCCCGGCGTTGTTGACCAGGGCGTCGATCGGACCGAGCTTGGCCTCGACCGCGTCGAGGAAGGCCTCGAACGAAGCGCGGTCGGTTACGTCGAGCGGGAGGCCGATCGTGCCGCCACCGATCTCGGACGCTGTCTGCTCGGCTGCGGAGTGGTCGAGGTCGCCGATCGCGACCTTCGCGCCCTCACGGACGAGCGTGGTCGCGGTGGCACGGCCGATGCCCCGGGCGCCGCCGGTGATTGCAACTACCTGACCGACGAGTGAACGTGGTTGATTCGACATTGAGGGATCCTCCTCGAAGCTTTTCGGTGTCCGTCCGCCGCTACTGGCCGACAATCAAAAACTACTCCGATCCGGCTTCGACCGGCGGCAGGTTGAAAGTTGGCGGGTCTGACTGCGCTTGACGGCCCGCAGTAGGCGTACGATCGCAGGGACAATGCCGCACTTCATCCACGAGGGCCAACGAATCGCCTACACAGAGCACGGCGCCGGTGGCCGCGTCTGCGTACTGATACCCGGGCTGCTGACCAGCCAACGAATGCACTCGCAGCTCGCCGCCGCCCTCGCCGACCACGGTGAACACGTCGTCACGATCGACCCGCTCGGCCACGGCGAATCGGACCGCCCGGATGAGATGTGGCGCCACTCGATGCGTGCCTACGCGAGCCAGGTGGTCGGACTGCTCGACCACCTCGAGATCGAACAGGCAGTGGTCGGGGGAGCATCGCTCGGGGCGAACACGACGCTCGAGGTCGCCAGCGCGGCACCGGAACGGCTCAGGGGGATGATCCTCGAGATGCCGGTTCTCGAGTCAGCCCTGCTCGGGTGCGCGATCGCCTTCACACCGCTGATGTGCGCCCAGACCTTCGCCGCGCCGGTGATGCGGGGAGTAGGGCGGGCTGCCTCGCTGATTCCGCGCAAGGGAATGCCGCTGCTGGGCGAGGTGCTGCTCGACTGGATCGAACAGGACCCGCGACCCGGCTCCGCAGTGATGCGAGGGCTCTTCTTCGAGCGGGTCGCCCCGCCCCGCGAGGAGCGGCGGACGTTCGAGGCCCCGGCTCTGATCATCGGGCACCCGCGCGACCCGGTGCACCCGTTCTCGGACGCCGGCCTGCTCGCCAGCGAACTGCGCAACTCGCGGCTGCTGGAGGCCAACTCGATCATCGAACTCCGCTCGCGGCCCGCTCGCCTCACGGGTGAAATCGTCGAGTTCATCGACCACTGCTGGGCTGAGCCGGAGGCCAAGGCGACCCGCACGAAGGCGGCCACCAAGCCGAAGCGGGCCCGCAAGGCAGCCGGCGCCCGCCGCCAATCGGCGAGCCGCAAGCAGCCGACGGCCGCCAAGGCTTAGGCCCCGCCTGCCTTCAGCGGTCCCAGCCGCCGCTCTCGCCGCGGTAGAGGTCGCTGCCGGTCAGGACCATCCTCACGGTCGCGAGCAGGATCTTGAGGTCGAGCCGCAGTGAGGCGTTCTCGACGTACCAGAGGTCGAGTTCGATCCGCTCCGACCAAGGGAGGGAGGCCCGGCCGTGGACCTGGGCCCAACCCGTCACCCCGGGACGGACCGAGAGTCGGCCCCGCTGGCGCTCGTCATAGTCGGCGACCTGCTCGGGAAGGGTCGGCCGCGGACCAACGAGCGACATCTCCCCACCGACCACGTTCCACAGGTTCGGCAACTCGTCGAGCGACCAGCGCCGCAGGAACGCCCCGACCCTCGTGATCCGTGTGTCGCCCTCGTCGACCGCCATCCCGGAGCCGAGCGACTCGGCACCGACGATCATCGTGCGCAGCTTGTAGATCTCGAACTCGCGGCCGTCGAGGCCGGCCCGTGCCTGCCGATAGAGGACGGGACCGCGACTGTCGAGCTTGACCGCCAGAGCACAGATGAGGACGATCGGCAGGCTGACGAGCGAGGCGGCACCCCCGAGCACCAGATCGGTCAGGCGCTTGACCGGGCGGTAGGAGCGGTTCACCGGGTTCCCTCCGGCGGCTCCCAGCCGGCCGGCGTTCCGTGCCTTGCCCAATCCCACCATCCGGCAGCTATGGCGGCGGTCATCAGGACGTAATAGCGGCAGACGAGCAGCGCCCTCAGCGGCACCCAGCGGGCGACGAAGGCGGCAACCAGGATCAGGAGCTGGACGCCGAGCACGGTTGTCCAGAAGGTCGAGCCGGGGGCGAGCAGTGCGCTTGTGATCAGGGCCAGCAGGTGGAGCTTCGGCGATGCGTAGCGGATCGCCCGATGGCTGAAGATCATCAGGGCGTAGAGCGGCGGGTAGCCGCGCGGGGAGAGCAAACCTCCCTTGATCACGATCGGCCAGGCGTGGCTCATCATCCTGCGTTTGCGGGCGAACTCGCCCTCGAGGCTCGGAACCATCAGCTCGGTCGCGGCGGCGGCCGGAGCCTCGATCGCGCGGCGGCCACGCTTGACGAGGGTGAACGGCAACTTGAGGTCGTGACCCATCACCGGATCGACTTCGACGTAGTCGCTGCGGCGAACCGCATAGATCGCACCGTTACCCGCCGTGACCGAGGAGAGCTTCGCCTCGAGGCCCCGAATGAACATCTCGAATCGCCAGTACAGCCCCTCCTGATTCGTGCCGTCCGCCCGTTCGAACCGCACCCGCCCGCATGCGAGAGCGACCTCGGGATCGGCGAACGCGGCCACGAGCGCGCGGAGCGCGTTGGGCTGCCAGACGGCGTTGGCGTCTGAGAAGGCGACGATCTCGCCGCTGGCCTCGCGGACCGCTGCGTCCTGGGCGCGGACCTTGCCGCCACGCGGAAGGTCGAGGACGAGATCGGCTCCGGCCGAGCGGGCTGCCTCGACGGTCCCGTCATCGGACCCGTCGCACGCGACGATCAGCTCGATTCGGCCGGCGGGCCAGTCGAGCGAGCGAAGGTTCGCGATCCTCCTCGCGATCACGTCGGCCTCGCGATAGGCAGCGACAACCACGGTGACCATCGGTACGTCATCACCCCTGACCGGACCGGGGGGTCCCGGCCGGCGCAACACGGCCTGGAGTGCCACCAGCGCCAGCGGGTAACCGACCTGGCTCCAGAGCAGCAGGCCTGCGGAAAGCCAGAAGATGATCTCGAGGGCGGTTCTCACCGGGTCAAGTCTGCCGGGCGCGGCGGCCGGGGCGTCAGCCGGTCCCGCTCAGCCGGGAGTAGAGGTCGAGGTGCCTCTCGGCCGCCCGCTGCCACGACCACTCGCCGCCGGCCAACCGCTGCGCTCCGGCCGAGAGGGTTGCGAGCTTCGCCCTGTCGGCCAGGAGATCCGCAAGGGTCGAGCCGAGGGCGGCCGAATCGCCGGCCGGCACGCACTCCGCTGCCCCGGCTGCGGCCACCTCCGGGAATCCCCCGGCATCGCTGAGAAGCATCGGCTTGCCGAACGCCAGGGCTGTGGCGAGCACTCCCGACTGGTCGATCTCCGTGTAGGGCAGGACGCAGAGGTCGGCCCGCCGGAAGATCGCTGGGATCTCCCGATCATCCACGTAGCGGGTGAGGAACCGCACCGAAGCAGGCGCCGCGGCACGCAGGCGGGAGATGTCCATCCTCGGTCGGCCGACGAGCCACAGCGTTGCGCCATCCACCTTGCTCCATGCCTCGACCAGCAGGTCGAGTCCCTTGTACGGGCGCATCAAGCCGAAGCACAGCACGACCTGACCCTCCGATCCCTCCAACTCCTTCGGGAGCGGCATCGGATCGGGAATCGAAGCGAGGTGATCGAGTGGCCCGTGTGGGATCACCTCGACCTTCGCCGGGTCGACCCCGAGCGCATCGACGAGGCGGCTGCGGCCATGCTCGCTGTGGACGACGACCGCGTCGGCCCGCTGCCAGAGTCGGGCCTGGGCGCGGACCTGGCCGGGGCGCGGCTCGCGCGGGAGAACGTCGTGGGCGGTCATCACCAGCGGGCGCGACTTCGGCAGGAGGTGGACGTCGAGTCCCTGGACGGCGAGCCACTGGGCATGGATCACGTCGAACCGATCGACCGAACGCCTCCAGGCGACCATGTCGGGAAGGTGGCGGGCGGCCCTGCCGGCTCTGAGCAACGGCGTGCCTGCGCCCCCCGGCAGCCCGCGGTAGAAGCGCTCAACCCTGCTGTAGCCCTCGGCCGGCGGAACGGAGCCATAGGGGAACGGGGAGGTCGCGAGTTCGACCTGCGCCCCGGCAGCCCCGAGCGCCCGACACAGAGCATGGTCGTACGCCGGCGTGTAAGCCGCGGGATCGACGACCTGGACCTTCATCGGCTGGACTCCCGCGGCATCGCCGGGAAAACGGTAGCGACGCAGCCGTCCGGCAACTCAGGCGGGGTGGCGACGACCGGTCCGAGAGGCCTTGCGCGATCATGGCGGAGATGTCCGCGATCGAACTCACATGGTGCGTCGTCAACACCGCTCAGCGCGAACGGCTTGCGGAATGCCTCGACGCCCTCGCCGAGGAGAAGCGCTCGCTTCCGTTCGCCACCGAGGCGATCGTCCTCGACAACTTCTCCAAGGATGGCTCGGCAGAGCTGGCCTCGGCGCATCCGGTCGTCGATCGCGTGATCGCGCTCGAGTCGAGGCGGGGCAAGGCCGCGAATGACAGTGAACTGATCGGGGCGGCCAGCGGCCGCTACTGCCTGCTGCTCAACGAGGACGCGATCCTCCAGCCGGGAGCGACCGCCGCTCTGCACTCGGCCCTTGAGGCCAGCCCGAAGGCGGCGGCGGCCGGAGCGAAGCTGCTTCGGCCCGACCGCCGGGAGCAGCCGTCGGCCTGGCGCTTCCCCGGCTGGGACACAGCGCTCGCCGGGGCCGTGTTCCTGCACCGTCGCTTCACTGTCCAATCCGGACGAGGCCCGGCGACGGTGGAAGTCGACTGGGCGCAGTCGGCCGCGATGCTGCTCGACCGCAAGGCCGCCGACTCCGTCGGCCGGCTCGACCCGGGGTACTTCGTCTACTCCGACGAGACCGACCTCTGCAAGCGCCTCGCCGATGTCGGCCGCTCGACGCTGCACGTCCCTGCGGCAGTCGCCGTGCACCACGAGGGGCTCTCCACGGGAGCGTCGGCGAGGAGGCGGATCGTCGAGTTCGCCCGGGGGCGCAACCGCTACCTCTCGACCCATCTGGGGCCAGTCCAGGCGATCGCGATGAGGCCGCTGATCGCCTTCCCTTACCTCGCTCGGGCGCTTGCGGCGACGGTGCTGCCGGGCCACGACCCGGCCCGCTACCTCTGGCACGTCAGGGCGACCCTCTCGCCGGCGAGCGGCTCCGGACTGCGCGAAGCGGCCGCGGAGTTCAACCGCCGCGAGTCGCAGCAAGCCGGGTCCTGAGCGCCCTCACGCCTCGGCCCGCCGCGGCAACCTCGCCCGGTCGAGCGAATCGGGTCCCCCAGAGAACGAGCGGGATGGCGACAGCCAGCGCCACCCTCGCCAGCAGTCCAGCGAGACCTTGGGTGGGGAGCAGCAGGTCGCCGACGACCGAGATCCCGCCCGCCACCAGCGCCAGGTGGCCAAGGCGCAGCCACTCGAAGCGAACCTCGAAGAGATCCCTCGTCAGGATCCTCAGGACAATGATCATCACGACGTAGGCGCCGGCGAGCGCGATGCCGGCGCCGGCGATCCCGAGGGGTTCGACGAGCAGTGCAAGCAGGACGACGTTCGCGAGCAGCCCCGCGAGCGCCGCCGGGAAGTTGCGGGTCGTGACCTTCGCCCGACCGCCAACGGCGACCAGCACCTGGAACAGCCCGTACATCGCCCAACCGAGTGCGACCCAAGGAAGCGCCTTGTGCGCCTCGTAGTACGACGGTGCCGCGAGCAGCCTCACGACCCAGCGACCGAGCAGCACGAGCGCAGCCACGGCCAAGCCTGTCACCGCCGCGTACCAGGTGGTGACCGCAGCGTAGAGGCGGGCAGCCTCCCGGTCGTCCTTGACGGAGTAGGCAAGCGGCGGCCAGGCGTACTGGAAGCCGCGGGCGAGGGCGATCATCCCGCCGGAGAGCTTGATCGCCAACGAGTAGAGGCCGGCAGCGGCAGCTCCGCCCTTGCCGTGGAAGAGCCACGCCCTGTCGATCAGGTTGAGGGCGAAGACGCTCGCGTCGGCTGGAACGGTCGGCAGGCCGAACCGGAGCAGGGTCGCCATCCCGGTCGCCTGCCCGGCCTTCGCCCGCAGCCGCTCCCGCTCCCAGAACCACAGTGCCAGCAGCACCACCGTCGACGCCGCGTAGTTGCCGAACAGCAGGCCGTTGGCCCCATCGCCGCGGAAGACGACGAGCCACACGGTCAGCGAAACGGTCATCAGGACGTTCGCGATCGAGAAGGATGCGTACTCGCGAGCCCGCTCCTCGACCCTGAGCAGCGCCTGGGCGAGTTCGAGGTTCGAGAACGCCCAAAGCCCGAGCGCCGCGATCCGGATGATCGTCGGGTCGGGTCCGTCGAGAACCAGCTCGGAGATCGGTTGCGCGAATGCAGCGACCGCGAGGCAGACGGCGGACGAGACGAAAGCGAGGGCGATCACGGACCGTCTCGCCAGCGCATCCCGGCCGGCGGAGTCGAGCTGCTCGTAGTGGTAGCGGACGAATGCTTCGCCGATGCCGAGCCTGACGACGATGCTGGCGAAGACGACGCCTGCGCCGACCAGCTCCGCTGTGCCGTAGTCGGAACTGGTCAGGTGGCGCGTGTAGAGCGGGAGCAGAAGCAGGGCGAGCGGCTTCGAGACCAGGTCGGAGGCCTGATAGGCGAACGCTGTTCTGAGCAGCCTGCGGGCGGTTCCGGCCATCGGCTCGGACGCTACCGGGGGCACGGGCGGTTACCGTCCCGCAGGTGAACGAACGCCTCGCCCTGTTCCTGCTGCCCAAGCCGCTCGAGAGCTTCATCCTCGCCGACTTCGTCAGGCCGCTGCTGGAGGCGCCCGGGGTCGCCGTCCTCGAGCCGGGTCGGGTGCCGGCCGGGGCGCTGATGCGGCTCCCGGGACCACTGGCCGCGGCGGAGGCGACGAGGCAGGCCAACCGGGTGAAGCTGAATGGCGAGCTGGCGGTCGTGGTCGCGATGCACGCTGTGCTTCAGCCGCTCGCCGCGGCGCTGCTCGACCGCAATCCTGGAGCCGAGCTCTGGTACGGCATCTGGGACCGCTACGACCACGCCCCGGATGCCGACGAGGCAACTCGGAAAAGGGTGCACGAGCTCCACGAAGCGCTCTCGCGCCGGGCGGACTGGAGGTTCGCCGTCTCGGGTGCCTTGGCAGACGTCGAGCGGGCGGCCGGGCGCGAAGCGGATGTGCTGCCGCCTCCCCACGACTCATTCCCTGCCCCAGACCCGGCGAAGTCCGTAGTCGCGGTCTCGATGGGACACCTCGGCCGGAGAACCGACTGGAAGCTGCTCGCGGACCTGCTCGAAGCGATGCCGGAGCTGACCCTGCTGCTGATCGGCGAAGTCCATGCCGATGAAACACCCGACGACCCGAACCTCGCGCGAGTGATGGCCGCTCCCGGCAGCGTTGCCTTGGGGAGCCTCGAAGACGAAGCGGCAGCCCGCGTGATTTCACTCGCCGACGTCGGGATCCTCCCGTTCAAGCTCGACGAGTTCAACGACGGCGGCCTGCCACAGCGTGTGCTCAAGGCCGCCCGGGTCGGCCGCAGGACACTGGTCCCGCCTCTGAAGGGGCCGCTCACACAGGAGCGTGCGGTGACCGTCTGCGAAAGTCTCGAGGACTGGACCTCAGCTCTGCGCTCCTCCGCGACCGGCTCGCGATCGGGTGAGGCCGGCCTGCGCCAATGGGCACTCGCGCAGGACGAATCCGACGCTGCTCGCTCCCATCCGCGACAGGCTGCGAGCGCTGGGCGTCGAGGCCTGAAAGGCGAAGTGGGCCCCGCTGGGCCCACTCCGTGAATCCTTGAGTCAGTCGGCCGCTAGAACGGGGAACTGCTGCACTTGGCAGCGTTGTTCTTGCGGGCGAGGTCAGCGACACCGGCCTTGCCGCCGGTCGCTCCGGTGCCGTACTTGGCTGTCACCTGGGCGAGGCAGGCCTGCTGCTTGACGCCTCCGGCAACCCCGGCGAGGAACCAAAGAGCGAGGACTGTCGCGAGGCCGACGAGGATCTTGGCGACCGGAGGTCGCCCAACGGCGATCGGCGCGACTGCAGGCGAGGCCGTGGGGCTCTCGGTCTCGGCAATCGACACGTCACTTGAAGCGTCTGTCGCTGCTGGCTGAGCTGCTTCGGCTTGAACGGGCTGGATGTTGTTCTCCGGCTCCGGTGTCGGAGTCGGATCCTTCTCTTGATCGGTCATGCTCGGGACAATAAGGCATCTGACCGGTTCCGGAAAGGGTTGGTAAAGAGATGACCTTCCGGGCGGTCGGATCGGGCCTAGTAGGGCCACTCCCCGCGACCACCGTCGAACAGGGCGGCAACCGGCCGCAGCTTCACGGTCAGCAGGACCTTGATCAACAGGTTGCGCACGAGCCAGGGGGTCTCGGCCAGTTGGCCGCCGAGGTTGGAGAGTCGCTCGGCTCCTGACAGCGGAGTCCGCGTGTAGCGGGCGAGCGATCGGGACCGGCCCTCGTAGCGCCACTCCGGGGAGGCGAACAGCAGCCGCGCCTGGGCGAGGGTGACGCCAACGGACGAGAACGAGTCGTGGATCAGCATTGTGCCGCCGGGCTTGACTCGCTCTCCCCAGTCGCGAATGTCGGCGAGCGCCGGCTCGTAGCGATGGGCTCCGTCGATGTAGAGCATGTCGAGGCCGTCCTCGACCTCGCCGTGGGCGTCCTGCGAGGGAAGGCGAACATGGCGCACCCGTGAATCGACCCCGGCCGAGCGCAGGTTCGCCCAGAAGCGGTCGTTGTCGCCCTGCCCCTCATCGGAGGTTCCATCGATCTGCTGCGGTCCGCGGTCGTTGCCTGCGTGAGGATCGATCGCGACGATCTCCCCGGCTTGGGGGGACGCGAGCGCGATCACGATGGCCGAGCGGCCCCTGTAGCTGCCGATCTCGGCGATGCGTGCGCCGGTCGGCACGGACCGCGCAACATCCCACAGCATTCGAGCCTGACCTCGGGTCATCCAGCCCTCGACCCCATCGACCGAAGCCCAAGCTGAATCGAAGTCCGCGCCGCTTCGATCGCGGGCGTCCGGGGTCTTGTCGGCCGAATTGCTCAGGTGACGGATCCTACCGGCAGCGAAATGCTGCCGACGCCGGCGCGAAATCGGCATGCGGCCACTAGCCTTGGTGGTTCGTGGGAACAGTCTCGGAATCGAGGAGCGGCAGCGCCTTCGGGGGAGCCGTGTCAAGGCTCTCAGCGAGGCCCGATGCCCGATTCCTGACTTACGTGACGATCGGAGCGTTCGTCGTCCGAGCGATTCTGATCCTGAGCGTCCAGCGAGGCAACAACTTCGCCTTCAACGACACCTTCTTCTACCACTCGGTTGCTGCCATGGCAGCAGACGGAAAGGGCTTCTCGACGCTCGACGGCAGGCCATTCGGCCAGTGGCCTCCGGGGTACGTCTTCCTGCTCTCGATGGTCTACCGGGTGTTCGGAACGCAACCACTCGCGGGAGAGTTCGTCAACGCCCTGATCGGGACGGCGACCGTGCCGCTGATCCACGCTGTCGCGCTGCGGGCACTGGGCAAGGTCGAGGCTCGGTTCTGCGCCCTGGCAATGGCCTTCCTTCCCGGTCAGATCTTCTTCGCCGACGTCCTGATGTCGGAGGCTCTGTTCGTGTTCATGATCGTCACCGTGCTCTGGCTGCTCGTCTCCCGCGAGGCGAACGTCCAGACGGCCGCGCTGCTCGGAGTCCTGATCGGCTTTGGCGTGCTGACGCGAGGCGAAGGTCCGTTGATGTTCCTGATGCCCCTCGCTGCCTGGTGGCCGAAACTCGGTCGCCGCCAACTCGCCGAGCGGATGGCGGTGATGGGCGGGATCGCAGTCCTCTGCGTCGTGCCGTGGACGCTTCGCAACCAATCGGTCTTCGGCCAGTTCATCCCGGTGAGCACGAACTTCGGCTCGACCTTCTGGGCCGGCCACAACCCGACCGCCACCGGCGAACAGACCTACCCACCCGCTTCCCTGACATCGCAGGCAGGGCCTTCGAACGCCCGCTTCTACCAGATCGAACAGAGCAAGCTGCTCCAGCGCGCTGCCACCGACTGGATCCAGAAAAACCCGCTCAAGGACGTCTCCTTGATCCCGTGGCGACTCCTCGGAATGGCTCAGGGCGACGGTGACGCGATCTACTACTGGGTCAACAAGACCGGGGACGGCAAGAAGCCGTTGAGCAAGGTCTGGGCCGACCGACTCGCCACCTTCGGCGACGTCGGCTGGTACCTGCTCCTGACCGGCTTCCTGACCTCGCTGATCGTGTTCGGCCGATCGATGCTTCGCAACTCCGTACTCAGGGCCTGCGCGGCCTACATGACCGGCAGCCTGCTCCTGTTCAGCATCGTCCTCTACGGGCAGTTCCGATACCACATCCCACTTGAGCCGCTGATGGTGCTGATGACGGCCCCACTGGTCGCCCAGATCCTGGCAGTGCGAAGGCGGCGGCTCGACGCCTCGCGGAAGGCGGCAGCGTGAGCACCACCCGCAACCCGGACGAGGGGCCCGAGCAGGCGGTCCTCAACCCGCAGGAGACTCCGACTGTCCCCGCTGCCCCGGTCCCTGAGACCGACCCGCGGACAGTCGAAGCGCCGCTGATCGACCCCTCGATCGCCCAGACGATCGAACTGGTGGAGATCGGCGAAGTCGCCTCACCGACTGTTCCGAGCGCTCCGGAATCGGACGAAGCGCAGCGCGAACCCGACGTCCGGCCGTACCGTGGCCTGCGCCCCAAGATCGCCGAGAGGCTGATCACTGCCGTGGCGATCGCCATCCCGTTCATGCAGGCGCCGGGGTTGATGTTCACCGACTCGCGAAGCGACCTGACGGTCAACCCGAGCCTGTTCCTCAGCCGAGTGCTCCAGGTCTGGTCGTCGACCTACGACCTCGGTCACGTCCAGAGCGGTCAGTTCGTCGGCTACATCTTCCCGATGGCCCCGTTCTACGCCGGCGGCGCGGCCACTGGAGCTCCGATGTGGATCGTCCAGCGAGTCTGGCTGGCGCTGATCCTGCTTGCGGCCGGGATCGGCGTCTCACGGCTGATCGGTGCCCTCTGGCGCAAGGACGACGGTCTCGCGCGACTGCTCGGCGGACTCGTCTATGTGCTCAACCCGTACGTGGTGACCCAGCTCAACCGCGGCACGATCACACTCACGGCCTACGCCGTCCTGCCCTGGCTGCTCTACGCCGCTCACCGCGGAATGCTCGAGCCGCGCCGCTGGCGCTGGCCGATCGCAGCGGGCTTCTTCGTGGCGATGGCCGGCGGCGGAGTAAACGCTGCCGTCCTCCTCTGGGTGATGCTGGCTCCACTGCTGCTCGTCATCTACGAGGTCGCGGTGATCGGGCGCTCGCGAATTGCCGCGTGGTCGCTACTCTGGCGAACGGGGATCTGCGTGCTCCTGCTGTCGCTGTGGTGGATCATCCCGACCACGCTCCAGAGCAAGTTCGGTGCGGACTTCCTCTCCTTCACCGAGCAGCCGTCGACCATCTGGGAGACCAACAGCGTCTCCGAGTCACTGAGGCTCCTGGGTTACTGGATCAGCTACTTCCAGATCGGCTTCGGAGCGAGTCGCCCCGTTGTGCCGCCGACGACCGTCTACCTCTTCGCCCCGCTGCTCGTGGCCGGCAGCTTCGCCGTGCCGGTCCTCGCGTTCAGCTTCCTCTCGATCACCTGGAGGAGGCCCTACGTTCCCTTCTTCGTCCTGCTCGCAGTCGGAGCGATCATCGCGATGGCGGTCGGATTCCCCCCCGGCAAGCCGCTCAACCGACTGCTGGTGCGGGCCTACTACGACTTCCCGCTGCTCCAGATCCTGCGAACGACCTACAAGGCAGCGCCGTTGCTGGCGGTCGCGCTCGCTGTACTCGTCGGCACCGGAGGGGCCGCTGCGATTCGACGGATCAGGCTCGTAAACAACAGGAGAGCGGCGATCGCCGGCCTGATGGCGGCCCCGATCCTCTTCGGTTGGCCGCTGGTCACAGGGACCGCGCTCGACTCGGCACTGACCTACAAGAAGGTGCCCTCCTACTGGCGTGAGGCCAGCGGCGACCTCGAGCGGTATACCGGCCCCGGCAACAGGGCGATGATGCTCCCGGGTCAGCAGTTCGGCGTCTACAGGTGGGGTACGACCTTCGACCCGGTGGCTCCGGCCCTGACGAAGACCTCGGTTGCCCAGCGCTACGCGGTCCGCTACGCCGATCCTCACAGCTCCCAGCTGCTCTCGGCGGTGGACAACCTCGTCCAACAGCGCCGCCTCGTTCCCGGCCAGCTGGACCAGATGCTGAGCCTGCTCGGAGTGGGCCAGGTCCTCGTTGGAGCGGACGGAATCCCCGAGAGCTCCGGCGAGCTCGACCCGGCCAGCGCAAAGGCTGCGCTCGCGACGAGCAGCGCCCTCCGTCGCCCGGCTCAGACCTACGGACCCAAGCTGACGGTGTCGCCTGCCGTCGGCCGGTCAGGCAACGCGGTCTCGATGCCCGCGATCAGTCGCTACGAACTGCCCGGCAACGGAACGACGGCAAACTCGCTCGTCAGGGCGCATCCGCGCTCGAGGACCCAGCTCGTCTCCGGGGACGCAAACGGCCTGTTGGAGCTCGCCGCCCACGGGATGATCAACCCGGCCAACGCCATCCTGTTCAGCGGCGACCAGACCCGCCCGGGAATCCGCCGTCAGGTGCGTGACGGTGCCGGCCTGGTGATCACCGACACCAACCGCCGCCAGGTCGTGCTCGCGACCAGGACCACACACGATCAGGGCAGCGTCCTCTCGACCAAGGACCGGATCGCGCCGGAGGTCCCTTCCTACGACCTCTTCGCCGGCATCGGCAACGCCAAGCAGACGGTCGCCGTCTACACCGGGATCGAGTCAGTGACCAACCCCGAGGGCCCGCAGCTGCTCCTGCGTCCGGAGGCAAGGCCGTTTGCCGCCGTCGACGGTGACCTGCGGACCTCATGGACCCCTGCCAACTTCCTCCCCGAGAAGCGCTGGATCGAGATCACGCTGAAGAGGAGCACGAAGGTCGGAGCGATCCGCATCCATCCCCATCGCGACAGCCTCGTGCAGACGACCAAGGTCGGAGTCTCGATCGATGGATCGCCGGAGCGCGCGATCCTGCTGCTGCCCGGCTGGAACAACGTCGCGACCGGCGACGCTCCGGTTCGCAAGATCCGGGTCAGGATCCTTCACACCTCGACCTTCGGCGGCATCGACCTCGGTGGCATCGACGAGATCTCGATTCCCGGGCTGAAGCCGCGCGAGTGGCTGCGAACTCCGATCTGGTCGGCTCAGGCACTGGCAGCGGAGGACATGTCACGCACCCCGATCGACATCCTGCTGGCGCGACAGACGACGTCCGACCCGTACCGCAGCTCAGGGGCATTCGGCGGCCCGGTACCGACCGGCGACCCGAAGGCCACGTTCGACGCCGAGCGGGGCATCAACCGGCTGGTGAGCGTGCCCTCGACGAGATCGTTCTCTGCGAGCGGATGGGCCAGCTCGGCGCCGTGGACGCCGGATTTCAGGCTCGACGCCCTTGTGGGACTGAGCCGCGGTTGGCGATTCGACGGGTCGCCCCGGTTCGAGGGAGTCCCGATCCACAGATCCTCATCCGCCTTCGACCGGAACCCGAGAACCGCGTGGGTCGCCGAGGACCGGCCCGGAGTGAAACCGTGGATCGCCTGGCGCTCGCCGAGGCCGGTTCGGATGACCAGATTCAGGCTCGTTCCCTACTCGCCCCTGTACCGAACGCCGACCCAGGTGCGTGTGAGCTTCGGCGGCCTCTCGACCAGCCCGCTGCCCGTCGGCCGCGACGGAGAGGTGCTGCTGCCCCAGGCCGTGCGCTCGAACCGGGTAAGGATCGACTTCGTCAAGACGAGCTCACCGAAGGGTCCGGCAGAGTTGCGGCTGCTCCCCGCGATGGCGATCAGCGAGATCGTCGTCGCCGGAATGAACGCACCGCGAGCGAGGCACGGTGGCCGCTTTGCCACCCGATGTGGAGACCTTCGGATCGAAGGGTCGGGCAGCATGCTCCTCGGCAGGGTCAGGGGCAGGGTCGCCGACCTCGACCTGGCCAAGCCGATGCGGTTCGAACCGTGCGGGGCTGACCGCCGCCTGACGCTGATCGGTGGGCCGAACCCGATCACGGTGTCGCCCGGTCCGGTCATGCGGATCGATCACCTCAGGCTCTCCTCCGAGGCGCCGAGGCCGAGGCTCCCTGCCACTTCGGCCCAAGTGGTGACCGCCAAGCCCGGGCCGGACGGCTTCGCCGAGGTCCGGTTCAGCGGACCGGGCTGGCTCGTCCACGGCGACAGCTTCAGCACCGGGTGGCGAGCGACCTGCGGGCCGACTCGAGAGAACCAGAAGGACCTCGGTGCGCCTCGGGTGCTCGACGGGTTCGCGGCTGGCTGGCGGGTTGGCAGCAAGTGCCGGTTCGCGACCTTCAAGTTCGTACCCCAGTCCACGGCCAACCAGGCCTACATCGCATCCGCCGGGGCGGCCGTGATCTTCCTGCTGATGCTTGGCGGCAGCCTGTTCACCGACCGGCGGCGGCGGCTCGCCGGAGCACCTGACGCGATCGTGCCGGAACCGATGCCCGCACCCGGGGACGACAAGCTCGCACACTCGAGACGGCAGTTCGCTGCGATCACTCCGCTGCTGGCAGGCGGGGTGGCGGCCGCCCTTTTCGCTCTGCGAGTCGGTCCGCCCGCAGCGATCATCGCCCTGCTCCTCGGGATCTGGGGAGTGAACGTGCGCCGGCTGTACCGGCTCGCCGCTGGCGCCCTGATCCTGGTCCCGGTGGCCTACCTCGCGCTGACCCCGAAGAACAAGAGCGGCGGCAACTTCTACTACGCGGTCGAGCAGATCGGCGCCCACTGGCTCGCGACCATCGCGATCCTGCTGGCCGGGTCAGGGGCAGCGTTGACAGCCCTCAGGATCCGTTGGTCGACCCACCCCCGCGCCGGCCGTTGGAGCCTCAGGCGGGTCAGGCTGACCGTCAGGCAGCGGCGGATCAGGCGGAATGTCGACTCAGGTGGATCACGCAGTTCCAGGAGAGAACCTCCCGGACCAGAGGGATCCGACTGATGAAGGCCAGCTTCGGCCAGTAGCGCGGCTCGACCCTGTCGATCACGAGCTCGTCGTGCGACTTGACCCGGGTGAGGATCGTGCCGATGTGGACGGGCCACAGGCCCTCACCGATCCGGTTCTTCGGAGGCGGGCCCTTGAGGCGATCATGCAGACGCGGGCCGAGCTTCGGGCCAAGCAGGTGATACGGCGAGTAGTGATGCCCTCCCCACGGCGAGTACCAGTTGGTCCATGAGACGTAAGCCCACCCGCCCGGCTTGAGTATCCGGGCGATCTCGTCGATCACGACCGGCGCGCGCGAGCAGTGCTCGAGGAGGTTGGAGCAGAGCACGGCGTCCACAGACGAGTCGGGCAGGGGAAGGTCGGCTGCGTCCGCGACAAGTGCGCCCTCCGGAGGGGCCCCCGCGAGAGCCAGCTCACCCGGGTCGAGGTCGACCGGAAGGACGTCGGCCCCCCGGCGGCGGAGTTCGGCCGTGTACCAGCCCGCACCGCAACCAAGGTCGAGGATGCGCTGTCCGGCCACCGGACCGTGCCTCGCTTCGAGCAGGTCGGCCGTGTCGGAGGCCATCCTCCGGTAGAACGGATCGGGATCGGTCTGCTCGTTGCGGAACAGCGTCCAGTACTCGCGGTAGCGAGACATGCCAGTCGACTTGTGCGGGCTGGGCGCGCCGGAGGCGGTCCCGCTGGTCACGCCTTGGAACCCCTGGCGGATCTGGTCCGGCCACCCCTGTCAGTGGCCCCACGAAGCACTTCGATCGTCTGGGCCGCAGTGCGCTCCCAGCTGAACTGGACCGAGCGATCGCGTGCCGCCTGAGCCATCGTCTCGCGCATTCCGGTATCGGTCAGAAGCTCGGCGATCGACGACGTCAGCTGCTCTTGGGTGTCGGCCAGCAGGCCGGTGGTTCCATCCACAACCGCTTCCTTGAGGCCTCCGACCCGCATCGCGACAGTCGGCGTTCGACAGGCTGCGGCCTCCATCACGACGATCGACCAGCCCTCGACCGACGAGGCCGTGACGTTGAGCCACGCCTGCTGGAGCAGGGCCGTCTTCTCCTCTTCGGTGACGAACCCGAGCAGGTGGACGCGATCGGACACGCCGAGCGCGGCGATCTCGGCCTCGAGCTTGGGGCGGTGGTCGCCCTCTCCCGCGATGACCAGCTCGACATCGGGAATCGCCTGAACGGCACGGATCAGCATCTCGATCCGCTTGTAGCGCTTGAGTCGACCGAGGTAGAGGATCGTTGGCTTGGCAGCCTTCACTCCTGGCAGGAGGAGGTCGGACTCGACCCCGTTGTGAGCGATGTGAATGCTGGAACGGGGAATGCCGAGCGCGGCGATCTCCGAAGCGGTCGAGTCGGACACCGTCATGAAGGTCGTGTCGCGGTAGAGGAGCTTCAGCGGGATCGTCTCGAGGGCGGCAGCGGCGATCACTCCCGGCTTGCCCATTTCCCTGACGTAGTGCTCGCGATGGATGTGGTGGATCATGCCCACTCGCGGGATGTCCATCCAGATCGGCGTCAGGAAAGTGATCCCGTTGATCACCTCGAAGACGACGTCGGCCCGCGGCTCGAGCGAGCGGCGACCCTTGATGATCGACCGCGGGAACACGGTCGTGCGACTGCCGATTCGCCTGACGGTCAGGTTCCCGCTGCGTTCGACCGGCAGGGCGCCGGCATAGGAGCCGGCGACGACCGTGACGCGATGACCCCAGGCCAACCAGTACTTGACCTGCTCGTGGAGGTGGGTGCCCGTTCCACCGCCCTGGGGATGAGTCCAATCGCGGTCGGTGAGCACGAGGATGTTCAGCAGGGTCCCCGGCATCGCCTCACCGAGGCCCACGCCGGGTTCGATTGGTGCCGTTGAACTCACGATCCGTACCTCAACGCTTCGCTGACGCGGAGTTGATCAGGGAAAAGACCTTGCGGCGGACAGGCGCCACCGCCATCAACGCCACGCACACGACCAACAGGGCACCGATGATCCCTGCCACCGAGACGCCGCGGGACTCGATCGTCTTCGCCTGCTGTGTCGCCCCGGGGATGAACCGCTGGGCCGCCTGCGGAGCGACCGCCGTGTAGCCCTTCGCCCCGCTCTTGACCCCGAAGGACCAGTGCCCACCCGGGTCGGTCTTCATCAGCCATGCGTTCTCGGCTCCCATGATCGCGCGGTTGGAGATCTCGTTGCCGTTCTGCACCCAGACCGCGACCGTCATGTCGCTCAACTTCACCCCGGCCAGCGGGGCGGTGGAGATGCGGCCATCGCCGACCAGCTTGGCTCCGCCTCCGTCGGTGTCGCCGATCGCCACGTGGCCGGTGGTCTGAGCGACGCGTCCGACGCGTGCCGCCCTGCGACCGGAGACCTCGTCCCTCGGTCCCTTGGCCGTATCGCCGAGCGGGTACCACCTGACCAGTCCGGGAATCGACTTGACGACGGGGGCAAGGCCCGACCCGCCGGTGCGTGCTCCGGCCTCGTACTGCTTGCTGATCTGGTCGGCCGAGAGCCCACCCTTCCACACCGCAACCGCGTCGAGTGAGCCGTTCCAGCCCTTGCTCCCCTTGACTCCGCCGATCTCAAAGGGCTGGAGTGAAGCCGGGGCGCTCGCCGGTCCGGCAACGCTCGCGACCTTCTTGCCGTTGAGGTAGATCGACACCTTCCCGTTGGATGAAACACCGACGAGGAAGGCCCGCTGGGGGAACGGCGACGAGCTGGCCGCCGACGCCGACCCGGACTTCGTCGTCAGCTCGAGGACGCCTGGGACCAGCGCGAAGACGAGAGCCACCGCTCCGATGCCCGCCAGCAGCCCGGCCGCCGGTCTCGGACGCCCCCTCGGCACCAGGGCGCCAAGGACGACCGCGATCCCGCTCAGCACGAGCACGAAGTCGATGAACTCATAACCGGAGCCATCCAGCCCGGCGAGAACGAGTGCCGCTCCTCCGATCGCGATCGCGACCCTGACCCGAACCGGGAGTTGGGCGCGGTCACTCGAAAGCAGCGGCTTGTCCTTGAGCTCGAGCAGTGGGCGCTCGAAGAAGTGCCAACTGAGGGCTGCGATGCCGGCGGTGACGATGACGATCGCAGCGAGCATCCCCCACCAGTTGAGGACGGTCGAGCTGTCGGGCATCAGCCCGGCGTCATCGACCTTGCGAAGGACGACCGGGTGGAAGAGGTAGATGCCGTACGAGACGACGCCGGCCCAGAGCAGCGTCGGACTCGCCAGGAAGCGCCTCAGCAACCCCTTGGACTGATCGCCGAAGGCAACCGGCAGCACGAGGAACACCCCGACTCCGGCCGACAGGATGTGCCTGAGCCACAGGTCGGTACCCGACGCGGCCTGGAAGGCGGACTGGCTCGGCCCGGTCTGTGTCGCCATCGCCCAGAGGCAGACTCCGGCCAGCACCCAGGAGATCCCGGGATGGGTGTTGATCCACGAGAGCCACTGGGGAAGCGGGCGGTTCTCCCAGGCAACGGACCAGTAGGCAAGCACCATCCCGAGAGCGAAGATGTCGAGGTAACCGAGGATCGAAACGCTGTCGACCCGGCCCTGGCTGTTGGTCAGGAGGACGCGAAGCAGCACTCCGCCGACCAGGAGCACGATGAGCATGAAAGCCTCGCGCGCGTTTCTCTCCTCGGACGTGCGAGCCGGGATCAGGGACACGATCGCCGCCCAAATCGGAAGGAACGCGTAGAGAGTCACCTCGATGCACAGCGACCACGCGACCGAAAGGCCCTTCAGCTCCATCCCGTTGCTGTAGATCTGCCCGAACCCGAAGTAGAGGAAGCCGTCCGGCCCGAAAACGTCGGCCTTGCCGACCAGCGCAGCCGTGACCGTCAAGGCAAGGAAGTAGGCGGGCACGATCCTCAGGAACCGGCGCTTGGCGTAACCGACAACCTCGGGACGACTCGCTCCGGCCAGGTTCGCCCGGACGAAGGGCCTGTAGATCAGGAAGCCCGAAATCACGAAGAAGACGAGCACGCCCGTTCCGAGGCGGACGACAATCGGTCTGAGCCACTCCATCTGCGCCGGGAGCGCCATGTAACCGGCGAAGTGGAAGACGACGATGCTGAGGGCGGCAAACGCACGCAGCGAGTCGACGTACGGGAACCGCCCATCGTGGAGGTGCGGCGGGCTCAACAACCCCTTTCGCTCGACCTGCTTGGCGGACGCACTCATTGGACAGCGGATCCTCTCACGATGAGGATTGTGGCGCAAACCAGCAGGCCCGCCGCAGGTGGGTTCAGCGCTTGCCGCCTGCGGTGATCACCAGCGCCCGGGCGAGCAGTCCGCTCGATGATCGCCCCGACTCGGCCAAGGCAGCGAGGTCGGGGATGCCGGGCCGGATGTTCAGCCCTCGGCCCAGCCGCCAAGCCGCAACGGCCGTCAGGCCGGCCTCCACCCCGGCGGCGGCCACGAGCCTGCCCGGCTTGAGGATCTCACGGGTGGGAATGGCACCCGCCGGAGCGAAGACCCGGCCACCCGTGTCGTCGAACAGGCCGATTTCGTCCTTCCAGGCACTGAGGAAGGCGGCCCCCTGCTGGCCCGATCCGTTCACCCCACCCGCCGGTCCCGCCGCCCTCGGCCCCGACGGGCGAGCGGCGACGCCCCTCGAGATCGTGACCGTACGGCGCATTCCGTCAAGACTCAGGTCGAGAAGTCGGCCACCGCCCTCGATCCAACGCCTGATCCCGGCGAGGGTCGCCTCCGGCAACCAGGTCGACTCGCCGGCGATCACGGCCCCTGAGTGACCCCTGAGGCTGGGTCCGCGCCCCTGGGCCAGAGCCGAATCGGTGGTCAGCTCGTAGGGAACCTTGATCAGGGCGAGCATCTTCAGCAGGGGGATCACCTGGGACTGAAGCCCCTCGAGCGCGATCCGCGGAGGGGCGAGGCGGCCGAGCGTGACCGCGCGGCCGAGCGGCAGGGTGTCGGGCAGGCCATCGCCGTTCTCATCGACCGCCGACGTGCCCTGCCAGCGGATCGTCGGAAGGACCACCAGCAGCGGCCTCGGACGCCGGTTCACCGGCACGGGCACGATCAGCCTCCTGCCGCCGCCGTTGACGGCAACCAGGAACAGACCAGACCGACGGCGCGGGAGCCTCAAGCGAATCCGGTCGCCACGCCCTCGCCCCGATGCCAGGACACGCCCGCTTCCCGCTTGGCGCAGCGCCCACTTCCAGCGGCCGCCGGCCGCCGCGACCGGAAGGTCGAGCACCCCACCCGGCCGATGGGGCAGCTGGGGTGACGAAGCCGCGAGCCGCCTGACAGTCACACCGGGTCGACCCCTCACCGCAGAAGGCAGGGGATCGAGCGACGCAGGGAACGAGCCCCTGTTGCCTGCCTTGTCGGTCTCGTCGAGGCCGATCATGTAGATCCCGTCGGGGGCCGGCCTGCCGCCGATCGTGCCGTTCCAAGGCACGCGGCGTGCTCCCTCGGCGAGAGGCAGCCTGACGACCACCCGTCCCCGACTGCCGTTGACCCTCACAACCCACCCGACGACGTCCCTGCCAGCGGAGCCGCGAACGATGCCCACGGCGCGCCCGGCCCCGGTGAGGAGGAGCGGACCCCCGGGCCTCGATGGCTGGACGCGAGCGATCCAGGGCCGAGCGGGACCGGTGTCGAGCCTGACCCTTTGCGGCAGGGTGAGCGAACGGCCCTGAGCAGCGAGACCGACGCGAAAGCGGTAGATCCCATCGGGAAGCCTGGCCCCTGAAGGCGACTTGCCGTCCCAGCTGAACACGACTCGCCGCCGAGCCGGGACCGAGGCGGCAACCGCCAGCGGGCGGACCACGTCCCCGCGCGAATCCACCACGGACACAGCGACCCGATCGGCTCGCTTCAGCCAGAACGAGAGGCTGGCCGCCCTCGGCCCACTGCCGACCGGCGAGAAGGCCTGAGTGCGACGAACCCCGAGGACGACGGGGTCGCTCCGCCTCAGCTTCTGGGTCACAACGAGCCCGCCAACGGCGGCCAGTGCTACCAGCAGGAAGGCGACCGCCGAAACCCGTGCGACCTTCACAGCCTCACCACCACGCAGTTGGGCAGGTCCCACTCGAAGAAGCGGGCAAAGCCGGCAGGATCGTGTCGGCACAGTTCGACCCTGATCGAGCCCCCGTGGCAGACGACGAGCGTCTTGCCCGGGAGGGTTCGCAACTCATCGAGTGCCTCCGCGACCCGGGCCTGGTGTTCGAGCAGCGACTCCCCTCCGGCGAAGGAGAAGTCGGGGTCGGCGCGACGCCAGGCGGCGTAGCGATCGGGGTGCAGGCGCTTCACCTCCTCCATCAGCATTCCCTCCCAGCCACCGCGATCGCCCTCGGCCAGTCGGGGGTCGTGGGTCACTTCGAGTCCCGTCGCGCCGGCCACTGCCTCGGCTGTCTCCCTGGCTCGACTGAGCGGGCTGGAAACGATTCGATCCAATCCCTCACCGGCGAGCTCCGCGGCCAGTTCCCTGGCCTGCTGTCGGCCGTGTTCATTGAGCGGCGTGTCGCGACTCCCTTGGAACCGGAGCGGCGGGCAGTTGTCGTCCGTCTGGCCGTGGCGGGCAAGAAGGATCATCGGGGGTCTCCTGGCCGAGGCGGAACGGATCGACTCAGCGAGCCTGAGTCCTGTCGGCCCCGACCGTGACGATCACCTCGACGTTGCAGGTGGCCGGGTCGGGGCAGGCAATCGCCTGGGTCGGATCATCTGCCGGGACCGGAGCGCCGCCCAACTTCAGGGACTGGACAACGGCCTCGGCGTCAGTCAGATGGCCGGGCATGTAGGCGACGACGGTCTTGGGCTGTTGCTGGTCGCGCGCTGTGGCCACCCGGCCCCGTTTGAAGCCGTCGCGACTCAGCTCGGCCGCCACTTGGCCGGCGAGACCTGCGACCGGCGTGCCGTTGAGGACGGAGACGATTGCCCCTTGGCCGGGGGTGCTTGTGGGGGTGGTCGCAGTCGTCTTCTGCGGGGTATCGCCGCCACTGCCGGCGAACCAGATCACTCCGAAGATCACCACTGCAAGCAGGGCCACGCCGCCAAGGACACGCGGGACCACGCTGCGGCGGCGGGGAGCCTCGGCCGGGGGCTTCGGCGAGCGCGAAATGCCTCCGGCTGCGGGAGTGCTGGGGGCACCCAGCGGGCTTGAGCCGACGGCAGCGGCAGCGGCAGCGCTCGCAACGGGGGCTGGAGCGGGAATCACGATCGGAGCCGGCCGCGGCGGCGCCGCAACTGCGATCGGCGGCTCGGCCGCCACCGGCCGCTCAGCGACCGTCTCGTGAAGAAGTCGGGGAGCCTCCGCCAAGGCCGCGATCGCAGGCGCGGCGGTAGCCGACCCGAGCGCCGGCATCGCACTCGAATTGATGGACGAGGCCCCTTCGACCGCCCACTCGCCTGTCGAGTCCGACGGAACGCTCGCGGATGCGAAGGCCGGCGCTGCGAGTGGCACAGCCGCAGCGGCCACAGGCGGCTGTACGGCCTGCCTCGCTCCGGCGAGCTCGGCGGTGAGGGACGCCTCCGCTTGACGGGCTCGCTCAGACTCGCCATCGAGTTCATCCCGCACGCGCCTGATCTCACGTCCTTGGCCGAGCACCAACGCCGCCAGGACAGCCGAGATGAGGGCCGCGGCAATCCCGGCAATCGTCCCGACTTGTTCAAGCAGGCCTGAACCGCTTACCGCTTCGATCAGAGGCATCGGACGCGGAGTCTAGGCGCTGGCCCGGGCGGCGGCGGCCTCGGCCAGATCGGCAACCCGGGCGGCGAGAGCGGCAGGGTTCGACTCCAACGCCAACAGGTTGATCTCGCTGAAACTGCTCTCGACCCAGTCCGGGTCCAACGCCGGCCGCTCGACCCTCACGATCTTCTCGGCTGCCGTGGGGATCGGCCGCTCATCAGGGTTGAACAGCTCCTCGTGGAGCTTCTCACCGGGGCGAGCGCCGACCGTCTCGATCACGATGTCCTTGTCGGGCTCGAGCCCGGACAGCCTGATCATCGTCTCAGCCAGCTCGCGAATCCGAACCGGCTCACCCATGTCGAGCACGAAGATCGAGCCGCTGCGGCCACCGAGCGACCCGGCTCGAATGACGAGCTGGACGGCCTCGGGGATCGTCATGAAGAATCGGGTCATCCGATCGTCGGTGAGCGTCACCGGTCCCCCCGTTGCGATCTGCCTGCGGAAGATCGGAACGACGCGACCCGAGGAGCCGAGCACGTTCCCGAATCGGACCGCCGAGTAGTTCGTAGCCGGATGGCGGCCGGCAGCAGCCTCGACCGCCCACTCGGCCATCGCCTTCGAGGCTCCCATCACTGTCGCCGGCCTGACCGCCTTGTCGGTCGAGATCAGAACGAAGGCGGAGACCCCCAACTCACCGGCGATCCTCGCCATCAGCCTCGTCGCCAGGGCGTTGTTGCGAACCGCTTCGATCGGGTTGCGCTCCATCATCCCGACGTGCTTGTAGGCGGCGGCGTGGAAGATCACGGCCGGCCGGTGCTGCTCGACCACCTCCCGCATGCGGTCCTCCTCGCGGCAGTCGGCAAGCACCGGGACCGCGAGGTGGAAGTGCCGTTCCTCGTTCAGCTCCCGCTGGATCTCGAAGATGTTGTCCTCGGCGTGATCGACCAGGACGAGGGAGGCCGGTGAGACCCGGGCGATCTGGCGACAGAGCTCGGCGCCGACCGAACCACCGGCGCCTGTGACCATCACGGTCTTGCCCCTCAGGTAGGCGCCGACGCGCTCCAGTTCCATCCGAACGGGCTCACGACCGAGGATGTCCTCGACCTGCACGTCACGGACCTGACGGACCACCCCGATCGCTGCTGCGCAGCAGTTCGAAGACGGTCGGGAGGGTGCGGACCGGGATGCCCCGTTCACGGCAGCAGCCGACGACCCGGGCGCGGAGTTCCCCGGGAGCCGAGGGGATCGCGATGATCACCTCGTCCGGTTCGGTGTCGTCGAGGATCCTCGGGAGCTCGTCGGTACCGCCGAGGACGCGCAGCCCGTACTCGTCCTTGTAGCCGCGCTTGCGGGGGTCATCGTCGACGAAGCCGATCGGCCGCTGGTTGAGGTTGGGGTTGCGGACCATCTCCCGCACGACGAGGTGACCGCCGTCGCCGCCGCCGACCACCAGGACGTCCCGCGATCCCCTGCGCGAGCGCAACCCTCGCAGCCGCCTCTCGAAGAACACGTGGACGACGAAGCGGGACGCCATCAGCAGGCCGAGGGCGAGCAGCAGGAACAGCGCCATCACGCCCGCCGGCATGCTGAGGGCAGCTCTGGTGCCGTTCGCAGCGACGATCTCGACGGGGTGGATCAGGGCAACCGCCCCCATCGTGACGACGGTCGCGATCAGGACTCCGCGAATCAGCGCCTCATAGTCGCGCCGGCCGGTGAACCGCGTCTCTCGCCGATAGACCCCGGCCAGGGCGAGGATCGCGACCGTTCCGACGACAACCCACGGCAGCGTCGCCTCGAGCAGCTTCTCGTAGCGCCTGGGGATCCCCGAGTCGAATCTCAGCTCGAATGCGAGCAGGTAGGCCGCGGCGACGAGCAACGCATCGACCAGCAGCTGGGGAATCGCGTGCCGGTGGACGGGACCCCCTCTGCGACCTCCTTGCATGAAGGGATCGTACCCGTGGCGGGGGCCTCAGGCCACAGGACGCACAAGCAGGTTCAGCATCAGCTCCGGGTCGCGACGGATGCGCTCGGGCCGCTCGGACCGATCGCCGCGAACCGGCACTGCCTGCTCCGGGTCGATCAAGCGACCGAGGCGGCCCTCGGCAAGGAGGCGCTCGTCAACCGCCCCGAGGCGACCGCCGAAGACGGTCAGGACGGGAGTGCCCAGCGCAACGGCCTCGCGATTCATCGTGCCGCCGGCCGAAATGACGATGTCGGCGAATGCGATCAGCGACTGGGCGTCGATCGCCCGCTCGGGGACGATCAGGCCACCCAGGCCGACTATCTCCGCCCGCTGCTCCGGGGTGCGGGGAAGAACTACGGCCTGGTGATCGCGGAGCTTCCTCAGGACCGAGCCGAACAGGTCGTTCTCGAAGCGGTGGTAGAGCGACACCGCGGGCGGGGTGCGGACGACGGCGAACGGTCGTGTCGGGTCAAGTCCGAGCTCGGCTGGAACGGAAGCGTCGGGTTCGAAGTCGGCGAGGTAGTACTCCTCCTTGAGGCCCGGGTACTGGAGCAACTTGCGGCGAGCCCCGTACCTGTCCATCCGCTCGGGCGGGATCGCGTCGGGGATCACGACGGCGGCGGCGAGCCGGCAGTTGACCTGATGTTGAACTGTTGCCCATTCGTAGTCGAAGGTCGTCGTCGAGGGAATCCCGAGCAGCTTCGCCGCAACGGTCACGTCATTGGAGCCATGCCCGATCGCGAGGTCGAAGCCCTTGCCCTTTCCCCACCGAACCATCGCCGCCGAGCGGGATGCGAGGCCGGCCGCCTTCGCCCACCGGGAGCCTCCCCGATGGTGGCCGATGACGTCGTGTTCGATCTCGAACCGGTCGAGCAGACCGAGGGTCTGGGCGAAGTCCCTCGCAGTGACGGAGACGTCCCACCCCCGGGCCCGCATCCGTTCGATCATCGGCCGCAGCACGAGGACGTGCGGGCTGTTGGTCAGGTCGACCCAGACCTTCATCCCGATCAGCCGAGAGCCTCGACCGAAGACGAGACGGCCTCGACCACCCGATCGATCGCAGAGCGGTCGAGGACGGGACTGATCGGGATTGCGAGGTTCGTGCGCGCGAGCAGGTCGGTCGCCGGGAGCTCGACTCCCTCGCCCCATTGCGCCATCGCCGGTTGGCGATGTACCGGGGTGCGGTAGTAGCCACGAGCCTCGACTCCAAGCGCCGAGAGTGAGGCCGCCAGTTCGTCCGCCCGCTCGTGACGAACAACGAACAGGTGCCAAGCCGGCTCGACTCCGGCCACCGCCTCCATCGGCTTGACGTACTCGCCGATGCCTGCCTCGAGATAGTCGGCTGCAGCGCGGCGGCGGCCGGCCGCCCACTCGCCGACGCTCGGGAGCATCACCCTGAGGATGGCCGCCTGGATCTCGTCGAGCCTGCTGTTGCGCCCGATGAACTCGAACGAGCGCTTGTCACGCGACCCGTGGAATCGAAGCGTCCGGACCCGCTCTGCGACCGCCTCGTCCGATGTGACGACGGCACCTCCGTCGCCGAAACAGCCGAGGTTCTTGGACGGGAAGAACGAGAAGGTCGCAGCCTGCGCAAGCGATCCCGCGGGCTGCTCGCAGAGGGTCGAACCGGCGGCCTGGGCAGCGTCCTCGAGGATCGGGATCCCGAGCTTGGCGATCAGCGGGATCGGGGCGATGTTGCCGAACAGGTCGACGGCGATGATCGCCTTCGTCCTCGGGGTCAGGACCGCTTCGACAGTCTCGGCCGTGATGCAGCCGGTGTCCGGGTCGACGTCGCAGAAGACAGGGGTCGCGCCCGTCGGCGGGATCGCCTCCGCCGAGGCGTAGAAGGTGAAGGACGGGACGACCACCTCGTCGCCCGGGCCCACGCCCATCGCCCTGAGAGCCAGTTCGATCGCATCGGTGCCGTTTGCCACGCCAACCGAATGGGCTGCCCCGCAGGCTGAAGCGAACTCGGATTCGAAGGCCGCGACCTCGGGGCCGAGGATGAATCGCCCTCCATCGAGGACCGAGGCGACTGCCTCCTTGATGCGCCCATCGAGTGGTTCGAGGGGCGTGCGTGTGTCGAACAGCGTGATCATCCGGTCGGCCGCAACGGTAGTGGTCCGATCAGCGGCTCGGACACCGATCGCGCCGGGCCTCTACCCTTCACGCCGTGACTCTCTTCCTGCTCGGCTCCTCGATCACGGAGCCGCTCATCAACCTTGCGACTCAGATCGTCGAGAAGTTGGGCCTCGCCGGGGTGTTCGTGGCGATGCTTCTCGAGAGCGCCTGCATCCCGATTCCGTCCGAAGCAACGATGCTGTTCGCCGGTTTCGCCGTTCACAACGGCAGCTACTCGCTGCTGGCGGCAGTCACGGCCGGCGTGCTCGGCAACGTCGTCGGGTCCTGGCTGGCCTGGTGGGTCGGGCGAATCGGGCGCATCGACCTGATCGAGAAGCACGGTTCCAAGGTGGGCATCAGGGCCCACCACCTCGAGGTCGCGGATCGCTGGTTCGAGAAGCACGGCGAGGCGACGGTCTTCTTCTCACGCATGCTGCCGATCGTCAGGACCTTCATCTCACTGCCGGCCGGGGTGGCCGGAATGCCCTTCTGGCGATTCACCCTCTACACCGCGCTCGGATGCATCCCATGGGTGCTGGCACTGACCTGGGCGGGGATGAAGGCCGGCGAGAACTGGCCGGAGATCAAGGGCTACCTCGAGTACGTGGACTACGCGGTCGCAGCCGCCCTCGTCGGCGGGGCGATCTGGCTGTTCCTGCGGTACCGGCGCGGACGCAACGCTGCCGAGGCCGTGGCGAGCACAGCCGATGCACCAGGCGACTGACCCGGAGGAAGCCCCGCCCGGGGCAAGCCTGAGGGACTCGCTTCTCCTCGGGCTCATGCACGGGCCCGCCGAGCTGCTGCCGATCTCTTCGTCCGGCCACCTGACCCTGATCCCCTGGCTGACGGGGATGCCTTACGCGTCGCTGCCGTCGGAGCGTCGCAAGACGATCGAGATCGCCCTCCACGCCGGCACCGCGGCAGCTCTGGCTCTCGCTCCCCCGCCAAGCACGATCGAGATGCCTGGCCGGGGCCGATCCGCCGTGATGGCGACAGCGACGCTCGCTCCGACTGCGGCTGCCGGGTTCCTCGCCCGAGGGTTCGTGCGGACCCGGCTCGGCACCCCGGGGACGGTCGCAGCGGGGCTCGTCGCCGGCTCGATCGCGATGGTCGCAGCGGACTTCGCCTCCGGGAACCGGAAGGCGGCCGAGCTTGATGCGGGTGACGCGACCGTGATCGGGATCGTCCAGACGGCTTCGCTGTGGCCCGGAGTCAGCCGCTCGGCGATGGCGATCGTCGGTGCGCGGGTTCGCGGATTCGCGAGCGGCGATTCGGCCCGGCTGGCTCGGGCGGGGATCGTGCCGGCCTCATTCGCCGCAGCAGGCCTCGAATCGGCCGAAGCGATCAGGGAGGGGCGCCTCGGGAGCGACTCGAAGGCCGCGCTTGTCGGAGCGGCGGCGGCGTTCGGCTCGGCGCTGGCGGCGCGCCCGCTCGTGCGCAGGTTGGAGAGCGGCGGGCGGCTGTGGCCTTGGGCCCTGCTGCGTACAGCCACGGCAGCGGCCACAGTGGTGCGCATCCGCTCCCTCGGGAATGATGGAAAGCGATGAGTGACTCCTACTCAAAGGCGGGCGTCGACGTCTCCGAGGCCGATGCCGGGGTCGAGGCGATCGTCTCGGTACTGGGCAGGATCAACACCGGCTCCCCCTCGAGGGTCGTTCCGCTGCCCGGTCACTTCGCTGCCGTCCTGCGCCTGGGAGGCAACCTCGGATTGGCGATCTGCACCGACGGAGTCGGCTCCAAGGTGGTCGTCGCCGAGGAATCGGGGCGACTTGAGACGGTCGGCGTCGACTGCGTGGCGATGAACGTCAACGACCTGGTCTGCGTCGGAGCCGAACCGATCGCATTGGTCGACTACCTGGCCGTCGAGGAATCGAACCCGGAGCGGCTTGCGGCGATCGCCGAGGGCCTGCGGACGGGGGCGGAGCTGGCTGGAGTCGAGGTCCCGGGCGGCGAGCTCGCCCAGCTTCCGGAGCTGCTCCAGGGTCACCCCTCGCCGAACGGATTCGACCTCTGCGCCGCGGCCGTCGGGACCGTCGACCTCGACTCGATCATCGACGGTTCGGCCATCGAGCCGGGCCAGGCCCTGATCGGGCTGCCGTCCAGCGGTGTCCACTCAAACGGACTGACGCTCGCTCGCCGCGTCCTGCTCGACGGAGCCGAACTCGACGACAGGCCAGCCGAGCTCGAAGGCCGGTCGATCGCCGACGTGCTGCTCGAGCCGACGGTGATCTACGTACGGGCCGCTCTCGAGCTGCTCCGCTCCGGGATCCCGGTCACCGGGCTGTTCCACATCACCGGCGGCGGCCTCACCAACTTCCTCAGGCTCGGGAAGTCGGTCGGCTACTCGATCACCGACCCACTCGTCCCTCCAGCGGTCTTCGGGCTCATCGCCTCACGGGGGAGCGTGCCGGCGGAGGAGATGTACGAAGTCTTCAACATGGGCTGTGGATTCGCCGTGACCGTCCCGGCCGATCACTCCGATGCCGCATCGGCGCTGCTCGCCCGCCACCACCCCGGGAGCCGGAGGATCGGCTCGGTCACCGACGAGGACGGCATCGTCAGGGTCCCCGCCCTCGGGATCGAAGGCGACTCGACAGGACTGCGTGCCACCTGAGGGAACAGCTACTGAGCTCTCCGGCACCCTGATCGGGGGTCGCTACCGACTCGAAACCCAGGTTGGCTCGGGCGGCATGTCGACCGTCCACCGGGCTGAAGACGAGAAGCTCCACCGGCCGGTTGCCGTAAAGCTGATGCACCTCTCAACGGCGGCGGACGCCGGGCACCTCGAGCGCTTTCGCCGTGAGGCCAAGGCCGTAGCGGGCCTCAGCCACCCCAACCTCGTCGCCGTGATCGACGCCGACGACGAGAACGGCCGGCCGTTCATCGTCTTCGAGTTCATCGCCGGCGAGACCCTGAAGGCGCGAATCAGACGCAACGGCAGGCTCGAACCGGCCGAGTCCGTCGCATTCGCAATCGAGATCGCGAGGGCACTGGGGTGCGCTCACGACGCCGGGATCGTCCACCGTGACGTCAAGCCCCAGAACGTGCTCGTCGACACGGAAGGCTGTGCCCGCGTCACCGACTTCGGGATCGCGAGGATGGCCGACGAGGAGGGCTTGACGGCTGACGGACGGGTGATCGGGACCACCGACTACGTCTCGCCCGAGCAGGCCCTCGGCGAACAGGTCGGACCGCAGTCGGACATCTACTCGCTTGGGGTTGTGCTGTTCGAGATGCTCACCGGGAACGTGCCGTTCAAGGCGGAGAGCCCCGTTGCCGTGGCGATGTGCCACGTCCGCGACCCGATGCCTGACGTCCGCGCCGCACGACCGGAAATCTCAGCCACCCTCGCGGCGATCGTCGACCGGTGCACTGCGAAGGACGCAGGCGATCGCTACCGGTCGGCCGCTGAGGTCTGCGCCGACCTGGAGCGGGCCCTGACCCTCGAAGCGTCGCGATCCGGTGAAGCCGGCGAGACGGCCACCAGTGTGATCCGCACTCTGCCGGAGGCCGACCGCAGCCGCGTTCCACTCGTCGTGCGCTCACGCAGGGTGAAGGTCGGGCTGATCACCGGTGGAGTGCTGCTCCTCGCTGCCGGGGCCGTCTTCGCAGTGACTGCGACCCACCGCGGCACTGGAGTGCGAGGAGCGACTCCGAGCGGCCTGACGCAGGTGCCGCTCGCTGCCACAGCCGCGACACCGTACGACCCGTTCGGCGATGGGAGCGAACACAACTCGGAGGCGTCCCGGATGCTCGACGGTGTCGCCTCGACGACCTGGTCGACCGAGACCTACTACTCGGGACTCCAGAAGGCCGGGGTCGGAGTCGTCATCGACGCGTCCCCGGGAGTCGAGGCGCGTGCGGTCCTGCTCCGGACACCAACCCCGGGGTTCACCGCGTCGATCTGGGGCTCGACGACGAAACTGCCGACCAACCGCGTTCCGGGCGCCGGCCCGGCGGGGGGCACACCGCCTTCGCGGCCACCGGTCGGATGGACCCGGCTCAGCAGCGACGTGACCGTGAAGCGATCAACCACGATCAAGCTGAAGGAGCCCACGGCGAAGCAGCGTTGGTACCTGATCTGGATCAATCGGCTCGCGCCGGGCCAGAGGGTCGCCGAGATCTCCGAAGCGGTGCTGCTCCGTCAGAAGGAGTAGGACTCGAGCTCGCGATGGCGGGCAATCGCGGTCGCGACCAGAGTTCCCAGCACCTCGGGATAGGTCCGACCCCCGGCCTCGAGGAGCCTGCCGAAGACACTGGTGCGGGTGAACCCGGGAGAGGTGTTGATCTCGTTCAGCAGCACCCTCCCCGGCTCGACGAAGCAGTCCACCCGGGCGTAGCCGGAACACCCGGCCTCAGCGAACGCCCTGAGCGCCGTCTCGACGAGGAGCTTCGAATCGGCCGGCGGCAGCTCGGCCGGGACCAGAAGCTCCATTCCGCCGGCGGAGTACTTGCGCTCGTAGTCGTACCACTCGCCTTCGCCAGCCCCGGGAAGCGTGATCTCGCCGGGCGGTGAAGTGACGAGCTCAGAGCCTTCGGGGCCTGAGACCTCGAGGATCGACACTTCGATCTCGCGTCCCGGGGAGGACTGCTCGACTATCACCCTCGGGTCGTGATGGAGAGCAAGCTCAACCGCCTCGACGAGCTGGTCGGGGGAGTCCACCCTTGAGATCCCGACCGAAGACCCGAGCCTCGCCGGCTTCACCCAGACGGGCAGTCCGAGCTGCGAAATCGAGGCGACGAGACCCGTCCTGTCCGAATCCCAGGTCGAGCGCGTCACGGCCGTGAAGCCGACCTGCTCGATCCCGACCTGCTCCATTCGCTCCTTGGCGAGCAGCTTGTCGATGCAGAGGGCGGAGGCATGGACGCCGGAGCCGACGTACGCGACCCTCAACGATTCGAGCAGGCCCTGGAGGCTCCCGTCCTCACCCCAGGGTCCGTGGACGACCGGGAAGGCAACGTCGAAACCTGGCAGGCCGCGCCCGGGCACCAATGAGACCTCGCTCCCGCCAAGGAGCCAGACGCCATCGGCATCGATCTCGATCAGCTGCGGCTGATGACCGGCATCGACGAGCCCGGCGACGACCGACTCCCCGGAAGCAAGCGAGACGTCGCGCTCGGACGAACGTCCGCCCGCGAGGACCGCCACCCGGCTCACGGGGTCGTGCTCGGGGCGGAGCAGATCGAGATCTTGACCCTCGACGCCTTCTCGACCTGCGAGTCGCCGGGCGGATCCTGAGCGACGACGTTCCCATCATCGGCCTCGGTGCAGCCTGCGGTCGGGGGCGTCACCGTGACCACCGAGGCGACGAGCCCGGCGCTCCTGATCCTGGCGACAGCGTCGGCCTGGGTCCTGCCCATCACGTCGGGAACGGCCACCTTCGGCGGAGCGGTGGCGACCACGAGGTTCACCGTCCCGCCCTTCTGGACATTCGTGCCACTCGGCGGACTCTGCGAGAGGACGGTGCCCTCCGGCTGGTCGGTGGTCTGCTGCTTGGTGGTCGACACGACCAGACCGGCCGCGATCAGTGCGCTGCGCGCGTCGTCGACGTTCTGGCCGACGACGTTCGGCACCGACACCTCCCCAACCCCGGTCGACACGATCAGAGCGACCGTCGTGCCGCGCGGAAGGCTCGTACCCGCCGACGGGTCGGTCGCTATCGCGAAGCCCTTCTTCACGTCAGGGTTGGACCTGCGCCTGACCGCCACCTTGAAGCCGGCCTTTCCGAGCAGGGCTGAGGCTTCCTGCTCCGAGAGCTCGGTAACGGATGGCACGACAGTCGATCCGGGCCCGGCCGAGATGACGAGCGTGACCTTGCCGTCCTCGGCGACCTTCGCTCCCGCAAGGGGCTTCTGCGCGATCACCTCCCCGACCGGCCGGCTGCTCTGCTCGCGCTGGACCACGGGGTCGGAGTTGACCCCTGCATTGGCGATGATCGTGCGAGCGGTCTGAAGGTCCTTGCCGACGACCAACGGCATCGTGATCTCGTTCGGTCGGGTCAGGAAGAAGGCTGCTGCCAGTGCCGCCGCGAGGGCCAGCACGCCTGCTGCGATCCACCACTTGCGCTTGGAAGAGTCGCCCTCCCCGGGCGGCTCCTCGCCGTTGCCCTCCTCGGGAGTGTCCGTCGGCAAGGCGGCGGCCGCAGCCACAGCGGTCGGAATGGCGAATGCGACGGTCGATTCGGTGTCGCCGGCAGCCCTCAGGCGCTCGCCGATGGTCTCGAGAGCGTGAGCCAGGGCGTCGGCGTCAGCCGGCCGGTCGACCGGCTGCTTGTTGAGCGCCCAGAGCACGACGGCGTCGAGGTCGGGTGGAATCCCAGGCGCGACCGAACTTGGTGGCTGTGGCGCCTCGCCGACGTGCTTCATCGCGATCGCGACCGGGGAGTCGGCGTCGAACGGGACCTTCCGCGGTCAGCATCTCGTAGAGGACCACCCCGATCGAGTAGACGTCGGATTGAGCACCGACCTCCTGGCCTTGGGCCTGTTCCGGCGAGATGTAGTGGGCCGTGCCAAGTACGGACCCCGCCTCGGTGATCCCTGAAGCGCCGGCGCGCGCGATCCCGAAGTCCGTCACCACTGCCCGGTCATCGGCGTCGACCATCACGTTCTGGGGCTTGAGGTCGCGGTGAACGATCCCGCCGCGATGAGCAAACCGCGCGGCCTGGGTCACCTGCAGTGCGATCGAGGCCGCTCGCTCCGGAGCGAGCGGTGCCTCCTCGCGGATCAGCTCCTTGAGGGTTCTTCCAGGCAGGTACTCCATCGAGATGTACGAAGTGCCATCCCATTCGCCGCGGTCGTAGACCGAGACGATGTTGGGGTGTTGGAGCGCCGCGGCTGACTGGGCCTCCTGGCGGAACCGCTCAACGAAATCCGGGTCGCTGGCAAACCGCCTGTGAAGCAGCTTGAGTGCGACCTGCCTGCCGAGCTGCCGGTCGTCGGCGAGGTAGACGTCGGCCATCCCACCCGACCCGAGACGGGAGAGCACCCGGTAGCGCCCGGCAATCTCGGTTCCTTCGCTCAGGTCAGGCATCGGCGGTCATTGTCCCGAACCGGCGGACGACGAGTCGGCTCGCAACAGCGCCTCCATCACGCTCTTGGCGATCGGAGCCGCGACAGTGCCTCCAAATCCGCCGACCGTCCGCTCCACCGTCACCGCGATCGCGATCCTCGGGGCCTTCGCCGGGGCGAAGGCGATGAACCACGGTTGGGTGATTTCACGACCGATGTCGATCTGGGCAGTGCCGGTCTTTCCTGCCACCTCGATCCCTTCGAGGGCGGCGGCCGTGCCCGTTCCCTCCCTGACGACCTGCTGCATCATCAGGCCGACCTGTTGGGCCGTCTTCGGCGACATGACCCGCGACTGCCGCTCGGCAGGAACCGAACGGATGAGCCGGCCGTCCGGGTCGAGGATTGCGTCGCCGAGCCGCGGCTTCATCAGCACTCCCTTGTTCGCGACCGCGGCTGCGACCTCCGCCATCTGCAGTGGTGTGACGAGGATCTTGTCCTGTCCGATTGCGGCTCGGGCGATGTCGACCCTGTCGTCCCGCGGCGAGACGACGGCTCCGTCGACCACGGCTCCCGAGGCCACCATCTGGTCGGCGGGGTAGTCGAGTTCGGGGAGTCGGTCGAAGCCCAACCTCCTCATGTACTTCTCGATCGTCGGGCGACCGAGAGTCACAGCGACGTTCGCCCACACGGTGTTCACCGAGTTGGTCAGGGCGGTCGTCAGATCGACCGGGCCGAAATTCTCTCCGGCGTCGTTGTTGAGCGGGACCCCGGAGAAGTCCTGCGGGCTTGAGCCGTCGACCACGGATTGCGGCGAGAACTTGCCGCTGTCGATTGCCGCGACAGCCGTGACGACCTTCATCGTCGATCCCGGTGGGTAACGGCTCTGGGTTGCGCGGTTGAGCAGTGGCGACGCCGGGTCCTTCCTCGCCTGAGCTAGATCGGGCGGATTGAAACTCGGAACGCTCGCCATCACCCTCACGGCCCCGGTCCGGGGATCGAGTGCGACGACCGCTCCCGGGCGTCCGGCCAGTCCGGCGAAGGCCGCCTGTTGACCTGCGACATCAAGATGGGTGCGGATGTTGTTGCCGACCCGCTCCCTGCCGGTCAAGCGGTTGACGGTCGAGGAGATCGCGTCACGACTGCCCAACAGCTCGTCACGCCGGTATTGCTCCGTGCCGGTGTCCGGGATCCCGCGTGCCGGGTACGACCAGCCGACAACCTGCGCGAAAAGATCGCCCTTCGGATAGACGCGGCGGAAGGTCTTGCCCTGCGCAGGCACGGAACTCGCCAGCTCCGAGTTGTCCGACGCGAGGATCGAACCACGATCGATCATCAGCTCCTCGAGCAGGGCGCGGCGGTTGAGCCGGTTGTCCTTGAGGCTCGATGCTTCGAACACCGTCCACCGCGAAGTGAACCCGACCAAAACGGCGAAGAGAATCACGAACAGGGCGAAGAGGTGGACGATCGGCCTTGTCATCGGGCCCTCCTCGCCCTGTCGGACACAAGGAGCAGCAGGGCTACCAGCACGAAGTTCGCCACCAGTGACGAGCCCCCGTAGGAGATGAACGGCAGGGTCACGCCTGTCAGCGGGATCACCTTCGTGACCCCCCCGACGATCACGAAGACCTGAAGGGCGAACACCGAGGTGAGGCCGACGGCAAGCAGGGTCGAGAACGAATCCACCGCGATCGTCGCGATCTTGAACCCGCGCGCCGTAACCAGGAGGTAGAGGCCGATCACCCCGCAGGCCCCGACCAGCCCGAGTTCATTGGTGATCACCGAGTAGATCAGGTCGGTCTGAGGAGCGGGGACGAGGTTCGCCCCGCCTGGAAGCGTGAGGATCGCTTCGCCGAGCCCCTTGCCGACCATGCCTCCATCTGCTTGGGCGAAGAGCGATTGGGCGAGCTGGTAGCTGCCGCCGGGTCGGTCGTAGAGGACGGGATCGAACGGGTCCGTCCAGGCCTGGACCCGGCTCTGCACGTGCCCGATGTGGCTGCCGAGGAACCACGCGCCGAAGGCGAACATCCCAAGCCCGACCATCGGGAACGAGAGCCTGCCGGTCGCGACGTAGAGCAGAGCGAGGAAGCCGCCGAAGAACATCAGCGACGAACCGAGGTCGCGAATGAAGACGAGCATCAGCATCGCGATGCCCCAGACGAGCAGCAGTGGCCCCAGATGCCGGATGCTCGGGAAGGTGATCCCGAGGATCCGCCGCCCGCCCTGGACCAGCACCTGACGGGTGTCGCGCAGGTAGCTCGCGAGGAAGATGACGATCCCGATCTTGGCGAACTCGGTCGGCTGGAAGACGATCGCTCCGGGCAGCCGCACCCCGAGGTACGCGCCGTTGGCCTGCTGCCCGATGCCGGGTACGCGCGGAAGCAGGAGGAGGAGGAGCGACGCCGCCGCGATCGTCCAGCGGTACTGCTCAAGGCGCCGGTAGTCGCGGAGGAAGACGATCGTGAGAATGAAGAAGACCAGGCCGACGACGAACCATTGGGCCTGGGCGAGCGCGAGATCGGCGTCGATCCTGTAGATCACGACCAGTCCGATCGACGCCAGCACGGCAACGAGCGGGAACAGATACGGGTCGGCGTTCGGAAGCCGCAGGCGGATCACGAGGTGCCCGACGATGCAGAGTCCGAGGAAGATCCCGGCGTAGGAGAGCGTCAGGTCGCTCAGCTTCGAGTTGAGCGAGTTCGAGTCCTGGAGGTAGACGGCAGCGAACCCGCCGGCCAGGAGCAGGGAGGCGGGGATCAGCGCGAGCAGTTCGCGGTTACGGGCACTCACTGCTTGATGTCGCCCCGCTCAAGGCTCGAGACGAGGTCGGCAGCATCGGACTTGGTTCGCAGGGCGTGGTCGAGCAACAGTTTCCGGCGCTCCGGGGCGATCGTCGAAACCGGCACGCCGCTGATGAACCAGGGCTCGTAGGTGTCCAACCCGAACGGGAGCTCATATGGGAGACCTCGGTAGACGGCGACGGTCCCTGAGCTGTCAGCCCCGAGGAAGAAGACCGCCTGCGAGGCGCGCCAGGCACCGGCGGCGATCATCACCAGGACGATCGCCGCTGCCGACCCTGCGAGGACCGCCACTCGCCGCCGCCCCTTGCCGCGCGCCGGAGAACCGGCTGCTCCGCCTGCTCCGCCCTTGGAAGCGCCCGCCTTCGTTGCCTCCCTGCCGGACGACGATTCGCCGACCCTCACCAGCACGACAGTGATGTTGTCCCTGCCGCCCGCCTCATTGGCCTGCTTGACGAGCGAGCGACAAGCCGCAGTCAGCGTCTTGGCAGCCGTCACCGTGTGCAGCAGGGAAGGTTCGTCGACCATTCCGGTCAGGCCATCGCTGCAGAGCAGGAGAAGGTCTCCTGCCAGCAGCTCGTGGGTGGACGTGTCGACCTCGACCTCGGGCTCGGGGCCGAGGGCACGGGTAATGATCGAACGCTGTGGGTGAGCGGCCGCCTCCTCGGCCGTGAGCCTCCCCTGCCTGACGAGCTCGTCGACGAGGGTGTGGTCTCGCGTGAGCTGCTCGATGGAGCCGTCCCGGATCAGGTAGGCGCGGGAATCACCGACGTGCGCGACCGCGGCAGAGCCGTCGCCGACCAGCACGGCCGTGACGGTCGTTCCCATCCCTCGGCGGGAGGGGTCGGCTTGGGCCTCGCTGTGGATCAGGGCATTCGCCGAGCGCACGACCGACTCCAGTCGGTCCTCGGTTTCGGCTCCGGAAGGAAGGCCCGCGGCGAACGCCTCGACCGCCAGGCGAGAGGCGACCTCACCTGCGCTCGCACCTCCCATGCCGTCAGCGACGACGAACAGCGGGGACCGAACGAGGTACGAATCCTCGTTGGTTGAGCGCACGCGGCCGGTGTCGCTGCGCTCGGCGTGCTCGACGATCTTCAGGCTCACGACTCGAACCTGAACTCGCTGTCGCCGATCCTGACCCTGTCCCCGGCGTGCAATGGAGCCGGGCCGACCAGGAGCTCATCGTTGAGCCAGGTACCGTTGGTCGAACCGAGATCCTCGAGGATCATCGTCGCTCCCTCGCGGGCGATCCGGGCGTGGCGGCTTGAGGCGAACGAGTCCTCGAGGCGGATCTCCACCTCGCCACGCCCGAGAACCGCGCCCGAGCCGACCTCGTAGATCCAGCCCTTCTCATGGCCGGGGGCAGACACGACCACGAGCGAGGCTGTGCTTCCGACCGACGGCAAGGCCATCGGGTCGACTGCCGCGTGCATCCCGGTTGCCTCGGGGTCGGCCTCAGGCGCGATGGTCCGGCCTGCCGGCAACGTCACGCAGGGCGCTCGTCGCGACCCAAAGCAGGAACAGGTACAGGACGGCGAGGAAGCCGACCTGGAGAGCAAGGGAGACCGGTTCGAGCACTCGCTCAGCTCGACTCGAAGGTCAGTTCGGTGTGGCCAAGCTCGATCCGATCGCCGTCGGCGAGCCGTCTCGCTCCAACGGCTTGGACGCCGTTTACCCGAATTCCGTTGGTCGAACCGAGGTCCTCGATCGTCCAACCCTCGGCAGTCCGTCGGATCGCGGCGTGTCGCCTCGACGCATTCGGATCCTCGAGCACGACCTCGCATGAGCTGCTGCGGCCGATCACGGCTCCTGCCGCAGGGACGGGGATCACCGTCGCGCCGGAGCGCAGGGAGGCGCCGGCGGGAGCGGGCACGACCGGGACCGGCGCCGGGACGGGCGCCGGCGCGACGGGGCGGATCGGCTCGGCCGCGGGTCGGGGAGCCGAAACCCTTGCCGGCCGCTGGCCAGGCTCGGAGAGGGTTGCCTTGTCGATCGGAGTCGTCTTGATGCCGAACTCACCGAGGCCCAGTCTCTCGTCGCACTCGATTGCGATCCTGGGCCGCTCAGTGAGGGTGACCTTCTCGCGACGGGCGTGCTCGAGCAGGTAGGCGCTCAGCTCCGAGACGAGGTCGGCTCGGGCCGGATCGAATCGGTCGTAGTCGTCGCGGCTGAGGAACACGGAATAGGCGGTCGGCGCATAGACGCGCGAGACCATCGGGACGCGGTGCTGGTCCATCTCGCGGGTCAGGCGGCGGGCGATCTCGATCGGTCGCACCTCGGAGCGGAAGGCGCGCGAGAAGGTCCCCTCGACGAGGCCTGCGATTCGGGTCTCGAGGGATCGGAGAACGCTCATCGGTTACGACTCAGCCTCGAGGCCATGTTAGGGGGTCGATCCGCCGGTCCGATGCGATCGGTCGGCTGCGGCGAGAACCCCCGCCAAGCGACTGTCAGGGCCGCCCCGGCCAAGGCGCCGGCCAGAACGCCACGCGCCAATCCTCCGGCGAGCAGGGCGGTGGCGACGGCAACGCCGACCGCCCACAGTGCTCCACCGAGGGCGTCGGTGACCGCGTTGCGGCCAGTCACGGCGAGAGGAAGGAGGATCGCAGCCAGTGCCCATATCCCTGCCAGTGCGGGGAGAGGTCCGTCGAACATCGGCACCAAGCCCAGCCTGAACGCCGAAACGGGACTCGACGACCAGGCGGACGAGGCCTCGGCAGAGCCGGAAACACCCAGGAAAGTCCGCCCGAGGAGCAGCTCGACGCAGGCGAGCTGCCAAGCCCCTGCTGCCCCCGCGGCGGCCCTCAACCAGACGCTGGAGGCGAGCGAAGCCACGGCCGGCCAGGCACCGGCGAATCCGGGAGCGCCGAGCAGCGGGGCGACAGTCGGCAGCGACCACCACTCGGGGGCCCTCCACATCAGCGGGGCGATCGGAAGGAAGGCCGCCGCGAGAACGAACGCCGAACCTGCCTGCCCCGACGCGGCCATGGCTGCCACGGCCGCCATGACGGAGACGAACCATCCGAGCCGGGGGAGGAGAGCCGTCGCACAGGCCACGCCGGCGGCGACAAGCCAGACGCGCGAGTGCTGGGAGGCCGGTGCCAGCTCCTCGACCCAGAGCGCGGCTGCAGCGGCCGAGGCAAAGGCGCCGATGGCCCTCCTGAGCCACGGGAGGGAGCCACGGGTGCCACCGTCGACGAAGCCGTGGACTCCCGGGGCCGCCGGCTCCGCCGGCACCTGTGGCCTGAGCCTGGCGGGGTTTTCGACTGCCGTCGGCGCGAGAGCCGGAGGGCCACCCTCGGGATCGGTTGGCTCGACCGGCACGCGGACCACCTGCGGTCCACTGCGCTGCCTGCCGAGCACTCGGGTCTTCCTCGTTACAGCAGGGGCGATCGTGCCCGGCTCGTCGTCGAGCTGGGCGACGGCCGCAGTCAGGGCGCTGCCGAGCTCATCCATCGAGACCCGATCGTCCGGGTCGGCCTCGAGGGCGGAATCGAGTGCTTCGGTCAGCTCCTCTGGAAGGTCAGGTCGGGCATCCGCGATCAGCGGCGGATCGGCTGCCGCGAGGTTGCGGGCCGTCTCGGCCGGAGTGCGGCCACGCATCGGGTTGGCTCCAGCGAATCCCTCGAACAGCAGGACCGCCAGCGACCACAGGTCGCTTCGCTCGTCGGCTGCCTGACCGGAGGCCTGCTCCGGTGACATGTAGGCGAGAGTTCCGACGACGTCCCCCGTGGCCGTCAATGAGGCGTCACCGCTCATCCGTGCGATCCCGAAGTCCGCGAGCTTCACGATCCCGGCCTCCGACCGCGGTGCGTCGGGAATCAGGACGTTGCCCGGCTTGATGTCCCTGTGAATCACCCCGTGACCGTGAGCGTGGTCGAGAGCGGCCGCGAGTGCCGCACCGATCCGCGCGACATCCCGGTCCGACGCCCGTCCCTCCGAGTACAGCTGCGAGAGGTTGACTCCGCGGACGAACTCGGAGACGAGGTAGGTGTGGGTCGAGTCGGAGGCGGCTTCGTGGAGGGTCACCACCCCTGGATGTGCGAGCCGGGCGGCGGCACGGATTTCGCGCTCCGCCCGTTCGCCGGCCAGTTCCGACGGAATCGCCTTCACCGCCACCTCCCTGTCGAGCCTCTGATCGATCGCTCGCCAGACCGTTCCGAACGCGCCGGAGCCAACCGCCTCCTCAAGGAGGTAGCGGTCGAGTACCACTCGTGTTGGAGGTGGGGCAGGTTCCCGAATCCGGGCCATCCGGTCTGATTTCGCCAAACAGGCCCTCTCCCCTGCCGGTTCCGTCCGCCCGAAACAGGAGATCGCCGCCAAACCCGCAATAATCAAGGTCTGCCGCTCCAAGCGTTGCGGCAATCGAGACCATGTCGTTCTACGACGACGAAGAACCCACACAGGCCCACAGCACGGGCGGACGGGCCTCCGAAGCGAGAGCCCCGAAGGACGACGGGCAGGGGACGGTCATGACGCGGCGTCTGATCGCGGGCGGGCTGGCGCTCGTGCTGTTGATCGTCCTCGTGATCGGGGTGAAGGGATGCATCGACTCCCGGACCAGCTCCCAGCTGAAGGAGTTCAACCGCAAGTCGTCGCAGCTGATCACTCAGTCCGACAGCCAGGTGTCGAAGCCGTTCTTCAAGGAGATCCAAGGCGCGGCCGGGAAGGCGCCGACCGTCCTCCAGGAGAACGTCAACCAGCTGGTGCTGCTGGCGGGGGATCAGGTCAAGCAGGCGAAGGCGCTCGACGCTCCCGACAGTCTCAGCTCCGCGAAGCAGAACCTCGTCCTCTCGATGCAGCTGAGGCAGGACGGCCTCTCCGAGATTGCACGTGACCTTCAGACCGCGGTTTCCCGGAACTCGAGCGACAGCAAGCGCGCGGTCGAGTCGATCGCCGGGCAGATGCGGGCGTTCGACGCCGCAGATGTCGTCCACGCGCTGAAGGTGGCACCCGCGATCGGAAAGGCCTTCGACAACGACGGGATCGCCGTCGGCACCGGAGGCGAGCAGATCGCCGTGTCGAGCTTCCTCCCGAGCATCCAGTGGCTCGACCCGAGTTTCGTCGGGCAACAGCTTTCCGGAAGCGCGAGCGCCAAGAACGGGGCCGCGACCCCGGGCACGCACGGCCACAGTCTCGACAGCGTTTCCGCCGGTGGGTCGGACCTCTCGCCGGACGCCGACAACTCCGTTCCGGGAAGTCCCCCGCCCGCATTCGCCGTGACCTTCACCAACGGCGGCAGCGTCGACGAGTCGAACGTGGCGATCACCGTCAAGGTGGAGGGCGGCCCGACGCCGATAGTCGCCACCAAGACGGTCGCCCAGACGAAGGCCGGCGAACAGCAGACCGTGCAGGTCCCGCTCGCCAGCGCACCGCCGATCGGGACGCCGGTCAAGGTCACAGTGACAGTCGCGACCGTACCCGGCGAGACGAACGGCGACAACAACTCGCAGACCTACCCGGTCACCTTCAACTGATCGAGGGCCGGTCGGCCCGAGACGCACCCGTATCCTGACGCGGGATGAATTCCTCCACCGGACTCACCTCGATCGTCGCCCTCGGGATTGCTTCGATCTCATTGGCCATCGGACTCACGCTGGCGGCGAAGCTCCGCAAGCTCAAGGCCGACCAGAGCGTCCTGCTCGACTCGGGCGAGCGACGGGACGTGATCGGTGAGGCTGCAGCCAACAGGAGCGCACTGGCCGAGCTGGCCGCGAACTTCGAGCAGAGGGGCGCGGCGGTCGACCGGCGCTTCGATTCGATCGAGGTCGCTTTGAGCCGCTCCGTCAGTGGCTTCTCGCTCGTTCGATACGACGCATTCGACGAGGCCTCCGGCCAACAGTCGGTCAGCATCGCCCTCGTCGACTCGGGCGGATCGGGCGTGGTCCTGTCATCCCTCGTCAGGCGCGACAGCGCACGGATGTACGCGCGGCTGGTCGGCGAGCAGGGTGACGAGAGCGGGCTCTCGCCGGAAGAGCTCGAAGCCGTGCGGACCGCGCGCGAGAGGAGCGCGCAGCCATGATCCGGGTCTCCTGCCTGGGACCGGAGGGCACTGTCAGTCATGAGGCCCTGATCGCAGCGGCCGGGAAGGCGGGCTGCGAGGTCGAGCCGCTCCTGACCGCGACGATCCACCACGCCGTGACAGCCGTGAACGCAGGCGAGGCCGACTTCGCCCTGGTGCCGCTGGAGAACTCGCTCGAGGGCGGTGTGGCGGCGACACTCGACGAACTGGTCGCGGCCAGGGGGATGACCCCGATCGTGGGTGAGCTGACTCACTCCGTAAACCACAGGCTGATGGCACGCGGCGCTCTCCCCCTCGACGAGGTCGAGGCGGTCGTGTCGCTCCCCTTCGTCGCGGACCAGTGCTCGCGCTTCCTGGAGCGGGAGCTGCCGGGCACGCCGATAATCGCCGCCTCGTCGACTGCCGACGCCGTCAAGACGGTCGCCGGGAGCGACAGGCAGCTCGCAGCGCTCGGGACGGAGCTCGCAGCCGGGCTGTACGGGTGCACTGTGATCGCCGATGCAACCAACGAGGAGGACAACTCCACCCGGTTCGTTTGGCTTGCTTCCGACGCCGACTCGTCCCTGCCGCCAGGGGTCGATCCTGACTGCCCCCGCAAGACTTCGATCGTGTTCTGGGGCGCAGGGGCCGGGTCTCCGGGATGGCTCGTGGAGTGCCTCGGTGAGTTCAGCGACCGGGGCGTGAACCTGACGAGGATCGAATCCCGCCCAAGGAGGGACGGGCTTGGCAGCTACGTCTTCTTCGCTGACGTCGAAGGCGCCGCGGGCGACGACATGGTTGCGGCAGCGCTCGGCGGGCTTCGCGGCCGAGCTGAGGACGTGCGGCTGCTCGGCAGCTACCCCGCGGCGAACGACTGAAGCTGCCCGGGGCGCCACTAGACTGCGCCGGGAGCGATGGCGACGACGCTCCCGCAACCGAGTGACCGGACTGGCTCCGCGAAGGGGGCTGAGAGATTCGGGCGCCGTGGGAGGGTTCTGGTCCTCAACGCGACCTACGAGCCGATCAATGTCTGTTCGGTCCGAAGGGCGATCGTGCTACTGATCAAGCGGCGAGCGGAGCTGATCGATCAGGCCCAGACATCGGTGCGGGCTGAGTCGCTGGCGATTCCGAGACCACAGGTGATCCGCCTGGTCTCCTACGTCCGGGTTCCGCGCGATGCCCACAGGAGGAAGATCACCCGCCGGGCAGTCTTCGCACGCGATGGTTGGTCGTGCCAGTACTGCGGCGACGGCTCGAACCTGACGGTCGACCACGTGATTCCGCGCAGCAAGGGGGGAGTCTCGTCGTGGGAGAACGTCGTCACCTCATGCGCCCCGTGCAACCGGCGGAAGGCCGACAAGCTCCCTGCCGTGATCGGGATGCAGCCCCGAAAGAGGCCTCGGGCTCCCGGCCCTCACGTGTTCATCCGGATCGCGAGTCCGAAGGTCCCGCAGGCCTGGCAGCCGTACCTCGCTGACGCAGCCTGATCGCAGCCATGGACGCAAAAGGGGCGCCGCATTGCTGCGACGCCCCTCGACTGCTGCCGACTCATTCTCCGCTTCCCCTTCACTGCGCCGATGGGACCAACCCCGGCAGGGATGTGGACGGTGTCACGGGTTGGATTCCGCTACGCGGAGTCGGCTCCACTGGCTAACGGCCCGACACCTCCAGAGTCCCACAAAGATTTGACACGATTTTGGACCACCTCCTTTCTCTGGTGAGCGGAGGGTAGCGAAGGTCCCCACGGACACAAGGCGGTTGCCCGACCGGGCGCGCCGACAGTCTGGGGGAGGCAGCCTCCGCGGCCGACTGAAGCCCGGCTCGGATCAGCCGGCAGGCTCAGGAATCGTCGTCGGCGGGAGAGTCGTCAACCGGGGTCTCGGCTTCGACTTCGCCAGCAGCGGTGTCCAGTTCGGCATCTCCGCCCGCGGGCTGCGGGGCGAGCTCATCCTGGACGATCTCGTCGCGCTCGCCGGCCTCGGCGATCAGGGCAACCGCGGCGACGGTGTCGTCGTCCTTGACGTTCATCACCCGCACTCCCTGTGTCGAGCGCCCCTGCTTGCTGATTCCCTTGACGCTGGTCCGCTGGAGCTTGCCGCCTGTGGAGACGAACAGGAGTTCCTGGTGTTCCTTGACGACGAGGGCGCCGGCGAGCCCTCCGCGCTCATCCGTCAGCTTGATCGTCCGGACGCCCATGGCGCCTCGCTTCGTCTCGCGGTACTGGTCGATGGGCGTCCGCTTGCCGTAGCCGTTCTCGGTGATGACGAGGAGCTCCTTGGTTGGATCGGCGACGTCCATTGCGAGAACGGCGTTGCCCTCCTGGTCGACGTTCATTCCCCTGACACCACTGGTGCCACGGCCCATCGGCCTGGTCTGGCTCTCGCTGAACCGCACAGCCTGACCGGAGCGGGAGACCATGATCAACTCGTCGTCGCCTGTGGTGTTGCGGACGGCGACCAACTCGTCGTCCTCCCGGATCTTGATGGCGATGATTCCCTTGGTCTTCAGCTGAGTGTTGTACTCCGCCAGCTCGGTCTTCTTGATCATCCCGCGCTTTGTCGCGAAGACCAGGTACTTGCCTTCCTTGCTGTCCTTGCCCAGACCGAAGTCCCTGGTCGAGAGGAACGACCTGACCGTCTCGCCCTCCTCCAGCTCGAGGACGTTGACGATCGCCCGGCCCTTCGCTGTCCTTGCGCCCTCGGGAAGCTCGTAGACCTTCGTCCGATAGACGCGACCGCGGTTGGTGAAGAAGAGGAGGTAGTCGTGGCTGGAACAGACGACGAGGTGTTCGAGCCAATCACCCTCCTTGGTACCCATCCCAGTCACCCCGACCCCGCCACGACCTTGCCGCTTGTAGGTGTCGAGGGGGACTGACTTGACGTACCCGGAGTTCGTGATCGCGACAACCATCTGCTGGTTCTTGATCAGATCCTCGATGTCGACGTCATCCTCCGAAGGGTTGATGTCCGTTCGACGCTCGTCGCCGTAGGTCGCAGCGATCTCGGTCAGCTCCTCCTTGATCAGGGCGAGGACCTGCTTCTCGTCGCCGAGGATCTCGCGGAGCTCCTTGATGCGCTCGAGCAGGTCGGAGTGCTCCTGGCGGATCTTGTCCGACTCAAGGGCAGTAAGGCGCTGGAGACGCAGGTCGAGGATCGCCTGCGCCTGGACGCGGCTCAGCTCGAACTCGTTGATGAGGCCTTCGCGGGCAAGTTCGGGATCCCGTGAGCCGCGGATCAGTTCGATCACTTCGTCGAGGCGGTCGAGGGCGATCAGCAGGCCCTCGAGGATGTGGACACGGGCCTCCTTCTGGCGGAGCTCGAACTTGGTCCTGCGAACGATGATCTCGCGTTGGTGATCGATGTAGTGGCCGATCACCTGCTTGAGCGAGAGGGTCTTCGGAACGTTGTTGACGAGGGCCACCATGTTGACCCCGAAGGTGGTCTGCATCGATGTGTGCTTGTAGAGCTTGCTCAGGACCACCTTGGGGTTGGCGTCGCGCTTGAGCTCGATCACGAGGCGCATGCCGTGACGATCCGACTCGTCCCTGACATCGCTGATCTCGGGGATCTTCTTCTCGCCGACGAGCTCGGCGATCTTGACGATCAGACCGCCGTCGCCACCCTTGCGGACCTGGTACGGGAGCTCAGTGACGATGATCGCCTCACGGCCTTGGCCGATCGGCTCGACGCCGGCCCGAGCGCGAATCCGCACCCGGCCGCGGCCCGTCTCATAGGCGTCGCGGATTCCGGTCAGCCCGTAGATCGTCCCGGCGGTCGGGAAGTCGGGCCCCTTGATGTGCTCCATCAGGCCCTCGACCGTGATCTCCGGATTCTCGATGGTCGCGATCACCGCTGCGACGACCTCGCCCAGGTTGTGAGGCGGGATGTTCGTAGCCATGCCGACCGCGATGCCGGACGAACCGTTGACCAGGAGGTTGGGGAAGCGCGACGGCAGCACCACCGGCTCCTGCGGGAGGCGTCATAGTTCGGGGAGAAGTCGACCGTGTCGTTGTCGAGGTCGCGCATCAGCTCGGTCGCCAGTCGGTCGAGGCGGGCCTCGGTGTAGCGCATGGCGGCAGCCGAGTCGCCGTCGACCGATGCCGAAGTTGCCCTGGCCGTCCACCAGCGGGTAGCGCATGCGAGAAGTCCTGCGCCATGCGCACCAGGGTGTCGTAGATCGCGCGTCGCCGTGGGGGTGGTACTTGCCCATCACCTCGCCGACGATGCTGGCGCACTTTGCGTAGGCGCCGGTTCGGCTGGAGGCCCAGCTCGTACATCGCGTAGAGGACGCGCCGGTGCACCGGCTTGAGGCCGTCGCGCACGTCGGGCAGCGCCCGGCCGACGATCACGCTCATCGCGTAGTCGAGGTACGACGAGCTCATCTCCTCTTCGATGGTGCGGATTTCGATGTTGCCGCCTCCGAGTTGATCGACGCTCATTTCAGCCCTCCCTAGACGTCCAGGTTCGCAACGCTCGAAGCGCGTGCCTCGATGAACTCACGGCGCGGTTCGACAACGTCGCCCATCAGCTTGGAGAAGAGGATCGAGGCCTGGACGCGCATCCTCGACGGTCACCTGCATCAGCGTCCTGCTCTCCGGGTCCATCGTCGTCTCGCGGAGCTGCTCGGGGTTCATCTCGCCGAGGCCCTTGAATCGGGAGATCTCGATTCCCTTCTGGGAGAGGCCCATGATCTCTTCCCTCAATGCGGCGTGCGAGTCAGCCTCAGTCGAGCCCTCACCGAGGACGACCGTGAAGGGAGCTGTTCCAGCCAGGTCGGTGAGCTTGGTCCGGACATCCCTGACCCTTCCTGTACTCCGCCGACCCGAACAGGGAAACCGGCACCCTGTGGCGCTTCACCAGCCCGGTGGCGCGCTCGCGAGCGAGGAGCTCGATGGCAACCGGATCCCTCCGAGACGAACTCGAGCTCCCAGGCTCGATCCTCAGGGGTCTCCTCCTTGGCCAGCTTGACGAGGTCCTTCGGGTCGCTTACCCCGACGTCGAGGATGTGGCTGACCATCAGGAGCTCGTGGATTTCAGTCCCGTAGTCGGTACGGACCCTTGCCGACCATGCCTCGTCCTCGCGCAGCAGACGGCCCAGCGACTTCCAACGGGCATCCGTGAGCTTCAGGGTGTTGCCGTTCGAGTCGGTGACTTCGTACTTCTCAAGCTTGTCGTGGAGCAGGAGATCCTCGAGCTCCGACTCCTGCTCGACGTAGCGCTCCTGCCTGCCGGACTTGACCTTGTAGAGCGGGGGCTTGGCGATGTAGACGAACCCCGCATCGATCAGCTCCGGCATCTGCCTGAAGAGCAGGGTCAGAGCGAGGGTTCGGATGTGGGCGCCATCGACGTCGGCGTCAGTCATCAGAACGATCTTGTGGTACCGGGCCTTCTCGATGTCGAACTCGTCACCGACACCGGTCCCGATCGCTGTGATCAGCGCCTGGATCTCGTTGTTCTGGAGGATCTTGTCGATCCGGCTCTTCTCGACGTTGAGGATCTTGCCCCTCAGGGGAAGAATCGCCTGGGTGTGCCTGTCTCGCCGCTGTGACGGCCGATCCGCCGGCGGAGTCGCCCTCGACGATGAAGATCTCGGCCAGTCGACGGGTCCTTGACAGCGCAATCGGCGAGCTTGCCCGGGAGTGTCCCCGACTCGAGCGCCGACTTGCGGCGTGTGAGGTCGCGCGCCTTGCGGGCGGCCTCCCTTGCCCTGGAGGCAGCCAGCGACTTGTTGACGATCGACTTGGCCTCGGCGGGATGCTCCTCGAGGAACTCAGCCAACCCCTGATTGACGATCGACTCCACGAACCCCTGCATCCCGGGGTTGCCGAGCTTCGTCTTCGTCTGGCCCTCGAACTGTGGCTCGGCCAACTTCACCGAGACGACCGCCGTCAGGCCCTCGCGCACGTCCTCACCCGAGAGGTTGTCGTCCTTTTCCTTGAGCAGCCCCTTCTCCCTTGCGTACCGGTTGAGGGTCCGTGTCAGAGCCGAGCGGAAACCCGAAAGGTGGGATCCGCCCTCGTGCGTGTTGATGTTGTTGGCGAACGAGAAGATCGACTCCTGATAGGAGCCGTTCCATTGCATCGCCACCTCAACTGCCCCTTCGTCGCCTTCGCCGGTGAAGGCTGCAACCTTCTTGTTGACGATCTCCTTGCCCTCATTGAGGTAGCGGACAAAGTCGGAGATTCCTCCCTCGTACTGGAACTCGACCCTCCGGGGCTCGCCGGCCTCGGAGATCGCTCGCTCGTCGACGAGGACCACCTTCAGGCCGCGGGTGAGGAAAGCCGTCTCACGGAGTCGCTCTTCGAGGACGGAGAAGTCGAACTCGAGGGTCTCGAAGATCTCGCTGTCGGGCAGGAACGTGATCGTCGTGCCCGTCTCCGACGTCTCCTCACCCTTGACCAGTGGTCCCTGAGGGTCGCCGCGGCGGTAGTCCTGGCTCCAGAGGTGACCGTCCCGCCTGACTTCGACGCGAAGGTCCTCGGACAGGGCGTTGACGACTGAAACGCCGACACCGTGCAGTCCTCCCGAGACCTTGTAGCCGCCTCCGTCGCCGAACTTGCCACCGGCGTGGAGGACGGTCAGCACGACTTCGACGGCAGGCTTCTTCTCGGTCTTGTGCATCGAAACCGGGATCCCGCGACCGTCGTCGACGACGGTGCACGAGAGGTCGGGGTGGATGGTCACCTCGACCGAGCTGCAGTGACCGGCGAGGGCTTCGTCGACGGAGTTGTCGACCACCTCGTAGACGAGATGGTGGAGGCCCCGGGGACCGGTCGACCCGATGTACATGCCGGGCCGCTTGCGCACTGCCGAGAGGCCCTCGAGGACGGTGATGTCCTGAGCGTCATACCCGCTTGCGGCAGCGTCTTTTTCTGTCTTCTTTTCAGCCATGTTCAGTACCGTCCCAAGGGTCTCGATTGGTCATCGCGGAGGCGACCGGACCGTGGTGCAGAGACCGCTCCACGGGACTGTCCAAGACTACCACAGCGGGCACCCGGATGGACGCCCAAAGACACGCGGAATCGCCCGGATTTTCGGCGAATCCGTTGATTTTCAGCCGAGCTTTCCGACGCTGAACCTGAGGCTCTCGACCGGCACCTCCGGAAGCTCCCTCGCGAGCGCCTCGAGCAGCTTCGTGGAGAGCATCTCGAGCTCCTGTGAATAGACGCTCGCTGAGCACGTGACAGCGAGCCTCCCGCCCCTCAGTGATTGCGGCTGGGAGTGAGCTGCGAGCCCTTCACCGACCACCCGTGGCCAGGCCCTCTCGACCATCCCAAGCGGTGTCTGGGGAGCGATCGAGTCGACGAGCCGCTTGACGGCTGGACCGAGCTTGCGCTCCGTGCCGCGCCTCATGCAGCCCTCAGGTTCGAGTCAGGCTCGCCAGACAGGGAGACCTTGAGCATCCCTTCGGGTGCGACATCCGGGACGTGGTCGAACTCGGTTGCGGTGATCAGGCACTGGCCGGCACTGGAGACCCTCCTGACGAGCATCTCTCGTCTGGTCGAATCGAGCTCGCTCATCACGTCGTCGAGGAGCAGGAGCGGGGCCTGTCCGCGAGCTCTCCCCATTGCCTCACGCTCGGCCAAGAGAATCGACAACAGGGCGATCCGCTTCTCGCCCTGGGAGGCGTGCTGCTTGATGTCCCGGCCCTCGCGCCTGACCAGGAGGTCTCCGCGGTGCGGACCATGGTGGGTGTAGCCACGCTCGATGTCACCAGCGCGGTCCTCGAGAAGGCGCTCGATGAAGGCCGCTTCGGACAACTCGCAGCCAGGTCTGTGTGCGACTTCCAGGGTTCCCCTGAGCCCGAGCTCGGACGCGATCGTCGCCGTCGATTCAGAGATGGCGGCAACCGCATCGTCACGTGCTGCCGCCAAGCGCGTCCCTGTCCTCGCGAGCTCGGCGTCCCACGCGTCGATCGAGGATCCGACCTGGCCACCCGCCGTGGCCCGCGAAACGAGGGCGTTGCGCTGCACGAGTGCGCGGTTGTAGTCGTTCCTTAGGCCGGCGGTGGACGGCTTGAAGGCCGAACTGAACTGATCCAGATGGGCTCGCCGTCCACCGGGAGTGCCGTTGATCAGGATCAGCCGATCGGGCAGGAAGACCGTGACGAGCGGTCGCTCGAAGCCCGGGTCGGTTCTCTCGACCAGTGTCCCGTCGAGTTTCAGCTCCTTGTTGCCGGCTCTGTCGAGAGCGGCACTGAGAGTTCGCGGACCGTGATCGGTAACGAGGGAGAGCTCGACCCTCGCTGCCTGCTCGTCGTGAGCTATCACCTGACGGTCACTTGACGTTCTGCATGACCTTCCGGTCAGTCCGAAGTGGATCGCCTCCAGAACGTTTGTCTTGCCGGAACCGTTCGGCCCGGCGAGCACAGTCAGCCCCGACGCCAACCCCACCTGGAAGCGGCGATGGCTGCGGAAATTGCGCAGCGAAACGGCTGCGATGTCCACGGTCGCTAAGCGTTGAGCCTGATCGGCATGATCAGGTAAAGGAAGCCGCTTCCGTCACCGGACTCGATCAACCCTGGGCGCAACGGACTGATCAGCTTGAGGATCAGGTCTCCGTCGCCCGCGCTCTCGATGCCATCCCGGAGGTAGTCCGGGTTGAACCCGATGTCGAGCTGCTCACCATCGAATGGGACGGGGAGGGTCTCGGTCGCCTCGCCGATGTCAGGGGTTTGGGCACTGACAGTCAGGGTTCCCTTGGTGAAGGAAAGGGTCAGTGGTTTGGTCCGCTGAGCGAGCAGGCTGATCCGTCGGATGACACCCCCGAGCTCCTCGCTCGAGATCCTCAGCTCATGCTCGAACTTCTCCGGCAGAAGCTCGCGGTACTTGGGGAACTGGCCATCGATCAACCGTGACGCGAGCACAGTCCCGCCGAAGTCGAAGACGACCTGGGTCTCCTGCAACGAGATCAACACGCCCTGATCGGATCCCTGTGAAAGGCGAACAGCCTCCTGGAGTGCCCTGGCCGGGACGTTCGCCTCGAATCCCTCGGGAAGATCCTGCTCCAGCTCCGTCTCCTTGAAGCTGAGCCGGTACGAGTCGGTTGCGACCATCCTCAAGACCTTGCCCTCGACCTGGAAGAGGACCCCTGTCAGAACCGGCCTTGTCTGGTCGGTGCTGGCAGCGCGCTCCACCCGCTTGACGGTCGACTCGAGAGCGGCGGAAGGGATCGTGATCGATGAGCTTCCACCTGAGGAGGGAAGGGTCGGGAAGTCCTCGTCCCTCAGAGTCTTGAGATCGAAGGTCGCCGACCCGGCAGTGATCTCGACATCCTTCGTTGCTCCCCGGCCGATGATCGACACGGACCCGCCAGGAAGTGAGCGGACCACGTCTGCGAACAGACGCGCCGGCAGGACAACCTCCCCGGCGGCAGATACCTGACCCTCGAGTGGCAGCCGCACCGAGAGCTCCAAGTCGGTGGCCCGAAGCTCGATTCCATCATCACCGGCAGCCAACTGAACGCCGGTGAGGGCTTGGATGGAAGTCCGGCTCGAGGCGATCCTGGAAGCAGCCTGAAGTCCTTCGAGCAGAACCTCGCGATCAACAGTGATCTGGGGAGTTCCCTTTGTTTGAGAGATTGAAGTCATAGGAGTGTTGATCGTGTTGATCGTGTTCACGAGGCCGCGCGGGCACCATTCCCGCAGGGATTGGATCCTCTCATTGGATCCGGTCGTCTCCGTCCACAATACGGCGCTCCAGCGACCTGACTGTGAGGGCCGCCTTCGGATCGGCGGAGACCCGTTCCCTGACCCGCTTGCATGCGTTCAACACGGTCGAGTGGTTCCTGCCACCGAATGCCATCCCGATTTGCGGGAGCGGCTCGCCTGCAACTTCCCTTGAAAGGTACATCGCGACCTGCCTTGGCCAGACGATCCTCGCTGAGCGGGACCTGGAATCGAGCTCGTTGATCGAGACCCCGAATGTCTCGGCCACCATCAGCTTGATCTCCCTGGGTCCAGGTCGCGGCTCCTCGGTGCCGGTCCGCCCCGGGTAGAGCTGATCGAGCACCTGACCAGCAAGGTCGCGGCTCAACCTGCTCCCGGTCAGCGATCCGTAGGCGACCACCCGGATCAGGGCACCTTCGAGCATCCGGACGTTCCCCTTGACCCGTTCAGCGATTGCCTCCATGGCTTCGACCGGTACCTCGCCGAGCGAATCCCTGCGGGCCCTCATCGCGAGGATCGCCATCCGACTCGGCATGTCGGGCGGGGCTATGTCGGCAACCAATCCGGAGGCGAACCTGTCCCTCAGCCGTTGCTCGAGCGCATCGAGGTCACCGGGAGTCCTGTCACAGGTGACGACCACTTGAGCTCCACTGTCGACCACCTGATTGAAGGTGTGGAAGAACTCCTCTTCCGTCCTGGTCTTGCTGGCGAGGAACTGGGCGTCGTCCAGGAGCAGGAGATCCACATCCCGGAAACGCTCCTTGAACGCCGGCATCTCCCCCCTTCGGATCGAATCGACAAAACGGTTCGTGAAGTCCTCCGCATTGGTGAATGCGACCTTCAGTCCGGGGGTGTGCTGCCGGGCAAGGTTCCCGATCGCGTGGAGGAGGTGGGTCTTGCCGGTTCCAGGGGGGCCGTAGATGAAGAGGGGGTTGTAGGTCTGCGATGGCATCTCCGCAACCGCCAGGGCCGATGCATGCGCCAGCCGGTTGCCTTGGCCGATCACGAACTGGTCGAAGCAAAGCTTCGGGTTGAGGCTGAGGGTTGGGTTTGATTCGCCTGCTGAAAGACCACTTTCAGCTTCGCCATGAGGGTCCGCGTGACCAAGTGGTCGAACCCTCCCCGGAGCTGTCAATTCGACTCGGGTTGCTGTGCCGCGGACGCTCTCCGCCGTCCTCTGGAGGACGTCGCCGAATCGACTCTCGACCCACCGCCGGATCGAGTCGGGCGCCTCGACGACGAGTACACCGTCCTCCAGCAGGGCCGGCTTCAGAGGGTCGATCCAGACTTGGAACGTGGAATCGCTCACGGCGCCCCGAAGGTCGCTGCGGATCCTGTTCCAGATGTTGTCCAGTTCGCTCAGTGTGATCCCCGTGTTGGATCCATGGCCGTCAGGACCAGGATTCGTCTCCGTGGCGAGCGTAGTCAAGGACCAATGGGGTTCACGGCGCCGTTGGCGCATTTATCGGCCTTTTCGTCTGTGGGACCGGATCTGCGGGATCGGAGAGCTCCAGCCGCCCCCTCGACTTGCCGCTCCGACGCGGACGGCCTCATGGTTGTAGACTCTGTGACCAGATGAAGCGCACCTACCAGCCCAAGAAGCGCAAGCGCGCGAGGACGCACGGCTTCCGTGCCCGCATGTCGACCAAGGCAGGTCGCCGTGTTCTGGCCCGCCGTCGTTCCAAGGGCCGCAAGCGCCTGACCGTCTAGTGGCCGCGTCGCAGGGTCGTCGCGGGCGGATCACCCGCAGCGCCGACTTCGACCGCGTCTACCGCAGCGGAAGGTCCCACGCGAACAGGTTTCTGGTCGTCCACACCTTCCCGCGTGGGGATGACGAGCCATCGCGACTCGGGCTGTCCGTCTCCCGCAAGGTCGGCGGAGCAGTCGAGCGCAATCGTGTCAAGCGTCTCATCCGGGAGGCGTTCGGAGAGCGTGGCGAGTTGCTCTCGCGCGGCCAGGACGTGGTCGTGGTTGCAAGGGCCGGCGTCAGTGAATTCGTTGAGCGGGAGGGCCTCGATGGGCTGTCCGGCGTGCTCGACGAACTCCTGGCCGAGGCCGGCGTTGTTTCCGGTGAGGACGGCGAATCGCCAGCGGTAGAGGGCGATTCAGGCAAGGTTGGCGAGTGAGCAGCGAGCGATCCCAGAGCCAGGGCCTGTTGAGGCGGGCTGCAACCGCACCAATCCGCGTCTGGACTCGCATCATCTCTCCCTTGATGCCGCCAAGGTGCCGATACGAACCGTCCTGTTCGCGCTACGCGACACAGGCGATCGAGGAGTTGGGCATAATCCGCGGATCGGTCCTTGCCGCCTGGCGGCTCCTGAGGTGCAACCCGTGGAGTCCCGGAGGGATCGACAGGGTCAGCGAACGGCGGCTGTTCAGACCTGAACCAATGACACCCGCAGACACTGTGCATAACCGGTGAGCAACATGTTCATAACCGCGAACATCATCAGCGACGCGCTCGCTCCACTGATCGCCGTCTTCGAGAAGCTGCTGGTCGGGATCCACGCAGTGATCCCTTCGTGGGGCCTGTCGATCATCGTCATGACGGTCGTCATCAGGGCGGCGCTGATCCCCTTGACCCTCAAGCAGATCAGGTCGATGCAGGCGATGCGTGAGCTCGGACCTGAGATCAAGGCGATGCAGGAGAAGTACAAGGGCGATCGCCAGCGGATGAACGAAGAGATGATGAAGTTCTACCGGGACAACCAGATCAACCCGCTCGCCTCATGCCTTCCGCTGCTGGCCCAGGCTCCCGTCTTCATCTCCCTCTTCTACATGCTCCAGCAGGACCTCAAGCCGCACATCTGTCCGAACATCACGAGCTACGCGGCGAGCATCAACAAGTCGGTCAGCCAGGTGGCCTGCGGGCAGGTGCCCGGCTCAACGGACCAGAAGTTCCTCTTCATCCCGGACCTGACAGCCAAGGCAACGGGCGCGGTCCTCGTCGTCCTGATCGTCCTCTACGTCGGCTCCCAGCTGGGTTCGAGCCTCGTGATGATGCAGCCGACGATGGACAAGACGCAGCGCTACATCATGTTCGCGCTGCCGCTGATTTTCGTCGTCTTCATCATCAACTTCCCGGCCGGCCTGATGGTCTACTGGATCACGACCAACCTCTGGACGGTGGGTCAGCAGTGGGTGGTGAAGAAGACATCCCCACCCCTCAAACCCGTGGTTGCCGGTGCCGGGGCAGGATCCGGATCGCCCCCGGAGCCGGGGGAGGCCAAGAAGGGGTCGGGTGGGTTCATGGCGAGGTTGATGGATGCCTCTGCCGCCGCCAGCGCCGAGAAGGCCGAGAGGGATGCGGCCAAGTCGTCCGGCAGCAAGGCGAAGGGCGGCAAGGCGGCCAAGGACGATGCCGGCACCGACAAGGGTTCGTCAAAGAAGGCATCATCCTCATCCAACGGTGATGGTGCCGCGGAAGGCAAGCCCTCGGGCAAGAAGAGCGGACCACCACCACAGCGAAACAAGAAGAAGCGGACCGGGAGAAGAAGATGAGCGCCGAAGAGCGGGTCAGGACCGTCGTTGAAGCCGTAGTTGATTCACTCGATCCCGATGCTGAAGTCACGATCGTCGATGACGGCGACACTCTGAGGGTCGACATCGAAGGACCGGACCTGGGCCAGATCATCGGGCGTCACGGAGCGACACTCGAAGCGATCCAGCACATCTCCTACCGAGCGGCATCGATGGAGGCTGAGGACCGCAGGCGGGTTGACATCGACGCCGGCGGTTGGCGCGAGCGTCGAGCCGAAGAACTTAAGGAAATCGCCGACAGGGCAGCCGACGATGTGGTCGACACCGGCGAGAGCGTTGCGCTGCCCCCGATGTCATCGTCCGAGCGCAGGGTCGTTCACGAGTACCTGCGTGAGCGCGAGGATGTCGACACCGTCAGTGAGGGCCGCGAACCCAATCGCCGCCTGGTCGTAGAGCCGCTTGAAGACTGACGCAACCCGAGCAGTCAGCGGATTCGGACCGAAGTGGACCGTTTCACATGAAACGCACTGCAAACCCCGAGCTCCAAGGGGTCCCAGAGTGAAACCCCGCAGGCCACAGCCAATGGCAGGAATCCTGCGTTTCACATGAAACGCGGCGGGGAGAGGGCGATCGAGCATCGCCTGGCGGAGCTCTGCTCCAGCCACGGCCTCGATCCCGGGACCAGCACGATCTTCCGCAGCATCCTTGAGTCTCTTGCCGACGAGCATGCCCCAACGGCCGTCAAGGAGCCACGGGAGGGAGTGGACGTCCACATCGCCGACTCCCTCTCCGGCCTCGAGGCGCCGGATCTGCCGGCGGCGTCGCTGATCGCTGACATCGGCAGCGGCTGCGGAATCCCCGGGCTCGTACTGGCTGCGGCGCTCCCACAGGCAAGGGTGGTGGCCGTCGAGGCGTCAGGCCGGAGGTGCGAGTTCATCGAAGCTGCGGCTGCAAAGGCGGGTATCGGCAACATCGAGGCTGTCAACTCAAGGGCCGAGGAGTGGTCTGACGGCCTCGGGGAGTGCGATCTCGTCGTTGCTCGGGCGGTCGCGCCGCTCGCCGTCCTGGCCGAGTACGCAGCCCCATTGCTGAAGCTGGGCGGGACGCTCGTGGCCTGGAAGGGGAAGCCGGACCCCGCGGAGCTCGAGGCCTCGGGGAGGGCGGCCTCGATCCTCGGCCTGGAGTCGCTCGATGTGATCCCGGTCAAGCCGTGGGCCGGCGGCGGGCGCAGGCAGCTCCAGCGCCTTCGCAAGGTCGCACCCACGCCGGCCGGCTATCCGCGAAGGGCCGGGATGGCCGCCAAGCGGCCGCTCGGCCAGTCCTGACCTCCACTCCGCTTGGACCGGCGCTGCCGGTGGTGACGGCTCCGGCAGCCAGGACGGGGCTTCGCGGGCCTGCTCCGTCAGTCGCCGCTCGCGGGTCCAGTCCGACTGCAGCGAGGGGGCCAATGAGCAGGGAGGGCGGCCTCCGGCCGGGAGGTTCCGACCGACCCCGTCTCTACCTTGGGTCGTGTGGGAAGGATCTACGCGGTAGCGAATCAGAAGGGCGGAGTCGGCAAGACGACCACCGCAGTCAACCTCGCGGCGTGCGTCGCTGAGGCCGGCTATTCGACATTGCTCGTCGACATCGACCCCCAAGCCAACGCGACGGTCGGAGTCGGCCTCGCCAAGGACTTGACACCCTCGATCTACGAGGTCCTTTCCGGTCAGGCCCCGACGGCCGCGACGATCCGCGCGACCGACGTCGAGAACCTCTCGGTGGTGCCCGCAACACCAGCGTTGGCGGGCGCCAGCGTTGAGTTGCCGAGGACCGAGGGCTTCCAGAATGTACTCAGGGACGCTCTCGATTCGGTCCGTGAGGGCTTCCAGTTCATCTTCCTCGACTGCCCGCCGTCGCTCGGTCCGCTGACTGTCAACGCTCTCGCCGCCGCCGACGAAGTGATCGTCCCGGTCCAGTCCGAGTACTACGCGCTGGAGGGCCTCGCCGGACTGCTCGAGACCCTCGAGCTCGTTCGCAGGGATCTCAACCCCTCTCTCACAGTCTGCGGCCTGGTCTTGACGATGCACGACCCTCGCACCCGGCTGTCACGCGACGTCGAGCAGGAGCTGCGCACCCACTTTCCCCGCCTCGTGTTCGACACAGTCATTCCGAGGAACGTCCGAATAGGTGAATCGCCGAGTCATGGCCGCCCGGTGATCCACCACGATCCGAACTGCGCCGGCGCCGAGGCCTATGTCGCGCTCGCGAAGGAGGTTGCAGCCCGTGGCTGAACCAGCAAGGCCCCAGACGGGGCTCGGCAAGGGCTTGGGTGCCCTGCTGTCGGTCGTTCCGAGGGAGGATGGGCGAGCCGAGCGGCTCCTCACCGCCCCGATCACTTCGATCGTTCCCAATCCCCGCCAACCAAGGCGATCATTCGACCAGAAGGCGCTCGACGCCCTCTCGGGTTCGATCGGGGAGCGCGGCGTCCTGCAGCCGGTACTGGTGCGGGAGCTGGGCGGCGGCAAGTACGAGCTGATCGCGGGTGAGCGCCGCTGGCGTGCCGCGTCGGCTGCGGGTCTGACGGAGATCCCGGTCGTGGTCCGCGACGACGACGACGCAGTCGCGCTCGAGGTCGCCCTGATCGAGAACATGGCCCGCGAGGACCTGAACCCGGTCGAAGAGGCCAAGGCGTGCTCGGCCCTCGTCGACGAGCTCGGGCTGAGCAAGGAGGAGGTCGGCCGCCGGGTCGGACGCAGCAGGGCCGCCGTCTCCAACCTGATCCGCCTGCTCGACCTTCCCGACGACGCACTCGCGATGCTCGAGGACGGTCGGCTGAGCGAAGGCCACGGCAGGGCGCTGCTGATGGCTCCCCGCCACGACGATCGCCGCCGCCTGGCCGCCGAGGCCTTCAGCCGCTGCTGGTCGGTCAGGACAACTGAGGATAGGGCCCGCGACGCTGCCGACGGCCGCGTCGGCTCAAGCTCGCTGCATCCCGACCATGAGGCAGCCATTGCCGAGCTTCTCGAGTCGCTCGAGCGCGCCCTGCCGGGCGAGGTGAAGATCAAAGCCAAGGGCGACGGCTGCAAGGTGACCCTCTCGTTCGAGTCGATGAAGGACGCTGCCAAGCTCGCCAAGCGACTCGACAAGGGTTCCTGAGCGATGGCCGAGCTCAACTCCGCGTCGGCGACGCTTCGCTGATCAGAGGCCGCCGGCTGCACCGGCGATCGCTGCCGCCGCGACGACCAGGCCCGTGGACCAGGTGATCGCCCCTACGGTGACGCGCATGTCGAGTCCGTAGAGGTGGGCGACGACCAGGGCGTTGATCCCGGCCGGCATCGCGGCCTCCGAGCAGGAACGTGTCCGGCACCGTGATCAGCAGCGCTGAGAGGCCGATCATTACTGCCGGCGCGATGACGAGCCTGAGAACGACCGCCGTCGCGACAGGGGCGGTGAAGGGCGGCGGAAACAGCCTCACCCCTGATTCGTCGTGCTCGAGCATCAGGTTGACACCGAGCGCGAAGAAGCCGATCGGCGCGATCCCGAGCGCCATCGCGTGGGCAAGATCGGCTCCCCAGCTCGGACTGAGCGAGTGGGGGACGAGCAGGGCGGCGATCAGCGCGTACAGCGGCGGGTTGCGGGTGAAGAAGGCCTTGACCCGCTCAGCGGAGGTTCGGCCCGCCTTCGTCCCGTAGGCGGCTCCGACTGCGAAGCCGATCAGCAGCACCACCGGGACGTTGATCAGGTTCTCGTAGATCACGGCGAGGCCGATCTGGTCGTTGCCGATCAGCATTGCGGTCAGGGGGATCCCCAGATAACCGGTGTTCGCGATCACCACGCAGGCCATCAGCGCACCGGCTGCCGGCCGCGGGAGCTTGAGCACCTTGGTCCCGATCACCCACGCGAGGGCGAGCACGGTCAGGCGTTCCGCCCAACCGAAGGCGAGGCCGGCCCCGACGGCGTTGGTCAGCTTCAGCGAAATGACCGTGAAGAACACGACGACCGGCATCACCAGATAGACGATCCCTGTCAGCAGGCGGCCTGAGAGCAGCTTCGCGTCGGCCTTCCATCTCCTCTCGGCGAGCACCCCGGCAAGCAGTGCCAAGAGGCTGGCGGCAGCGATCCCGATCACGCGGGCGAGGATCGCACACCGGTTGCCGGAGCAGCCCCCTCCCGGCCCGGCGTTCAGGTCACCGCCTGGCGCGGCCCTGTGGAACTTCCCGAGGTCTAGAGCTCAGCGCAGCAGTACTGCTTGGATGGAGTACTTGCTTCCGTCGTAGATCTGCCAGGCGATTGTGCTCGTGCCGTTGGGTGCTGTTGCGACCTGCGGGCCGTACGCGGTTCGGTCCGGTGCGCTCAAGTCGAGGACTGGGCTCAGCCATCCTGCCGGGTCGATTCGCGCGGCTTGGACGATTCGGTTGCTTCCGTCGTAGAGCCGCCAAGTGATTGTGCTCGTGCCGTTGGGTGCTGTCGCCAGCTGCGCGTCGCGTGCGTTTCGGTTGGGTGGGCTGAGATCGATGATTGGTCTCTTGTTGCCCTTGGCGTCGATTCGCACTGCCTGGATGAGGTAGTTGCTGCCGACTTTGCCCTGCCAGGCGATCGTGCTCGTGCCGTTGGGTGCCGTTGCGACCTGAGGGTCTAGTGCGCCTGGGCCGGAGGCACTGACGTTGAGGAGTGGTCCCTTCTTGCCCTTGGCGTCGATCCGCACTGCTTGGACGACGAAGTTCAGTCCACCGCCGCGGCGCCAGGTGATGGTGCTCGCGCCGTTGGGTGCCGTTGCGACCTGCTGCTGTTCTGAGTTTTGGCCGGTTGCGCTCAGGTTCAAGATTGGTCCCTTCTTGCCCTTGGCGTCGATCCGCACTGCTTGGACGACGGAGTTGCTTCCGTCGAAGCGATTCCAGGTGATGGTGCTCGCTCCGTTGGGTGCTGTTGCGACCTGAGGGGCGTTTGCGCCTTGGCCGAAGGCGCTGAGATTCAGGACTGTTCCCTTCTTGCCCTTGGCGTCGATGCGCACTGCTTGAATGACGTAGGCGCCTCCGTCATAGCGGCTCCAGGTGATGGTGCTCGCTCCGTTGGGTGCTGTTGCGACCTGCTGCTCGAGTGCCCCTTGGCCGGGTGTGCTCAAGTTGAGGATTGGTCCCTTCTTGCCCTTGGCGTCGATTCGCACTGCTTGGACGATGGCGTTGCTTCCGTCATAGCGGCTCCAGGTGATGGTGCTTGTGCCGTTGGGTGATGTTGCGACCTGCGGGCTGTCTGCGTTCTGGCCGGGTGCGCTCAAGTTGAAGATTGGCCCTACGTAACCGTTTGCGTTGATCCGCACTGCTTGGACGATCGTGTTGCTGCCGTCATAGCGGCTCCAGGTGACGGTGCTTGTGCCGTTGGGTGCTGTTGCGACCTGCTGGCCGACTGTGGCCGCGCTTGCCGCGCTGAGGTTGTGCGGGACCAAGTCAAACGGGCTGCCTGCCGCGCCGGCCGCGGCCGGCAGCGCCATTGACGCTGCGAGCACAACCAAGAACCCAGCGAGGCGCTTCACTGGATCAGTGAATCACACCAACTTACGGCCTGTCAAACCGTGACCGCAGCGGGACCGACCGAAAGGCCGACCGCGGTTGCGGGTCAGCAGTGGTCGAACACGTACCCGCTGGCGCCACGGCGTACCACGTTGCGGTCCCGGTAGGTGATCGAGATCGCAGCGCCCCGCGCCGCACAGGCCGCGGTGAAGTTGGGTTGCCCACCGCCATCGGTGTACTCGATCTCGAACACGCGATCGCCGAACCACCTGCGGTAATCGTCGCACTCACGACCGCCGTTTGACCCCGCGTAGCGTTGGCATTCCTCGGCGATCGCGAAGTCGAAGCCGACTGACTGGCGGCCGGCCTTGGCCACTTCAGAGGCATTCTTCTGGCCGATCGCCAGACCCGCGGCGTGGGCTCGGTCGGTGAGCAGTCGGGCGAAGGCGAGGTTCTCTTTGGAGCTGAGCCGGCCTTGAGACCTTGTCCAGGAGTCGAGGTTGTCGGGCTCGACGGCGTCGTAGCCTGCTCGTGCGCAGCCGTCAATCCAGCCGCCGACGACAGTCGCAAGGGCGGCTCGCTTGGCCGCGGTCGAAGTGTCAAGCAGCACCTCGTTCCAACCCCTGTCCACCACGTACCGCCCGCCCTTCTTCAGCAGGAGCGCGGCGTGGTGTCGCTTCCACCAGGGCAGGTCTCCGGGCTGCGCCTGGAAGCCATTGACGTAACACACGTTGTACGACCCTGTGGCAGGTGGGTCGGTCCGGTCCCGGTCTACGATCGTCACGCCGGAGGCCGGAGTGTAGGCGCCACCGATCTGGTAATCGAAGACCCCGTTGATCGGTGGGGGGACGACCGCAGGCGCCCCGGCGATCTGGCCAAGGCGGCTGCTGCAGCGATCAGCGCGAGCATGGGATCAGCGTAACTGCGCAGGCGCCGTCAGGGAGTTGAGGTCGTGTGACCTCCTGCGGGGAGCTGTCAGACGTTGCTTGGACGATCGTGTTGCTCCCGTCAGAGCGCTGCCAAGTGATGGTGCTGGTGCCGTTGGGCGCTGTTGCGACCTGAGAGTCTGTGGCGGCTGCACCGGGTACGCTGAGCGTTCGGGGAACGAGATCGAACGGACTTTCTGCCGCGAAGGACATCCCCGGAAGCGCCATTGACGCGTCGAGGACGAACAAGGACCCGGTGAAGCGACGCGTGGGATCAGTCAGTCACATCAACTGTCTTGAGGTCAAACCGTGATTTGACCGGCAACGGCGAAGGTCTGCCCGCCGGATGCTTCGCGAGCCCCGCGAGGGCAATCAGCGCGCCCCGGCTCTCGACCTCCCGGCCCGACGCTCAGGTCACCGCCCGATGAGGCCCTTTGGAACTTCCCGCGGTCTGGATCTCAGGGAAGCAGGGCGGCTTGGATGACGTAGTGCTTTCCGGCATAGCCGGTCCAAGTTACGACGCTCGCTCCGGTGAGTCCTGTCGCGACCTGAATGCCGGGCTCGCTATTCGGAACGTCACTGCTGATGTCGAGGACCGTTCCCTTGTTGCCCTCGGCGTCGATTCGCACTGCTTGGATGTCGATGTTGGTTCCGACATCGCGCCGCTGCTGCCAAGTGATGGTGCTCGCTCCGTTGGCCGCTGTTGCGACCTGAGGGACGCTTGCCATCCTGCCGGGTGCACTGAGGCTGAGGACTGGTCCCTTCTTGCCCTTGGCGTCGATTCGCACTGCTTGGATGACGGGGGTGCTTCCGCCATAGCGTTGCCAGGCGATGGTGCTCGTGCCGTTGGGTGCCGTTGCGACCTCCTGCCCGTTTGCGCCCTGGCCGGGTGCACTGAGGCTGAGGATTGGTCCCTTTTTGCCCTTGGCGTCGATTCGCACTGCTTGGATGACGTAGTGCTTTCCGGCATAGCGTTGCCAGGCGATGGTGCTCGTGCCGTTGGGTGCCGTTGCGACCCGAGGTTCGTATGCGCTCTGGCCGGGTGCAGTAAGTTTGAGGATTGGTCCCTTCTTGCCCTTGGCGTCGATTCGCACTGCACTGATGGCGTACTTGCTTCCCTCGCTCACCCAGGTGATGGTGCTCGCTCCGTTGGCTGCTGTTGCGACCTGAGGGTAGGATGCGTTCCACTGGCCGGGTGCACTCAGGTTGAGGATTGGTCCCTTCTTGCCCTTGGCGTCGATTCGCACTGCTTGGATGGCGTACTTGCTTCCGTCATAGCGGGTCCAAGTGATCGTGCTTACTCCGTTGGCCGCTGTTGCGACCTGAGGGTAGTATGCGTATCTGGCCGGGTGCGCTCAGGTTGAGGATTGGTCCCTTCTTGCCCTCGGCGTCGATTCTCACTGCTTGGATGCCGACGTCGGGGGCCCCCCAGATGATGGTGCTGGTGCCGTTGGGTGCTGTTGCGACCTGCGGGGTGTAAGCGTCTTGGCCGGGGGCGCTCAAGTTGAGGACTGTTCCCTTCTTGCCCTTAGCGTCGATTCGCACTGCTTGAATGACGTTCTTGCTTCCGTCAAGCAATCCCAGGTGATGGTGCTGGTGCCGTTGGGCGCTGTCGCGACCTGAGGTCTGTCTGCGTTCTGGCCGGGTGCGCTGAGCGTGAAGGGAATCGGGCTAAGCGGGCTGTCTGCCGCGCCGGCCGCTCCTGGAATCGCCATTGACGCGACGAGGACAACCAAGAACCCAGTGAGACGCTTCATCGACTCAGGAAATCACATAACCAACGCTCTGTCAAACCGTGACCACGGCGGGACCGACCGAGAGGCCGCCCGCCCGGATGCTTCGCGAGCCCCGCGAGCCGTGGGCCGGTACACTCCCGGTCCTCCGGGCGATTAGCTCAGTTGGTTAGAGCGCATCTCTGATAAGGATGAGGTCCCAGGTTCGAATCCTGGATCGCCCACTCTCCTCGGGTCCTGACCTTCGCCGGCGGCTCTGGTCCGCTGGCTGCCAGGCGGCCGTTCGGCCGGATGGGATTCAGCCGGTCGCCTTCTCGCGCAGGTGGTCGTGAGTCACGAGCTTGACCCTCGGGCGGCCCTGAGCCTCGCCGAGCTCCCGCTCGTGCTCGTCGATCCGCTCCCAGCCTGCGTAGTCGATCCTGTGCGGCGCCCGCTCCGCGAGCAGCGAGTCGAGCGCCGCCGAATCGCCTCCTGCCTTCGGAAGGATCCCGGCTTCGAGGTCCTCGAACAGCAGGTCCACGGTGTCGTTGGCGCACTTCTTGTTGGTCCCGATCACGCCCGACGGACCGCGCTTGATCCAGCCCGCCGTGTAGACGCCCCGGAAGGGCTCGCCACCCGGCTCGTGCAGCACCCGACCGCCCTCGTTGAGGATCGTCCCTGCCCGCTCGTCGAACGGCAGGCCTTCGATCCCCTCGCCCCGGTAGCCGACCGACCGCAGCACGAGATCGCACTCGATCGTCTCCTCGCGATCGGTGTGATGGGCGCGGATCTGCCCGCCGTCGTCGGCGATCAGCTCGTTGTGGACGATCCTGATGCCCTCGACCCGCTCTTCGCCGAGGATCTCGACCGGGGAGGCCAGGAAACGCAGCACCACCCGCTTCGGCTTGCCGGATGGAGCCCGCTGCGAGTACTCCTCGACGATCTCGACGTTGTCGCGGGCCGTCCTGTCGGCGTGTTCGCTCTCGAGCCATTGGCGGCTTGCACCGTCGAGCACGACCTCTGCCGGGTCGACGATCACGTCGGCGTCGGTCAGATCGCCGAGTTCGCGCAGCTCGGGCGTCGTGTAAGCCGCCTGGGCCGGGCCGCGCCGACCGAGGATCACGACCTCCTCGATCGAGCTCGCGCTGAGGACTTCGAGAGCGTGATCGGCGATGTCCGTCTCGGCCATCTCCTCTCTCGGCAGAACCAGCATCCGCGCGACGTCCACCGCGACGTTGCCGTTGCCGACGACCACCGCCCGCTTGCCGGAGAGGTCGAAGTCGTGACCGGAGGCGTCCGGATGGCCGTTGTACCAGGCGACGAACCGCCGTGGCGGGAACGCTGCCCGGCAGGTCCTCGCCGGGGATACCGAGCCTCCGGTCGTGGGCGGCGCCATAGGTGTAGATCACCGCGTCGTGGCACGACGTCAGCTCCTCGTGTGTCAGGTCGCTGCCGATCTCGACATGCCCGTGGAAGCGGAACCCTTCGCGCTTGGCCGTCTTCTCGAACACCCGTGTGACGGCCTTGATCTTCGGATGATCGGGTGCGACTCCGGCGCGAACGAGGCCGAATGGCGTGGGCAACCTGTCGAACATCTCGACCTCGATCGGGTGCTCGTCGCGAAGCAGCCTGTCCGCCGCGTAGAAGCCGGCCGGTCCAGCCCCGACGATCGCCACCCGGAAGGGGCGGTCGTGCTCGGTCGGGGTTGAGTCTTCTGCTGTCATCGGTCCTTCGCGGGGAGAGGTGAGTGGCGAGTCGCGCCGAACAGGGAGTGTAGGAACCCGGCTCCCGACTCACGGGGACGTCGATGCCCGCCACGGCGCGGGGGCGTGGCGCTAGCCTTCCCCTTAACAACGGCAAGGAGTCCCGGTTGCAGGAGATGGTCATCTACGGCGTCAGCTTCGACATGGTCGGCAAGCAGCCGATCGTGCTGCTGAAGACCGTCGACGGCAACCAGCTTCCTGCCGATCTGGATCGGCCACCCCGAGGCGGCGTCGATCCTGATGAAGCTCCAGGGCGCCGGCACCCCGCGGCCGATGACCCACGACCTGCTGGCCGACATCCTCGGCGAGCTCGACGTCGAATGCACCCAGGTCTCGGTCACCGAGCTGCGCGAGAACACCTTCTTCGCCTCGATCACCTGCTCAGCGCGACGGCCGCGAGATCGAGATCGACTCCCGGCCGAGCGACGCGATCGCGCTGGCCGTGCGCGCCGGCGCGCCGATCTTCGCGGCCGACGAGGTCATCGCCGAGTCGGCGATCGAGTTCGAGCACGACGTCGAGGAATCCGAGGACGTCGTCGAGCGGTTCAAGGAGTTCCTCGACGAGGTCTCTCCCGAGGACTTCGAGGGCGAAGACGGCTGAGGACCCACCCGGTTCGCCGCCGGTCCGACGGACCGCGGCCCCACTGAAGCCGAGCAGCCGCTTCAGGCCCGCGGCGACGACAGGTCGAGCATCGTCGCGACCAGGTCGTCGAAGCCGATCCCTGCGGCCTCGGCGGCCAGCGGCAGCAGGCTCGTCTGGGTAAGGCCGGGGATCGTGTCCAGCTCGAGCACCCTCAGCGCGCCGTCCTCGCCGAGCAGCAGATCGACCCGAGCCACTCCGTGGCAGCCGAACACCTTGAACGCCTCCACGGCGATCCTCGCGCCCTCTGCGGTCTCCTCCGGAATGGCGGCAGGGCACACGAAGTCGGTCGTGCCGATTTCGTAACGGGACTCGAAGTCTAGGAGTCGCCGACAGGAACGGCCTCGACCGGCGGCAGGGCGCGCGGACCGGCGGCTTCCCCGAGCACGGCAACGGCCAGGTCGCGGCCGGTGACGTACCGCTCGAGCACCACGCGGTCGTCTATGAGAGCGCCTTCAACATCGCCGCCGGTGCCTCTTCGGCGTTGTGGGCAAGGCCGATGCCCAGCGCCGACCCGAGCTAGACCGGCTTGACCACCAGCGGGAAGCCGAGCTTGCGCCCGATCTCGGGCAGCGCCTGAGCGACTCCCAGCTCCCGCATCGCCTCCCCGTGAGGGTGGCGAATCCGGCGTTGGCAGGCCGGCCTCCCGCATCAGGCTCTTGGCCAGCGCCTTGTCGCTGCCGAGCGCAGGCCTCGGGCCCTGACCCCGTGTAGGGAATCCCGAGCAGTTCGAGCAGCTCCTGGACCATGCCGTCCTCGCCGTCGCGGCCGTGCAGGGCGACGAACGCGGCGTCCGGCGAAAGGTCGCGCAGCTTCGGCACGAGCTCCCCGTCCGCCTCAACGCCGATCGGCTCATGGCCGAGTCGGACGAGAGCGTCCCTGACCCGGGCGCTCGTCCTGAGCGAGACCCCGCGCTCCAGCGAGCGTCCGCCTTTGAGCACGGCGACCCTGCATCTTCAAGCATCCCCGCCGGCTTCGGCCGCGGGCTCGATCGGGGTGAACGGCACGACCCTGCCACCCTCCTGCGGTTCGCTCCCGGCGGCTTCCTGGCCGGCCTCGGCGCCCGGCCCGTCATCGTCCCGAACAGTTCGACCTGCTCGCCCATGATCGCCCCGATCCGCCGGATACCCTCGCGGATCTCGCTCTCATCGGCACCGGAGAAGTTGAGCCTCATCGAGGAGCCGCCGCTGCCGTCGACGCAGGCCGCCCGACCGGGCACGAAGGCGAAGTTCTCACGCAGCGCGCGGGCGAGCAGGTCGGTGGTGTCGATGTAATCGGGAAGGGTCGCCCAGACGAACAGGCCGCCCTTGGGAACAGTCCAGGTCGCGTCGTCGGGCAGCTCAGCTTCGAGCGACTCGAGCATCACGTCGCGCCGCCGCCGGTAGATGCCGCGCAGCGAGTCGATGTACTCCGGCCAGCCGCCACCGGCCACGTAGGCGGCGACGAAATCTGGGCGAGTGACGAGCTGCAGAGGTCGGCTGCCTGCTTGGCGAGGTTGAGCTTCTCGAGCACCGGACGGGGCGCCGCGCCCAGCCGAGCCTGCATTCCGGGAGAGAGGATCTTCGAGAAGGTGCCGACGTAGATCACGAGCTCGTCCTCGTCGAGCTCGACGCAGGCTCGGCAGCGGATCGCCGTCGTAGCGGAGCAGTCCGTACGGGTTGTCCTCGAGGATCAGGAGCTCACGCTCCCTCGCGATCTCGATCACCCCGCGCCTGCGTTCCAGCGACATCGTCACGCCGCTGGGGTTCTGGAAGTTGGGGATCAGGTAGATGAGCTTCGGTCGCTTGCCTCGGCGGTCGAGGTCGTCGAGGCGTCTCGCGGAGCTTCTCGGTTCCATGCCGTCGTCGTCAATCGGGACCTGCTCGACCTCCGCCTGGTAGGCTCGTGAATGTCGAACCGCACCCGGGTAGGTCGGCCCCTCGGCGACGATCACGTCGCCCGGGTCGATCAGCACCTTGCAGACGATGTCGATCACCTGCTGGCCACCGGTGGTGACGATCACGTCGTCCGGGTCGACGTGATCGATTCCGCCGCCATCACCTCGCGGATGCACTCCCTGGCAGCCGAAATCCCTTCCGTCGGCCCGTACTGCAGCGCTTTCGCAAGCTGGCCGGCGGCGACCTGCCCATCAGCGACGCATAGGAGTCCGCAGGGAACGTGGAAGTGTCCGGCAGGCCTCCGGCGAGCGAGATCACCTCAGGGCGCTCGGTGACCGCCATCAGGTCGCGCATCGCCGACGAGGTCATTGAAGCCGTCCGCTCAGCGAACAGCCCTGAGTAGCGCTCGATCGCCGAGCTCTCGCCGCCGCGTGAGCGTCGGCCAGCCTCTTCTTCCCCGTTGGGCACATCGTGACGGTAGCGAAGGCAGTCGCCACGGCGGCGCAGCGCGCTACCGTGACCGGCCAAGTGAGGAGTGAGTGCACCACGCCCGTTGCCGCCTGCCGCGAGGGCCGATGAGCAGGCGCGGGTTGATCCTCGTCGTGATCGACGGAATGAGGCCGGCGTCGATGGAGCGGGCGATCGCCGAGGGAGGCGCACCCGTTCTCGCCCGGATAGTCGGGGAGGGGGTGTACGTCGACGACTGTGTCGCCTCGTTTCCCTCGGTCACGCCGGTCTGCGCGGCAACGATTGCGACCGGGGTCGGCCCGGACGAACACCGGATCCCGTCGATGAACTGGTACCACCGAGCCGAGCGGCGCTACGTCGAGTACGGCTCCTCTTTCGCGGCAGGTCGCAAGCAGGGGATCGCGAGGACCCTCACCGACACGGTCTACTCGATGAACCGCGATCACCTCGCACCCGACGTCCCGACCGTGTTCGAATCACTCGACGACGCCGGCTTCAGGACTGCCGGGACCACCTACCTGATGTACCGCGGCCGCCACGTCCACCATCCGTCGAGCGAGTCGCGGTTGGCCCGCCTCGCGACCACGACCCTGTTCCGCGATCCGGTGCTCGGACCGGGCGATCTCTTCTACGCCGACATCTTCGCCTCGCGAAGGACCGGCTGCCGTTCCCAACTGGGACTGCCGGGGGTTCGTGACAAGCACTCGGGCTGCGTCGGCAGCCACCTCGTCGCCGACGACGCGTTCGACTTCCTTCTGCTCTCGCTCCCTGACAACGACGGTTGGTCCCACAAGCACGGCCCGGACGCCCAGATCGACTCGATCGCCGAGGCCGACTCACAGCTCCAGAGGCTCGCCGATGCAGCCGGCGGGCTCGACGCACTGCTCGACCGCTACGCGGTCGTCGTTGCAGCCGACCACGGTCACGCCCTCGTCACCGAGAAGGTCGACCTGCTCTCGGCCTTCGCCGACTGGAGGCTGAGGACCCCGCGAATGAGCGGGATCGAAACCGAGGAGATCGCGATCGGTTTGGCTCAGCGCTCGGCGATGGTCTACGTCCTGCGCTCAGGTGACCGCGAGGCCGCGGCCGAGCGGGCAGCAGGCGACGCGCTCCGCCTGCCGGCAGTGGACCTGGCGATGCTGCGTGGACACGGCGAGAGTCGGGTGCTCAAAAGCGGTCGCGAGCTCCGCTTCGCGCCGGGAGGGGACCTGGTCGACGCCCATGGCGGGAGCTGGTCCGTGGATGGGGACCTGGGCGTTCTCGACATGACGGTCTTCGACGGCCGGATCGTCACCCCCGAGTACCCCGATGCGCTGAGGCGGATCCAGGCCGCGCTCGACTGCCCCAACGCCGGCGACGTCCTGCTTTCCGCATCGCCGGGCGCCGAGTTCATCGATTGGGGTGGGTCGGCCCACCTCGGTGGCGGCAGCCACGGGTCGCTCCACCGGTCAGATAGCCACGGCGCACTGCTGTGGTGCGGGACCGGACCGGACACCAGGGCTGAGCGGTCCGAGTGGTCGATCCGGGACATCGCCGGGATTGTCCGGGATCACTTCGACCTCGAGCGGGATCGTCCGGGTGCGCCGGCGACGAGTTGAGGCGGCGCTGCTTGCGGGAGCCGCCGCCCTTGCGCTTGCGGCGGCACCGGCCTCGGCGGCCCGACAGGCCCCGACCGCGATCGACAGCCAACGGGCGCAGTCGATCTCCGAGCGACTCCCGAAGGTCAAGGCCGAAGTCGCAAGCCGCAGCGGCGGCCGCTGGGACACAGTCCGCCAAGGCGAGCGATGGCGTGTCCAGTATTGGACTGCGGGGGGCCAGCTGGCGGCCGAGGTCTTCGTCGCAGCGAAGGGAGGCAAGGTCCTTGAGCAGTGGGTCGGCTATCAGGCGGCCTGGTCGATGGCCAGGGGTTACCCGGGAGCGTTCGGCCGCAGCGCGGCCGCGCTGTGGATCTGGCTGCCGCTCCTGGCCGCGTTCCTGATCGGCCTGCTGCCGAGGGGTCGCCCTGGGCTGGCGTGGCTCGACGTCGCCGCGGTCGGCGCTCTCTCGCTTTCATTCGCCGGGTTCAACGACGGCAGGATCGACCTCTCCACCCCACTGATGTATCCGCCGCTGCTCTGGCTGCTCGGCAGGATGCTGTGGCGCGGCTTCCGGGCGGGCGAACCTCGCGAGCCTCGACGGAGCCTTCTGCCTGCGAGCGTGATGGTGCTCGGGATCATCTTCCTGATCGGCTTCCGTGTCGCGCTCGTGGTGGCCGACGGCAACGTGATCGACGTCGGCGAGGCGAGCGTGATCGGCGGCGACCGGCTCGCTTCCGGCAAGCTCGTGTACGGCCACTTCCCGAAACGGATCGAACGGGGCGACACCTACGGCCCGGTCACTTGGGCGGCGTACGCGCCGTTCGCCCTCCTGTTCGACACGACTTCGAACAAGCAGCGCCTGGCGGCCGCCACGACTGCCGCAGTCGTCTTCGACATCCTCTGCGTGCTCGCCCTGGCACTGCTCGGCTACAGGCTGCGTGGCCCGCCCGGGGCAGTCGTGGCGGCCTGGTTCTGGGTCACCTGTCCATTCACCCTCTACGTCGCGATGTGCGGGGCCAACGATGGGCTCGTCGCCCTCTGCTCGACCCTGCTGCTCCTCTCGCTCACAGTGCAGGGCTCCGGCGGCGCCCTCCTGCGCGGCGCCGCCTCGGTCCTGCAGGCGCTGACGAAGATGGCCGGCCTGGTGCTGCTGCCCATGTTCACCAGGGCCAAGGGCTCCTCGAACGTGAAGGCCATGGCGCTCTGGGCGCTCGGCGCCGCGCTCGTCTTCACGGTCGCGATGGCGCCCTACGTCGATGATCCGCTCGCAGTCTGGCGGCGAACTATCGGCTATCAGGACGATCGCGGCGCCCCGTTCAGCGCCTGGGGCCTCTACCACCTGCCCGGATGGTCACGGACGGCATGGCAGGTTGCAGTGGTCGCGCTCGCTCTCCTGACTGCTGTCCGACCGAGAGCTGAGAGGAGGGATCCGCTCGCCCTCGCGGCCCTCTCGGTCGCAGTCACGATCGCGGTCGAGCTGTCGGCCGTCTACTGGTTCTACACCTACATCGTGTGGTTCCTGCCGGCTCTCGCCCTGATCGCCGCGAGCGATCTGAAGTGCGACTCGCTCAGCCTCGCCCGGCGGGACGAAGAACCTGGTCGATCCGGGCCGGATCCGAATCCGTCGCCGGTGTGATCACGACCGCGTTGACCCACGGGTCGGCTTCCGCCGGCTCGAATCTCACAGGCAGGTGGCTCGTCATCGCCTCGATCGCCTGCTCGCGAACGACTCCGATGACGCCGTCGCGCGATCCCGTCATGCCGACGTCCGTGATGTAGGCGGTGCCGCCGGGAAGCACTCGGGCGTCGGCTGTCGGCACATGGGTGTGGGTTCCGACGACTGCCGTGACCCGACCGTCGAGCAGCCAGCCGAGCGCGACCTTCTCGCTTGTTGCCTCGGCGTGGAAGTCGACGAGGATCAGGTCGCTCCGCCTTGCGAGGTCATGGACGGCCGCTTCGGCCGCCGCCGTGAACGGATGCGGGGCGTCCATCCCAAGGTTCCCCGAAAGGTTCAGCACGGCGAGCCTGACCCCGTCCTTCTCGACCACGCGTCGAACCGCGTCCCGGGGCTCGTCGCGAAGTAGTTGGCAGGCCTGACGACCCGGTCGTCCTCGTCGAGCAGGGCCCAGCCCTCGCTGCGCCTGTAGGCGTGGTTGCCGAGGGTGATCGCGTCGACCCCGGCGGCGAACAGCTCGGCTGCGATCTTCGGAGTGATGCCGCGTCCGCCTGCCGCGTTCTCGGCGTTGACGACGACGAAGCGAGGCGCGAACTCCTCGCGCAGTCCGGGCAGCAGGTCGAGCAGCGCCCTTCGGCCCGCCCCGCCCACAAGATCACCGACGAAGAGGATCCCGTTCGAGCTCACGCCGACCCTGTCCCGATAATCGAACCGATGGCCGACGAGGCACAGACGGAGGTCCGGCCGGCGGCGGCCCCGCCGCCGAGGACGGTCATTCCCCGCTGGGCACAGGTTGCTGTCCTGGCGTTCGGTGCCGTCGTTCTCTCGGGCATCCTCTCGGCTGCCGCGCCTGTGATCGTGCTGTTCACGGTCTCGAGCGTAATAGCCCTGATCCTCAACCCGCTTGTCACGGTGATCTCCACCCGCTTCGGCGTCCGCCGGGGGCTGGCCGTCTTCCTCGCCTACCTCGGCTTCTTCGTCGTGCTGCTCGGCGCCGGCGCGCTGTTGGCGAACCCCGTCGCCTCGCAGGTGAACTCGATCCGCAACGAGGTCCCGCAGCTCGGCCGCAGTGCCGCCCACACGCTCGACCTGGTGCAGCAGTGGTTCACCGATCGAGGCTGGGATGTGCGGATCAAGCAACAGGGCCAGTCGGCTGTGCAGGTGATTCAGGAGAAGCTCGTCAACAGTTCGGGATCGATCTTCTCCGCGTCCCAATCGGTCCTCCAGAGCGCGGCCGAGATCTCCTTCTCGCTGATCCTCGTCTTCGTGATCTCCGTCTACATGCTTCTCTACGCCGAGTCGATCGGGAAGTTCATCCGCTCGAGGATGCCGAGGGGAGACGGGACGCCCGAGGACGACTACCCGATCGCCGTGCAGCACGCTGTCTTCGGCTACGTCAGGGGGCAGCTGATCTTCAGCACGCTGATGGGCCTCGGCGCCGGCCTCGCGATGTGGTTGGCCGGGATCACCGGCCTGTTCCCCGAGGGGGAGACGTACGCAGTCTTCTTCGGCGTGTTCTTCGGCCTGATGGAACTGATCCCTTACATCGGGCCGGTCCTCGGGGCGGTGCCACCGGTGCTCGTCGCCCTGGTCAACGACCCTGTCGACGCCATCTGGGTCGCACTGATCTTCGTGGCGCTCCAGCAGATCGAGGGCCATGTGGTCGCGCCGCAGGTCTTCGGCCACTCCTTGAGGATCAACCCGCTGTTGGTGATGTTCGCCCTGCTGCTGGGGGCGTCCCTCTACGGAATCGTCGGCGCCCTGCTCGCCCTTCCGATCGCAGCCATCGTCAAGGAGACGATCCTCTATCTGCATCGGCACGTCGAACTCGAGCCTTGGGGCACCACCGGACCAAGCGGCTGAGCGGGGCCGCCGCCCGATGCCGCCGGAGCGCCCGGCTCGACCCGGGCACGGCCTGCTCGCCTATCCTCGGTCCTGTCGATGGAGTACCCGATTCACCGCCCCAGAAGGCTCCGCCGGACCGAGGCCCTGCGCACTCTCTTCCGCGAGACTTCCATCCAGCCGAGCGATCTCGTGCTCCCGGTGTTCGTCCACGCCGGCAGTGGTGCCCAGGCCGTGCCCGGCATGCCGGGAGTCGAACGCCTCGACATGGACGGGCTGGCCGCCGCCGCAACGCAGGCCGCTTCGGCAGGCCTCGGTGGGCTGTTGATCTTCGGGATCCCGGATTCGAAGGACGCTCTCGGAAGCTCGGCATTCGATCCGGACGGGGTTGTCCAGCGCGCACTCGGCCGGGCTCGCTCCGAGGTCGGCGAGGAGATCGTCCTGATGGCCGACACGTGCCTCTGCGCCTACACCGATCACGGACACTGCGGTGTGCTCGGTGCCGACGGACGAGTCGACAACGATGCCTCGCTCGATCCGATCGCCAGAACGGCAGTGAGCCAAGCGCTGGCCGGGGCGGATGCAGTCGCGCCGAGCGACATGATGGATGGGCGAGTCGCAGCGATCCGCGAGGCGCTCGACTCGGAGGGCCTGACCGACACCCTGGTGATCTCCTACGCCGTCAAGCACGCATCCGCGTTCTACGGACCGTTCCGCGAGGCGGCCGGATCGAGGCCGACGGAGGGCGATCGCCGCGGGTACCAGATGGACCCGGCCAACTCCGATGAGGCGATCCGGGAAGCCCTGCTCGACCTCGCCGAAGGAGCTGATGCCCTGATCGTCAAGCCGGCGATGCCGGCTCTCGACTTGATCTCCGGCGTCAGGGCCGAAACCGGCGCCCCGATCTGGGGATACGCGGTCAGCGGCGAATACGCCATGATCGAAGCAGCGTCCTCGAACGGATCACTTGACAGGCGCGAAGCGGTTCTCGAATCGCTCGTGGCGATCAAACGCTCGGGAGCCGGGACAATCATCACCTACCACGCCTTGGAGGCTGCAAAGTGGCTGCTAGACCGGTAGCAACTCCGAAATTGAGAAGCAGGAAGGACGGCGCAGCCGTCCCGCTCGACGATGTCGATCGCTCGGTGCTCAACCTGATGCAGGGAAGCTTCCCGATCGCGCCGCGCCCCTACGCGGCCGTCGCGGAGGCTGCCGGCCTGACCGAGGACGAGGTGATCGCCCGGGTGGAGCGACTCGTCAAGGAGAGGATCATCCGCCAGGTCACGCCGATCTTCGACACGCGTGCGCTCGGGTACTCGTCGATGCTCGTCGCCGCGAAGGTCGACCCCGAGTACCCGCATCGCGCAGCCAAGGTGATCAATGAGCATCCGGGCGTGACTCCACAACTACCTGCGCGACCACGAGTTCAACCTCTGGTTCACGATCGCGACGACCCCGGACTCCAAGCTCGGTCTCGAGGGCACGCTGGACATCCTCGCCCGGGAAGCCGGGGCCGAATCCGTACGGCAGCTCCCGACCCTGAATCTCTTCAAGATCAGGATGGACCTCGAGATGCAGGGCGGCACCGAGGCGCTCGCCGCCCCGGCCGCCGAGGCGGTCAAGCCGGCGGAGATCGAGGCCGTGCCCTACGACGAGGTTGACGTGGCGGTCATCCGGGCCCTTCAGGGCGACATGCCGATCGTCGCCACTCCCTACGCCGCGGCAGCGGAGGCCGTCGGGATGCCGGAGGAGAAGTTCCTCGAGCACCTCGAGGGCATGCAGGAGCGCGGGATCCTGCGTCGCGTCGCCGCGATCCTGTACCACCGCCGAGCGGGCTTCACGCCAACGGGATGGGCGTCTGGAAGGTGCCTGAAGACAGGATCCTCGAGATCGGCGGCCGCATGGCGTCCTTCCGCGGGATCTCCCACTGCTACCAGAGGCCCACCTACGCAGGACTGGCCCTACGCCCTCTTCACGATGGCCCACGGCCGGTCGAAGGAGGAGTGCGACGCGATCCTCGACGCGATCGCCGAGCGACACAGGCATCCATGAACGCTCCATTCTCTACTCGTCGACCGAGTTCAAGAAGATCCGCCTGCAGTACTTCACCGGCGAACTTCGAGGCGTGGGAGGACGCGCACTGCTCTGACTCGCCGCCCGGCGTGTCGACCGGTCTCGACGACACGAAATCGCTGGCGCTCTACGAGCGCGCCCTGGCAGCGATCCCGGGCGGGGTCAACTCGCCGGTGCGGGCGATGCGGGTCGATCGGCCGCGACCCGATCTTCATCGAGCGCGGCGACGGCGCCGAGCTGATCGACGTCGACGGCAACCGCTTCGTCGACTACGTCTGCTCTTGGGGCCCGCTGATCCACGGCCACGCCCACCCGCAGGTGCTGGCGGCGATCGACGCGGCGGCGCCCGCGGAACCAGCTTCGGCGCCCCGACCGCGGGCGAGGTCGAGCTGGCGAGGAGGTCTCGCGCCGGATGCCCGGCGTGGAGATGCTGCGGATGACCTCCTCGGGGACCGAGGCGGCGATGACCGCCATCCGCCTGGCGCGCGCGGCCACCGGCCGCGAGCCGTCCTCAAGTTCGCCGGCGCCTACCACGGCCACTCCGACGGCCTGCTCGCGCAGGCCGGCTCGGGGCTGGCCACGCAGGGGCTCCCGGCGAGCCCGGGCGTGCCGGCGGCCGCGGCGGCGGCACCGTCGTCGTGCCGTGGAACGATCCCGACGCGCTCCTCGCCGCCACCGAGCGCCACGAGCTCGCCGCGATCATCGCCGAGCCGCTGCCGGCCAACATGGGCCTTGTCCCGCCGCGCCGACGGGTTCCTCGACCTGCTGCGCGAGACGCGCCGACGCCAACGGCGCGCTGCTCGTGCTTCGACGAGGTGATCAGCGGCTTCCGCGTCGCGCGCGGCGGCGCCCAGGAGCTGCTGCGGCGTGCAGGCCGACCTGGTCGTCATGGGCAAGATCATCGGCGGCGGCCTGCCCGCCGCGGCGGTCGGCGGCCGCGCCGAGCTGATGCGCATGCTCGCCCCCGGCGGGCGAGGTCTACCAGGCGGGAACGCTGTCGGGCAACCCGCTGGCGGTGGCCGCCGGGCTGGCGACCCTCGAGCTGCTCGACGACGACCGCGTACCGGCGCTCTCGCCGCGATCACCGAGCGCCTCGCCGACGGCCTGCGCGAGGCGGCCGGCGGCGGGCGGGCATCCGGTCCAGGTCGTGACCGCATACCGGGTCTGTTGACCGTCTTCTTCAGCGAGCGCCCGGTCGCCGACTTCGCCGACGGCGCAGGCAACGCGACCTGCGACGCCTATGCGGCGTGGTGCCGGGCGCTGCTCGCGCGCGGCGTCTACCCGCCGCCGTCGCAGTTCGAGGCGTGGTTCCCGTCGCTCGCCCACGGCCGAGGCGCAGCATCGAGCGCACGCTCGAGGCCGCCGCCGCCGCTTTCTCCGAGGTCGGATGAGCGACGTCGCCTCAGCGCTCGCCGGCACGATCGCCGCGGACGACCCGCTGCTCGCAGAGGCAGTGGTCGACGCGGCCCGTTGCTCGGCGACGGTCCTCCGGCCGCGGCCTCGACGGGGTCCGCGGGCCGCGGGCGATCCCGACGCCTACCGGTTCGCCGCTCGAGGCGATCCATGAGGGCCACCTGCTGCACAACGGCGGTGGCCGGGTCGTGGTGACCGACGACCTCGACCTCAGGCTCCTCGCCGGCGATCGGCTTTACGCCGAGGGGCTGGAGCGGCTGGCGAGCTCTGGGCGACGTCGAAGCCATCGTCGAGCTGAGCCGACTGATCATTCGTTGCTCGGTTGCAAAGGCCGATTCCGACCCGGGTGGCGCGACTTCGGCATGGGCCGAAGCGTGCTCCGCGATCGGAGGCCTCGCATGACGATGGCACCCTTGCGGGAACGGGCCTGCAAGAGCTGGCGCGGGGAAGGTGTCGGACCTCTCCCCTGCCGTATAGGATGTGGCCGCTCAAGCAGGAGACCATCGAATGGCTGAACCGAAGAAAAAGAGAACGAAGTCGCAGTACACCGTCGACCGCGACATGCCGGGGGCATTCGAGGGCGAGACGATTACGCGCCGACGCCTGATGACCGGCACCGCCCACGGGTTCGGAGCGGTGGCAGCCGGAGCCTTCGCCCTGCCTGCGATCGGCTTCGCCCTCGGCCCGGTCTTCACTCGCCAGAAGTGGCAGTGGCTGGACATCGGCGCAGTGGCCGACTTCACCCCCGACAACTACAGCCCCAAGACCTTCGAGATCGTCAGCGGCATTGGCGAAGCCGGTTACTCGACCGCGTACGTCCGTCTGCTACAACAAGGAGATCGACGGACCCAAGCGCGATTCCTACGATGACGTGGTTGCCGTGTCGACCCGCTGCATGCACCTCGGCTGCTCGGTTCGGTTCGTCCAGGCAGCCGAGCGCTTCGTCTGCCCGTGCCACGGCGGCGTCTACGACTTCAAGGGCAGCGTCATCGGTGGTCCGCCCGTACGTCCGCTCGATCGCTTCTACACCCGGATCGTCAAGGACGACAAGGGAGTGGACAGGGTCCAGATCGGCCCGCGCTACAGCGTCAACTCCGAGTTCAATCGCTTCTCGCCGCGCGATCCGGGCGAGCCGCTCGACGGCATTGGCCAGTTCATGTATCCAGCCCGCTTCTCGACACCCAAGCTCTCCGAGCCCTACTAGGAACCGTTCGCGATGCCGAAGATCAAGCCACCGGTCCCTCCGATCCCCGATCAGGTGAAGCCGCTTCCCCGTCAGCCCGGCTCCACTCCCGCGCCCGAAGGCGTCGTGGGCCAGGCGACCGAGGCCGGCACGTCGGCCGCCAACTGGATCGATGAGCGCCTGCAACTCTCCGGAGGTCTCCGCTGGGCCCTCTTCCGCAAGGTCCCGCGGCACGAACTGGACCTACTCGCTCGGCTCCTCGATCATGTTCGCCTTCCTTTCGCAGGCCGTGACGGGCGTGTTCCTTGCGATGTGGTACGACCCCTCGACCACCAACGCCTACGAGTCGATGAGGTACGTCACCAACGAGGCGTTCCTCGGCCAGTTCGTGCGAGGCATGCACAAGTGGGGATCGACCGTGATGGTCATTCTGGTCTTCCTGCACATGGCGCAGACCTTCTTCTTCGGCGCCTACAAGTACCCGCGCGAGCTCAACTGGGTGATCGGCGTGGTCCTGCTGATCATGACCATGACGATGTCATTCACCGGCTACCTGCTGCCGTTCGACCAGCGTTCCTACTGGGCCACGATCGTCGGAGTGAACATCAACGGCACAGGCCCGATTGTCGGGCCGTATCTGAGCGACTTCCTGAGGGCGGGCCCGGAGTTCGGAGCAACCACGCTCTCCCGGTTCTATGCCATCCACATGCTGCTTGTGCCGGGAGCGATCGGTGCCCTGGTCGGCGCTCACCTGTGGCTCGTGACAAAGCTCGGGACGACTTCGCCCCCGTGGAACAAGCCCCGCAGGTCGAGCTGATCGCATGAATCGCTCAGAGAAGGAGCAATACCTCCGCGAGTACGGGAAGCTGAAGGCCGAAGGCGAGCCGTTCTTCCCCTATTCGGTGGGCAAGGACTCGATCATGGCGGTCGTCGTGATGGGAATCATCATCGCGATGTCGCTGATCCTCGGCACCGAGATGGGACCGAAGGCCGACCCGACCTCGACGACCTATGTTCCGCGACCGGAGTGGTACTTCTTCTTCCTCTTCGAACTGCTGAAGATCATCAAGCCGCCACAGCTGGTGCCGCTGGCGACCATCGGCGTGCCGACGATCTGCATCATCCTGCTGATCCTCCTGCCGTTCTACGACCGCGGGCCTGAGCGCCATCCGCTCAAGCGGCCGATTGCGACCACGGCCGGGATCCTCGTGATCATCGCGATGGGCTACCTCACGCTGATGGGTGCTGAGGCCGGCTCGCCGAACGAGATCGACATGAAGCCGCCGGCAACTCTCGCCGGGGCCAACCTCGCGCTGTGGGAGCAGGGCAAGACCGTCACCGGTCAGGCCGGTTGTCTTGCCTGCCACCAGATCGGCGAAAACGGCAATAACGGCCCCGGGCCGAAGCTGACCCACATCGCCAGCAAGCTGCCTGAGCAGGCCATTGCCCAGACCCTGAGCAACCCCACTGCTCCGATGCCGTCGTTCGCAAAGCTCGAGAAGGATTCGCCCGAGAAGTTCAAGGCGATGGTCTCCTTCCTCGGCCAGTTGAACTAGGCGGCCGATGACTGTGACCGCCGAAGGCGCAGGCGGCGAATCGACAGCCCCCACAGGCACGCTCCCGGAGGGGGAGGTGCAGGCGATGTTCGACCGGATCAGCGGCGTCTACGACCGCATGAACCAGGTGATGACGGCGGGGCTCCACCATCGCTGGCGCTCGCGCGCTGCCGACCTGGCCGAGGCTCCCGTCGGCGGTCGGGTGCTCGACGTCGCGACGGGGACGGGTGACCTTGCCCTCGAGTTGGCAGGACGTGTTGGCCCCGAGGGGAGCGTCGTCGGCTCGGACTTCTCCGAGCGGATGCTTGACCTCGCGAGGGTCAAGGCCGCCGACGAGAGTCTCTCGACCGTTCGCTTCGAGTGGGGCAACGCCCTCAAGCTGCCCTACCCGGACGACGTCTTCGACTCGGCCACCGTTGGGTTCGGAGCGCGCAACTTCGATGACCTCGAGCGCGGGCTCACCGAGATGACGAGAGTCGTCAAGCCGGGGGGCAAGGTCGTGATCCTCGAGATCACGACTCCGACCCGTCCGCCTCTGTCCACCTTCCACGGCATTTGGTTCGATCGGATCGTCCCGACGCTCGGTCGCTTCGCCGGTGACCCGGACGCCTACGACTACCTGCCGGCCTCGGTCCGGCGCTTCCCGGACCCTCAGGGCTTGGCAGCGACCATGGATTCAGCCGGTCTCGAGCGAATCCGGTGGGTCCTGACCGCCGGGGGGATCATCGCGATTCACGTCGGCACCAAGCCGACCCACTGAGGACCCCGATGGCGGCGCCGGAGGCAGCGGCCGTAATTGAGGCTGCGGGGCCGCGAGCTGCCGCTCTGATGTCCGCGATCGAGGCCCGGATCCTGGACCTCGCATCCGGTCATCCCGGGAGGATCGGGCCCTTCGCCCAGAGCGCGGCAGCCGACGGAGGAAAGCGACTGAGGCCACTGCTGGCCGTTCTCGCAGCCGGTTCGGAGCCTGCCGACGAAGCGGCGGTCGTCCGCGCCGGCGCGGCGGTCGAACTGATTCACGCCGCAACACTCGTTCACGACGACATTCTCGACGGTGCCGACCTCAGGCGAGGCAGCCCCACGGTCGCAGCGGAGGGCGGACGCGAGATGGCGGTCGCCGTCGGCGACCTCCTCTTCGCGGCTGCCTTCGGAGAGCTGGTTGCCAACGGCGTCGACTCGGTCGCGGTTCTCGCGGAGGCCGGCTCCGATCTCGCCCGCGGGGAACTCCTGCAACGGGCGGACTCGTGGGACGCGGGCATCAGCGAGGAGCGCTTCCTGCTCAGGTGCAGGCTCAAGACCGCGAGGCTGTTCGAGGCGGCCACGACCCTCGGAGCTATGGCCGGAGGTTGCGACCCGGAGCCACCGACGAGGATCGCTGCCGCCGTCGGCATCGCATTCCAGCTGCTCGACGATGTCCTCGATGTGACTGGGCCTCCGGAGCGCACCGGCAAGCCGAGAGGTGCCGACCTGCTCGACGGCACGGTCACCCTCCCGCTGATCCTTGCCCTGCGGGTTGATCCGTCGCTTTCGGAGGTCGATTTGCGCTCGCTCGACAGGGACTCCGCCGAGCGGCTCTGTGATCGAATCGAGGCGACGGGAGCGCTCGATGAGGTCAGGACACGGGCCGATCGCATGGTGGCGGAAGCGATCGCCACGGCCGACCTGTTGCCTGGCCGCTCGGCCGAGGCCTTTCGGCTCGTTGCTCGGGCGATGGTCGAGCGCTCCGCCTGAGAGCAAGCGAGCCCTGCCAAAGCAGCGCAAAGGCTATGGGTCGCGCTACGCTGAGCCGGTAAGGCAGTCAGAACTGCGCACAAGCGGAGAGGCAGAATCGTGTTCAACCAGATCGGTCCGTTGGAGGTTGTCGTCGTCCTCGCCATCGTGCTGCTGATCTTCGGGCCCAAGCGCCTCCCTGGTGCCGGCCGTGCGCTCGGCAAGAGCATGCGCGAGTTCAAGGATTCGATCTCGGGGGATCACAAGGACGACAAGGAGCTCGAGCCCTCCGAGAGCCACTCGGACAAGCCCGAGCAGGCCGAGTCGGTACCTGCGGCCAAGGACGCCGAGCCGAGCCGAAGCGAGTCAGGCTCATCCGGCGGCGCCGCCTGACGGACCGTCTGGAACCCCGGTCATGGCGACCGTCCTGAAGGGAGTCGGTCACGAAGACCGTCTCAGCCTGATCGACCATCTTGACGAGCTGCGCACGCGGCTGGTGATCTGCGCGGGCACGTTCGCTCTCGCGTTCATTCTCTGCTTCTGGCAGAACCAGGCGCTGATCCAGATACTGAACGACCCGCTGGAGAACGCGACGACCTCGTCGTGAGCGGTTCAGGCCAGCTCTCCGAGGCACCGGCCGCCGCTGCCCGACTCGGAGCCGAGCTTCAGCAGGCATCGAATGCCGCATCCGGTCTGGCCTCAGACCCGGCGACACCGAAGGGCCAGCAGCCCGGCTTCGAGCAGCTGGCGTCCTCCCTGGCTGCTGCTGCCAAGGACCTCCCGAAGGTGGCCCCGTCTCGCCAGCCGATCACCACCGGGGTTGGCGAGCCGTTCACCGCAACGCTGACGGTCTCTGCCTACTTCGCCCTGCTGATGAGCCTGCCGGTGATCCTCTGGCAGCTCTACGCGTTCGTGCTGCCGGCGTTCAGCCCGCGGGAGCGGCGGGTCGTCCTGCCGCTGATGGCGATGGTGCCGGTGCTGTTCACGGCGGGGGTCATGTTCGGCTACTTCCTCGTCCTGCCGCCTGCGGTGAGCTTCCTGCAGAACTTCAACTCCGGGTCCTTCGACATCCTCGTCCAGGCGAAGGATTACTACGCGTTCATCGCGACCGTGCTGCTCGCTCTCGGCCTGATCTTCCAGGTCCCGGTCGGCCTCCTCGCCCTGAACCGCGCCGGGATCGTCAGCAGTTCGGCGCTGGTGCGCAACTGGCGGATGATCGTCGTCGGCATCGCCGTGGTCGCCGCGCTGCTGCCGGGAGTCGACCCTGTGACGACCCTTCTGGAGATGCTGCCGCTCCTTGTTCTCTACGGGCTGAGTATCCTCCTGCTTAAGCTTGCCGAGAGGAGAGACGGCGAGGACGCATCAGGTACCGGTTGGGCGCTCGACGACCATCTGGATGATCCGAATGCGGAACTCGACCCGAAGTCCGAACGGCAGGCAGTGACAACCAAGGCCACGAGCCACGAACACGAAGAAGACCTGAGCGACTGATGCTTTTTGACCTGCAAGCCAGCGGCCGACGCCGAGTAGTGAAGGTCGTCTACGTCTTCCTCGCCTTGCTGATTGGCGGGGGCCTCGTCCTGTTCGGAGTGGGAGGCAGTGGTTTCGGCCTGCTCAATGCCGACCAGAACTCCGGAGGCGGGTCAGCCTCCGGCGGCTCCTACCAGGCGCAGGCATTGAGCCTCGAGAAGAAGGCTCTCGACCCGAAGCCGAAGACCTCGCAGTCCGCGATCGCTGCCTCATGGGCCGAGGCAGCCAAGCTTCGTTTCCAAGCCGGAGCGGCCGGAGCGAACCCGCAGACGGGCGCCTATTCGCCTGACGCGGTCAAGGAGTTCAAGCTCGCCGATCAGGATTGGCAGCAGTACCTGAAGACCGTCCCTGGGCAGCCCGACCCGATTCTCGCCAACCAGATGACGACCGTCTACGGGACGGGAGGGCTCAACCAGCCGACCGACGCCGTCAAGGCCTGGCAGATCGTCGCCGCAAGCCAGCCGACCGGGCCGATCTTCTTCCAGCTTGCCGTTGCCGCATTCCTCGCGAATGACAACAAGCTCGGCGAGCGGGCCGCGGCCAAGTCGCTCTCGCTTACGCCAAGGTCCCAACGAGCGACCTATGAAGCCGGTTTCAAGGCAGCCAAGGCCCAAGCCAAGGCTGCGGCCAAGCAGGCGGCTGCCCAAGCTGCGCAGCAGCAGAGCTCGGGCTCGGTCGGCGGACTGCCGTGATCGACGCTGCCTGACGGCAGCGAAACCCCCGGGGCGGTTAGACTCAGCGCCCGGCGCGGTGGCTGAGACGCCACCGGGCCTTCGGGCCGCTAGCTCAATTGGCAGAGCAGGGGACTCTTAATCCCAAGGTTGTAGGTTCGATTCCTACGCGGCCCACTCGCCTTCCGCCCACGTCACGGCTGGATCGTGGGGAGAGCCCCGTCGCCTTCCGCCCGCAACCGATAGCCTCAGTCACTCGATGAGCGGCGAACTCGCATCGATCAACGGCTCGATCTGCCCGATCGAGCAGGCAGTGGTGCCGGCCACGGACGAGGGGCTGCTCCGAGGCGACGGTGTCTTCGAGGTCATGCGCCTTTACGCAGGCAAGCCATTTGCCCTGACCGAGCACCTCGAACGGCTCAGCGGGTCGGCAGCGAACCTCCGGCTCGAGTTCGACCGCGAGGCGGTCGTGGACGAGGCCACGGCCCTGCTGGGCGAGTACGGCGAGCGTGACGGGTGCCTGCGGATCGTCGTCACCCGCGGGGGCAATCGGGTGATGCTCACGGAACCCTTGCCGGCAATCGGCGAGACGGTCTCGCTCGCGAGCGTCCTCTACCAGCCGACGATCGTCCTCGACGGAGTCAAGTCGCTGTCATATGCGGCGAACATGCTCGCCGGCACGATTGCCCGCGAGCGGGGCGCAGACGAAGCGCTGCTCGTCACCCCGGCAGGGATGGTCCTCGAGGCCCCGACATCGACCTTCTTCTGGGTCGAGGGTGATCAGGTCTTCACTCCCCCGCTGGCCGACAGGATCCTCGAGTCGATCACAAGGCGCTACGTGTTCAGCGTGACCGGGGCCATTGAGCGCTCGGTTGAGCTCGAGGCATTGCTCGAGTCGGCCGATGAGGCGTTCCTCGCGTCGACCACGCGTGAGGTGCAGGCCGTGAGGGCGATCGACTCGCTCGAGTTCAGTGGGCCGGGAACCGTGACTGCGGAGCTTGCGGGCCGCCTGCACGACCTCGTCACCGAAGCTCTCCAGGCTGCCTGATCGCTTGAGCTCCCGGCCTCGAGTTGTAACCGTGGTCGGGAACCGGCCGCAGTTCGTCAAGGCTGCAGCCGTCTCCACGCCGCTGCGCGAGGTGGCGGAGGAGGTGCTCGTCCACACCGGCCAGCACCACGATTCGGAACTCTCCGACGTCTTCTTCAGTGAGCTCGGGATCCCAAAGCCGGATGAGCACCTCGACATCTCCGGAGGGAGCGACGAGTCGCAGGTCGATCGAATGGTGGAGGCGCTCGTTCCCCTGCTCGAGAGTCGCCAGCCCGAGTGGGTGCTCGTCTACGGTGACACCAACTCCACGGTGGCGGGCGCGATCGCAGCGAACCGTTGCGGGATCAAGGTGGCTCACGTCGAGGCGGGAATGCGCAGCTTCGACGAGTCGATGCCCGAGGAGCGCAACCGGGTGAGGACCGATCGCCTCTCCGACCTCCTCCTTTGCTCGACACCCGTGGCCGTCGAGAACCTGAGGAACGAGGGGTTGGAGGGGCATGTGGAGATGATCGGCGACGTCATGGCGGACGTCGTTGAGATGGTCGCGCCCAGGGTCGCCGGTCGCCGCGTGATCCTCGACGAGCTCGGCCTCGAGCCGGGCGGGTACCTGCTGGCCACCGTCCATCGGGCGGGGAATGTGGACACCGCCGAGGGCCTCGAGTCGCTGCTGGCGGTCCTCGAGCGACTCGAGCTTGCGACCGTCCTGCCACTCCACCCGCGGACGGCGACCCGGCTCGAGGAGCACGGGCTCAGGGGTCGACTCGACCGGATCGAGCTTGTCAGGGTGACCCAGCCGCTCGGCTACATCGACTTCCAGTCGCTGCTCGCAAACGCCCGCGCCCTCCTCACGGATTCCGGTGGCGCCCAGAAGGAGGCGTACCTGCACGGCGTCCAATGCGTCACCCTGCGCGACACGACCGAGTGGGTCGAGACGGTCGACTCGGGCTGGAACACCCTGACCGGCCTCGATCCGCAGGCCGTGTCGCAAGCCCTGGCCTCTGTTCCTCCCGCCGAGAGGCCCGAGCTGTACGGCGATAACCGGGCCGGCGAGAGAGTGGCCGCCAGCATCACCGTGGCCCTCGAGACGGACTAGGATCCGATCCGCTTGAGCACCGTGGTGCCGTCGGCGAACGGGTCGGCCCTCACGATCCCTCGCCCGTCTACCAGAGCCCGAGCTCCAGGAAGGTCGGAGGGGGTCAGGTCTCGATATTCGGGGTGATCGGTGTGAACGATCGCTCCGTCGATCGGGCCTCCGTCCCATGGAGTGAAGCCAAGTTCCGAGATCTCGGTGGGATCGAACAGGGGATCGGTTGCGACCGGGAGTGCACCGCGCTCAAGAGTTCGTCCCTCAGGGGCATGGCTCCAGAGAATGCTGTCTCGGCGACCTGCCCCCGGTAGGTGACACCGAGGATCAGTACTCGGGCGCCGGCCAGATCCATGTGTTTCCCGAGCAGGGAGACACCGTAGGCGGGCATCGAGTCGTTGATCGCCCGTGCGTTGCGTGGGAGCTTGGCCTCCGGGTCCCCCTGAAGGTAGAAGTGCGGATAGACGGGGATACAGTGGCCACCGACCGAGATCCCCGGGGAGTGGATGTGACTGAACGGCTGCGAGTTGGCGGCGGCGATCACCTCACGCACATCGACGCCGCAAGAGTCGGCGAAGCGGGCGATTTCGTTGGCAAACGCGATGTTGATGTCGCGGTAAGTCGTTTCGGCCAGCTTTGTGAGTTCGGCTGCCTCGGCCGAGCCCATGCATCGGACCTCGGTCTCGATGAATTGCCGGTAGAGGACGGCCGAACGTGTCTCGCCTTCGGCCGAAAGCCCTCCGATCAGCTTCGGGTAACTCTGGAGGTCCTGCAGGATTCGCCCGCTGAATACCCTCTCGGGGCTCGCGACGATGTGGAAGTCCCTTTCGGCCGTGAGGCCCGATGATTGCTCGAGGATCTCCCGCACCCGACCTCGTGTGGATCCGACCGGCAAAGTCGTTTCAACGCTGACTACCGTCGCACGCCCGCTGACCAAGCCTTTCCCGACATCGGCGAGAGCCGAGTCCATGTGCCTCCAGTCCGGTTGATGGTCCTCGGTCACGAGCAGCGGGGGAACGAGGATGACCAGATCCGATCCGGAAGCGACCGCTCCGGTCGTGTCAGTCGAGGTGGTGAGCAGACCCTGCTCGGTTGCCGCCAGCAGCGCTTCCCGGAGGCCCGCTTCGTTCGGCATATTCGTTTGGCCGAATTCGACCGCCTCACAGACGGCCGGGTCAATGTCGCATCCAGTGACTTGGGCTCCATGTGCGGCGGCGTTTACCGCTACGGGCAGCCCAACCTTGCCAAGCCCTACGACGACGACCTTCATCTTCGCTCAATCTGCCCCATTAGGGGTTCCGTCGAGGATGCCACTGCCCGCTCCGCCCACATGAGCGCATCTGCCCCGTCGGTGAGGGTCACCGTATTGGCCGGATCGCCGGTGGCGAGGTAGTCACAGAAGGCCTCCAGCTCGGCTCGGAGCGGTTCACGCCGCTCAAGAGCGAAGCGCGTCACATTCCCCTCGCTGACCCCGCGAAGCGTTCGCGTCAGTTCCCACTCCGATTGCTTGACGCCGTTCTCGTAAAAGTGCAGGTCGGAGGTTACGGTGTCTGCGAGGAACATGCCCGCCTGTCCCAGGACTTTGACTGTTCGACGCTTGACAGGTGTGAGCCAGTCGACGATCGAGTTGAACGGGACTCCGCGACCGAGCTCGCCGGTCATCATCACCAGGTCTTCATGTGCCCGGCCGGTGCGGTGGGCGGTTCGAGCCGCGAGGGCAGTGATCGGTGAACCCCCCACCCAGGCAATCAGGTCGAGATCGTGGGTGGCAAGGTCCTTGGCGACCCCGACGTCCCTGATTCTCGCGGGGAAGGGCCCGACCCTCTCGGTGGAGATCGCGAACACTTCGCCCAGCTCGCCGGCGAGCAGTCGCTCACGTAACGCGGCCGTCGCGGGGTTGAACCGTTCGATGTGACCGACGGCTGCCCGAACGTTCGCCTCCTCAGCGGCGGCGACGATCACCGAGGCCTCCTTGGATGTCGCGGCGATCGGTTTCTCGATCAGCAGGTCGATGCCCTCCGCGATCAGCGCGAGAGCGGTCTCGGCGTGGCTCTCGGTTGGATTCGCGACGATCGCGAAGTCAGGCTTCGCCGCTGCCATCAACTCATCGAGGGAACCATGAGCAGCAACCCCTTTCGATCGAAGTCGCTCGATCGCCTCGGGCGACGGATCAACGGCTGCGATCAGACCGACCTCCGGCATCTCGCCGAGTACGCGCAGGTGCTGCTGACCGATAGCGCCTGCGCCGATCACGGCGGCAGTCAATTTACCTTGGTTTGCCATCTCGCTTAAGGGATCCTACCCGCGAGTCTCCGGTTGAACCGCTTTGGAGCGGCGAGCTCCATCCTCGTTGCGTGCTCGGTTTCGGAAGTGAGTTCATGATCAGAGAAGGCTGTATTCTCGGGTGGTCGCATCGTCCGCCACAAGGAAGCCCGGTCAGTACGCTGCGCACAGCGCCTGAACTCCCGGGCCGACCTATGTCCGAGCCTGATCCAGTCCACCGCAGACACCTGCCCAAGTCATTGGCGCTCGGCAAAGGCGCCGTCGTCATGGAGGGGGCCGTTCTCGGAGAGGGCGTGAGGATCGAGGCTGGCGCGGTGGTCCTCGGGAACAGCGTCGTGGGTGACGGTGCGGTCATCGGCGAGCACGCTGTGATCGGCCGCCAGCCGAGGCTTGCCGCGCACTCCCGGGCAGCGGCTCGCAACTCGGGCGCGACCGTCGTCGCCGCCGGGGTCACCGGTCTGCGCGGGAGCGATCGTCCTTGCCGGGGCATCGATCGGCGAGAAGGCGATCATCGGCGATCAGGCACACATCAGCGAGCGCGCCTCGATCGGCGCCGGCGCTGTCATCGGTCGTGGCACCACGGTCGACAACGACGTCGCGATCGGGGAGCGATGCCGGATCCAGACGTTGGTTTACGTCACTGCCGGCAGCGTCGTCGAGGCCGACGTGTTCATCGGACCGGGGGCGATCACGACCAATGACGACACGATGGGTCGCCACGACGGCTCCGTGGCACTTGCCGGTGCGATTCTCCGCCGTGCCTGTCGGATCGGCGGGGGAGCGGTCCTCCTCCCCGGAGTCGAAATCGGCGAGGAGGCGATGGTCGGTGGCGGAGCCGTCGTTCGCGACGACGTCGCAGCCCGCACGGTCGTGGTCGGTGTGCCCGCTCGCGTGATCCGCGAGGTTCGCGACGACGAGCTGCTTGAGCACTGGCGCTGAGCGCCGCTCAGCGCCTCGGGATCGTGCCTTCGCTCGCTTCGGTCCAGATGATCTGATCGCGGGCGGGACCGACGCCGATCAGGACGACGGGCACTCCGATGAAGTCCTCCACGAAGCTGATGTACTCACGGGCCTCGTTGGGAAGCTCGTCCATCGTCCGGCAATCGGTTACGTCCTCCGACCAGCCGGGCAACTCGACGTAGGAGCCGGTCGAGTGGTGCAGGACGCTCTGGTGGTAGGGGAAGTGGTCGAACTCGACCCCGTCCTCGCCTCGGTAGCCCGGTGCAGACCCGGAGCGTCTGCTGGCCCGAGAGCACGTCGAGCTTGGTGAGCACCAGGCCGGTCATCGAGTTGAGTCGTGCGGCGTAGCGAAGTGCGACGAGGTCGAGCCAGCCGATCCGCCTGGCCCGGCCGGTGGTCGTGCCGAACTCGCCACCCTTTGCCCGCAGTTCCTCACCGAGTTCGTTGTCGAGCTCGGTCGGGAAGGGGCCGGCGCCGACCCTGGTCGCGTATGCCTTCGTGATGCCCCAGACCTCGTCGATGTCCCGCGGACCCACACCGGTGCCGATGCACGGCGGCGCCGGCAATCGGGTTCGAAGAGGTGACGAACGGGTAGGTGCCGTGGTCGATGTCGAGCAGCGCCCCTTGCGCGCCCTCGAAGAGGACGGTGCGATCTGCGTCGAGGTCGTCCCAGACCATCCTCGCCGTGTCGCGGATGTGCGACTCGAGCCGGTGGCCGTAGACGATGTACTCGTCGGTCATCGTCTGCAGGTCGAGTGATGGGTCCTTCTGGAACGGACGCAGCGACAGCCGCTTCGGCTCCATCGCGGCCATGATCTTCTGCTTGAGGATCTTCTCGTCGAGCAGGTCCTGGACGCGGATGCCCAGCCTTGCCGCCTTGTCGGCGTAGGCCGGCCCGATCCCCCGGCGCGTCGTGCCGATCCGGGCTTCGCCCAGCTTCGCTTCGCCAGCGTGGTCGAGGAGCAGGTGGTAGGGCATGATCATGTGCGCGTTGGCGCTGATCCTCAGGTTCGAGACGTCGACTCCGCGGCGCTTGAGCTCGTCGAGTTCCGCTCGTGAGAACCGCCGGGTCGATCACGACTCCGTTGCCGATCGCGCAGGTGGTGCCGGGGTGGAGGATTCCCGACGGGATCAGGTGCAGCTTCCATTCGACCCCGTCGCGGACGATCGTGTGGCCGGCGTTGTTGCCGCCCTGGAACCGGATCACGGTGTCGGCCGTCTCGGCAAGGAGGTCAGTGACCTTGCCCTTGCCCTCATCGCCCCATTGGGCGCCGACTATGACTATCCCCGGCACTCCGCTGAGTCTACGGGGCCGGGGCGCGACCTAGTCGCGGCGGGTCAGGTTGAGGAACTTCGGGTACTTCGACTGGAAGGTGAGCGGTATGTCGCCGAGCGGGCCGTTGCGGTGCTTGGCGATGATCAGGTCGGCTTCGCCGGGGCGTTGCGTTCCCTCCGGGTCGTAGTACTCCTCCCTGTAGATGAACATCACGAGGTCGGCGTCCTGCTCGATCTGCCCCGACTCGCGCAGGTCGGAGAGGAGCGGCCGCTTCTCTCCCCGGTCCTCGACCTTTCGCGAGAGCTGCGACAGGGCGATCACGGGGACTTCGAGCTCCCGGGCGAGGATCTTGAGTCCGCGGCTCATCTGGCCGACCTGTTCGACCCGGTTTGCGATCCGTGCGTCGGCTCGCATCAGCTGCAGGTAGTCGACGATGATCAGGCCGAGGCCGCCGGTGCCGTCGGGCTTGCGCAGGCGCTGGTCGAGCCGGCGTGCCTTGGCCCGGACTTCCATGATCCCGATGTCGGAGGTGTCGTCGATGTAGAGGGGCGCTCCGTCGATCCTGTTGGAGGCGTCGAGCACCTCCGACCAGCGGTTCTTCGCCACGTGGCCCTTCTGGAGCTTCTCGCCGGGGATCAGGGCCTGCGACGCGAGGAATCGCTGGCCGAGTTCGGCTTCGGCCATCTCGAGTGAGAACAGGGCGACCGGAATGTCGTTGTCGATCGCGGCGTTCTCGGCCATGTTGGTCACCAGCGCGGACTTGCCCATCGAGGGTCGAGCGGCGATGATGATCAGGTTGCCGGGCTGGAAGCCGCCGGTCAGGCTGTCGAGGTCGTAGAAGCCGGATGGAGTGCCACCGCGGACCCGTTCGCCGCTAGCGAGCTTCTCGAGCTTGTCGATCTCGGTGCGGAGGATGTCGCCGGCGGTGACGAAGTCCTTCTGCGTGTCGTCGCGGGCGACCTCGAGGATCGCCATCTCGGCCCTCTCGACAATCTCCCTCGCGTCGAAATCGTTCTCGGCAACGGCCCTTTGGATCTCGTAGGTGGACGTGAGGAGCCTCCGAAGGAGGGCCTTCTCGCGGACGATCGCTGCGTAGTTGCGAACGTTGGCCGCGAGCGGTGCCGCCGCCGCGAGCGAGTCGATGAAGGATTCGCCGCCGGCATCCTCGAGCCGGTTCTCCCGCCGCAGGCGCTCCTTGACGAGCAGGGTGTCGATCGGCTCGCTGGCATGGTAGAGGTCGAGCATCGCCCCGAATACGGCGGCATGCTGCGGCCGATAGAAGTCTTCGGGCTTGAGCTGCGATCCGACGACGATTCCGTAGAGCGAACGCTCGGAGAGAAGGATGGCCGAGAGGACGGACTGCTCGGCCTCGATGTCATGGGGAGGAGCAGCTCCGCGTTCAAGAGCGGCGAGCTCGTCGGCTATCGACTCGGGTGTCACGGTCGATCGAGATTACAGTCGCCCGGCCGCCTGGCCCGGGATCCACCGTGCAACCTGCGGATTTTGTGGCAGTTGCTGCTGAGTCCGAGCGAGTCGCTCAGCTGGCGGCAACGACCATCGTCTTGACCGAGGCGACGTTCCCGCCGGCGATCTCGACCTCGACCATGTGGGTGCCGACTTCCTTGATCGGCGCCTCGAGCCTGACCTTGCGCTTGTCGACCTTGATTCCGCGGGCGTCGCGGATGGCCTCGGCCACGTCGGCGCCGGTGACCGAACCGAACAGCCGGCCGTCTTCGCCGGCCTGGCGGGCGATGGTCAAGACTGTCTTGGAGAGCAGCGCGGCGTACTCGTCGGCCCGCTCAATCGCATCGCGGCGTGAGCGCTCTTCCTCTTCCGCACGGCGCTTCGCCTCGGCGATGGCGGCATCCGATGCCTCCCGTGCAAGTCCGCGAGGCGCGAGGTAGTTGCGCATGTAGCCCTTCGAGACGACTACGACGTCGCCCTTGTCGCCGAGGTCAGCGACTTTGTCGAGGAGGATCGCTTGGGGCATCAGCGACGGTCGTCCCTGTCGCGACGCTCGTCACGGTCGTCACGGTCGGCCCTGATTGCCCGGCCCTCGTGGTCGCGGTGGTCAGCGACGTAGGGCAGGAGGGCGACCTCGCGTGCCCGCTTGACTGCCTGGGCGATCTGGTTCTGGTGCTTGCGGCAGGCGCCGGTGATCCGGCGTCCGCGCAGCTTGCCCCGGTCGGAGACGAAGCGACGAAGGGACGGGATGTCCCTCCAGTCGACATTCTCGACCTTGTCCTTGCAGTAAGGACAAGGCTTGCGACGTCCGCTGCCGACACGCTTTTCGCGGCGTCGGGAGGGCTTGCTGGTGCGCTGGTTTGCCACTGTTCTCCGGTCTCAGTTTCAGAAAGGGATGTCTTCGTCGGCCGCGTTGCCCGATGAGGGCGGCGGCCCAAAGTCGCCATCATCGACGGTGATGTCCCCGCGCGGAGCGGGTGATCCACCGGCCGATTCGTCGCGACCGCCCAAGAACTGTACCGAGTCGGCGACGATTTCGACCGCTTGGCGCTTCTGGCCCTCCTGCTCCCACTCTCGCCACTCGAGCCGACCGTCGATTGCGACCGGCCTTCCCTTCGCGAGGTAGCGCGAGCAATTCTCGCCCTGGGCGCCCCAGACTGTGACGTCGAAGTAGTTGGGCTTGTCCTCCCAGTCGCCGCTTGCGCCCTTGCGGCGCGTGTTGCAGGCGAGGCGAAGCTTGCAGACGGAATTGCCGCTCGGCAGCGAGCGGAGCTCCGGATCCTTGGTGAGATTCCCGGTCAGGACGACGCGGTTGATGTTGCTGGCGGCCACTTTCGGCTTCCTTTCGATGACGGCTGTGTAATTGAGATGAGTCTAGTGCCGGTGGCTCGGTTCAAACCCGTGGCAGCAGACTCTCTCTTCCCTGTTTGCGAAGCCGTTGCGAACAGCGCGGATTGCGATTCACTCAGCCGCTTCGGGCGCCTCGGCTGCCGGCTCTGCGGCCTCCGGGGTTGCCTCTGCGGCTTCGGGCGCTTCGGCAGGAGCCGCCGCGGCAGGTTCAGCGGCGGCGGGAGCGGGCGCAGCGACCGCAGCGGGTTCGTCGGCGGATGGCGCAGCGGCAGCGGGCGCGGCGACAGGAGCGGGTGCGGCGACAGGAGCGGGTGCGGCCGGAGCGGCAACCGCTGCCGTAGCGGCGTAGTTGACCGTGGCCGGCGCACCGGGCACGGCCTTGACGATCCTGTGGCGAAGCAGACCCTCGGTGATGTTCAGCTGCCTGGAGATGGCTGCGAGCGATTCCGCAGGGCCTTCGAACCTGACCATCCGGTACTCGCCGACCGACTCGTGATCGATGTCGAATGAGAGAGGACGCTCTCCCCATTCGATCTTCTCGAGGATGGTGCCACCGCCCTTCGCGATCAGAGCGTCGGCCTCGGAAGCGATCTCCGTTCGGCGTGCCGGCTCGGCGTTGGCACTGAGGATGAGCATCAAGTCGTAAGTAAGCATTGGCGAGGCAGCGTATCAGCGGGGGCGAACAAGGCGCGTCCGGGCGCTACATGCCTTATGCGACTGCTCAGGATCGGGATCGGCAAGCTGCCCCGCCCGACCGCGAGGACTGCGGTCACGCTCGTGGCTGCCGCGGCGCTCGCAGTCGCCGTCCTCGATCGGGACGAACCGCTCCGCTTGCCTCCCCCCGACGTCCCGATAGTGGCGCCCGCGCCGCCGCCGAACCGCTCCGCGACCCCTGATCGGCCCGACCGCCCGCCGCGGCGGGCCCGACGGCGTCATCGGGTTCGCAAAACGAAGCCGCCCAAACGGCGCAAGCCGGCTCGGACCTCCGTCAGCCGCTCAGCTCGCCCCGCTCCCGCTCCTGCGCCTGCGCCTTCGCCACCGGTTCAGGGGCCGGTTGCCGACGACCCGCCTCCGGCCCCGCCGACTCGCCCGACCCGCAGGGAGTTCACCCCGTTCAGTCAGGTCGAGTCGACCGCTCGCCGACGCGAGATGTCGGCGAGCTGCTCGTCGAGCCAGTCGCCGGGATCGCGCGAGGTCACGATCTCCAGCAGGCCCTCGTGACGGCGCTTGCGCTCTGTCGCGGTCCATGGCGAGAGCGGTGTGGATCGAGTCCGCGAGCTCCTGGATGTCGAACGGGTTGACCGAGAGCGCGAACTCGCCCAGCTCCTCGTGCGCGCCGGTGTTCTCGGAGAGGATCGAGACGCCGTCGCGCTCGTTGACGCAGTGGCCCCTCCTTGGCGACGAGGTTCATGCCGTCGAACATCGCGTTGACGAGCAGCACGTCGTAGTGCGGTAGGCGGCGACCGCCTCCTCGAGGTCGTCGCGCAGCTTCAGTTGGATCGGCATCCAGTCCGGTGTGCCGTGGCGGTGGTTGACGACCGCGACCAGCGCCTCGATCCGCTCGAGGTACTCGCGCGTACTCGGGCACGTCCGTCCGCGAGGGCATCAGCTGGGCGATGAAGCTGACCCGCTCGCTGAACTCGGGGTGCTGTTCGAGGAAGAGGTCGAAGGCGGAGAAGCCGCGCAGCACGTTCTTCGAGAGGTCGGCGCGGTCGACCCGCAGGATCAGGAACTCGCGCCGGCGGCGCAGCAGCTCGGCCTCGAACTGCCGACGCGTTCGCTCGCGGGCGGCCACCGCTCGGGTCGCGTGCGGCGTCGATCGGCAGCGGATAGGCGCGGACCCACACCTCGCGACCGTCCTCGGTCTGCACGACGCCCGCGCTCGAAGTCGACCTCGAGGTCCATCAGGTCCCGGCAGCACTGCAGGAAGTTCCGCCTGTAGGCCTGCGTGTGGAAGCCGATGATGTCGTTGCGAGCAGGATTCCCTCGTAGATCTCCTCGCGGATCCGCGCCGGCAGCACCCGCCAAGCGTCCGACTGCGTCCACGGGATGTGGACGAAGTGGTGCAGGAACACGTCCGGGCGGGCGCTTGCGGATCTCTGCGGGCAGCGTGTAGAGGTGGTAGTCGTGGACCATCACGACCGGGTTCTCCGTTGCCCTCAATCTCCTCGACGACCGCGCGGCGAGGTCCGCGTTGACGACGTTCGTAGCCGAACTCGAACGCCTCGACCTCCTCGGGCCGGATGTCGGGGGCGTTCGACAGGTCCCACAGGTAGTGCTGGATGAACCACAGCATCGGGTTGGCGAACGATCGTTGTAGAAGCGGTCGTAGGCCGTCGGGTCGCGACTCGACCAGTCGCACGAGGTACTCGCCTGTTGGCGTCGGGCAGGCTGACCGGGAACGCTTTGCCGCCGTGCCTCGCGCGACTCGACAGCGTCGCCGGGACTCATCGCCGATGCGATCCACGATCGCGTCCCGGTGCGTCGCAAGGCCCGTCAGGGCGGTGACGAGGCCGCCCCCGCCACGGCGCATGGTTCCGTCCTCCTCGAAGTGGACGGGACCCCGGTTGGAGACGAGGACCAGTGCGCTCGTCTCGAAGTTCATCAGTTCCCCGACTTGTCTCCGAGTATCCGAAGCCAATCGCGGAGCAGTCGTGGCGAGAGGAAGTGCTTGCGAACGTGCTCCTTGCCTGCGAGGCCAAGGCGCTTGCCGTACTCGGGATCACGGAGGATCTCCATTGACCGTGTGGCGCACTCCTCAGCGGAGTTCACGAGGAACCCGGTCTCGCCATCGGTCACCTGCAGGGGTATGCCCCCGACGGCGCCGCCGATGAAGGGCCTCGCCTTCCAGATCGCCTCCGAGACGGTCAGGCCGAACCCCTCGCGGGTCGACTTCTGGATCACGACGTCCGCATGCGACTGGAAGGCGTTGACCTCGATCGCGCCGACGTTGTTGAAGTTGTTGAGGATGTGGATGTCCGGGTCGCCGGCAGCGTGCTCGATCGTCGAGTTGAAGAAGTCCCAGCCCTCCGGGTCGTCGCTGCCATCGAGCCGACGAGAGCCAACTGCACGTCGGGCATCTCCTGCTTGACCAGGCGGTAGGCGTCGATCACGCCGTTGGGGTCCTTCCACGGGTCGAAGCGCGAGACCTGGCAGAGGAGCGGCCGTTCGACGTCGATGCCGAACTGCCCGCAGATGTAGGTCGAGTCCTCGGGAGAGAAGCGCCATGTTCTTCGGCGTCAGGGGTCGATCGCCGGTGGAACGATGTTGACCTTGCCCTTCATCCCTTCCGGGACGTAGCGCGCATGTGGAAGACGGACTGCGGATAGTCGGCGATGTCCTCGATCAGGTGTGAGATCGTGGCCGGGTTCGGGGTCGAAAGATCGATGTGGCAGCGCCACACCCAGTTGTCGGCCTTGTCGCTGGCCAGCCGGTGAAGCGCGGCGGGCTGCGGGTCGTGGACGATGACAGTGTCCCAGCCGGGCGCCAGCTCGCGGGCGTTGAGCTCGTTGTAGCGGCGCCAGATCGCCCACTGGTCGGGTGTCAGGTCCTTCGGGTCGCCCTGGAGAGCGTTGTGCATCGTTTTGGTCGCACCGAAGAAGTCGTCGCGACCGTAGATGACCCGCCATTCGGCGTCGAGTCCGACATCCCGCATCAGCGGCAGGATCGTGTAGAGGATCTCGGCGACACCGCCTCCGAAAGCGGTCGCCGAGAGGTGCAGCACCTTCTCCCCCTTGAGCGGTTCCGCCAGCTCGTGGATCTCCTCGATCAGGTCCCGCCCGACGATCGATGCGTAGTCGGCGAGCTGCTTGGTGCCGATCTGGACGGGTTGGAGCATGAGGGCAAGATAGCCGCATCGACGACGGTCGCGGAATCGGTCGCCCGTCGGCAACCCGCCCGGGAAACGCTGGCTAGGCTGCCGGAGTGCTCGATCGGCGACTTCACAGGGTGTCACTGGTCTTGCTGGTCCTGCCCGCGCTGGTGCTCACCGCCTTCTCGCTCAGGCCGTCGGTCCTCCCGAGATCCGCTGCGCTGGCCCCCGATGCCTTCGACGCTGTCGCGGCCAGAGGGGACCTCCGCTCGCTGGCTGCGATTCCCGATCGCACCCCGGGCAGCCCCGGTGACGAGCGCGCTGCCAAGCTGGTCGCGGATCGCTTTCGCTCGGCGGGGCTGAAGGTTTCGATAGAGCGCGCCGAGTCGCCAACCATTGCGGGAGACAGGACGACGACGATCGTCCGTGCCACCCGCACCGGCTTCTCGCAGCGGCGCGTCGTGATTGCCGCCGACCGGGTCTCGCCTGGCACGGGCAATGCGGGTCTCACCGGCACGGCTGCCCTGCTCGAACTCGGGCGCGCGATCGGTGGCCGCACTCTGGCCCACTCGGTTGAGTTCGTGTCGACCGGGGCGGGGCCAGGGGGAGCTCTCGCCGAATGGGTTCCCCGCGGCGGGCCGGTCGTCGCGGTTCTCGTCCTTGGGGACCTCAGCGGCAGTCGGCTCGCGGCCCCCTACTCGGTTCCCTGGGCGCAGCTGAGGGCGACGGCCGCTCCAGTGGCGCTCGAGCGATCGGTCGCCTCGGCGATCGCAGCCGAGACCGGGTTCGCCAAGACGAGCAACGGCTTCTTCGACCGAGCGCTGCGGCTGGCCCTGCCGATTACGACCACCGAGCAGGGCCCACTCGTGGCACAGGGCTTCCCGGCGGTGACGATGAGCTCGTCGGGCGAGCGCGGGCCGGACCCGGACTCCAACGCCGGCCCCCGGTTCGACGCCTTCGGCCGGGCTGCCTTGAGGGTCGCCGGGGTGCTCGACGGGGCGTCGGGGGGATGGCCGGGTCGTGACTCCGGCGCCCTGCCCCTGAGGGACCGCGAGCTGCCGGAGTGGACCATTCGGCTGATCGCGGCGATGGCCGTTCTTTCCGCACTGGCGACCGGAATCGACGGCCTCGCACGAGCGAGGCGGCGAAAGGTGGCTGTCCTCGAGCCGATGGTCTGGCTGGTTTCCCCGTGGCCGGCCTTCCTGATCGGCTGCCTCTGGCTGTTGTTCTCGGCTTCGGTCGGGATGATCCCCGGTGCGCCCGGATCCACTGCTCCGCCCGGATCGGTCCCCGTTTCCGTGGCCGGCGGTCGCCGGCGTTCCCGTCGCGATCGCCTTTGGTTGGCTGGTCCTCAGACCGCTCACCCTCAAGCTCGGCGGGAGAAGGGCCATTGCCGGCCCGGGCTGTCCAGCGGCCCTGATGCTGATTGGCGCAGTCGCTGCTGGAATGGTTGCGGTTCGCGACCCGTTGACCGCCCTCCTGCTGATGCCTTTCGTTCACCTCGGCCCTTGGCTGGCGGATCCGGCCCGGGCTCCATCGCGCCGCTCTGCGGCCCTGGTGCTGATCGCCGTTGCCGCCCCGTTCCTGGTCGTCCTTGCGTTCCTCGGGGCCGACTTCTCAACCGGTCCGTTGCAGCTGGCTTGGATGATCGCCCTGATCTTCGCCGGTGGATCGGCCGGGATCGGCGGCGTGCTGATCACGACGCTGTTCGCAGCGCTCTTCGTTTCCGTCTCGATCCTCGCGGCCAGGCCCCGACCGGAACCGGATGCAGTCGTGACGACCCGGGGTCCTGTGAGCTACGCAGGCCCGGGCTCGCTCGGCGGGACGGGCTGAGCCCGGTCCACCTCGAAGGAGTGTTCCCAGCCGGCCAGGTCCAGTCGGCCGTCGATCGAGCAGCCGGCGTCGCCGGCGGTCGTCCGACCTATCCAAGTGAGCGGGGTGGGGGCGACCGCCGCGACGGCTGAGGCGGCCAGCTCGGGTTGCACGCAAATCAGCAGTTCGAAGTCCTCGCCCGCCGTGGCTGCGAAGAGCGCGGGGTCGAGGCCTGACGAGCCGGCGACCTCCACGACTCCGTCGGCCAATGGGAGTGACGAAGAGTCGATCTCGAGCAGGACGCCACTGGCCTTGGCGATGTGGGCCGCGTCGGTCGCCAGGCCGTCGGAGAGGTCGATCATCGCCGAGACGCCGACATCGGCAAGGGCCGAACCCTCGGCCAGGCGCGGCTTCGGCCTCAGGTGTCGTTCGGCCAGCTCCTGCGGTCCCTTGGCGCCACGCAGCACCCTCAGTCCGGCGGCCGATCCGCCGAGCGAACCGGTCACGCCGATCAGTTGGCCGGCGGCCGCACCATCCCTGCGAACGAGCGAGGCCGAGTCGGCTGAGTAGCCGACCACCGTCACGGCCGCCGAGGTCACCGGCCCGGAGCTGAGGTCGCCGCCTGCGATCGTCGCCCCGCACTCGCTCGCGGCCGAGTCCGCTCCACGGAAAAGCTCAGCGGCCTGCTCGGCGGTCGTTCCGGCGGAGAGCATCAGGGCGATGTACACCTCGCCGGGGCGGGCTCCCATCGCCGCGAGATCGGAGATCGCCGCGAGGACCGCGCGTGCGCCGAACGACGCATGGTCGAAGAAGCGCTCGTCGGCGTGCACTCCCATCACCGTCTGGTCCACGCTCGTGACGGAGACGCCCGGTCCTCGATCGACCACGGCGCAGTCGTCTCCGATCCAGGTGAGGATCGAGTCGGGCGGACCGGTCAGCAGGCCCTTCAGCGCGTCGAGCAGTTCGAGCTCGCGCACCGGTCAACCAGCGGTTCGTTCAGCGGTGGCGGTAGACGATGCGGGCGCGGGTCAGGTCGTAGGGCGAAAGTTCGACCCTGACCCGGTCGCCCGGGTTGATCCTGATCCTGAAGCGGCGCATCTTGCCGGCTACGTGACCGAGAACGGGTTCAGCGTCCTCGGGTGCATTGTCGAGCTTGACTCGGAACATCGCGTTGGGCAGGGCCTCGACGACCTCGCCCTCCATCTCTACTTTTTCTTCCTTGGCCACAGGTATCCGTTCGCTGTTTCCCGGGTGGGTCCCGGGTTGGTGGAACCGTAGCAAGCGCCCTGATCGGCGAGGGGTCGCGGACGAATCAGTTCGGAATGGCTCCACCGCCGCCGGTACCGCCACCACCGCCGGTACCGCCACCACCGCCACCGCCGCCACCTCCCCGCCACCGCCGCCACCACCACCGGTGCCGCCGCCACCACCGCCGGTGTTGCCGCGCGGACGCTCGTAGGGGCTCTTCGGCTTCGAGGGGGCTCGGCTTGGTCCCGCCGTTGTCGGAGTTGTTCCCATCCGAGTTGTAGGAATCACTCGACGAGTTGCCTCCGAAGTAGGCCTGACCCTGGAAGGGCTCGGTCGGCTGCGGGAAGGAATCGCAGTTGCCGGCGTTCGCCACCGTCATGAAGTCGTGCCAGATCTGCGCCGGGAACGTGCCACCGGCGACCTGGATTCCATGGACCGAGTACATCGGTGTCGGTGGGTTCGCGTATCCGACCCAGACGGCCGTCGAGAGCTTCGGCGTGAAGCCGACGAACCACGCGTCCTTGTAGTCGCTGGTCGTCCCGGTCTTGCCGGCCGCCGGGCAGCCGATCGCCGCCGCCGTGCCCGTGCCGCCCTGGACGTTCTGCTCGAGGATGTCGGTCGCCTTGGCAGCGATGCCGTCGCTGAACACCTTCTTCGTCTTGCGTCTTGGCGAGATTGTCGACCCGCCCGTCCGGGAAGGCCACCCGAGTGATGGCCGTCGGTTCAACATGGGTGCCGCCATTGGCGAGCGTCCCGTAAGCGTTCGCCATTTCCAGAGGCGAGACGCCGAGCGTCAGCCCGCCCAGCCCTTCGGCAGGCAGGGCGTCGAGCTTCGTCTTGATGCCCATGTCGTAGGCCGTCTGGCGGACCGCCTCCGGTGTCACGTCGGCATCCAGCTGGGCGTAGACGGTGTTGTCGGAGCTGAGTGTCGCCCGGACGAGATCCATCGACCCGCTGTAGCTGTGGGAGTAGGTTTGGACCCCGTAGTCGGGGTACCCGTCAAGCCAGCCGGGACTCAGCTCCTTTGACTCGTAGGTCGTGGAGTACGGGTCCATGCCTTGGCGCAGCGCCGCGACGAGCACCATCACCTTGAAGGTCGACCCGGGCTGGCGGTGGCCCTGGGCTGCGTAGTTGAACTTCGTCTGCCCGTAGTCGGCCGAGGACACCATCGCCCTGATCGCTCCGCTCTTGGGATCCATCGAGACGAGCGCGGACGCCGGGTCTCCCGGCTGGCCGAGCTGCCCCGAGATCGCGGCCCTGCCTGCGTCCTGGAGCGACGGCACAATCGTCGTGCCGATCTTCAGGCCGCCCTTGCGGACAGTCGCGGCTCCGTACTTCCGGTAGAGCTCCTGGAGCACGTAGTCGAAGAAGAAGCCCTCCCGGCGAGTCGTGTAGTAGCCGTTCTTGCGCGTTCCCAGCGGCGCCTGCTTCGCCTCGTCCGCCTGGGCTTGGGTGATCGCTCCGCTCTTGACCATCGAGTCGAGAACCTCCGCTCGCCTTGTCTTCGCTCCGACCGGGTTGAGGAACGGGTTGTAGGCCGATGGAGCCTGGGGCAGACCGGCGAGCAGCGCCGCCTCGGGAAGGTTGAGCTGGGTCACGGGCTTGTCGAAGTACATGCGGGAGGCGGCCTGCACTCCCACCGCCGTCTGGCCGCCGACCGTCCCGTAGGCCACGTCGTTCATGTACTCGTCGAGGATCCACTTCTTGCTGTGCTTCTGCTCGAGTTCCAGCGCCCACTTCGCCTCGTGGATCTTGCGCTCGATCGACTTGCGACTGCGCTCGTTGGGGATGTAGAGGTTGCGGGCCAACTGCATCGTGAGGGTCGAGCCACCCTGGAGCGTCTTGCCGGAGGTCGCGTTGCGAACGGCCGCTCGGGCGATGCCGACGTAGTCGACGCCTTGGTGGGCGTAGAAGCGGCGGTCCTCGATCGCCACGGTCGCTTGACCCAAGGCCTTCGGGATCTTCGCTCCTGGAACCGGCGTCCTCAGCACCGAGGACGCGATGAATCCGAGCCGACTTCCGTCCGCCGCGTAGACCGCTGAGGTGGCCCCCGGCGCGGCAGGCTTGAGCTCGTCGATGTTCGGGGTCTTGGCGGAGGTCGTGAGGACCCACGTCAGGACGCCCGCAACGGACAGGACGCCAACCAGGCCGATGGCGAGCACGATCCGTGCTCCGCGGCCCTGTGCCCGGCGTTGCGCACGGCGGCGTTTGCGCTCGAGTCGGCTCATTGGTCGTCCATTCGGGAGAGTTTCCGGCCAGAAGTTCCCTGAACCGAGTGTACCCGCCGATTCCTTCTCGCTCGGAGGGTGCGATCCTCCCCCCTGTGGGCACTGTCTCCGCAACGAGGGCGCGACTGCCCGACTGGCCGCTCTGGGGCATCGCGATGGCAATCGCATTGGGCATCTCGATCGCCCTTGTCGGGGCGGGAGTGGTCTCGGTCATCGCGGCCGCCATCGGATCCCTCTCCGGCCGTGAATTCTCGGTCGACTCGCCCGGTGTCAAGCTCGGTGCAACTGCCGTTCAGGACGCGGCGATGGTCGCCGCGGTCTTCATCACTGCGAAGCTGGTCGAGGGCAAGCTGCGGCTCCAGGGATTCGGCTTCGTACCGTCGGCGGTCGGGCGTCGGCGAGCGACTCTCTTGGGCGTCGCCGCCTGGCTTGCGTTCCTCGGCTTCACGGCCGGGTGGACCGCTCTCGTCGGCAAGTCGGGCAAGCAGAGCATCCTCGACGACCTCGGTATCCACCAGTCGGCATGGCTTTGGGTCGGGACGGTCGTCCTGATCACGGTCATGGCCCCGCTTGCCGAGGAGATCCTCTTCCGCGGCTTCATCTTCTCGACTCTCTGGCGACGGATGCCGCTCGGCCTCGCGGCCCTGATCACGGGAGCCCTGTTCGGGGCCCTGCACCTCGGTGGCTCACCGCCGCTGCTGACGGTCCCGCTCGGAATGTTGGGCGTACTCCTCTGTTTACTGAGGGCGACGACCGGCTCGCTGATCCCGTGCATCGTCGTTCACGCGATCAACAACACGCTTGCCTTCGCAATCGGCGAGAAGCTGGCCGCCGTGTGGGTCCTGGCACTGCTTGTCTGCTCGGTCGGGTTGGTCCTCGTCACCTCCGTTGGACTGAGCCGCCGCGCGTACACTGATGACGATGAAGGTGGCCCGACCCCTGAAATCGAGGCGCTCGGCGACGGCGACCCCCCTGCTTCTCCTCCTCCTACTGCTGCTGTCGGCTGAGGCGATCGCCGCCGCGCCCGCCTCGGCTGCCCCACCCAAGCCGATCACGATCAAGGCCGCGAGCAGCGGCACCTACTCGGCCGGCGGCCGCCTCTACCAGCTGTCGGGCGAGGCACTGAGGATCAGCGGGCGGGTCAACGGCTACGCACCGGGCCAGAAGGTCAGGGTCCGAGTTCGAGTCGACGGAGTGAAGGTCCGGGTCAGGACGGCGCCGCTCCGCGACGCCGGCGGCGGCAAGGGCCGCTTCTCGGTCAGGCTGCGCGTCTGGAAGGTCGGCCGCCTCACGGCCTCGGCGACTCACGGCGGCAACTCCGTCATGGGGCCGGCGACGGCATTGATCCGGCCGATCCGGGTCTACTCGCCGGTCAGCCGCATCGGCTCGAACGGCGTTGGAGTGGCAGTGCTCCACTCGATGCTCCGTCGCCTCGGCTATTGGGCTCCGTACGGGAACACCTACTCGGCCGGAACGGGCAAGGCAGTTCTCGCATTCCGGAAGGTCAATCGGATGAGCAGGATCGAATCTGCCTCCCCGACGATCTTCCGGATGCTTCACCACGGCAAGGGGAGGATGGGTGCTCGACGTCCCGACCTGGGGGTTCACGTCGAGGCTGACCTGAGTCGCCAAGTCCTCGGGTTCTTCAACGGCGCCAAGGCAACCGAGGTCCACGTGACCAGCTCGGGCAAGCCCTCGACGCCGACCATTCTCGGCACCTACCGCTTCTACATGCGCGAGCCGGGGACCAACTCCCACGGCATGGTCTATTCGACCTACTTCCACAACGGCTATGCCGTCCACGGCTACGCCGAGCTGCCGACCTACCCCGCGAGCCACGGGTGCCTGCGCGTCTGGGTGCCGAACGCCATCCGGATCTACAACAAGATCCGGATCGGCGAGTGGATCACCGTCTACCGCTGACCGGCCGCTGCCCATCCGCGTAGGATCCCGTCGCGATGGCGTCCGACGATCCACGCGAAGTCCTGCTTGAGGAGCTGCGCGAGCACGCTCTGATGCTCGGCGACTTCGTGCTGGCGAGCGGTCGCACCTCGACCTACCTGATCGACGCGAAGCGGGCGATCATGCGTCGGCGCGGCTTCGAGGCGATGGGCGGCTCGTCGCCGCCGAGGCCGAGCGACTCGGCGCGACTGCAGTCGGCGGCATGACGATGGGAGCCGATCCGATCGCCTGCGCGGCCCTCGCGGGCGGCGCCGACGTCAAGGCCTTCTTCGTCCGCAAGGAGCCGAAGGACCACGGCGCCGGACGCCAGATCGAGGGACCGCCGCTCGAGCCGGGCGAGCGCTGCCTGATGGTCGAGGACGTGGTGACGACTGGCGGCTCGACCGTCAAGGCGATCGAGGTCGTCAAGGCCGCAGGCCACGAGGTCGTCGGCGTGATCGCCGTCTGCGATCGCCTCGCCGGCGGAGCGCAGGCCCTCGAGGCCGCCGCCGGCGCTCCCTTCATCGCGCTGACCACGATCGACGAGATCCACCCGGACCGCGACGACCGCTGAGGGTCGCCGCCGCGGGCTCGGCTTCGGGTCCGTTTGGTGTGGGTACCGTCCGTCGGGTCGGGGCTGGTGGTTGACGGGTTTGGGCTCTTTTGGTGTGGGTACCGTCCGTCGGGTCGCATTCCCCTGCCGGCTGTCGTCCGCTCGCCTGCGGCTCGCTCCCGATAACCGCCGGACAGGGGATATGCGCGCCGACTCCCGACCCGGACGGCTGCACCCTGTTGCGCGGCGAATCGCCTAGCCGCGAACGAACCGCCCGCCGCTGATCTTCCAGCCCTTAGGAAGCCGCCGCGGCTTGCCCTTGAGACCGGAGCTGCGCACGCCGGTGAGGTAGGCGCCCCGAAATTGGCACCCTGACTCGCTCCCGTCAGGTTGGCGCCGTTCAGCTTGGCAAGCGCAGGTGACGCCATCGTAAGGTCCGCTCCTGTCAGGTTCGCGCGGGTCAGGCTGGCGCGATCGAAGTTGGTGTCGTCCTGCGCACAGTCATCTCGGCGATCGAAGGTCCGAATACCGGCCAGGTTGGCCCCGGTCAGGTCGGCTCCGTTTGAAGCTTGCGCGAGCCGCAGTGATCCGGCTTGAGATCGGCGCCCAGCGAGGTTGGCTCGATCGAGGTTTGCGCATCGCAGATTGCCTTCGTGAGGTCGGCCCGCGCGAGCGAGGCTGCGGCCAGGTTCGCGCCCGGCCCTGCGAGGTAGCCGTTCACTACCGCCAGTCCCTCTGTGACCAGCGCAGGCACTCCGATCAACCCTCCGGACGTGACGCCCGTGATCTCCCCCAGGGGTTCAGGATGGCGCCGGTCACATTGGCGTTCTTCAGGTCTACGCCGGCGAGGTCGGTCCCGTCAAGGTTCGCATTGGTCAGGTTCGCGCCTGCGAGGCTGAGGTAACTTAGTTGGGCATCGCCGAGGAGCACTCCCTGCAGGTCCATTCCCTCGAGGCCTTCCTGACCGTGCCGGTCGCTCCCGCCGATCGAGCCGGAAGCCGGATCGACTCAGGTCGGCCTCCTTGCCGATCAGAAAGCGGCCGCAGCATCCTTCGATCAGCTTCCAACCCGATGGCAAGCTGGAGGGCGTCCCGAGGATGTCGCTGGCGTGAAGCCAACGTGTCGAGGCTCCGCTGAGGATCGTGCCGTCCAAGTTCGACGACGTGATGGTCGCGTAGTCGAGTTTGCTCTTGCCCAGATCGGTCCCGGTGAGGTCGGCCGATTCGATTGTCGCGCCTGAGAGGTCAGCTTCGCCGAGCTTGGCGTTGGTCAGCTTTGTCCTGTAGAAGCTGCCGTCGACCAGCTTGGCTCCCGACAGGTCGGCGCCCGTGAGGTCGGCGCCAGTCAGGTTCGCGCGCGACAGATCGAGGCCCGAGAGGTCGAGGTTCTTGAGGTCGCAGCCCCTGAGATTCGCTTCCGGCCCGCGCGACGAGCAGTCGGATGCCGCCACGGCGGCGGGGGCTGCGGCGAACGCTGTCGCCAGCGCTGCCAGGGAGAGCGTGATCGCCAGTCGCACGGTCCGGTTCACCTATCCGCGAACGAAGCGCCCGCCGCTGACCTTCCAGCCCTTCGGCAGTCTCCAAGGCTTGCCCTTGAGGCCGGAGCTGCGCACGCCGGTGAGGTAGGCGCGCCCGAAATCGGCTTCCCTGACCGTCGCTCCCTTCAGGTTGGCGCCGTTCAGCTTGGCGAGCACCAGGGAGGCATATTCGAGGTCGGCGCCCGTCAGGTTCGCGCGAGTCAAGTTGGCTCGATCGAAGCTGAGGCCCCAGCCGCCAGCGTTTCCGAATGCCGGTCAGGTTGGCTCCGGTCAGGTTGGCTCGATCGAAGGTGGTGCTAGTTACGATGGCTCGGCTGAGGTCTGCTTTGACCAGGTTCGCGCGGGTGAGGTCTGCTTCGAACAGGTCTGCCTTTGTTAGGTTCGCCCCCGTCAAGTTGGCCGCGCGGAGGTCGGCGTCGGACAGATCGACGTTCGAGAGATTGGTCCGCGCGAGCGAAGCTCCGTAGAGGTTTGCGCCCGGTCCGGCGAGGTAGCCGTTGACGATCGCCAGTCCCTTAGAAACCCGCGAAGGGACTCCAACCAAACCCCCGGAGGTCACGCCGTCGATGCTCACAGGGTCGCCGTCGTATCCGCCCAGGGTCAGGATCGCCCCGGTCACGTTGGCGTTCTTCAGGTTCACGCCCTCGATCTCGGCCCCGTCGAGGTCTGCATCTGTCAGGTTCGCGCCTGCGAGGCTCACCTCTGCGAGATAGGCGCCTCCGAGGAGGGCTCCCTCCAGGTTCATTCCTTCCAGCGCCTTCCTGACCGTGCGGCTTTCCGAGCCGTCGAGGCCAAATTGGAATCGACTGAGGTCGGCCTCCTTGCCGATCAGGTAGCCGCCGACCAGCTTCCATCCGGCCGGCAGGCTCTTCGGGGTTCCGCGGACGCCGGCGGTTGCCAGCCACTTCGTAGAGGAGCCGCCAAGCAGTGCGCCCTCGAGCCGGGACGCCGAAACGGAGGCGTAATCCAACCGGCTGTCGCTGAGATCGGTCCCGGTGAGGTCAGCCGATTCGATTTTCGCGCCTGAGAGGTCCGCTTCGCCGAGCTTAGCGCCGGTCAGCTTCGTTCGGTAGAGGATGCTGTCGGCGAGGTTGGTCCCCGTCAGGTCGGCGCCCGTGAGGTCGGCGCCAGTCAGGGTCGCGCGCGACAGATCGAGGCCCGAGAGGTCGAGGTTCTTGAGGTCGCAGCCTCTGAGGTCCGCTCCCGGACCGCGTGACGAGCAGTCGGCTGCTGCTGCTGTTGGAGCACTGGCCAACGCCGCGGCCAGCACTGCCGAGGTGAGTGTGAGCGCGAGGCGCACGGTCCGATCCACCTAGCCCCGCACGAACCGTCCGCCGCTGACCTTCCAGCCCTTCGGCAGCTTCCGCGGCTTGCCCTTCAGCCTGGAGCTGCGTACTCCGGTGAGGGCGGCGCCCGTCAGGTTGGCGCCCTTGATGTTCGCCGCGGTCAGGTTCGCTCCATTCAACTTCGCACGTCTCAGGTCAGCCCGCTTGAGGTCGGCTCCGGTCAGGTTCGCACGCGTGAGGTTCGCGGAGGCGAACGAGGCGCCGTCCCAGTCTCCACGCGGGGCCGTCCGGATGCCGGCGAGGTTGGCGCCGGTCAGGTTCGCGCGGTCGAAGGCTGCGGAGAATGCATTGACGCCGCGGAGGTTGGCTCTGGCCAGGTTGGCCCGCCGCAGGTTGGCTCCCGTCAGATTGGCCTTCGTGAGGTCGGCTCGAGCGAGTGAGGCCCGGGAGAGGTTTACTCCAGGTCCTGCGAGATAGCCGTTCACGATCGCCAGTCCCTTCGTCAGCCGGGCGGGGACGCCGATCAGTCCTCCGGATCGCACTCCGCTGACGCCCGCGAATCCGCCGGTGGGCCCCCAAAGAGCTTCGACGGAGTCCGTAAGGATGAGTGTGGCTCCAGTGACGTTGGCGTTCTTCAGGTTCACGTCACTGAGGTAGACCTTGTCGAGCTTTGCATTGGTCAGGTTCGCACCTTCGAGGTTCACGTCCTGGAGGTCGGCTCCGGAGAGGTCTGCGTCGGTCAGATTCGCGCCCACAAGGCTCAGGTTCTTGAGCCTGCTGTCCTCCAGGAGCACTGCCTGCAAGTCCATTCCCTCGAGGACCCTCCCTGTCGCCCGGTCGCCCGAGCCGTCCAGCTCGAAGGGTCCGAAACGAGTCAGGTCGGCTTCCCTGCCGATCAGGGATCCGCCGACGAGCTTCCAGCCGGATGGCAGGGTTGCGGGAGTCCCACTAAGGGCGTAGGTCATCAGCCCTCTCGTGAAGGCACCGCCAAGCATCGCGCCCTCGATCCGGGACGACCACATCAAGACGAAGTCCAATCGACTGTTCGTTAGATCGGCTCCTGTGAGGTCCGCCCACGCGATCGTCGCGCCTGACAGGTCGGCTCCGCTGAGATCCGCGTTGGTCAGGTCCGTGCGGTAGAAGGTGCCCGCGTCGAGTTTCGTTGCCGAAAGGTCGGCGCCCGTGAGGTCGGCTCGGGTGAGGTCGGCGCCCGTGAGGTCCAAGTTGGACAGGTCGAGGCCCTTGAGGTCGCAGCCCCTGAGGATCGCTCTCGGGCCGCGCGACGAGCAGTCGGACGCTGCCACAGCTGCCGGGGCGGCGACGAGGGCTGAGGCGGCGAGCACCAAGGCGAGTCGCGCGGTTCGCTTTCCTGCCCGGTGGCCGCCAAGGCCCGCCGCGATCATTCACGGAAACCTAGTTGGCTGCGGTGACGGTTGTCAAGGGGTTCGGTCGGTCGGCTGCGGGTGGTGCTGGTGGTTGATGGGTTTGGGCTCTTTTGGTGTGGGTACCGTCCGTCGGGTCGCATTCCCCTGCCGGCTGTCGTCCGCTCGCCTGCGGCTCGCTCCCGATAACCGCCGGACAGGGGATATGCGCGCCGACTCCCGACTCAAACGCCTGGGGCCCGAGCCGTGGCTGCAGGGCCGCCCGTCACGGCGCCCGCCTTGTTTGGAGTGGAGGGCGGTGTGGTGGGTCCAGGCGGCCACGTCGCTCGTCTGAGCCCGAGCCAACTCTTCTCCACTACGGCGAGCCACGCCTGTGGGAAGGGGACGGTGCGAGAGGTCCAAGCGGACACTCTGCTCGCCCGACGGGATGGAGGGCCAGCGTCCGCGGGACCTTCTCGCCACCGTCCCCCACCACACCAAGCGAGCCGCAAATGCCCCGGGCAGGATTCGAACCTGCGGCCCTGGTCTTCCCGGAGGGATGACCAGATTCTCAGTGGGGTAGGCCGCAGGCGCTGCGGTCAGATGCCCCGGGCAGGATTCGAACCTGCGGCCTACTCCTTAGGAGGGAGTCGCTCTATCCAGCTGAGCTACCGGGGCGCGCTTTCGCCGGAAGGTTAGTGGCAGCGGCCGGGTGGAAGCGGGGAGGGTTGCGCACTCCGCTGCGAGGAATAGGCTCCAGTCGTGGGAACAGGAAGTCTGCTCGAGGAGGCCTTTGACGCGGGGGAGGTCGGTCGCCCCGAGGTCGTCGCAGCGAGGACCCCGTGGGAGCTGTTCTGGAGGCGATTCCGCAGGGACAGGATGGCTCTCGTTTCGCTCGGGTTCATCGGGCTCCTGGTCGTCGTTGCGATCACGGCGCCGTTGATCGTCTCCGCTCTTGGGCTTCCCGCGCCCAACACCCTTGACACGACCGCGCTCGACGAGGCGGGCTTGCCCGCCGGGCCGTCCGCGGCTCACCTCCTGGGTGTTGATGGACTCGGTCGCGATGTCCTTTCGCGGACGATCTACGGCGCGCGCATTGCCTTGGTGGTCGCGTTGGCTTCGACTCTGATCGCGACCGTGGTTGGGGTCGCGCTCGGCCTGCTCGCCGGGTACTTCCGCGGCTGGGTGGACACATTGGTCTCGCGCCTGATGATCGACGTCCTGCTCTCCTTCCCGATCCTGATGCTCGCGATCGGCCTCTCCTCGGCTTGTTCGTTCGGCGACGGTTGTGCAGCGGGCTTGATCAATCCGGGCATCGGAACGGTGATCGCAGTGATAGCGCTGGTCACTTGGACTTACCCCGCCCGATTGATTCGGGGTCAGGTGATGTCCTTGAGGGAGAAGGACTTCGTCGACTCCTCGAGGTCCTTGGGCGCTTCGCACTTCAGGATCATCGTGCGCGAACTGCTGCCGAACCTGGTCGCCCCGACGATCGTCTACGCGACGCTGATCATCCCCTCGAACATCCTCTTCGAGGCGGCGCTCTCGTTCCTCGGGGTCGGGGTTTCGACCTCGACTCCGTCGTGGGGAGCGATGATCGGTGACGCGGTGAACACCTTCAACACCTTCGATACGGCCTGGTGGTACATGCTGGCACCGGGGTTGGCCTTGGTGTTCACAGTCCTCGCTTTCAACCTTCTGGGTGACGGCCTGTCCGACGCCCTCAATCCCCGTGGCGATGACTGAGAGACTTCGACGATCGTCCGACCGTTCCTGGCGGGAGCCGGGGGAAAGGCAGTGAGAATGGACAAGTGGAGGCGGTACCTCGTGCCGGTTGCCCTCGCCTGCGTGGCGACGGTCGGTGTCGGCTGCGGAAGCAGCGGGACGAGTGGATCCGGATCGAACATGGTCGCGGCCACCCAGGACCTAAGCGGCAAGAAGGGCGGGACCCTGAAGATGCTGTGGTCGTCCGACGTCGACTACATCGACCCCGGAGCCGCCTACTACCAGCTCTCGTACATGGTCGATTATGCGACCCAGCGCCCGTTGTACTCGTGGGCGCCGGATGAGGAGACCACTCCGACCCCGGATCTCGCCGACGGCCAGCCGGAGATCAGCAACGGTGGTGCGACGGTCACTGTGAAGATCAAGCCGGGGATCAAGTACAGCCCGCCGGTCAACCGCGCCGCCACCTCGGCCGACGTCAAGTACGCGATCGAGCGCGGTTTCAGCCCGAACGTCGCCAACGGCTACGCCGGTGCCTACCTCGGCACGATCAAGGGGGTTGAGGAGTTCCAAGCCGGCAAGGCGAAGGACGTCAGCGGAATCACCACACCCGATCCGCAGACGATTGTCTTCAACCTCAAGCAGCCTGACGGCCTCCCGAAGGGCGTAACGGGCTACGCGACCACAGCGGTTATCGGGGCGCTTGCGCTGCCGCTCTCTGCTCCGGTGCCGCCCGAGTACGCGAAGCCGTTCGACGCCAAGAACCCTTCGACCTACGGCGTCCATCAGGTCGCGACCGGTCCGTACATGGTCAAGAGCGATGCCCAGGGCAACACCGTCGGCTACAAGCCGACCCAGAGCCTCGAGCTTGTCCGCAACCCGAACTGGAACGCCTCGACCGATTACCGGAAGGCGTTCGTCGACGGGGTTCAGATCGACCAGGGCAACGACAACCCGAACGTGGCGGCCCCGCAGATCCTTCAGGGCCAGAACCTGATCGGTGGTGACGTCGGTCCGCCCTCGGCCCTGCTCCAGCAGCTGCTCAAGAAGAAGTCACCGCAGCTGGTGATGGCCCCGTCGGGCGGCATTCGCTACATCGCCCTGAACACGACGTTCAAGCCGCTCAACGACCTGAACGTCCGCAAGGCAGTCCTCGCGGCCTACGACCGTGAGCTGCTGCGGAAGGTGAACGGGGGCAAGGCGATCGGTGAGATCGCAACGCACTTCATCCCGCCGGGGATCCCCGGCTTCGACCAGGCCGGTGGCGTCGAGGGGACGGGAGTCGACTTCCTCAAGAACCCTGCCGGTGACATGGGCGTCGCTGCTTCGTACATGAAGAAGGCCGGTTTCCCGAGTGGCAAGTACACGGGCAGCGAAGTGCTGACGATCGTCGGCACATCGGGCGGGCGTGCGCAGAAGACAGCCGAGATCACCCAGAACCAGCTGCAGAAGCTCGGCTTCAAGACGAAGCTCCAGCTGGTGACGCAGGACTCGATGTACACGCAGTTCTGCAACGTGCCGAAGAAGCAGCCTGCCGTCTGCCCGAACGTCGGGTGGCTGAAGGACTTCAACGATGCGCAGACGATCCTCGTGCCGACCTTCAATGGCAACAACATCGTTCCGGTCAACAACTCGAACTGGCCGCAGCTCAACGTCCAGTCGATCAACGATGCGATGGCGAAGGCCCAGGTCGAGACCAGCTCGTCGTCCGCTGCCGATCAGTGGGCGCAGATCGACCGGGACATCACCGCTCAGGCCCCGGCGATCCCATGGGTCTGGGACAGCACGCAGAACATCCAGTCGGAGAACGTCAAGGGCGTGATCAACAAGTTCAACTCGTCCTGGGACCTCTCGTTCACATCGATCAAGTAGTCGACGGCCGTTTCGGGGGCCCGCTCCGCTCAGGCGGGGCGGGCCCGTGTCGCCGCATGGTCAGGGAGCCCTGAGCCACCTTGGGCCGCTACATCGCGAGGCGAGTCCTCTGGGTTGGGGTACTGCTGTTCCTCGTCAGCCTGTTGACGTTCGTGATCTTCTACGTCCTGCCGTCGGCGGATCCGGCGCAGTTGCGAGCCGGACGACGAGCCTCGCCCGAACAGGTCGAGGCGATCAGGCAGCGGATGGGCCTCGACGACCCGATGCTCGTCCAGTTCTGGAATTACCTGAAGGGCATCTTCACGGAGGGTGACTTTGGCTATTCGTACGTCAATGAGCAGCCGGTCAAGGAGTTGATCCTCGCTCGGGTGCCGGCGACGATCTCCGTCGCGATCGGCGCTTCGATTCTCTGGTTGTTCTTCGGGGTCCTGGTCGGCGTGATCAGCGCGGTTCGTCGCCGCACGAAGCTCGATCGAACGGCAATGGGTGCGGCCCTGGTCGGGATCAGCGCTCCCGAGTACTGGGTCGGGCTCGTCGCCCTCTACCTGTTCGCCGACGACATCGGCCTCGTGCCGCTGTTCGGAAGTGCCGGCAGCTACGTTCCCTTCAGTCAGGATCCGTTCACCTGGTTCAACTCTCTGATCCTGCCTTGGAGCGTTCTGGCGATCAGCTTCGCCGCGTTCTACTCGCGCCTGCTGAGGGGGAACCTGATCGAGGTGATGGGTGAGGATTACGTCCGCACCGCACGGGCCAAGGGCCTGCGCGAGCGGCGGGTCGTGATGCGCCATGGGATGCGGTCCGCGCTTACCCCGATCGTGACCGTGTTCGGGATGGACCTCGGCTTGCTGTTGGGTGGCGCAGTGCTGATCGAGGTCGTGTTCAACATCCCCGGAATCGGTCGTCAGGCGTATGACGCGATCCTCAGGGCCGACCTGCCGATGATCCAGGGCACGGTGCTTATCAGCGCCTTCTTCATCATCGTCGCGAACCTCGTCGTCGACATCGTCTACGCGTTCCTCGATCCGAGGGTGAGGTACGACTGATGGCACCGCTGCTCGAGGTCCGCGACCTCCGGGTTTCGTTCGATACCGAGGACGGTGTCGTTCGGGCGGTGGACGGCGTGTCGTGGTCGATCGAGGCCGGGCGGACGCTCGGTGTCGTCGGCGAGTCCGGCTCCGGCAAGACTGTCGGCGCTCTCTCGCTGCTCGGCCTGACCCGTTCGGCCCGCACGCGGATCGAGGGCGCGGCGATCTTCGAGGGTCGCAACCTGATCGAGCTCGACGACGATCAGCTGCGCGGCGTCCGTGGCGATTCGATCGCGATGGTCTTTCAGGACCCGCTGTCGTCGCTGCACCCGTTCTTCCGAGTCGGAGCCCAGCTCGTCGAGGCGATCCAGGCTCACCGGGAAGTCCCGGCGAAGGCAGCGCGCGCGAGGGCGATCGAGCTGCTCGCGATGGTCGGAATGCCGGACCCGGCCGGCCGGATCGACTCGTGGCCGCACGAATTCTCCGGTGGCATGCGCCAGCGAGCGATGATCGCGATGGCGCTCGCGAACGAGCCGAAGTTGCTGATCGCCGACGAGCCGACCACGGCCCTCGACGTGACCGTCCAAGCCCAGATTCTCGAGCTGCTTGACCGATTGCGCGACGAGTTGGGGATGGCGATGGTGATCGTCACCCACGACCTCGGGGTCGTGGCCGAGACAGCCGACGAGGTGGCGGTGATGTATGCGGGCAGGATCGTCGAGCGGGCGACGACGGCGGAGTTGTTCTCGGCCCCGCGCCATCCCTACACATGGGGGCTGCTGCGCTCGATCCCCCGGCTCGATTCGCCTCGCAGGCAGTCGCTTGACCCCGATCGAGGGTCGCCCTCCGAGCCTGATCAACCGGCCGCCGGGGTGCGCGTTCGCTGCGCGGTGCCCCTACGCCGGCGCTTCCTGCCTGGAGGATCAACCGCCTTTGACGCCGGCCGGAAGCGCCGGGCATGAGTCGGCTTGCGTGCTCGATCTCGCGGCCCGCGCCAAGGCCTGGGACGCACTCCAGGCAGGCGGCGACCAGGTCACGGCCGGAGCGATTCTGGGAGTCGGCCGATGAGCGAGCCGTTGCTCAGGGTTACCGGTCTCAAGAAGCACTTTCCGATCACTCGCGGAGTGATCGTGCGTCGCCAGACGGGGGCGGTCCAAGCGGTCGACGGCGTTTCATTCGAGGTGGCCGCGGGGGAGACGCTCGGGCTCGTCGGCGAGACGGGCTGTGGGAAGAGCACGACAGCGCGGCTGGTCGCTCGCCTTCTGGAGCCGAGCGAGGGCTCGATCGAGTTCAACGGGCTGGATCTCGCTTCGCTCAGGGGGAAGGCACTCAAACACGCCCGGCGCGACATCCAGATGATCTTCCAGGATCCGTATTCCGCCCTCAACCCCCGCCGGACGGTCGGCTCGATCGTCGCCGAGCCGTTCGCGATCCATGGGCTGCTCAAGGATTCGGCCGCTCGGCGCCGCCGGGTTCAGGAGCTGATGGAGCAGGTCGGCCTCAACCCCGAGCACTACAACCGCTACCCGCACGAGTTCTCGGGCGGGCAGCGCCAGCGGATCGGCGTCGCCCGCGCTCTCGCGTTGGAACCGAAGCTGATCATCGCCGACGAGCCGGTCTCCGCACTTGACGTCTCGATCCAGGCGCAGATCCTCAACCTGCTCGCCGATCTCCAGCGCGACCTCGGCCTCGCCCTGCTGTTCATCGCCCATGACCTCTCGGTCGTCAGGCACATGTGCGACCGCGTCGCGGTGATGTACCTCGGGCAGGATCGTCGAGTACGCCGACAACGCGGACCTGTACGAGCATCCTCAACATCCGTACAGCGAGGCCCTGCTGGCAGCGGTGCCCAAGCCCGATCCCTCAGGTGCCGGGCGCAAGCGTGCCGTCCTGGGCGGCGATCCGCCATCGCCTTCGAATCCACCGTCGGGCTGCAGGTTCCACACCCGCTGTCCGCGCGCCGAGGCGATCTGCTCGACCGACGACCCTCGGCTCGCCGACCAGCCGACGGGCGGGGCCGCGGCCTGCCACTTCCCGAGCGGCTAGGCGGAGTCGGCCAGCGGCTGCTTGGAACCGCCCGGCTTCCGCTCGGTGTCATCCGGCGGGTCGGCGAGGTGCAGCTCAAGCTCGTCGAGGGCGGCCCGGATCCCTTCGATCCTCGAGACGAGCTGGCCATCGGTGATCAGGCGACCGTCGTCCGCCAATGCCTTCTGGCGCGCGATCGCCGCCTCGGCCTTTCGCGTCTCGTCGAGGCTGTTGATGATCACGCCGATCACCATGTTGAACACCACGAAGGTGGCGATCAGGACGAAGCTGACGAAGTACAGGGCCGACCACGGCGAGTATTCGAGGCAGGGCTGCATCGTGTCCGGCCAGCCCTCGAGCGTCAGGACGGTGAACAGGGTGAGCATCGCCCGGCCGATGTTGTCCCACTTCTCGGGGTCGACTTCGTGGAAGAGGTTCCAGCCGAGCATCCCGTAGAGGAACAGCAGCAGCACCGTCAGCAGCACGAGGCCGAAGAGCGGCTTGAGCGCCGAGATGAAGCCCCGCATCAGGATCCCGATCTCCGGCAGGAACCTCAGCAGGCGAGCGATCCTCAGCAGCCGGGCCATCCGCAGGATCACCGAAGTCCCGTGCAGGCCGGGCACGAAGGCGACCCCGATGATGATCGAGTCGAACACGTTCCAGCCGTTGCTGAAGAAGCGCTTCGGGTTGAACCCGCAGGATGCGAACCTGAGCGCCAGCTCGACGACGTAGATCCCGAGGCAGATCTCGTCGAACAGGAGCAGCTGATCGCCGATCCGCTGCTCCAGCCCGCTGAACGTTCCCATTCCGAGAGCGAACGCGTTGAGCACGATCACGCCGATGATCAACGCCTGGAACCGGTTGTCCTCGACCAGCCGTGAGGCCGCCCCGGCGATGCCGTCCTGCTCCTGCTCGTCGTGTTGTGCGGGCGTCGCTCCCATCAGAGCAAAAGGTAGCGTGCGAGACCGGAATCGCCTGTCGCTCTTGCCCGGCGCCCGCGGTCAGGTGGGCCGCAGCAGGGTCGGGAACGCCTGTTCCGGCTCCCCCGACCCTGTCGCTCAGGCTTCGGTCAGACCTGTATCTGAGGCTGGATCGGCGCCCAGGTGGTCCAGCGGCCTCCGCTGTCGCCGATGCGGATCCACCTCGGACGGCTGCCGGACACGTTCACCCGGGTTGCCCATGCCTTGGCGCTGGACTTCGAAGCGCTCTCCGCCGGCTTCCCGCTCGAGGTCGAGAGCTGCACCTTGACGATTGCCGAGCTTCCGGCCTTGGCGCTGATCTGGACTTGCCACTTGCCCTTGCCGAGGCCCTTGAGCAGTGCCATCGACATGGTCGGGCCGGTCGGGTTGACCCCGGCAGGGACAGTGGTCTGGCCCTGGCTGGTGTCGCCCCAGCAGACGATCGTCGTGTCGGCTCGCTGTGCGCATCCGGTATTGCCGGCCACGGCGATGCGGGTGAAGGAGCCCGAGGGCACCTTGTCCATTCCCTTGGCCGGGTCCCCCCAGCAGGTGATCGAGTCGTTGCTCTTGATTGCGCAGGTATTCGCGTAGCCGGCCGAGATCGCCTTGTAGCCAGTCCCGGAGGGCGGGGTCGCGCGGCCGTCGCCATTCTCGCCCCAGCATGTGATCGCTCCACTCCCGTTCAGGGCGCAGGTGTGGGTCCTGCCGGCTGACACCGCCTTGAAGTCTGTGGTGAACGGAGCGTCGGCCTGACCGGCCCAGTTGGCGCCCCAGCACTTGATTGTGACTTGGAGCCCGAGAGCGCAGGTGTGGTAGCCGCCCGCGCTGACCCGCGTGTAGCCGGTCTCGATCGGAGGCAGGCCTGCCGCCCGTGCGCGGCTCCTCGCGCACAATCTGATCCTCGCACCCGCAATCGATCGGCGGTGCCGCCTGCCCTGCCGGCTTGCCGTTCATGTCGACGTTCAACCCCCAGCAGGCGAGCTGCCGGCTGATCAGGACGACGCAGGTGTGGAACTTACCTGCACTCACATCGATCGCTGCGATCGGACGTGGGTCGATGGGAGTGGCAGACTCGGGGCAGATGTTCGTTGTGGTCGAGGTGTCCGGGTCAGGGCTGCAGGTTGTACCCCCGACCGTCGATTGGAGGAAGTGGTTGTCTCCCCAGCAGACGACGGACTTGTCCTTCTTGATCGCGCAGCCGTGGTAGCCGCCGAGTGCCACCGAAAGGAAGTCCTTGCCGGCGGGCGGGACGGCCTGGCCGTCCGAGTTGCCTCCCCAGCACCTGAGGCTGGTGTCCTTGAGGATCGCGCAGGCCGTCGTCGTCCCGCCGGCGATCGGGTTCGCGACGACCGGGTCACCGAGATCGCACGGCGCACTGAGGCAGGGCGCGGCGGATGCCGCAGGGACGTTGATGGCCGACATCGAGAGGAACGCCGCGGCGGCGGCGACGAGCGCGATGGCGGTGCGGGTGAAGAGGGGCCTTGCCCAGGAGTTCTTGGTCATTCGGCAGATGCTAGGGGTCCACTGCCGGTACCGCCACCGAATCTTGACCGAGCGATCCCGTCGGTCACTCCGGAGCGGCCCGCTCTTCGAGCATCAGCGTGACCGGGCCGTCGTTGACGAGCTCGACCTCCATCATCGCCCCGAAGACGCCGCGCTTGGCTCCGAGCAGGTCGCAGAGCGACTCCCACAGCGGTTCGGCTTCGACTCCCGGTGCCGCCCGGCCCCAGCTCGGGCGGTTGCCCTTCGAGGTTTCGCCCTGGAGGGTGAACTGGCTGACGCAGAGCACCTCGCGGTCTCCCAGTGGTGAGTCCATGTCGCCTCCCTCACCGGGGAAGACCCTCAGTGCGAGGAGCCGCCGCGCGAGGCGCTCGACTTGTTGCGGTCCATCGCCGCGCTCAACTCCGGCGAGTACGAGCATCCCCTGACCGATCTGCGACACCAGCTCGCCCTCGACAGACACCGACGCCCTCGAAACGCGCTGGACCAGAGCCTTCACGGGGCCTCCCCGTCGTCAGGTCCGAGCCGGGCGACGCAGAGCCATGCGTCGGTCACCCGGCCAGGTCCCTCAGTTCGGCGGCGGCCCGCTCGGGCGCCACCGGGTTGACCCCCAAGCCGGCCCCCAGTTCGATGCCGGCGGGCTGAGCGAGCCTCGGCAGGATGTCGATCCGCCAGGTCCAGTGCTCGGCCCCGGCGGGCTCCGTCCTCACCCAGAGGTTCATCGAGGGGGCCGCCCCGAAGCGCTCCTTCAGGATGGCCAGCGCCTTCCAAAGCAGGCCGGCCGCGTCCGGTCCCTCGGCCTCGAACTTCGAGCTGCCGTCCCTCGGGATGATCATCAACTGGTAGGCGACGGTCGAGGCCCACGGCGCGAGCAGCACGGCCTCGTCGTCGATTGCGATGATCCGTTCCCGCCGCCGGACCTCGCTGGCGAGGATGTCCGCGAGCAGGTTGCGGCCGCTCGTGCGGGCGGCGTGCGCCGTGAAGGCTTCGCGCTCGCGAGCGACCGAGGCAGGGACGAATGGCAATGCGATGAGCTGGGAGTGAGTGTGGGGAAGCGAGGCGCCGGCCTCACGCCCCTCGTTGACGAACAGGTGGCGGCAGGCTGAGGCACCGTGAGCCGCAAGGCGCTCCCGCCAGCCGTGCACTGCGGTCGCAAGTTGCTCGGCCGTCAGGTCGGCGAGGCTCTGGACCGCCAGCGGCGAGTTGATCACGACCTCGTGGTTGCCCTCGGCTGCCCGTGAGCTGAAGAGGTCGGGCTCGGGGTCGCCGGCTGGTCCTTCGGCGTCGGGGGTCAGGGCCGGGTAGAGGTTGGGAACGGCACGCACCAGCCAGCCCGGCCCGTTCGCCTGCCCGCCGTCCGGGCGCAGTGCCCAGACCTCCTCAGGGGTGCGGTCCTCGTGCCCTTCGAGGAAGGGGTCACCCGCAGGATCGATCGGTTCCCTCTCGGCGACCTGGTTGAAGGCGCCGGGGCGGTCCCCACGGTCGTCGGCGATCACGACCCGGCCACCGCCGATCGGGTCGGTGCGGATTTCAGGCAAGGCGCTTGTCCATCGCGATGTGTTCGATCCCGGCATCACGGAACGTGGTGCCCCGCGCCCTGTAGCCGGCTGCCTCGTAAAGCGAGATGGCGTAGGTCTGGGCGTGGAGGACGATCCGCTTCGCCTTGGCCGCGCGCGCCTCGATCTCGGCTCGCTCGAGCATCCGGGTCGCGATGCCGCGTCTGCGTTCGGACGCTGCGACCGCCAGGCGACTGAACTGGGCCGTCGATCCGGCGAAGATCAGGCGGCAGGCGGCGATCACCGTCCCGTCCTCAACGGCGATCAAGTGCAGGCCCTCGGGGTCGCGCCCGTCCAGCTCGTCCCGAAGGGGGACGCCTTGTTCGTCACAGAAGACTTGCCTGCGCAGCTCCACTGCGGCCGCCAGCTCAGCCGCATCCCTGACCCTGCGGACTTCGGGCCCGTTGCCCAGCTGCTGCTCGATGCCGGCTGTTGCCTCGATGCTCACGGACCGTTCGCGTACCTTTCGATGTCGGCCTCCAGATCCTTGACCGATTCGTATGGACCTTGGTGAATGTACGAGCGTCGGCCGCTCCGGTCGTAGAAGACGGTGGCGGGAAGGCCGACTCCGACCCCGATCGACTGGGAGACCTTGCCGTCCGGGTCGGCCCACGACGGGTAGCCGACCGGGTTCCGCTTGAGGAAGGCCGCTGCCGCGGAGGGCTGGTCTCGCGAAGCCACCCCGAGGAACGCGACCTCCTTGCCGCGGGCGAGCGATGCCTGACCGAGCAGCGGGAATTCGTATCGGCACGGACCGCACCACGAGGCCCAGGCGTTGATCACCACCGGGTAGCCGCGGACGCTCGCGATCGTCCGCTTCAGCGACTCGCTCCCTCCTTGAAGGACCTGACCCATCAGGCGATGGGTGGCTGCCAGCGGTGCGGGCGAGCCCGCGAGCTTCGCCTTCAGCTCCGGGTAGGTGGGTGCCTTGACGGACGGCTCCTGTGTGCCGCAACCCGGCAGCGCCACGGCGAGGGTGATCCCGAGAGCGGCGGTGACGATGAGCGCTGGCTTTCGCACCCCCTCAGATTCGCAGATGCGCTCGTCACCGGTTGGTATTCCCCCTGCTTTGTCGCTAGAGTTCCCCTCAGGGAGCAGACGGGTTGTAGCGCCGATTGCCACGGTCCGTCGGTTGGAAGTTTCAGCCCTCCCGGGCCGCCGCCCGCAGTTACGGGTGGTGGCGATCCCGAAAGAGAGATCCTCGAGCCTTCGATGGGCGATACAAGAACCGCGGTCGCGAAGGCCGCACCACTGCCTGACAGCGCCGCGATCGAGCGGGCATCCGACTTCGCCTGCGAACCGTTCCTGCGCGAGGGTGAGGACCCGGCCCATGTTCTCGCGCCAGGCGTTCCGCGCCGGGCCGCCCTCGACGCGGCCCTCGCCGAGATCGAGGCCGGCGAGCCGGTCCCCACTCGCAAGTGGAGGCAGACGTGGTCGCTGATGCTCGGGCTCGAGCGGGTCCTCGACGAGGAGGAGCCACACCTCGTGGACGGCACGGTTCTCGGGGTCCATCAGATCGATGCCCTCTCCGGAACGCTCACCGCACTGCTTGCGGAGGCCCAGTTCAGCGACCCGGCAGCCGCCGAAGTGATCGAAGGCGAGCTGATCGAAGGCGAGCTGATCGTCGACCCGTCCGAAGCCGGCGAGGATGGCGGGTTGGACAGCGACGACACGGGCGAACATCAGATCGGCGAGGACTCGACGGCAGAGCAGGCGATCGATGAGCTGATCGACGAGCCGGCCCTCGAGGAGCCGTCAGGCAACGGCAGCAGTTGGAGCGAGGCCGCGGAGGCCGACGGGACCGAGGAGGACGAGACGGCCTCGAGCGAGGTGCTGGACGACCCCAACCAGGGTCGGCGGTTCTGGTTCGAGCACGCGACCGGGGCCGGCAAGAGCGTTGCCGCTCTCGGGTTCGTGGAGGCGTCCCGGACGGGCGGGGTCCTGATCCTCACCCACAGACGCAACCTCGTCGAACAGTTCGAGGGGGAACTCCGCGATCGCGGATACCGCGATCGGATCGCTCCGGCGATGCTCGACGACGAGGACCGAGCCGACGGGCCGGTGACGGTCGAGACCTACCAGTGGTTCGTGCGCAACGCCGGCAGGATCTCCTCCGCGTACAGCATCGTCATCTGCGATGAGGCGCACACGGCTCTGGGTGACAAGACGAGTGCCTCGATCAGGGCCTGGCAGGGGCCGATCTTCATTGGCATGACCGCCACCGGCGCGTTGATCGCAAGGCACGTCACCGACCTCTTCCCGACCCAGACCTCACGCTTCGACCTGGCGCAGGCAGCCCGTCGCGGGGTCATCTCCCCGCTTCGATGCGTGCGCATCCCGCCCGGGCCGGGAGTTCGGACAATCGCCAAGGTCCCGCTGCGCAAGGGCGAGGTCGACATGGAGTTCGATCAGGAGATGCTCGCGGAGGTACTCGATCAGGCGCCCTTCAACCTCGCGATCGCCGACCTCTACAAGACCCGCTTCGGGTCGCTGCCCGGGGTCGTCTACACGGCCGGTGTGCGGCACGCCCACAACGTTGCCCAGGCCTTCCGTGACGTCGGCCTGAGGGCCCAGGCCGTCTCCGGCGAGACACCGAAGGGCGACCTCGCTCGGATCCTGGCCGACTACGAGCGGGGCGAGGTTGATGTGCTGGTCAACGCCCAGCTGCTCGCCGAGGGTTGGAACTCGCCGCGGGCGACTGTCTGCATGCATCTCGCGCCGACCGCCTCCAAGCGCGTGTACCAGCAGCGAGTCGGCCGAGTGACTCGCCGCAACCCCGGCAAGGAGGCCGGCATCGTCGTCGATTTCGTCCACCCTGCAACCCAGCACGACGATCCGATCGTCACTCTCCACTCTTTGCTCGACAGGGACGTCTATCGCGGCGGAGCGATCGTCATCGGTCCGGTGCGCCGCAGTCGCGGCAGGCGGATGAAGGTCGACAAGCGGGTGCTGCCGGTCAATCCCGACCCACAGCGCCGGGCCGAGGTCTTTGAGCGGGACGTCTGGCGAATCGCAGTCGAGCACCTCGACTACGGCGAGCAGCGGGCGTGGGCGCAGATCGCGGGAGCAAGGGTCCAGCCTGCCAACTGGCGCAAGGCCCGCTCGATGCTCCACTTCGACGGTCAGGGCGAACTCAAGCGCGAGTTCCTGCTCAGCGCCCTGAAGCGCAACAAGTCCGGTCAGGTCCGCCTGCGGGCCGTCCATGACATCGCATCGTCCGGTGATGAGGAGGCCTTTGACGACGCAGTCGATCAGGCGACCGGCTGGGGCCGGGACGAACGCCGCGAGTCTGCGCGGCTGCTCCTCCAAGCGATCGCCGACCAGCGGATCGGCAACCGTGAACAGGTCAGTGCCTGGACACGGAGACTGGCCGAGTCGACCCGGGACCTCCACGAGGAGTACGCGGTGCAGCGTTGGCCGGAGACCAAGCGCCTGCTCGGGCTGCTGGTCAACAGCTCCGGTCAGGCGCACGCCCGCAACGCCAAGAAGATCGGCAACATCAGTCGCGACCAGGACCGCCGCCTCGCCGTTTCCCTGCTGGCTGCAGCAACAGCTCACTCCCCCGAGGCCGAGACGGCACTGAGGGAGGCGTGGAACTTCCAAGCTCGCAAACCGAGCCTGCTGGCGCGGGAGCTGCTCAAGAACTTCCCGAAGCGGGGCAAGGGCCGCCGCCGTCGAGGGCAACGCCAACAGGATCCCGAGCGACGGGCTGCGAACGCTGGATCGAATGGCGCCAAGGCGGCCGACGGGCCGACCGGCACCGGCCCCTCCGAGGGCGAAGGCGCCGGAGGGGCCTCCGGCTCGAACGGCAACGGGTCGAAGCGAGCGCCGCAAAGCACCGGTGATCGATCGACCTCAGGGGCTTCGCAAGGAGAGTCGGAGGACGATCTGACTGCAGTTCACGACGCCGTCGACCCCGACCGGCCCGCCAAGCCGCGGCGCAGGCGCAGCCGCCGTCCGCGCAAGCCTTCGGCCCCTGACTCAAACGGCACCGCTGCCACGGACGGGGACGCCACCGGCAATGGGAGCGGCGAAGCTCGATCAGCCAAGGCCGACCGGTCGCACTCAGCCGAGTCCGAGGTGGACCTCTCCGGCGTCGAGAAGGTGGCGGACACCGTCGGCCTCGACGACGAGCCTGCCGGCACCGTCGATTCCGGCTCCGATTCCGACGCCGCCTGACCAGGAGACCTCCCGCCCGAACAGGGCGTCCCTCTCGCGGAAGGCGTCGAGCAATGCTCCCTCCTCCTCGACGAGCCTCCGCTCCAGCGCAGTGACGACAGTCTCGAGAACCTCCTCGACCGCCGATGCCGGCAGTCCAAGGGTCGCGGCGATTCCTTGAAGCTCAGCCGGCAGGTCCTGATTTCGCACTGCGACGTTGATGCCGATCCCGACTACGGCCCAGCCCTCGGCCGGCCTTCCCTCGGCGAGGATGCCGGCGACCTTTCGGCCGTCGAGCAGCACGTCATTGGGCCACTTCAGCATCGGATCCTGCCCGAGCGAGGCGAGGGCGTCAGCGACCGCCACTCCGGTTGCCAGCGGGAGGAGTCGGTGTGGCGGCCTGAGGACCATCGAGCAGAGGAGCGATTGCCCCGGAGGAGCGGACCAGGTCCGGCCCTGGCGGCCGCGCCCGGCGAGCTGACTCCCGGCAGTCACGAGGGTTCCGTGGGGAGCGCCGGCGATCGCGAGGTCCCTCGCACGTTCGTTCGTGGAGTCGGTTTCCCGGTGGTGGACCCGCGGGAGGCCGAGACCGCTCATTGGTTCGAGTCGGCCACCAAGGCTTCGATCAGGCCGTCGATGTCGTGCCGGGTCGCCTCGACCGAAGGCTCGAGGCCATGCGCTCGCAGTTCCTCGCTCGTGATCGGCCCGATCGAGATCAGGCGAGGCGAGCCACCCGCCAGCCGTTGCGCTCCGCCGAGGGCTGCGATCAGGTTCCTCACCGTCGAAGCCGAAGTGAACGTGATTGCGTCGGCTGTGGCGACGGCCTCGACTTCGGTTTCGGAGAGGTCCTCGGTGACCGTCCTGTAGAGGACTTCGATCTCGACTTCGCAGCCACGCTCCCTGAGGGCGTCGGGCAGGAGGTCGCGGGCATCCTCGGCCCTGGCGATCAGCACGCGCTGGAACGAGTGGCCTTCGAGCGATTCGATCAGGCCTTCGGCGACGGCCCGCTCGGGCACGATGTCGGCCTTGATCCCGTGGGAGGCCAGCGCTCGGGCTGTGCCCTGGCCGATCGCTGCGACCGAGATCCCCGACAGGGAGCGTGAATCGAGCCCGGCGGCGGCCAGTCGCCGGAACAGGAGGTCGACGGCGTTGGTGCTGGTCAGGCACAGCAGGTCGAAGCCGCTCGGGTCGAGCGGCTGGTCGGGTGTGATCGGCTCGATCCTGATCGCCGGGACTTCGATTGCCTCGGCGCCAAGGCCGGTGAGGCTGTCGGCGAGCGTTCCGGCTTGAGCGCGTGCGCGAGTGACGACGACCTTGCGCCCGTGCAGTGGCAGGCGCTCGCGCCACCGCAGCTGACCGTGCAGCGCCGCCACGTCACCGACCAGGGTGATGGCCGGCGCCTTGACCTTCTCGCGCTCGGCTACCTCGGCGATCGTCGCGAGGGTCGCGACCGTGGTCCGCTGGTCGGGGAGAGTGCCGCGTTCGATGATCGCGACCGGCTCATCCGGGCGCCGACCGGCTTCGATCAGCGAGGAGGCGATCGAGCCGAGTCGCTTGACTCCCATGTAGAGCGCCAGGGTGCCGGGGAACTTCGCGAGGCCCTCGTAGTCGAGCGAGGTCTCCCCCTTCGATGGGTCCTCGTGGCCGGTGACCAGCGCGATCGCACTCGCCATGCCTCGCTGCGTGACCGGGATCCCGGCGGTGGCCGGAGCCGCGATGCCCGATGTCACACCCGGGACCACCTCGAACTCGAGTCCGGCCTCGCGCAGGACGAGTGCCTCCTCGCCGCCGCGACCGAAGACGAACGGGTCCCCGCCCTTGAGCCTCACGACCGACTTCCCGGCCGAGGCCTGCTCGACGAGGATCCGGTTGATGTCGTCCTGTGGGGTCGAAGGGCCGCCGCCCTCCTTGCCGACGGAGATCACTTCCGCTCCCGGCTTCGCCAGGTGGACGGCACCCGGCGGGATCAGCCTGTCATGGACGATCGAATCGGCGGTGGTGAGCAGCTCGATCGCCCTCGCCGTGAGCAGGCCCGGGTCTCCCGGTCCCGCGCCGACGAGGTAGACGGTCCCGGGGCGAGCGGCGCTCACGACGACTCCCCCCGTGACATCGCGAGCAGGTCTTCGGCTCCGGCCGAGCGGAGGTTGCGGACCAAGCGACGGATCTGTTCCGGCGCCTCACCTTGCGAGCACTCGATGTGGTCGCGGATCCATGTCGATCCGTCGGGGGCGGCCACGACGGCATCGACCGAGAGCGAGTCCGCGTCGATCCGCGCGAGCACGCCCACCGCCGTGTGGCAGTCGGCATCGAGAGCGGCGACCACGGAGCGTTCCGCTTCGAGTTCGAGTGCGCTGTCGCGATCGTCGATCAGCGCGGCCGCCTCCAGTGCGGCGAGGTCCCCGACCTCTGCACTCCAACATCAGCGATCCCTGCCCCGCTGCCGGGGTGAAGCTCGCCGGGTCGAGCGGTGTTCCCAGGTCACCGAGTCCGAGTCGGTTGAGGCCGGCTGCGGCCAGGATCAAGGCGTCCGCGGCCCCCTCGTCGAGCTTGCGCAGGCGGGAATCGACGTTTCCCCGCAGTTCGATCACAGTCAGATCCTCCCGCAGTGACCGGATCAGCGCCTCGCGCCTCGGGCTGGCCGTCCCGATTCGCGCCCCCTCGGGCAGGGACGCGAGCGACTCCGCTCCGCAGATCCGGTCCCTCGGGTCTTCCCTCCGGGGAACGGCAGCGGTGACGATCCCGTCCGGTCTCGCCGAGGGCACGTCCTTGGCCGAGTGAACGGCGAGGTCTATCTCATCCTCGAGCAGCGCCCGCTCGAGTCCGCTCGTCCAGCGCGCCTTGTCGGTCGTCGGCGGCCCCGAGGACTCGACTGTGACCAGTTCGACTTCCGTCCCTGCGGCGAGCAAATCCGCCACTGCCCTCGTCTGCGCGAGTGCCAGAGCCGAGCCGCGGGTGCCGAGCCGCAGCAACTTCGATCAGCTTCGGCCGGGGTTGCCGCGGCGGGTCGGGGCACGATCTCCGCCTCGTCAACCTCGGGCGCCGCCGAAGTGCCCTGCTCGGGCTGCTCGGCGTCGAGGCCGAACACGGAGCGAACCGTCTCAAGCTTGCCGTGCGACCCCTCGATGCCGTTCTCTCGCAGGTGTTTCGTCGGCTCGTGCAGCAGCCGCTGGGCGACGGTGCGCGCGATCAGGTCGACCCGTTCGAGGTCGGCTGCACTGGCGCTTTCCCACTGGCTGCGGTTTGCCTCACGACGCCGTCGGCGATCGAGCGTCCGTGCTCCTGGAGGTCGGCGATCGTCGGCACGGACTCGAGCGTCGCGAGCCAGCGGGCGAACTGCTGGATCTCCTCCTCGACGATCTCCTCTGCCCTGCGCGGCCTCGGCCGGCGCGCACGGACGGTTGCGCTCGACGACCGCCTGGAGGTCGTCGATGTCGTACAGCGCTCACGCCGTCGAGCTCCGCGCACGCCGCCTCGATGTCGCGTGGAACGGCGATGTCGATCAGCAGCAGCGGGCGTCCGCTCGCGCTCAGCCATCACCTCGGCGAGCTCGTCGCGCCGTCGACGATCGGGTGGGGCGAGGCGGTGGCGCGCGACGACGATGTCCGCTCTCAGCAGCTGCTCGGGCAGCATGTCGAGCGGACGCCGAGCCGCCGAAGCGCTGGGCGAGGCCGAGCGCCCGGTCGCGCCTGGCGGTTGGCGACGAAGACCGTGCCCGCCGCCGGCGGCGAGCCAGCGCCTTGCGCTGCGAGCTCGGCTGGTCTCGCCCGCGCCGAGGATCACCACGTCGCGCCCGGCAAGATCGCCGAGCAGCTCGCGGGCCAGGTCGACCGCGACCGACGGACACGCTCAGCGGACGCTCGCCGATCGCCGTCTCGGTCCGCACGCGCTTGCCGGTCGTGCAGCGCCGCCGCGGAAGAGGCGGTTGAGCAGCGGCGCCGGTGGTGCCGGCGTCGAGCGCCGCCTCGTAGGCGCGCCTGACCTGGCCCTGGATCTCGGCCTCGCCGACGACCATCGACTCCAGCCCGGCGGTGACCCGGAAGAGGTGGCGCGCGGCGTCGCAGTTGCGCAGCGAGTAGATCGCGGCCGGCCAGCTCGGTCGGGCGGATCCCGCCTGGCTGGGCCAGCATCGCCGAGCGCCGTCGGCTCTCGGCCTCGACCGGGTCGCCGACCACCAGGTACAGCTCGGTCCGGTTGCAGGTCGAGATCGCGACCGCCTCGTGGATCGCCTCGTCGGCGGCGCAGCTCGCGCAGGAACTCGCTCGGCCTGCGCGCGTCGGTGAGCGCCAGCCGTTCACGCAGCTCGACCGGCGCGGTCTTGTGCGACATGCCGAGGGCGAGCAGCTCGCTCACGCCGTGTCCTCCTCCGTTGGCGGCACCGTCGTCGCGCCGGTCGCTCGGCGAGCTCGTCGATCTCGGCAGTCTCACGCTCGACCCGGCCCAGTCTCGCGGATGGCCATGATCGCCACGTAGATCAGCAGCAGCGACGACGAAGACGATGTAGGCGCCGGCGACGTACTTGCCCGCGGTGTGAGTGGCAGCGCCGGGCGATCGCAGAGCAGCGCGACTCACGCATCTCGGCGGCGCTGCGTCCGTCGAGGTCCGCCGCGCTTGGCCGAGCAGCGCCGGGCGCAGCGCAGCGCACTTGCATCGGCGCTGTGCTCTTGGCCGCCATCTCGTACTTGCAGAGCGTCGCGTACAGCAGCGCCATGCCGAGCCGATCGCGAGCAGGAACGTGAGGCAGCATCGGCCCGGGCAGTTGCCGCCGGTCGGGTGCCGAGCACGCGCGGGTGGAGTAGAGGCTCGACGAGCCGCACGGCGAGGAAGTTCATCGGCACGAACGCGCCGGCGATGATCGCGAACACGGACGGCGTAGCGCGACTGGCGCTCGGGGTCCTCGATCGAGAAGCGCAGCGGCTGGTAGGTCGCGTACAGCAGGAAGACGATCAGGAACGAGACGAGCGTCGGCTCGTTCCACACCCACCAGTGGCCCCACGAGGCCTTCGCCCAGATCGAGCCGGTGATCAGCGTGCCGACGGCGAAGATCAGCGCCATGTGGATCGCCACGTAGGAGCGCATGTCCCAGCGCGGCTCGCCGGTGCGCAGGTGCATGAAGCCGAAGATGCCCGCCGGCCACGAAACCGCACGAGTGCGACTGATCGCCAGCGGCACGTGGACGTAGAAGATCTTCTGGAGGAAGCCCTGGTCGGCTTCGCTGGGCGTAGAAGAAGACGAGCGTGTAGGCGGTGCCGAGAGTCAGCGTTGTTGCGATCGCAAGCCGTTTGAGGCCTCGACCGTGAACTGTGGGGGCGTCAGTCATCGAGAAGGTAGTCGTAGAGGGCCACTCCGAGCAGCCCGAAGATCAGAGCGTACAACGCCAGCATCAGCGGCCATCGGCCGGGAACCGGGGCGGGCCCCGCAGCGGCGAACAGCAACTCGGTCGATTTCGCCCCCGCGATCAGTGCCGGCAGCAGCAAAGGCAGTGCCAGCAGGGGTGCGAGCAGGTCCCGGATCCTCGACTGGACGGCGATCGCCCCGACGAGAGCGCCGACCGCTGCGATCGCAAGATCGGCGAGCAGGAGGGTCGGGATCAAGCCGTTGAGGGTCGGCAGGAGATCAGGGCCAAGCAGCAGCAGGGCGAAGGCCGGCACGATCACCAGCTCGAGCGCGACCATGAAGATCAGCAGGGTTGCAGCCTTTGCCAGCAGGATCGCCGTGCGCTCGACCGGGGTCAGCAGCACGGCGTCGAGCCCGCCCTCCTCCTGCTCGGCGACGAACAGCCGATTGATTCCCAGCGTTGCGCTGAACAGCAGGGTCACCCACAGGCAGCCGGCCGCCGTCCCGCCGGTGACCGATCGCTGCCCTAGCGCGTAGTGCAGCACCACCATCGTCGTGCCGGCCAGCAGAACCATCGCCGGCAGGGCTTCGCGACCGCGCATTTCGAGCAGCAGGTCCTTGCGCAGCAGGATCAGGGCCTGGCGGATCATCGGTAGAGGTCCTTGACGTCGGAGTCCGTGACTTCGGAGGAGGCCTTGAGGAATGCCCGCCGACCGCCCCGCAGGCCCAGCGCGAGGTCGGAACGCTCGAGCAGCATCCGCGGTTCATGGCCGCTGACGAGGATCGAGCGGTTCTCTTCGAGCAGCGGCGCGACCATCGCCGCTCCTCCGGGGTCGAGGTTCGCGTACGGCTCGTCGAGCAGAAGCAGCGGTGGGTCCGCGAGGACCGACCGGGCCGCCGCCGCCCGCTGGACCGTCCCCCGCGAGAGAGTGCGCAGCGGTTCGTCGGCTCGAGCGGCGATGCCGACCCGCTCGATCAGTTCGTCGGCCCGCTCGCCCGGGACACCCAGCAGCCTCGCCTGGTGGTGGAGGTTCTCGCGGACACTGAGAGCGCGGTAGAGCATCGGCTCGTGGGCCAGCAGGCCGACCTTGCCCCGGATCGCCCATGACTCCTTCGGCAGTTGGTGCCCGAGGACCTCGACCCTTCCCGCGTGCGGGCGAATCAGGCCGCAGAGCATCCTCAGCAGGGTGGTCTTGCCTGCCCCGTTGGCTCCGAGCACGGCGAGGGTCGAGCCCTCCGGGAGCGTCAGGTCGATTCCGTCGAGGGCGTGGCGATCGCCGTATCGCCTGACGGCTCCCTCGAGCTCAATGACTGCCACGACCGCCGCCGTCCCTCAGTTGGGCGAGAGCGTGGGGCAGCACCGGCTCGATCGCCGCGAACGATTCCTTGACGGCTCGCGGGCTGCCGGGGAAGTTCACGATCAGGGTGCCGCCGACCATCCCGGCCACTCCGCGGGTCAGGATCCCGGTGGTGATCCTCGTTGCCGCGTCGGCCCGGATCGCCTCGGCCAGGCCGGGGGCCTCGCGTTCGATCGCTTCGCGGGTGGCTTCCGGCGTCACATCGTCGGGGCTGAAGCCCGTCCCGCCGGTGGTAATGACCAGTGCCGTCCCTGCTCCGACCTCGGCGTTGAGGGCGGACACGATCGAGGCGCGGTCGTCGCCGACGGTGACCGTCCGGACTCCCTCCGGGAAGAGGCCACTTCGCTCGACCAGTCCGGCAAGCAACGGCCCGGACTCGTCGCCCGCGGTACCGGCGGCGGCCGAGGTGGAGACCGTGATGACCACTGCCCTCAAGCCGGGTTGCCGTCCCGACTCCAGTCGCCGGATCGTCCACCCGACTTGCCGAGCAGAGCGATCGACTCGATCGTCACCCCGCGCTCGGCGGCCTTGACCATGTCGTAGATCGTCAGCGCAGCGACCGACGCTGCGGTCAGGGCCTCCATCTCGACACCGGTTCGACCGGTCGTCGAAGCCCCGGTCGTGATCGTGACGGTGCCCGCGTCCTGGTCGAGGTCGAGGTCGACCGAGACGCTGTCGAGCGGAAGCGTGTGGCAGAGGGGAATCAGTTCAGCGGTCCGCTTCGCCCCTTGGATGCCGGCGAGCCTTGCGACCTGAAGGACGTCGCCCTTGGGGCCGCCCTCGGCGATCAGCTTGGCCGTCTCCGGCTTCATCCGGACGACGGCCTGGGCGGTGGCCTTGCGCTCGGTCGGCTGCTTGCCACCGACGTCGACCATGCGCGCGGCCCCGTCGGGGCCTATGTGGCTCAGCTCGCCCATCGAGGCTGAAGGATAAGTCGCCGAGGCGGTCTGGTCAGACCGTGGCCGGAGCGTGTCGCTCCTTGGCCTGCTCGATCAGCTCGAGCACACCCTGCTCGTCACCGGCGCGGAGCAGCTCGACCGGGTCGGTCTCGACCGTTGACGATCTCCTCGAAGAAGGCCTTGCGGTCCTGGTAGGTGGGGAGTGTTCCCTTGGCCCAGCCGCGGGCCTCGTTGAGCATCAGTGCGAGCTGGGCGTACTCCTCACCGAACAGCTCGGAGATCTCGCGCTTCATCCGCTTCGCAAGGGCGGGTGAGGCTCCGGCAGTCGAGATCGCGATCGCGAGCGGCCCGGTCCGGACGATCGCCGGAAGGATGAAGTTGCAAAGCGGCGGTACGTCGACGACGTTGGCGAGCATCGCCCGCTTCTCCGCATCGTTGTAGATGCCGATGTTGACCTCGCTGTCGTTCGTTGCGGCGATCACCATGAACCGACCTTCGAGGTCGCCCAGCTCGTAGGAGCGCTCGATGTATTCGATCGAGCCCTCGGCAGCGAGCGACTTGATGGTGTCGTTGGTCGCCTCGGGCGCGAGCACGACGATGTCGGCGTCGCAGGCGAGCAGGCCCTCGACCTTCTCGAGGGCGACGTCACCGGCCCCGACGACGAGGCATGACCGGCCACGGAGCTTGAGGCACGCGATGTAGAACGGCGTGTCCATCATGTCCTTCACGCACGTCTGGTCGCAGATCCCCCGTCGGAACTGGCAGACACATTCCTTGCCTTTGTAAGCCTGTGCGGGCATCGTCTCGTACACCTTACGCACTGGAAGCGGAAACCGCCCAATCGCGACGACGCCAATGACCGACAACCAGCCAACCGACTGCCACTTCGACGACACCAGCATGCTGCGGACCGTTCATCGCGAGCAGGTGATGATCCTCGCAGGCGGGCGAGCACTGCTGCTGATGGCTGCCCACCCCGTTGTGTTCGAGGGGTTCTTTGCAGCCACCAAGGCGAAGAGCGATCCGTTCGCGCGGCTTGAGCGCACCGCAGTCGTGCTCGGGAAGATCACCTACGGGTCCAAGGAGAGCGCCGACCGGGCGACGGCGTTCGTGAGGAAGATGCACCGATCGGCGACCGGCGCCCTCCCCGGCCCGGGCCGGCAGATTCCCTGCCGGGACCCCCTATTCGGCTGCCGACCCCGAGTTGCTCTTCTGGGTCTGGGGGAGCCTGATCGACTCGTGCCTGCTGGTCTATGAGCGCTATGTCCGTCCGCTCAGTCCGGAGGAGCGCCAGTCCTACTGGGATGACCAGCTTCGGGTGGGGAAGATGTTCGGGATTCCGCTCAAGGCGATGCCGGCGAAGGTCGACGGACTGAGGGAGTACGTCGATGGAGTGGTTGCCTCCGGCGACCTGTTCGTCACGCCCGACGCTCTGGACACGGCGAAGAACGTGATCCTCAAGCCGCCGCTGCCCCCGGCTCTCGCCGGTCTCGCCGAGCTGATCAACCAGACATCGATCGGCCTGCTTCCGCCCGAGGTCCGCTCGCTCTACGGGTTCAGCTGGGATCCCGTTCGGGGGGTCGCACTGCGCGCCGGGCAGGAGTACCTGCGACGGGTGGCGGTCCCGCTGGCGCCGTCGGTGGTCAGGCACACGCCGGAGTGGCGGGCCCGACGCGACTCGCTCAGCGCCGTCCGCTGAAGGACAGGGCAAGCGCCCGGCCGAGCAGGCCGAGGGCGATCAGCCCAAGCCCTGCGAGCACGTCGTCGCCCGGCAGCGAGAGACCGATCGCGGCGCATCCGATCAGCCCCAGCGGGGCCAGCAGGGTCGGGCGCCCGTTCCCCGGTTCGAGCCGAAGGGCTGAGAGGTGGGCGATCGAGTAGTAGGTGAGGATGCAGACCGAGCTGGTCGCGATCGCAGCGAGGGTCGGCACGACCAGCACCAATAAGCCGACGATCAGGCCGACTGCGATCTGGGCGATGTGGGGGACCCGGCGTTCGCCGTGCACTGCCGAGAGCCGGTGGGGGAGTTCGCGGTCATCGGCCATCGCGAAGATCGTCCGGGCGACCCCGGCCAGGAGGGAGAGCAGAACGCCGAGGGCGGCGATCGCAGCCCCGACCCTGACGACCGGTACCAATCCCTCGGCTCCGGCCGCCCTGACGGCGTCCGCCAAGGGTGCGCTCGAGTCGGCCAGGTCCTGCGGTCCGAGCACCAGGAGCGAGCCACCGATCGCAATCGCGTAGAGCACGAACGCCGTGGCGAGAGCGATCGGCACCGCCCGCGGGATCGTCACCTTCGGGTCGCGGACCTCCTCGCCCAGCGTCGCGATCCGCGCGTAGCCGGCGAACGCGAAGAACATGATCCCCGCTCCTCCCAGCACCCCTTGGAACCCCGAGTAGCCGGTGATTGGAGTGAGGTTGCCGGAGTCGGCTGAAGTGGAGCCGATCGTTGCGATGGCGATGGCGAGGAGCACTGCCGCGACGATCGCCGCGCCGATCTTCGCTGCGGTCGCGGTGCGGGTGATCCCGGCAAGGTTCACGAGCGTCAGGGCGATCACGGCTGCGAGAGCGCCGAGCCTCGGTTGGTCGGGAACCGCGTACGCACCGAAGGTCAGCGCCATCGCGACGAGGCTTGAGATCTTGCCCGCTGCGAACGCCCAGCCGGCAGCGAATCCCGTCGTCGGCCCGATCCGCGCCCGGCCATACGAGTAGACGCCGCCCGCCTCCGGTTGGAGGGCGGCGAGGCGGGCGGTCGAGGTTGCATTCGCATAGGCGACGATCCCGGCGATCACCAGTGAGAGGAGCAGTCCCGACCCCGCGAGAGCGGCCGCGGGAGCCGGGGCAGCGAACGCCCCCGCGCCGAGCATCGCCCCGAGCCCGATCGCGACTGCGTCGCCGGTGCCGAGCCTGCGGCTCAGCCGGGTCGCTGGTTGGGGGCTGCTCATTCCTCGTGGGACTTTGGCATCCCGCCGGTGATCCGGTCGTGTCGTATGCGAGCGATCGCGGGGGACTTGACGCGCTCTTCGCATCGAGTCATACTGGTTGGTATGACTCATCGTGTCGGAGCGAAGGGACAGGTGGTGATCCCGAAGGAGATTCGTGACAGCCTGGGCCTTGTCCCGGGCGTGGAGGTCGAGTTCTCTTCAGTTGATGGAGCGGTGCTCGTGAAGGCGATCAATGACAGTCTTGTGTTCGGCCGGTTCGGCAATACCGGAATGGCCGCAAGGCTCCTCGAAGATCGTCGCGCCGAGCGCGATTGACCTGCGCGCTCGATTCCTGGGCCGTGATCGCCTGGCTCGACGGGTCCCGGTGCGATCGGATGGTGATCACGCAGGCTCTCTCTTCACGTTCCGTGATGAGCTGGGTCAACGTGGTCGAGGTCGGCTATCGCATCGCGAGGGAACACGGCGATACCGTCAGCAAGGAGATCGTGACCAGTCTCGAGTCACAGTTGGATGTCAGGTTGCCGAGCCGTCGAACGATGGGATCCGTGATCGCACTCAAGTCAGCCCACTCGATTGCGTTGGCCGACTGTTTCGCAATCGCGACTGCCGCTGAAGCAGGGGCCGCACTCCTCACTGGCGACCCGGAGATACTGCTGGCCGACGGCCTCCCGTGCTCCGTTCGGGATGTGCGCTGACCGGCGCACGGCACTGCCGTGATCGGCAACCGCCCCGGTTCGATCGTCCCGCCGGGCTCAAAGCCATAGGCTTCACTCCCATGGACCTCGAAGACAGAGCGGTGACCCTGCTTCAGGAGTTGATCCGCTTCAACACGGTCAACCCGCCCGGCAACGAGCTGCCGGCCCAGCGGCACCTCGCGGCCATGCTCGAGGCAGCGGGCTTCGAGGTCGAGATGCACGGCGCCGAGCCGGACCGCCCGAACCTCGTCGCCACCCTCGGCGACCCGACCAGCGGTCCCGTTTTCGGACTCCTGTCCCATGTCGACACCGTCCTGGCGGATCCCGCCGACTGGACCCGCGACCCATGGTCGGGCGATCTCCACGAGGGGTACGTCTGGGGCCGCGGGGCGATCGACATGAAGAGCCAGACGGCTGCCGAGGTGGCCGCCGCCGTCGACCTCGCGGCAGGTGGCTGGCGGCCGGCAAAGGGTGCGCTCAAGGTGATCGTCGTTGCCGACGAGGAAACCGGCGGCTCGCTCGGAGCACGCTGGCTCGTCCGCGAGCACCACGAGCTCGCTCGGTGCGACTGGATGATCAACGAGGGCGGTGGCGAGCTGATGCACTACGGAGGCCGCCAGCTCTACGGGATCTGCTGCGGGGAGAAGGGGATCTTCCGCTTCTCGGTCACGACCAGGGGAACGGCCGGCCACGCCTCACTCCCTGCGATCGGCGACAACGCGCTCCTCAAGGCCGCCCCGATCCTCGACCGGTTCGCCGCCTCGCAGCCGAGTCCGCACCTGATCCCGGAGGCCAAGGCCTTGCTCTCCGCCCTCGGCTGTGATCCGGAGGATGCGCGCGCCGCGCTCGAGACGATCACAGCGACCGACCCGATGATGGCCGTGATCATCTCGCCCCTGCTCGGCGTGACCCTCGCGCCGACGATGATCAGCGCCTCGCAGAAGCTCAACGTGATCCCGGCCAAGGCAGTGATCAAGGTTGACTGCCGCGTTCCCCCCGGCCTCGGTGAGGCAGAGGCGCGCTCCGCAGCCGAGGAGGTGCTCGGCGCCGGGGACTGGGAGATCGACTTCCTCGAACGGGTCCCGGGCAACAGCTCCGCTCCCGAGGGTCCGCTCTGGGATGCGATCTCGGAATGGCTCCCCTCGGAGGACCCTGAGGGCGAGGTCGTCCCGGTGATGCTCCCCGGCTACACCGACTCCGTCGCCTTCCGGGAGGCTTACCCCGGGATGACGGCCTACGGGTTCTTCCCGCAGACCAACATGACGATCTTCGAGACGGCACCCCTGGTGCACGGGGCGGACGAGCGGATCGACGCCCGCGACGTCGGGGTCGCAGCCCGCTGCTACTCGTCGGTTGCGCGCACCCTCCTGGGTTGAAGTTGAACGCGCCGGTCGGCCACCGGACAGGGCGGGGAGCCGGTCGCACCCGTGCACGGGTATCGTCTGGGGCGTGTTCGGAGCCGTGGACCACATCGGAGTAGCCGTCGAAGATCTCGACGCCGCAATCGCCCTCTACGAATCGACCTACGGGATGCCACTTGTGCACCGCGAGGTCGTCGAGGAGCAGGGAGTCGAAGCCGTCCTGCTCGACGTCGGCGAGAGCCACGTGGAGCTGCTCGCCCCGCTCGGTCCCGACACGCCGGTCGGGAAGTTCCTCGCCAAGAAGGGCGCCGGGATCCACCACGTCGCCTACCGGGTCGACGACGTTGCAGCCGAGCTGATCGCGCCTCAAGGGTGCCGGCTTCCGCCTGATCGACGAGACGCCCCGGATCGGGATCCGCGGCAGCTCCGTCGGGTTCCTGCACCCCGCTTCGACCGGCTCTGTCCTGACCGAGCTCGTCACGCCGGCGGAGGGTCACTGAGATGGCCGCACGGAGGATTTCGATCGGGTTCGAAGGCGGCCAGGTGCTCTCGCTCCGGGTCGAGGCCGATGCCGAGAAGTCCCTGCGCAAGGCTCTCGGCAGCGAGGGTTGGCATGAGGTCGAGTGCGAGGGCAGTGAGGTCCGGATCGACCTCGCCAAGGTCGTCTACCTCCAGACCGACAGCGACGAGTCGCGTGTCGGCTTCGGCAGCTGATCGCTCCCGGACCCGCACTCGCCAGGCCGTTGACCGTGAACGCTGACCGGGGGCTCATTCGATGCCGATGAAGGTCGGCATCGTCGGCTGCCCAACGCCGGCAAGTCCTCGCTCTTCAATGCGCTGACCCGGGCCGGCGCCGAGGCTGCGAACTACCCGTTCACGACGATCGAGCCGAACGTCGCCATCGTGCCGGTGCCGCGACGAGCGGCTGGACAGGGTCGCCGAGCGCGTCGGGCGCGAGCGAGGTCGTCCTCGACACGGTCGACTTCCACGACATCGCGGGGCTCGTCGCAGGCGCCCACAAGGGCGAGGGCCTGGGCAACCAGTTCCTCGCCAACATCCGCGAGACCGACGCGATCCTCCACGTCGTTCGCGCCCACACCGACGAGGGCGTCGTCCACCCCGAAGGCGAAGTCGACCCGATCAGGGACCTGGAGACGATCGAGACCGAGCTCGCTGCTCGCCGACCTCGAGCAGGCGGAGCGCCGGCTCGAACGCGTCGTCCGTGCAGGCCGCGAGCGGCGACCGCGACGCGGTCGCCGAGCAGGCGTGGCTCGCGCAGGTGATCGAGGCGCTCGGCGAGCGGCCGGCCGGCGCGCACCGTGCCGCCGCCCGAGGACGCCCCGAACGCGACTGCGCGACCTCTCAGCCGCTCACGGCCAAGCCGGTGCTGTTCGTCGCCAACGTCGACGAGGGCGACGAGGAGTTCCCGGCCGCGATCGCCGCACACGCGGCCGACGCAGGGAGCCGCAGCGGTCGCCCTGTCCTCGGGTTGGAGGCCGAGCTCGGCCGAGCTGGACGAGGAGGACGCCGCCGCGATGCGCGAGAGCGCTCGAGGCTGGGCGAATCCGGCCTCGAGCCGGGTTCGTGCGAGGTGCCTTCGGCCTGCTCGACCTGATCGCCTTCTTCACAGCGGGCGAGGCCAAGCCCGCCCAGTCCTGGCACCTGCGCGCGGCCTCACCGCATGGCACGCGGCCGGGCAGATCCACAGCGACATCCAGCAGGGCTTCGTCCGCGCCGAGGTGATCGGCTGGCGACGAGCTGCGTCGAGCAGGCGGCTACGCGGGCGCCCGCGACCGGGGCAGCTCGGATCGAAGGGCGCGACTACGTGATGCAGCGACGGCGACGTGATCACCGTCCGCTTCACTCCCTGAGGCGGGGAGAAGGGCTTACGCAGCGATGTAGCCCGCCGTGTGGACCGGGGTGGGCAGGTCCGATCCCTGATCGCGAAGCATTTCGAGGTGCAGTTCGATTGCCCCGCGCATTCTCTGTTCGCACTCAGAGCGGGAGGATCCGAGGGCAAACACACCCGGCAGGTCAGGTGCTTGAGCGCCCCATCCTCCGTCTTCGGCCTGTTCGTAGATGACCAGGTAGTCGTTCATCTCAGGTGATCCAATCCGGTCGACTTTCGAATGCCGGCGAGAGTTCCTCCAGGAATCGTATCCGAGTTCTTCCCGCTCACGATCACTGTACGGGCGCCATCGGGGCTTCGCCACACCTGATGAGAACCACGCTGCCGGATCAGGTCCCAGCCCTCGCTAAGCAGCACTCTTCTGACTTCCCGGTACTTCTTCGGCACCTCACGAGTGTTGCTGACGCGGGGTAACGGAACTGCTCCGGATTGCGTCAGTTTGCCCCAAGTGCCTTCTCAGCCAATCTCGCGGCAAAGCGATTCATCCCGATCCTCTCCGCGGCTCGCGCGCCGGCCTCGAAGTTGCTGGGGCTGGCCTTTGGGACTCGAATGCCTTCGACCTCGCGCACCGTCGCCACGTCTCTGAAGGTCCGCAGGAGGTCGGCGTTCTCGGTCAGAGAGGAGGCCACCCTTGGCCGCTCGCCCTCGGCGGCGGCGAGCACCGCCTCGAGGCCACCGTGCCTGCCGAGCAGGTCGACTGCGGTCTTCGCGCCGATCCCCGGTGCACCGGGGATGCCGTCGCTCGGGTCCCCGCGCAGCGCGATCAGGTCGGGCACCAGCTCGGGCTTCGCCCCGAGCAGCGCTTCCACCTCAGCCTGGCCGTGTGGCACGGCGCCCTTCGCCCCGGGCTTCGTCAGCAGCACGGTGATTCCGCTGGCGGCGCATTGGAGGAGGTCGCGATCGCCGGTGAGGATCAGCGCTTCGCCCCCTGAGGCCGCCTCCTCGCGGGCCAGGGTCGCGAGCAGGTCGTCCGCCTCGAGGTCGCCGGCGTCGAGCGTCAGCCAGCCGAGCGCGTCCCAGAGCGTCGGCCCGAGGGCGAACTGGTGGGCGAGCGCATCCGGCATCGGCTCCCGGTCGGCGTGGTAACCAGGGAATGCCTCGACCCGGTAGGCCGCGCCCTCCGCTCCGTCGCAGAGGACGACCGCCCGCGGGTGGTGCACCTCGATCTCGGCGAGCACCGCGTTGGCGGTCCCGAGCAGGGCGTTCACCGGTTGCCCGTCGGCGCCCTTGATCGACTTCGGGAGAGCGAAGAACGAGCGGTACATCAGCAGCGGGAGGTCGCAGACGAGCAGCGGGCCGGGCATCGGTACCAACAGTATGCGAGCCGGCAGCTCTCCCCGGGAGCGATGGCCACGGCCTCGCGGGCCTCGGACGCCTAACCTGCCCGTGTGGTCCCTGACGACGGCGAGCGCCGTAACGACGAAGAGATGCCCGAGGCCAAGGAAGCAACCCCAGCGGTCGGCAACGTCCCGTCCGGCCGGATAGCCCGCACCGCTCGCTTCGGCAAGCTGGTCGGCGGCCAGTCGCTGCGGTGGGCCGGCACCCGAGCGGCCAACCTGACGCGCGACGAGGAGGCCTCGGAGCGACGCATGGAGGACCGGGCCCTGAAGCTCGCCGACGAGCTCGTCGAGCAGCTCGGCCACATGCGCGGCGCGGCGATGAAGATCGGCCAGGTTCTCTCGACTGTCGATTTCGACGCGATCCCGGAGGGCGAGCGAGAGAACTTCAAGGCCAAGCTCGCCGCCCTGCGCGACTCGGCACCGCCGATCGCCTTCCCGAAGATGCGCAAGCTGGTCGAAAGCGACCTCGGCGGCAAGCTCTCGGAGTTCTTCAGCGACTTCGACGAGGACGCCTTCGCTGCCGCTTCGATCGGCCAGGTCCACCGGGCCACGACCCATGACGGCGATGACGTCGTGGTCAAGATCCAGTACCCCGGTGTCGCCGAGGCGGTCGAGACCGACATGCGCAACATGAATGTGCTGCTGCCGCTCGTCAAGCGCCTCGCCCCGGGCCTCGACGGTAAGGCGCTGCTCGGCGAGTTGCGCGAGCGGATCGGTGAGGAGCTCGACTACGAGATCGAAGCCCAGAACCAGCGACGGGTCGAGCGCGCCTTCCGTGACCACCCGTTCATCAAGGTCCCGAAGGTTTACAGCGACCTCTCCGCGCGACGGGTGCTCGTGTCCGAGTACGTCGAGGGAGCCGGCTTCGAGGAGGTTCGCAAGCTCAGCGAGTCTGATCGCGACCACTACGCCGAGATCGTCTTCCGCTTCTTCATGACGTCACTTCATCGCGAGCGGTTCTGCTCCGGTGACCCTCACCCGGGCAACTACCTCCGTCGCCCGGACGGCTCGGTTTGCTTCCTCGACTTCGGCCTCATGCGTCAGGTCTCGGAGGAGACGCTGCGCAGCGAGCACGCTCTCGCGGCGGCCGTCCTCGGCGAGGACCCGGACGGCGTCAAGGCTGAGCTCGCGTCGCTCGGCTACCTGCCGAACCCGGACGAGTTCGACCCGCAGATGCTCTACGAGCAGGTCCGGGTCGCGGGCGAGTGGGCATTCGAGCCCGGCTTCCGCCGAATCACTCCGGACTACGTCCGCGAGCTGGCCGAGGTCGGCAGCTCCCCGCGCTCGCCCTACTTCCACCAGATGCGGCAGATGACCCTGCCTCCGGAGGCCCTGCTCGTGCGCAGGATGGAGGCACTCGTCTTCAGCGTGCTGGGGGAACTTCGCGCCGGAGGCGACTGGAATGCCGTCGGTCAGGAGTACTGGGCCGGCGGCGAGACCAGCACGGAGCTTGGGCGGATTGACGCCGAGTGGCGCGCGTCGGTCGGCCGCTGAGCCTGCCCCCCGATCGCCCCGCCGGTAGGCTGCCGCGCACCGGCCAAGGTCGGTCCCGCTCACCTTCAACCCAAGGAGAAGAGATGCTCGTCATCAACGGAATCGACGACCTGCGCGCCCGCGTCGGTCAGGAACTCGGCACCAGCGACTGGGTTCAGATCACCCAGGAGGACGTCAACAAGTTCGCCGAAGTCACCGGTGACGACCAGTGGATCCATGTCGATCCGGAACGGGCGGCACAGACCCCGCTCGGCGGCACGATCGTCCACGGCTACTTCACCCTGTCGCTGCTTCCCAAGTTCGCCTACGAGACCTACACGATGGAGGGCATCTCCTTCGCGATGAACTACGGCTCCGACAAGGTCCGGTTCCTCTCGCCCGTGCCGACCGGCAGCAAGCTGCGCTGCCGCTCCGAGCTGACCTCGATCGAGGACCGCAACGGAGGCGTCCTGATGAAGGTCACCTCGACGATCGAGATCGAGGGCTCGGAGAAGCCCGCCTGCGTCGCCGAGACCCTCACGATCGTATTCGGCTGATCGTCCCGCTCTGCGGTGAGCGGCGGGTTCGCTCCCGGCGCTCACCGCTCGGCCGTATCCTCATTGGAGAAAGCTGACCGGAAGGGGTCGCGTTGTCCGGAAATCGCCAAGACACGAAGCTGCGGATCGCCGGTGAACTCGTCGAGACCGGCGAGTGGATAGAGGTCGTCAACCCCTACGACCAATCGTTGGTCGGCCGGATCGCGTCCGCCGATGCCGACCTCGTCAAGCGGGCGGTCGATTCGGCCACTGCGGCCCTCGAGCGCGGCGACTTCGAGCAGTGGCAGCGTGCCGACGCTCTCGACTCTGCGGCCCGGCTGCTCGCCGAGCGCGTCGAGGAGTTCGCCGAGACCTTGGCCAAGGAGGCGGGCAAGCCGATCAAGCAGGCGAAGGTCGAGGCGGAGAGGGCCGTTGGCACCCTTCGCTTCAGCGCCGACGAGGCTCGCCGCCTGGCAGGCGAGATGGTCCCGATGGAGGGCGGTCCGGCCGGAGCCGGCAAGCTCGGGTTCGTGTCGCGAGTGCCGGTCGGGGTCGTCGGGGCGATAAGCCCGTTCAACTTCCCGCTCAACCTCGTCGCCCACAAACTCGGCCCTGCGATCGCGGCCGGCTGCCCGGTGGTGCTCAAGCCCGCGTCGGCGACCCCACTCTCCGGTGCGGCACTGGTCGAGTTGCTGATCGAGGCGGGCGTTCCGTCGGACTGGCTGCACGTTGTCGCCGGCCCGGGCGCGCAGACCGGCGACCCGCTTGTCGACCACCCCGATGTGGCGGCAATCTCCTTCACCGGGTCGGTGCCGGTCGGGTGGAAGATCCGCTCCCGCGCGCCGCGCAAGCGGGTGATGCTCGAGCTCGGGAGCAACGCTCCACTGATTGTGTGCGCCGACGGCGACTGGAAGACGGCAGCCGACAAGGCCTCGATCCACGGTTACACCCATGCCGGCCAGAGCTGCATCTCGACCCAGCGGGTGATCGTCCACGACTCGATCGCCGAGGAGTTCACCGCCCGGCTCGTCGCCGGTGTCGGGGCGCTCAAGGTCGGGGACCCGCTCGACCCCGCTACCGACGTAGGCCCACTGATCGACCGGGGCGAATGCCAGCGGGTCCATTCGTGGATCGAGGCGGCCGAGGCGAGCGGAGCGAAGCTTCTGGCCGGTGGAGGGATCAACCCCGACGGAACCCTGCAGCCGACGGTCCTCGACGGCGGCTCGGACACGGACGAGGTCTGGGTGGGCGAGGTCTTCGGCCCGGTGACGGTGATCCGGCGCTTCGCCGAGTTCGACGAGGCGGTCGAACTGGCAAACGACTCCGCCTACGGTTTGCAGGCGGGAGTGTTCACCTCAGACCTCGCGACCACCCTTCGCGCAGCCCGCGAGCTCGACTACGGCGGGGTGATGATCAACGAGGTCCCCACCTTCCGGACCGACCAGCAGCCGTACGGCGGGGTCAAGGACTCCGGCAACACCAAGGAGGGGCCGCACTGGTCGGTCAGGGAGTTCACCGAGGAGCGGTTGATCTCGCTCCAGGCCTGAGTCGGTCGAATCTTGACTGCCCGCCCGCAGCCGTCGCGCCTCTGGCGGAGCGCGACGGGAGCGGGGTTCCAGATCGCCTACTCGGCTGAGCTTCCAGCAGCGATCCTGCGCAGGTCGATCGCTTCTTCGAAGGTCGCTTCGTCGACTCCCAGCTCGAGCGCGACCTCCTTCAGGTTGCGACCAGAGGAGGCAGCCTCCTTGACGATCTCGGCTGCCTTGTCGTAGCCGATGAACGGGTTCAGCGCGGTCGCGACGGCGAGGGTGCTCTCGGCCGAGTCGGCGCAGCCGGCGTGGTTCGGCTCGATGCCGTCGACGCACTTCTCGGCGAACAGCGCGCGATCGCCGCCGCGAGCAGCGCGATCGACTCGAGCAGGTTGCGGGCGATCAGCGGGATCAGCACGTTCAGCTCGAAGTTGCCCTGCATCCCGCCGACCGTGATCGCGGCGTCGTTGCCGATCACCTGGGCGCCGACCTGGAGCACGACCTCGGGGATCACCGGGTTGACCTTGCCGGGCATGATCGACGAGCCCGGCTGCAGCTCGGGCAGGAGGAGCTCGCCGAGGCCCGCGCGCGGGCCGGAGCCCATCCAGCGCGAGGTCGTTGGCGATCTTGGTCAGCGACACGGCGATGACCTTCAGCGCGCCGGAGCCTCGACGAGCGCGTCGCGGTTGCCCTGGGCCTCGAAGGGGTCGCTCGGGCGCGCGTGATCGCGCAGCCCGGTGTCGGCCGCGCAGCTGCTCGCGCACCTTCGCGGCGAACCCGGCGTGGGTGTTGAGGCCGGTGCCGATCGCGGTGCCGCCGAGCGGGATCTGGCCGACCTGCGGCAGGGCGAGCCCGACGCGCGCGAGCGCCGAGTCGGACCTGCGCGGCGTAGCCGCCGAACTCCTGGCCGAGCGTGACCGGCACCGCGTCCATCAGGTGGGTGCGGCCCGACTTGACGATGTCGTGCGAACTCGGCGGCCTTGCGCTGCGAGCGAGCGCCCGAGCTGCTCGAGCGCGGGCAGCAGGTCGTGATCGGCCTCGTCGAGCGCGGCGAGGTGGACGGCCGACGGGAACACGTCGTTGGAGGACTGGCCCATGTTGACGTGGTCGTTGGGGTGCGCGCTCCGTCGCCCGGCGAGGTTGGCGATCACCTCGTTGGCGTTCATGTTCGACGAGGTGCCCGAGCCGGTCTGGAAGACGTCGATCGGGAACTGGTCGTCGTGCTCGCCCGCGGCGACTGCGTCGCCGGCGACGGCGATCGCGCTCCGCCAGCTCGGCGTCGAGCAGGCCGAGATCGGCGTTGGCGCGAGCAGCCGCGGCCTTGATCTTCCCCAGCCAACGCACGAGCGGCACGGGTATGGTCTCGCCCGATACCGGGAAGTTGCCGATTGCCTTTTCCGTTTCGCCACCCCAGAGGTGGTCGCTGCCGTTGTCTGCCATTTTCAGATGCTCCTGTGGTTGGGCGGGTTGATGTTCGCTCCGGCCCACGCTATCGGGGCGCTCTGGCGGTCGACTCCCGCGGGGCGCTCGAAGGCGTTGCGCCGAAGAAGACATCCACGTGTCGATCGGTTACGGCCTCCCATGAGAAGAGGTCTTTCGCCCGGGTCTTCGCTCGCTGCGCATCCTCCGCCAACTGGCGGGGGTTTTCGAGGGCCGCCCGCATGACCCGGGCAAGATCCGGCACGCTTCCCTTCCGGAAGGTCGAAGTCGTGTCGCCGACCACGTAGAGGTTCTCCTCGATGTCGCTGCAGATGATCGGCACCCCCATGCCCATGTTCTCCAGGATCACTGGAGAGAGGCCTTCGAGGTCCGACGGCTGGACGTAGGCGTATGCGTGGCGCATCAGGGTGTGCACGTCGGCACCGTACATGTAGCCGGGAAACAGGATTCGTTCGTCGGATGTTCGTCTCAGTCGATCGGCGAACTCCGATCCTTCCGGTGCGCCACCCACGAGCACCAGCTTCTTCTCGGTCGCGAGCTGTTCAAACGCAGGGATCAGGTACTGGAGGCCCTTCTCGGGTATGAACCTGCCGACGAACAGGAAGTATTCGCCCGGCCTCAGACCAAGGCTCTCGAGGGCATCGGTATCGGCTTCTCCCTCCGTGGGGTCGCTCCCGTAAGGGATGAACTCGTAACGGCGATTGAACCGCTGCTCGAACTTGTCCCTCAGGAAGACATTGTCGAAGATCACGGCATTCGGCACGTAAGCGGTCAGCAGCCGCATGATGCGGAGGTAGAGCCTTGCGTACCACGGCCACTTCCCTCGCTCCCACTCCGCGCCGTCCTCGGTGAGGTAGACGCTCTTGCCGAATGCGCGAAGGATGAGGATGAACAGCCCGTTTCCACCATTCTGCACATGCACGACGTCGCCCGTTCGATGCCGAATGATGTGGGCGGTGACCTTCGCAGAGTGGACCAGAGCCTCCACTCCCGGTTTCCTTGGCGTCTTGATGTTGAAGATTCGGATGCCCCGGTAGGACGTCTCTCCGGTCTCCGCTTGACTGTGGACGCGGTTATAGCCGGTTACTTCGTACCCTCGTTCGGCTAGCCGGGAGTAGAGCTCCTCTGCGTACTTGTCAGCCCCCGATGAGCCGGGTCGCGGTGGCAGACTCCTGAAACCGAAGGCCGCCAGGCGCTTGCCCCTTGCCTTGACGTCTTCGGTCAATCGAGATAACCGGCGTAGTAGGTGTCGAGGTACTCGCGCAGGGCCACCTTCCAGTCACGCATGCCATAGAGACCGCGAAGGCGAAGCTTCTGGTTGATCAGGCGCTCGGAGTAGGGGCGCGCGGCAAAGTACTCTTCGGCGAAGTAGTCCGAGTCGACCTCGTTGATCAGCACTTCGCTGTCCAGGTCGAGGATCGCGAGCATCTCGCGGGCCACCCCGAGCCGGCTGGTCACTCCCTCGCAAACCATGTCGTATAGACCCCAGAGCTCGGCGCTCAGGAGATCGTCCACGCACGCAGCGAAGTCATGCGTGTAGGTCGGTGTTCCGAGCTTGTCGGCGACGATGTGAAGCTCCGTGCTTCCGGCCTTGAGCTGGTTCATGAGCTTGCTGACGAACTTCTTGTCCTTGGTGGGTCCGCCTCCCATCATCCAGCCGGCCCTGCAGATCAGGAACCGATTGGCGTTGGCTTGGGCATAGAGCTCCCCTGCGTACTTCGACCTGGCGTAGTGACCCAGCGGGTTCGGCTGATCCCAGTCGTCGTACGTGTCCTGCTTTCCGTCGAAGATCCCGGCCGTGCTGATGTAGACGACCGGGATATCGAGCTCGTTGGCGATCAGGACTGCGTTCTCAGGACCGAGGCTGTTGGTCGAGTAGCACTCGTCCACGTTCTTCTCACAGAATTCCAGGTCGGTGTGGGCGCCCAAGTGGACGAGAACGTCCGGCGCGAAAGATCTCACGTCATCCCTGTAAGCATTAAGATCACGGAAATCGAGGTAGGTGAGCCAGTCCTCATTTACATCAATGTCGGAGAACTTGGCATCGCGGTCGCTAAAGCGCTTGTGGAACGCCTCCCCAAGCATTCCTCCGCTGCCTGCGATGTAGGGTCGGGCGTATCTCATGTTTCCTCTTCTGGCTTCTTGGCGAGCAGGGTGGACTCCGCTAGGGATCCTTTTCACGGCCGGTCGCAGCATAACGACGGTGTCGTGGCGTCGTCGCGCGCAGGGCAACTAGACTGCCTTCGCGTGGCTGTGACTCCTTTACCACCCCAGGACGCAAAGCTCGACCAGCCATCGCTCGAACAGGCGGTGCTCGAACGCTGGCGCGAGCTTTCGGTTTTCGACCGGAGTCTCGAACAGCGGGCCGACGGTGAGCCGTGGGTCTTCTACGAGGGCCCGCCGACGGCCAACGGCATGCCGGGCTCCCACCACGTCTCGCGCGGGTCTTCAAGGACCTCTTCCCGCGCTACCAGACGATGCGGGGCCGCTGCGTGGAGCGCAAGGGCGGCTGGGACTGCCACGGGCTGCCGGTCGAGCTCGCGGTCGAGCGCGAGCTGGCATCACGAGCAAGGAGCGACATCGAGGAGTATCGGGATCGCCGAGTTCAACGCAGCGGTGCCGCGAGTCGGTCTTCAAGTACGTCGAGGAGTGGAACCGCCTGACCGAGCGGATCGGCTTCTGGATCGACCTCGACGACGCGTACCGCACGCTCGACAGTCGCTACGTCGAGTCGGTGTGGTGGGCGCTCAAGGCAGATCTCCGACAAGGGGCTGCTCTACGAGGGCCACAAAGTCGTCCCCGTACTGCCCGCGCTGCGGCACGGCGCTCTCCTCGCACGAGCTCGGCCAGCCCGGCGCTACCGCGACGTGATCGACACCGCTGCGTACGTCCGACTGCCTGTGATCGCTCCGCACGGCCGCTCGGGGCCGGGCGACGAGCTGCGTGGTCTGGACGACCACGCCCGTGGACGCTGTCTCAAACGCGGCAGTCGCGGTCGATCCGGACCTCGACCTACGCCGGATGCGTTCGGCGACGATGACGTGGTGGTCGCAGAGGCCCTCGTGGAGAAGGTCCTCGGCGAGGAGGCTCGAGGTCGCTCGCGACCTTCCCGGGTGTGGAGCTGGTCGGTACGGCCTACGAGCCGCCCTTCGACTTCAGTCCCGCAGCCGACTACGGGACCTCGGCGCCACACTGTGCTGGCAGCCGACTTCGTCACCGCCGAGGACGGCACCGGGCTTGTCCACACCGCGCCGCCTTCGGCGAGGACGACTTCAAGCTCGGCGCAGGCGGCGCGGGCTCGCCGCCAGTCAACCCGGTCAAGCCCGACGGCACCTACGACTCGACGGATCACCGGCTACGAGGTGCCGTTCGGTGAAGGAGTGCGAAGCCGATCTCGTGGCCGACCTCGAAGCGCCGCGGCCGTGCTGCTCCGCTCAGAGCCCTACGAGCACTCCTACCCGCACTGCTGGCGCTGCTGACCCCGCTGCTCTACTACGCGAAGCCCTCCTGGTACATCGCGACCTCGAAGATCCGCGACCAGATGCTCGCGGAGAACGCGACGATCGACTGGCACCCCGAGCACGTCCGCGACGGGCGCTTCGGGAAGTGGCTGGAGAACAACGTCGACTGGGCGCTCTCGCGCGAGCGCTACTGGGGCACGCCGCTGCCGGTCTGGCGCTGCGAGCGCGAGCCACATTCACGTGCGTCGGCTCGTTCGAGGAGCTCGAGGAGCTCTCGGGAGCGGAGCTCGAGGACCCACACCGTCCCTACGTGGACGAGGTCGGATTCCCCTGCTCCGAGTGCGGCGAGCGGATGCAGCGCGTGCCCGAGGTGATCGACGTCTGGTTCGACTCGGGCGCGATGCCCTTCGCCCAGCACCACGCTCCGCTCGAGAACGCCGAGCACTTCGAGCAGCGCTTCCCAGCCGACTTCATCTGCGAGGCGCTCGACCAGACGCGTGGCTGGTTCTACTCGCTGCTTGCCGTGTCGACCCTGCTGTTCGACAAGGCCTCATACAAGAGCGTCGTCTGCCTGGGCCTGATCCTCGACGCCGACGGCCAGAAGATGAGCAAGTCGAAGGGCAACGTGGTCGAGCCGTGGTCGGTCCTCGACGCCCAGGGCGCGGACGCGCTGCGCTGGTACTTCCTGACGAGCAAGCAGCCGTGGGACGGCTACCGGTTCTCGACCGAGCCGTTGACGAATCGACGAGGCGTCTGCTGCTCCCGCTGTGGAACGTCCTCGTTCTTCATCCTCTACGCGAACGCAGCCGGCGTCGCCGACGGACGAAGGACCGGTCGAGCCGGCCAACGACCTCGACCGCTGGATCCTCTCGCGCCTGTCGGCAACGGTCGCGGAGGTCGGCGAGAGGCTCGAGTCGTTCGACGCGACGACGGCCGGCCGCGAGATCCAGGATCTCGTCGAGGATCTCTCCAACTGGTACGTGCGGCGTTCGCGGCGCCGCTTCTGGGACGGCGACGAGTCCGCTTTCGCCGTGCTGCGCCACGTCCTGCTGACCACCGCGAGGCTGCTTGCGCCGTTCTGCCCGTTCATGGCCGATCACATCCACACGACGCTCGACCCGAATGGCGAGCCGTCAGTTCACCTCTGCGACTGGCCTGAGGCCAGCGGGCGCGATCAGGCGCTCGAGACTGCGATGGCTGCCGCCCGCGAGGCGGTCAGGCTCGGCCTTGCAGCCCGCGGCCAGGCGAAGATCAAGGTCCGCCAGCCGCTCAGGGCGGCAGTCGTGGTCGCGACCGCCGAGGAGCGCGGAGCGATCGAGGGCCTCGCCGACATCGTGCGCGAGGAGCTGAACGTCAAGGAGCTGCGCTTCGCCGATGCGGCCGACGACCTGGGCGGCTCGAGGTCAAGCCCAACTACCGGGCGATGGGGCCGCGCTTCGGCAAGGACATGCCACTCGCCGCGAAGGCGGTCGAGGCGCCTCGACCCCGGCCATGTCGCCGAGGCGCTGCGATCCGGCGAGCCCGTCCACGTGAACGTCGGCGGTCGCGAACATCCGCTCGCAGCCGACGACCTCGCCGTCGCGATGAAGCCGCTCGACGGCTACCAGCTTGAGCGGGAGGGGTCGCACGCCGTGGCCCTCGAGCTCGAGATCGACGAGGAACTCGAACTCGAGGGGCTCGCGCGTGAGATCGTCCACGCGCTGCAGGCAGCACGAAAGCAAGCGGGACTGGAGGTCACCGACAGGGTTGTCGTCGGACTGCGTGGGGATGAGCAGCTGATGAAGGCCGCTCGAGCCCACGCGAAGTACATCGAACGGGAAGTGCTCGCCTCGGGACTCGAGGTCGGGGCGGTGGCCGCCAATCACGTTGAGCGCGACTTGGATGGGCATGCGCTCGAACTGTCTGTCGAGTGTGCCTAGACCATGACGGACGACGAGTCGAGGTCGAGCGTTCGAGAAGGGCCGCGGGCTCCGATCCACGTGGTCCACGTCGGGCCGATCAATGGACCGCCCAACGGTATGCAGACGGTGATTCGCACCCTTCATGACAACCGCTTGGGGGCTGATTCGGCAGAGATGTTGCCGACTTGGGAGATCGGCAAAGGGCTTCGGAAGCGATTGCTGCCGGCCTTGGCTACGGCGGCGAAGCTCGTGTCCACCGATCTTCGCGGGACAGTTGTGCATATCCATGTATCGCGGCGTGGTTCGTTCTTGAGGAAGGGCGTCGTCCTGGTAGCCGCAAGGCTTCGGGGCGCGACGGTGGTTGTCACGCCGCACGATGGTGGCCTCGATGTCTTCGCTCGCAAGCATCCGCGGTGGGTCAAGATCTTCTTCGGGCTTACGCATGGAGTGAGTGCCCTGTCGGAGGGGCAAGCCGTGCTCCTAGGGGATCTCTGCCCCGACCTCGAGATTGCGGTGGTTCCAAATCCGGTTGCGATACCGGATCTCAAGGATGTGGAGCCGGCTGGTGATGTCGGCCCGGTGGTCGTGTTCATCGGGACGGTCTGCCTGGGGAAGGGGATTGACGTCCTTGACGCTGCGTGGCCGCGGGTCGCAGCTTCGATCCCTGGCGCTCGCTGTGTCGCTGCCGGCCCTGTCACCGACTACGCCGTGCCGGAGGACTCATCGCTCGAGTTCATCGGGCCGGTGGACCACGGTCAAATTGAGAAGCTGCTGAAGGACGCGAGAGTTGTCTGTCTTCCCTCGCGCGCCGAGGTCCTGCCGATGACGCTGCTGGAGGCCATGGCTTCGGCTCGGCCGATCGTTTCGACCCCGGTTGGCGCCGTGCCCACGCTGACCCAATCAGGTGGTCTATCCGTCGCCGTTGGAGATACAGAGTCGCTCGCAGAAGCGCTGGTCCTGCTGCTCTCCGATGACGCCCGCGCGTCCGAGCTCGGCGAGCGAGGTCGGATGTTTTGCGCTCAGCAGTACGGATATGAGAAGGTTGACGCATTGCTCTCAAGGCTCTACGAGGACTCCATTGCCAAGAGAATGAGCAAAGGGACGGATCTCTGAAAGCGAAGCCCGACCCGTGGATCGCTTCTCACCAGAAAGCATTTGTCGTGAGGATTGCAAAGATTCGCGCGAGGACCGCCGAGGCCATGAGAACGATGCCTCCGTCGTTCAGCGTCAAGAAGTCGTCGCCGCACCGGACGTGTCGCGTATCCAGCCTTAGCGCAAGGAGCCTCGCATGACTGCCTCAACACCTCGCCCACCACTGGATGTTGTGGTTCCGTTCGCAGGCTCGCTAGGCGAGTTCTCGCACTTACTTCAAAACCTCATGCGTCTGGACCTGGGCAGCGGTGACCAAGTCTTGATCTGCAACAACTGTGAGCTCGAGGTTCCTGACGCGATGATCCCAGCTGAGTTGCTGCCAAATACAAGGATCATTAATGATTCGACCGAGCGCTCGGCCTATTACGCGCGCAATGTTGCAATATCCGCAGGAGAAAACCCTTGGGTGCTCTTCATCGACGCCGACTGCCGACCGGCATCAGGGCTGCTGTCCAAGTATTTCGGGTCCCCTATTGCCGATGGAGTCGCAGTCCTAGTCGGGGATATTGAGCCGGAGTTCCCAGTTGGGCGGGCGCTCACTCTGGCTGAGCGGTTCAGCTTGGAAAGACGCCCGCATGACTCCGATTACTCCTTCACTGAGGGATATGGACCCGCGGGCAACATGGTGGTTCGGAGAAGGGCCCTAGATGAGGTAGGTGGATTCTGTGAGGGGATCCTGAGTGACGGCGATGCGGAGTTCGGATGGCGGCTCAGGCAGGCTGGCTGGCAACTGCACCGGGTCCACGGTGCCGCGGTCACGCATCGCTACCGCAGTGGCGGCGCTGACCTCGTGAAGACTTGGCGGTCCTACGGCAAGGGAATGTCGTGGGCCGGAAGGCGCGGCTACGGCGGATTTGGCAACTCGTCTTTGGCTTGGAGTCTTCGGCTGGCAAAGGCGTTGGCGTTGGCGCTTCTGTCGCTGGCCAGGCTTCGGGCGGACGAGGCCAGGTTGTACGTGCTTGATCTAGCCACCTGCGCTGCCGCCATCATCGGCACTCTCGAGTCCAACCGACCAGATCCCGGTCCGCTACTCGGTGCCGGCTGGTCACAGGTCAATCGACTGGTCGTGACCGAATCCTGGCCTACTGCCGATCGTGGTCAGGCCTTGCCGATCCAGCCGACCGATGGAGTCGTGGCTGTGCGACGGCCCATGCGCGTTGTCACCGGAGGGGCTGCGGCCCGACCAGCGGTGGTGGTCTTCGTCGAGGATCTTGGGAAACTCGAATCCTTCGGGTTGCTGGTCCGCTTGGGCCTGTCGGTCGCTCGTGGGCCGGCGAGAAGTCAGAGCGTGAGGGTGTTCCGGCAACTTGCCAGCGACCGGGAGGTCGCGCGCGCCATCGCCATGCTCAGCGGACTTGGACACCAAGGAAAGACATGCTCTGGTCTCGGTCCGTGGGGTGAGTCCGTCACGGAATTGGGCCGGGAACTTGGCGCGTGGCGCGGGTCGGGTTGATCCAAGGAGTCGCGGCTCACCGCGGACGGCCCGGGGCTGGAGCGTCTCGCACCGAAGCCAGCGTCGCAGCTGGATCGGATCGGTCTCCGTGACCTGAATTGTAGTCTTGGCGACTCCCCCGGTGGAGAGCATGACCGCTCGCTCGGATGCGCCGGACGTGGCCCAGATTGTCCCGGATCTGGACCCGTAGCAAGCCTACCCTGACCCAACGAGGAGCAGCTGTCAGCGTCAGGTTGCGCGTGGGGATAGGGTCGCATCTCAGTTGCGACCCATCTTGGCCGCGCCGAGCCGCGGCAGCTCATACTGGACGCCGTTCCACGGGGCCTTGCGGTAATCGATCGTCGGCGGAACCGAACCGGTCCGGTTTGACTCTCAGCTACCGACCGGACCCCAGAACTCGGCGACCAGCTCCGCCGTGTTGTGGATGTTGGCCCGGCTCGACGCTCCGAAGACGATCGATTCGATGTTCGGCTGGGCAGCGACCCATTCGATCGCCTCGCGCGGCTCGATTGCCCCGGAGGCAAAGACCGACATCGCGACCGCGCGGAACTCTCGCTCCCTGAGGGCCTTCTCGTAGGCCTCGAGGCCGCCGCACATCCTGAAGCCGATCTTGTTGATGTTCGAGCAGACGACGGGGTTCTCGACCCCGACCTTGTCAAGCGAGTCGAGCATCGCCGGAAGGTTCATCGTGATGAACCCGGGCTCCGCTCCGTACCGCTCCCTGACGTGGTCGGCGAAGACCCGGAAGGCACTCTCGAATCCGAGGCCGAGAAGCAAGTCGGCAACGATGTTCTGAAGGTAGATCACCGGCGTGTCGAGGCCCTCGAACATCTTCATCTCGGCATCGACGAGCAGGGTCGTGAGGCCCTCGACATCCTTCTTCGCGACCGACGACCCGCCTCTGACAGCGGCGTTCAGGAGTCCCTCGTCGGGCAGGAATCGCCTCAGCGCCCCGACCATCCCGTCCTCGGTGACTGCGTTGGCGTACTTGTGCGCGTAGGGCATCCCGGGATGGAACTGGAAGCCGTCGTAGCGACCCGGGTTGGCCCGGATGTGATCACAGACGAGCGCGATCCGGTCGTGCGTCGTGCACATGAAGGTCCGGATCCCCTCCTCGTAGGCGGAGTCGAGCACCGAGATGATCGCCTCGACATCCTGGAAGCGCAGGGCTTGAGCCCGGGCCTTCTCCTCCGACATGTGGTTGATGCCGAAGAACTGGTTGTCGCCGAAGAGCAGCCTGTCCATCACTTCGCCCCCCGATTCCACCAGCGTCGCCTCTTGCGCACGGTGGCAGGGGAAGGCGTGGCCGCTGCCGCGCCGTTCAGTCCGTTGGCGGCATCGGCCGTCATCCGCCCGATCACCCTGTCGGTCATCGCCGCGCTCGCGAAGTCGTTGATTCCGGTTGTCTCGCCGGCTGCGACCGACTTGAAGAAGCTGTCGATTTGGGCGCTGTACTCCTCGCCCCGCAGGTAGAACCAGACCGGCTCGGTCAACTCGGTCGTGTAGCGGACGTTCCAGCCGGTGCGGTAGCCGGCCGGTGGCGAGCCACCTTCGCGGATGTAGGCCTGGACCTCCTGGCGGTCGGCGAAGATCCTGCCCTGGGTACCCCAGATCGTGATCCGTGTGGTCATCTTCCGCTGCGATTCGTCGGACCAGTTGACCGAGACCTGACCGGTGACCCCACCGGGAAATCCGAGGGTGCTGAAGACCTCGTCGTCGGTCTCCTTGGAGAAGACCTTCCCGAGGACCGTGCCGCCGACCCCTTCCGGCTCGCCTGCGTACCAGTTGATCAGGTTGATGACGTGGGCCGCGTAGTCGTAGAGGCACCCTCCGCCCTCGGATGCCTTGCTGCGCCAGGTCGAGCCCTTGGCCTTGAGCACGACCGGCCCGTAGGCCTCACCGAGGATGTGGACCACATCGCCGATCGCGCCGGAGTCGATCAGTCGCTTGACTTCGGCGAACGCCCCGATGAATCGGTTGTGGTACCCGACCTGGGTGGTCAGTCCCTTGGCAGCCGCCTTCTCCGCCAGCGCCGACGACTCGGCCCCGCTGAGAGTGAAGGGCTTCTCGCAGAAGACGCTGACCCCGCGCTCGAGAGCGGCCTCGACCATCCCGGCGTGCGATGCGGAGGGCGTTGAGATCACGACGGCGTCGAGATCGGCCTCGTCGAGCATCTTCGAGTAGTCGGACCAGGTCTTGACCCCGGTGTTCTTCTCGAGGACGCCGAGTACGTAGGAGGAGGCGTCACAGACCCCGACGAGGTCGACATCCGGGTGCGCTTTCACGAGCGCGAGGTGCGAGATGCCCATCTTGCCGAGGCCGACTACGGCGGTTCGAATCATCGGGCGTGAGTCTTTCACGAATCGCCTGTCCAGCAGTCGTGGCGCCCAGCACTCCTTGGTCCGGAGGCGGAACGGCCCCAGGACGGGGCCGCCTCCTCCGGTCGCGCCGGGGCGCGCTCAGCTCTGTGTGAGCTCCAGCTCGCCTTCGAGCCGCTTCTTCGGCAGGGCGCCAACGACCTTCTTCGCTTCGGCTCCGCCCTTGAAGAGGATCAGGGTCGGGATCGACATGACGCCGAACTGCGCCGCCGTCTGCTGGTTGTCGTCGACGTTCAACTTGACGATCTTCAGGTTGTCGCCCTGTTCGCCGGCGATCTCCTCGAGTACCGGGGCGACCTGGCGGCAGGGGCCGCACCACGGGGCCCAGAAGTCGACGAGGACCGGGGTGACCGAATCGATCACCTCGGCTTGGAAGTTTGCGTCGCTTACCTCTGTGATGGCGCCCATTGCTCGGTCCTCTCGTCTCGGGTCTCTTGATGGCGAGTATAGGAAGGCCCGAACGGCCTACCCCGAATCCCCGCCTGGGGCAGCCGGATCGCCTGGTTCACGGCGCTCGTGACCCCCCGCCCGGAACCACGGCGTCCTGATCAGCTTGATCGGCTTGACGGGGGAGGTCCGTTCGATGAAGAACCGGACCCCGTCCCTCTCCTCGATTGCCTGAACCGCCTTCTCCTGGCGCCTCCACGCGAGGGCCCAGATCACCGGGAACCCGGCAGCCATCGCCGGGATCTGCGGTGCGATGAAGACGCACGCGCCGGCTCCGATCGTCGCAACCAGAAGCGCCCACAGTCGGTTGAAGAGAACCCGGCCCGGCTTCCCCTCGGGCAGGGAGGAGCTCATCGGCGCGTCGGCGAGGAGCCTCGCGATCGCTGGGGAGGCATCGTTGTGGCGGCCGAGCACCATCCCGATCAGCGAGGCGACCACCCACCAGCCGGCGGCAATCGGGATCACCTTGTCATCCCCGGCAGCTGAGGCTCCGGCCGCAGCGAGTGCCCCGAGCAGGCTTGCCGAGGCGGCGCAGCCGAGCACCGTGGCCTTGAGGAACGAGGCGAACGTCATGGCCTGTCGCCTCCGGATTCGAGGATCTCGGTCAGGAGGTCGGCCGTCCCCTCCGGACCGCTCACGGTCGAGTCGGCCGACTCGACCAGGTCGGCGGGCGACTCGGCCGAGGTCACGGCGACCCTGTGGCCCAGTCCGATAGTCCCGGCCTCCTGCATCCGCTCCAGGGCGGCGAAGGCGTCGAGGTCCGTCAGGTCGTCGCCGACGTAGATCGCCAGGTCGATCGCCCTTCCGTCGTCGCCCAACTCCGAGACGAGCTTCTCGATCGCCCGGCCCTTGTCGAACGGCACCGGTGGTCGGATCTCCAGGACCTTCCGGCCCCAGTGGATCGCCAGGCCGCGGCTCTCGGCGGCTCCGGCGATCCTGCGAAGGCCTGCCTCGGCAGCTCCCTCATCTGCCGCCCCCCGCCAGTGCAGCGCGGCGATCGGCCCCTTCTCCTCGCGGCGCACCCCGAGCGGTGAGAGTTCGCGCATCGCCTCGATCGCAAGTTCGTTGACCGGGTCGTACCAGAGGTCCATCTGGGGGTCGCCCTCCGCCTCGCTCATGCCGGGCGCGAGCAGTTCGCTGCCGTGGCCCCCGATGTAGGTGATCGCACCGACGCCGACGACACGCTTGGCGTCTTCGGCCGTCCGACCGCTGACGCAGGCGACCAGGGCGCATCTCCTTGCGAGCTCGATCAGAGTGCGGCGGACCTCGATCGGAACCGATGCGTCAGTCGACTCGCGGACGATCGGTGCGAGCGTCCCGTCGACGTCGAGCAGCACGGCGGTCCGCTCGAGCGGAGTCCCCCCGACGCCCCGGGCTTCGCTTTCCGCTCGTTCGCTCACCCGCCTAGTATGCCCCGGGTGGCAGCCCCCGTCCCAGAGCGAGTCGCCGACCACAGCGCGGCGAAGCTCGCCACGATCGGCGTCGCCGGGGGCATTCTCAGCGGTCTGCTCGGCATCGGCGGAGGCTCGGTCGTCGTCCCGCTGCTCGTCCTCTGGCTGCTCTGGGAGGAACACCGGGCCACTGCCACCTCGCTCGGGGCGCTGACATTCGCCGCGGTCCTCGGGGCCGCCGCCCACGGCTACCACGGCAATGTCGATGTCGCCCGCGCCGCGCTGATCGGCATCCCGGCCGTCCTCGGGGTGCTGATGGGCACGAAGATCTCCGCCCGAATGCACGGCGACGTGCTGCTGATGCTGTTCGTCGGCGTCCAACTCATCGTCGCAGTGTTGATGATCTTCGGATGAGGGCGCCGGCATGGACCTGACGCAGATCGGAGAGGTGCTCGTCCTCGGCGTGATGGCCGGGACGATCGCCGGCATGTTCGGGGTCGGTGGCGGGGTGTTGTTCGTGCCGGTGCTGACCCTGATCGTCGGCCTCGGCCAGATCGAGGCGGAGGGCACCTCGCTGCTGGCGATGGTGCCGGTCGCCGTGATCGGCGGGATCGTTCAGTACCGGCGGGGATTCATCACGCTGAGGGCGATGTTCTTGGTCGGGGCCTTCTCAGGCCTCGGGGCCGTCATCGGCGCCTTCGCCGCCAACTCGGTGCCCGAGGAAACCCTGAGGCGGTGCTTCGGCGTCTTCCTGCTGTTCATCGCAAGCCAGTTGCTGAGAAGGGCGATTTCCGAGCGACGGGCACGGATCGCCGGTGTACCCTCGGATTCGAACGACGGTATTCCGCAACCAAAGGGAGTGGACGATGTCCGATGAGGTAGAAGCAACCGAGGCCGGTGAGGGGTGGGCGGTCAGCTCGCTGGACGCGATGGGCGAGGGCCCCGGGTTCCGCAAGATCAGGAGCGAGGTGGGGGTCAACGAGTTCGGGATCAACGCGATCGTCATGCCGCCCGGCTACAGCGCCAACGCCCACTGGCACGACCGTCAGGAAGAGCTGTACTTCGTCCACAGCGGCAGGATCGACATCGCCTTCGGTGACACGGTCAAGAGGCTCGGACCGGGGGGCTTCGCTCGGGTCGATGCCCGCACCGTTCGCCAGATCTCCAATCCCGGCGAGGTCGAGGCCGTCTACGTGATCGTCGGCGCACAGGGCGGCTATGTCGGCCGCGACGGACGCATGGTCGAGGACACCGACCCCGCCCATGACGGGCAGCGCGGCGAAGGTGGCGCCAATCCGGCCGAGGCCGACGCCCAGCTCTGAGCGGCCGCCAGAACGCCTGCTCAGTTCGCTGGTGACCGTTTCGGTCCGAGTGCGGGTTCGCAAGGCGTTCGCGCCTAGACTTCGCCGCCGAGAGTTCCGGATGGACTCTTGACCCCAATGGAAACCAACGACCACCTGCACAATCTCCGCAGTCACTGGCGGGTCATCGCCTCGTGCGTGCTGCTCGGCGTCCTCATCGGGACACTCGCCGCAGTTGCGTCAACGAAGTCCTATACGGCCACCGCTCAGCTGTTCGTCTCGGTCAAGTTCTACGGAGGGTCGTCGGGTGGCACGGTGGCCGGCATCAACTCGACCTCCGACTTCGCTCTCGCCCAGGTCCAGAGTTACGCCCGCCTGGCCGAGAGCCCGCAGGTCCTGATCCCCGCCGGCAGGAGGCTCGGGGTCACGATCGACTCCGGTCGGATCAGTGCCGTCAGCCCGCTCAACACCGTCCTGATCGACGTCAGCTCGACCGCTCCCAAGGCTGCTGCGGCGGCGGCGGAGGCCAATGCCGTGGCCTCCCAGCTCGCTGCGTTCATCCCCTCGGTCGAGACCCGACTCCCCGATGGGTCGAAGTCGGTCAAGGCCACGGTCACCAAACCGGCCGCGGTGCCATCGTCGCCCAGCTCGCCGAACGTCAAGCTTGACGTGGGTCTTGGACTCCTGCTCGGACTCGCCACCGGCCTCGGCCTCGCAATGGTGCTGGGCCAGGCCTCCGGCGGGCGCAGAGAGGGCACGGGGGCTGCCCCCTCGGGGACTGGCACCGACTCTTGAGCGAGGAGAGCGGGAGTCGGATCGTGCGCCACGGCGCGGCCTTCAAGTCGGTCGGTCGTGTTCCGCTCGCAGCACTGACGCTCGAGGAGGCATCGAGGGCGATCGTCGATGCGGTTGCGGCGGGAACAGCCGGGGACGTGCACCTCGTGAACGCTTACTGCGTCTCGCTCGCTGAGCGATCCGCCCCCTACCGCGAGCGGCTCGACAGCTCATGGCTCAACCTGCCCGACGGCCTTCCCCTCCAGTGGGCCTCTCGCCTGCGTCGTGACGCGCCCGCGCTGACCCAGGTCAGGGGCCGCGACCTGATGGAGCGTGTGCTCGAGGACGGGATCGAACCCGGGGTTCGTCACTTCCTGCTCGGATCCACCGAGGCGACCCTGACCCGCCTGCGTTCAGAGATTGAGAGGGCTCACCCGGGCGTCCGGATCGTCGGCGTCCAGCCGCGCGCACCGCGCGAGATCGACCTCAAGGAGAGGGAAAGCCACCTCGACGCGATCAGGCAGTCCGACGCGCAGGTGATCTGGATCGGGCTCGGGACTCCCGCGCAGGACGAAGAGGCCGTGGCGCTCGCGAGCAGCATCGGTGCGGTCTGCATCGGGGTCGGCGCCGCCTTCGACTTCATCGCCGGCAACCAGGCCGAGGCGCCCGGCTGGATGCGCTCGACCGGGCTCGAATGGCTCCACAGGCTGTGGAACGAGCCGCGTCGTCTGTGGCGCCGCTACCTCATCGGCAACTTGGCCTTCATCAAGTCCGTGGCGGTCAACTGGCGCCGGACCAGTTGAGCCGGTCCCCGGGCAGCCGACCCCGGGTGGCGGTGGTCCACCCCTGGATGCCTTGGTACCGCCTCGAGTTCTTCGAGAGGCTCAGGGCCTCGCTCGAAGGGCACGGGGTCGAGCTCGATCTCGCCCACGGCGGGGTCCCCGCCTATGCGGAGGGCCGCGGCGACGACCGGCGCCTCGATTGGGCCCACCCCCTGGCAGAGAGGCGCCTCGGGCTGGGCGGAAGATCGATCACCTTCAGGGAGATCTGGAAGCCGGCCTTGACCGCCGACCTCCTCGTGGTCGAGGACGGGCTGCGCAACCTGGACACCTGGGCCTACCTGGCGGCGCGAAAGCCGAAGCGTCGCCCGACGGCGTTCTGGGGCCACGGCCGAACGACCGACAAGACCGTCACCGGACCGGAGGCTGCGCTCAAGCGGTTCCTCGTCAAGCGCGGCGACTGGTGGTTCGCGTACACGCAGGGCACGGCCGATCACCTCTCGGCCCTCGGGATCCCACCAGCGAAGGTGAGCGTTCTGGACAACACCTTCGACACCGAGGAACTCGCTCGGGCTGCGGCCGGGGTCGAAACGGCCGAGGTGGATCGACTGATCGGCGAACTCGGATTGACTCGGGGACATTCGGCCCTCTACCTCGGCGGCCTCTCCCGGTCGAAGAACCTCGAGCTCCTGATCGAGGCATCAAGGATCGTGGCGGCTGAGGACCCGCTCTTCCGGGTGGTGATCGCCGGGGCGGGCCCCGACAGGCAGCGGCTCGAGTCGCTCGCCTCCGGCGCTCCGGTTGTGTTTGCCGGCCCGGTGTTCGACGCCCGCCGGAAGGCCGTCCTGGCCTCGGCCTGCGACTTCATGGCCCTTCCGGGACTGGTCGGCCTTGCTGCGGTCGATTCGTTCGTCCTTGGCCTCCCGGCCGTGGCGGTCGCGCCGTGGACCCACTGTCCCGAGTTCGAGTACTTGCGCCCCGGTGTCAATTCGCTCGTCGTTGCTCCTTCGGCGATCGCCTATGCCGGGGCGCTGGCGAGCCTGGTCAGCGATCCCGGCCTGCTTCGCAGGCTGCGCGAGGGTTGCGCCGAGGATGCCGGTCGCTACACGCTCGAAGCGATGGTCGAGAGCTTCAGCTCCGGGGCGATCGAAGCGCTCGCGTCGGGATGAGCCTGCCGATCGCGGGCAGCCGGGCAAGCTCGCCTGCGATGAACTGGATGTAGGGAACCGCGAGCAGGAGCGGCCTGGCCCACGATCCGTGACGCCGGATGAAGCGCAGCTGGTCGCGGTTGGCCAGGCCGACCGGATCGTTGAGCCGGCGCCACCGCGCCCGGGCCCCGGCGGGTTCGGGCAGCGGTTCGTTGCGAGGGCAGATCCCGAGTGTCCCCGGTGCGAGAAGTACGACTGCTCCCGCCGCGCGCGCCCTGAGTCCGTAGTCGAGGTCCGCTGCCTGCTGGGCGAACCCGGCATCCACGCCCCCGACCGAGAGCGCGAGCCTCGCCGGGATGAGCACGAGATTGCCATTCATCGCTTCGACCTCGAGCGGCAGGTCGGTTGGCTCCACCCGAGCGAAGCGAAGGGGGTGCCAGCTGCTCGTGAACCGCACACCCGAATAGGCCAGCTCGCCGTCGAGGCCACGCATCGCGCCGACTGCGATCGCGGTTGGATTGTCGGCACAGGTAGCGAGCAGGATCTCGAGAGCCCGGTCGTCGAGGACTACGTCGTCGTTGAGCCAGAGCAGGTGGGTCAGGTCGCTCATCCGGTGTGTCGCCTCGCTCTCGGCGAGGGCCATCCCGCCCGCCCAGAACCTCGATCCGTCGGCGGTGATCACTTCGACCCCCGGCCATGCGGCCCTCGCGGCGTCGGCCGTGCCGTCGGTGCTCCCGTCGTCAACGAGGAAGATCCTCATCCGGTCGAGGACTCCGGCTGCCGCCGCCGACCTGCGAAGCGACTCGAGGCATGTCGTGGTCTGTGCCCGTCGGTTGTGGCAGGTCATCAGGACCGCGATCCGGACCGGTTGCACGCTCACGACCGCTGCTCCGCTCCCGCTGGGCGTACGAAGCCGGGGAGCCAACCCGGGAGCGCGCCGCGCTGGGCCAGCACGGCGCCCGCGTCGGCCCTGAGCACGATCGTCAGAGCCAGTCCTGCCGCGGCCACGGCAGAGAGACTCAGGGCGGCGAGTGCCGCGATGGAGCGGGGTTCCCAGACCGACGCGGCCTGGAGGATCGCGATGGCCCAGAGTGGGGTGCAGGCGAGTGCGGCCTGCAGGTAGCCGCGCAGCACTGCGCTTCGCTCGATCATCCCGAGCGCGGTCGCCGAGCGAATGTCGGCGGCGTGGGCCGCCGCGTGGACGGCGCCCGCTCCGGCTGCGGCGACGAGCGGTTCGCGCGTGATCGCAACGACCGCCACGAAGACGACGGCCGTCGTCAGGGCCACGCCTCGACTGGCGGTGAGGCTCCGGAACCGGGAACGGGCCTGCAGCTGGGAGGCGAGCAGCCAGTGGGGAGGCATTGCGCACAGCGACACGGCGAGCACGGCGAGCAGGCTGATCGACTCGAGCCACGAGTCCCCGAGGACCACGATCACGATCACAGAGGCCAGGGCGCCGATCGTTCCCAGGACGACTCCGGCGACGGCTGCGAGGACCGTCAGGGCGTCAGACGCCGTCTCCCTGTTGACCTCTTCCGAGCTCCGTGAGAAGGACGGGAAGAGGACCTGGGAGGCCGACGAGGCCATGCCTTGGGCAGGCAGGTCGGCCATCAGCCACGCGCGCGAGTAGAGCCCGAGGGTGGAGACCGAGATGAACCGCGAAACGCTCCACGCGAGGGCGTTGTAGGCAACGTAGTTGACGAGGTTGAGCACGACCGTGGCCGTGGCGAAACGGCCGTCCTTCAGCCTCTTGGCGAACGCGGGTCGCAGGCTCACCCCGGCCGCGGCGCAGCCGATCACCATGATCAGCGGGGTCAGGAAATTGGAGGCGATGAGGGTCAGTGGCGTCCCGAGCGCGATCACCGGGATCGCCCCGAGCAGCGAGGCTCCGACCCCGGCCGCAGTCAGCACCTGAGCCGCGCTGCGGTGGCGGTCATGGCGGCGCAGGATTCCGATGCAGACCAGCGAGAGAGGGTGGAGGAGCGCCACCGCTGCCAGTGCGCGAGTAAAGCGGACTGCCTCGGGGTTGCCCCAGAGCGACCCCCACAGGTCGGCGCCGGCGAGCATGATCGCTGCCGCGGCCAGGCCGGCGATCAGCGCCCGGCCGAGGTACTGGGCTTCATCGGTGGAATCGAGGTCGGCACGCCTCTGGACGGCGACCATCAGCCCGGAGCCGACCGCGAGGTAGACCAACAGCTCCGCCAGCACCCCGGACGCATAAGCGCCGATCGTTACCGGCTCGAAGGCCCTCGACGTGATCGCCACGTAGGCGAGCGAGGCGATCGCTCCAGCGAGCCAAGCCCCCATGTTGCCGGCGGTGTCGCGGACCGGTTTGCCGGGTCTGGAATGGCTCATTCCCGGTTCAGCCTCCGCTGCCGAGCGTCGGCGGGCTGCCCCGGAGGTCGAATCCGGTGGGCCTGGATATCCGTGACCCCTCCGCCGCCGCGCGCGGCTCGGTTGCCGGCCATCCGGCACACATCGCGATCGCAAGCCAGTACCAGTCGGGCAGTCCGTACGAGTACCCGACGGTCAGGGCGATCACGCCTGTGACCAGTGGCCAATACCCCCGCGAGAGGAGGGCCGGTCTGAGGCATGTCGAGGCGATCAGGACCAGCATCAGTGCAAGTCCTGCCAAGCCGACGGTCTCGATCGACCAGACGTAGAGGCTGTGGGCGTACAGGCCCCGGAACTGCAGGTTCACGCTTGCCGGTGTCGGACCGAAAGCGCCGCCGACCAGCCACTCCAGTTGCGAGCGGGCGGTCGAGAACGAACTCTGCCAGCGCGACACCCGCCATTGGTAGGTGCGCTCGTTTGAGAGCGAGTCCTGCAATTGCCGGCTCGACGCAACGATCAGCATCAGGGCAAAGCCCGAGTAGACGAGTCCGACGAAGGACCATGAGATCCGGTTCAGGATCTGCCTGCCGGAGCGCATCGCTGTCACCAGCAGCCACACGGCGAGGCTCACCAATGCGGCCAGCCAGATGGTGCGCTGCTGGGACACGATCAGGAAGCCGACCAGCCCGGCGATCATCCAGATCCTCGTCAGCGTCCACCTCCCGGGTCGCAGCGCAAGGGCCCAAGTCGCAGCGAGGAGGATCAGAGCGCCATCCTCGGCGATGGGCCTCCCGTTGACCCGCTGTCCGCTGCCGTAAGTCCAACCGGATGCCGAACCGAGTCCGTGGATCGAGATCTCCGCTGCGGCCAGCGCGCACATCAGGACCCCGGCCGCGACGATCCAGTCAAGGTCCCGCCACTCCCACGGGCGGATTGTCGTCATCCCATAGAGCAGCAGTGCGAGCGCGAGCTCCCATCGGCGCCACGAGTTGACTGCCGTCTCGATCCCTAGGGAGCCGGCAAACGTCACGACTCCCAGCCCGACCAGGACGACGAGTCCCGCCAGCGCCGCGGCTGCGACAGGGCCGCCCCTGAACCGCCTGATCCCCATCACCCCAGCGGTCGCCGCGACCACGGTGAACAGGTCCTGGATGTGCACCTGCACCGAACCGATCGAGAAGATCACCCCGGAGTGGCCGATGTAGAAGGCGGCGTCGATCGCATTCGTTGCCGAGTGCGGCGAGAGGGCGAAGTCCCTCGTCGATTCGAGGGCCGTCACGAGCAGCAGCACTCCGAGGAACAGGCCCTGCCGGCGGGTCGCCAGGTGGACGGCCCAGGCGATGCCCACCAGCCCGACCGCTCCGAGGAGGAGCACTTCGGGTCCGGAGGTCAACTCGGCCCGCCCTCAGGGACGGACTGCGGCCGCCTCGATGGCCGCCGTCTCGGCATCCACCATCAGCTTTGCCAGCTCGGGCGTGAGGACCTCAGGCTTCCATCCGAGTTCAGCTGCCGCCTTCGATGCGTCCCCGACGAGCGAGTTGGGTTCCGTCGGTCGCAGGTAGTGGGAGTCGAACTCGACGTGCTCCTCCCAATCGAGTCCGAGGTGGGAGAAGGAGTACTCGGCGAAGTCGCGCACTGTGTGGGCGGTGCCGGTGGCGATCACGAAGTCGCCCGGCTCGTCGGTCTGCAGCATCTGCCACATCGCGTTTACGTACTCCGGCGCATAACCCCAGTCGCGAACCGCTTCGAGATTGCCGAGGTAGAGGGTCTTGTCCAGTCCGGCCGCGATGCGGGCAGCTGCCTTGGCGATCTTCCGGGTCACGAACGTCTCGCCTCGCCGCGGGCTCTCGTGGTTGAAGAGGATCCCGTTGGCGACGAACATCCCGTACGAGTCGCGGTAGTTCTGGGCGATGAAGTACGCGTAGGCCTTGGCGGTCCCGTAGGGGGAAACCGGGCGGAAGGCGGTTGCCTCGTTCTGCGGCGGTGGGGAGTGGCCGAACATCTCCGAGCTGCAGGCTTGGTAGAAGCGTGCATCCACCTTGCTTGCCCGGAGCGCCTCGAGCATCCGGGTCGCGCCCAGGCCGGTGATGTCACCGGTCAACTCCGGTTCGTCGAACGAGACCCTCACGTGGCTCTGCGCGCCGAGGTTGTAGATCTCGTCGGGCTGGATCTCGTCGAGCAGCGCCACCAGGCGGGTTCCGTCGGTCAGGTCACCGTAATGGAGGAACATCCTCGCTTCAGGATCGTGGCGATCCCGATAAAGGTGATTGATCCGGGATGTGTTGATCGTGCTCGCGCGGCGGATCAGCCCGTGGACCTCGTAGTCCTTCTCGAGCAGGAGCTCGGCGAGGTAAGAGCCGTCTTGGCCGGTGATTCCAGTTATGAAGGCGCGTTTGCCCATGAAAACGTCATCGTAACCGTTCGTCGCGGTCCGATCGCAGGTCGGGTCGCACGCTGCCATCGTGCCGGCCCTTCTCCCGTAGGCTGTTGGCCCGATGTCTGGTGAACGGCCGCGGCCACTGAACAGCGATGCGAAGATCCACGTGGCTGGGCACGGTGGAATGGTCGGATCCGCGGTCTGGCGTGCGTTCGAGGTTCGCGGTTACCGGAACCTCGTCGGCAGGACCTCGGCCCAACTCGACCTCCGCGACCGTGACGCGACGCGGGAGTTCTTCGCTGCGGAGCGGCCCGAGGTCGTCGTCGACGCCGCAGCGAAGGTCGGTGGAATCGCAGCCAATGCTGCGTCGCCGGCGGAGTTCCTGAGCGACAACCTGAGGATCCAGCTCAACCTGATCGATGCGGCCGCCGAGTTCGGAGTCGAGCGGCTCCTGTTCCTCGGGTCCTCCTGCATCTACCCGAAATTCGCCGATCAGCCGATCCGGGAGGAGGCCCTCCTGACGGGGCCGCTCGAGCCGACCAACGACGCCTACGCGATCGCGAAGATCGCCGGCGTGATGCACATCCAGGCAATGCGTCGCCAGCACGGGCTTCATTACATCTCGGCGATGCCGACGAACCTCTACGGGCCGGGCGACAACTTCGACCTCGAGACCAGCCACGTGATGCCCGCGATGATCAGGCGCTTCCACGAGGCTGCCCGGTCCGGCCTTCCCTCGGTGACTCTCTGGGGCACGGGGTCGCCTCGCCGGGAGTTCCTCCACGTCGATGACTTGGCAACGGCCTGCCTCATGCTCCTGGACCGCTACGACGACCCGGCGCCGATCAACGTCGGCGTCGGCGAGGACCTCACCATCCGCGAACTGGCCACGATGGTTGCCGGGATCGTCGGCTTCGAGGGAGCGATCGAGTGGGATTCGGGCAGGCCGGACGGCACACCGAGGAAGTTGCTCGACACCTCGAAGATCGAAGCTCTCGGTTGGAGTGCGAGCGTCGCGCTCGAGGAGGGAATAGCCGCGACGTGGCGCTGGTATCTCGAGAACGCCCAGGCGGTGGCCTGAGGATCTCTTCGCCGGCCCCCGGCAGGGGCTTGCGATCGGCGGCGCGGCGGTCTGCCGCTGGTACCGTCCAAGCGGCCGTGAGGGAGGTCGGATTGGACCAAAACCAATGGGGTCCGGCGGTGTTGGAGCAAGTGGAATGAGAGCCGCAGTACTGCTGACATCGGTCTGTGCCGTCGCGATCTGCGGCTCGCTGTCCTCCGCTCCCGTGGCCGGCGCCGCCACCCGTCCGCTCTGGCTCGGGATGGAGGAGCCGATGTCGCTCGGTGCTTCAATTCCGGTCACTCGCGCACTGTCCAACCGAGTCAAGGCCGCCGGCTCGCGCTACCAGAGGATCGCGATCAGCTGGAGGGCATTGGCCCCGACGAGGCCTTCGGATCCGACCGACCTGACGACGCCCGGCTCCGTCAACGACAGCGGCGATGGCGCGTACCGCAGCTCGGCCGTCAGCTCGCTCGACGACGTGCTGAGGGCCGCCGCCGACACGAGGCCCACCACCGGCGCGGGACTCGAACCGCTGCTGGTCGTCGAGGACGCGCCGGATTGGGCGCAGAAGCCCGGCCGCCCGAAGTGCCCGACGTCGAAGACGAATCCCAACCGCGAGTTCTGCCGCTTCCCGGGAACCTGGAGTCCCAAGACCGACGAGTTGGCCAAGTTCGTCCAGGCCCTTGCGACTCGGTACGACGGCAGTGGCCGCTACAACGCCATGAACCGCCTGTTGCCGAAGGTGACTCTGTTCCAGGCATGGAATGAACCGAACCTCTCGACCCACCTGACGCCACAGCGGCAGGGGCGGGCGCTGGTCGGGCCTTCCATCTACCGGAAGATCCTCGCTGCCTTCCGCAAGGGCCTTGCGGATGCCGGGCGGACTGACGCGAAGGTCGTCGGCGCCGGCATGGCACCGTTCGGCAATTCGGTCGGTGTCCGTGAGGGAACCTCACCGCAGCGCTTTGCCCGTGCGGTCCTCTGCCTCAAGTACGTGAAGGCCAAGCGTGGGAAGGTGCTGGCCAAGGTTCCCCGTTGCCCTGCGGCCGACTTCGACATCTGGTCGCAACATCCGTACGACCTCGTCGGATCCCCGGACAGGGAGGTCGACTACGACCTCCAGAACGGCCTGCTCCCCGACCTTCCCGGCTTCCGGGCGATGCTCGACACCGCAACGAAGCTCGGGACAGTAACCCCTGGCGGTCGCAAGCCCCTCTGGGTCACCGAGTTCGACTGGTGGACCAATCCCCCCAACAGGCTCTTGGGTCAGTCGCAGCGGACCGTCGCGACCTGGACGACCGACAGCCTCTTCCGCGCCTGGCGGGCCGGAGTGGACACCCTGTTCTGGTTCCGTACCCGCGACGTGCCTGGCTGGCCCGGTGGCCTCTGGCTCGCAAGCGACTACCTCTCGAACCCGCTCAAGTGGAGCCCCCGGACCTATCTGACCCCCGGGAGGCTGACCGAGGCGGACATCGCCGCCGATCGGGCCAAGCCTGCCCTGGCCAGCTTCCTTTGGCCGCTCCGGATCGCGACCGGCTCGAGGCCCTATGCGTGGGGGATCGTGCCCTGTCGCTCGGCTGGGGTGTCGGTCGCAGTGCAGCGGCGCGCCGGCCGCAGGTGGACAACCAGCGCGACAGCCGTTACCTCCGCAAGCGGGGTCTTCACGGCGAGGCTTCCGCGAGCCGGTCGTGGCGTCGGAGCTTGGCGAGCGTTGGTGACTTCGGCCCCGGGCGCGTGTGGCGCGGCTTCGCCGACCTGGACGGCGAACCGCTGAGCTGTCCCGCACGGCGAGCGACGGAAGCTGGTCGCCGCATGGTCGAGAGTGGCCAAGTGGACCGGCAAGTGCTAAAACAATGAGGCGGCGCGAGACTTCTTGCTCCGCTGCGCCCGAGACAATGAGCCTGCGGATCACACGCAATTCAATGATCGCCATCCTGGCCGTCTCGCTGGCCGCGGTCATGGCCTTCGCCGGATCAGCTTCGGCCGCCAGCTGTCCGACCCGGGCGAAGCAGAAGTCGAGCACCACCTACAGCTTCGATGCCACCTGCTACATCACGCTTTCCGAGTGGAAGAAGCGGGGCGGCTCGGCCTCCAAGCCGCCGAAGCTGATCGGCTGGCAGTTCAGCAGCCCGCAGATGAAGCCGCCTTACAAGAACAAGAAGAAGATGATGTCGCTGATCAACACCTTCGACGGCCGCAACTGCGACCCGCGCACATGCAAGGGCTTGACGCCGGGCGACGCGGGCGGCAAGTACCGCGGGCTCAAGAACCCGCCGATCGACACCGGAGGAAGCCCTGCGATCAAGCCGGTCTGCCCGCCGGGTTACATCATCACCTACATCCCGAAGCCGGGCGGCGGGACCACCGTCACCAAGTACACCTGCGTCTGCGCGCTGTGGACGATCGACGACATCGACAACCCGCTGTTCCCACCGGATCTCGCTGCGATCATCGAAGCGGGCGGCTATATCCCTCCGACTCAGTACTGCATCATGGTTCCCGTGCCGAAGGCGACTTCGAGCGCTGGTCCGAGGGCGGCCGCAATGCAGCTTCTCCAGCCGATCGTGCGTGGAGGTCCGCCGCCTGCCTCGGCTGCTGCGAAGAAGCCGACCGTCTATCGCTTCCGCCAGGTGGCTTCGACCATCAAGCTCGCCAAGAAGGGCGACAGGATCAAGTGCGGCTACACGCCGCTGATCGCACTCAGCAACGTGATGGTCAAGGATCCCAAGGGTCTCAACCCGGCCGGGATCGTCGCCGGCAGGGCGATGGGCGCGATCTGCCGCCTGAGGATCACCAAGGTCAGGGTTCCCCGCCTGACACCGTCACAGCGTCGCCTCGTCAGGAAGGGCTATACGGCGATCGCGTTCAAGGTCACCGGCCTGCCATCGAAGGGAACATCCGAGAAGGAGCGGGCGATGCCCTATGCGGCAGTCAAGTTCTTCAGCCGGAAGGCCGCAGCGGCGAACGGCAATCGGTACCGGCTCGTCCAGGCGAACTCGAAGGGCATCGCCGTCTGGATCGGCAAGATCAAGAAGACCGGCACCTACACCGTCCGAGCCGCTTGGCCCTTCTACCAGTACGCCTGCACCAACGTCAGGCTCAAGCGGACCCCGCCGAAGCCGCGACCGTTCACCGGCTGATCCCCGCTTTGCCTCCGCGCCGACGGAGCGTTGCGTCGGCCCTGCCGGCGTCCCGACCCGATCCGTGGTCTAAGTTGAGCCAATGAGCCACGTTCGCTGGGCGCATCGACCGGAGGGATTGAGGAGTCCCGCACTCGTTTGCGCGTTCGAGGGTTGGAACGACGCGGGCGAGGCGGCGAGCCTCGCGATCGACGCCCTCGCTGACTCGTTCCCAGGGGATCAGTTCGCGTCGATCGACCTTGAGCCGTTCGTGGACCTGAGGGAGACGAGGCCGGTGATCCGGCTCATCGACGGCGAGGCACGCGGGCTCGACTGGCCCGAGACATCGATCACCGCGATCCGCGCCCCGCGCGCCCCCCGGGACCTGATCGTCGTCAGCGGCCCGGAGCCGGCTCTTGCGTGGCGCGCCTACTGCGCTTCGCTGCTCGACCTCTCCGAGAGCATCGGCTGCACGATGGTCGTGACCCTCGGGGCGTTCCTCGCCGATCAGCCCCACACCCGGCCGGTATCGATCGCAGGCTCGGCCAGTGATCCGATCCTGACCGAGCGGCTCGGCTTGGTCCCGTCGAACTACGAGGGGCCAACCGGCATCACCGCCGCCCTTCACACGGCCTGCGTCGATCGTGGGATTCCGTCGGTGAGCCTTTGGGCGGCAGTGCCTCACTACATCGCCGCGATGCCCAACCCCAAGTCAGCGCTCGCGCTCGTCCGCCGTCTCGAATCGCTGACCGGAGTGATCATCGACGCCCGGGAGCTCGAAGGCGATGCCCTCGCCCACGAACAGCAGGTCGAGCAGGCAGTGGCGAGCGACAGTGATCTCCGCGGCTTCGTCGAGCAGCTGGAAGAGGCAGCCGATGAGCCCGATGCCGAGCAGGGTGAGATCCCGAGCGGCGATTCGCTCGCCAGGGACATGCAGCGTTTCCTGCGACAGCGCGAGAGCGACGACGACTAGCTGCCACCCGGCGCCCGCCCGTGCGAGTCGCCAATCTCAGCCGGGCCGACCGCTGAGGGAGGCAGCCGGCCCGCCCGCCCGTGTCAGGATGGGGGGCGATGCTCGAGCAAAATGTCGATTGGGCGGATTGGATCGTGGCCTGCCGCAGGATGGTCACCGCGATCGAGCGAGTGCTCGACGGGCACCCGACGACAGCCGACCGCGAGGTGGTCGTCGGCCTCGGCGAAGGGGGAGACCGCACACTCGTGATCGACGCCCTCGCGGAGGACGCGGTCTTCGCTGAGCTCGGGGCCCTCTCCGATTCATGCGGTGGGTTCACTGCGATAGCCGAGGAGCGCGGCGAGGTGGTGTTCGGCGACGGCCTGAGTGCTCGTCGGGTGATCATCGACCCGATCGACGGCTCGCTCAACGCCAAGCGGGTCAGCGGCCCGTGTGCCCTCTCGGTCGCGGTCGCGGAGGGAGGAACGATGGCCGATGTCACCTTCGGGTTCGTCCATGATCTCCACTCGGGTGAGGAGTGGATCGCAGTCGCCGGCTCCGGGGCCGAGCTCGACGGGCGCCCTCTCGATCGGAGCTTGAAGCCAAGGTTCCGCGACGACGGGAGGCTCGAGATCCTCGGGATCGAGTCGGCGGACCCGCGCTGGGTCGCGGCAGCGATGGACCCGCTGCTCGAGTCGGCGCACCGGCTCCGGGCCCTCGGTGCGATCGCAGTCTCGCTGTGCCAGGTGGCTGCCGGTCGCACTGACGCGATGGTGTCGCTCAGGGGATGCCGATCGGTCGACGCCGCCGCCGCCCAGCTGGTTGTTCGCGAGGCCGGCGGTGTCGTCGCATGGCCTCACTTGACGGATGGGGAATCGGCTCCGCTCGACCTGCTGCCCCATTCGCCGATCGTCGCCGCCCGTGACCCGGCGGCTCTCGAGGCAGCGGCCCGGGTGGTCGGGGTTCGTTGATCGATTGGGACCTGACCCGCAGGCTCGGCTCGAAGCTCTCAGGTTCGCCGGACTTCCGTGGTCCGGATCCGGATGCCCTCGCCCGACTCTGCGACGAGGCTCTGTCCTCGGTTGTCGCCTACTCGGGCCTCGAGCCGGCCGGTCCGGTGCCGCGGGCCGAGGCAGTGACCCGGCCGGAGTGGATCACCGCCAACACCGCCTCGCTGGAGCCGCTTCTCGAGTCGGCTCTCGCCGGCGTCGGTGAACGTGCCGGTCCGGCCGGGCAGGGTCTCCAGCTCGCAGCGGCCGTGACCCTCACGGTTGAGGCGGGCGCAGTGCTCGGACTGCTGTCGCGCAAGGTGCTCGGTCAGTACGACCTCTCGCTCGTTCGCCGGGAGGACACCCCGCCGCCACGGCTGCTCTTCGTCGCTCCGAATGTCGGCGAGGCGATGGCCAACCTCGGCCGCGATGGTTCCGACTTCCTTCGTTGGATCGCGCTCCACGAATTGACGCACGCCGTGCAGTTTGGATCCGTGCCGTGGCTCAGGGACCACCTCGGCGGCGTGGCGACCGAGCTGATCGAATCGCTCGACTCGCGGGGGGAGGGTTCGCGCAGGCCGGCTCTCGAGCGGGTCGGCAGGGTTGCCGGCAGGGCTGCGAAAACCGTTCGGGGGCGCGACCCGCTGCACCTCCTGATGGACGATCGCGAGCGGGCCCTCGTGGACCACATGCAGGCGGCGATGGCTCTCGTCGAGGGCCATGCGGAGCACGTCATGGACAGGGCCGATCCCGACTCGATCCCGTCGCTGTCGCGATTGCGGTCCGTGATGTCGGAGAAGAGACGCGCTCCGGGGCCCCTCTGGCGGGTACTCGGCAAGCTGCTCGGCCTGGACCTGAAGATGCGCCAGTACGAGACAGGGCGCAGGTTCTGCGACGGCGTGGTCGACATCGCCGGCGTCGACTCGCTCAACATCGCTTGGTCGTCGCCCGACGCGATTCCCGGACACGACGAGTTGGAGCAGCCGCGGCTCTGGCTCGACCGGGTCACCGGCTGACGCGGACCGCGGCCGCTGGGACTCACCGGCTCGGCCGGGCTTGGAGCGAGTGTGTCGAGACGCACACTTCACCGCTCGAACGAACGCCCGTTCGATGCTACGCTCCTATTGAACTTAGAAATAAGTTCCTACCAATCAGCAAGGAGCAACTCCCCAAATGCCACAGACCACAAAGACAACCAAGCAGCGCGCGGCCTCCGCCAAGTCGACTGCCGCCCGACGCAAGACGGCAACCGCCCGTCGCTCGACGGCAACCCCGAAGGCGTCGGCACCGAAGGTCGAGCCGACTGCTCCCCAGACTCCGATCGACCGCGCCCGCGACGCCGCGGAGCAGGCTTTCCGTCAGGTCGAGCGCGCAGTGACCGTTCAGGTCGGCGCCGTCCTCGAGGCCCGCGACACCGTCAGCGGGACCGTCGAAGACCTCCAGAGCCGCTTCGGCAGCACCGAGGCAGCCGAGAAGGAAGTCAAGAAGTTCGAGCGCCGCGGCACCAAGGCCCGCCGCGAAGTGGAGCGGACGGTCAAGCGCAACCGCAAGCGCATCGAGCGCGAGCTCAAGACCCGTCGCCGCAAGGCCGAGAAGCGCGTCACCACCGAGCGCAAGCGAGTCGAGCGTGAGGCCAAGACCGTCGTCAAGCGAGCGAACGGTCGTGCCGACGAGGCTCGTGAGGCCATTCGCCAGATCGATCTCGCCAACGGTGCCGACTTCTTCCAGACTCAGGTCGGCCAGGTCGTAGAGGCCGGTTCCAAGGCCGCGCGTCGCGCCGGCGAAAGGATTGCCGCTTAGAGCCCGCCCCCCTGGCTCAAGCCACCGGGCGGCGTGCGGAGAGCCGCCGTCCGGTTCAGGATTCGCCGACCTCATAACCCCGTCGGCGGATGTCGTATCTCTCCTCCCCCGGAACGGCGGCGCGCTCTCGAGCGGGCCGCCGTTCCTCTTCTGCCACACTGCGACACATGAGCGAAACATCACTTCCGACCGACGAGCAGATCCAGGCAGCCCTCTCGAAGGTCATCGATCCGGAGCTGCGCAAGCACATCGTCGAGCTCGGGATGGTCGCTCGATCGACCGTCCATCCCAACGGCGTCGCCGACGTGACCGTGTCCCTCACGACGCCGGGCTGCCCGATCCGAGGCCACTTCGAGAACGCGGTCAGGCACACCTCGGAGCGCTCGACGGCATCACCGCTGTCAACGTCTAGTTCGACGTCCTCTGCGACTGCGAGAAGGCGGCGCTCAGCAGAAGCTCGGCCGCGGCAGCCTGCCGGCGGGCCGCTTGCACAGGTCGGGCGAACGTCATCTGCATCGGCTCCGGCAAGGGCGGGGTCGGCAAGTCCACCCTCACCGCCAACCTCGCCTGCGGCCCTTGCGGCCGAAGGCCGCGGGTGGGCGTGCTCGACGCCGACGTCTGGGGCTACTCGATCCCGCGCATGTTCGGCCTCGGGGCCGAGCGCCCGCCGGTCACGGCGAGCGCAAGATCATCCCGCTCGAGTCCCATGGCGTGAAGGTCATGTCGATCGGCTTCTTCGTCGAGGAGGACGCCGCCGTCGTCTGGCGCGGGCCGATGCTCCACAAGGCGCTGACCCAGTTCCTCGAGGATGTCGACTGGGGAGAACTGGACTACCTGCTCGTCGACCTGCCGCCCGGCACCGGCGACGTCTCGATGACGCTCGCCCAGCTGCTCCCCGACTCGGAGTTCGTCCTCGTGACGACGCCGCAGCCGACTGCGCAGAAGGTCGCCAGGCGGTCCGCCGACATGGCCGAGAAGGTCTCGATCGGAGATCTGCGGCGTGATCGAGAACATGGCCGGCTTCGTCACTCCGGACGGCGAGCGGTACGCGATCTTCGGCGAGGGCGGCGGCAGGCTGCTCGCGGACGAGATCGACGTCCCGCTGCTCGGTCGCGTTCCGCTGACGATGCCGCTGCGCGAGCAGTCCGACAGCGGGGTGCCGCTCGTGTTCTCCAACCCCGACGACCCCGCCAGCCAGGCGATCCGCCAGATTGCGCGGGGATTGATTGCTCTTGCCCCGATCGCGCCGCTGCCGACCCTCGACAGCGATCTACCCGAGCCACCGAAGGCTTCGGGCATGTCGCTGCCGATGGCCTGAACGAAGAACGGCCGCCTGTTCGGCGGCCGTCTCGATGAATTGCGTCGCAGCGGTCCCGGCCCTCAGGCCGGGCCGTCAGCCGCGGTTGGCGAAGTAGTCAGCGTTGAGCTGCGCGTACTCGGCCCACTCACCGGGGAGCTGGTCCTCGGCGAAACAGGCGTCGACCGGGCAGGCCTCGACGCATGCGTCACAGTCGATGCACTCCTCCGGGTCGATGAACAGCTGCTTGACCGAGTCGTAGTCCGGCTCGTCGGGAGTCGGGTGGATGCAGTCGACGGGGCAGACCTCGACGCAGGAGTTGTCCTTGGTGTCGAGGCAGGGCTCTGCGATCACGTATGCCATTGCAGTCTCAGGTTTCCTTCGGGTTCAGTTGGTCGGGTTCTCTCTTGACCGTTCGCCGTGGGCGGATCGGCTCCTGCGAGTCTACGAAACGAAAGGACACTCCGCAGCGTCGCAATCAGCTGCTGCCGCCGGGCCTCCTGTCGGCCCACGGACGCGCCTCCTCGAGCTGGGCCGCGACCTGCAGCAGGAGGTCCTCACGGCCAGGCGCGGCCATCAGCTGGACCGCCAGCGGGAGGCCGTCCTCGCCGTGCTCGATCGGGACCGAGATCGCCGGCTGGCCGGTGACGTTCGCGACAGCCGTGTAGGGGGTGAACTGGCCACCCCTGGCGAACGCGGCAGAGGGATCGTCTGAACGCGGGTCGATCTCGCCGATCTTCACCGGACGCTCGGCAAGGGCCGGGGTCATCAGGATGTCCCAGTCGTCGAAGAACGGCATGAATCCGCGCACGAAGGTGTTGAGCTGGGCCATCGCGCCGAGGAAGAACGGCGCGCTCAAGCCCTGGCTCTGCTGCCACACCATCCACGACAGCGGCTGCATGTCCGCCTCCGTCGCTTCGCGCCCGGCGATCATCGAAGCGAAGATGATCTGGGTCGCGACCGCCGGCCCGAACGCGGCGCTGAACAGGTGGATCATCATCGGGTCGTTCCAGCCTGGCTCCGCGATGTCGACCCTGTGGCCGAGCTCAGCCAGCAGGCCGGCGGTCCGCTCGGTGGCGGCTGCGGCATGGGCGTCGAGCGGAGCATCGATCGGCGGTTCGGTTGTCCAGGCGATCTTCAGAGTCCCGGGTGGCCGCGACGCCGCCTTGGCGTAAGGCTCGGAGGGAGGGATGGCCCACGTCGCATCGCCGGTCTCGTAGCCCTCGAGGATGTCGAGCACGGCTGCGGTGTCGGCGGTGGTCCTCGTCAGGACCCCATCCGCGATCAGGAACCCGTCACCCAACTCCGGACCCTGGGAGATTCGCCCTCGCTGGGGCTTGAGGCCGACGAGGCCGGTGCAAGCTGCCGGGATCCGCGTCGAGCCGCCGCCGTCGTTGGCATGGGCGATCGGCACCATTCCCGCAGCGACCGCGGTGGCCGAGCCGCCCGATGAACCACCCGAGGTTCTGGTCGGATCCCACGGGTTGCGGGCCGGGCCGAAGCGGTCCGGGTCGGTGACCGGCATCAGGCCGAACTCCGGGAGGTTGGTCTTGCCGACGATCACGAAGCCCGCTTCGCGGATCCGGCGCACGAGGTGGGCGTCGCTGGTCGCGACGAAGTCGCCCATCATCTCCGCCGCGAATGTGAGCGGCATCCCGGCAACGGCCTTGTTGTCCTTGATCGCGATCGGCACTCCTGCGAACGGCCGGGGGTCGCCAGGCTTGATCGAGTCGGCTGCGGCCAGCGCCGACTCCGCGGCCACGTGGGTGAATGCACCGAGGTCGGGCTCGAGGTCGGCGATTCTTGCCAGCGACACCTCGGTCAGCTCGCGAGCCGACACCTCGCCGCTTCGAACCATCTCGGCCAGTTCGAGTACGGGTCGGAACATCAGGTCGGCATCGGCGCTCATCACGGTCTCCTCCGGTCGGGTGGGGGAAGCCTACGGCCCGGTCCCGTTCGTGGCATCCTGAAGGGCGTGAGTGAGATCCAATCCGGCCTCGAAGGCGTCGTCGCCTTCGCGACCGAGATCGCCGAGCCGGACCGGAGGGTGGCGCGCTGCGCTACCGCGGCGTCGACATCGAGGAGCTGGTCGGATCCGTTCCCTTACGAGAAGGTTTGGGGCCTGCTCGTCGACGGGACCTTCGAGCCGGGTCTGCCGCCGGCCGAGCCGCACCCGCTGACGGTGCGCTCCGGCGATCCGACGGGTCGACGTCCAGTCCGCGCTCGCCATGCTCGCGCCCGAGTGGGGAATCGGGCCAGCTGCTCGACATCAGCGACGACCAGGCACGCGACGACCTGGCACGGGCATCGGTGATGGCGCTCTCGTTCGTCGCCCAGTCCGCCCGCGGCCTCGGCCAGCCGCTGGTGCCCCAGGCGACGATCGACCGGCGCCACCATCGCCGAGCGGTTCCTGATGCGCTGGCGGGGCGAGGCCGACCCCGACCACGTCAAGGCGATCGACGCCTACTGGGTCTCCGCCGCCGAGCACGGCATGAACGCCTCGACCTTCACCGCGCGGGTGATCGCCTCGACCGGCGCCGACGTGCGCCGCCGCGCTGTCCGGCGCCGTCGGCGCCCTGTCCGGCCCGCTGCACGGCGGCGCCCCGTCGCGCGTGCTGACGATGCTCGACGAGGTCGACGGCCCGGCGACGCCGAGCGCTGGGTCAAGGAAGCCCTCGACCGCGGCGAGCGGCTGATGGGCTTCGGCCACCGCGTCTACCGCGCCGAGGACCCGCGGGCCCGGGTGCTGCGCCGGACTGCCAAGGAGCTCGGCTCGCGCCGCTACGAGGTGGCCGAGGCGCTCGAGGAGGCGGCGCTCGCCGAGCTGCACGGCGCGCAAGCCCGACCGGGTCCTCGCGACCAACGTGGAGTTCTGGTCGGCGGTCGTGCTCGACTTCGCCGAGGTCCCGGCCGACATGTTCACCTCGATGTTCACCTGCGCGCGCGTCGCCGGCTGGTCGGCCCACATCCTCGAGCAGAAGCGCGAGGGCCGTTTGATCAGGCCGAGCGCGAAGTACGTGGGTCCGGGTGCCCGACCGGCTTCCGATGTCGGCCCGATCGGCCAAGCCTAGCTAGGCGTAGTTGCGCAGCAGCGGAATTCGCGTGGCGATCCGATGCGTCAGGAGGCCGAGCGAATGCCGACGCTCGACGGATCTCCGAAGCCCAGATAGGCGATCGGCCAGTCCGGGTTCGATGGCGATCAGGTTGCCCCAAGACTCCGGGGATTCGAGCTCGCAGGGGTAGTCCTTGAATGCCTTCCAGCTGTGTGCGGTCCCGTACTGGACAATCGGCTCCCATTCGGATACCACCACGCGGTAGCCCCGGTCAGCAAGGAACGAGGCCAGATCTCTCCATGAGTAACCTCTCGGCACCGTCTTGGAGTCTTCGAACTCCAACACGATCACTGTGGGTCGGGAAGCTTCCCAGTCGTAGCCGTTCAGAACCTCCCTCTCGAATCCTTCGACGTCGATCTTCAGGTAGTCCACGCTCGTGATCCCGTTCGACACACAGAAATCCCGGAGAGTCGTCACGGGCACGGATGCGCGCTCCGCGTGCGAGTCCATGAACGGCCTCAGGGAGGACACTCCCGCCGACACGGGACTCGAGTAGAGCGCGAGCTGGCCAGGTTCATCGGCTACCGCAGCCTCCGCGACCGAGACGCGCTTCCCGGCTGGGTTGCGGGCAAGGTTGGCTTCGAGCACGGAACGGTTGTCCGGGTCGGGTTCGAATGCCTTCACATGCCAGCCACGCTCCGCAAATGGAATCGCCGTATTCCCGAAGCAAGCTCCAACGTCGAGCATCAGGCCCCGATCAACGCCTTCGAAAAGGTCCAAGGCGATCCGGTTCTCATCAACGGACGGCTTGCCGATGAGGACTTTCGTCCGGTGTTTGAGGCGCTGCAAAGTCGTCATATCAGCTCAAGCCCCAGTTTACTGGCACTCTGGCTGAGTCCGCGCAGGGCCGCCCTGCGCTGCAGGACGCCCCACGTGTCGTTCAGATCCGGGCTTGCTTGAGTGTCGCGGCCAGCCTGACCATTCCGGCGAACATCCAGGCAGTCGACCTCCGCATGTACTGGATCCCGCCGGCTCGTCTTCCTTCGCCTCGTCCTCGCTAGCGGAAGGAGCCGTCCGCGTTCGCCAAGCGGCAAGGTTTCACTTTGGTTCAAGGGAGATCGCGTCAGGCACTCCCCTGACGGAGAGCGTCGAAGTCCCAGCGATAGCAATGGTGGGCCTTCTGGAGCAACAGTGTGATCTGCTGAAGATCGACGTCGAAGGATCCGAGTTCGAGATCCTCGCGAAGACGCCGAGCTCGGCGCTTAGGAAGGCCAACCGAGTCATCTGCGAAGCACATCACCGAGCTGGCGATCCAGCAGTTCTGGTCGAGATTCTGGCGAGTGCTGGGTTCGAAGTTTCGATTACCACCACTTATTCATTGGCTCCATTCTCCGTCGTTTACGGGCAGAAACCCCACTAGGCACAGGTCTGGTTGCAGGAGGTGGCTTGGCGAGAGGCAGTGGTTGAGGACGTTCGCCTTCCGCGCCTCATCAATGCGGGTGGTCAGGCTCTGCTCGCGAGCGCCCGTTGTACAGTCTTCAGGAGGTGAGTTGCGCGACCGGGTCTTGGGCAGCGCTCGGGCGGCAAACGGGGCCCGGCCCTTTCGGACCGGACCCCGCTGAAGGTCCTGCTTGATTCAGCCTTGAGGCTGGATCACATCATCCCGCTCATGTCCGGCATCCCGCCGCCGCCATCCGGCGCCTTCCTTCTCCGGCACCTCGGCGACGATCGCCTCGGTGGTGAGGATGTTCTTGGCGATCGACGCGGCGTTCTGCAGCGCCGAGCGCGTGACCATCGCCGGGTCGATGACGCCCGCGGCCGACGAGATCGACGATCTCGCCGTCGCGGCGTTCAGGCCCTGGCCCTTCTTGGCCTTGCGCACGTCGTTGACGACGACCGAGCCCTCGAGGCCGGCGTTCTCGGCGATCTGACGCAGCGGCTCCTCGAGCGCGCGCAGCATGATCCGCGCGCCGGTCCGCTCGTCGTCGTCGGCGATGCCGTCGACGTCGATCGACGGCCGGCAGCCTGCAGCAGCGCGACGCCGCCGCCGGGCGACGATGCCCTCCTCGAGCGCCGCGCGGGTCGCCTGCAGCGCGTCCTCGACGCGGTGCTTCTTCTCCTTCATCTCCGTCTCGGTGGCCGCGCCGACCTTGACGACGGCGACGCCGCCGGAGAGCTTGGCCAGGCGCTCCTGGAGCTTCTCGCGGTCGAAGTCGGAGTCGGTGTTCTCGATCTCGGCCTTGATCTGGTTGATGCGGCCCTTGATCGCCTCGGCGTCACCGGCGCCGTCGACGATCGTGGTCTTGTCCTTCGCCGACCACGACGCGACGGGCGCGGCCGAGCTGGCGAGACCTGGGTGTTCTCGAGCTTGAGGCCCATCTCCTCGGTGATGACCTCGCCGCCGGTGAGGATCGCGATGTCCTCGAGCATCCGCTTGCGGCGGTCGCCGAAGCCCGGCGCCTTGACGGCGACGCCGGTGAACGTGCCGCGCAGCTTGTTGACGACGAGCGTCGCGAGCGCCTCGCCCTCGACGTCCTCGGCGATGATCAGCAGCGGCTTGCCGGACTGGATGACCTGCTCGAGCACCGGCAGCATGTCCCGGACCGAGCCGATCTTCTGGTTGGCGATGAGGATGTAGGGGTCCTCGAGGACCGCCTCCATGCGGTCCTGGTCGGTGACCATGTACGGCGAGATGTAGCCCTTGTCGAACTGCATGCCCTCGGTGAACTCGAGGTCCATGCCGAACGTCTGGCCCTCCTCGACGTTGACGACGCCGTCCTTGCCGACCTTCTCGATCGCGTCGGCGATCACGTCGCCGATCTCCTCGTCGCCGGCCGAGATCGTCGCGACGCGGGCGATCTGGTCCTTGCCGGAGACCTCCTTGGACTGCGTGCTCGATGTTCGTCGACGACCTGCGTCGACCGCGTTCTCGATGCCGCGCTTGAGCGCCAGCGGGTTCGCGCCGGCTGCGACGTTCTTCAGGCCCTGGCGGACGATCGCCTGGGCCAGCACGGTCGCGGTCGTCGTGCCGTCGCCGGCGACGTCGTTGGTCGCCGTGGCGACCTCGCGCACGAGCTGGGCGCCCTGGTTCTCGAAGACGTCCTCGACCTCGATCTCCCGGGCGATCGTGACGCCGTCGTTGGTGATCGTCGGCGCGCCGAACTTCTTGTCGAGCACGACGTAGCGGCCCTTCGGGCCGAGCGTGACCTTGACCGCGTTGGCGACCGCGTCGACGCCGGCCTCCAGGGCCTTGCGCGCCTCCGCGTCGTACTTGATTTCCTTGTGTGCCATTCATGTTCGGTCTCCTTGTCGTAGGACTCGACCTTGGCGAGGACGTCGGACTCGCGCAGCACGAGCAGATCCTCGCCCGTCGACCTTGATCTCGGTGCCGCCGTACTTGCTGTAGAGGACCTCGTCGCCCTCCTTGACGTCGAGCGGGATGCGCTTGCCGTCTCGTCGATCTGCCCGTCGCCGACGGCGAGGACCTTGCCCTTCTGTGGCTTCTCCTTGGCGGTGTCGGGCAGGACGAGGCCGCTTGCGGTGGTCTCCTCCTCCTCGATCGCCCGCACGATCAGACGATCGCCCAGGGGCTTGAGCTTCATGTCTAAAACCTCCGTGTCGGTTGTTGTCTTGTCTGTCCTGCCTGATCGGCCCGCCATTGCTGACCGACAGCGCTGGCACTCGACTGGTGCGAGTGCCAACTTCGGCTCAGTGTAGCGCCACGGGGCCTTCGGCGGGCGCCGTCCGGCCGTGATCTGCGTCACGCGGACTCAGATCCGGGCCGGTTGAATCGCCAGGGCGCCGGTTTGCCCGGTGCCATCGCCGCGCTGGGGCCCGCTGCCGTTCGGTCAGTTGTGGGCGCCGCCGAAGCCCCTCATGCGGTCCTCGAAGTCGCTGCTCGTTCCAGCATCGGCGAGAAGCGCACGACCGTCACGGTGTCGTCCATCGACGACCTCGCGCCCGTAGATCTGCTCGAGGAAGTTGATCAGCTCCTCGTGGCGGCGGAACTCGGGGTTGTCGTGCTCGATGTCGCGCGGGGAGAGCTCGCCAGACCTTCATCACCTCGACCTGGTCGATCACCGCTTCGAAGATCCGCTCGCGCGGCGAGTGCTGGTAGCCGATCGTCACCAGCACCGCCTGGTTCTTGCGGTACTTGCCGGACTTGTCGCCGAGCCGGATCGTGGCCGTCTTGCGACCCCGCTTAGCTCGTCGGCGAAGACCGTCGAATAGAAGTTGAGGACCTGCACGTTCGGGAGTCAGGGTCCGCGCGGCTGCAGCCTCGGCGCACCATCTCGCGCTCTCCGGCGAGGTCAGCGCGACCAGCGCCTGCTCCATCGGCATCCAGCGCACCGACTCGACCTCGTCGTCGTGGTCGTCGAGCGCCGCCGGTCGGACTCGAAAAGGAAGAAGCGACCGACTTGTCGATCGAGCGACCGTCGCGGCGGTACCAGTAGCGGACTCGCCGAGCTCGCCGACCGGCTCGCACACCAGCCCGGTCTCCTCGCGCACCTCGCGGGTGGCCGCCTCGATCGGGGTCTCGCCCGGGTCGACGTGGCCCTTCGGCAGCGCATTCGCCTTCTTGCCGTTGGCCGTCCGCTTCTTCGGGACGATCACGCAGACCTCGCCGTCACGCAGGACGACCCCACCGGCCGAATGCTGGTCGGCGGGGCGATCGCCCTTCACCAGATCCAGCCCTCGAGTGCGCCCGGATCGCTGACCGTGAGTCGGCCGCGTCCCTGTTCGAGCACGCCGGACCGGGCAAGTTCAGCGAGGAACCGGCTCGCCGACTCGCGGGAAGTGCCGGCCAGCTGTGCGATCTCCGTCTGCGTTGCCTTGAGCTCGATCGGCCCCGGCTCGGCTCCTTCGGACCGTGCCTTCTCGACCAGCTCGCTCAGGGCAGAGGCGACCCGGCCCTGCACCGTTTGGAGGAGCGGCGGGCGATCCGGGCGTTGGCGAGCCTCAGTCGCCGAGCGAGCGCGGCGGCGAGTGCGATGCCGAGATCGCCGACGAGCGGTTTGAAGTCGGAGCCGAGGATCGCCAGTGCTTCGAGGTCGTCGAGAGTCTCGACCGTTGCCGATCGCGTCTCAAGATCGAACAGCGACAACTCGCCGAACAGGTCGCCCGGGCCGAACGTGGCCAGGGTTATCGTCCTTCCGTCGGCGTGCTCGCCGAGGGCGCGGGCGTGGCCCGAGCGGATCACGTAACAGGACTCGCCGGTGTCGCCCTCCCGGAAGATCACAGTTCCGGCCGGGAAGCGCGCAGCACGGCGACCGCTGCGATGTGTTCGAGTCCGTCAGTGGGCAGGGACGCGGAGAGGGTTCGTCGATTTGAGCAGTTCGACTGCGTCTGGTGGGTTTTCCTGAGCTCATGCCGGTGCCAGAACGGTGTGGAACAGACGGGGGTCATTGGTGATGATGCCACTGACGCCGAGTTCGACGAGGCCACGCATCCGATCGACGTCGTCGACGGTCCAGACATAGAGCTCGCCTCCGGCTCCCTTGACGGCCTCGAGCATCCTTGGTGTCGCGACGAGCCAGTGCGCCATCACGCCGTCGATCGTTCCGTTGCCGATCCGCTCGGCCGCCCTCCCTGGAGTACGGAGCGAAGCGGGGCGAGCATCCCCATCGCCGGCAGCCAGGTGATCGGGTTCGCCGTCCAGTCGCGGCTTGCCTGCGGCACCGACCATCCGAGGCGGATCTCGGGAGCGATCTCGCGGACGCGCTCGAGGCTGCGCTCGTACCCGGTCGACACCAGCGAGCGGCGCGAGAGACCGCTGGCGACCAGTTCATCGGCGACCCGCTTCTCGTAGCCGGGGATCTTCAGGTCCACATCGAACTCGATCCCCTCGAATCGCGGCTGGGCGAGGTACTCGAGGGCGTCCGTCGAGCCGTACCGGCGTCCGGCTCTTGAGGTCGTGCGGGTCGTGGGCGAGTACCAACTCGGAGTGGGGGCGGGCCGGCTCGATCGGGAGGACGTCGAACTCGATCATGTCGACTCCAGTGGAGAGAGCGGCGTCGAATGCTCTCGAGCGTGTTGCCCGGCGTGATCACGTGTGCGCCCTTGTGGCCGACCCTGAGGATCTTCGGTTGCTTCATCGCTGGCACCCCGGGCACCACCAGGTGATTCGGTTGTCGTCGCCCTGGCCCTTGGCCCGGATCTTCTCCCCGCAGCGTCGGCAGGCACGGCCCTCACGGCGGTAGACGCCGCGGTCGGACGCTCCTCGTGGCCCGACGCCGAGGCCTTCATCCTCGGCCTGACCAGCTCGATCGCCTCGAGGGCCTCAGTGTCGGACACCTCGGCCAGTGGCCGCCACGGGTCGATCCCTGCTCCCCCAGCAGGTCTCCGCCTTCCAGATGTTCCCGATCCCGGCGACCGTCCTCTGGTCGAGCAGCGCATCGCCGAACCCGCGAGTCGGGTCGTCCTCGCGCAGGCGGCGAAGGAAGCGCTCGCTGTTGAATTCCAACGCCAGGACGTCGGGGCCGAGCGACGCGATCCTCGGATCGATGCGCGAGCGACTGCGCGTCATCAGTTCCAACACCGGTCCGTCGAACTCGGTTACGACGCTTTCGTCAGAGCGGATCTCGAGCCAGGCCCTCGACTTCGCCCTGCGCTGCCTGGTGTTGCCATTGCTGACGGTCCACGATCCAGTCATCCTCAGGTGGGAGTGGATCGTCATGCCTCCCTCGAAATCGATGAAGAGGTGCTTGCCGTGGGTGCGGATCTCCTGCACTCGGCGTCCAGAGAGCCTCTCGGGCCAGCGATCACGCAGGTGGCGACGCTGCGGGGTAGCGATCGAATCGGGGACCTTCCCCTCGATCGTCGCTCGTATCCGCGCAGCAGCACGGGCGATCGTGTCACCTTCGGGCATGGGGCCAGAGTAGAGGCAGCAGGGGGCCCTTCCGGCCGATCGGATTCTCCCGTCAGGAGCTGGCCACCAACCGCCTCGGTCCGGGGCGGAACCCGGCCTCGACCAGCAGCGGCTCGATCGGGGACCCGACGGCGGGCGCTCCGTCGACTTTCTCCAAGGCGACCCTGTAGAGGCGGGCACTCTCGACCGCGCTGGAGATCTCCTTGAGGGCTCCCGGGAGCCTTGAGTCGTCGAGTTCGACGAGGGTCGTCAGAGCCTTGCCGCCCCGTTCGAGCTGGACGATTCGGACATCCGCCCACAGTCACCACGAATGCGCCGGCTGTCCTGGCCGGATTCCTGCGACCGTCTTCGCGCTGGGGCCACTTGAGCTGACCTCCCCACGCCTGGGCGGGATCGGTTGCCGCCAGCAGCAGCGAGCGCTCGTCGTCGTCCGCGCGGATCGCCCTGAGGCGCTCGACTGCGCCGGGCAGCGCGAACTGGGCGCCGCCCAGCCCTTCGACGAAGTAGCCGCGCCGGCGACGCCGAGCGTCTCGAGGTCGCAGAGCTCCGCGTAGAGCGACGAGAAGCCGCCGGGGACGCCCTCGGCGAGCACCGCTCGCGGGTGACGATGCCGTAGCGCTCGAGCAGCAGCTCGGCCAGTGCGCGAAGTCGTCGGCGGCCGGGTCGGTCGGCGCCGCGCGAACAGCGGCGCGGTCAGCGACCAGCGGCCCTGGACCTGGCGGCTCGATCGCGGCGCCGTCCGAACCGGCCCGCGGCGCGAGCGCGGCCGGGCCGCCCGCGCTCTTGGCGGGCGAGCGTCAGCCGCGGCGCGCGCAGCGGCGCGAAGGCGTCGTTGGTCACCTCGCCCGCCCAGACGAGGTCCCAGAGCGCCGTCGTGCAGCTCCTCGGGCCGACCGTCCAGGCTCGGCGAGCAGGTCGGTGAAGAAGCACGCGCCCCGCGCGAGCCGCTCGCGGATCGCGTCGTGCGCCTCGCCGCTCCGGCGGCTCGCCCTTGCGCGGCGGCGGGCCGATCGCCGAGCACGTCCTCGCGGAAGTACAGCGCGACCCTGCCGGTGCGACCGAGCGCGCCGGCGCCGACCCAGACGACCTCGCCGCTCGCGCAGAGCGAGTCGAGCCATGCACGGCGAGTACGCGCCGGCCCGGCGCGGGCAGCACGTCGCGCTCCCAGACCGTCGGCGGGCAGGGCGAGTCCCTGCAGCGGGACGAGCACCTCGCGCAGCCTGTCGATCGCCGGCGCCGCGCCGCGTACGGCGGTCGACGCCCTGCCAGGCGGGCAGGAAGCGGGCGAGGCGCGACTCGTCGACCGGTTCGATCTCCTTGCGCAGGACGGCAAGCGAGGCGCGGCGCAGGCGGCGCAGCACCTCCGGCGTCGCACCACTCGCGCTCGCTGCCACCGGGCCGGAGCTCGCCGCGGACCAGGTCGCCGGCCCGCTCGAGGTCGCGCAGCAGCCGGGCCGAGTCGATCGCCGTAGCGGTCGCGCAGGCTCGTCGGGCGTGAACGGCCCGTGCGTGCGCGCGTATCGCAGCGACCAGTTCCCGCATCGGTCCGCCGACCGTCCTCGAGGAAGGCTCTCGGGCAGCCCGCCGGGCGGGCACGACGCCGAGGGCGTCGCGGTAGAGGCCCGCGTCCTCGGCGGCGATCCAGCGCTCCTCGCCGCCGACCCTGCACCTCGATCGCCCGCCGTTCGCGGTCGAGCTCCTCGATCAGCGCGAGCGGCGTCGATCGCCCTCGTGGACCCGCTCTGCGATCTCGGTCGCGGTCAGGTCGCCGACCCGGCGCAGCACGTCGTGCAGCCGTCGTCGGCCGATCCGCGCCCGCCGGTCGCTCGAGCGGTGCTGCAGGTCGGCTTCGACCTGCTCGAGCGCGCCCGGGTCGATCAGGTCGCGCAGCTCGTCCTGGCCGAGCAACTCGCGCAGCAGGTCGCGGTCGAGCGACAGCGCCGCGGCGCGCCGCTCGGCGTTCGGCGTGTCGCCCTCGTACATGTAGGTCGCGACGTAGTCGAACAGCAGCGAGGACGCGAACGGCGAGGCGGTCGGCGTCTCGACCTCGACCAGCGAGATCTCGCGGGTGCAGATGCGCGCAGCAGCGTCCGAGCAGGCCCGGCACGTCGAGCACGTCCCGCAGGCACTCGCGGTAGGTCTCGAGGATGATCGGGAAGTCCGAGTAGCTGCCGGCGACCTCGAGCAGGGCCTGCGCCTTGAGCCGCTGCTGCCAGAGCGGCGTGCGCCGGCCGGGGTAGCGCGCGGGGGATCAGCAGCGAGCGGGCGGCGTTCTCGCGGAAGCGGGCGCCGAACAGCGCCGAGCCGCCGAGCTCGCGACGACGATCAACTCCTCGAGCTCCTCAGGCTCGACGAGGACCAGTTCGGCGCCGGGCGGCTCGTCCGCTGTCGGGCGAGGTGGATGATGATGCCGTCGTCCGACCAGATCGCGTCCGCCTCCAGCCCGTGGACGCTCGCGGATGCGCGCGAGAGCGCCAGGCCCCAGGCGGCGTGCACTCGGCCGCCGAAGGGCGAGAGCACGCACAGGCGCCAGTCGCCGATCTCGTCGCGGAAGCGCTCGACCACGATGCGTGCGGTCGGACGGCATCGACGCGGGTCGCCTCCTGCTGCTCGCGCAGGAACTCGACGAGGTTCTTGGCGGCGCGCTCGTCGAGGTCGTAGTCGCGCGGCGAGCTCCTGCGGGTCGCTGGTCGACCGCCTAGCGCGAGAACGCGCCGATCGCCTCGCCCGAGCTCGCTGCGGCCTGCCGATCGAGTCGCCCTGCCAGAACGGCACCGCCCCGGGGACGCCGGGTGCCGGGGTGACGATCACCCGGTCGCGCCGATCTCCTCGATCCGCCAGGTGCGTCGCGCCCAGCAGGAACGTCTGGCCCGGGCCTTGCCTCGTAGACCATCTCCTCGTCGAGCTCGCCGACGCGTGCGCCCGTCGGGCAGGTCGACAGCGAACAGGCCGCGGTCGGGGATCGTGCCGGCGTTGGCGACCGCCAGCAGGCGCGAGCCCTTGCGGGCGACGGATGACGTGCCGGCGGCGCGGTCCCAGATGATCCGCGGCGCGCAGCTCGCCGAACTCCTGCGACGGGTAGCGCCCGTCGAGCATGTCGAGCACGTTCTCGAGCGATGTCGCGCGTCAGCTCGGCAGTAGGAGAGGGTGTCGCAGGCAGCGGGAGTGGATCTCGTCGACCGCGACAGCCTCCTCGGCGACCGCGGCGATCGCGACGACCTGCTGGGCGAGCACGTCGAGCGCGTTGCGCGGAACGACGGTCGTCTCGATCAGCCCTTCGGCATCCGCTTCGCGACGACTGCGCACTCGAGCAGGTCGCCGCGGAACTTGGGGAAGATCCGCCCGCTTGGCGACCTCGTCGACGGTGTGCCCGGCGCGGCCGATCCGCTGCAGGCCGCGAGCGACCGACTTCGGCGACTCGACCTGGATGACCAGGTCGACCGCGCCCATGTCGATCCCGAGCTCGAGGCTCGAGGTCGCGACGATGCAAGGCATCTGGCCGCTCTTGAGCAGCTCCTCGACGACGAGGCGCTCCTCGCGGGCAAGCGAGCCGTGGTGGGCGCGGGCGACCTCCCGCTCGAGCGCAGTTCGTTGAGCCGCAGGGCGAGCCGCTCGGCGCCGCGGCGGTTGTTGACGAACACGATCGTCGAGCGGTGCGCCAGACGATCAGCTCGAGCAGCTCGGGGTAGATCGCCGGCCAGATCGACCGTCGGGTGGCTTCGCCTCCGTCGAGCGGATCGAGGTCGACTCCCTGATCCGGGCTCGACCATCGACTCGACCGGCACCCGGATCCGCAGGTCCAGCTGCTTGCGCACTCCGGTGTCGACGATCCGGCACTCCGCGCCTCGGCCCGACCAGGAATCGCCCGATCTCCTCGAGCGGCTTCTGGGTCGCGGACAGGCCGATCCGCTGAGTGCGGCGGCCTTCGCAGCCCGCGCTCGAGCCGCTCGAGCGCTCAGCGCGAGGTGGCGCCGCGCTTGGTCTGCGGCGACCGCGTGGATCTCGTCGACGATCACCGCCTCGACCCCGCGCAGTGTCTCCCGCGCCTGCGAGGTCAGCATCAGGTAGAGCGACTCCGGCGTGGTGATGAGGATGTCCGGCGGGTTGCGCAGCATCGCGGCGCCGCTCCCGCTGGGCGTGTCGCCGGTCCGCACCCCGACGGCACGTCGCGCGCCGATCCCGCGCAGCGGAGCCCGGAGGTTGCGCTCGACGTCGTAGCGCAAGCGCCTTCAGCGGCGAGATGTAGACGATCCGGGTGGTGCGGTCGCCGTCGGCGGAGGGGAGTGGCGGCGATCCGGTCGAGTCCCCAGAGGAAGGCCGCGAGGGTCTTGCCGGAGCCGGTCGGAGCCGAGATCAGTGTGTGCTCGCCGGAGGCGATCGCCGGCCATGCCTGGTCCTGGACTGCCGTCGGGGACTCGAACGAGCGGCTGAACCAATCGGCGACAGCCGGGGTGAACTGTTCGAGCACCGACATCGGACCCGCAGCCTAGCCCGGCGGGGATGGCGTCAGGGTCAGCCGAGCGAGCGGCCGTACTGGCGCTCGTAGTACTCGCGATAGTCGCCCGAGCGGATCGGCTCCCACCAGCCCGGGTTGTCGCGGTACCAGGCGACCGTCTGCCTCGAGGCCCTCGGCGAAGTGCAGTGCGGGCCTTCCAGCCGAGCCCCTCGAGCTTCTCCGACGAGAGCGAGTAGCGCCGGTCGTGGCCCGGGCCGGTCGGTCACGTACTCGATCAGGACCTCGGACGCACCGGTCAGGTCGATGATCCGCTTGACGACATCGATGTTCGGGCACTCGTCGGGGCCGCCGCAGTTGTAGACCTCGCCGGCCTCGCCGTGGTCGAGGACGTGGCCGATCGCCGCGGCGAAGTCCGTCCAGTAGAGCCAGTTGCGGACCTGCATCCCGTCGCCGTAGACGGGCAGCGAGTCGCCGTGCATCGCGTTGAGGATCATCAGCGGGATCAGCTTCTCGGGGTACTGGAAGGCGCCGTAGTTGTTCGAGCCGCGGCGATCAGCGCCGGCAGGTCGAAGGTGTGGAAGTAGCTCTGCACGAGCAGGTCCGCGCCGGCCTTGGTGGCGCAGTAAGGCGAGGAGGGCGCGAGCGGCGACTCCGCTCGGTGAAGGAGCCCTCCTCGATCGAGCCGTAGACCTCGTCGGTCGAGACCTGCACGTAGCGCAGGCCTTGCTCCGCGGGCCTGCCGAGCAGCATGTAGGTGCCCGAGCCGTGGTGGACGACGAAGGCGTCCGGCTCGGCGATCGAGCGGTCGACGTGGGTCTCGGCGGCGAAGTTGACGATCGCGTCGGCGACCCCTCGACTGCGCCTCGCGACCGCGTCTGCGATCCTCGATCGCGCCGTGAACGAAGCCGAGCCAGCGCGGCTTCGCCCTCGAGGTCGGCGAGGTTCTCCCGCCGTCCCGGCGTAGGTCAGCTTGTCGAGGACGACGATCTCGTCGTCGGTCTCGGCGAGCCTGAGCGCGAACGAGTTCGAGCCGATGAACCCGGCCCCGCCGCAGACGAGCAACTTCATTGATTGCCTCCCGCTGCCACGGCTCGCGCGGCGATGTAGTCGTCGAGGCCATTCCTCCAGTCGGGGAGCCTCGGAGTGTCCGGTCTCGTCACGGCGAGCACGCTGTTGGCAGGCCGCTTCGCGGGCCGCACGAAGGCGTCGCTGGTGGTCGGGGTCAGGTCGCAGGGCGTCCCTGTGCGTTCGAAGATCTCCTTGGCGAACCCGAACCAGGTCGTCTCCCGCGATCCCGCGCAGTGGTGGATCCCGCCGGCGGCATCGTTCCCGGCGATCCCGACGAGCGCGGCGGCGAGGTGGCCGGTGAAGGTCGGGCAGCCGCCTGGTCGTCGACCACCGACGACCGCTGCCCTCGTACGTTCGCCGGCGAGCCTGAGCATCGTGTCGACGAAGTTGTTTCCGTCCGATCCCGAACAGCCAAGCGCGTGCGCACGATTGCGTGATCGGGGTTGGCGGCGGCGACGGCCCGTTCGCCTGCGAGCTTCGTCCGGCCGTAGGCCGATCGCGGATCCACGCGGGTCGGCCTCCCGTCGCACGGGCCTTCCTTCTCGCCGGAGAAGACGTAGTCGGTGGACACGTGGATCAGCGCGCGCGGTCCCGCCGCGGCGAGCACTGCCGCGCCCGTCCCGTTGATCTCGAGCGCCTGCTCTCGTGCTCCTCGGCCCCGTCCACGTCGGTCCACGCCGCACAGTTGAGGATCGCCTCCGGTTCGAGCTCACGCGATCGCAGTCGGCCACCGCGGACCGGTCGGTGATGTCCAGCTCGCGCTCTGGTCAGGCCGTGCGCTCGACTGGCCTGCGCGCTCAGCGGCTCGCGACGACGTCGCGCCCGAGCATCCCGCCGGCGCCTGACACGAGGATCGCGCTCACGGCAGGCCGAACGTCGAGTTGTCGCCCGACCATGAAGCGGTAGGCTCGCGGCTGGCGCTCGTCGCGGCGTCACGGTGACGTTGCGGCCGAGCAGCGAGGACTCCATCCGCCGGGCGAGGTCGGGACGACCGCAGCCGGCGAGCAGGATCGAGTGCTCGACCTCCGCGCCGCTCGATCCGGCAGTTCTCCGCCGATCGCCGAGTAGGGGCCGATGTAGCAGTCGCTCAGGCGTCGTCGCCCGCGCCGATGATCGCCGGGCCGCGCACGGTCGAGCGCTCCAGCGCGGCTCCCGCCTCGATCACCACCGGCCCTCGATCTGCGCTGTCGATCAGCTCGCCGTCGATCCGCGCGCTCGAGTGCTCTCGAGGATCAGGCGGTTGGCCTCGAGCATGTCCTCGAGGCGCCCGGTGTCCTTCCACCAGCCGCGCACGATGTGCGGCTCCACGCGCTGGCCCGTGTCGACGAGGTACTGGATCGCGTCGGTGATCTCCAGCTCGCCGCGCGCCGAGGGCTCGATCGCGCGGGCGGCGTCGTGGATCGCCGGCGGTGAACATGTAGACGCCGACCAGCGCAGAGGTCGCTGCTGGGGGTCTCTGGCGCGGCTTCTCCGACGCAGCGCGTCGACGACTCGTGCCGCCTGTCGCCGTCGAGCTCGGCGACGCCGTAGTTCTCGGGGTCGGGCACGGGCGTGAGCAGGATCAGCGCGTCGCGGCCGTCGCTCGCGGAAGGCGCCGACCAGCTCGGCGATCCCGCCCTGGAGCAGGTTGTCGCCGAGGTACATCACGAACGGCTCGTCGCCGAGGAACGGCTCGGCGGTGAGCACCGCGTGGGCGAGGCCGAGCGGCTCGTCCTGGACGATGTAGGTGATGCGCACCCCGAAGCGGCGAGCCGTCGCCGCCGCGGCTTCGCGGATCTCGTCGCCGGTCTCGGGCGCGATGATGATCCCGATCTCCTCGATCCCGGCCGCGGCCATCGCCTCGATCCCGTAGAACAGCACCGGCTTGTTGGCCACCGGCACGAGCTGCTTGGCGCTGGTGTGCGTGATCGGGCGCAGGCGCGTGCCCTTGCCTCCGGAGAGGATCAACCCCTTCATGTTCTCCATGGTCGGCGAAAGCTTAGGGGTATTCAGTCTCGTGAGGCTCGGCGGCACTCCGTGTCAGCTCGCCGGGAGTTCGCTTCCGCAGGCCCGCCCGGGCCGTGCGATCCCGGCGCGGCCCGCACAGTGCGATCCTCAGTAGACGCCGCCGAGCTTGCGGTGATCCCAAGTGGCCCTCTCTTCCGGGACGAAGTGCAGGCGCCACCCGCTTGGCTGCCTGCGCCTCGATGAACGCCCGACCGCCCTCGTCGAGATTGCCTCCCGCGTATCGGGCCATGATCTCGGTGCCGAGATCGGTCACGGCTTCGAGGTCCCTGACCAGCTCGACCCTCGTCTTCATCATCACTCCGCGCAGCTCGTGGTACTCATCGCCGGCCTCGACCTGAATCGTCGCCCGGTTGTCGCGCTCGAGGTTCTTGACCTTCTGCGACTTCGCGAAGGTCCAAGCCCAGATATCGCCGTCACGGACGACGAACCAGAGCGGCATCAGGTGTGGCCAGGCGTCGCGTCCGATGGTCGCGCAGGTCACGATCCGCTCCTCGGCGAGGAAGGCGAGGATCTCCTCCTCGCCCATCTGGATCTGCTCGCGGCGGCTCAACTTCCCGTTGCGGTCCTGGCCGGCTTCTTGGCGGCTGGGACAGGCTTCGCGGCGGACTTCGGCTGCTTCTTGGCGGCGGGCTTGCGGCGTGGCTTCGCCCCGCCCTTGGCCGGGGTGGAGCGCGAGCCCCCGGGTGTGCGCCCCGAGCCCTTCGCCGTGCCGAGTTCGCGGACCGCGGCGAGGACGGCGGCCCTCGCCTCTGCGGGTTCGAGAACGGCGGCGTCGCCGGCTTCCTTGAGGATCTCGCTTGACGAGCCAGTCGGTGCCGGCGAAGGCAAGTTCGACGATCACGGAGCCGTCGGTCAGCTCGGCCTCGATCGTTCGCTCCTCGCGCGCCCAGCGGGCGCGTTCCGGTGACACCCAGACCTTCGCTGTGTGCGACTCGGGCACCTCTCCGGTCCGAGGCCAGCCTTCGACTCCCTCAGCCGGGTCGACTTCGGGGCGCGGTTCAAAGGTCGTTTCGGTCGCTGTCGCGGACTTGATCCTGTCGAGGCGGAAGTGCCGAGTGCCTCGCGGTTGAGGTCCCAAGCCGCGACGTACCAGCCCTCGAGGCCGTTGATCAGTGCGTAAGGCTCGACCGTCCGCGAGCTGAATTCGTCCTCGTTCGCCTTGTAGTACTCGAACTCGAGGATCCGCCTGTCGGCGACTGACTTGGAGATCGTGCGGGCGATCCCGCCGTCGTCGCCGGGAGGGCCGACGCTGGCGATCGCAAGCCCTCCTCGACCGGGTCGACCGCCGAGCGCCTCGACGACCTTCTTCCGGGCGGAGGCGAGTGAACCCTCGGGGATGTGCTCGCCGATGAGGTCGATCGCGGCGACCAGTGCCTTGGCTTCGACCGGGAGAAGCCGCGCCGGCCGGGCGAACGTATCGCTGTATGGCTCGGGGTCGACGGAGACCTCGCCCTCGTCGATCTCGGCGTACAGGACGTAGGAGCCGGCACCGAAGTTGACGATGTTCAGGACCCCGATGTCCTCGCGCAGCTCCTCCTCCGTCACCTGCAGGCGTTCCTGCAGCTCGACCACGCCGAGCCGGTCACCCGCCCGCCCGGCCTTGATCAGGATCGAGGCAAGGGTGACCAGACGGGCGAATCGCTCCGGTCGGATCGCTGCCTGCTCGCGGCCTCGTCGTCCGCCTCGCGCTGCTCGGGTCTGGTGTTGCTTTGGACGCGGTTCCGCGCCTGCGGGTCTGCGGCCGCCACGCTTGGCTTCGCCGCGGCCTGGCGACTGTGCCGAGGCGCTCCTCAGCCTCCGCTCGTACTCGCTTGACCAGCTCCTTCGGTCCGAGCATGCCGGCGTTCGCGCCGAGTCCGAGCATCCACGAGACGAGCGCCCGGCTCTGCGAGTACTCGGAGCTGAAGATCGTCTTGCCGCCCTTGCCGGGTTCGATCGTTCCCGTATCGGCCGAAGTTGCGCTCGATCTGCCAGGCGATCCTGCTCGGTCGACTCGATCTTCGCTGACGCCCTCGATGTCGCCGAACTGCCAGATCGCCGCGCTTGGCGTAGCGCGCGGGTCGAAGTCGCTCGGGCGTTGGAAGTCGTGCTCGGCCTTGGTCGCATAAGCGACCTTGCCGCTCATCCGCGAGAGGCTGAAGACCCTGATCGCGTCGCGTTCGTGGGCGTGGCCGATCAGGTAGAACTGGCCTCCCTGGAAGAGCAGCTGGTACGGGTCGACGGTCGCGATGCCCTGCTTGTCGCGCTCGATCGTGTAGTAGTCGAAGGTGATCGTCTTGTGGCGGAAGATCGCGGTCTCGATCTTCGCGAGGCGGTGGAAAGCTCGTGGCCTCCGGCCGACGCCGTGATGCCGAGAGCGACCGTGCGACTGCTCGGGCGCGCGCATCGGGTGGGGCGTCCCCACGTGAGCTGCTGGAGCGCGAGCCTCAGCGGCTCGGCGTAAGCGAATTCGCCGTCGAGCAGCTGACAGCGCGGTCTGGAGCGCGGCCAGCTCGCTCGTCGCTGAACTCGACCGGCGGGAGGTAGAAGTTCTCCGGGCGCAGCGAGTAGTTCTCCTGCTCGGCCGGCCGTCGGCGGGCCGCTCGATCGTCAGCTTGATGCCGAGCGCCTCGAGCTCGGACCGGTCGGCGTAGAAGCGTCGCGCGAACGCGTCCTCGTTCATTGCGCTGTATCCCTCGACGTCACGCCGGATCTCCATCGCCGTGACCGGCCGTCGCTCGGCCATCAGGTAGCGTGATGAGCGACAGCTGGCGGATCAGTTTCTCTGTGTCTTTCGCCACCCGTCGAGCATAGTCAGCAGCGCGTCAGACGGTGATTTCGCGAGGCCGTTGGTACCCCGCTAGTTCCGCACTTTCTTGGCGCTTCGGCCCTGTTTGGGCTGATTCCGCCGGAGTCCGGCTCAGTCGGTCCCAGTGAGGGGGAACCACGCTCCGCCGCCGATGGCGGTGTCGTAGCCCGACCACTTCTCGCCCGGCGCCAGCGACTTCTCCAGCCGGTCGAAGCTACCGAGCTGACCGCCGAGGTGATCGATCATGTGGACGAGGGTCGCCTCGCGCGTCTGCGGCACCACCGGGCTTCCGTGCTCCAGCCTGCCGTGATGGCTGAGGATGATGTGGCAGATGCCGCGCTCAAGGTCCTCAGGGAAGCCATCGATCGTCGCAGCGAGCGTCTTCACCCGGAAGTAGCCGAGCGGGATCTCCCCCTGGAGCCTGCCGTCGTCGGTGAAGTCGATCGCGGCGGGATCGGTCGTGTAGGCATCGAGCTTGCCGATGTCGTGGATCAGCGCCCCGGTGACCGCCAGGTCCCGGTCGATGCCTGGGAAGTTCCCGGCGATTCCGGCCACGGACTGGGCCACCGTCAGGCTGTGCTCGAGCAGGCCGTGCCTGTAGGCCTGGTGGAAGCGCTTGGCCGCGGGGGCATCCCGGTAGACGGGCCACGTCGGGGCATCCGGCCCGATGATCAGGTCGAGGAGCCTGGCCAGATGCGGCTGTTGGACGCTCGCGATCAGATCGCGCAGCTGCGACTCCATCTCGGCGAGTGGGGTGGGCGGGCCGTCGAAGAGATCCTCGGGATCGTAAGAGCCGTCCTCTGCCTCGACGGCGTCGTGGAGCTTCAGCGAGCGACCCCACCGCTCATGCTCCTCGACCGTGGCCGTGAGGCGGATCGCTTTGCCCGCCGAGAAGAGAGCGAGATCCGAATCGGTGCTGTCCCAGACGTTGGACGGGATCGCGCCGCTGCTGTCGGCGAACTCGACCTTGATGAACGCCTTGCCTGCCTTGGTTTCGCGCTGCTGGGCAGAACGCACGATCAGCACGCCCTCGAACTTCTCTCCGCCCTTCATGTCCTTGACAGCCATCGGGAGCCGACGGTAATGGCAGTTGCGGACGGGCGCCGGAGAGGCCGGTGTCCTCGCCTGCCGACGGCTGGCGGCGTACGGCTCCGCCGGCAGTAGTAGTGTGACCAACGCAACACTGCGTTCCTCGCCGTGTTGCAGGGAGAGAGATGCAGCCACTGTTCGAATACGAGGCCGAGTTCGCCGGCCACTCGACTCGAGTCCTCGAGCTCGAGGGCGAGGGTCCACCCGTGGTGCTCGTTCACGGCTGGTCCGACTCGGCCGACACCTGGCGCCACACTCTCGCGGCACTTGGGCGGGCCGACCGCGCTGCGATCGCGATCGACATGCCGGGCTACGGCAAGGCTGAGCCGCTTGACGATTCGCCGATTCTTCCCCAGCTCGACTCGTTCATCGATTCGGTCGCCGAGGCGGCTGGGCCAGGGGCGATCTTCGTCGGCAACTCGCTCGGCGGGTGCGTCTCGCTCCGGCTTGCCGAACGCCGCCACGATCTCGGTGGGGTGGTCGCCGTCGCTCCCGCAGGCCTCGAGATGCCCCGCTGGCTCTCGATCATCGAGCGAGACCCGATCCTCAGGCGGGTCATGTCGCTTCCGGTCCCGTTGCCTCCGGCGGCCCTCAGGGCCGGCGTTGGCCGTGTCTACTCGACTCTCGCCTTCGCCGACCCCGATCGAATCGAGCCGAGGGTCGTGCGGAACTTCACCCGCCACTTCCAGACTCGGGAGCGGATCGTCGGCCTGCTCGAGAACGGCAAGCGCCTGCTTCCGGAGCTGCGGGACCCGTTCGAGCTCGATCGGATCGCCTCCCGCGTGCTGCTCGTCTGGGGCAGCGAGGACCGGATGGTCTACCCGGCCGGGGCCGACAAGCTGCTCGCGACCGTCGCGGACTCGCGGCTCGAACTGCTCGAGGGCTGTGGGCACTGCCCCCAGCTGGAGGAACCCGAACGGTTCTCGTCGCTGCTGTTCGACTTCATCGGTCTGCGCGTCGGTCTTCGGGCCGCCTGATCCCGGGCTCTCAGCGGCGCCGTCGCCCAGGCGCACCTGCTTGGATCGAGATCTCCGGACGCAGCTGAACCGGACCCTTTGAGATGAGGATTCCACCGACACCGACAGAGGCCAGCTCGGCCGCCGCGAACGTCTTCGACCGGCTCTCCAGGGGTGGGCTGGCCGATCTCAGGCAGATGCCGAGGGCGATCATCGACGAGGGTCCGCAGCGGACGGTGTTCCGCTACCACCCGATCGCTCCCGGCCCGGCCAAGGGAACGCCGCTGCTGCTGGTCCCGCCCCTGGCTGCTCCCGCGCTCTGCTTCGACCTCCGTCGCGGCTGCTCGCTGATCGAGCACGAGCTGGCCGAGGGAAGGTCCGTCTACATGGTCGACTACGGCTCGATCCTCTTCTCCGACAGGGACCTCGGCCTCGAGCACTGGTTCGAGGACGTGATCCCCAAAGCCGTCGAGGCTGTCGCCGCCGATTCCGGGGCCGATTCGGTCGACATCCTCGGATGGTGTCTCGGCGGGATCATGGCGATGCTGGCTGTCGCCGATCGCCAGGACCTGCCGGTGCGGGCGATCGCGACCGTCGCGAGCCCGTTCGATTTCACTCAGGTCCCGCTGATCGCACCTCTGCGCCCGCTCGCGAACGTGGCCGGCGGCGCAGCGCCGACCGCGATCTACCGGACCCTCGGCGGAGCCCCGGCTCCGATCGTCAAGCGGGCCTACCAGCTGGCCGGGTTCGACAAGTACCTGACCAAGCCGATCGCGATCCTCCAGAACCTCGACGACCGCGACTTCCTCGCTCAGCTCGAGGCCGTCGATCGCTTCATGAACGGGATGCTCGCGTACCCCGGCCGCACCTTCGGCCAGCTCTACCACCGCTTCTTCAGGACCAACGACCTTGCCTCGGGCTTCCTCGACGTCGACGGGCGAAGGATCGAGATCGCGAGCGTTCGCCAGCCGGTCCTTTCGATCGCCGGCAATGGCGACGGCATCGCGCCGATGGCTTCGGTTCATCACGTTGGCGGCCTGCTCAAGGGCTCGGCCGGCGTCAAGCTCGAGAGCGCGCCCGGCGGGCACCTCGGAGTGCTGACCGGTCGCTCGGCCCGGACCACCACCTGGGAGAAGATCGATTCCTTCCTCGACGATCCCCCCGCCCGATCGAAGCGGAAGAGAACCGACGCGGCAAAGGCCCCCAAGGCAAGAGCAAAGGGGCGAGCGGCCAAGGCCGCGTGAGTCAGTCCCGAGTCGTGTCCTTGGGTCTCCAGCCGGGCCCGCGGAAGACGTGGCCCAAGCGGGTCCTGAGGTTCGGGGCGGAGCGGACGTCGGCGATCATGTCGCTCCACTCGTGGGTCGCGACCCTCAACGGGTTGAAGGACTCGACGTTCTTGGTCAGGCCGTAGACGACCTTGTCGTCCTCCTCGCGGAAGGTGCCGAAGAGCCTGTCCCAGATGATCAGCACGCCGCCGTAGTTGCGGTCGAGGTAGCCATGGTTGGCGCCGTGGTGGACCCGGTGGTGGGAGGGGGTGTTGAAGACGAACTCGATCGGCCTGGGGAGCTTCCCGACCTTCTCCGTGTGGAGGCCGAACTGGTAGACGAGCGAGATCGCCTGCATCAGGATGATCGCCCAGGGCGGGAAGCCGACGACGGCCAGCGGGATGAAGAACGGCAGGCTGAACATCGGCGTCCAGTCCTGCCGGAGCGCGGTCGAGAGGTTGAAGTGCCGACTCGAGTGGTGGATCACATGTGCTGCCCACATGACCCGGATCTGATGGCTGCAGCGGTGCCACGTGTAGAAGCACAGGTCGTCGGCCAACAGCAGCAGGACCCACGCCCACGGCTGGTCCATCGGAATCCTCAACGGGCTTGCCTCGTAGACCACCACGAGGATTGCCAGCAGCGCCACCTTCCAGAAGAGGTTGATGATCACGTTGCCCAGGCCCATCGTCAGCGAGGTCGCAGTGTCGCGAGCCTCGTAGCCCGGGCTGTGGTCGTCGTCGTCGAAGCGGTAGGCGATCGCCTCGACGATCATCAGTGCGATGAAGAACGGGATCGCAGCCTTGATCAGGTCGAACATTCGGTCCTGATTGTGTCACGCGGGGGAGTGCTTCCACGCCGGGAACGGGCTCGGCCGACCGGAGCGCCGACCGACCATCGCAACTGGAGCGTACGCATTCGTTTCCAGTAGCATTCCGATGTGAGAGAGCGGCTCTTGTGCCGCAACCAGAACGGGGAGAGAGAATGCGACGGAGCAGCAAGGGACTTGGGCGGCCAATGGCGGTCCTGATCGCAGGGATGATGCTTGTCGGTCCGGTGTCGTCCGCGTCGGCCGGCGATGCCTCGGCCGCGGCGAAGAAAGCAGTCGCAGCCGCTGCGATCTCGACCTCGACCCCGATGCCCTACCAGGAGCCTCCCCGCCCGGGCTACACCCGGACCCGTTTCGAGGTGCCGATCACGATCCACCCCGGGGCGAACATCAACAAGCTCACCGGCCCACTGCCCAAGCCGTCGGGCAACGTCTACCTCAAGCGGATGCAGCCCAACCTCGTCCTCGACGACGGGGATTCGAACCCCGCCAACGACCGGGTTCCGAGGACGGACATCATCCACCTCCACCACATGGTCTGGCTGGTCAGCGACCCCCGCAACAGCGGCCGGCCGCAGGGATTCAACCTGCCGTTCGGTGCCGGCGAGGAGAAGACCATCTCCGCAGTTCCGGACGGCTATGGCTACCCGGTCTACTCCGATCAGGTCTGGAACGTCAACGACATGATCCACAACCTGACGCCGGCCACCATCAAGGGGAAGATCGTCTACGACCTCGATTGGGTCGCGATGGACTCCGATCTCGGCAGGACGCTCAAGCCGGCATACCCGCTTTGGCTCGACGTCCAGCGAGGCTCCGGCTACCCGGTCTTCGACACCTTCCGCGGCATGGGTGCCAATGGGACGGTCACCTACCCCGATCAGTTCACGAACCCTTACGGATCCGGGTCTCAGCGCAACGTCTACACGGCCGACCGCGACCTGACCCTGCTCGGCACGGCGGGTCACGTCCATCCCGGTGGCCTCTACACCGACCTCCAGGTGCAGCGCACCGGCGCTGACGGCTCGGCGAGCCCTCAGCCCGGAACTCTCGCCAACTCCGCTCGGGCTTTCCGTTCGAATGCCGTCTACTGGGACCCCTCCGGGCCGATCTCATGGGACATGGCGATGGAGGCAACGCCCGAGGATTGGCGAGTGCACGTCAAGCCGGGCGACAAGCTCAGGATCAGCGCGACCTACGAGACGCGGAAGTCCGACTGGTACGAATCGATGGGGATCATGGTCGTCTGGACCGCCCTGAACAGCACGGTCGGGTCCGACCCGTTCACCGATTCGATCGCTTGGGACTCGGGCACTCCGACCCACGGTTCGTACCCGGAGAACAAGAACTACGGCGGCTCCTACCGCACGCTCAACGATCCGACCAAGCTCCCGCGGGGAGTCACGCCCAGCGGCAGCACGATCAAGATCAAGGACTTCGTCTACCAGTACGGCGACCTGAGCCTCTCGGGCACGCGGGCGCGCCCACCTGTCGTCAAGAAGGGCAAGCAGTTGACCTTCCTCAACCTCGACGCCCCCAAAGCCACGGAACCTGACGAGGCCCAGTACACGTCGATCTACCACTCGATCACCGACTGCAAGGCGCCCTGTAACAAGAACACCGGACTCTCCTACCCGCTCGCCGACGGAGCGAAGACCTTTGACTCCGGTCAGCTCGGATACGCCCCGCTCCTGTCCCGCATCGGGCAATTGGGGACCGCCGCGGCGAACCGACGCACGTGGAAGACGCCATCGAACCTCAACCCCGGCACCTACACCTACTTCTGCCGGGTCCACCCGTTCATGCGCGGCGCCTTCCGGGTCGTCAAGTAGAAGGATCGGGGCTTGCGAGCAGCGGCTCGACCGGCGGTGATTCGCCGCCGGTCAGGGCCTGCAGTTCGCGGCCGCGGGCGAGCCTGACCTGGTCGCCGTCGGCGGCGCCGTGAAGGCTGACGCTGCGCTCGCCGTTGGTTGAGCAGCGAAGCTCGAGCAGGTCGCCGTTTTCCAGCAGTGCGAGTTCAAGCCGTTCGCGATCCCCGGAGGCGTTCGGCCACTCCCACGCCTCGACCGATCGGATCGGGCCGGGGTGGAGAGCCAGCCGCTCGGCCTCCTCGCCCTCCACGGTCATCCCCTTCTTGGCGCCGGGCGGAGGACCCAGCAGCAGCGACGGCAGGGGAGGAGCAGCGGCAGTCGGGGTGAGCCTTGCCGTGAGGGTCCGGAAGCGCTCTGCGCGGTTGCCGGGCTCGTCCACGGTGATCGTCTCGACCGGGTGATCGATCGCGAAGCCTGCCGAGGCGAGAGCCGAGGACCAACGAACGATTCCCGAGGTTCCGCTGCGCTCGACCGAGACGAGGGTGCCGCCGGGCGCCGTGATTCCTGCGAGGGCTGCCGCCACGACGTCGGCAGTTGCCCGCCACGGCGGGGCCGCGGGCAGCTCGCCCGGGAGCAGCTCGGGAGGCAAGTCGTCGGCTGCCCCGATTGCCTCGCCGAGGACGGCCCTCGAGGTGAGTGTCAGCTCCGCTGTGTCGCTTCGGTCGCCGGTTGGCCGCGTCAAATCGCCTCGCTCGAAGGAGACGTTCCCGATTCCGAGGGTGGCGGCCAGCTCCCGCGCAAGTTCCACGGCCTCCGTGCAGGCGTCCAGCCCGACAACCCTCGCGCCCGGAGCGATCGCAGCGACGAAGCACGTGACGATTCCCTGTTCGCAGCCGGCGTCGATCACCGTCCGTGGTTGGATCAGGTCGACCACCCGGCCGAGCTGGGCAAGCTGTCGACCGTAGAGGCCTTGCGACCAGGCGAGTGAGGAGTCGACGCTCAGCGCGAGGGTCGCGTTCTTCGCCCGGAAGAGCTCCGCGCGGTCGGTCTCGGGGTCGGTCGCCAACCTTGCAAACGCCTCCCCTGCGTCGCCGTGGCGGACCGCGATCGCACTTGCGGTCGCGGCAGCGCTCTCACGGGCGGAGATCGGCCCCCACCGCTCGGTCAACAGCGCGAGCCACTCGGCGGCCCGCGGGTCGACTTCGGGTCGGTTGTCAGCTTCCACCTTGCGGAATATGCCACCCGCCGCATCCGCCGGCCAGTCCCGTCCCCCCGGGCACATAGCTTTTGCCCGAATGACGGTCAAGCCCTTTCCCCCGGCAGGACGAGCCTGAAGTGTCAATCGTCTTCCTCGCCTTCGGCGTTGCGTTCCTCCTGGCTCTGATCGGCCGGGTCAAGCCCGCTCTCGTGATCGGGTTGGTCGGCCTGCTCCTGACCGCGCTGATGTTCCGCTACCACCTGACCGACAGGATCGAGTTGGACCTGTGAGCGGTTGGACCACTCGATCGGTCATGCAGGTCCTGAACGCCGTTGCCGCAACAGTCCTTTACGGAGTCGTGGCGGGAGCCTTCTTCATCCAGTTCGCCGACCGCGAACTTCCCTGCCCGCTCTGCCTGCTGATCCGCCTCGGGATGCTGGGTGCTGCCTTCGGCCTCACCCTCAACGCCCTCTGGCGACCTCGTCCGCTCCACTACGGGATTGCCCTGCTGGGGGCGGCCCTCGGAGCTGCGATCTCACTGCGACAGGTATCGCTGCACGTCGTTCCGGGAACCGGTTCGTACGGCTCGGCAGTGCTCGGCTTCCACCTCTACACCTGGGCTTTCGTCGTGTTCTGCGTGTTGATCGTCGCGATCGGGGCGGTGCTCTGCTTCCAGAGGCAGTTCGACGACCAGCAGGGCGAGCCGCCCTCCATTGCAGTGTTCGCCGGACGCTTCGCCGCCGTCGCCGGACTCGTCCTTTGCTTCGCGAACGTCGTAGCCGTTGCTGCGGAGTGCGACGTGCGTGCCTGCCCCGACAACCCGACCCACTACGAGGGTCCGTTGCGAAACTGGGAGGGATGATGGTCCCGATCGCCGGCTCAGCCTCCCCCTTCATGTGGCTTCCGTTTGCCGGCTACTTCGTGGCGGTGCTGGCCGCTATCTGGGCCGTCCTGCGGGAATCACCCTCCGGTGACGTCCCGTCGGAGGAAGACCGTCAGCCCGACCAGCAGTGAAGGAATCGCGTAGAGCGAGCAGACCCAGGCTGCCCTGATGATCGGATCCCAGTCGGCCGGACTCCTCAGGAGTCCCTGCCACGCGTTGAACTGGGTGCTCAGCAGGTAAGGCTTCAATCCCTCCAGGCCCGGCACGATCGTGATCAGTTGCAGCAGCAGGCTGAACATCAGTGTTCCGACCACTGCGGCCGCGCTGTTGCGGGTGACTGTCGAGAGGAGGAGGGCGATGCTCGCGACTGCGAGGATCGGCATCAGGTACACGGCGTGGCTGACCGCGACGAGTTGGAGTGCCTCGCCCGGCGCGATCAACTGCCCCGAGAGGCTCGTCACCGGGTTGAAGCCTGACACGATGATCCCGGAGGTCACAGCAGTGGTCCCGGCCAACACGATCGCCAAGGTCGCGTACGAGAAGGCCGCCAACGCCTTGGCGGCGTAGACCTGGCTGCGTTCCACGGAACGGGTCAGGATCGTCTTGAGGGTCCCGTTCTGGTCCTCGGCGGCGACGATGTCGCCCGCGACCAACGCGGTTATCAGCGGGAACAGCCAGATCGAGCCGAACAGAAGCATCACCAGCGGTATCGCGAGCCCGGTGTCCTGGATGTAGCGCCCGAACGGCACGTCTTCCGGTCCGCCTGGCTGCAGCGCGACGGCGACCGAGAAGATCAGCGGCACGACGACCGCCGCGCCGAGCCCGAGGTACGTGCGCTTCTGGGAGCGGAGCTTGCGGATTTCCCAGCGATAGACGGCGAGGGTCGACGGGCGCTTCACTGGCCGCCCTCGACCGCTTCGATTCCTCGGTTGATCCGGTCGGCCGAGGCCTCGGAGTCGGCTCCCTCGGTCAGGTCGAAGAAGAGGTCCTCGAGGCTCGCGGAACGGGGCGAGAGTTCGACTATCCCCATCCCGGATCCGACCAGGGCCGTTGACAGCCCCGCTACCGATGACTCGTCTTCGGGGTGGAAGCGCAGTTCGCCTTCGGGCCCGTCGGAAGCGGATTCGATCCCTGGCGCGGACTCGAGGACCGAGCGGGCCTTGGGGTCGTCGGTCGTTCGCAGCGAGTACGAGAGTCCTGCCGCCCGCCGGAGTTCGTCGAGCCTTCCCTCGTAGACGATCTTGCCACTGCGGATGATCGCGACCCTGTCACAGAGTTCCTCGACCTCCGCCATCAGGTGGCTCGAGAGGATCACGGTCATCCCGTCGTCCGCGAGCCGACGGACAAGCTTGCGCATGTCGCGCATCCCGGCCGGGTCGAGACCGGTCGCCGGCTCGTCGAGCATCAGCAGCTTCGGCCGTCGGAGAAGGGCTGCGGCGATCCCGAGCCTCTGCCTCATGCCATGGGAGTAGCCACCGACCTTGTCGCCTCCCCTGTCGCGCAGTTCGACCACCTCGAGCACCTCCTCGACCAGCGACCGTGCGTCGCCGCCATCGAGGGAGGCCAACAGCCTGAGGTTGGTCCGCCCATCGAGGTACGGGTAGAAGCGGGGCGCCTCGACGAACCCCGCGACCCCTTCGAGGGCCGAGACGGACTGCTGGGGATCGCGTCCGAACACGCGGACCGACCCGGCCGTAGGTCGGATCAGGCCCAGCATCATCCTCATCGAGGTCGTCTTGCCGGCACCGTTGGGGCCCAGGTAGCCGAAGACGTCACCCGCCTCCACGGTCAGGTCGACGTCGTCAACTGCCCGGATTTCGCCGTACTGCTTGGTCAGTCCCCGGACGGCGACCGGGATCGACTGGTCCATCCCGGCTTAGAGCTGGCTCGCGGCCAAGGCGGTCGTGTCGGCCTTGACGGAACCGGCGACAGTGAACCTGACGCCGTTCCTGACGAACGACACTGCCGAACCGAGGGGAGTCCCGAGCTTGATGGCCTCGACCGAACCGATCTTCTCGGTCGGGAGCGAGATGCCCTCTCCGCCCCAATCTCCACCGCTGCCGACCTTCTTGCCGGAGTCCGGCATCTGGACGACGAGCAGTGCATCCATCCCCGACCCGTAGGCGAGTGCGGCTCCGGCCTTCTTGCCTTCACCGACGAGCATGACCCGCTCGAGCTTGCGTCCGGCCAGCGTCGCCGGGGCAGCGAGGTCGAAGCCGAGCTTCGCCTGAACCGCCGCGCGGCCGGTGACCGGCTTCTTCGCCTTGCCCTTCGACTTGGCCTTCTCCTTCTTCAGTTCGGCCTTGGCGGCTGCGAGGTCGACGACCTTGGCTCCGGCAGGCGGCGCGGCGCTGAAGACCGATGCGTCAACCGGCCCGAAGGTCACGTCGGTCGCGCGCAGGTCGAGCACCGGGGCCGACTCGCCCTTGGCGAGGATCGAGACAGCGAGGGGTGCTCCGTTCTCGGCATCCCAGGAAACCTTGCCCCCGGCGAACAGGCCGCTCGTGTCCTTGGGTGAGATCTGGACGGTGTAGGCGGGGCGCCCACCGACGTTGTCCGGGGTCGCGCCCGAGACGGTCGCGTCACCGCTGATGGCCTTGATCGCCTTGGCGACGGCCTTGACGGACGGGGGCCACTCGGAATCCTTGCCCTTGCCCTTCTTCGACTTCTCCTCGCCGGGCAGGGTCGCCTTCCAGGAACCCGCCATTGCGTAGTTCACCCAGACCTGCTTGCCGTCCGAGACGATCTGAGCGTCACCGCCGCCACCGTCGGACTGAAGTTCGATCCTGAAGCGCCCGTCGGGGTCAGCCCAGAAGCGTCCGCTGCCGCCACCCATCACCGGGTCGGTGCCCGAGGTGATCCCGGAGGAGTCGAGCAGGCTGTTGGTGAACTTGACCCGCGCCGAGACTCCCTCGAATGCAACCTTCGATCCGAGCGAATCGGAGACCGCCTTGGCGAGCGGCTTCTGAGCAGGCTTCGCGTCGTTCGAGCCGGCTCCGGTGGCGACCATTGCGCCTCCGGCAAGCAAACCGACCGAAGCCAGTCCGGCTGCGATCAGGCTCTTCGTTGAGGTTGTGCGAAGGAAGTTGGTCACGATGTCACCGTTTCGGTCGAGGTGGAAGGGACTCCGGCCTGACCCTTAGGGTAGCGGCCCAAGGGCGCTGTCAAGCGCCAAGACCGGATCGGTCAGGAAAGGTGGTCCCGTCCCGGGTCGGAGTCGAGATCGAGCTCAGGGCCGACCGGGATGATCCCGGTCGGGTTGATCATCGGGTGGGTGGCGTAGTAATGCGCCTTGATCTCATCGATCCTGACCGTTGCCGCAATCCCAGGCTGCCTGTAGAGGTCGCGCAGGTAGCCCGAGAGCGAGGGGTAGTCGGCGATCCTCCTGATGTTGCACTTGAAGTGACCGACGTAGACGGCGTCGAAGCGGACGAGCGTGGTGAAGAGCCGCCAGTCGGCCTCGGTCGGCGAGTCGCTGCCGACCAGCCATCGCTGCTGCGAGAGCCTTGAGTCGAGCTCGTCGAGCGTCTCGAACAGCGGTTCGACTGCTGCCTCGTAGGCCGCCTGCGTGGTTGCGAAGCCGGCTTTGTAGACGCCGTTGTTGACCCGGTCGTAGACCACCTGATTGATCGAGTCGATCTCGCCTCGCCACTGTTCCGGGTAGAGGGTCACGGAGTCGTCCGCCAGGTCGCCGAAGCCGGAGTCGAAGATCCTCAGCAGTTCGCTCGATTCGTTGTTGACGATCGTGCGGCTCTCCCTGTCCCAGAGGACGGGGACGGTGACGCGTTGATCGAAGCCGGGGTCGGCCTCGATGTAGGCCTCCCTGAGGAACTCGAACCCGTTGAGCGGGTCGGTGTACTCGCCACCGGTGAACGCCCAGCCGCGCGCGTCGCGGATCGGATCTACCGCCGACATCGACACGACTCCGTCGAGACCCTTCAGCTGTCGGGCGATCGCTGCCCGATGGGCCCACGGGCAGGCCCAGGAGATGTAGAGGTGGTAGCGCCCCGCCTCGGCAGGGAACGGGCCGCTCGCGTCAGCCGTGACGGCCGAGCGGAAGATGTTCTCCTGTCGGCGGAAGGAGCCGTCAGGGGCGACCTCGTGCCTGAGCTCGAACTGCCCGTCGCTCACTTGGAGGCGATTGGCATGGCGACGCTCGTCTCCGTGCTGCAGCCCGTTCCGCTGGCTGTGGCGCGGATCGAGGTTGTCGAAGTCGGGATCGTCCAAGCGCTGCTCTTGATCGTGCCGTCGGTCCCGGCTGGCAGGGTGAGCACGAGCGGGATCGACGTCGGCTTCTTGGTCTTCGGGTCGATCGGGCCGGGGACGTTGACTGCGCTCCACGCCTTGGTCTTGCTGTTGAGGACCTCGAACCTGAGCGTCGAGCCGGGGACCTTGCAGGGACTCATGGCCCACGCGAAGGCAGTCGTGCTGGAGGCCTTGGCTGCGAAGACCGGAAATCGGAAGGCCGAGAGTGCCGGTTTCGCGACGGCATCAGCGATTGTCGCGCCAGCGCACTGAGCGTACCGTTCGGTCGCTGCCGCTGCGCACTTGAAGAACAGCCCGCCCGGCCAACCGGGTTCGTCCACAGTCCAGAACCACGCTGACTTCTGAACGCCCGCCGCCCAGCTTCGGTAGACGGTTTCCGCTGTGTACCTGGCCGCTATCTCTGGGGTGAACCCGAGTGGCTTGGACGGACTGGTCGAGGCACGACATGGCGGACAGGTAAACCATCCCCATTCGGTTGCCCACAACTCTTTGGCCGAACCCCGCGGCAACGCCGGAAGCACCGTACCGTTGACAGTCGCGAAGTCGATCATGCGCCTAAAGTCCGGGAGGTTGCCGAGCGCGCCTCCGTTGACCGAACCCGCCTTCGCGGTTGGGCTTCCGCCGGCGAGGCTGGTGTAAGGGTGGATGGCGATCGCGTCGAGGCTTGGTCGCGGACACGTAGTGGCGGACAGGGCTCGCAAGGCAGTGGGGGTGCCGCCCAGGCAGAGGACGGGCCGAAGGAAGCTTTGCGGGTCAATCTCGTAACCCTGCGAGCTGTTTCCGTAAGGGCCGAGCCCAGCGGTTGAGACAGTGGCCTGAGGCTGGATTGCCTTCACGCCGGCGTAGAAGGCGTTGAGCATGGACCTGTAGTAGGTGGTCGCGGACAGGGAGCCCCCCTTGGTGCAGACGTTCCCGTAGGTCATCTCGCCCTTGGTGCACTGGGGCGAGAGATACATCTTGTAGTTCGGCTCGTTCCAAGCCTCGAACAGAGACGCCCTCGGGAGGAGTGTTGAGACGCTGCCAAGTGGATCGCGGGTGGTGCCGTCATAGCGTTTGGCGATCGCCGTTCCGAACTTCCCGAACTCGGCAATGTTGGGCTTCCATGAACCGGTCGTCCGGGCGTCCTCCTGGTAGCAGCGTGCCCCGCTTGCCGAGGCCGGTGGGTTGGGGCCCTGAGCCCAAGTCGGGGCGCAGAAGACGCTCAAGAGGACCTCGGCCCCGATGCTCTTGGCGAAGCGAACTGCGCTGTCGGTCTCCCGCCAATCGTATGCGGGGTCGTTCGGGTTGTCACCTTGGGTGGGTCGAGTCGGCGCGGTTGTCCGCCAGTTGATCATGAACCGGTAGAGCGAGGAGTTGGTGCTTCTCAGCTTGGAGATCCAGTGCGGGTTCGCCCCTCCGTTGGCGATGGCCCGAGGCTCGTCCACTCCGAGCTTGAAGTCGGCGCGCGCGGTCACGGGCAGCGCAGCCGCTGCGACCGTGGCGACGATGCCCGCGAGCAAGATCGTTCTGGTGCGAAGCGCGATCACCCGGTGAAGGTTACAGCCCAAAGGCAAAGGGAGAGTCAATTCGGTCGGCCTCGGGCCGGCTCATTCCCAACCAACGCTCTGCGGGGTTCGAGAGCCGCCCGCGGTCCCCTCACTGCGGCACCCGACAGCCCAGGCCGGCACATGCCTTGAGGGTGTCGAGCTTGGCCTGCAGGGCGGTCTGGATCGCAGCGAAGCCGGGATTGTCGGCGAGGTTGTTCAGCTCGTACCGGTCGGCCTGGAGGTCGTAGAGCTCCTTGTCGCCATTGGGCGTGCAGGTCTGGGTGTCCTTGGATTCCGGGTCGTTCTTCTGGCACCAGATCACGTACTTCCAGCGGTCGGTCCTCACTCCGCGGTAGGGGTGGTCCCACTGCTGTGGCATCGAGGCATCGGCGAACAGCGGGGCGTTCGCTTCGAGTGCGATTGCCCGCGGCAGCGGGTTCGCGGTGCCCTTGGCGAGTCCCAGCAGCGAGATCCCGTCCTGGGTGCGCCTCGGTGCCGCCTTCGCCGCCTCGAGGATCGTCGAGGCGAAGTCGACGTTGGTAACGAGGTTGCTGACCCTGCGCCCGACGGGGATCCCGGGGCCACGCATGATCAGCGGCACGCGGATCGACTCTTCGTAGGGCAGGAACTTGTCGCCCGGGACCCTGTGCTCGCCCTGAAGCCAGCCGTTGTCGGATGTGAAGACGATCAGTGTGTTGTCGAGCTGCTTGGTGGCCTTGAGCGTGTCGTAGATCTTCTTGAACCCGTCGTCGACGGCCTTGAGCGAGGCAAGGCGGCCGTTGTAGTTGGCTGCAAGCCGCTGCCTGTCGAGTATCCGACAGCGGATTCTTCAGCATGAGTTGTCCCGCTGGGTTGCCGGCTTGTCGGTCGGCGCCGCGTCGAATGACGGCTTCGAAGTGATCTTGGTCCAGTCGAAGGTCGCCTTCGCGTAGCGCGGTGCCGGACGCGGGTCGGGGACGATCTTCGACGGCTGGACGTCCTCCTTCTTCGGGTCGTTGGCGAGCGCTTGGTAGTGGACATCGCCTCGGTGGCCGTTGCGGATCCCGCCGTCGACATCCTCCCTGTGGGGGGCTGCCGGCGACCACCAGAGGAAGAACGGCTTCTTCGAGCTCTTCTGGGAGCTGACGATCGAGCTCGAGATCGCTGCGGTCACGTCAGGCGAGTAACAGCTCTTGGCCAGGTTGTAGCGATTCGTACTGCTGTCGCAGCCCGGCTTGGGAACGGCACCGTAGGTGCTCGGGTCGGCCGCCCTGGTGAACATGTCGCCGACCGTCTTGCTGGGTCCCGCCGAAGAAGGTCGCAGCCCAGGCCAGCACGCTGCCGATGGTCTTGGCTGCCGGGGCCATCACCTGGATGCGGGCGAAGTCGTTGAGCGCCTTGGAGTAGGCCTTGTCGCCCCAGTACTTCACGGTTCCGTTCTGGTTGAGGGCGAGGTTGAAGTAGTCGTAGGCGGAGACGTCCACCGCGCCGTTCCAGTTGTCGAACCCGGCGGGCTTTTCGCCGCCCGCCTTGAGCGGATTGCCCTGCGCGTCCTTGTCGGCTGAGGTTCCCGCCCCGTAGCCGTTGAGCCACTTGCCGACTGCGGCCGTGTAGTAACCGGCGCTCTGCAGCCACTTCGGCAGGATGTTGGCCCGGTCCGTCATCCCGTACCAGCCGTAGGGGAAGAAGTTGCCCCCGACCCCGTGGTTGTGCGAGTACTGGCCGGTGATGAAGGTCGCCCTCGAGGGGCAGCACAGGGGGAAGGAGTCGATCGCGTTGTCGAAGCGCGCGCCCTTGGCGGTGAGCAGGGCAGCGGTGTTCGGCATGGCATCGATCGCTCGTCCCGTTGCCGCATCGAAGCCGCTGGCGTCGAGGTCTTCGGCGGACTGGTCGTCGGTCATCACGACGAGGATGTTGGGCTTGCCGTCCTTGGTGTTGGAGGTAGTGCGCGCACCGGCGGGCGATGCCGCGACAGCCAGGCCGACGATCATGCAGACAACAGGAACGAACCCTCTCGGTACGGTCTTCATCTCTTCCCCTTGAGTCAAGCCCGCGCTTCCGGCAGGCTCCACGAGATTAGAGGCAAGTGTGACGGACTGTCAACCGCGAACAGGATCAGCGGCCGGTCATCACGACGTCGTCGTCGCTGTAGGCCGGCGCACAGCAGCACAGCAGCACGAGGTCGCCTTCTCCCGTGTTCCAGATCTTGTGCGGGACGCCGGGAGGGATCACCACGGCATGGCCGGTCCGTACGTCGAACTCCTCCTCGCCGAGGCGCATCCGGCCGCTCCCGGAAGTGAAGTGGTAGATCTCCTCGGCGACCGGGTGGTAGTGCTCGGCCGTCTCGCCGGCCGGACCGAGCGTCGCTTCGGCCAGCGACTGGTTCACGGCCGCCGTCCACGACGGATGGGCCAGCTCGCGGATCGACGAGCCGTCAACGGTGATGAACGGCTCGAGTGAATCGAGGTGCGGAGGTTCGAACACGCGCGGGAATCTAGCCGACGGACCCGGACGCGTATTCTCCAACTTGTGAATGGGGCGATCGGAGTTCCGGGCAGTGAGACTGCCGTCCGGCTGATCATGCTCGGCTCGGGCGAGCTCGGCCGGGAGGTCGTGATCGAGGCTCAGCGGCTCGGCTGTGAGGTCGTCGCCGTCGATCGTTACCCGGGCGCTCCCGCCCAGCGGATCGCCGATCGCTCCGCGGTGATCGACATGACGGACCCCCGGCAGCTGCGCGAGCTGATCGAGGCCGAGCGGGCCAAGCCCTGCGCCCGGCTGCTCGTGGTGCCGGAGATCGAGGCGATCGCCACGGCTGAGCTGGAGTTGCTCGAGGACGAGGGAGTCCATGTCGTCCCGACAGCCAGGGCAGCGCGATTGACGATGGACCGTGAGGGGATCCGCCGTCTCGCGGCCGAGGAGCTCGGGCTGCCGACCTCGCCCTACCGCTTCTGCGACAGCGAGGAGGAGGTGGCCGCCGCCGTCGCCGAGGTTGGCGTGCCCTGTGTCGTCAAGCCGGTCATGTCGTCCTCGGGGAAGGGCCAATCGGTCGTCTCGCAGTCCGATGGCGGCCCGACCGCCTGGGCCTACGCCCAGGAGGCCGGCCGAGTGGGGGCTGGTCGGGTGATCGTCGAGGGATTCGTCGAGTTCGACTACGAGATCACCCTGCTCACGGTCCGCCATGCCGGTGGGACATCGTTCTGCTCGCCGATCGGCCATGTGCAGGTCGACGGCGACTACCGCGAGTCCTGGCAGCCTCAGGCCATGAGCGAGGTCGCCTTGGCCCGTTCGCGCGAGATCGCGGAAGCTGTCACAGGAGCTCTCGGTGGCCGCGGGATCTTCGGGGTCGAACTGTTCATCCGCGGCGACGAGGTCCTCTTCAGCGAGGTCTCGCCCCGACCCCACGACACCGGCATGGTCACGATGGCGACTCAGGCTCTTTCGGAGTTCGCACTCCATGTGAGGGCGATCCTCGGACTGCCGGTGCCGGCGGGTGAGATCCCGCTGATCGCGGCCGGGGCCAGCGCCGTGGTCCTCGCCGAGGCCGAGCACGACTCACCGCTGATCGAAGGCGTGGCCGATGCCCTCGTCGGCGACCCGGAGGTCGACCTGCGGCTCTTCGGCAAGCCAGACGCAAGGCCCGGCAGGAGGATGGGAGTTGCGCTCGCCACCGGGTCCGATGTGGCCTCGGCCCGGGACCGCGCTCGCTCGGCTGCCTCAGCCGTTTCGGTCCGCTGAGCTCGGCTCAGCGCGGGACGTACTCGGTGGCCTCGGTCTCGACGACGCCGGGCCAGCGCTTTACCCAGGCCGGTCGGTAGGCGGCCGTCCACCCCTTTGGAGGGTTGAAGAGGATCAGTTGCTTGCTTCCCTCGACCTTGGTCCCGATCACGAAGAGGCGCCCCCGCTTGCGCAGCACCTCGTCGTAGATCCCGTTCCCCGCGATCGCCACGACCGACAGCGAATCCTTCCTGTCGCTCGGGAGGTTGATCGCGACTGCGGTGCCCAGCGGCCCGCGGACTCCGGCTATGCAGCAGAGGTCGAGGATCCGGTCGCCCGGGCGCCAGCGCGATGACACGGCGAGAGCAGCCTCCCGAGAGGCGGGTCGTCGCGCCTCTGTCAGCGCGATCACGCTGCCGGCCGCGAGCCCCCCGATCACGAGGGCGCAGGCGGCCAGCGCCGCCGGTCGGGGTGGAGCAACGAGGAGGGCCGAGATCAGGGCCAGGGCGGCTGGCAGGCCGACCAGGACGTTCCGTGGGAGCAGCATGCTCTGTCCAGGCTGCAGGCTCACGATCAGTGCCAACGCGAGCGGTGCGAGAGCGATCAAGGCGACGAGGACCGTCGTCGCCTGAGGCGCCGGCCGGTCGGCGAGCCTGAACCAGGCCAAGGCCCGGGCGATCGCGAATCCTGCCGCCACCGCGGCTCCGAGCGCGATTGCGTAGAGAGCCGGCGTCCCGGGCACGCGATCGAGCGGGACGAACGGGTTGCCGATCAGGCTGCGCCAGATCAGGTTGCCGAGAGTGTCGAGCGAGAGCGGGGCGGCCGCGGCCAGCCGGGCAAGTTCGTCGCTCGAGTTGCCGACCTGCTCCGCCATCGACGGCAGCCACGCCAGCGTGGCGAGGGCCGGAGCGATCTGCGCAGCCAGGACCGCTCGCCGCCGGTCGGGGTGCGCCACCAGAGCCCAGCCGAACTGGACTGCGAGCACCGAGACAGCCGTGTAGTGGCTCATCAGTGCCGCCGCCGCCAGCAGCGAGTAGGCGAGCCATGCCCGCTTCGAATTGCTGTCCAAGGCGCGAAGAAGGGCGAGAGTCGACCCGACGGCGAGTGCGGCCGTCAGCGAGTACGAGCGAGCCTCGACGGCGTAGAAGAGGAGGAATGGACTGGCAGCGGCCAGCGCGGCTGCAACAAGCCCGGCTGTCGATCCGAAGGATCGCCTCGCGAGGATCGCCGTGAGCGGAACCAGTGCGATCCCGGCGATCAGCCCGGGCAGCCTGATCATCCCGGGTGGGCCTCCCAAGTGGCCGGAGAGCCAAGCCGTCACGAATCCGAGTGGTGGCGTCTTCTCGGTCGCGCCGACGGCATCGAGCATCGCCACGAAGCCCTTGTCGTGGACCAGCGAGTAGAGGTAGAGCTCATCCCAGGCCAGGCCCTCCCGCATCGCGATCAGCCTCGGCACTGTCGCCAGGAGGGTGATCAGTCCAACCGCGACCACCCAGCGGCGGTCGGTTGCACGCCTCTCTGGCTCCCTCTCCTCCACGGGGCCACAATACTCCCGGCCCCGTCCCCGCAGTCAGGCTCCGAGGCGGCTCTCAGTCGGCCAACCCGACCCTGAAGATCGCGGTCATCGTCGTCATGATCACATCGCGATTGGCTCCCGCCGTCGGGAACATCACCGACTGCGAGAGCACCGGCAGTCGAACCCGGCCCTTGTCCTCGCCGGTCGCGATGTCGAGCACGACCGTGTCCTCGCCGGCGATCCTGTTGGCGAGCCGCGGCTCAAGGTCGGGTGTGCGCTCCCCGGACCAACGCAGGGCGTCGGAGAGCGGAGTGTCGAGCAGGCGTGACCCGAGTCTCGTCCCGAGCGGCCACGGGGCCCTGTGGTCGCAGGCCACCATCTCGCCGGTGTCCGTCCAGCGCAGCAGGTGGGGCCCGCTGCCGATCTCCTTGCGCCATCGCGGCGTCGGTTCAGCCGATTCGGACTCGGGGATGTCGAACGCGGTCATCCTCCCGTTTGCCGTGTCGTAGCCGACGGCGATCATCCTCTCGGGGTCGATCAGCGGCGGGTTGGTTATCGCCCCGTAAGGCTCGCCGCAGATCAGCACGGAAGTCGCGCCCGAGGGGTCGCCGAGCGGTATCGAATGGAGCCTGACCGGCCCTGCGTCGAGTCCGGACCCCCGCATCGAAAGCCGGAAGCGATGGCGCCCCTGATCGAGGAACCAAAGCCTGTTGGCGGCGATCACCGGGTCCCACCCGTAACCGGCGTCGGGGCCGGCCCGGTAGTGATGCTGCCAGTCGTCGAGAGTCAGGGCGCCAGCTTCCCAGTTGACTCTCATCGCCCGGTTGACCCCGACCGCGTAGATCCCCGTGGAGTCGGCGCTGAGCCGCGCGATCACGGTTTCCGGAAGGCGAAGCGGCGCGGCTCGGTCCTCAAGGGTGACCGGGTCCAGCGCGAGCAGTGTCGCCGGGCGATTGAGGGAGCGGTCGAAGTCCTTCGTCACGAGTGTGCCGTCGTCGAGAGCGACGAAGGAGTTGTAAGGGGAGTCGACGGGGAGTTCCCTCGCGGCAGTCGGTTGCAGCGAGTCGGGGTCGAGTCGATGTGCCCAGCGGCCGCTGACCGCCACGATCCCACCGTCGGCGAGGACGGCCAGCCCGCCGGCCCACCACGGTCCAGCGGGCAGCTGAGGCGATTGGGCGACGGCTTCGAGTGTGATCGGATCGATCCGCTCGATCACGGTCCCGGCCGGGTCGAGCAGCGCTCGCCGTCCGAGAATGGACCGCAGCGCGTAGAGCGACTCCCCCTGACCGCGAACGATCATCTGGATGCCGCCAACCCTGCGTTCGGCCAGCACGGCGAGACTCTCGCCGGCCCGGATGCCAAGGCCCTGTTCGCCGTGAGGTGCCTGAAGGCGGCTCGGGCCGCCATCCTCCGCCGGCCAGGGTCCTGCGAGGTAGCCGCTGTCAGTCATCGGTGGCGATCCTGACAGTTCGCTGCTCGGCGCGGTCGTCACCCCGCCTCGCCCATGGCAGTCCGAACGCCACGATCAGGAGCACCCATGCGCCGCCGAGCGCGTACCCGGCGAGGACGTCGCTCAGCCAGTGCCCGCCGCCGACGATCCGGGTAATCCCCATCAGGACGATCAACGCGATCGCTGCGTACGCGGTCCGTCTGTGGCCTCGCTCAATCGCCAGGGCGGCGGCCGTCCCGAGCAGGGCGGTGGCGTAAGCGGTGTGGCCGCTCGGGAAGCTCGGCGTTCCATCGGCCACCCCGGGTCGCGGTGCGATCGCCTTCATCGCGCTGGTCGCGATCCCGACGGTGGCGGCCGCCAGCAGGAGGACCGCGTATCTCGGCCCCATCCTCGCGGCCACGGCAGCGGCCGCGCCAAGGGTCAACAGGAGGGCCGGCAGCGGATCCCCGACCGCCTTGAACGAGTGCGCAAGCCAGGTCAGGACAGCTGCACCCTCCCGGGGTCCGTCGACCCGCCAGGTCGTAGAACAACCTCTGCACCCAATCGTCGATCCTGCGGTCCCCGGGCATGTCTCCCGCTGTTGCCGCGACGACCCAGAGGACGCCGGCGATGGCGAGCAGGACCAAAGCTCCCCACACGAGCCGTCGTCGCGGCTGAGGGTCAGTCACCGGGTCACGTGGAAGCTGGGGAGAGGGACGCCGGCTCTCAACCCGCCGGCTCACTCCTGGACGAACTTGCCGTCCACGACCGACCACCCGGAAGGCAGGCTTGCCGGTGCTCCCGACAACTTCGAGCTGGTCACGTCCGTGAGGTCGGCGCCTGCGAACCTCGCACCGAGGATCTTCGTGTAGTTCATCGAGGCGCCGGTCAGGTTGGCCTTGGTGAGGTTCGCGTACGGGAGCTTCGCGTAGCCGAACTTCGCTCCGCTGAGGTCGGCGGAGTGCAGATTGACTCGAGTCAGGCCGGCGAGGGTCAGCTTCGCTTCCGAAAGATTGGCGCCCGAAAGATTGGCGTTGGTGAGCTTCGCTCCGCTCAGGTTTGCTCCGCTCAAATCGGCTCCCGAGAGGTTGGCTCCCGCGAGGAACACGCCTCCGCTGAGGTCGCCACCGCCGAGGCTCGCTCGGCTGAGGTTGGCGCGCGGCCCGAGCAGGTAGCCGGAGTTCACGGCCCAGGTGTCGGGCAGCGTCGGCTCGCCGGTTACGTCGCCCGACGATGCTCCCTCGAGGACGGAGTCGGTCAGGTCAGCGTCGGTCAGGTCGGAGTCCTTGAGATTCGCCCCGGTCAGGTCGAGTCCGGTCAGGTCGACCCCAGTCAGGTCTGCCCCACGCAGCGAGACCTTCGGGCCGAGCAGGAAGCCGGACCTCAGGTGCCACAGGCGCGGCAGGCTCCTGGGCTTGCCCTTGACTCGGCCGGACCTCACTCCGGCGAGGTTCGCCGCCGCGAGCCGGGCACGGTTGAGGTTGGTGCCGGCCAGATTGGTTCCGGCCAGGTTCGCCCCCGTGAGGTTCTTGCCCGAAAGGTTCGCCCCGGTCAGTCCCTTGACCTTCCGCAGGTCGCATCCACGGAGGTCGCTCGAGCGAAGGCTCGCAGCCTTGCAGCCGGGGATCTTCGCGGTTGCGACCGCAGTCCCCGGACCGGCCAAGGCAAGTCCGGCCGAACAGGCGAAAGCAGCGAGGACAGCGACCGGAGGATGGATCCGTGGGTGCATTGAAGATGATCCTACGCCGATGGGTGCCCGGTCACAACTGGGATCGGCCACGAGCTGGGAATCAGGTGGCCGCATACCACTGGGAGTGGTTCCCCGCGCCGTCCCTGATCCGCAGCCACCTGACGTCGAGGGACTTCTTGATCACGACGGGCGATGCGTACTTGACGACGTTCGCGGGAACCGGCTCTGAGCCGGCTGCCGGTGATTCAGTCGAGGTCGAGTACTCGACGGACGTGACGCCCGAAGCGTCCTTGGCGGGAACCAGTGAGATCGTGGTGGTCGACCTGGTGCGCTTCACGTAACCGGCGACCTTCCGCGTCAGGGCAGGCGCGATCGTGTCCACCGTCCACTTGGCTGTTGCTGTCGGACCGGTGTTTCCGGTTTGGTCGGTTTGCTTGACGGCGAGGCTGTGTGCCCCGTCTGTGAGGGAGTTCAGTGTTGTCGGGCTGGAGCATGGGTTGAACGGGCCGGAGTCGATCGAGCAGGCGTATGTTGCGTTCGGTTCGCCGGTGAACGCGATGGTTGAGTCCTTGAGGTTGGTGAATGGTGTTGGTGTGCCGCTGAGCGCGGGTGCGGTTGGTGGCTTGGTGTCGACCGTCCAGGCGATCACAGTCGCCGAGCTTGCGACGCCGGCTTGGTTGGTCTGGATGATCGAGAGGCTGTGCGGTCCGTCCTTGAGTGCCTTGAGCTTGAGCGGACTCGTGCAAGCCGAGGACTTGCCGCCGTCCAGTGAGCAGGTGAACTTCGCCTTCGCCTCGCCCGTGAATGCGATCGTCGCCGTGTTCAGCTTCGTGAACGCAGCGGGCGCCCCACCGGTGACAGTCGGCGGCGGCGACATGTAGCCGAGTCCGAAGACTTTCACCGGCGTGGCACTCGCCTTTGTGGACTTGTCGCCGAGTTGCCCGAGTGAGTTGAGTCCGAGGCAGGTGACGGCACTGGTCCCGCTCAGCACGCACAGGTGCCTGTCTCCGGCTGAGACCTCAGCGGCGTCCAAGATCCCCGCGATCGCCTTCGGTGTGTACGAGACCGCCGCCGGGTTGACTGCGAGCTCGACGCTCGGATCGACGCTTCGGTCTGCGTACTCGACAATGCTGAAGCAGTTCTTCAGCGCTCCCGAGACGACCTCGCACCACTGGTTGCGAGGGTCGGTCACTCCCCAGCACTTGACTGAGCCGCCTTCCAGTCGAGCGCAGGCAAAGCTGTCGCCGACCGTCACGGAAGTCACACCCGACAGGGCGCTGACCGTCGTGGGTGTGAGGCGGGGCGAGTCGGTGCCGTCGCCGATCTGGCCGAAGGTGTTGTCTCCCCAGCAGCGGACAGTCTTGTCCGACATCGCCGCACAGGTGCTGGTCGGCCCGGCTGCCAGCTGAGCGACTCCGGACAGCCCTGTGACGTTCGTGGGCAGTGACATCCAATCCAGCGTCCCCAGGCCGAGCTGGCCGGAATCGTTCGCCCCCCAGCAGGCGACTGAGCCTGATCCGCGCAGCGCGCAGGTGTGCGACATGCCGGCGGCGATCTGGGTCACATCGGTCAGTCCGGTGACGGCCAGCGGAGTGAAGCTCGAGTTGCCGTTCGCGTCGCCGACTCCGAGCGCGCCCCAGAGTCCGTTGCCCCAGCAGGAGACGGTCTTGTCGGCGAGTAGTGCGCAGGTGTGCTGCGAACCGGCGGCGATCGAGGTTGCCCCGGTCACTCCGTCCACCTTGATCGCAGTGGCGCTGTTGGGCACCGTTTCCGGGTCCGAGCCGATCTGGCCGAAGCTGTTGTCTCCCCAGCAGTAGACGTCCCCGTTCGTCACTCGGGCGCATGTGTGGTCGCCGCCGCTCGCAACCTGCACGGCGTTCGACACGTTCGAGACCTTGACCGGGCTCGACCGCTGGTCGTATGTCCCGTCCCCGAGCTGGCCGGTGGCGTTGTCTCCCCAGCAGCGAACTCCGCCGGAGGTGGTCGTGATGCAGGTGTGGCCGCCGCCGGCGAACGAGCTTGCTGCCCCGATTCCGGCGCTGAGCTGAGTCGATACGTCAGCTGCGACAGCGCTTGGCACGGGAGCTGCAACGAGTACGGACACGACCGCAAGTACAACCCGCAACTGCCCTCCCCGAAGCATGCCGGTGAAGCTACCAGAGCAAATGAAGGGCCGTGTCGGTCACTCGCCCGGTGAGGGAATGAGAGCCGACGAGCGGATTCGAACCGCTGACCCCTTCATTACGAGTGAAGTGCTCTACCAGCTGAGCTACGTCGGCATTGTCGGCGCCTCGGCGAGAAGGCACCGACCAGTCAATCGTAGTCCCTGAGGCGGGTTCACGCAGGCAGAGACGCTGCGATCTGCGCGGCCAGCCATACGAGCACTCCGGCGCCGGTCAGTCGTCGAAACCAGTTGACTCCCGAGGTCAGTTCCTCCCATGCCCAAACGGCCAGACCGATGTAGAAGACCGCCCGTCCGGTTCGGTGAAGCTCACCGCTGGCAATCGCGCCGATCAGCCAGCCGACGGCCGCGACGAGCAGAGGCGGGTTGGGGACCTGGGCGATCGGGAAGTCCCTCGGCCAACCCAATCGAGTGAGGCGCCGGTAGCGCCGCCATGCCGCTCCGAGTCGCTCTCGCACAGCCCCGCAAGATCGCAGGCGGTGCGGCAGCCGTAAGCCTCGTTGACCTCGCAAGTACGTCGGGTGCCATGGCAGCCGACAGACCAGCCCATCAACGCGAGAGCCAAGGAGACCGATGATGAAGGCAATCTGGAACGGCGCAGTGATCGCAGAGAGTGACGACACCGTGGTCGTCGAGGGGAACCAGTATTTCCCGCGCGACTCGGTCAATGACGAGTACCTCGTCGAGAGCTCGCACACGAGCGTCTGCCCCTGGAAGGGAACCGCCGAGTACTTCTCGACTCGGCGTCGATGGCGAAGTCAATGAGAACGCCGCCTGGTACTACGCCCAACCCAAGGACGCCGCCGCCGAGATAGCCGGTCGGGTCGCATTCTGGAAGGGCGTCACCGTCGGCTGAACAGCTCGGCAAGCACCGGCCGGCTGCGTAGGATCGGCCCCGATGCTCATTGAGTCCACCGGTCAAGGCCGTGCGCTGAAGCGGGTCCGCCGGTGACGACTCCCGGAGCCGGAGCCGAGTGGGTTCCGTCCGCGTCGGCTCGTCCCGACTGGTGCAGGGCGGATTCGGTCGCGCTCGCGGTCGCGCTCGCCCTCGGCCTCGCAACCGCCCTGGCCCTTCCCTTCCTCACCTACGACTCGTGGGCCTGGATGGTGTGGGCTCGCGAACTGACCTCGCTCTCGATGGATGCCTCGGCTGGGCCCTCCGTCAAGCCTCTGCCGGTCCTGTTGGCAGCTCCGCTGGCGCGCTTCGGCGACGCCGGGCCGATTCTCTGGCTGACCGTCTCGAGGGCTTCGTTCCTGCTCTGCGGCTGGGCAGGATGGAGACTGGGCAACATCCTCTCCGACCGTCTGGCCGGGGCGATCGCCGCGATCGGGATCGTCTTCTTCCATTCACTGCTGCAGGCATCGATCTACGGCTATGCCGAGGCTCCCTGTGTCCTGCTCCTGATGGTTGCCGTCGCGGCACTGATCGGCCGGCGGAGCCAGACGGCGCTGGTCGCTCTCGCCCTCGCCGGCTTGGTCAGGCCGGAGGTCTGGCTCTACCTCTTCCCGATCGCCTTCGTCCTTGCCCGCTCGGGATCGATCGGTCGGGCGCGCGCTGCCTCGATATCGCTCGCATCCCCGGCGGTCTGGCTGGCGATGGGGTGGCTCGCGACCGGCAGCCCGACGGCAGTGGTGAGCGAGGCGATCTCGATCGCGCCTCCCGGGGTCTTCGAGTTCGCCGCCAAGGCGGTCTCGCTCCTGCCGCTGCCGGTTGTCACGATCCCCGGCATCGTCCTGGCCTGTGTGTTCGCCGTTCTCGAGCGCAACCGGACGATCGGGTTGATCCTCGCCGCCGGTTTCTCGTGGGTCGCGATCTTCTCGCTCAAGGTCGCGTTCGACTTCGCAGGCAACCCGCGGTACCTGCTCCCGGCCGTCGCGATCCTCGTCGTCTGTTCCGGCTGGGGGGTCTCGCGGACCGTCGCTGCACTACCGAGCGAGGAGCTGCGCAGGCCAGTACGCCTCGCCTGCTTCGCCGGTTTGGCCATCGCCACCGGGTTGCTGCTCGTCTCGAATGTGAGGCCCGGTGGGAAGCCACGCTCGATGGTCGAGCTGGCCGACGCGAGGGTCAAGGCTCTCGACTCCCTTGACCGGGCGATCGCCAGCGTCGGTGGCAGGGACGCACTCCTTGCGCGAGAGCGGCCCCTGATGCTGAACATCCCGACCCGGACCGCCCTGGCCTGGAAGCTCGACGTGCCGATCGGCCGGGTCGCGACTGTCTGGCCGAACACCCTCGCCTCGGGAATCAAGCGTCCCGCTTTCGCTTTCGAGGCCTCGACGAACGATGCCGGCGAATCACTCGGGCTCCCCGAGGGAGTCCCGTCGGTCGAGCTGCGTCGAGTTGGGGCGTGGAGGGTCCTTCTGGTGCCGGGTCCGGACTCGCCGGCATTGCACAACGCTCGGGAAACCGCCACTCTGGAGCGATGAAGATCGCTCTGCTCACCGGTGGTGGGGACTGCCCGGGCCTCAACGCCGTGATCCGGGCCGCGGTGCGTGACGTTCTCGCCGACGGCCATGAGGCGATCGGCTACCGCCGCGGTTGGGCCGGTGTGCTCGATGGCGAATCGATCCAGCTCGGTCGCGTCCGACATCGCCGGCCTGCTCCCGAGGGGAGGCACGATCCTCGCTCTCGTCACGGACCAACCCCTACGCCGATGGAGCCGACGGAACGGACGCGGGTTCGCTCGAGGCTCGCCGACGACGGGGTTGACGCCCTGATCGCGATCGGCGGCGAGGACACCCTTGGGGTCGCGGCGAAGCTGGCCGCCGACGGGATGCCGGTGGTCGGCGTGCCGAAGACGATCGACAACGACCTCGCCGGAACCGACCGGACCTTCGGGTTCGACACCGCCGTCCAGATCGCAACCGACGCGATCGACCGCCTCCACACGACCGCCGAGTCACACGACCGGATCATCATCGTCGAGGTGATGGGTCGCCATGCCGGCTGGATCGCCTGCTCGGCCGGGCTGGCAGGCGGGGCGGACCTGATCCTCGTGCCGGAGCGGCCGTTCGAGATCGAGCGGGTCTGTCCGCACCTGCTCAGCCGACACGAGACCGGCCGCTCCTTTTCGATCGTCGTCACCTCGGAGGGCGCCACCCCGATCGGCGGCGACCTCGTCACCGCCGGCGCGCAGACCGACGCCTTCGGTCACGCCCGACTCGGCGGGATGGGGATCTGGCTCGAGCAGGAGATAGCCGAGCGAACCGGCTACGACTGCCGCGCCGTGATCCTCGGCCACCTGCAGCGGGGCGGCACCCCGACGGCGACCGACCGGATCCTCGCGACCCGCCTCGGGCTCGCTGCGGCCCGCGCGGTGCGCGGCGGGCAGTTCGGAGTGATGGCCGCCCTGACGGGAACGGAGATCACCCTCCAGCCGCTCGCGAAGGCGCTCGAGCAGCCGCGCCTGCTCGACCCGACTCTGTTCGAGGACGCCGAGACCTTCTTCGGCTGAGCCGCCTGCCGCCGGACCGCTGCGGCCCGGCGGCAGGCAGGTCAGGCCTTCTTGGCGATCGCCACCGTCTCGACGACCTGCGAGCCGGCTCCGACGGTCGGGGTGAAGACGGTCGTCAGCGTCACGACCCCGGAGGCCTTCTTCAGTGCCGACCTGACGCTGCTCGAGCCCTTGCAGGTCAGGTTGACCGTTGCGAAGCCGGTGACCGTCTGGCTGACCGTGCAGACCGAGAGGGTCTTGCTGCCCTGCTTCATCTTCGCCGTCAGGGTGATCTTCCCGGCACGCGGCGCGGTCACGGCGGTGATCATCGTCACTGCGCTGCTCGTCAGGACCGGCGTGCCCGTCTTGGCCGAGACTGTCGTCGGCAGCGGCGCTGCCGGGGTGGCGGGCACCGACGATCCGCTCGCCGAGCCGGTGCCGACCCTGTTGCGTGCCGTGACGGTGAAGGTGTAGGCGACTCCGTTCGTCAGGCCGCTGACGACGCACGAGTTGCCGCCGGTGACGCAGGTGCGGGCGACTCCCCCGACCGTCGGCGATGCCGTCACCGTGTAATTCAGCACTGGTGCCCCGCCGGTGTCGGAGGACGGATTCCAGCTGACGGTCACGAGGCCGTTCCCGGCGACTGCCGAGGTGATGAACGGCGATCCCGGAGCGGTCGCCGGGGTCACCGGGTCGGAGAGGACGCTCGGCAGGCCCTTCAGTCCGGCCCTGTTCGACGCGCCGACCGTGAAGGTGTATTCGGTGCCGTTCAACAACCCCGTGATCGTGCAGCTCGTCGCCAGGCCCGAGAGGGTGAGCGAGGTGCTGCAGGTCCGCGAGACCCCGCTCACCGCCGGCGAGGCGCTGACGATGTAGCCGTTGAGCTGCGAGCCACCGTCGTCGGTTGGTGCGCTCCAGCTGATCGTCGCCGAGCCGTTGCCGCCGACGACCTGGGTGACGCTCGGCCTCGAGGGCGGCCCGACCGGAGTCGCGGAGTTGGACGGACTGCTCGGCGGTCCCTCTCCGGCGCTGTTGGTCGCCGTGACCCGGAAGGTGTAGGCGGTCCCGTTGGTGAGGCCGGTCACGCTGCAGCTGGTGGCGCCGGTCGTCGAGCAGCCGCGGGCGACACCGCCGACCGTCGGAGTCGCCGTGACCGAGTAGCCGCTGATCGCCGAGCCGCCCGCGCTGGAGGGAGCGGTCCACGACACGGAGGCGCTTCCGTTGCCGGCCGTCGCGCTCGCCGAGGTCGGCGCTCCCGGTACGGCCTTCGGCGTGATCGCGCTGGAGGGGACGCTCGCCGGGGCTCGTCCCCTGGGAGTTGGTCGCGGTCACCGTGAAGGTGTAGGCGGTGCCGTTGCGCAGCCCAGTGACGGTGCAGCTCGTGTCGGCCTCGGAGGTCGTCGTGCAGGTCCTCGCGACCCCGTCGACTGCCGGTGCGGCCGTGACCGTGTACAGGGTTATCGCTGCGCCTCCGTTCGATGGCGCGCTCCAGCTGATCGTCGCCGAGACGTTGCCCGCGATTGCCTCCGTGATCGTCGGGATGCCCGGCACGGACCTCGGTGTGACGGGCGACGACTCGCCGCTCGGCTGGCTCGTGCCCTGGTCGTTGGTCGCCGTGACCGTGAAGCGGTAGGCGGTGCCATTCGTCAGCCCAGTGACGGTGCAGCTCGTGACCGGGAAGGCCACCGAGCAGGTCCGGGTGACCCCGGCCACCTGTGGCGATGCCGAGACTGTGTAGGAGGTGATCGGTCGGCCGCCGTCGGAGTCGGGGGCGTTCCACTGCACGGTCGCCTGTCCGGTGCTTCCGGTCGCGAGGGTCACGAACGGCGGGCTCGGCGGAGCCAGTGGCGTCACCGGTCCTGCCGTCTCAGCAGTCGTCGTCGTGCCGATCGAGTTGGTCGCGGTCAGGGTGAAGGTGTAGCTGTCGCCGTTGATCAGGCCGGTCACGGTGCAGCCGGTAGTGGCCGTCGTGCACGACTTCGTTGCGCCGAGGACCTTCGGTGATGCCGTCACCGTGTAGGCGGTTATCGGCTGACCGCCGTCGTCGGCGGGTGCGGCCCACGAGAGGTCGACCGACGCCGGCTTGGCGACCGCTGCGAAACCGGTCGGCTGGTTGGGGATCGTCAGCGTCCGGGTGGTCGCCGTCGCCTCGGTCGACGCGGCGCTGGTGCCGACCCCGTTGATCGCCTTGACGCGGAAGCGGTAGTCCGTCGCAGGTGACAGGCCGCTGACGAGGGCTGTTGTTGCGGCGGTGTTCGAGCCGAGTGCGTCGACCCATGTCGAGCCGCCGTCGCTGGAGCGCTCCAGCTTGTAGCCGGTGATCGCCGATGCCCCGTCGTCGCCTGGTGCCTCCCAGCTGACCCGGACCTGCCTGTACGAGACCTGCGAGGTCGCGGTGGAGCGCGGCGCGGTGGAGACCGCGGTCGCGGTCGGATCCCATGTCAGCACGGTCGTCTGCGAGGCGCTCAGGTTCCCGTTGCGGTCCATCGCCCTCGTCTCGATCGTGTTCGCGCCTGTGGAGACCGGCTGGATCGCGACCGACGAGTCGAGTGCCAGCTTCCACGCGCCGGGGCTGCCGTCGGTGTCCACCCTGTATTCGATCCCCTTGATCCCGCCGGCATCGCCGTAGTTGACGGTGACGGTCGGCTTGTTGCGGTAGACGCCCGTGGTCGTCAGCGGCGCCGGGCTGATCGGGGTCGACGTGATCGTCGGTGCCGTCCGGTCGCTCCAGTCGTAGCCGTTCTCCCAGGCGACCCGAGCCACCTTCGTGTGGCCCGAGAGCGACGGGTGGAAGTGGTCGATCGTGCTGATGTCGTCATCGAGGAACTGCCACTGCGAACGAGGCAGGTAGCTGGCGTACAGGTTCGGCGAGAACGGGTCCACAGCGTTGCTGAACGGCGCGATCCTGTTCGAGCTGAAGGTGAAGAGCGAGTCGTTGTCGTACCGGCAGCGCAGCCGCTTCTCGCACTCCTCCTTGAGGATCGCGTTGAAGGCGAGCGTCCGATCGCGGACCTGCCAGCGCCGGTCGTTTGCCGCGAAGGACATGTCGGTCGGGTTGTCGACCAGCGACTTGCACGGGATCACGGCGAGTGTGTCCCAGAACAGCCGGGCCGTGCCCGCACGCGAGCTGACGATGTCCTGCGGCGGGGCGGGAGCGCCCCGCAGGAACCAGAGGTTGTAGATGTCGGGGATGCTCGCGACGAGGGTCAGCGCGTCGGGGTTGCGCGACTCGATCGCATTGAGTGCGGAGACGAACTGGCTGCGGTACGTGGACGTCGATGTCATCTGCGCGACCGTGTCCTTGCAGAGGTCGTTGCCTCCCATCTCGATCAGCACGAGCTCGGTGCTCGACGGCATCGAGTTGGCCTGGCCGGCCGCGTCGCTCATCTTCTTGCCGTTGGCCGACTGGTTGGTCGTCGTCGCCGACGACTTGATCGCCTTGAGCCGCAGGTAGTAACTGTTGACCGAGCGTTGTCGCCGGTCGCCCACGAGTTCCCCTTCTGCTCGGAGCTGGGAAGTCCCGCCGTACCCGTCCCCGCCGAGATCGAATCGCCGAGCACGGTCATCGAGTTGGGCGGCCCTGTGCGGGCCGGTGTTCCGGCGGTGGCTGCGGCAGGGAGGACCCCGGCTGCCAGCATCGCGATCGCCACCGCAGCTGCCCTTCTCAAGCCCCCTCCTCCGAGAGTGACCACTCGGGTACCGCCGCTTCCGGCGCAGGCGCCGCCACCTTCGCTTGCTCGCATCGTCAGCCCTCCCCGACTGTCGTTGCCGAATTCGAAGGGCTAAGCCTACAAGAGAGTCACCCGATTGTCACGCCCGTTTGCCGTGCGCTCGGGGGCTGGTGTTCAGCGCCCGCTGCCGTAGGCGCCCGGGCCGCTGCGACGGCGGAACTGTATGCGCCTCAGTTCGCTGGCAACCCGTTCGGTCTCGCGGTCCACGACGCCTGCGAGCAGGTCGCTTGCGAGCGCCTCGCGGCTCGTGCGGCGCTCCTTGGCGATGCGATCGAGCCGCGCGGCGAGGTGGGTTGGTATCTGGATCGAGAGTGAAGTCATTCGCCCGGATCGGCCACGCCGACCCTGCGTTCAGTGTGCCCGAGAACGCGCCAGTGCGCCACACGGATCGGCTGCCGCTGCGACAACGTATGCGCCGTCGTAGGCGGTGAGCGGTGTCGCCGTGGTCAGCTCCGCGAGCAGCTCCAGCTCTTGGCGGTCAAGGCTGGCGAGATCGCCGGCGGTCCGGGCGTGGATTGCGTCAACCGCCGCCCTGGTCGCGTGTCGGCCTCGCCGGGACATCGCGTTCACCACTTCGATCGCTGTCAGCTCCAGCGCTGCGAAGCGGGCCTCGGTGCTGCGGATCAGATCCATGCACGCGTCACGGTGGCGGTCGTCGGTGTCGGTGGCCGCAACCCAGACGCTGGCATCCAGCAGCATCGTCAACGTTTGGGGCGGCCTTCCTTGACGAGCCTCACCGAGTCCCCACCCAACGGGCCGGCGATCGCCTCGAGCCGCGCAGTGATTTCCTCGGTCGTCGGGCGGCTGCCTCGGGCGACCCGCTCTGTCATCAGATCTTGAACCATTCCGGAGCGGGTCCGGCCCTCTTCCTGCGCGAGCGAATCGAAGCTCTTGAGCAGCTCATCCGGCACCGAGATCATCACCTTCGCCATGCCGCCAATTATAGCCTGGGTATTGCCTCTGCTCATGGGTCGACAATCCCACACCGACCCGGAGTCGGGGTCCAACTGAGCGGGATCGGTTCAGAGTCGCTGGCATTCGGTGCGCTTCCGCGCGACCGTCAAGCGACTCCGGCTGCGACCTCCCGCTCCGCCTTCTCCTCCTCGGCGAGTTCGTCGGCCGTTGCTCGCATCGCCGTCAGACCGGGGACGAACAACGCCGCGATCGCGCCGATCGCAAGCACCGCCGCGCCGAGCGGCAGCGCCGCGACGACTCCGTCGGTGTAGGCCTGCGGACTCTCGTACGAACCGTTGGCCGCGAACAACACGCCGAGCATGCTGACGCCCATCACTCCGCCGACTTCGCGGATCGTGTTGGTCGCTCCCGAGGCGAGCCCGGCCTCGCTCTGGCGCACGCTCGCGAGCACCGAGTTGGCTGCCGGAGCGAAGACGAGCGACATCCCGATCCCGGCAATGATGAACGGCAGGAGCAGCGAGCTGTACGGCGTGGTCGGCTCGGAGACGACTGCCAGCCAGCTGATCGCGACCGCCTGCAGCGCCAGGCCGAGCGACATCAGCGGCCTCGGGCCGATCCTGTCGCTGAGGATGCCGGCGATCGGCGCCACCGCGATCGGCATCGCCGTCCACGGCAGGGTCCTCAGGCCCGACTCGAGCGGGCTGTAGCCCTGGCCGGTCTGGAAGAACTGGCTGAGGTAGAAGATCGAGCCGAAGACCCCGAAGAACATCGCGAAGCTGACGATGTTCGTCGCTGTGAAGCCGCGCGAGCGGAAGAACCTCATCGGCAGCATCGGCTCGGGAGTCCTCAGCTCCCAGAGGACGAAGGCGATCAGCAGCAGGATGCCGCCGATGCCGGGGATCAGGATCTGCGGAGTTCCCCATCCGGCCCCTTCGCCCCGGACCACGGCATCGGTCAGGCCCAACAGGCCAAGGCCTCCCAGTGCGATCCCTGGCAGGTCGAGCGGCCTGACCTCGCCGTGGGTTTCGACGAGCTTCCAGATCGTCAGGGCGATCAGCGTCACTCCGATCGGGATGTTGATCCCGAAGATCCACTGCCACGAACCCGCCCCCTCGATGACCGCTCCGCCGACGACCGGGCCGAGAGCGACGCCGAGGCCGCTGACTCCGGACCAGATGCCCAGTGCGAGGCCGCGCTTCTCGCCGGGGAATGCCTCGGCGAGAAGGGTCAGGGTCAGCGGGGTGACGATCGCCGCTCCGAATCCCTGGATCGCCCGGGCGGCGACGAGAGCGTTGATGCTCGGAGCGATCGCGGCCAGCAGGCTCGCTGCGGTGAAGACGGCCATGCCGATCAGGAACATCCGCTTGCGACCGAAACGGTCACCGAGCGCCGCCGCCGGCATCAGCAGCACGGCGTAGGAGAGCGTGTAGGCATTGACGGTCCACTCGAGCGATTCGAGGCCGGCCCCGAGGTCCTTGCGGATGCTCGGCAGCGCCACCCCGACGACGAGGTTGTCGAGGGTGACCATGAACAGGGCGATCGAGACGAGGGCGAGCGTCCAGCCGGGGTGGCCCTTCGGCTCCTCGTGGAGTTCCACCTCGGCCTGGTCGAGTGCGGCGGTGTGATCGGCGGTTGCCATCAGCAGTTCTGCTCCTGTCTGCCGAGGGCGATCGCCCACGGCTCGTCGATTTCGTTGAAGCCGACCGCCGCGACGACGTTCAGCAGCATTCCATGGGCGAAGAAGGCCTTGATCTCCTCGGGTTGGGCGCCGGAGATCCGCTCGACCGTCGAGTAGAGGTCGGCCCAGCCTGGAGCGGATCGCCTCCCTGATCTTCGGCTCGCGCGGCGCGGCCGCGTTGGCGTGGAGCTGGCCGAGCAGTACAGCCGGCTCGCTCGACAGCAGCTCTCCATAGGCGCGGCCCATCGCCTCAAGCGGGCTCTCGCCCGGCAGGGCGTTGGCGGCCCCGGTCTCGAAGGCCTCGTTCGTCAGCGCGATGCAGCGCTCGACGCAGGCCGCGAACAGGTCCTGCTTGGTCGGGAAGAGGCGGAAGAGGTAGGCCTGGCTGATGCCGGCCTCCTCGGCGATCGCGAGGGTCGGGGTGCCGAAGTAGCCGCGCTCGGCGAAGTGCGCCCGGGCGACCTCGACCAGTTCGCGACGCCGCTCGACCGCGGTGGAGCGGGTGCGGCCGCCCTGTCCGGTCGGAGTCTTTCGGGTAACAGTGGTGGGCATCTCGGGCTCGGGAATCTCGTAGTGAGTGACTACTCACTAACTAAAGTACCACATGCCGACTCGCCCCGCTCGCTGCCGCACGGCGAACGCGGGGGACGACCGCAGGGGACGACCGCAGGAAGGACCGATCGAGTCCGACTACCTGATGTGGATGTGCCCGCGCGGCGGCGCGGATGCCGGAGCGGGGTCGCTCAGCGCTTGACGGCGAAGGCCGAACGCAGGGTCTCGGCCGGGGTGATGACCTGGACCTGGTAGCGGCCGACCGCGAGGCCGGACTTGAAGCCGAGCTTCAACCGGTTGGTGCCCTTGCGGAGGTTGACCGCCTTGGCGTACGCTGCGCTGCCCTTCGAGCAGCTCGAGTTCTTGCACTGGACGACCTTCACGGTCGCCTTGACCGGAGCGGCTGCCGTGACCTTTGCGTACATCGCCTTCGACCCGCGCTTGACGATCCCCCGCTTGGTCTCGGGAGCGAGCTTGGTGGCGTAGCCCTTGACGATCACCCTCATCTTCATCGAGTAGGAGTGCTTCGAGCAGTACAGGGCATAGATGCCGGACTTCACTGGCTTCCAGCCGCGCGCGGGCCAGCGGATGTCGGACTCGCCGGTGTTCTGGGTCAGCGATGACATCGGGAAGGTCACTCCGGGGGTGCTCTGCGACTTCCTCAGCTTTGCGTCGTGCGAACCGCTCTGCGGAGGGAAGACGAAGAAGACGCGGGCCTGCCCGGACTGGACGGAGAGATCGTAAGCGTCCTTCTCCGAAGCATCCTTCCGACCCTCCCAGAAGTACTCGCCGTCGTTCTCGTTACCGATGATCGTCACGTCGATGTCCGTCACGGCCGCGGCCTTGGCCGGCTTCGCTCCGGCAACGTCGAGCGTCATCAGGCAGACGCCTCCGACCAGCAGGGCTGCGAGCAGGACGAGTGCCATTGAGCGCATTGTCTTCTGTGACATCGGGCGAAAGTGTAACGCCGCCCGAGCTCGAATGCGGCACTTGGCCGATCCCCACTCTGCCCGCTCAGGGCAACCGTCGGAGCGGTTGCCGTGGCGGCCCCGGGTCGGGCGGAGCGCCGCCGCGCCATCTGGCGCACCGGGGGCGATTGCCGGGTACGATCCGGTTCAGGATGGGAGACGATCGACGCAAGGGCGGCTTGGATCGCCGCGACTTCCTGAGCTTCGGAGCGGGAGCCGCCGGCCTCTTCTGCGCCGTCACCGCGAAGGACCTTCCAAACCTGAGCGAGCGCGACGTCAACAGGCTCGACTCGGCGGCCGCCTCGCTCAAGCGGCCGAAGGCCAACAGGCGAGGCGCCAAGGCTGCCGCCTCACCGGCCTCCCGGCCGGTCGGCTGGGACATCGTCGACACCTACGCCGCGGGCGACGACGAGTCCTCGGCCGAGTCCGAGCGCGTCTTCCCGATCCCGACGCCGGCCGCCGGTGGTTCGGTCGTGGAGTACTGGGTCGAGGCGACCCCGGTGCTGTGGGATCCGCTCGGCCCGACCCGCAACCTGACCGGTTCCAACAAGAAGCGAAAGGGAGTCGGGTTCGACACCTGGATGGGGATGGCCCGCTCATTCAAGCCCTTCTGGGCGCTCGTCTACCAGGAGATGGAGCCGGGATTCTCCGGGCCGAAGCAGTACGAGGACGGCACCGTCGCCAAGCCGGAGATGCCCGGCCCGCTGCTCGAGGCCGAAGTCGGAGATGTGCTCGAGGTCCACTTCCGCAACGCCGACGACCGATTCGAGCAGCCGCTCACGATGCACCCCCACGGCGTGCGCTACACGCCCGACTACGACGGCATCTACCTCGCGGACTTCACCCGGGCCGGCGGCTTCGTCGCGCCGGGGGAGGAGTTCGTCTACCGCTGGGAGTGCTTGCCGACAAGCGTCGGCGCATGGCCGTACCACGACCACGGCCCCAACCACGTGCTCAACTCGGCGCGCGGACTGTTCGGCTCGATCGTGATCCGCGAGAAGGACGCCCCCAAGCCCGACTCCGAGCACTTCCTCCACCTGCACAGCTTCGCTCCCTCAGTCACGCGCCAGGGGCAGCTGCTCCACACGATCAACGGCCTCGCCTACGCAGGCAACACCCCGACCATGAGATCGAAGGTCGGCGATCAGGTCGACATCCACGTGTTCGGCTCGAACAGCGATTTCCACACCTTCCACATCCACGGGCACCGCTGGCCGGACAGCGGCGGGATGCTCGTGGACAGCCCGACAGTGGGGCCGAGCGAGACGTTGAGCGCCCGGTTCAAGGAAGACAACCCAGGGCGATGGCTCTACCATTGCCATGTTGCACCGCACATGGACGCCGGCATGGCCGGTTGGTACCTCGTGGAGGCGTGATGAAACCAAGGAGAGGGAGGAACAGGGTCAACATGACCACAGCACTCAAGACAACCCGGGCAGCAGCGCTCGCGGCACTCGCCGTGCTTGCCGTAGCCCCAGCAGCATCGGCCTATGAGCCGCCGGAAAACCCCGGCAAGGTCAACTCGCCCAAGGGCAAGGCGAAGAAGACGCTGAACGTCTGCCAGTCGCCGTCGTCGAAGATCAACGACACCAAGGCGAAGACGGACCCGAAGTTCTGCTTCAGCACGATCCAGAAGGCCGTCGAGTACGCCGGCTCTGCGAACGCCGCGAAGCACAAGTACATCTTCACGGTGAACATCGCGCCGGGCACCTACCGCGAGTTCGTCCTCGCCCAGGGCCACAAGTTCGACGGCCTCACGGTCCAGGGCTCGACCTCCGACCGCACGAAGGTCGTGATCGACGTCGGCACGCTCGCAACGACGCCGATCGCCAGCGGCCCCTACGCCGGTATGACCCCGCGCGAGAACGCGCTGACGATCGACAGCGCCGTTGGTGTGACGGTCAAGAACCTGACAGTCACCAACTACAAGTCCAACGGCGTCTGGATCGTCCGCTCGGGCGTCCCCGAGAGCTACTGGCGCCTGCTTGAGACGGCCAACACGGTGCTCGAGCCGAAGGCTCCCCTGTCCAAGGCTGAAACCTTCGGCACCAAGACGGTGACCGTTGGTGGCACCAAGTACACCTACGCCGACACCTTCACGGTCGACAACGTCACCGCGTCGTTCGGCGGCGTCTACGGCATCTTCGCCAGGACGAGCGTGGGTGGTGCGTTCATCAACTCCGATGCGTACTACAACAACGACTCGGGCTACTACATCGGTGAGACCCCGAAGCAGACCAAGCCGAACCGCACCTACATCGCAGGAGTGAAGATGTGGGGCAACGAGCTCGGCTACTCCGGCACCAACAGCCGGTACGTGACGATCACCAAGAGCCGGATCTTCAACAACGGCATGGGCATCGTCCCGAACATCACGATGGGTGAGAACTGGCCGCCGCCGTCGGAGAACCAGTACACCGACAACGACATCTACGGCAACAACTTCAACTACTTCAAGGGTGCCCCGTTCCCGCTGAACGCCGGTGGCCTCGGTGGTGGAGCTGCCTACCCGCCCGGGATCGGCGTGCTGCTGTTCGGATCGCAGAAGACCGACGTCAGCAAGAACCGCATCTGGGGCAACAAGCTGGCCGGAATCGCGGTCATCAACCCCGAGGTCCTGATCAAGGACTCGGGCAACTGGAAGAAGCTGTGCGGTGGAGCGAACGCCGGCACCGCCGACTGTGACGCGATGAAGCAGGCCGCGATCCCGAAGTGGAACAAGATCTTCGGCAACTCGATGGGCTGGTTCAACCCGACGGCGGGCGCGACCTACGTCAACCGCAACGGGCGTGACATCGTCCAGGCCAACGAGGGCATGGGCAACTGCGTCGGCGGCACCGGGACTTACGCCAACACGCCGCCGACCGGCCAGCCGCTGGTCGAGATCGGCAAGAGCCTGCCGCAGGTGACGCCGACCAAGAACCAGTGGCAGACCTGCAACCCGACGGGCACGCCGAAGTACAACTCGGCGATGCCGGGCAACCTGAGTGATGCCTACTTCTGGATGCTGAGCTTCGCCGACGACAGCGCGGCTTCCGGAGCGGTCGGCCTTGGCGCCCACGATCCGAGCGGTCTTGACACGGTCGACAACCGCGACCACGATGGCCGCTTCTTTGTCCACGGCACTCCCGGAGCATGGCCCGCCGGTTACGGCACGCCGCTCGAGCGCTGCGTGATCACGGCCCCCAACAGGGGCTGCACCGGTCAGCCCGGGGGAGCGCCCGCAGTCCGCTGAGGATCCTGAAAGCCCGCCGCGCGAAAGCGCGGCGGACAGTTCCTTCCTTCTTGAGCCGGTCGACCGCGAGGTCGGCCGGCTCAACTCGTTCCGGGAGGCCTCAGCGCCGGGCCAGGGCGGCCAGCGCGACTTCGTGCAGCAGCCCATTGGTCGAGAGGGCGGAGCCGCCCTCCGGGCCGGGGCTGCCGGTGAGGGAGGTGAAGCGCCCGCCGGCCTCCTCGACGATCAGCGCCGGTGCGGCCAGGTCCCAGAGGCTCGGCCCCGGCTCGGCCGCGATCTCCGCCGCCCCCTCGGCGACGAGGCAGTGGATCCAGAAGTCGCCGTAGCCGCGGCTCTGCCAGCACTCGTTGGCGAGCGCGACCAGCGGCTGCGGGCCGCCGACCGACTCCCATGCGCTCAGCTCGGCGTGCAGCAGGACGGAGTCGGCCAGTTCGCTCACCGCGCTGACCTTCAGCCTCTCGCCGCGATCGGCGAACGAGCCGCCGCCCCTGCTCGCCCACCAGCGGCGCCTCAGGGCCGGGGCCGAGACGACCGCGACCGTCGTCTCCCCGGACTCCCTCAATGCGATCAGCGTCGCCCACGAGGGCAGCCCGCGCAGGAACTGCTTGGTCCCGTCAACCGGGTCGAGCACCCACTGGCGCTCGCCGGAGCCGGAGGCGCCGGCCTCCTCGCTGAGGATCGAGTCGCCGGGGCGCTCGTTCGCCAGCAGCGCGAGCATCGCCGCCTCGGCCGCCAGGTCGGCCTCGGTCACCGGTGTCCTGTCGGGCTTGGTCTCGACCCGCAGGTCGCGCCCGAGGAAGCGGGAGAGGGTCTCGGAATCGGCCACATCGGCAAGTCGCAGAGCGAGGGCGAGGTCTGCCGGCAGGTCGGACACAGGCGCAGCGTAGAGGCAGCCGCCGACCGGCCGTCCGCCGGACCCGTACCATCGCATTGGTGGAGAGGCCGACCTTCGACCTGCAGTCGCACTCCGTCTTCAGCGACGGCGAGCTCCGCCCGCGCGAAGTCGTCGCTCGGGCAGCCGCGGCTGGAGTCGAGCTGCTCGCTCTCTCCGACCACGACAACCTCGACGGCGTCGCCGAGGCGCTCGAGGCCGGTGTCGAGCACGGCATCGCGATCGTCCCCGCAGTCGAGATCACCGCAGTCGACGACGACCACGACGACATCCACCTCGTCGGCTACCTCGTCGATCACCGCGACCCCGAGCTGCTTGCCCGGCTGGGCGAGGCTCGAGCCGAGCGAGTGCGCCGCAGCCACCTGATGGCCGAGGAGCTCGAACGGGCGGGCTGGAGTATCGACCTCGAGTACCTGCGACTGCTCGAGGCCGAGGGCGGCACCATCGGTCGCCCACACCTGGCCGAGGCCCTGCTGCGCGACCCCGACAACGCCGAGCGGATCGCCGAACGGGGATTCACGAGCACAGGCGACGTGATCGAAGCGCTGATCAGCCGAGGCAAGGAGGCGTTCGTCCCCCGGCACCACCCGACCGTCGCCGAGGCGATCGGCTGGGTCCATGACGCCGGCGGATTGGCCGTCTATGCACACCCCTTCTTCCCCGCAGGGGAGTACGGGGCCGACGCCGTCGACGACGCCGTCAGGCGGTTCGCTGCCGCCGGCCTCGACGGGATCGAATGCTTCTACGTCACTCACAGCCGATCGGAGACGGCTCAGCTGCACTCGCTCGCGATGGAGCTCGGCCTCCTGACCACCGGGTCGACCGACTTCCACGGTCCGAGCCACAGGCAGTTCAGCGGCATGGTCGGTTTCGAGACCTGGGGCCTCGAGGTCAACCTCGGGCCGATCGACCTTCGCTGAGCCCGGCGCTCAGGAGATGACGCCGAAGCCGGCGAGCACGAGCACGCGCACGCCGACGATGATCCTGTAGATCACGAACGGCCGCAGGTTGTGCGTCGTCAGCCAGCGCAGCAGGAAGGCGATCGCCGCGTAGCCGGAGATGAACGCGAACACCGCAGCGATCGCGGTCATCGAGGCACTCGGGTGAGCGCCGCCTTCGCCGCCGATCTTCCGCAGCTCGAACAGACCGCTCGCCACGACGGCAGGCACGCTCAGCAGGAACGAGTAGCGGGCGGCAGCGACCTCGTCCAAACCGCGGAAGAGGCCGGCGCTGATGGTCGAGCCCGAACGGGAGACGCCTGGGATCAGCGCCAGCGCCTGCCAGAGGCCGATGACCGCTGCGTCCTTGCGGTCGAGGTCCTCGACGGAGCGGGTGCGCTTGGCGGTTTGGTCGGCACTGGCCATCACCAGCGAGAAGAGGATCATCACGATGCCGATCACCCAGAGGGACCGGGCAGCCGTTTCGATCTGGTCCTTGAAGATGAATCCGAGGATGCCGACCGGCAGCGTGCCGAGCAGGATGTACCAGCCCATTTTCGCGTCGTGGTTGGAACGCAGGTCCGCATCGAGCAGTGACCTCATCCAGGTCGTGAAGATCCGCCACAGGTCCGCTCGGAAGTAGATGACGACCGCCGCCATCGTGCCGAGCTGGATCACAGCTGTGAAGGCCGCTCCCGGGTCGCCCCATCCGAACAGGGCGGGCACGATCCGGACGTGGGCCGTCGAAGAGATCGGGAGGAACTCGGTCAGGCCCTGGACGATCCCCAGGACGATCGCCTCGAGGGCGTTCATGTCTGCGGCGCCGGCCGCGATCAGGCTCATCCGAGCGCGCCGTCGAGGCGGTGGGCGAGCGACTCGAGGGCGAGCTCCCGGGTGACGTTCAGCCGGAGCGCCCGGCGCGTGCGACCGATCATGTCGATCGCAGACCTTATCCGCACCGGTGGCGTCCCGCGTGAGAGGTCGGTCAGCTCGGCCCTGCGACCTTCCATGCCGATCAGATCACCGGCTCCGAGGCTCGCCCTGTGGAGGTCGCGCAGCCACGACTCGGCGACGAACAGGGCGAGGTCCACGGCCGCGCTCTCGGCCCTGCGTTGAGCCCGCTTGGCCCTCTCCTCGCCGTCACGCTCGATCCGGGTGCGTTCGCTCCTGGCAGCCGTTTCCAGGCGCTCTGCGGCCTCCCTGCGGACGTCGTCACCTGCGGCCTTGCCCAGCTCGGCAGCCGATGAGATCAGCTCGACCCACGGCCTCGCAGTCGCTGAGCTTCCGGTCAGAGCCGCCCGGGCCAGTTCCTCGCCTCCTCGCCTCAGCGCTCCCTCGCTGTCGTCGGCCAGCATCCGTGCTCGCGCTCCGTCACCGTCGGCCAGCTCGGCGCACTCGCGGGCGATGCTCTGGGGGAAGCCCTCCTGCTCCAGCCGCGCGGCCAGCTCGGCGACGCTTGCCGGATCGAACCTCACCGTCTGGCAGCGCGACACGAGTGTCGGCATCACCGAGTCGAGCGAGTCGGCGATCAGGATCAGGTGAGCGAAGGCGGGGGGTTCCTCGAGCGTCTTGAGGAAGGCGTTGGCGGCCGACTCGTTCATCCTGTCCGCCCCCTCGATCACGAACACCCTCCGCTTCGCCTCGAACGGGGTCATCGGGACTGCGGCGACCACGCGCTCGCGGATGTCGTCCACCAGCACTTCGCCATTGGCCCCGGCCGGGCTGATCCAGGTGAGGTCCGGATGGGACCGGGCCTTGACCCTCGCCGCAGTGTCGTCCCGGGCCGAACCCTCGGCGAGCAGGAAGGTCGCCACCAACCCGGCGACCTCCGACCGTCCGCTGCCGGCGGGGCCGTGCAGCAGGTAGGCGTGCGAGGCGGCCACGCGGCCTTCGACCACCGGCTCGAAGACGGCATTGGCCTGAGCATGGTTCGCAAGCAGGTCCATTGCGCCGCAGGAGAATAGGCGGCGACCCGGGCGGGTAGGCTCGGGGCCATGCCGATGGGGAGACTGATCACTGTCGAGGGGATCGACGGATCGGGCAAGACGACTCTCGCCGGGTCGCTCGTCGCTCTCCTTGGCGATCGCCATGGGATCGACGCCCACCTCCTGCGAGAGCCGGGCGGGGTCGTCCTCTCAGAGCGGATCCGGGACATCCTCAAGGACCCGGACATGAAGATCGGCGGGCGGGCCGAGGCCCTGCTCTACGCGGCGGCCCGGGCCGAGCTGATCGAACAGGCGATCACGCCGCTGCTGTATTCCGGCTCGTGGGTGTTGCTCGACCGCTACGTCGACTCCTCCCTCGCTTACCAGGGGGTTGCCCGCGGGCTCGGGGTCGACGACGTTGCCGCGATCAACCGCTTCGCAACCGGCGGCCTGGTGCCCGACCGCACGCTGCTGCTGGAGATCGCCCCGGCCGTCGCGCGCCGGCGGACCGACTCGCGAGGTGAGGCTCCCGACCGCCTCGAGGCCGAGGACGACTCCTTCTTCACCGAGATCGCCGAGGCCTACTCGCGCTTCGCGGAGGCCGAGCCGGAGCGCTTCAGGGTGCTCGACGCGAACCTCGCCCCGGCGGACCTGCTGCTGGCCGCCGCCGAAGCGGTGGCCGACCTCGTCGTTCAGCCCGACGCCGCGCGGTAGCCGTCCGGCTTCGCCTGGGCGAATCCCCAGGCGTCGGCGATCATCGAGTCGAGTTCGGGACGCTTCGCCTCCCAGCCGAGCTCGGCCCTGATCTTCTGCGAAGCGGCCACCAGCATCGGTGGGTCACCCTCGCGCCTCGGCGCCTCGACCACCTTGATCTCGAGGCCGGTGACCCTGCGAGCCGCCTCGATCACCTCGAGCACGCTGAACCCGTTGCCGTTGCCGATGTTGAAGATCCGGTGCTCGCCCGCGCGAGCCTGCTCGAGGGCGAGCATGTGGGCGTCTGCGAGGTCCTCGACGTGGATGTAGTCGCGGATCGCGGTGCCGTCCGGCGTCGGGTAGTCGGTCCCGAAGACGCTGACGTGCTCGAGCCTGCCCTGGGCTGCCCGCAGGACGTTGGGAATCAGGTGTGTCTCGGGCTCGTGGTCCTCACCGCACGGGCCGCTCGCGCCGGCGACGTTGAAGTAGCGCAGCGAGATCGCTGCGAGACCGTGCGCGGCTGCCTCCGCCGTGATCATCCTGTCCACGGCGAGCTTGCTCTCGCCGTAAGGGTTGACCGGGCGGGTCGGGCAGTCCTCGGAGATCGGCACGATCTCGGGCTCGCCGTAGGTTGCGCAGGTCGAGGAGAAGACGAGCGTCCCGATGCCGGCGGAGCGCATCGAGTCGAGCAGGTTGAGCGAGCCGGTGATGTTCGTTCGCCAGTAGCGCTCGGGGTTGGTCACCGATTCGCCGACCAGTGCCAGGGCGGCGCAGTGGAGGACGGAGTCGAACCCGCCCTCAGCCAGGGCGCGGTCGAGCGAGGCCGGGTCGAGCAGGTCGCACTCGATGAATTCGGCACCCTCGGGGATCGCGTCGCGGTGGCCTCGGGAGAGGTCGTCGAGCACCGTCACCCGGTGGCCGGCTGCCATCAGCACCCTGGCGCTCACCGATCCGACATAGCCCGCTCCACCTGTGACGAGGATGTTCATCGCGCGATGAGCTTAGGGGCAACGGCAGCGACAGGCCCAACGCTCCGAAATCACGCAGGTTGCAGGGTCGCCGTCCTAGACTGGTTGCTGCCGATTCCCGCTGATTGCTGCAACGGAGGTTGCGTTCCGTCCGAGCCAAGGTAGACACTGCCCGACCCCCGCAAACGCTCCGGCTACGCCCCAACCGGCCGTCCGGGGAGCAATCGAAGAAGGCAATGAAGAAGGAGAGAGAGATGGCAAAGGCAGCCGAGCACACAACCGCAGAAATCACAGTTGAGGACGGAGCCCTCGGGATCACGAGGGTATTCACCGAATCCGGCTCGAATCCTTTCGACACGGTCGAATGGGAGATCCGCGACGCGGCGATCGGCCACGGCGACCGCGTCGCCTTCGAGCAGCGCGGACGTCGAGTTCCCCGAGTGCTGGTCGCAGAACGCGACCAACATCGTCGCCCAGAAGTACTTCCGCGGGCAGCTCGGCTCGCCCGAGCGCGAGCGCTCGGTCAAGCAGATGATCGGCCGCGTCGCCGGCACGATCGCCGGCTGGGGCCGCGCGCGCGGCTACTTCGCCACCGAGGAGGACGCCGAGGCCTTCGAGGCACGAGCTCACCTACATCCTGCTGCACCAGCTCGCCGCCTTCAACTCGCCCGTCTGGTTCAACGTCGGCTTCGAGGAGAACCCGCAGTGCTCGGCCTGCTTCATCCTCTCGGTCGAGGACACGATGGAGTCGATCCTCGACTGGAACACGAAGGAGGGCATGATCTTCCGCGGCGGCTCCGGCTCGGGCATCAACCTCTCCAACATCCGCGGCTCGATGGAGCCGCTCGCCAAGGGCGGCACCGCCTCCGGCCCGGTCTCGTTCATGCGCGGCGCCGACTCGTGGGCCGGCACGATCAAGTCCGGCGGCAAGACGCGCCGCGCGGCCAAGATGGTCGTGCTCGACGTCGACCACCCGGACATCCGCGAGTTCATCTGGTGCAAGGCCAAGGAGGAGGACAAGGCCGAGGCGCTGCGCGACGCCGGCTTCGACATGTCGATCGACGGCGAGGGCTTCACGTCGATCCAGTACCAGAACGCCAACAACTCGGTGCGCGTCACCGACGAGTTCATGCAGGCCGTCGAGAACGGACGACGACTGGCGACCTGATCGCGCGCGCGACCGGCGAGCCGGTCGGCGAGCCGATCCCGGCCCGCGACGCTGATGCGCGACGATCGCCGAGGCCGCATGGCGCTGCGCCGACCCGGGCGTGCAGTACGACACCACGATCAACGCACTGGCACACCTGCCCGAACTCGGGCCGGATCAACGCGTCCAACCCGTGCTCGGAGTACATGCACGTCGACGACTCGGCCTGCAACCTCGCCTCGCTCAACCTGATGAAGTTCCGCCGCGACGGACGGCACCTTCGACGTGCGCCGCCTTCGAGCACGCCGTCGACATCGTGCTCCTCGCCCAGGAGATCGTCGTCGGGCCCTCGCCGCTACCCGACCGAGGAGATCGCCGCCAACGCCAGCGCGTTCCGCCAGCTTGGGCTCGGCTACGCCAACCTCGGCGCCTACCTGATGAGCAACGGCATGCCCTACGACTCCGATCACGGGCGCGCGACCGCCGCCGCGATCACCGCGCTGATGACCGGCCGGCCTACCGCGCGTCGGCCGAGATCGCCGGCGCCGTCGGTCCCTACGAGCGCTACGCGGAGAACCGCGAGGCGCACAACGCGCGTCATGCGCATGCACCGCGACGCCGCCTACGCGATCCACGTCGACGACCTGCGCCGACGAGGCGCTGCTCGACCGCCGCGCGGCGCTCTGGGAGGAGGCGGTCGAGCTCGGCGAGCGCGTACGGCTACCGCAACGCGCAGGCAACGGTGCTCGCCCCGACCGGCACGATCTCGCTTCCTGATGGACTGCGACACGACCGGCGTCGAGCCGGACTTCTCGCTGGTCAAGTTCAAGGAGCTCGTCGGCGGCGGTCAGATGACGATCGTCAACCAGCACCGTTCCCGCTGGCGCTCGCAGACGCTCGGCTACGCCGAGCAGCAGATCGAGCAGATCGAGGCGCACATCAGCCGAGCACGGCACGATCGTCGGCGCGCCCGGCCTCAAGGACGAGCACCTGCGGTCTTCGACGTCGCGGTCGGCGAGCGCGCGATCAGCCACATGGGCCACATCAAGATGATGGGCGCCGTCCAGCCGTTCATCTCGGGAGCGATCTCGAAGACCGTCAACCTGCCCGCAGCACGCGCCACCGTCGAGGACATCGCCGACGCCTACACGCGAGGCATGGCGCCTCGGAGTCAAGGCGCTCGCGATCTACCGCGACGGCTCCAAGACGGCCCAGGCGCTGCGCACCGACGCCACAGGACGAAGGCCGACCGACGACGAGGCCGAGATCGTCGCCGAGGCGGTCGCGGCCGCCGGTCCGCCGCAAGCGGATGCCGCAGCGAGCGCCAGTCGATCACCCACAAGTTCTCGATCGGCGGCCACGAGGGCTACATCACGGCCGGGCATGTACGAGGACGGAACGGTCGGTGAGATCTTCCTGACCGACATCGGCAAGGAGGGCTCGACGCTGCGCGGGATGATGAACGCCTTCGCGACCTCGATCTCGGTCGGCCTCCAGTACGGCGTTCCGCTCGAGACCCTCGTGCGGAAGTTCTCCTACATGCGGTTCGAGCCGGAAGGCATCACCCAGAACCCGGAGATCCCGTTCGCCAAGTCGATGCCCGACTACATCATGCGCTGGCTCGCCTCGCGCTTCCTCGATGCGGAGACGCAGGAGGAGCTCGGCATCATGACCGCCGACGTCCGGGCGAAGAAGACCGCCGAGGAGGCAGCGACTTCGATCGTGTCCGACACTGCCGGTCCGACCAACGGCAACGGCAACGGCGGCAGCAGCGGTCGCTGCGGCAGCCGGCGATGACCGACACCCCGCCGGTCCAGCCGGCGAAGCTCGTCGGCCTCGAGCTCGGGCCGGCCTGCCAGCAGTGCGGAGGCATGATGCAGCGGACAGGCTCCTGCTACACCTGCCCGTCCTGCGGCAACAACACCGGCTGCGGTTGATCGAGGCCTGGCGGCTCACGCCGAGCCGTTCACTCTGATTTCGGGAGGGGCCGCCGCAAGGTGGCCCCTCTTGGTTCTCCCCTCGAAGCGCCGGGTCGACAGCCGTCGACCACTTGGTACCGGTTACGATCCGGTCGATGAGCGCAACCGATCACGAGCCGGCCGATCGAGCGGCTGCCCACGAGCCGATCATTGAGATGGTCGAGCTCGACGAGGTTGAAACCGCCCGAATCCGCAAGCGCGTCCGTCTGATGGTGCAGATCACCTCGCGGGCCGGCAAGTTCCGCTCCGGACTCGCCCAGGCGGCCAAGCGCCTTACCCCTGCCGAAGCGGCGATCATCGCCGACCTCGAGACGCACGGCCTCGACGTCCGTCAGCTGCGGGAAGTGCTCTGCGGGGCGCACGTCCTCGTCGACGAGCCCGGCCTCTACGAGCGCTGGCGCTTCCCCGACAGCCACGAGCGACTCTCCAGCCATCACAAGAAGGTGGACAAGAAGGCCTACCCGGACCTCGGCCTTCGCGGGCCGCTCGTCAGGGAGAAGCTCCACGGCCGCACCGCCAACGGGACTTGGGTACAGCTCGAGAAGACGCCGGCCGCGATGGGGAGCGGCTTCCACCTGCCCAGCCTCACCGACCTCAAGCACCTGCTCGACTACTTCGTCTACCGGATCACCAAGAAGAACGTCGGACCATGGGGGCTCTCAGGCAACACCGAGTCGAGGCCGATGTACCTCTCGCCCGACATCGGCACCACAATGCCCCTTCCCGAGTCTGCCGAGGAGGAGCTGACGGGCTCGCTCAGGCTGATCGAGCAGGACGACGACGTCACATCCGCATCGCCTGACCTCGCCGTCCGTTTCCCCCCGCCCGAGCGGGTCGACACGCTCGCCGAACTCGTCTTCCACCCAGGGTCGCGCAACGGCCGCGGACTGTTCGGATCCTCTGACGTCTACGTCACCGAGATGCTCTCCCCGGCCGCCCGGGGCGTGCTTGCCGGGGTGAGCAAGGCTCCGAGCTGGGTCCTGCCCACGGTCGGCACGGCAACGCCCGTCAGCGTCAAGTTCGGCCAGCGGGAGATCGTCACGGCGGCCAGGATCAACCAGCGTGGACACGCGGATTGGGAACGATGAGCACAACGGACCTCTCAGGCGACGCTGACATCCCCGAGGGCCTGGTCGAGGCGGTCGTCCACCTGGTCGACACTGGGCCCGTTCCGCTCGGCGCCTACACGCTGGCTGAGATCGACGCCGTAAGCGGCGTCGTCCACTTCCTCGAGCGCGATCCCGAGCCCGCGCTCGTCGCCGAAGCAGTGCGGTCCCTCGCAGCACGGAATCTGATCACGACCAAGCCCGACTCGGAGCACGTCGAGGTCCGTGGCGACCTCGGCATCGCGTTGGCATTCCAGCAGCGCGGCCGCCGGGTCGTCGACGCCCGGGCTACCGGCACCGACCCCGACACCCCATGGCGATTCGTTCTGATGCCCCAGCCCGAGGGAGTCACGCTCGAGGTCCTGATCGACGCCCTCGGGATCCACTTCTTCTCGCTGCGCAAGACGGACGACGCACTCGATCGACTCTGGAAGCGACTGCCGGCCGGTTCTCGCGGACCGGGAGGGGCCGACGCCGACTCGCTGCTCGACTCGAGTCCCCGGACGGCGCTGATCAGCGTCAGCAGCTGGAAGGACGATGGAACCCGGGAGACGAGCGACGTCGTCCTCGCACAGGAGGGCGACCTCTGCCACGTCTTCATGCGTGACCCGCAACAGCCGACCAGTCTCGTCGCTCAAGGGCTCGACAATGACGAATGGCGCGAGGTCGTCCGCCAACTCCTCGGTGTCGGCAAGGCCGGCTGACGGCTGTCGCCATGGCCAACGACGTCGACGCAGTCGTAATCGGCGCGGGCTTCAGCGGCCTCGCTGCAGCTCGTGACCTCGTTGCCGGCGGCCGCAGCGTCGCCGTGCTCGAAGCCCGCGACCGGGTTGGGGGCAGGGTCGATCGGGGGGAGCCGCACCCCGGCGTGACTGTCGACCTCGGCGGCACCTGGGCAGGTCCGACTCAAGCCCGGGTTCTGGCCTGGGCAGCAGAGCTCGCGGTCCCGACCACGGCGCAGCACGTCGCGGGCGACAACGTGATCGAACTCAAGGGACGCAGGATCTCCTACTCCGGGACGATCCCGCGAGTCGGACTCGCGACCCTGCTCGACATCGCCCGGATGCAGTTCACGACCGACAGGGCGGCGAAGCGGGTCGATCCCGCCAAGCCGTGGGCTGCAGCCGACGCCGAGCGACTCGACTCGATCACCCTCGGCGACTGGCTGCGGTCCCGCAGGCACGGCGACAAGGCAAGGACGATGCTCGCAGTCGCCTGCAAGACCATCTGGGGAGCGGAGCCCGACCAGCTCTCGCTGCTCTACGTGCTCTCGTACATCAACTCCGCCGGCGGTCTCGACCCGCTCTTCGATGCCGAGGGCGGCGCTCAGGACCGCTGGTTCACCGGCGGCGCATTGACGATCGCGGAGCGGGCCGCTGCCGAACTGGGCGAGCGGGTCACCCTCGGGACGGTCGTCGAGTCGGTCTCCGCCGATGACTCCGGAGTGACCGTCGCCGCCCGCGGTCCCGACGGCAGGGTCGAGTTGCGGGCCGAGCGGGTCGTCGTTGCCCTCCCGCCTGCCCTGCGCTCGAGCATCTCGTTCGATCCGCAGCTGCCGCAGCGTTCGCGCGATCTTGCGCAGCGCTGGGGGATGGGAGCCCTGACCAAGGTGTTCGCCATCTACGACGAACCCTTCTGGCGGGCTGACGGTCTCTCGGGCGAGACGCTCAGCGACCGGGCCCTGGCCAGCACCACGTTCGACCTCTCGCCGCCGAACGCCTCCCACGGGGTCCTCGTCGGATTCGTGGGTGGTCGCGATGCCCTCGACTACCTGCGACTCGGTGAGGATCAGCGACGGTCCGCTGTCTTGAAGGGGCTGGAGGGGCGCTTCGGCCCGAAGGTGCTTGAGCCCGTCGCATGGACTGACCGCCAGTGGAGCGAGGAGCCATGGAGCCAGGGCGGTCCGGTCGCGTTCGCCGGACCGGGGGTGCTCACTGCAGGCGGAGGCTCCCTGCTCGACCCAATCGGCCGTATCCACTGGGCGGGCACGGAGACGAGCTCGCAGTGGGCCGGCTACATCGACGGCGCAATCCGCTCTGGCGAGCGGGCGGCAGCCGAGATCCTCGCTTCCTGACGCCGCTCGCTCAACGAGAACCGCATCTCCGCAGGCTGCGCCCTCGCGGATCCTGTTCACGCGCCCGAAACGGATCGGGGCGCCGCGGGGGCGGGTGCGGGGCGCAGCCTCGCGGCTGCGCCCCTGACAGCCGATCAGCTGGTGATCTTGGCCTTCATGCTCTGGAACTCTTCCTCCGAGATGGCGCCCTTCTCCTTGAGGTCGACGAGCTTGTGCAGCTCGTCGGCGGGGGAGCCGGCCGCTGCCGTCTCGCGGATGTACTGGTTCATCTGCTTCTGGACTTCCGCCTGCTCGGCGATGGCGCGCTCGCGCATGCCCTTGCCGCGGACGATCAGGTAGACCAAGGCTCCGAGGAACGGAAGCAGGATCAGGAAGATGATCCAGAAGGCCTTCGTCCAGCCGGACGCCTCATGGTCACGGAAGAGATCGGAGATGATCGTGATCAGGATCCAGAACCAGATCACGAACAGGAAGATTTCGAGAACGACGATCATTGCCTCGGTAAGTCCGAAGGTTGAAGCGATTGGCATCAAGCGGTCCTTTCTTGGGGGTCCCGGGTCAGATCAACCCGGGTTGTCTCCGGTCGAAGCTACCACCGCCCTCCCCGTGGCGGCTTTCGATTACCCCTCCAATCAGCCCGGTTCGCTGGCCCGCACTCGACCAACCCGCCCGGGCCCGCTCAGTTCCGGGCCCAAGCCTTAACGAAGGCTTGGGCCCGAGCCGAACCGGTCTTTCCCGACGCCTGCGTAACTTGAATTCCAGCGCCGGGGAAAAGCGTTCAACCAACAGGAGAAAGAAACCAGCAAATGCGAAACACACTTCACAGAACCACGAACCTCGGGCTTCGAGTAGCGGCTGCCGGCGCAATGTCGGCCGTGCTGATCGCCCTGCCGGCGGCCAGCGCCGTCGCATCACCCCACTCACCGTCGAAGGCTCACCATGCGATCCCGGGCGGCGTCCTTAACCTCAAGGGCGGCACATCGTCCGTCAAGCTTGATCCCGCTGCGGTGTCGGCACTTGCGACTCTCGGCGTCAGCCTCTCGGCCAGCGCCGGCGACGGAAGCGCTCCGGTCGCGGTGACCGACACATGGAATGCGTCGATCGCCCGGGGAGCAATCGCCTACAAGGCCAAGACGGCCAACGGAGCGACGACCTACCGGATTCGCGCCGGTGCCCTCTCACTCGGCAAGGCGAGCCTGATCGCAACCAAGGGAGCCAAGAGCGTCAGCCTCGGTTCGATCACCTCCCGCTTCGTTTCGGGCAAGGGTGGCGAGGTCAGCGTCAAGGCCGACGGTAAGCACGGGATGGACGTCCTGCGCGTGACCGATCCGGCAGTCGATGCCAAGGCGCGCACCGCGACCGCATCGCTCGTCCTCACGGCACGGGCAGCCAAGGTTCTCAACAAGACATTCTCAACGACTGCGTTCCAGGCAGGCCAGAAGTTCGGGACCGTGACTGTCACGGCTCCCCCCGCCGTCTGAGTCGAACGGTCGACATCGGGTGAATCAAGCCGGGCGGTCGGGGGACCGCCCGGCTCTCCCACGTCCCGGGCCGGGGCCTTGGTCAGAACAGCTGTTGCTGCTCGGGGACCAGCAGCCCCGGGCCTTCGTTCGTCGGCTTCCCGACCGCTCGGCTGACCCGCTCGGCGGCCATCGCGCCCGACTCGAGCGGGGCGAGCAGCCTTCGGGTTGTGGCCGGGTCGAGGTCAGGGTCGAGCCAGATCCCCCTCGCCTCGGCCGTTGCGAGAATCGCCGGCATCCTGTCGTGCACCTCCACGACGAGGCTGTTGGGCTCGGTGGTGACGATCGTGAAGGTCCTCAGCGGTTCGCCGCCATCCGGCGGCACCCAGGTCTCGCACAGGCCGGCGAACGCGAACGGCTCCCCGTCGGCGAGGGTGTAACGCCACGGCTGCTTGGTGCCGGGCTTCACCTGTTGCCACTCGTAGAAGCCGTCGGCCGGGACGAGGCAGCGTCCGGACGCACGGGCGACGAGGCTCCGATAGGCCGGTCGCTCGGTGAGCGTCTCGGCTCGTGCGTTGATCATCTTCACCTCTCCCTGAGGTCCCTTGGACCAGTGAGGCACCAGGCCCCATCGCATCAGCTCGGCAGTCGGCTGTGAGCCATCGGGACGGGTGATGACAACTGCCTCCTGGGAGGGGGCGATGTTGAATCTCTCGCTGAAGACCCGGTCCTGCGGAAGTGAGGCGACCGTCGGGAACGTCTGCTCCAAATCCCCGCGTTTGAGGGTCAGCGTGTATCGACCGCACATGGTTCGATTGTCGCGCCCGGACGCCCGCGAGTCCCCGGTCCGGTCAGAGGGCCTTCTGAGGGTTGGCCGGGTCGCGTTCGCTGATTCCCCAAGGCGAGCCGTACTCGACCAACAGGTCGAGGAACGGCACGGCGTCGAACGCCTCGGGGCCGAGCACCCCGGCTCCGCTCCATGTGCCGGAGGCGATCAGCTCCATCGCGATCACGGGGTTGATCGCCGTCTGCCAGACGACCGCCTGGCAACCGTCCTTGGCCATGCACTCCTCGTTGTCTGCCGTGTGGTGGATGTAGGTGGCCTTGGGCGATCCGTCCTTGCCCTTGCCGGTGACGAGGGTTCCGGCGCAGGTCTTTCCCTTCATCCGGTCACCGAGGGTGGCGGGGTTGGGCAGCGCCGCCGCGACAACGTCGCGCGGGGCGATCATCTGACCGCGGACGGAGATCGGCTCGACACTGTCGAGCCCGAGCTTGTGGAGGGTCTTGAGGACTTCGATGAACTCGTCGCCCAACCCGTACTTGAATGTCACTCGCTTGCACTCGATCCAGCGAGGGATCAGGGCGACCTCCTCATGCTCGACGTTCACGCACTCGACCGGTCCGATCCCGTCCGGGAACTCGAAGACCTCGGGCTCGCTGAACGGTGGCGTCACGAACCAGCCGCGCTCCCTCTCCCAGATGAGCGGCGGGTTGAGGCACTCTTCGATCGTCGTCCAAATCGAGAAGGTCGGCGCGAAGTCATAGCCCTCGACGACCAGGTCGGCCCCGTCGCGCACCCCTGCCTCGTCGATCTCGGAGAACAGGTGGTCGGCCGCGTAGCGGGCGGCAACGTCACTGAAGCCGGGTTCCACCCCGATGCCCACCAAGGCGAGCCTGCCGCTCTCCTCCCACCTCTCGGCGACCGCGAACTGGGCGTCGCCGAGCATCACCCCACACTCCTCGTAGGGACGCTCCGGGTGGCGCTCCGAGAGGGTCATCGCCATGTCGAGGTAGGTTGCGCCCGCTTCGAAGGCGGCCTCGAAGATCGGCGGGTTGAAGCGGGGATCGCAGGCGTTGAGGATCACGTCGCATCGCTCCGCTCCTGCGAGCGCGGCGATTGCCTTCGCGTCGGAGGCATCCACCGCCGCGGAGGTGATCCGCGGATCGCCCATCCGGGCCGCGACCGAGCCGGCGCGGTCGGCGTCGAGGTCGGCAAGCACCATGTGCTCGAAGAACTCCCTGTGGCGTGCGATCGCGGCCACGGCCTCGCCCACGCCCCCTGCTCCGACCACCAGAATCCTCATTGCCGCTCCTCTCCTCCGTTTGGCTCCTGCGGATCATGCCACTCGGCGATCGGTTCGCCGGTCTCGAGCCTGTGTTCGACCTCGCCCATCTCCGCCTTGAGGGCTCGTCTTTCGCGCAGCGAGATGTACCCGAGCACGAGAACGAGCGCGGCTCCGGCCACGACCGCCGCCCAGATCCCGAACTCGTGGATCAGCCGTTCGCCCGTGGCACCGAGGATATAGCCGAGCACGCCGACGCTCGTCGCCCAGGCAATGCCGCCGAGGGCGTTCCAGACGAAGAACTTCCTCGCGTCCATGCGGTTCGCTCCCGCCAGCACCGCAGCGGTGACCCGCAGCAGTGCCACCCACCGGCCGATGAAGACCGCCTTCGGCCCGTGGGCCTCGAAGAACCGGTCGCCATGCACGAGCAGCGCCATCCGCCTGTTGTAGAAGGGCCCTGGGTGTTCCAGCAGTCTGCGCCCGCCCTTGCGGCCAATCCAGTAGCCGATGTTGTCGCCGATGATCGCTCCGGTCGCAGCAACGGCGATCACGATGTAGATGTTGAGGTCCCCCGTCTTCGAGGCGATCGAAGCGGCGATCAGCGCAGTCTCGCCGGGCATCGGGATGCCCATCGACTCGATTCCGATCGCAAAGCCGACGGCGAGGTAGGCGTATTGGTTGGAGATCTCATGGCCGAGGAGCGAGATCACCGCCACGAAGGCTGTCGATTTGAGGATCCGCACTACTTGGAACCGACGCCGGGAGCGCTCGCATCTTCGGGCTCGAGCTCGACCGCCGCGGTGATCGCTGCCTGGGCCGGGGCGAGCATCAGGCCGGCAATCGCGATCGAGACGAAGCAGAGGACGTGGATCACCTTCCAGGCAGTCGTCTCGCCGAGCGAATCCGAGAAGACGACGAACCCTGCGCCGATCGCCGAGATCTTCGTTGCGGCCGTCATCAGCACGACGATCGCGAGGACCTTCGTCCTGCCGACTTGGAGTGACTTCTGCCAACCGGTGAAAGCGCCGAGGTTCGTCGCGATGCAGAGCCACAGCCAGATCGAGGCCAGGAGGGCGACGATGCCGCCGGAGATGAGGCCGACCAAGGCGTTGATCAGCGCGTCGGCGATGCCGAACAGCAGCCCCGCGGCGAGCGCGAGCGACTCGGCCCTGCGCTCCCCCCTGACGGCAACCGAAGCGACCACTGCCAGGGCGATGGTCACAGCCGTGTAGAGGCCAAGCGACCAGGGGTCGAAATCGTTGGTCGAGCCATGCTCACCGGTGCCGATGGCGAGCAGCACCAGGGCGACCGTCATCAGGGTGGCGCCGGCCGTGTCCCTCGTGGTGAGCTTGTGCCCGGCCATCTTCACGCTCATCGGGACAGCGAAGACCAGGCCGCTCGCGAGGAACGCCTGAACTATTGAAAGCGGGGCCAGGCCGAGGGCGACGGCATGCATCACGAAGCCCACCGCCCCGACAACGAGACCCAGCATCCAGGGCCGATCGCTGAACAGGCTCCTGGCCGTCGCGACCGGCCGCCGGAGGTCGATCTCCGGTCCGCCATCGAGAGCGCCGTGCTGGATCATGTAGCTGTAGTTGAAGAGGAGGGCCGCGCCGAGGGCGAGTCCCAGGCCCAGGGCCATTCCGGCGTCCATCGCTGCCTCAGGCCTTCAGGGCCGCGGCGTCCGCCCGGCGCTTGCCGTAGCGGGCGAGCTCGCCCTCGAGCAGTCCGGCGGCTCCGACCGACCAGAGCACGGCGAGCCAGGTGAAGACGGCGAAGACGACGTGGACCCAGACGATCGCCGCGGGCAGCTCCAGCTGCCACTGGCCGATGCCGATCAGTCCTTGGGCTGCCAGCAGGCCGACGACGACCAGCAGCGGCTTGATGGCTCGCCGCTCGCCGCCCTCCCGCCTGAGGATCAGGATCGAAGCGATCGTCGCGAGCCCGAACACCACGGCGAGCGCACCGTGGCGCTGCACGACCCAGAGCAGGGTGTCATCGCCGACGAGCTCCAGGCGCGGTACCAACTCCCCGGTCTTGCCCGCGCCTGCGTGAGGTCCTGCCGCTGTCGCCGCGGTGCCGGCGGCAACCGTGATGGCTCCGAGCGGCAGCAAGGCCCGCACCGACCAGACGCCCAGTCGGTCCTTCGCCCGCGGCCTGTCGCCGGGCTCGTAGGTGGCGCACCAAGCGAGCGCGAAGGCCGCATCGACCAGCACCATCGAGACGATGTAGTGCGCCATCACGAAGCCGTAGTGCAGCTCGGTCATCACCGTGATCGCACCGAGGATCACCTGGAGCAGGACTCCGACCGGCAGCAGCACGGCGAGGATCTCCAACTCCCTGCGGTAGGGGCGCCTGAAGAACCCGAGGACGGCGGCGAGGATCGCGGCGGCCGCCACGATTCCCGTCAGCAGTCGGTTCGAGTACTCGATGATCGCTGGAGTCTCAGCCGGGGCGATCACTCCGCCGAAGCACTTTGGCCAGTCGGGGCAGCCCAGGCCGGAGCCGGTCAGCCTGACCGCCGCCCCGGTGAAGACGATTCCGATCATCGCCGCGAGGGCGACCCGGGTAACCGTCCGGTACCTGGCGGGCGAAATGTTGATCCGTTCACGCAGGGCCATCGCCCTGATGATGACGGACTCGCGGGGTCAGTACGCGCCGCGTCGAGAGACGACTGCAGGAAGGGTCTTGAGCAGGATCAGGAGATCGAGGCCGACCGACCATCTTTCGACGTAAACGAAGTCGAGCCTTACGAGGTCGTCGAAGTCGAGATCGGACCGCCCGGAGACCTGCCAGAGGCCGGTGATCCCGGGCAGGACCTGGTACCGCTGGCGGTGCCACTCCTCAAGCAGCTTGAAGTCGCGCTCCGGCAGCGGGCGGGGCCCGACGAGGCTCATCTCGCCCCGCAGCACGTTCAGGAGCTGCGGGAGTTCGTCGATCGAGAACCGCCGCAGGGTCCGCCCGACCGGGGTCACCCTCGGGTCCTTGCGGATCTTGAAGAGGGCGCCACTGGCTTCGTTGAAGCGCTCGAGGTCCTCCATCCTGGAGTCGGCGTCGTCGAACATCGTCCTGAACTTCAGGCAGGCGAAGGGCTGCTCGCCGATGCCCGGGCGGATCGAGTGGTAGAGCAGGGGTCCCTTCGAGGTCAGCTTCACCGCGAGCGCTGCGATCAGCAGGATCGGGCTGAGGAGGATCAGCAGCGCTGTCGCCCCGATCAGGTCGAAGGCACGCTTGACCGCAAAGTCGAAGCCGTCGAAGGTCGGGGCGTCGAGGGTGAACAGAGGGACGGCCATTCCGGGGCGGAACTGAGCGCGCTGAAGGAGTATCTCCATCGTCGTCGGCGCGACGTGCACCTCGACCCCCCGGCGGTGGCATTCGTCGGCGAGCAGGACGACCTGCTCCTGTGGCAGTTCGGGCTCGGCGATGATCACCTCGTCGATGCTGTCGCGCCTCAGCTTCGAGACGACGTCCTCCGGCGCCGTGAGGCCGCCGATCACCTTGAGTGGCCAACGGGTCGATTCGGCGAGAGCAACGGCGACGGACGCTGCATGGTCCCCGCTGCCGACGATCAGTGCCCGCCGCGCCAAGCCCGCCTCGGCGCTGAGCCGACCGGTTGCCCTGTCCACGAGTGCCCGCATTGTCGTCACCGTCACGATCGCGAAGGCAAGAGCACCGACGAAGACCGAGTACGAGTTGAACTTCTCACCGTTGGCGAGGGCGAAGATGAGCGCCACGACCGTCGTCTGGAAGAGAGCGCTGACGATCGATGGCAAGCCCGGGCGCCTGGACCTCTCCTTGTAGAGATCGTGGCGGGCGAACATCAGGACCGACACGAGGTAGGCGAAGGTCAGGTAGCTGTCGACCTGATCGCGCACGAGGGCGGCGTCGAAGTCACCCTTCAGCCAGGCCTTGACCGCCAGCCAGCCGATCAGGGCCATGGCGATCGCGACGTAGTCGCTCACCAGCAGGATCGCGACCCTGACGATCGCCCGGAGGGTCCGCTTGTGCAGGAGCCCAGCCAGCAGGGGGATGTTCCCCGAGCGGATGTCGCGGTCGTTGCGACCGGGCGCGGGGCTGGGCTGGGCGGCCGCCGGCAGCACCGGGGTTCCGGTCCGCTCAGTGCGGGCCGAGTCCTTCTCGCTGATGCCTTGGTCGCTGATGTTCCCGTCCCTCCTGTGTGGCCCGAATGAGCCTCCAGCTCCAAGGTACAGCCATGGTGGGTTCGGGCGCAAGCGTGACCGCTTGCGGTTCGGGCTTTGCGCGGCGCCGGAGGTTCGCCCGGGTCAGCTGGTGAGGCGCTCGATGCCGGAGCTCGAGAGGGTCAAGCGGAGGCCGGCTTCGAGTTCCGTTGTCGGCTCCCAACCCAGCACCTCCCGTGCCCTCGTGATGTCGGGCTGGCGGATCTGCGGGTCGTCGGTCGGCAGTGGCTCGAAGACGATCTCCGATGAGGCGCCGGTCACGAGCTTCACCGTCTCGGCTGCCTCGAGCAGGGTGAACTCCTTCGGGTTGCCGATGTTGACCGGCTCGTGCTCTCCCGACTCGGCGAGCGCGATCAACCCGGCGACGAGGTCGTCGACGTAACAGAAGGAGCGCGTCTGGCTGCCGTCGCCGAACACGGTCAGTGGTCGGCCGAGCAGGGCCTGGCGGAGGAAGGTGGGGATCGCGCGGCCGTCGTGCGCGCGCATCCGCGGACCGTACGTGTTGAAGATCCTCACGATCGCCGTGTCAACTCCCTGTTGGCGGTGGTAGGCCATCGTCAGGGCTTCGGCGTAGCGCTTCGCCTCGTCGTAGACCCCGCGCGGCCCGATCGGGTTGACGTTGCCCCAGTAGGTCTCGCGCTGCGGGTGCTCCTTCGGGTCGCCATAGACCTCGGAGGTCGACGCCAGCAGGAACCTCGCCCGCTTGTGCTTCGCAAGGCCGATCGTGTGGTGGGTGCCGTACGAGCCGACCTTGAGGGTGTGGAGGGGGAGCCTCAAGTAATCGATCGGCGACGCCGGCGAGGCGAGGTGGTAGACGAAGTCGACCTCGCCTTCGACTTCATAGGGGGCAATGATGTCGATGTTGAGGTGGACGAACTCCGGCTGGCGGAGGTGGGCGATGTTGGCGAGCGACCCTGTCTCGAGGTTGTCCACGCACATCACCCGATGACCGCGCGCCAGGAGAGCCTCGCAGAGGTGGGAGCCGAGGAACCCGGCTCCGCCTGTGACCAATGAAGTCGGCATGGGCGACACCATACGCTCCGCGGGCCGGTCAGCCCCTACGATGAACGCGAACCTGCCCCGACCGGATTGGAGTCCCTGACATGGCATCGGACCGCTTTGCCGCTCAGCTCAATGAACAGATCGCCTACGAGTTCGGCGCATCCCAGCAGTACATTGCCGCCGCCGTCCACTACGACGGCGAGTCGCTGCCCCAGCTGGCCGGCTTCTTCTATCGCCAGGCGGTCGAGGAACGCAACCACGCGATGATGATGGTCCAGTACCTGCTGGACGCCGACGCCGAGGTAGTCATTCCGGCGGTCGCCGCTCCGAGGACTTCGTTCACGGGGATCGTCGAGCCGGTGGAGATCGCGCTCGCTCAGGAGAAGCGCGTCACCGAACAGATCACGGCCTTGGCCAAGACCGCTCGCTCCGACGAGGACTTCGTCAGCGAACAGTTCACCCAGTGGTTCCTCAAGGAGCAGGTCGAGGAGGTCGCGACGATGTCCACACTCCTCGCAGTGGTCCAGCGGGGCGAGAACGATGTCCTTCAGGTGGAGGACTGGGTAGCCCGCGAGCACGGTGCGGGCGAGGGCGCGGACCCGACCGCCCCGGGGGCTGCCGGCGGGGCGCTCTGACCCGGCGCCCGACCGCCGGTTCACGACGGTGAAGCGTTCGCAAGACGTCCTCGGGTTGGCAGCGGGCCGGGCAGCGGCCGCCCATCAGCTGGTTTGAGGGTGCTCGCACCATAGGCACGCGTCGAGCGCATCTCCCGAAGGGACCGGGCTTCCCGTGTCTCGTTCCACGATGTTGAAGGCTGCTTGGTCACGGCCTCTCAGGGGAACCGCGGGCGCGCGTGCCCCGAGAGTGGGGAGCGCACACGAGGACCTTGAGTCTCGCACTTTTCGAGTGGGGGACTCTGGCGGCTTGGCGGCGGCCTCGGCGGCAGTCTGGCCGGGATGCTCGACCGCTGTCCGGCCCAACTGTGGAACACGGATCCCGTGCCTTGCGGTGCTGGGTGACCTGTTGGCTCTGCGCAATTGTGCGAAGGGCGACCTCAGCAGAAGGGCGCAGCCAGGAGCAGGCGCGGGTCAGTCATCGAATGTGGGAGCGCCACGAGACTTGAGCGCAGCGATGTGGCTGGGCGTCAATCCGCTGACGGTCTTGCCTCGCCTCTCAGCTACGCCGAGGAAGGCCTCGAGTTGCCGGCAGTGCTTCTCGTAGTAGTCCGCGTAGACGCGGTACTTGAAGAATCCGGGATGCGCTTCGAACACGCTGTTCATCAGCTCGTCCGCGTACTGGGTCGACTTGTTGTGCTTCCAGAAGTAGTTCTCGCTTGGATTCCGACCATCGCAACCCGCGATCGCAACGGTGTCGCAAAGAGCGAATGCGGCTGGGAGCATGAGGTTGGTCAGGACATTTCCCGTTAATCGTATGGTCGGGTTATCTGGAGTCGGCCACCGCCATTCGCCGCCGTCCACGAGCGGAATGACCGCGATCCGATCGGCAATCTCGGGCATGTGAGCCAGCAATGGGCGGTAATAGAGATCGGTGGTGAGGATCAAGGCGTCGCTGTCAGCCAAGACTCGCCTCAAGTCAGCCCGGAACTGCGAGCAGTATCGGCTGGGGCCATAGTGGAAGTGCGGGTCTCCGAAGGCTATGACCTGTGGGCGCAATCGAGCGAGGAGGTCATGGTCCCGAACAGCCGAGTTACAGGTGATCCTGACCCCATAGGTCACCCGGGCGGCGTCGGGGTCGACTAGCTGCGCCGTGGGCCCGGTTGCAATTACGATCCCACTGGTGTTCTGCGCGTCGATGGACCCGAGGCGGCGCAATGATTCGGCAGGACCGGGTGCGGCAACTTCCGAACATGCCTGTCTTCCCAGATCGAACCACCTCTCGTCGCATGAGGTTCCCAGTGCCGGATCAACCGTCGTGGCCGACCCCCTCTTCTTCAGCCATTCCATTGCCGATTCCGTCGTAGTCTCGGTCACGATCAAGTAGCCTCGCCCCTCTGGTCGCTCAGTCAGCCACTCAGTCGGTCCGAGCAGTTCCGGATCCATGTGGGGCGCGGCGCTGGCGGTGGGCTTGATCGTCGGCGCCCGTGTGCCAGCGTACACAGGCAGCTTGCGGAACGAAGGAGGTAGGTACCAGTTGAGGCGGGCTGTCAAGTCGGCAAGTTGCTCGGCGTTGGTCGGCTGGGGGGCGATGTCGAGGTATGTGAATCGTGACAGGGTGTCGCCGGTCCGCAATCGCTCGATGACCGCAAGAATCCGGATCAGGCGAGACCTGATCCAAGTCTCGACTGGCCGGCGTCGCCCAAAGGCCGCTTTCGCTCCGGTTCCACTCCTTGACACGCTGGGCAGCTTACTTTCTCTCGGCGCCTCTCGCTGGCGTGGTTCGCACGGTCGGTCGCGATGGACGCAATGGCTCGTTGCGTTGTCGGCGCCATCATGTCGACGATTGGCGCGTCAGCTAGGATGCCAGCGTGACGCAGTCGATTTCTCTCGTCATCCGCTGTCTCAACGAGGAGGCCCATATCGGGCGTCTCCTGAGCGGCGTTCGGATGCAGACGAGGAGTCCTGATCAGGTCGTCTTGGTGGACTCGGGTTCAACTGACGCGACCCTCGCGATCGCGTCTGCGGTCATGGACATCGAAGTAGTCCGGATTCACCCCGAAGACTTTTCCTTTGGCCGAGCTCTCAATCTCGGGATGGAGGCGGTTACGTCCGACCTCGCCGTCTTGGCGAGCGCGCATGTCTACCCCGTCTACGACACGTGGCTCGACAGTCTGGTTCTTCCACTTGACAACGATCCGGTCGTGGCCCTCAGCTACGGCAGGCAGGTGGTCCCTCCGGCGGGGCGTCTCTCCGAGGCCCAGCTTCTTCTCCAGTGGTTCCCTCAGAAATCGACTCCCAGACAGCATCACCCTTTCTGCAACAACGCGAACGCGGCCATTCGCACCTCGCTCTGGCAAGAGATGCCTTACGACGAGGATCTCACCGGCCTCGAGGATCTCGCCTGGGCCCAGGCGGCTCTCGCAGAGGGGTATCTGCTGAGCTACGTTGCGGATGCGCCGATCGTCCATGTGCATGACGAGTCGTTCTCGCAGATCACCAACCGCTATCGCAGGGAGGCGATCGCCCACAGGCAGATCTTCCACGACCAGCGGATGAGTGCCCTTACTGCCGCGCGGCTCGGCACCGCGAACATCGCACGCGACCTCGCGGCATCCAAGCGGCAAGGCGGGATTCGCAAGCATGCTCGGGGCATCGTCGGTTTCCGTGCCGCTCAGTTTCTCGGCGCCTACCAAGGGTTCGCCCAGCAGGGGCCTGCGACCGAATTGCTCAAGCGGCGGTTCTACTATCCCTCCGACGAGCTGGCTCAAACTCGGCTCGGCGAGTCGGGTCCAACACAGGGCAACCTGATCGACTATGACGCCGATATCGGCCAGGACGCGTTAAGCGATGCTTGACATCAGCACCCCACTCGACTCCGAGACTCCAATCTGGCCGGGAAGCCCGGGTTTCCAAACAGGCAAGTTGCTGTCAATGGCTGCCGGCGATCCCGCAAACGTCTCGAGTCTCAGCATCGACGTGCACACTGGCACCCATGTTGACGCGCCGAGCCACTTCTTGCCTGACGGAGCCACGATGGAATCGCTTCAGCTCGACGACCTGATTGGTCCGGTCTTTGTTGTCGACGCGGGAGCAGCAATCTCCGTCGACGCCGCTCTGCTCGATCGGGCGTCAGTCCCGGACGGAGCAACCAGACTCCTCCTCCGGACCAGGAACTCGAGCGAGCGCGAGCGCCGCTCGACTCCGTTCAGGGAGGACTTCGTCGCTTTGACCTCGGATGGGGCCCGATGGATCGTCGATCGCGGGATTCGGTTGGTCGGTATCGACTACCTCTCGATCCAGAGGTTCACCGACCCGGCCGAGACTCACGAGGTCCTGCTCGAGGCTGGCGTGATCATCCTCGAGGGCCTCGATCTCGTGGACGTTGATCTGCGGCAGCGGTATGAGCTTCTGTGCCTCCCGATCGCGCTAGTGGGGGTTGAGGCAGCTCCCGCTCGCGCTCTCCTGCGTCCGATGCCGTCCTGAGTGCCAGTCACGCCTTCAATCGCCGCGTTCGTCCCGATGCGCCACGACTCCGAGCGCGTTCGCGGGAAGAACTACCGACCGCTCGGTGGCAAGCCGCTCTACCACCACATCGTCGAGACTCTGCTCTCCTGCGACTTGATAACTGAGGTCGTGATCGACACCGACAGCGACCTGATCATGGAAGACGCGGCTGCCAACTTCCCGGCGGTCAGGCTGATCGAAAGGCCGCTGGCGCTCCGCGGTGGCGATGTGCCGATGAACGAAGTGTTGGGTCATGACGTAACCGTAGTCGACGCCGATTACTACGTCCAAACGCACAGCACCAATCCGCTGCTGAAGCGCGAGACAGTACAGGCTGCGCTGACGGCTTTCCTCGATTCGGGGGATCGTTACGACTCCCTCTTCACCGTTACACCGCTGCAAACCAGACTGTGGACACCCGACGGTGAGGCGATCAATCACGATCCTTCGGTGCTGATCCGAACTCAAGACCTTGCTCCGATCATGGAGGAAAACTCCTGTCTCTACGTCTTCGATCGCGAGACCCTTGAGCGTCGCGGCAATCGGATCGGGGACCGCCCGATGCTCTACCCGCTCGATCCGAACGAGGCTTGGGACATCGACGAAGAGAGCGACTGGTCGGTGGTTGAGGCGCTCCACGGTGTCGAGGAGGGTTCCGCTTGACTGGGAAGGTCCTGATCACTTGCAGGCAGATGCAGTCGTGCCTGGATCACTTCCGCGCGAGGATTGAGGAGGCGGGCTACGAGATCGTCGCTCCGCAGATTCTCAGCCAGCAGCTCAGCCAAGCTGAGCTGGTCGAAATCATTGGCGACTTTGACGGGATCATCGCCGGTGATGATCCGTTGACTGCCGAGGTGCTCGCTCACGCTGATCGACTCCGGGCCATCTCGAAGTGGGGAGTCGGGACCGACGGGATCGATCTCGCTGCGGCAGCAAAGCACGGGATCGCTGTAACCAACACTCCGGGTGAGTTCGGGGACGACGTGGCTGACGTCGCAGCCGGATACATCGTGATGCTCGCGAGGCAGCTCCACGTCATTCACCGGTCGATCGTCGACGGGGGCTGGCACAAGCACGAAGGCCGCCGGCTTGCTGGATCGACTCTCGGAGTCGTGGGCTTCGGGAGCATCGGTCAAGCAATCGGCAGGCGAGGGGTCGGCTTCGGAATGAGGGTGCTGGCTCAGGACCCTAACCCTGAGCTCGGGTCGGTCGCAGATGCAGTCGGCGCGACCATGGTCGACCTCGGCGCCCTTCTGCCAGAGAGTGACTTCGTAGCGCTCGCGGCGCCGCTGACCCCGGATACCCGTCACATGATGGATTCAGGTGCGTTCAGCATCATGAAGGATGGCTCGTATCTCGTGAACGTCTCGCGTGGACCTCTGGTTGACGAAGCGGCGCTCGGGGAGGCGCTCCAATCCGGAAGAGTGGCTGCAGCCGCCCTCGACGTGTTCGAGACCGAGCCCCTTCCGAGCGACAGCCGCTTGCGACGTTTCGAACAGTGCGTATTCGGCTCGCACAACGGTTCGTTCACACGGGAGGGGACGCTCGCCGCGAGTGAAAGGGCAGTAGACAACCTGCTTCGCGAGCTGGGGGCGCCGTGAGGCGAGTCGCCGTCGTAACCGGTGCGGCCGCCGGTATCGGGGCGGCCACCTGCGACCTGCTTGAGGTCGGGGGCTGGGAGGTGGTCCCGGTTGATTGCAAGCCAATGGCTCGGCAGCACGCGATCACGGTGGACCTCGAGGATGATGAGGCTACGTCTGCGGCATTGGGCAGGCTTCCCCGGGTCGACGGTCTGGTGAACAACGCTGCCGTCCAGTTGTTCAAGCCGATCGCGGACACCGACCTACCGGAATGGGACCGGGTTGCTGCCGTCAACCTGCGGGGCCCGGTTGCCTGTCTTCAGGCTGTCCGGCGGCAACTCGAGCGGACGCGAGGAGCGGTTGTCAATGTCGCCTCGGTCCATGCGCACGCTACCTCTCCAGGAGCCGCTGCCTACGCGGCAAGCAAGGCTGGCCTTTTGTCCTTCACCCGTTCGGCTGCCATCGAGCTGGGCCCGAGCGGTGTTCGGGTCAACGCCGTCACGCCCGGGGCGATCGACACGCAAGCCCTTCGTGCCGGCCTCGATCGAGCCTCAGGATCGATGAGTTCGTTGATCTCGCGCACTCCACTCGGTCGAATCGGGCGACCGCTCGACATCGCCCATGCCATTGCGTTCTTGCTTGATTCGGACCGGTCTGCGTTCATGACCGGCCAGCAGATCGTCGTCGACGGGGGAGCAATGGCTCGCCTGTCGACCGAGTGACCGTGGCAGGCGAGAGCGCGGCTGAGCCAGAGAACAAGCCCGGGGCGGCGCCCGCCGGCGGGGTTAGTCGGCTTGGTGGCCATGCCGTTGTCTACTTCGCCGGCAACTCGCTCGGGCGGGCACTCGGGTTCCTCCTGATTCCGGTCTTTACCCGGGTGCTCGATCCCGCGGCCTACGGCCGTCTCTCGGTCGCGCTCGCGGTCTTCGGCCTCGCTTCGATCCTGTTCGCGCTCGGACTCGACCTTGCGATCTTCCGATCGTTCTACTCGTTCGGCGATTCGCTCGAGGAACAACGGCAGTTCCTCCAGTCCGTCTGGAAGCTCCTGATTGTCGTCCCGGCATTCCTCGCATTCCTCGGCTCCGGCTTGGTTCTGCTCGGCGGTCCAGTACTCGGGGTTGGGCTCCGGATCGACGTCGTCCTCGCGTTGCTCGCTGCGGCGATCGCAGTGCCTTCATCAATGCTGCCGCTGTCCGTGCTCAGAGCACAAGAGCGGCCGTACGCATTTCTTGCCCTCTCGCTGTTCACGTCAGTAACGCTCTCTGGTTTCACGGTTGTGGCGGTAGTAGTGCTCGGACTGAGCGTCGTTGGCTGGATGACGGCCCAAGTGGTCGCGTACGCCCTCGCGCTGCCGCTTGCTGCGGTTCTCGTCCCGTGGCGCCGCGCGCTGCCGTTCGACACCAATGGGGTGCGAAGTGCGCTGGCGCTCGGCTTGCCCCTGCTTCCGCACTTCATCGCGCTCTGGTCACTGCTCCTGATCGATCGCTTGATCACGGCCTCGCTTGCAGGACAGGCAGCCCTCGGGATCTACAGCCTCGCCGGGAACATTGCGTTGCCAATCATGGTGGCGGTTCAGTCGATCAATCAGGCTCTGATGCCGAGTTACGCTCGGGCAGGGACGGAAGAGCGGGGAGGTATCCGACTCGCTCCGGTCGTCCGGGTGCAGGTTGCGGTGGTCTGCTGGCTCACGGCTGCGGGCGCGCTCATCGGGCCGCTGCTCGTGAGGCTCCTCGTGGGGCGTGAGTACTGGGGGGCATCTGGCCTGGTTCCTTGGGTGGTGCTCGGGTTTGGGTTCCTCGGCCTTTACTTCGTCCCGATGAACGCCACGACCCTTGGAGCTGGTCGCTCTCGCCGAGTGTGGGTCGCCACTGTCGCGTCTGCTCTGGTCAACATCGGACTGATCTTCTTGTTGTTCCCGTGGCTCGGACTGACCGGGATCGCCGCGGCGTCGGCGCTTGGCTATCTCGCGCTTCTATGCCTCATCCTGATCTACGCAAACCGGGCGCAGGACCTGATCGATCTCCGACCGTCATCGTTCCTGGCGCCCAGCGCGATGACTGCGACTCTGGTACTGCCGGTGCTGGCTCTGACCCCAGAAAGTGGACTCAGCTCTTGGCTGATCCGAGGGGCGACCGTGGCCCTGATCGCGGTGGGTCATGGATTCCATCTGCGTGCCCGATCCGGCTGGAGGCTGAGGTAGGCGGACGCCGGTGTGAAGCCGGTGCCGTCAGCGCGAACGCCGAGATCAGGACGAAGAGTACGAGCGACTCGGGGAAGTAGTAGGAGGGTGACCCACCGCTGGCCCCGTCGAGGATCAGGGTCAGGGTTACGGCCAGCAGGGCGCGGTCCGCGGTACTCGGCACGCCTGCCTGTCGCTCGCCGAGGCGCCAGGTGACAAGGAAGTAGATCGCCGCAGCGACTGCCATCCCCAAGTAGCCCGTATCGATGACCGTCTGGAGTCCGAAGTTGTGGAGGGTCTTCGTAATTGACTGGGTGCCGCCGGTCTCCGTGAAGAGGCTCGAGTACGAACTTGAGAGGACCGTCGTTACGTGGCCGTAGAGGCCGGCTCCGAAGAGGTTGTCGAGCGATGGCCGGGACACCTGCGCCAATGCTTGGTCCCAGATGACCGTTCGGCTGTTGGCCGTGACAATGTCGTCGGCCGATCTCGACAGCGAAGTCAGGTTGAGTGAAGCTGTAAGGCTCAGGAAACTCGGAAGCAGCACTGACGACAGCGCGGCGTAAATGCTCGCGATGCTTGCGACCAGTGCGATTCTGCCGGAAGTTGCAGCCCTGGGCCGGATCGCCCAGCACAACGCTGCTGCGACAAACACGCCAGCGAATGACAGTCGCGTATCGGAGTAGAGCGATGCGATCACGCAGAGTGGCAGGGAGATCCGGGCCATCCATCGGTAGGGATTCGGGGCAGAGATGGCCATCACAGCAGCGGACACGGTTGCACAGGCGGCAAGGTCGCCAAACCCATTCACGCTGGTGGAGAGAGGCATCCACGTTCGCTCGAGGTTCAGGCCCGCCAGTGAAGCGAGCGTCGAGGGTCCGGGGTAGGGGGAAGGCCGGACGGGAACAAGGCCCGTTACCAGGGCGAGGAGATTCGTCACCGTGAAGACCACGGGTGCAAAGCAGAGCCCGTAGCGTCGCATGCGACGTTGCTCGGGGTCCACCCGCTGCGTGAAGGCCAGCAGGCCGAACGCCGCTGCTGTCAGGAAGACCAGAATCGAAGCCGGCCCGGGTTGAAGGGCGAGCCTGACGACCTCGCTCGACTGGGCGGCCCTCGCAGCCGCAATCACGAACAGAGCCAAGAAGACCGCCAGCAGCCAGACGGCCGGGCTTGGCCTGCGACGCGGCGGCGAGGCGCACAGAGCGGCACCGAGGGCGAAGTAGGCGACGGTGAGCAGTTTTCCGACTGCCCCCTGGCCGAGGGCTATCTCCGCATTGGTCGCAACCAAGCAGGAGGCAAGCATCGTCGGGACGATGAAGGGCCGCAGGTCCAGACTTGTCGGATCCCTCGAAAGCCTCGTCCACAGCTGGTGAGCGGCGGGTTCTTGGGGCGGGCGATGTTCCCGCTCCCTCAAAGAGGACGCTGTGCCGGATCGCATCTTTGCGGACTATATGCGACGCCCCGAGTCCGTTGAGGGATGCGACGGCCAGCGACCTCGGGGAATTGAGGGTTCCCTGAACCATCGTTGGGTCATGAGCGGTCGCTTTCCCTGAGGTGCTTCATGCTCGGTTTGGGCTGGTTGACGAGGGGCAGGCCCTCCGTCGCACCGAGTCTTGGGCAGTGTTCCCTCGACCCGTCGTCGGTCGGCTCCGTCAACTTCGACCTTCCAGATCGGGGCTTCGGCCTTGATCCGATCGATCGCTTCGCGGGCGCCGGCGAATGCCTCCGGTCGGTGGGGGGCCGACACGGCCACGACGACCGAAGGTTCACCGAGGGCGACCGTTCCGGTCCGGTGGGCCGCTGCGATCGCCGTCAGGGAGTGCCCGGCTGCAACCTCCTCGCAGATCCGCCCGATCCGCTCGGTTGCCATCTCCAGGTAGGCCTCGTAGTCGAGTGAGTCGACCTCGCGGGTCGTGCCGGTGAAGGTCACGATCGCACCGGCTGCGGGATCGCCGACCAGCCGCATCAGCTCCGATGGGTCGATCGGTTCCGGGCCGACCGTCACCGACGGGCCGGCTCCGCCGGAGATCGGTGGCACCAAGGCGACCTCATCGCCCGGGCTGATCGGGGCACCCGGTCCCGAGTACTCGCGGTTGACCGCGACGACGCAGCGAACGCCGTCGGTCAGGTCGCCGAGCGCCTCGATCAGGTCGTCGGTGGTGGCCCCAGGTTCGAGCTCGACTTCGACCTCGTCGACTCCCGCCCGTTCGCGAAGGCCGGCGAAGAGCTTGACCCGTACCATCATCGGAGGCCGCTCCCGTGAGCGGTCCATGTCGGCCTCGCGCCTCTCATCTGTCCAGGAACGGTACCCTCCCGCGTCGTGAGCATCGAACCAGACCATCGCAGCATCGCCCCGATCGTCGGCCCCGACGACGAGCGCCACTTCACCGACTCGGGAATCGAAATCAAGCCGCTCTACGACGAGAGCGATCTGCCTGGCGACCTTGAGCTCGGCGAGCCGGGCCAGTACCCGTTCACTCGCGGGGTCCACCGCGAGATGTACCGAAAGCAGCAGTGGACGATGCGCCAGTACGCCGGCTACGCGACGGCGAAGGAGTGCAACGAGCGCTACCGCTTCCTGATCGACAACGGTTCGACCGGGCTCTCGATGGCCTTCGACCTGCCGACCCAGCTCGGCCTCGACTCCGACGACCGGCGCTGCCTCGGCGAGGTCGGCCGCACCGGTGTCGCGATCGACTCGATCGCGGACATGAGGATCGCATTCGACCGGATCCCGCTCGACAAGGTCTCGACTTCGATGACGATCAACGCCCCGGCGTCCGTGCTCCTGCTGCTTTACCAGCTCGTCGGCGAGGAGCAGGGGGTTCCGTCGCATGAACTTCGCGGCACGACCCAGAACGACATCCTCAAGGAGTACATGGCCCGCGGGAACTTCATCTACCCGCCCGAGGGTTCGATGAGGCTGACGACCGATCTCTTCGAGTACTGCCGCGACAACGTCCCGAAGTGGAACACGATCTCGATCAGCGGCTATCACTTCCGCGAGAAGGGCTGCTCGGCCGTCCAGGAGGTCGCGTTCACCCTCTCCAACGGCATCGCCTACGTTCAGGCGGCGCTCGACGCAGGCCTCGAGGTTGACGCCTTCGCTCCGCGGCTCGCCTTCTTCTTCAACGGCCACAACAACGTCTTCCAGGAGGTCGCGAAGTTCCGCGCCGCCCGCGGATGTGGGCGACGATCATGCGCGAGCGCTTCGGCGCGAAGGACGAGCGCTCACTGCGGCTGCGGTTCCACACCCAGACCGGCGGAGTCACGCTCACCGCCCAGCAGCCGGAGAACAACATCGCCCGCGTCGCGCTCCAGGGTTTCGCCGCGGTTTGCGGCGGCACCCAGTCGCTGCACACCAACGGCTTCGACGAGGCCCTGGCGTTGCCGACCGAGGAAGCAGCCCGGATCGCCCTGCGCACCCAGCAGATCATCGCCGCCGAGTCCGGCGCAGTCGACACCGTCGACCCGTTCGCCGGGTCCTACTTCATCGAGTCGCTGACCGACGAGATCGAGGTCCGCGCCCGGGAGCTGATCGACAAGGTCGACTCGATGGGCGGCTCGACCAACGCGATCGGCTTCATCACCAACGAGATCGAGGAGTCCGCCTGGGGCTACCAGGAGCGCTATCGGATCAAGCCAGGATGTCGTCGTCGGCGTCAACGAGTTCGTGACCGACCAGCTGGAGGTCCCGGACACCCTCAAGGTCGACCAGAAGTCCGAGGACGAGCAGGTCGCCCGCCTCAAGGCCTTCAAGCAGGACCGCGATCAGGAGAACGTCGCGGCACGGCTTGACGAGATCCGCGCGGCGGCCCGCGGGACGGACAACATCCTTCCCGTCCTTCGCGAGGCTCTCCGTGACAACTGCACGCTCGGCGAGGTCTGCGGAGCGATGCGCGACGAGTTCGGCATCTACCGGCCTGAGTTCTAGGACCTGCCCCCACTACCGATAGGCTCCCCGCCCAATGTCCAGAGAGAAAGCACCCGAGACCTACGAAGAGAAGCTCGCCCAGCTGATCGAGCTGCGCGACGACGGCGATGCACTCCGCTCCGGAGGCGCGGTCGAGAAGCAGCACGCGCAAGGGCAAGTACACGGCCCGCGAGCGGGTGGAGAAGCTGCTCGACCCGGGCTCCTTCGTCGGAGCTCGACACCTTCGTGCGCCACCGCACGCACGACTTCGACATGCAGAAGAACCGGCCGTAGGGCGACGGCGTGGTCACCGGCCACGGCACGATCGACGGCCGCCGGTCTGCGTGTTCAGCCAGGACTTCACCGTCGTTCGGCGGCTCGCTCGGCGAGGTGATGGGCGAGAAGATGTGCAAGGTCATGGACCTGGCGGCCAAGATCGGCTGCCCGGTGATCGGCATCAACGACTCCGGCGGCGCCCGCATCCAGGAGGGCGTCGTCTCGCTCGGCTCCTACGGCGACATCTTCCTCCGCAACGTCCGCTGCTCGGGCGTCATCCCGCAGATTCAGCCTGATCATGGGCCCGTGCGCCGGCGGCGCCGTGTACTCGCCCGGCGATCACCGACTTCATCTTCATGGTCAACGAGACCTGCGCACATGTTCATCACCGGCCCCGACGTGATCAAGACCGTCACCGGCGAGGAGGTCGACTTCGAGGAGCTCGGCGGGGCGATGACGCACAACACCAAGTCCGGCGTCGCCCACTTCGCCTCCGAGGACGAGGACGCCTGCCTCGAGGACTGCCCGCTACCTGCTCAGCTTCCTGCCGCAGAACAACCTCGAGACGCACGCCGCGCGTGCAGCCGACCGACGACCCGAACCGCGCATGGACCCGGAGCTCGACCACGTCGTCCCCGACAACCCCAACAAGCCCTACGACATGCACGACGTCGTCGCCTGATCGTCGACGACGGCGAGTTCTTCGAGGTCCACGCGCACTTCGCGACGAACATCATCTGCGGCTTCGCCCGCCTCGACGGCGATCCCGGTGGGGATCGTCGCCAACCAGCCGCAGCCAGCTGGCCGGCGTGCTCGACATCGACGCCTCGGAGAAGGCCGCCCGCTTCGTGCGCACCTGCGACGCCTTCAACATCCCGCTCATCACCTTCGTCGACGTGCCCGGGCTTCCTGCCCGGCACCGGCCAGGAGTGGGGCGGCATCATCCGCCGCGGCGCCAAGCTCCTCTACGCCTACGCCGAGGCGACCGTGCCGAAGCTCACGGTCATCACCCGCAAGGCCTACGGCGGCGCCTACGACGTCATGGGCTCCAAGCACCTCGCGCGGACTTCAACTTCGCCTGGCCGACCGCCGAGATCGCCGTGATGGGCGCCGAGGGCGCGGTCAACATCATCTACCGCAGGGACATCGCCGACAGCCCGACTCCCGAGGAGCGGCGCGAGAACCTGATGGAGCGACTACAAGGCCCGCTTCGCCAACCCCTACTCGGCGGCCGAGCGCGGCTACGTCGACGACGTGATCGTCCCGCACGAGACCCGCCCGCGAGCTGATCACCGCGCTCGAGACGCTGCATGACCAAGCGCGAGCCCGGCCCGAAGCGCAAGCACGGCAACATCCCGCTCTAGGCCCGCCCCGTCGTTCAGGCTCGGCTCAGTGCTGCCTGGTCCGGCCGCGAGCATGGGCGCGGAGGGGGTTCACGGTCGTTAACAGAACCGCCACCTCGGGTGGGCGATCGGGTGTATGGTGCCGGAAGTCGAGTCGAATCCAAGCGGGAGGAAACCCAGTGTCGGAGTTCAGCATTTCGCGTCGCAAGTTCGTTGTCGGTTCCGGAGCAGCGCTGGGAACCGGTTTCCTGCTGCCGAACTCGGTCCTTGCGGTCACCCGGGTCAAGCCGACTGCCCTGAGCAACGGCACATTCCCGTCCGGCGTTCTCTCGGGCGATCCCACTGTCAGTTCGATCATCCTCGTCGCCAAGGTCGCGAACGTGAGCGGCACCGGCGGGGTCGGGGTCGAGATCGCGACCTCGTCGAGCTTCGCGGCCAGCAAGGTCGTGAAGTCGACCAAGCTGCCATTGACCGCGGCCAACGACTTCACCGTCAAGACGACCGTGACCGGCCTCAAGCCCTACACGCAGTACTACTACCGCTTCTTCACCAAGAACAGCAACAGCATCGTCGGGAAGTTCCGCACTGCTCTTCCCGCAGGGTCCAAGCAGGCTGTCAAGTTCGGGTTCTTCTCCTGCCAGGACTACACATTCGGCTACTACAACGCCCACAAGTACCTGGCCCTCGAAGACCTCGACTTCGTCGTCAACCTCGGTGACTACATCTACGCCGAGAGCTATCACCGAACGACCGGCGACGACTGGACGGGAGTCCGCAACGACGGCATCGGCAGTGACACCGGCAACGGTCGGATCACCGCCGTGACGGAGGCCGACTACCGCGCCAAGTACGAGCTGTACCGCTCCGACACCGACCTCCAGGCAATGCACGCGGCGCACGCCGTCCTCTCCACTTGGGATGACCACGAGGTGATCGACAACTACGCCGGTCCCTCGATGATGGCGGCCTGCCGGCCAGCCACGGCTACACCCGGGCCCGCCAGGCCGCTGCGTACAAGGTCTGGTTCGAGAAGATGCCGAGCGCCCGCATCGGGTCCAGCGGCAAGCCGACCACGACCGGCAGTCGGATCTACAAGAAGGTCTCGTTCGGCAAGACGCTCGATCTCTTCATCCTCGATCAGCGCCAGTACCGCGCTGACCAGCCCGGAGGCGACCCCGGATTGGCCGATCCGGACACCTGGTCCCGGGCTACAACGTCCCGCGGAAGTTCCTCGGTGACGCCCAGCTCGCTTGGGTCAAGAGTGAGCTGAAGAAGTCCACTGCGACATGGAAGGTCATCGCCAACGAGGTGATGATCATGAACACGAAGTTCACCAGCAAGAGCTACTACAACTTCGACTCATGGCAGGGCTACCCGAAGGAGCGGGCCGACCTGATCAGCTGGATCGGCGGAAGTCATCCCTCGAACAACAAGTCGATCAGGAACGTCGTGTTCGTAACCGGCGACATTCACACCTTTGCTGCGGGCGACGTGATCCTCGACCCCGAATCGGCCAAGGGCTCGGCCGGCGACCAGACCGTCGCGAGCGAGTTCGTCGCCGGCTCCATCACCTCGCAGGGCCTCGGCGACGGCGGCCTCGGTGAGGCACTCGGCGATCCCAAGGAGAAGATCCTCGCGGCGGCCCGTGCAACGACCCCGAAGACCGATCCGTCGCTCTACGGACTGCTGTTCGGTGCGAACCGCTGGCTCGCCAACGGCGACACGGACCACCATGGCTATGGCCTGGTCAACGCAAGCACGTCGGGGCTCAGCTGCTCACTCAAGCGCGTCAGCTCGATCAAGACCAAGTCCGGGGTGACCCTGCTCCCGACGGTGGAGGCCGACAAGGCGACCAACACCCTGCGCGGTCGCTTCACCTGGACGGTCGCCCCGGGCCTCGCCCCCGGCGTCCAGCGCCTCAGGGACCAGCAGAACTGAACCGCGAGGGTTCCCGCCGCCGCCCGAGTGGCGGCGGCGCTACCCTGCCCGCATGAACCGCAGGCCGAAGCTGGAGATTGTCGCTCCCAACGCCTCCCCCGAGGAGGCGGCGGCGATCGTCGCCGCACTCGAGCAGTTCATGCGCCAGACGGCGCCGCCGCCGGTCGCCGGCGGCCCGGCCATTCCAGCGTGGCAGCGCGCATCGCTCCATGAGGGCGTCGGCCGCGAGTCGTCCGAGCCCGGCTCCTGGGGCGACCCGCACCCCTGGACTCCCTGAGCGCCTGACCTGCCGGCAGTGGCCGGGCGCGAAGGCTTCCGGATCCTCGGCCGGCAAGCGAAGCCCGGTGGAGGCTCTCTACGGCCTGACGATCTCGAAGCCGGCCGCTTCGAAGTCGGAGTCGAAGGTCAGCGCACGGCTGATCCGCTCACGTTTCATCAGGGCGAAGCTCGTTGCGTCCGCGAACGAGTATGCGCGCTCGTCCCGCTTGCGGAGCCAACTGAATGCGTCCGCTTCCAGGCCCTCATCGACACTCGCGATCTGGAGCCTGGGTGAGGCGGTGATCGAGTCGAGGGCGGCGACTGCGGTTCGATGTCCGCAACGGCTGTTCAGTCGCGTCCACGTCTCGCCCACCAGGACGTTGGATGTCGTCAGGCGAGCCGAATCCGTCGCTCTGATCAGGTCGCGGGCCGCTTCGTGGAAGGTATCCCGCGGGTTGACGATGGCTACCCAGAACGAGGTGTCCACGAAGATCATCCGTCCGCCTCCGCTTCCGGGCCATCAGGGCGGAGATAGTGATCGAAGCCCGTCGGCGGATCCTTCTTCGGGCCCCCGTGGAGGTAGTGATCGTGGTTCACGCTCCAGTCCGTGGGCAGGTCGTCCGGCGGGTCGCTGACCAGCCCGAACAGCTTGAACAGCGGGTCCTCCTCGATCGGGGGCAGGTCGATCGGCGGGTAGGCGGCCCGTACCGCCCTGCGGACCAGCTCCGCCTTCGAGACGCCCTCGTCGAGCGAGCGTCGGCAGAGCTCCTCGTAGAGGTCCTTGTCGAGCATCACCTGCAGGCGTTCCACGGTCAACATTGTACTACGCCACTCTTGCCGATCTGACGTAACCAAATCGCGCAGCTTCGCTGCAATCCGGTCGCGGCTTTGCGCCGAAAGTGCGTCGAACGCTGGCCAAGACTCCGTTCCAGTCGCACTCCGGATAGGATCCGCCGCCGAATGTTCGACAAGATCCTGATCGCAAACCGAGGCGAGATCGCCGTCCGCGTGATCCGCGCCTGCGAGGAGCTCGGCATCAAGACCGTCGCCGTCTACTCCGAGGCCGACCGCGACGCGATGCACGTCAAGCGCGCCGACGAGGCCTACCTGCTCGGTCCGGCTCCGGCAGCCGAGAGCTACCTCGTCGTCGAGAAGATCCTCGACGCCGTCGAGCGCTCGGGAGCGCAGGCCGTCCACCCCGGCTACGGCTTCCTCGCAGAGAACGCCGATTTCGCCCGCGCTCTCGAGGAGCGCGGGCGTCGTCTTCATCGGCCCGCCGGCATCGGCGATCGACGCGATGGGTTCCAAGACGAAGGCCCGCGAGCTGATGGCAGGCGCAGGAGTCCCGATCGTCCCCGGCACCACCGAGGCCGTCGAGACCATCGAGGACGCGCATCGGATCGCCAAGGACGAGATCGGCTTCCCGGTCGCAGTCAAGGCCGCCGGCGGCGGTGGCGGCAAGGGATTCCGCGTCGCCCTCACCGAGGATGAGCTGCCCGACGCCTTCGAGGGCGCCGCCCGCGAGGGTGAGAAGTTCTTCAGCGACGCCACCGTCTACCTCGAGCGCTACCTGCCCGATCCAAGGCACGTCGAGGTCCAGGTCCTCGCCGACCGTGAGGGCAACGTCATCCACCTCGGCGAGCGCGACTGTTCGATCCAGCGTCGCCACCAGAAGCTGATCGAGGAGGCTCCCGCACCGATGGTCGACGCCGAGATGCGCGAGCGGATCGGCAAGATCGCCACCGACGCCGCCAAGGCTGTCGGCTACCGCTCGGCGCGGGCACGATCGAGGGCCTGCTCCAGGACGGCGAGTACTTCTTCCTCGAGATGAACACCCGCGTCCAGGTCGAGCACTGCGTGACCGAGATGGTCACCGGCATCGACATCGTCCGCGAGCAGATCAAGATCGCAGCGGGCGAGCCGCTGAGATCACCCAGGACGACGTGACGCTCGCCGGCCACGCGATCGAGTGCCGCATCAACGCCGAGAACGCAGCGAAGAACTTCGCCCCCGCTCCGGGCCTGATCACCAACTACCGCGAGCCGACGGGCCCGGGCGTCCGGGTCGACTCCGGCATCGGCCCGAACTCGGCGAGATCTCGCCGACCTACGACCCGATGGTCTCGAAGCTGATCGTCTGGGACGAGGACCGCGAGACTGCGACCAGGCGGATGCTGCGCGCCCTCGGCGAGTACGAGATCGGCAACCTCACGACCCTGATCCCGTTCCACACCGCGATCCTCGCCACCGAGCAGTGGGCCAACGGCGAGACCTGCCGCGAGCTCGTCGAGGACAAGGCGTGGCTGAAGGCGACCGACTCCGGAGGTCCCGGCCCCGGCCGATGATCCCGAGGACGAGGCCCCGAAGGTCCAGCACGACTACCTCGTGGAGGTGTCGGGCCGCCGCTTCGACGTCAAGGTGACGGGCCCCGCGTTCGGCGGTGGCGGCGGCGGAGCCGCAGCAGCACCCGCAGCCAAGAAGCCCGCACGCAGCCAGCGCGCCGGCGGTGGTGGCGGTGGCGGAGGCGACACCCTCGATTCGCCGCTTCAGGGCACGATCTTCAAGGTGCTCGTCGAGGCAGGCCAGAAGGTCGCCGAGGGCGACCTGATCTGCATCATCGAGGCGATGAAGATGGAGAACGAGATCACAGCCCACAAGGACGGCGTGATCAAGGAACTCGCTGTTGAGGTTGGCGCCTCGATCGGCTCCGGTGACAAGATCGCCGTGATCGTCGCCGAGTCCGAGTGAGCCACCGCGTCTGGCGCGCCGACCCGGCCGAGGCGGAGACGGTCGCCCGGCTCCTGATCGGCTTCCGCGACCACTTCGGTCGTGACTGGCCCTCCGACAACGCATTCCTCGCCGGTGTCGAGCGCTTGATCGATGGTCAGGAGTGCGAGTTCCTGCTCGGCGCGGTCGATGACGACTCACCGCCCCAGGCGGTCTGCCAGCTCCGCTACCGGTTCGGCATCTGGCACGCCGCGACCGACTGCTGGCTCGAGGACCTCTACGTCGAGCCCGGGGCCCGCAGGTCGGGGCTCGGCAGGGCCGTCGTCGAAGCTGCCGCCGGGTTCGCCCGGCAGCGTGGCTGTCGCAGGCTCGAGCTCGACGTCAGCGAGGAGAACGAGTCGGCTCTTGCGCTCTACCGCTCGGTCGGGTTCTCGTTCAAGAGCGACCCGGCCCGGGACCTGCTGCTCCGCCTTCCGCTCGGCGACAGCTGACAGGGGCCGCAGGCTCCCGTCCGCCTGTCGAGCGGCAATGCCCCGGGGCATGACGGGGTCGCGCCCGCTCCGCGGCGCCTGCCCGGTCGCGCTCGGCGGCTATCAGCCTGCGATCCGCTCCACGTTCTCGCTGTGGATCCGCTTCTGCTCCCCGCTCCTCCTAACCAGGGGCAGCTGGGCGCCAGCGCCGTGCTGCTCGAGCGAGTCGAGGTAGGCGAGGTCCTCGCCGATCAGGGCGCCGGCACGCTGAGCGTCGAGCGCTTCGCCGTGTCCGGGAACGATCCACTGGGCCTCGGCTGCGAGCTCGGCAAGCCGGATCAGGGTTGCCCGATAGGCCGAGACGGAGCCGCCCTCGCTGATCATCGGGATCTCGACGGGGGAGATGTAATCCCCGGCGATCAGGACGCCGCACCAACGGGCGAAGATCGCCATCCCATCCGCCGTGTGGCCCTCGGTCGGATGCAGCTCGAGTTCGCGTTCGCCGAGCGCGAGCAGGCCCGGTGCGGGCAGGGAGTCGATGCCGGAGAGCGAGAGGGGGGCGGGCCGATCGATGTACCAGCGGTCGTCGAATTCCCTCAACTCCCGCGCAGCCGATCCCGGTTCCGCCTTGAGGCGGGCGGCAGTCGTCTCGCAGACGGCGATCGCCGCGTCAGGAAAGGCGAGCGGGCCCAGCAGGTGGTCCCAGTCGCCGTGGGTTGCCAGCAGGCCGACGATCGGGAATTCGGCCTGCTGAAAGAGCGACGGAAGGGTCTCGAGCTCCTCCGGGAGGACCGGGCTGTCGACCAGGAAGGCCTCGTCGCCACTGCGCAACGCGACCGCGTTCGTCTTCCATACCCCGCTCTGGACGAGCAGGACATCCTCGTCGAGCGCCAAGGCGCGCATCGCCCAGGCTCAGGAAAGACCGAGCAGCTTGATCGCCTCACGCAGGTTCTTGACCTCGGCGTCAGGCTTCTTCTGGCCCTTCTCGAGGGTCTCCTTGTTCCGGTTTACCCAGATCACGGGGACCCTCATCTTCAGGCAGGGCTCGACATCGGTGTGGTAGCTCGACGAGATGTGGACCCACCCCTTCTTGCCTCCGATGCGGCGGGCGAACTCCTTGAAGTGCGCCGGATCGGGCTTGTACGCCCTGACCTGCTGGGCGGTCACGACGAGGTCGACCTCGAGCGGGATCTGGCGCCTCGTGAAGCCGAGCAGCTTGTCGTCGATGTTCGAGATCAGCCCGGTCTGGAAGTTCTTGCCGAGCTTGTTGAGGAAGGGGTTCGACTCGCTGAACGGCTTCCAGTAGGGGATCGAGTCCGGCAGGAAGCCGGCGTTCGAGGGCTCGAGTCGCCACCCTGCACCCGAGGCGATGTCAGTCGCGGTGCGCCTGAGGACCTCGGCATACAGCTCGTATGAGCCCGATTCGATCTTGTGCTGGATCTCCTTGAACGGCGGGATCACCTGATCCTTCGTCAGGGTCACGTCGTCCTCGGAGGCCGCGGTCTTGAACGCGTTCATCACCCCGGTCTCCCAGTCGATGAGGGTGCCGTAGACGTCGAGAGTGACCCAGTTGATCTTCTTCGGGATTGCCATTGCGGCGGAGAGTATGCCGCAAGTTGGCGGTCGGACCCGGCCCGACCTGCGAATCGGCCCTTGACGACCCCTCCGCCGGGCCACCCGCCGCCGCTCGAGGCGGTCGTATAGAGTCCTGCGCCGTCGCCGCTGGAACGCGACGAACCGCCCCCATGGACCTCCTCGAATACCAAGGCAAGCAACTCTTCGCCCGGCACGGGATCCCCGTGCCGTCCGGCAAGCCTGCGACGACCGTCGACGACGCCGTTTCGGCAGCCGACGAGATCGGCTACCCGTGTGTCGTCAAGGCTCAGGTCCAGATCGGCGGCCGCGGCAAGCTCGGCGGCATCAAGATCGCCCAGAACGCCGACGAGGCACGCGAGCACGCAGGCAACATCCTCGGGATGGACATCAAGGGCTTGACGGTCAAGGAACTCTGGATCGAAGAGGCCTCGGACATCGCCTCCGAGTACTACGCCTCGATCGTCTTCGATCGCTCCGCCAAGGCTTCGCTGATCATGCTCTCGACCAAGGGAGGCATGGACATCGAAGCTGTGGCCGACGAGGACCCGACCGCGATCGCCAAGCTCCACGTCGATCCGCTGCTCGGCTTCCAGGCTTTCCACGGACGCAGGCTCGCCTTCGAGGCCGGTGTCGATTCCGACGTGGTCCGCCCGATCGGCGCGATGCTCGAGAAGCTCTACACCGCCTACGTCGAAGAGGAGGCCCTGCTCGTCGAGGTCAACCCGTTGATCATCACCGGCGACCGCCAGGTCCGCGCGCTTGACGCGAAGGTCACGCTCGACGGCAACTCGATGTTCCGCCATCCCGAGAACGCCGAGCTGAGCGACCCCTCGAAGGACGATCCGCAGGAGAAGATGGCCAAGGAGCGCGGCCTGACCTACGTCAAGCTCGACGGCAACGTCGGCATCCTCGGCAACGGCGCCGGCCTCGTGATGAGCACCCTGGACGTCGTCGCGCAGGCCGGTGGGGCTCCCGCCAACTTCCTCGACGCCGGCGGCGGAAGCAAGGCCGAGGCGATCACCGCGGCTGTCGAGGTGATCCTCAGCGATCCCAAGGTCACTGCCGTGCTGTTCAACATCTTCGGTGGCATCACTCGCTGCGACGAGGTCGCCAAGGGCCTGATCGAGGCCTTCGACCAGATCAAGCCGGAGGTGCCGTTCGTCGTGCGCCTCGACGGCACCAACGACGTCGAAGGTCGCAAGCTGCTCGCCGACGCCGACCTTCCCAATGTCCACCCCGCCTCGACGATGCTCGAGGCCGCACAGAAGGTTGTGGAGCTGGCCGGATGAGCGTCCTTATCGACAACGACACCAAGCTCGTCGTCTCCGGCATCACTGGGCGCGAGGGCACCTTCCACGCGATGAACAACCGCGCCTACGGCACCAACGTCGTCGCCGGAGTGACCCCCGGCAAGGGCGGCCAGGACGTCGAGGGCGTCCCGGTCTTCAACACCTTCCACGCCGCGGTCGAGGCTACGGGTGCCAACACGGCGATGGTCTTCGTGCCGCCGGCCTTCGCCGCCGACTCGATCCTCGAGGCCGAGGACGCTGGCATCCCGCTGATCATCGCGATCACCGAGGGGATTCCCGCCCATGACGAGCTTCGCGTCTTCAACCACATCAAGAGCCGTGGCACGAGCCGACTGATCGGCCCGAACTGCCCCGGCATCCTCTCGCCCGGCAAGGCGAACGTCGGCATCATCCCGGCGTCCTTCTTCAGCCAAGGCAACGTCGGCGTGGTCTCGCGCTCGGGCACCCTGACCTACCAGATCGGCAACGAGCTGGTCCATCGCGGCTTCGGCAACAGCTCGATCGTCGGCATCGGCGGCGATCCGGTGCCGGGTTCGAACTTCATCGACATCATCGAGCTCTTCGAGGCCGACCCCGAGACCGAGCTGATCGTGATGAGCGGCGAGATCGGTGGAGACGCCGAGGAGCAGGCAGCCGAGTACATCAAGGCGCACGTCACCAAGCCGGTCATCGGCTACATCGCCGGATTCACAGCACCCCCCGGCAAGCAGATGGGTCACGCGGGCGCGATCGTCAGCGGTTCGAAGGGCACGGCAGCAGCGAAGGCGGAGGCCCTCGAGGCCTGCGGCGTGAGGGTCGGCCGGACGCCGACCGAGGTGGCGGACATCGCCGCCGAGATCCTCGGCGCCTAGCCGCCACGGGAATCCCCTAGGCTCGGGAACGTGGCTGCCGACCAGATCTCATTCGCCCGCGGTGCTCCGTCGCTCGACATCGTCGACGTCGAGGGTCTGAAGGCGGCTTCGGCAGCGGCGTTCGACTCCGACCCGGCCGGTGTCACCGCCTACGGCACCTCCGTCGGTTACGCGCCGCTGCGGGCGTGGCTGGCCGAGCGCCACGGCGTGCCCGTGGATCACGTCCTCGTCACCAACGGCTCGATGCAGGCCGGCGCGTTCCTGTTCGACGCCCTCGTCGGTGAGGGCACCCCGGTGGTGGTCGAGCGCCCGACCTACGACCGCACCCTGCTCGGCCTGAAGCGTCGCGGAGCCGAGATCCACACCGTCGACCTCGACTCCGACGGCCTCGTGGTCGAGCAGCTCGAGCAGCTGATCGCCGACGGAGTGAAGCCCGCTCTGGTCCATGTGATCCCGAACTTCCACAACCCGGCCGGCTGCACCCTGCCGCTCGATCGCCGCGAACGGCTCGTCGCCCTCGCCCGCGAGCACGGATTCCTGATCTTCGAGGACGACCCGTACCGCGACGTCCGCTTCGAGGGCGAGGCCCTGCCGACGATGCTTGAGCTCGACCTCGCGCTGGGCGGCGGGTCGGTCATCCACGCGTGCTCGTTCACCAAGACCGTCTGCCCGGGCGTCAGGGTCGGATGGCTCGCCGGACCGCCCGAGTTGATCAAGCGGATTCAGGACCTCGCCACCGGCACTTACATTGCGCCCGGCATGGTCGCCCAGGGCACCGTGTTCCAGTTCATCGAGTCGGGCGCCTTCGATCGCTCGATCGCGACGGTAAGTGCTGCACTCGGCGAGCGCGTCCGGGTTCTCGATGAGACGCTCAGGCGTGAGCTGCCGACTGCGGAGTTCACCGCTCCGCGCGGTGGGTACTTCCTCTGGCTGCGGCTCCCGGGAGCGGATGGCGTGAAGCTCGCGGCCGCGGCTGCCGAGCTGGGTGTCCAGATCGTCCCGGGCTCCGACTTCATGGACGGCGGCGAGGAGTTCGTCCGCCTCGCCTACTCGGCCGAAGGCCCGGACAGGCTCGCCGAGGGCGTCGGTCGCCTCGCCGAGGCGGCTCGCTCGCTCGGTTACGCCTGAGCGCCCGAAGTCCGGACTCCCTCCTGGCCGCAGCGGCCAAGCCCGTCGGCCGGCTCGACTGCCCGGCCACTCCCGTCTTTCCGTAGGCTCCACCCGATGAAGGTCGACAACACAACGCGGGCGCTGGTGACCGGCGCCTCCAAGGGCATCGGCCGCGCCCTCGCCGAGCAGCTTGCCGCCCGCGGGGCAACAGTCGGGCTGCTGGCCCGCAGCGAGGCGGACCTCACCGAGCTGGCCGCTTCACTGCCGGGAGACCATGTCGTTCTGGCGTGCGACGTCTCCGACCGCGCAGCCGTCCAATCGGCTGTCGCGAAGTTCGTCGAGCTGGCCGGTGGCCTCGATCTCGTCGTCGCCAACGCGGGCGTCGCCCACTACGGGCCGTTCACGCAGGTGCCGGTCGAGCGAGCCGAGGAGATGGTCGCGATCAACGTGCTCGGGACGATCTACACCGTCAGGGCTGGCCTCGAGCACCTGCTCGACAGGGCCGAGGGCCATGTCGTCGTCGTCTCGTCAGGTGCGGGCTTGCGCTCATTCCCGTGGGCGGCCGTCTACGGAGCGACCAAGGCCGCCGACCGAATGTTCGCCGAGGCGCTGCGCCACGAGCTTTCCGGCAGCGGCGTCGGCCTGACGACCGTCTACCCGGGCGAGATCACGACAGCGCTGCATGACCACGAGCGCGACCGGATGCCGGACTGGTACCGGGCGAAGGAGTCGATCCCGGCCGAGGACATGGCCAAGGCGATCATCGAGGGGGTCGAGGCCGACGCCCGCGACGTCTACCTGCCGCCTCTGGTGAGGCTTCTGCGAGTCGCCCACGGCATCAGCCCGAAGCTCTCGGATCGCATTCTGCGCAAGCTGCGAGGCGGTACGGCCGCTCCCAGGGTCGACTGACCGAGCCGGTCGGCTGCGAGGCATTGGACCGGTTCGATGTCCGGATCTGAACGCGGCGAGAGTGCCCCCGGGCTGATGGAGCCGCCGGTGCTCGTAGCGCCCGACTCCTTCAAGGGCACCCATTCGGCACCCGACGTCGCGGCGTGGCTTTGCGAGGGGGTCGAGGCGGGTGGCCGGGCCGCAGTTGCCTGCCCGCTGGCCGACGGCGGAGAGGGAACGGTCGCGGCGTTGACCGCGGGCCTCGAATCGGAGCGGGTCGCCCTGACGGTCGCCGATCCGCTCGGCCGCCCGGTCGACGCCGGCTGGACGCTGATCGACGATGGCCGCACTGCGATCGTCGAGACGGCCGAGGCGATCGGCCTTGTTCTACTGGCCGAGGACGAACGCGACCCCGAGCGGGCCTCCTCCGCCGGTGCCGGCGAGCTGATCGCAGCGGCTGCTCAGGGCGGGGCCGAGGAGGTGCTCGTCTGCCTCGGCGGCAGCGCAACGGTGGACGCGGGAATCGGCCTGATGTCGGCGATCAACGACGCCGGCGGTGTGGCCGACGCGAAGCTGACGGTGATCTGCGACGTGCGCGCGACCTGGGAGCAGGCGGCGCCGCTGTTCGGGCCCCAGAAGGGGGCCGACAAAGCCGCGGTCGCGAGGCTCTCGCGGGAGCTCGACTCGGTGGCCGACACCCTCCGCAGGGACCCGCGCGGCGTGATGTACACCGGCGCCGCCGGCGGCGTCTCCGGGGCGCTGTGGGCCGAGTACGGCGCCAAGCTCGTGCCCGGCGCCCCGTTCGTGCTCGACAGGATCGGCTTCGACCGCAGGATGAGGACGAGCCGCGCGGTGATCGTCGGCGAGGGCCGGATGGACTCGACCACCCTTCTCGGCAAGGCGCCCGGCGAGGCAGCGACCAGGGCGCGTCAGGCGGGAGTCCCCTGTGCAGCGGTCTGCGGCGTAAACGCCCTCGATCCGGTCGAGGCGAGGATCATCGACCTCCAGGTCGTGATCGAGGCGGGCGAGCCCGACTCGCTGCGCGCCGCGGGCGAGCGGCTCGCCTCACTGATCTGAGGACGGCCTCGGGCGGCCTGTGCCGTCACGCCCGCTGGCTTCTCGGGGCGCCCCGGAATGTCGCCGCAGGTCCTGCGCGATCGCGAATCCGCAGTGCGCAGATCCGAGGCTCCGCCCCCGTGATCCTCGAGAGGGCCGGTGCCGGTTTCGCGTCCGCAGATCCGTCCCGCAAGCGTGTTGACAGATGCCAACACCCTGCTACCTTCATGTCACCGGGACCTCGACATCCGAACAAGGACATACGCAAGGCGATCAAGCGGGCTGAAACGATGGGGTGGACAGTCGAGAAGAGCAAGGGGAAAGGGCACCGCTGGGGCGTGCTCCGTTGCGGCGGTGGATGCACGGTGCGACTCGACTCGACCCCTCGGAATCCATCGTCCATCGCGAAGCGCGTGGATCGCGTAGCTCAGCGTTGCGCGCACCTTGGAGAACGATGATGCCTGTCACCACGACACGCACGACGGAGCACAGTTTCACCGTCCACATTGACGGCATCGACATCGAGGACGAAGCACTCTTCGACTCCCTCCACGAAGCCGGCTGCGATGACGCGCTCTTCTCGCTGGTCAATGGTGAGACGACCGCCTGCTTCGCGAGACGAGCGCCATCTTTTTCCGATGCCCTGCTCAGCGCCCTGGCCGATCTCCGCGCTGGTGCCCCGGCGATCCGGATCACGCGGATCGAGCCGGATGACCTCGTTTCCCTGTCAGACGTCGCGGTCCGCGTCGGGCGGAGCCGTGAGTCGATACGTCTCTACGTCAGGGGGCTTCGCGGGCCGGGTGGTTTCCCCCGTCCCGAGATCGACGGCGGCAGGAGGGTCCGCTACTGGAACTGGCCCGAGGTCGTCGATTGGTTCCACCGGCACGAGATCCTCGAAGTCGGTGAAGCCCCCGGGAGAGAGACGGCATCTCTCATCGCAGCCCTGAACGCCGCCTTCACCCTGCGCGACCGTCGCGCCGAGATCGACTCGCCGGAGCAGGCGGCGATGCTGGATGAGGTGCTCGACGCGCTTGGCGTCCTCGCGGCTGCCCCGGTTGCCCCGACCAGCGCGGCCGCTCCGCTCAGCGCCGTTCGGCGAGCGTCGTCATGACCGCTTCGTAGACGCCCGCCCCGTTTGACTCCTCGGCGGTCCGGACGTTTCCGCGACGGCCGGCCAGGGCGGCCATCTCCGGGTCTGCGGCAACGGCGTTGGCGACGATCCACGTGGTCCCGACGACGTCGGCGATGTCGAGGTCCTCGCGACCATCGCCGACGGAGATGCAGTCCTCCGGCGAGTAGCCGCGGATCTGCATGTGCCTCGCGACGGCTCCCTTCTTCGTCGCCGAGACCGGGACCAGGTGGTAACCGCGCAGTTCGCCGATCCCCGCGAGGGCGTCGGTGCGATGGTGGACGGACCCGTTGTCGCACAGCCTGAGGCCGGTGAAGCCGCTGTCGGCCAGCAGCCGGGTGGCCTCCTCGGCGTCGATGTTGCCCCGGTAGAGGTGCGAGACCTCGCGGCCGGTGTGCCACGGCTCATGGTGCTCGATCCGCCCGGCGTAGGTCTCGAGCAGCAGTCGCCCGGCGCCCGACTCTTCGATCTGCTCGTGGATCGTCAGGTCACCGGGCATCCAGTCCCCGGTCAGCCAGTCGCGCTCGCCGTCGGTGACGAGGCAGGCACCCGATTCGAAGGCGTAGGCCCGCCCGCCGAGCAGGCGAGTGTCCTCCCGGACCTGCGCCTCGCTGCGCCCGCTGATCAGGGCGATCTCGACTCCCGCCCGGTGGCAGGCCTCGATCGCCCGCACTCCGGCAAGCGACACTGCTCCCTCGCCGTCGTGGACGAGCGATGCTCGGTGGCCGAGCAGGGTGCCGTCGAGGTCGAGGTAGGCGCAGCGCATTCCACGGGCAGTCTTGCGCAGCTCGCTGGGGCATTGTCGGCCCGCCCCTCTTCGACGGGCGCGGAGACCGGTGGTCCTGACGCCGCCATTGGCTCCGCCGGTCGCTTCCTTCCCGCGACGAGCGGGAATCCCCGGCGGTTGGCTGCGCCGGCCCGCCTACGATCCTCCGGTGGCAGCCAGCGGACGCACCGAGGCGTGGGACCCTGCGATTGCACGCGCCGAACGCAACGAAGTGGTGGTCAGCCGCACAGAGCAGCTTCCCCAGCGCGGGCGCACCGCCCCGATCCCCGATGACCTCCACCCCGAGCTTCGCTCCGCGCTCGAGCGCGACGGGATCGAGTCGCTCTGGTCCCATCAGCTCGATGCGTGGGAGTCGATCGTCGAAGGGCCGGTGATCCTCGCGACCGGCACCGCGTCGGGCAAGTCGCTCGCGTTCAACCTGCCTGTGCTGGACACTCTCCTGCGCGACCCGAAGGCCCGGGCGCTCTACATCTATCCGACGAAGGCGCTCGCCCAGGACCAGGCGCGGGCGCTGCAGTCGCTCGGCCTCGGCAGGGCCCTGCGCCCGGCGATCTACGACGGCGACACTCCCTCGTCCGAGAGCGGCGCGATCCGCCGCAAGGCGAACCTCGTCCTCACCAACCCCGACATGCTCCACGTCGGGATCCTGCCCAGGCACGACCTCTGGGCGAACTTCCTGCGCAACCTCGCCTGTGTCGTGATCGACGAGGCCCACACCTACCGCGGGGTGTTCGGCTCGCACGTCGGCAACGTGCTGCGTCGCCTGCGCAGGCTGTCGGCCGACCACGGCACGGCACCGCGCTTCCTGCTGGCGAGCGCGACGATCGCCAACCCCGCGGAGCTCGCGTCGACCCTCACCGGCCTCGACGACTTCGCCGTGGTCGACGGCGACGGCGCTCCGAGCGCCGGTCGGGACGTCGTCCTCTGGAACCCGCCCGTGCTCGACGAGGACCTCGGCACCCGGGCGAGCTCCCTGGCCGAAGCGGCCGAGCTGATGTGCGACCTCGTCTCCGCCGGAACGAGGACGATCTGCTTCATCCGGTCGCGCAAGGCCGTCGAACTCGCGCATCGCATGGCAACCGACCGCCTCAAGGCCGCGGGCAAGCGTGAGCTTGCCGATCGGATCGCCCCGTACCGCGCCGGCTACACGCCTGCGCAGAGGCGCGAGCTCGAGCGCCGCCTGCAGGACGGTGAGCTGCTCGGCGTCTTCTCGACCGATGCGCTCGAGCTGGGGATCGACATCGGCGGCCTCGACGCTGCGATCTGCGTCGGCTTCCCGGGCACGGTCGCGTCGCTCAAGCAGATGTGGGGAAGGGCGGGGCGCCGCGGACGCGGCCTCGCCGTCTACATCGCAGGCGACGACGCTCTCGACCAGTACTTCTGCCGCAACCCGCAGGCGCTGCTGGAGCGGCCCGTCGAGTCGGCCGTGCTCGACCCGGCGAGCCACTGAGATTCGCGGTGCCCACCTGCTCTGCGCCGCACACGAGGCGCCTATCGGCCCCGAGGACGAGGAGCTGTTGCCCCCCGACCTCAAGCAGCGCTGTGACGCGCTCGTGACGGCGGGGATGCTGAGGGAGAGCAAGGGGAGGTTCGTGCCCGCCCGGCCGGAGGCTTACCCCGCCGGTGACGTCTCGCTGCGGTCCTCCTCACCGGACCAGGTCCTGCTCGCCGATGGGCGAACGGGCGAGATGTTCGGGACCCTCGAGCGCGGCCGCGCTCCCTCGACCATCCATCCGGGCGCGATCTACCTTCACCTCGGGGGCGCCTGGGAGGTGATGGGCCTCGACCTCGATCGCGGCGCGGCGATTCTCGAGCCGTTCGAGGGCGACTGGTACACGCAGGCCAAGCGCGAGACGGACACGTGGATCGAGAACGAGATCGAGTCCCGCAAGACCCATGGCTTGACCCTCCACTACGGCGATGTGCTCGTGACCGAGAGGGTCTCGGGCTTCCAGAGGCGCAGGCTGCGCGACCATGAGGTGATCGACTTCACGCCGCTCGACATGGAGCCGATCGAGTTTCCGACGAGGTCGCTGTGGTTCGAGGTTCCGGAGGAGATGCTCGACCATGTCGACAGCGAGGAGGCGCTGCTCGGAGCTCTTCACGCCGCCGAGCACGCCCAGATCGCGGTGCTGCCGCTGATCGCGATGTGTGACCGCTGGGACCTCGGCGGCCTCTCGACCAACCAGCACCCTCAGACGGGCACGGCGACGATCTTCGTCCACGAGGCACACCCGGGCGGGGTCGGCCTGACCCGGCAGGGCTACCTGCGGTTCGGCGACCTCGTGAAGGACGCGTTCGACCTGATCGCGACCTGCCGCTGCTCGAAGGGATGCCCTTCGTGCGTGCAGTCGCCGAAGTGCGGCAACCTCAACGAGCCGCTCGCCAAGGACGACGCCCGCGAGTTGCTCGCGAAGATGATCTCCGCCGCCTGACCCCACTTCGACCGCTCTCGCAGCTGGTTCGGGGCGCTTTGGCGGGTCGGACGGGACGAACCCCGGCGCAACATGTCTTGCAGAATCGGGGTTGACTTGCGGAAACGCGGCTCGACGTCGAATGTGGGGAGGATGCCTTCCTTCGCGAACGGGAGAACTCGTGCCCTGACGGCCGCCGTGCTGGCCTGCGCCGTGTGCCTGACGGCAGCGTCACCGGCCGCAGCCGACGGTGGCGTCTCGCCGGGCGAGACTCCGGCGCCCAAGCCGAAGCCCAAGCCCAAGCCGAAGCCGGGACCCAAGACCCAGGGCGGGACGTCGCCCGGCCAGCCCAAGCCGATCAAGCCGAAGAAGCCAAAGCCGAAGCCAAAGAAGAAGCCCAAGCCCAAGGTCAAGCCGAAGAAGCCGAGGCCGAAGAAGCCCAAGCCCAAGCCGAAGCCCAAGCCCGTCGTGACGGAGGGAGTGTTCCCCGTCAGGGGTTGGTACACCTTCGGTGGTGACGGGATGCGGTTCGGCGCCGGTCGCGACGGGCACGTCCACCAGGGTCAGGACATGGCCGGCTCGGAGGGAACTCCGATCGTCGCGCCCGTCTCCAGCACCGTCTCGGTCGTCGCTTATCAGGCGGGCGGAGCAGGCCGATACATCGTCCTCCACGGCACCCGCACCGGCCGCGACTATGTCTTCATGCACCTCCAGACCGGTTCGATCCGGGTCAAGGAGGGCGACACGGTTCCCGCAGGGCGCAGGATCGCAAGCCTCGGCAACACAGGCCATTCGACCGGCCCGCACCTTCACTTCGAGATCTGGGTGGGCGGCTGGTACGAGAAGGGCGGCCGGCCGATCGACCCGCTTCCGCAGTTGCGGGCATGGGCGCGGTCCGACAGGCGCCGCGGCTGATCGGAGGCAAAGGCCGCCGTGGGCCCTCGGCTGCTCAGCCTGCCGCGATCAGGCGGCGTTCGAACGGCTGGCCCGCAGAAGCAGGCCGATGCCGTTGAGTGCCGCGCCGGCTGCGAGGGCTCCAGAGACCGTCCTCGCCTGCTGGGGGATCCGGTCGCCGGCCGCGACCGTGGCCGCGCAGTCGATCGCATCGACCATCACACCGGTGGCGAGCAGCGTGGTGAACAGGCGCCGATCGCTGGCCGCTGCGATTGTCGCGATCCCGAGCGCGATGTCGCGGCCACCGAAGGCCCGCGCCATCACTCCACCGTCGGCGACTGCGGCCTCGCCGACCCATCCGTCACCGGCCTTCGCCGGAGCGACAACGAACGCCGTGCCGATCACGATCCGACCGATCTGGAACAGGGTGTTGGGCACAACGGGCAACGCCATGGCGGAAGCGTAGCGGCCCGGGACCAGCGCGTGCCAGCCCATCCCGACCACCCCGCAGCCGGTAGGATCGCCCGTGCACCACGGCGAGATAGCTCAGCTGGTAGAGCACACGACTGAAAATCGTGGTGTCCCCGGTTCGAGTCCGGGTCTCGCCATTTCGAGGGGTCCCCGTCAGGACGGGGGATGGTCTCGCCGGAACCTCTCGCGAACTCATCCGAGCGCGTTCGTACCTTGGGCTCGGTGCGAGTGGGTGTCTACATCGATGGTTTCAACCTCTACTACGGGGCGCGTGGATTGTGTGGACGTGGCAGTTCGGGGTGGCGGTGGCTCAACATCCGCGGTCTCGTGTCCAGTCTGCTCAACACCGCCTACTGGCCGGGTGCCGAAATCCATCGAATCGTCTACTGCACGGCGCGCGTCCATGGCTTCGAGAATGCGAGCGCGGCGGTGGATCAGGACGTGTACCTCAAGGCTCTCGTCGGATCGGAGGCCGTTGACCTGATCGAGTTCGGCAAGTACATCGAGAAGGTGAAGCGCGCTCCTCTTGCGACCCGCGACAGCAAGGGGCGACCGGTACTGCAGCGTCCTGCCTGGCCCGTGATGCTGAGGAATGCCGATGGCGATCTTCCTGACGCCACCTTCATGGCGTCAGTCGCTTGGCGCGAGGAGAAGGGGTCGGATGTGAACGTCGCCTCGCACCTGCTGATCGACTTGTTCAGCGGTTCGATCGACGCCGCGATCGTGGTGTCCAACGACAGCGACCTCCGGTTCCCGCTGGAAGCAGCTCGGCGGCGAGTTCCTGTGGGAACGGTCAATCCGAGTCGTAACCAGTTGGCGGGCGATCTTCGCGGCAACCCGAGCGATGGCGCCGGGCAGCACTGGTGGCGACAGCTCGCGGCCGACGACATCCTCGGCCATCAGCTCCCTGATCCGGCGGCGGGGTTTCGGCGCCCGGATGGCTGGTAGATCAGAGGCCTTGACCGCGGACCCGGACCCCGTATACTCGGCGGCATAGACCACCCGGCCCCTCGTGGGCCGGGTTTTTTTGTTTCGACGCGGGGACTTACGCGACCGTCGCATCGAGTGGTACGATAAGCCGTACCAGTCAATCACCGGATGTATCGGAGAGCGCCGGATGAGTATCACCGCAAGCGACGCCCGTAAGCGCCTGTTCCCTCTGATCGAACAGGTCAACGACGATCGCCAGCCCGTGGAGATCACCTCGAAGCGTGGTGATGCCGTCCTGATGTCGCGCGCCGACTACGACGCCCTCACGGAGACCGCGCAGCTGCTGCGCTCCCCGGCCAATGCACGAAGGCTGCTCGAGAGTCTCGGGCAGGCTCAGTCCGGGAAACTCGAAGAGCACGAGCTCTCCTGATGAGGCTCGTCTTCACCCCTCACGGGTGGGACGACTACCTCCATTGGCAGAAGACTGACCGTGCCACCGTCAAGCGGATCAACCGCCTGATCGAGGACACGCTGCGCGACCCCTTCGCCGGGATCGGCAAGCCTGAAGCATTGCGCCACGTCCTCGCCGGCTGCTGGTCACGGCGAATCGACGAGGAACACCGCCTCGTCTACTTGGTGCAGGGCGACGACCTCGTGATCCTCCAGGCCCGCTTCCATTACACGCCTTAGCCATGTTGCCGTGGTACCACCCGTGGTACCGGCCTTGGCACCGCCACATGTGTCCTTGGCATCGATTTGCTCGGGCGTCGCCGGCCGATCGCCCGCGTTCAGGCTTTGTGCGACAGCCTGGTTGGAACCGATTAGGATCGCTCCACCATCCTCGGAATCCTGGGCGCAAACGGACAAGTCGGCGGTGCCGCGGCACGGTATGCGGCGAGCGTCGCCCTGCCGTTTCGTGCCGTGATCCGGCGCGCCAATCCCGACTTTGCGGAGACCGCTCTCGTCCCTGATGCGCGAGACCCCGATGCGGTCGCGGCTGGTTTGGACGGCGTCGAAGCGCTCATCGTGGCCCTGTCGGGCGACACGATCGCGGACAGCGCCACCGCGATTGTTGCCGCGGCAGAGCGGGTTGGAACGGAGCGCGTCGTCGTCGTTGCGGCGGCAGGCGTTCTGCCAACGCCGTCCGGCGGATTTCGGTGCGATGAACCGGGATATCCCGAACGGTTTCGAGCGATCGGTCAGACCCACAAGGCCGCCTACCTGACCTATTCCGCATCGTCGTTGGATTGGCTGACAGTCTGCCCTCCGACGATCGTCCCTCACTTCGCCGGGGAGTGCGTGATCGCGGAGGAATCCTCACCCGCCGGTTTGGGGGAAGTGGACCTTGGGCAGTTGGCGCAAACGCTGGTCGAAGAAGCCGCACGGCCGCAGCACCACCGCTGCCGCCTGGGTATCGCAACTCGCCCGGCTTAGCCAGCCCCGGTCGAGGATCACGGCGGCCAGCCGGCGGCTGCCTGCGCCGCCCAGGCGCGTCCGGGCTCCTGCCCGCTCCCTCGCGCTAGCGCGTGGTAGCGCCACCTGCATCTCATGCTTCCCGAACCGGGACGGGGTGGACGCTGCTGGACGGATGGGAAGCATCTGACGGTCAGTCACCCTGGCCCTGAGCCCGGGTCTCGCCATTGCGCAGTGCCCCGTCAGGCGCTGATCGAGATGATCTCGATCAGGTTCGCGAGCGGTGCGACGTCCTCGGGATCGAGCGTGTAGAGCGGCAGGTCGTGGGCGAGCGCCGTGGCGGCGATCAGGTAGTCGGCGAGGTTGGCGCCTCGTGGCTTTCTGCCTGCCGACCGGAGCTCGGGGGCGATGCGACCGAACGCACGTGCCGCCTGGGAGTCGAACGGCAGGGCCGAGAACGCTGCCTCGACGCGCTGCAAGCGGTCCTGACGAGCGGCCCGGACAGCTTCGTTGGTCGCGGCGCTCGGGCCTGACGAAAGCTCGGCCAGTGTGAGCGCTGAGATCGCGCACTCCCGGGGCAGTAGCTCCACTTGGGCGAAGTCGAAACCGATCACCACCGAGGTGTCGAGCAGTGCCCGCTCGTGCTCCGCGCCAATCACTTCGAGGTCTTGCCCGCGTCTCGGGCGCGTTTCCCCGAGCGGCGCTCGGCTCGCTCCCACGGGTCCGATTCAGCCCCGTCATCGGCGAACCACTCGCGCACGTCGTGCTTGAGGGCGGCCCAGTCGACCGCCGGCGCTCCGCGGAACATCTCCCGCAGCGCCTCCCTGCTCGTGAACTGGCTGCGACCGACCGGTGTCAGATCACCCACGGGAACTCCATTTCGCGTCACCACGTAACTCTCCCCACTGTCAAGGCCTCGCATGATCGCGCCGCTCTCGTTGCGTAGCTCCCGTTGAGTTACCTTTCGCCCCACCCGCGGAGCGTAGCACGCGTGCTACGGCGTCGGTTTGGGGGCGACTCCAGGTACCGCGGCGCATCCTGATGCTAAGATGCCTCGATGGCGAAGGTCAGGACGACTCTCACGATCGACGAGGACGTCCTGCGAGCGGTCAAGCTGCGCTCCGCCGCGACCGGTGAGGGCGAGAGCAAGCTGATCGAGGACGCCGTCCGGCGCGACCTCGGCCTCGACACCCTCCGGGATCTCTGGGCGAAGGTCGAGCCAATGCCCGAGGCCGACGCGATGGACATGGCGCTGGAGGCCCAGCACGCCTCCCGCAAACGGTCCGCCGCCAAGCGCCGCTGAGCCTTGCGGGCAGTCGTCGACCCGAACGTCGCCGTGTCGGCTGCCCTGTCGCCGAACGGTGCTCCGGCCGCAGCGCTCCTGGCCTGGCTTGACGGCCAGTTCGAGATGGTCGCCTCGCCGAAGCTGATCGCCGAGCTCGGCCGCACCGTCGCCTACCCGAAGATCCGCAAGCGGATCCCGCAGGAGGACTCGACTGCGTTGGTCCGCCTGATCGAGCGCGGTGCCGTGATGCGCGACGACGTCGTCGATCCGCCCTCGGTCTCGCGTGACGCTGGCGACAACTACCTCATCGCCCTCGCGAGGGCGAGCGAAGCCGTGATCGTCAGCGGCGACGGTGACTTGCTCTCACTCGCCCCCGACCTCCCGGTCTTCGCGCCTGCGCAGTTCCTCGCGTGGCTGGAGGCGCAGCGGCGCGGTTGAGGCTCCGCGGTACGAGCCGAGCCGCCGCCGTGTCCGTGCCGCGTTGCCCAAACCGAAACGCATCGCACGGGCCGTCAGCCGGTTCGGCGCGTTGGCGCTGTTGACAGACACTCGTGACAGGAGTAGCTTGACCGGTCACATCAACCGGGGAGGGTCTTGATGTTCAGGGGTTCGCGTCGTGGGTGGCTGGTTGGAGCAGTTGTTGGAGCAGGGCTCGTCGCCGGGCCCGCGTTTGGTGACGGGGGGGGGAGTGATTTCTCTCCGGTAGCGAGGGATCGCGTGTTGCTCAGGCAGGCCCGCGAGTCGGTTGCCGACAGCGCGACGCCGGATCCATCGGGTCCCGCTGTGAACCCGACTGAGTTCAGTGACTTGGGTGATGGTGCTGCGCTGTTGCTCGCACGGCGCGAGTTCGCCGCCGACCTGAGCGTTGCTGCGTGGTCGCCGCCGGTCTTGGCGGGTGGTGATCGGGTTGCCGGCTACGCGTCTGACTCAACCGCGCTTGTCGACGGGCGTGGCGGTCGGACGCTCTTGTCGTCGCTCCTGCCCTTGCGCTCGCCCGATGGCCCCGACGGCGTGAAGTCAGCCGTGAGTACGTCACTCGAGGCTCGCCCCGATGGGTTCGATGTGGCGAACCCGTTGACTGAGGTTTCGATCCCCACGGAGCTCGGTGATGGCGTGAGTCTCGATCGGGTGGGGGTGAGCGTCACGCCAGTGGGGGTTGAGAGCGCTGACGGCCGGAGGCTCGGCGGCGACAAGGTCTTCTACGCCAACGCAGCGACCGACACTGACTTCGTCGTGGCCGCTTTGCCTGATGGCTTTGAGACTTTCGCGCAGATTCGCTCTGCCGACAGCCCCGACAATCAGGGCTTGAGGTTCAACCTCCCGGCGGGTGCTCGGCTGGAAGCCTCGCCGGACGGGTTCGGTGCGGTGATCAAGCGCGGCGCAGATGTGCTCGCCAGGGTGTCGCCCGCTTCGGCCGTTGACGCGAGCGGCAACAGCGTCGCGGTTACCGAGTCGGTGTCTGGCAACACGGTCAACATCCGCGTTGACGCCCGGGACTCCGCGGTTCAGTACCCGATCATGCTCGACCCGACGATCACCGTTGACTCTCAATACTGGGACAGGGGCACGTCGACCTCCAGTCTCGCCGGGTGGGAATACAGGTCGACCAACCCCAACGCGTTCGGCTCAAGTACTTCCGGCGCTTGGGGTCGCGGTCTGTACTCGCTGGTTCGTGCCGGGGCGATAGGTGGCATCGACGTGGGCGAGTGGCGCTACACCGCTCCCGGTGACGCTCGAATCTTCGCGTTCGGGCTGGGGCAGGCGGGCAAGCCGGCGACACGCTTGCCCAACCCGGCAAACAACCTCGCCCCGATCTGTACATCCCAGGGTCTTCGCGTTGCCGGCTCGTCTGGCGGTTGGGAGCCGGGGTCAACATGGCAGTCAGCAGCTACCAGCGGCAACGGGCCAAAGACCGCTTGCCAGGGCGCCTCGACGAACGAGACGCCAACATTCTGCGCAGCCGTCTCGTGCAACGTTGCCGGCGGAAGCCCCGGGAACGCTGCGATCAACAACCAATGGGCCTACGGTGCCGGCACGCGGGTGCGTTACAACAACGACCCGTTCGGCGTCTCCGAGTACGACTTCATCGGTGCAGCGTACGTGTCGATCGCCGACGACAAACCACCAACCGTCGGGGTGGTGGGCCACTCCAGCACGATTCCCGTCGAGCCCGTGAATAGGTTCACCGACACGGTGACCATCGGCGGCAACGACACGGGCACCGGGATCTGGCACCTGACCCTCAAGAACCGAGACAAGAACGGCCAAGACGCGACCATCGCCGACCAAGGCTATTGGTGTGACGGCAGTCGCACCGTGCCGTGCTCCGCCAGCTGGAACAGCAGCGGCACTTGGGCGACACAGCAGTCGCTCACGTACAACACCGGCGGCCTTGCGGAAGGCCTGAACACGCTGACGGTAAGCGCGACCGACCGGATCGGCAACGAAACCAGCGCACCCCGCGAGCAGTCATGGACCATCAACGTGGATCGCACAGCTCCCGCGGAGCCGACCCTGAGCGGGGCACCGGCAGCGCTTGACAACTCGAAGAATGCGACCATCCGTTTCACGGGCGAGGCTGGAGCGAAGTTCACATGCTCGGTTGACGGCGGTGCCGCCGCGCCGTGCACCTCACCACTCGCGCTGAACAACCTCGCTGACGGCAACCACTCGCTGGCGATTACTCAAACTGACGCGGCTGGGAATGTCGGGCCGGTGGCGAAAGCGTTGTGGCTGCTCGACACGACGCCGCCGAGCGTCACACTCGGCGGGTCACTCTCGGACGGTCCCGAGTCTGACCCCTCCGACCCAGAACCACGCGTGACGATCAGCGCATCCGACCCGAATGTCACCGGTGGCGCAACTGGGGTTGCAGCAGCTGAGCTCTTCGTAGATGGCGCGATCAACAACGACGATAGGCAACAGGAGCTTCAGCGGATTGAGACCAGCGATTGTGCTGGCAGCGCATGCAAGTTCTTGGCCCAGACGGATGACGGGGGCGACTTTGTCATGTTGGATCCCTCCGAGCTCAGTCAAGGGGCGCATCAGCTCAACCTCGCGGTTGTGGACAAGGCCGGCAACGTAGCCCAGGTGTCTTGGTCGCACAGTTTTGACTCCGCTAGCGGAGCCGGGCTGTCTAGTTCCACCGGGAGTGTCGTCGATCCGTGCTCGGCAGGCACTTCGGCGAGTCTTGACTTGCCACTCATGGGTTCGCTCCCGGCCCCATCAGCGAGCCAGAGTTCGGCACAAAGTGCAGTCGCAACAATGCAAACCCTCGACTCGGCTGCGGCGGCGGGACTTGAGATCGACCCCAACTCGGCCCCGGCCGTTGCCCTCAGCGCGGGCGGGGCGGCCGCCGTATCGACCGGCGAGGCCTTGCCGGCGAAGGTGACCGCCGACCCTGCGGCCGAGATCGCCATCGGCACCGGCGCGTCCACCACCTGCATCAAGACGCCGCAAGTGGAAGCTTCGTCCGCCATGACCAAGCTCGCTCCCGACACTGCCTTGATTAAGCCCGGATCGCAGGGGGCTGTCGTGATCCAGCCCACGCCGGACTCGGTGAGCCTCGGGTACATCGTGCCCGCGGAGCGTAGTGCGGCCGGACTCGAGCTCAAGTTGGATCTCCATGACGGACAGACCCTCGTCCAGGACGGCGACAATGTGGCAGTGAAGGCAGCCCCCGATCCCGACTCAACTGACCCGGCCGAGGTCGCCGTTCCGGAGATCCAAGCTGCCCCAGCCGACGATAGCGCGATACCGACCGACGCGCTGCCGAGCGACGCGAGCGCATCAGAGACCGAAACGCCCCTGACCGGCTTCAGCCCAGGTGAGGACGACTCGTACCTGAAGCCGGTCGGTGCTGTGACTCAGGGTGGCCAAGCCGTCGGCCTCACCCTTCGCGTCACCGGGCCCGACTCCGTACTGGTCCAGGCTGCAGAGCTCCCGCAAAGTCTCGGCGCACAGAAGGTCCTCATGAACGTCGCGGCCTACGCAGCTTCGGAGGAGTCGGCCAAACTCAGGCGGTTTGGACGCACTCACTATCCATATCTGAGGATGGACAGCTCAGAGAGGTGGACTCCCCATCGGTTCGAGGAGGTGCTGGTTAAGTCTCCTAAGTGGTACATTGCTTGCTGGGAGCGCTCCCCGCGAGGCGCCGGGCGTTGGCAAGACTTGCTGCACCGGAACAATAGCAATCAATGCTGGCTGGGTGGCCTGAACACTCGGGACTATCTGGGCAACCAGAAGCGCACCATCTACTACGCTATTAAATCCCGTAGCGCCTCATCGCCTTACTGGTACGTTCAGTACTGGATGTACTATCAGTACAACGATTGGTACACTGACCAACTTGATCACCAGAGCGACTGGGAAGCGGTGGCTATCAAAGTGAAAAAGAAGAGCCTGAAAGTAGAGGGTTACATCTACGGCGCCCACGGTGAGTGGGTAGCGCGTACACCACCGGCCGTCCATTCCGGGCACCCTGTGGTCTACGTAACCGGCCTGACACACGGCAACCATTCATACAAATGCAAACTCGATTCCAACCAGGCGTGCGATTCCTTTAGGACCCACGAGGGTAACTGGACGGGCGGCGGGACAAACGGAGGGCACAAGGCTGGGTTTGATCGCTGGAGCAGGACGGAAAGGATAACTCAGGGGTCTGTGTACAACACATGGAAAGGCAATTGGGGTGACAGCGAGAACGATGCGACGCCTTGCTGGCGATTCCAGTTCTGGGAAGGGTGCGAAACCTGGGTGGCGTCGCCCGGCTTGCAGGCGCGGAACCTGTTCAAGTGATGCCCGCGCGTCGAATGATGTCGGCTCTGCTGGGATTGGCGGTTGTGGTCTGCGTGTCTGTTGGTTGTGATGATCGTGGTGCTGTGGCTCGGACGTCAGGTTCGGTGGCTTCAACCAAGGTCCGGATCTCTAGTGCGCAGTCGCTCGTGCCGAAGTCAAAGGATGCCAGGGAAGTGCTGGCGGCTTTTCAGAAGTTGGTTGTTGCGGCGGATTCGCGGGATCCGCGAATCATCTGCAAGGCTCTGGCCCCCTGGCAGCGGCCGGATTCGGATCAAAGTTCGTACGCCGTCCCAAGACCTGAAACGCCGGCAGGCTGTGTTGCGTATTGGAGCAACCAGTTCAAGATGTTGACGGCAATCCTGAACGGTGATGACAAACGCACCTGCGAGTTGATGATCGGCAAGTGGGTTCCGATGTCCGCGTGCTTGGCGTTTCAGGACGATCAACGCAGGAAGAAGCTGAAGGAGTGGCCTGATAATTTGAAAGATCTCGATCACTTGATTGCTTCATTGGCTTCGTCACCACGTGAAATCCTGGGCTTCTCCAGGGCGGTTGTGACGAGTGTGAAGTTCTACCCGTCACCGCCACTGGGTGACGGAACGCGTTACCCGGATTCCCTCTCAGGGCCTCGCGGTAGCCGGTTCGCATTGGTGCGGTTCAGTCACGATTACGGATTTGCCGTCCCGGCTGGGCTGTCGCGCTTTGTGTCCGCGCAGTACGCGCGAGTGAAGGGTCGCTGGCTCTTGGATGACGTGGGGATCCGCCCGGCGCGGGGGTAGAGCACAGCGGCGGCTCTGTTGTTTGCTTCCGGCGCCACCGGCGTACCGTCGCCCTAGGCTCTCTCGACCGTGGGATTCAAGGGAAACAAGTCGCATCTGCCCAGTAAGGCGTGCGTCAGGTGCGGGCGTGAGATGACGTGGCGCAAGTCCTGGGCCAAGAACTGGGAAGAGGTCAAGTACTGCTCCGAGGCGTGCCGCCGGAACAGAGCCGGCAGAGGTTCCGACCCCGTCTGAGCTGACCGTTCGGCGCGGGCTCAGCTCGCCGGCTTGCCCGCGCCCGCGAGCTCAGCAAGCGCCTTGACGGCACCTGGCAGGTGCTTTGCGATGTCCCGGCCGATCACGAGCGCGAACAGCGGCGTGGTGAGGCCGGTGATCACCGCCCGGTGGGTGATCAGAAGGCCGCCTTCGTCCTCGGAGAGTCGATGCTCGAAGCTCATTGCAGCGAGAGGCAGCTTCGTCTGGCTGACAAAACTCTCGCTCGGCGTTACCTCCACGAGCTCGAACTTGGCCTTGGGGCCGCTCACGGGCTGCAGCGATCCAGCGCTGCCGACCTTGAACTGACCATCGAGGACCGCCTCCTTGACCGCGCTGTCCCAGACCGGCCAAGCCGGAACGTCGGCCCAATGCGCCCAGACATCCTGCCTTGAGCCCTTGGTGTGCTCGGAGTGTTCAAAGGTCCATGCCATGGCTCGCTCCTCTCGCTCGACGCGCGCTCGCGGCGCTTGCGCCACGGTAACACCGCGTCGTTATCCTCTCGCTCGGAGGCGACGGTGCGTTACAGCCGCCGGGCGGCCTGCCTATCCAACCGCTCAAGTCAGGAGAACCAGATGACCGAAGTTGACGAGATGGGACCGATCGACTGGATACTCGTCGAATGGACCGACGGCCAGCCGACAGGCGAAGCCGTGCCGCACCTGATCGATCTCGTGGACAGTGGGATCGTCCGACTGCTCGACGTTCAGTTCCTGACCAAGGACGCAGACGGCAACGCGGCCGGCATCGCCCTTGGCGAGCTGGGTGAGGAGTTCGGCGTGTTCGACGGGGCGTCGTCCGGAGTCATCGGCGACGCGGAGATCGCCGAGGCGGCCGAGGCGCTCGAGCCCGGCACCAGTGCCGCTCTGCTCGTGTGGGAGAACCGCTGGGCGGGACCCTTCGCCCAGGCCCTGCGACGGTCGGGCGGCGAGCTGGTTGCCAGTGGTCGCATTCCGGTGGCAGAGCTCGCAGCCATCCTCGACGCAGCCGAGTAAGCACCCTCGTACCGAGATCAACCAAACGGAGGAATCAAGACATGGGACTTTTGGGAACAGTCGCCCGGACGACAGTCGTCGCCGGCACCGCAACAGCAGTCAGCAACAACGTCTCGAGGCGCCAGGCGAACCGCTGGGCTCAGCAGGAGGCGCCTCAGCAGCCGGCACCGGCCGCCCCCGCTCCCGCAGCCGCACCGGCCGCCGGTGAGCAGGACACGATCACGCAGCTGAAGGAACTCGCCGCGCTCAAGGAGCAGGGCATCCTGACCGACGCCGAGTTCGAGGCTCAGAAGGCCAAGGTTCTCGCAGGCTGAAGGGGCTGGCCTTGCCGGCTGCGGCCGGCAAGGCCGGGTCGCCATTGACTTTGTTCGTTGTCGCGGTTACCGTGGCTTGACGAGAGACGGTCGGTCGGGTACCCAGCTGCGGGCCGAGCGACGCCACTGCTGTTGATTGGGGAGGAATGCGTCAGATGAGCAAGAGGTTCTTGGTAGGTGCCACCGCTGTTGCTTTGGCCGCCGGGGTTGGTGCCGGGGGCATGGCTGCCGCGGGAGCGACGAGCACGAAGGCCCATGCTGCCGGAGAGCGGCTGACAATCAACGGCTCGCCGTTCGGGGCCAGCCTCGTTTCGAGTCCCAATCTGCAGATCAAGAACGGGGTCATCGTGGCCAAGGTCAAGGCGGCCCGCAAGGGTTGGGATGGCACGGTCAAGGGCAATTACCGGATCACGGTGACGATTCCTGGCTCGGCGGCGACGACCACGACTTCCACCAGGACATCAACATCGGGTTGCCCCTCCTGCGACGGCGACATCATTTTCGGCGATTACTTCACGATCAAGCCGGGCCAGACGAAGACGGTGACGATCCCAACGACGTTCGATCAACGCCACGCGATCAATACGAAGGGAACCGGCGGCACCCGCTTCGCCGCGGTCATTGGCATCGAGTTCGACACCGTGTCCTCCGGCGGGAACACGACCACCTACCGCACTGAGTACAGGAGCGCGTCTGTGACTCTGGTCAAGAAGAGTCCGGCTGTTTCGTTGACGTCAAGCCGCGACCTTGTCGTTCAGACCCCGACGGACGGTGGTCTCCCCTTCCTGCGAGCCACTCTGCTCTGCGCAGGCAACGAGGTCGACAACCAAGCGTGTGCCGGCACAGTCAAGGTGACTGTCTCAGGCAGCACGACCGTGCCGACCTCGCCCTACAGCGCTCCGCCCGGCGTGCCGACCGTCGTTGACATGGCGATCAACGAGAAGGGCCTGCCCGGGACGAAAACAAACATCAAGAAGGGCACCTCGAACGCCAAGATCATCGTCACGACGACCGGCGGCAGCAAGAAGGAATACGTCGGTCACGTAACGCTGATCAAGCAGTAGGGCCCCCGTCCTGGCGACTGCCCGGCGGCGGTGACGCCGCGGCCGGACGGTCGCTCGGGGCCCGGCGCGGCGGACGACCGGGTCCGCCACTGCGCAGCCGCCGGACCCGCCGGCCGAGGGTGTTCGCTGCCGGGGCGCGTCTGACATGCTGGGAGAGGTGGTGATCAACGCTCTCGGCGACTCGCTCGCGCAAGCCCTGGCGATATCGATCAGCCCGATTCCGATCGTCGCTGTGATCCTCGTTCTCGTATCCGAGCGAGGCCGCTCGAACGGGCCGGCCTTCGCGGCCGGCTGGTTCCTCGGACTGTTCGTCGCGGCCGGCGCGGCGTTTGCGCTCTCGGACGCAGCCGGCGTGGCGACCGACTCGGACGCAGCCGATGCCGGCGGCGGCTTTCAGCTCCTGCTGGGAGGGCTGTTCGCGGTTCTCGCAGTGCGCCAATGGCAGAAGCGGCCCCCTCCGGGCGAGGAGCCACCGACGCCGAAGATCCTCGCCGCGATCGAGACGGCATCCCCTTGGAGGGCGCTCGGGATCGGGCTTGGCGCGGCGACTCTCAACCCAAAGAGCCTCCCGCTGGCGCTGAGCGGCGGCGTTGCGATTGCCGACGCCGGCGCGGTCGGCCGGCAGGGTCTGGCCGCCGCTCTGGTCTTCAGCCTCGTGGCGTCGGTGTCCGTGATCGCTCCGGTGATCGCAGCGCTCGCGCTGGGGGAGCGAAGCAGGGGGCCGCTCGACTCCCTCAAGACATGGCTGCTGGCGAACAACTCGACGATCATGCTCGTCGTGCTCACCGTCCTCTCGGCGGTCATGGTCGCGGCCGGGCTCGAGATGATCGGCTGATCACGCGTTGCCCGCAGCGACCCGCTCCCGCGTGGTGGGGCCGGTATCTCCGCGGCCTCCCGGCGCGGGGATAGGCTTGGGCCATGCAGAAAACGCTGAAGCTCCACGGCAAGCCGATCACCTACGAAACGGCGGGCGAAGGCCCTGTCCTGTTGCTGATCCACGGGATGGCCGGCGACTTCCACAACTGGGACGAGGTGGTCGGACCGCTCGCCGAGCACCACCTCGTGATCGCACCGGACCTTCCCGGTCACGGCGGCTCGGGCCCGGGAGGAGGCGATTACTCGCTGGGCGCAATGGCCGCAGCCCTCCGCGACCTGCTTGCGGCGCTCGGGCATGAGCGCGCAACCCTCGTCGGCCATTCGCTCGGCGGCGGAATCGCGATGCAGTTCGCCTACCAGTTCCCGGAAATGACCGAGCGGCTGGTGCTTGTCTCCAGCGGCGGTCTTGGTCCCGAGGTCAGCGCCGTGCTCAGAGCGGCAGCGCTCCCTGGAGCCGACCGATTCATCGCGACGACCGCCGGACCGGCGGGGGCAGTGGGAACGGTGCTGGGGCGGGGCTTGAGCCTCGTCGGGCTGCGACCGAACGCGGACGTCGCAGAGGTCGGGCGCGGTTACGCGTCGCTTGCGGACCCGGAGCGACGGACCGCCTTCCTTGCGACCTTGCGCTCCGTCGTCGGCACCCGCGGCCAGCGAGTCAACGCCGGCGACCGCCTCTACCTCGCCGAGGGCGTGCCCGTTCTGCTGGTTTGGGGCGACCGCGACCCGATCATTCCGGTCGGCCACGCCCGGGCGGCACACGAGCTGATCGTCGGCAGTCGGCTGGAGATCTTCGAGGACGTGGGCCACATGCCGCAGATCGAAGCGCCGGCGAAGTTCGTGGCGGTTCTCGAGCGGTTCGTCTCGGAGACCGAGCCGAACAGCTTCGACGTTGACGAGTGGCGCGAGCGGGTGCGCCTCAACGTTCGGCCAGGCGCCTCAGCTGCCTGAGTCGCGCGGCAGGACCGGTCGGACTCCGTCACGGCTCGATCGGCGCGCGGGAGCTTTAGCCGCAGCTGAGAGCGGGCTGCGACGCTCGCAGCCATGACCTTGCTGATCCTCTTCGCGCTCGTCGCCGGAGCCGCCACGGCTCTCTCGCCGTGCGTTCTGCCGGTTCTCCCGATTGCACTCGCTGCGGGAGCGACCGGTGGGCGAAGGCGACCGCTCGGCGTGGTCGTAGGCCTTGCGTTCTCGTTCACCTTTGCCACGGTCGCGCTGGTGTACCTGATCTCGGCTCTCGGTCTGCCCGACGATCTGCTGCGCACGTTCGCTGTCACGGTGTTGATCCTGTTCGGGCTCACACTCATGGTTCCCAAGGCGGCCGAGCGCCTTGAGGGTTGGATGAGCCGGTTCACGCCCAAAGGCCCCGCCGCCACAGGTGACGGTTTCGGCTCGGGAATGATGGTCGGCTTCGGCCTCGGATTCGTCTACGCGCCATGCGCGGGGCCGATCCTCGCGGGCGTGATCACGGTCTCGGCAGCGCAGCCGTTCACTGCGGGTCGCCTCGTCGTCGCTGTCGCCTATGGAATCGGTTCAGCAGCCGCGCTGTACGTCCTGATGTTGGGTGGCCGCAGGCTGACGCGCCGCCTGGCTGCACGAAGCGTCGGGTTCCAGATTGCGATGGGCGGGCTGATGGTCCTCACCGGGCTTGCGATGCTCGGGAACCTCGACACCCGCTTCGAGACGGCGATCGCGAGCGACCTTCCGGCATTCCTCGTTGGTCCAGCGGGCAGCCTGGAGAAGTCGGCAGCCGCCACAAGCGGACTCAAATCGCTGCACGGTGGCGCCAAGGGCCTCGCCCCGGCGGGCAAACAAGCCGGCGCAGTCGGCGGCCATCCGTCGAACCTGCCGGTGCTTGGCGTGGCGCCGGAGTTCACAGGCAGCCAGCAGTGGTTCAACACTCCTCGCGATCAGCCGCTCACGCTCGCCGCGCTTCGTGGGCGGGTGGTGCTCGTCGACTTCTGGACCTATTCGTGCATCAACTGTCTGCGGACCCTGCCGTACCTGCGGGCGTGGGACGCTAAATACCGCTCCCGTGGGCTCACGATCGTCGGGGTTCACTCGCCCGAGTTCCCGTTTGAGAAATCCGCTGACAACGTGCGGACGGCGATTTCCGAGAACGGCCTCAAATATCCGGTGGCTCAAGACAACAACCTCGAAACCTGGAATGCGTACAGCAACCGGTACTGGCCAGCCGAGTATCTGATCGACACTCAGGGTCGGGTCAGATTTGAAGCGTTCGGAGAAGGCGACGATGTTCGGCGGGAGAACGCAATTCGCTCCTTGTTGGCGGAAAGGTCCGGAGCGAAGCTGGGCGGCAGCACCAAGGTTCGGGCTCAGACGGCGAACCTTGGCACGACGACTCCCGAGTCGTACCTCGGTGCTGCCCGGGCCGACCGTTTCACCAATGGCCAGATCCCTGCCGGCAACCATGCGTTCGGCCCACAGCCGGGCGGCGACCCTCCGGCCGACCACCTCCGCTACTGGGGCAATTGGTCAATCGGCGAGCTGGATGCGACTGCGCGAGCCGGCGCAGGGATTGACCTGAGGTTCAGCGCCCAGCGGGTCTTCCTTGTGTTGGGGTCGCCAGGCCGCCCTCGAACCGTTCGGCTTCTCCTGGATGGCCGACCGGTCACTGCGTCGGCGGCCGGGCCGGATGTGCACGGCAGCTCAGTCAAGGTCGGCTTCCAGCGCCTCTACCGGCTGATCAACCTCCCTGAGGCTGAGACCCACACGCTCACTGTGCTGCCGCAGGCCGGTGTGAACGGCTACGCCTTCACGTTCGGCTGAGCGCCGTCCCCGCGTGGGTCGCGCCGCCTGCTTGCCTCGGTGCCGCAAATCGAGCCGGCGAATATGCTGCCCCGAGACCACTGGAACCGCGACCGGGGAGTCAGAGTGGACAGCAACGAGCAGAGCGCCGCGCGCAGGATTCCGCGCGATGCGGAGGCTGACTACACGCGCGAGGCAGCTCGGGTGAGGGCCGAGTTCATTGCCGACGAAACCGGTGCTGAGCTGACTGACGTCTCGAGCTACTCGCTCGACCCCGAAACCCTGCCGGGCAACATCGAGAACTTCGTCGGCGTGGCGCAGGTGCCGATCGGCGTGGCCGGTCCGCTGCTCGTCAACGGGGAGCACGCCAAAGGCGACTTCTACGTGCCGCTCGCGACCACCGAGGGAACGCTCGTCGCCAGCTACAACCGTGGCATGAAGCTCGCCCGCGAGGCCGGCGGCGTGAAGGTCACCGTCGTCGACGATGCGATGCAGCGGGCGCCTGCCTTCACCTTCGAGAGCGCTCGAGAGGCGCGCGACTTCGGCCGTTGGCTGATCGAGAACTTCGACGCGATCAAGGCTCAGGCCGATGCGACCACCGGCTCGGGCAGCCTGCGTGACATCCAGCAGTTTCCGGCGAGCCGCATGCTCTACACGCGGTTCAACTTCACGACCGGCGACGCCGCCGGCCAGAACATGACGAGCAAGGCGACTGCGGCTGCCTGCGGGTGGATCAGATCGCAGCGGCCCGAGATTGTCAACTTCGCGCTCGAATCGAACATGGCGACAGACAAGAAGGCGTCGCAGATCAACATGCTCCACACCCGTGGCAAGCGCGTCGTGGCCGAGATAACCCTCCCCGCCGAGCTGCTTGAGCGAGGCACCCGCGTCGGTCCGAAGCAGATGTTCAGAAGCAGACTGGTTGCGAACCTCGGTTCGTTCATGTCCGGGGCGACCAACAACGGGGCCCATGCCGCGAACGGCATCGCAGCGATGTTCATCGCCACCGGGCAGGACGCTGCCAACGTCGCCGAGTCTTCCGTCGCCTACGACTTCTCAGAGGTCATGCCCAACGGTGACTACTACCGCTCGCTCACCCTGCCCTCGCTGATCGTCGCGACGTACGGTGGAGGCACCGGCCTCGCCACTCAGCGCGAGTGCCTCGAGATGCTCGACTGCTACGGCGACGGCAAGGTCATGAAGCTCGCCGAGATCGTCGCTGCGACGGCTCTCTGCGGTGACATCTCGCTGCAGTCGGCGATCGTCGCCGACGAGTGGGTTTCGTCGCACGACCGGTTGGGAAGGAACCGCCCGGAGGGCGGCTCGGCGGGCTGACTCCCGGGCCGGGCCCGCAAGTCGGCCTCGCTTTGTCTGAAGCCCCGGGCCGTCAGGCGACTTCGGCTACCAGGTGCTGAGCTTCAGGGTCCCGTAGCCGAGGCTGCTCGGCTGCTTGATGAAGGCGATCTGGGCCGCGCCGTTCGACGATGAGACTGCGATCGGCCGGTGGAAGAGATCGGGGTCGGCCGACTCCTTCCTGGTTTCGCGCTTCGATTGCGAAAGGATCGCGGGAGCCGATGCCCTTCCCTTGGCGTCGACCCGGATTGCGAGCAGATCCACCGGGGGCGGGAACACGTCCGGCGACTCGACGTAGGAGTAGACGACCGTCGCAACCCCGCTTGAGTTGACAGCCAAAGCCGGGCCGGCCTGTGGGTCCGAGTCGGCGGTTCCCCGTGTCGGGCCGAGGTCCACCACGGAGCTCGTGCGAAGGGTCTTGCCCACGCGGATCAGCGCGACGTGCGTCAGCAGCTTCGGTGTGCTTCGGGTCCAGACGACGGTGCTGACTCCGTTCGGTGCGACGGCTGCGACCGGCGCGATCGGGTCGCCAACCGACGAAAGGCTGACTGTGGCGCTCTGGCTGCCGTTGGCCGCGAGCCGGGTCATGCGCAGAACGTGTCCGGAAGCCGTCGCCTCGCTCCAGACGATCGTGCTGGTCGCGTTGGAGCCAATCGCGATTGCCGGCGCTCCTTCGGTGAAGTTGGCCGGGTTGCTGAGTGAGCGCACGGAGCCGGGCGTGCCATTCTTGGCGATCTGCACGGCTTGAGCGACCGGCTTCGAGCCGTCCTCGTTGCGCCAGACGACGTCAACCGAGCCGTCCGGCCGGCTGGCGATCGACGAGTCGAAGTACCGCCCGTGCGCAGGGCTGATCTCGACCGGCCCTGTGGTCGCGCCGGCGGCTGACACGCGGGTCGACTCGATCCACGATTGGACCCGATCGTTGGCTCGCCATACGAGGGTCGTGACGCCGGCCGTCGAGAGGGCGGCGCGCAGCTCGTTGATTCGGCTGCCCTCCGGTGCGGCGGTGACGACCGGACCCAGAACGCCACGGGCATTGATCCTGCGGGTAAGGATCGAGACCGTGCTCTCGGACGCGTCGCGCAGGACCCATGCGATGGCCGTGACGCCGGCTGCGTTGGTTGCGGAAGCGACGCCGTCGACGAAGCGTCCCGGCTGGCTGAACACCTTGATCGGCTTGACCACGCTGACGGTCTGCTTGACCTTCTTGCGCTTGCCGCCGACCCGCTTGATCACGACCTCGGTCTTGGTGCTCACGCGGGTTGCCACGACATCGCTGCCGGTCGCCGCGCCGGCCGGCCCCTGGTTCTGGCTCCAGACGAGGGTCCGGACGCCGTTCGGCGCAACCGAGATGGAGTGGTGCTTGGCTGACTTGCCCTTGGCGCTCAGCGTCAGCGCAGCCGATGGGCCGGCGGCCAGCGCCGAGGCGGGCAGTGCGAACGCCGACGCGGCAGCGGCAGCGGCGAACAGGCTGAGGAGTGGGCGGCTCGGCATCGGATTCATTGCGACAAGGGCTTTAACCCGGCCGCCGGGCCGCAGTTGCGGTGTCCACTGTGGACATGGGCAGGGCAATTAGCGTAACTGAATACCGGACACTTGACACCCGTCATACAAGTCTGGTAATGTCGCGCAGCATGAAGCAACCCAACCACCTCGCCCCGCTTCCCGAAGGAGGTCAAGCCCAATGAACACATGGCAGATCGCGGCGGTGCTGGCAATCGCCGCGCCGCTCGCATTCCCCCTCGCAGGCTTCGCTGTAAAGCGGCAAGCCACCGGCAAGTTCGCAATCGCCGGCGCATCGGTGGCCCTGATCGCAACACTCGTCCTGCTCCTCGTCAACGCCTTCGACGCACCGGTCTCACTGCTCTCTACCGACGAGGCCGGCGCAGCAACCTTCGGCATCCACGTTGATCGAACGGGGTCGATCCTCCTCCTGCTGATCACCGGCGTTCTGCTGACGGTCCAGGGATTCGCCGACCGCTACCTGCTTGGCGACCCCCGCGCAGCTCGCTTCTCCGTCCTCTGCGGGGCGACCGCCACGGCGACCCTGACGGCAGCAGCCGCTGCGACCTTCTCGCTGATGGTCGCCGCCTGGTGCGCAGCCGGCGTTGGACTCTGCCTGATGCTGCTGCACCGCAACGAGCTCCCCGAGGCGCGCCTCGGCGCCCGCCGGACTGCGACCACCTTCATGATCGGCGACGGCGCCCTGCTCGCCTCGCTCGGGATCGTGCTTGCCACCGGAGCCGACCTCGACCTTCGCGACACCGGCGCGGCAGCCGCCTCGATCTCGGATCGCGAGCTGGCCGGCATCCCGGTTGCCGCGATCATCGCGTCGCTGATCGCCGTTGCCGCGCTGGCGCGTTCGGCGCAGTTCCCGCTGCACCGCTGGCTCCCCGCGACGCTCGCAGCCCCAACCCCGGTCTCGGCGGTGCTGCACGCCGGCCTCGTCAACGGTGCCGGACTGCTGCTGATCACCCTCGCCCCGATCGTTGCGCTCGAGCCCGCAGTCCTCTGGGTCCTGCTCGCGGCAGGTCTCGCAACCGCGGTCATGGGTACAGCCTTCTCGCTCGTCAGGAGTGACGTCAAGGGGTCGCTGGCCTGGTCGACGACCGCCCAGATGGGCTTCATGGTCGCGCAGTGCGCGACCGGCGGTTTCGCCGCGGCGCTGCTGCACATGTTCGGGCACGGCATCTACAAGGCCAACCTGTTCCTCGGATCCGGAGGAGTCGTCGCATCCCACGTGCGCGAGGGCAACGCCCCGAACCACGGCTCGGCGGGCCTGCTCCCCTCGAAGCTGCGCCTCGCTGTGGCCGTCGCCCTGCCGGCGGCCCTGCTCGCAGCGGCGATCATCCTGATCGCACCGCACCTGCTCGAGCAGCCCGGGGTGCCGGTGCTGATCGGCTTCGCCCTTGCGAGCGCCGGCCACGCGACCTGGTCCTGGCTCTCCTCGGCGAGTGGGGTTGGCGGTCGCAACGCCGGACTCGCCGCCGCGACTCTCGTCGTCGCCTGCTTCGGTTACATCGCGGTCGTCGCCGGCGTCGAATCGTTCGTGGCGGCCGAGATGCCGCCGATCGCCGACGCCACGCCCAGCTCGTGGATCGTCCCGATCGTGATCGCCTCGGCAGCCCTGCTCGCCGTCGCTGTGCGCACCTCGGCTCCCCGCAGTGAGGCGGCCGCCGGGATCGAGATGGCCGCGTGGGCCACCGCCCGGTCGCTGTCGGACCCGAGTCGCGTGAGCAGGGCAGTCACACCAAAGGCGAGTGCGGAAGCGTTCCCAACTACCAGTCCCGTAACGATCGGAGCAAACCAATGAGCACCTCCACCGGCATCGACAACGACACTGCCGACGCAATCGCGCCCGAGCGTCGGGCGACGATCCGGGCCGAGGTCGCCTCGGCCTCGAAGATCACCGCCCCGCTGTGGCCGGCCGACACGTTCATCGCCGTCAACCCCCTGTGGGGACTCTTCGACCGGCCCTTCGAGGAGGCCGTCCGGATCGCGCGGCGTGAGCTCGGAGCGAACGGATACAGGCCGATCGACCAGTTCAGAGTCGACCTCAACGAGGGTCGGATAACCCGCGAGCAGATCCGCGAGGCATTGCTCGCCAGCGTCGCCGGAGCAGACTCGCTGCGCGCGATCGCCGGCCCGGAGGGCGCGATCGACCCGGTCGAGCTGCTGGTCGCCGACGTGATCTCCGGGGCCGGCGACCCGTCGGGCGGCCGGTTGCTCTCGGCTGCCGCACGCTGCGACTCGCTGCTGGGCACCGAGGTCGCGGAAAGCGTCGATCGGCTCGTCGCCGGCTGGTTGGCGGCCTACACCGACGAGGGTGGCTCCGCCTGGCGTATGCCCGGTGGTCGCGACGGCCTCTACCAGGCCTTCAAGGCGATCGCGGCGCGCGACCGCGGCCTCAGGCGGCTCGTTGGGTCGACCCGGACGGCCCTGCTCGACTCGCTCCCCGACCATGCCGAGGATGCGATCGAGGCGGCACTGATCGAGCTGCGGGTCCCCGCGAGCCGGAGGGCCGAGGAGATCCGTGCCCAGCTTGCCCGCCTGCCCGGCTGGGCAGGCCTCGTCAAGTGGCGGACCGAATGGGCCGCTCCGGACACGACCGCCCCTGGAATCGACCTCGTCGACCTCGTCGCCGTGAGGCTCACAGTCGAATCGCTCGCAGTCGGTGCTGTTCTTGAAGCGGCGTCGGACCTCACGCCCGCTGACTTTGCAGCCGCGGCCGAGTCCCAGCCCGCTGCAACGGTCGACTCCAGCGCGAGGCTCGAGGCCGCGCTGCTGCCGCTCGGCGTAACCCCCGATGCCCTCACGGGCGACGCGAGGGCTCAGGCCCACGCGACGCTCGCGAGGATCGGCGAGGGAGACCACCTCGCCGTTTGGCTGGCAGCGCAGGAGATCGCGTACCGCGACTCCCTGCTCGCGATGGTCACTCCCGGGCGCTCCAGCGACGGGCGGACCGCCGATCGGCTCGGCGACCGGCCGACTGCTCAGGCGGTGTTCTGCATCGACGTGCGCTCCGAGGGCATCCGCAGGAACCTCGAGGCGGTCAGCTCCTGTGAGACGCTCGGGTTCGCCGGCTTCTTCGCTGTGGCGATCCGCTGGCGGCAGCTCGGCTCGCCGAAGGCGGATCCGTCCTGCCCTGTCCTGCTCTCCCCGACGAACGACGTCGAGGAGCGGCCCGCCGTCGGCTCCGAACGTCAGTCAACCGACGCGCTCCAGGCCAGGGCCGGAACCGAGGCCTTGAGCCACGCCTTCCACGGCGCGAAGGAGGGAGTCGCCTCCCCGTTCGTGCTCGCTGAGGCGGGCGGACTCGTCGCAGGGCCGGTCGGGATCCTGCGGACCTACGCGACGAAGCTGATGACAGGCCTGCATCGCTGGGGAGTGGGCAAGACCACGCCGGTGACCGAGCTCAAGGTGACGGCCGACTCCGGGGACTCGATCGGCTTCGGCGAAGAGGAGCAGGTGCTCTTCGCCCACGCTGCGCTGACGATGATGGGCCTGACCGAGAGGTTCGGCCGGCTCGTCGCTCTCTGCGCGCACGGCAGCCACACGGTCAACAACCCGTACGCGTCCTCGCTGGACTGCGGTGCCTGCGGCGGCAACGCCGGCGGCCCGAACGCCAGGGTCGCTGCGGCGATCCTCAACCGCGGGCCGGTCAGGAAGGCGCTCGTCGAGCAGGGGATCGAGATCCCCGCCGACACCTGGTTCATCGCTGCCGAGCACGACACGACGAGTGACGTCGTCACAGTGCTCGACAGGGACCTCGTGCCGGAGAGCCACGCCGAGGACCTCACCCGGCTCGAATCGGAGCTCGTGCTCGCAGGTGACAACCTCACCAAGGAGCGCGCGCTGAGGATCCCCGGGGCGACAGTCGACACCGACACGGCAAAGATGGCCACCCGCGGCAACGACTGGGCGCAGGTCAGGCCCGAATGGGGCCTCGCCGGCAACGCTGCGTTCATCATCGGGCCGCGCGAGATGACCGAAGGCCTCGACCTCGGTTGCCGCACCTTCCTTCACTCCTACCGGGCCGAGTGCGACCCGGAGGGTTCGGGGCTGGAGGTGATCCTCACGGCGCCGCTCGTCGTCGCCCAGTGGATCAACTCGCAGTACTACTTCTCGAGCGTCGATCCGGAAGTCTTCGGCGCGGGGGACAAGACCCTCCACAACGTCACCGGCGCCAAGGCGATCCTCCAGGGCGGTGGCGGCGACCTGCAGGTGGGGCTGCCCTGGCAGTCGGTCGCGGTCGGTGACGACCTCGTCCACGAGCCGATGAGGCTGCTTGCCCTGGTCGAGGCCCCGCGCGAACAGGTCGAGCGGATCATCGCCGAGAATGGAGTCCTCCAGGAGATGTTTGGGGGAGGATGGGTCTCGCTCGTCCACAGAGAGGACGGCGAGAGCGACTGGAGCGTGCGCAGCCGCACCGGCGAGTGGAGTGAATGGGCTCCCGCCACAACGATCGATAACCCGAAGCCGCAGGAGGTGTCATGACGATGGGAACAGCCGAACTGACTCGCATGCAGAAACTCGAAGTGGTCGTGAAGGGTGAGGACATCCCGGCGGTGAGGGACCTCTTCGAACAGGCCGGCGTCACCGGCTGGACGGGCCTGTCGAACGTCTCGGGCGTGGGCCACGGCGGCTTCCACCAAGGCAAGCTCCTGTTCAACGACGAAGGCGGCACTCTCGATGCTGATCACGGTCGTCCCGGACGAGAGGCTCGCTCCGCTGGTCACGGGGCTGCGCGCCCTGCTCGAGGACCGCGCAGGGGTGATGTTCATCACCGAGACGAGCGTCAGCCGTCCCGAGTACTTCCAGTAGGGCCGGGGGGAGGGGCGGGCAGGCCGAGTTGGCCCCTCCCGCCGGAGCAGGGGCGGCGCCCGCCTCTGGCCGGCGCCGATGCCGCTCGGTCGTGGCTGGAGCAGGCTGGACCGCCCGCGTGGGCCAACCGTAGCTGGCAGACTCCGGCGCGATGCCACCTGTCGAGCCCCAACGACCCGCGTGGGCGGAGCTCTTCTACGACCTCGCGCTGATCGGCGCGTTCCTCAGCTTCGGAGTCGACTTCGGCAAGGACCCTCGCTGGGAGTCCGCGACGGTCCTCGCGCTGAAGCTCGTCGTGATCTTTTGGGCGTGGGAGCAGACCGCCCTCTTCTTCAACCGCTTCGGTGACCCATTCGCCCCGAAGGAGGGCGCCCGCCCGACCGTCAGCCTGCTGCGTGCCTCGTTCCTCGCCCAGCTGATCGGGATCGTCTCGCTCTCGTTGGTCGAGGGTGACCCGCTGGAGCTGGCCAGCTTGCCGCAGGAGATCGGCCTCCCGTCGGCGGCGATCATGCTCGCCGTTGCCTTGTCCCATGAGCTCGGTCGTCGCTGGCGACCCGACCTCGCCGACCTCGCGAGCTCGAGGCGAAACGCAGCGTTAATCGCGGCTGCGCTGTTCATCGGGTCGCAGTACCCGCCATCGCCGTGGGGCACCGCCGTCTGGCTCGTCGGACTCGCAACCGTCCTCTTCTCCACCGCCGGGCCGTCGCTCGGCCGGACGCTCGAGCGCTTCCCGTTCGACAGGGAACACCTCTCCGAGCGGGTCGGGCTGTTCGTCCTGATCATCCTCGGCGACGTGTTCGTCAAGACCGTCGTCACCGTGCACGAGGATGACGCCCCCTCGGCCGACATCCTCCAGCTCGCCTTCGTTGCGCTTGCGAGCTGGATGGTCTGGACGCTCTACGAGCGCAACGTCGCAGCCTTCCCGGCCCCGCACAGGCCCGGGACCGTGCGCGCCTGGCTGCTGGCGCATTTCGTGCTCGGCTCGGCGTTGTTGATCGCCGGCATAGGTCTCGTTTGGTACGTCGCACCGGCATTTCAGAAGACCTACGGCGACTGGATCGCGATGGTCGCTGTCGGTGGGGTCGGATTGGCGATCCTCGCGATCGCCGCGATGAGGACCCTCACCCGCGGTGAGGGAGAGGGGGACTCGCCCCTGGAGCTTCTCGCCGTCTCCGCGGTGACGCTCGCCATCGGAGCTCTCGCCTGGCTTGCAACCCCAAGTGACTGGCGTGTCGGGGTAGGGTCGATGGCGGTCTGGCTGTTGCTCGCCAATCGGCTCCACTACCTCAAGTTGAGGCTGGCGCAGCCTCGGTGAGCGTGGGGCCACCGTCCGACCGAGACCCGATCGTGGCCGATTCCCAAGCCCTCCCATCAACTCCATCAACAGGCCGGCCGGTCCTCTGGCACCTCGCGATGTCCCACTACAACGAGAAGGCGCGGTGGGCGCTCGACTACAAGCGCGTGCCTCATGTACGCCGTGCGACCGTGCCCGGCGTGCACCAGGCGGTCGCCCGGCGCGTCAGTGGCGGGCGGACCTTCCCGATCCTCGAGCTCGACGGCGAAGTGTTCGGCGAATCGGCGGCGATCCTCGAGGCGCTCGAGCGCCTCGTGCCCGAGCCGGCGCTGTACCCGGCCGACCCGGAGCTGCGCAGCGAGGCCCTGGCGCTGGAGGCGGAGTTCGACGAATCGCTGGCGCCGGCGATCAGGCACTGCCTCTACCAGGAGGCGCTCGACGACCGCGAGTTCACAGCCAAGATCCTCGCCGTTGGCGGGCCGCCGTCGCGCGAGACCTTCCTCGCCATTGCGGCACCGGCGTTCATCCCGGCGCTGCGGCGCAACTTTGCCGTCCCCGATCGTGGTGACCCACGGCCGCGGGCGATCGTCCGCGAACACGTCGCGAGGATCGGGGAGCTCGCCGCCCCGACCGGGTTCCTTGTCGGCGATCGCTTCTCCGTCGCCGATCTCACCGCCTGCTCGTTCCTGATCCCGTTTGTCGACGCCGGAGCGATGCCTGCGGCGATGCCGCCCCTGATCGAACCGCTCGCCGAGTTCGGCCGCGAACTGGCGGCAACGCCCGGTGGTCAGTGGGTCGCCGAGACCTACGGGCGTTTCAGGGCCGGGCCCTGAGCGGGGGTTCCCGGGACGGGAGCGCTTCGGGCAGGCAGCCTCGACGGGCTGCGCACCGACCGACAGCACGGGGAACTCGGTCGGCCCCCGACCGAGCCGACCCGGGCCACCCGCCTAGAGCCAGGCCGGGTCCACCTCGAGCGCAGTCCTGTCGCCGCTCTCGAGCAGGTCGAGCTGCGGCCCGGTGCGCGGCAGAGCGCAGCGGAAGAAGTAGCGGGCGGCGGCTCGCTTGCCGTCGTAGAAGTCGCCCTCCTTGCCTTCCGCTGCCAGCAGCTGCTCCAGCCAGACCCATGCGATCACGATGTCGCCGGTCGCCTCGAGGTAGGCGGTGGCGTTGGCGAGTGCCTGTTCGGCTCCGTCGGCCCCGTTGCCCCAGAGTGCGCCTGTCACTGCGAGCAGCCGCTGGAGCGATGCCTCCAAGGTCGCGCCGTGCTCGGCGGTCTCGCCACCGGCGGCCTTCGCTCGCTCGATCGTCCCGGTCAGCTCGCCGACGAGCAGGCCGAGAGCGGCGCCGCCCTCCATCGTCACCTTGCGGCCGAGCAGGTCGAGCGCCTGGATGCCGTGGGTCCCCTCGTGGATCGGGTTGAGCCGGTTGTCGCGGTAGTGCTGCTCGACCTCGTAGTCGCGCGTGTAGCCGTAGCCGCCGTGGACCTGGATCGCGAGCGAGTTGGCCTCGACGCACCACTGCGACGGCCAGCTCTTGGCGATCGGCGTCAGCAGGTCGAGCAACAGCCCGGCCTTGCGGCGGTCCTCGGCGTCCTCGAGGCTGCGCTGGTCGTCGTCGAGCTTCGCGCAGTAGAGCAGCAGAGCGAGAGCGCCCTCGACGTAGGCTCTTCTGCGCGAGCAGCATCCGGCGCACGTCGGGGTGCTCGATGATCGGCACCTGCGGGACGGCCGGGTCCTTGCCGGTCACGGGGCGGCCCTGCGGGCGCTCCCGCGCGTACTTGCAGCGACTTCAGGTAGCCGGCGTAGCCGAGCGCGGTCGCGCCGAGGCCGACGCCGATGCGCGCCTCGTTCATCATGTGGAACATGTAGGCCAGGCCGCGGTGCTCCTCGCCGACGAGCTAGCCGACCGCCCCGGCCTCGCCGCCCGGCTTGTGCTCGCCGTCGCCGAAGCCAGCACGGTGTTGACCGTGCCGCGGTAGCCCATCTTGTGGTTGAGCCCGGCGAGGGCGACGTCGTTGCGCTTCGCCGACCGAGCCGTCGTCGGCGACGAGGAAACTGCGGCACGATGAACAGGCTGATGCCCTTCACGCCGGGAGGTCCGCCCGGGGATCTTGGCCAGCACGAGGTGGACGATGTTCTCGGCCAGTTCGTGCTCGCCGCCGGAGATCCACATCTTGATGCCGAAGATTCGGTAGGTGCCGTCCTCCTGCGGCTCGGCGCGGGTGGTGATGTCGGCCAGCGACGAGCCGGCCTGGGTCTCCGACAGGCACATCGTCCCGAAGAAGCGACCCTCGACCATCGGTGTCGCCCAGCGTTCGATCTGCTCGTCGGAGCCGTTGGCGACGATCAGGTTCGCCGCTCCGATCGTCAGCATCGCGTAGACGGCCGAGGCGGTGTTGGCAGCGTGGAAGTAGGAGAACCCGGCGTTGCCGACGACGCTCGGGAGGTCCATGCCGCCGACGCTCCCGGGCATCGCTGCTCCGGCGAGACCGGCCTCGAAGAAGGCGTCCAGAGCGGGGCCGACGGCGTCGACGAGCTCCACCCTCCCGTCCGGTCCGACGTGCGGCTCGTTCTCGTCGGCTTCGCGGTTGTGCGGAGCGAAGAGTTCGGCGGCGATCCGCTGCGAGAGGTCGATCACGTCGTCGAAGACGTCGCGGGACTGGCCGGCGTAGCGGGGCCGGTCGAGCATCGTCTCGACGTCGAGCCACTCGTAGAGCAGGAATGAGATGTCGCGGCGGTCGATCAGGGTCGAGGAGGTCGATGGGGAGGAGAGGTGCTCATTGGCTGGGTTCCTTCCGGAGGTTGGCTGCGCGGCTGGCTGGAGCGCCAATCATGACGGCGCCGGAGGTCGGGGGTGCCGTGACCGTGGCTGGGCCGCCCGCGCCCAACCAGTCGCAGGCGGGGCCCGGGTGGCTCGCTGTCAGAGCCGGGCAGCCTGTAGCCTCGCCCGGCCAACCAAGACCGAGGGAGCGCCGGTTTGTTCAAGACACGATTCACCGAGACTTTCGGATTCGACCACCCGATCGTGCTCGGTGGGATGCAGGCCATCGGCACAGCCGAGCTGATCGCGGCCACCGCAAACACCGGCTGCCTCGCCTTCCTCTCCGCCTTGACCCAGCCGACGCCGGAGGCGCTCGAGCAGGAGATCGCCCGCACCCGCGAGCTGACCGACAAGCCCTTCGGCATCAACCTCACGATCCTGCCGGCGATCACACCGCCGCCCTATGACGAGTACCGCCAAGTGATCTGTCGAGTCGGGATTCAAGTCGTCGAGACGGCAGGACTCAACCCGGCCGAGCACGTCCCCATCTTCAAGGAGACGGCGATCAAGGTCCTGCACAAGTGCACCAGCGTCCGCCACGGGCTCAAGGCCCAGACGCTCGGCGTGGATGGCCTCTCGATCGACGGCTTCGAGTGCGCCGGTCACCCCGGCGAGGACGACATCCCTGGCCTCGTCCTGATCCCGGCGGCAGCCGACAAGATCGAGATCCCGATGATCGCCTCGGGCGGGATCGCCGACGCACGCGGCCTGGTCGCAGCACTCGCCTTGGGAGCGGACGGGATCAACATGGGAACCCGCTTCCTCTGCACCGCCGAGGCGCCCGCCGACCTCGCCGTCAAGCAGTCCATGGTCCAGGCCGACGAGCGCAGCACCGAGCTGATGTTCCGCACCCTGCACAACACCGCTCGGGTCGTCAGGAACAAGGTCACCGACGAGGTCGTCGAGATCGAGAGGCGCGGAGGCGGGTTCGACGAGATCGCCCCGCTTGTCTCCGGCGCACGGGGCCGCAAGGTCTACGAGACGGGTGACCTCGATGCCGGCGTCTGGTCGGCCGGGCTGTCGCTCGGGCTGATCAACGACATCCCGACAGTCGCCGAGCTGGTCGAGCGGATCCTGCTCGAAGCCGAGCAGATCATCCAGGGGCGGCTCGAGGGAACCCTCACCGCAGCCTGAGCAGACGCTTTCGGGGCGGAGCCGCCTCCGGCCCTGCCGGCGGCCCCTGTTGGCTCAGAGGATGTCGCGGCGGCGGAACAGTTCGGTTCCGACCGCGGCGAGCAGGATGCCGATGCCGGTGAGGATCGCGGCGTGCCCCCAGTCGAAGCCCTCCTGCACAGCCGAGCCGTACCAGCGGAAGGCCGAGAGGGCCCGGAACGGCTTGAGGTCCGGGGAGATCTTGCCGACGAGGTCCACGACGTACATCGCGATCAGGGTGCCGCTGGCGATCCCGATGACGGTCGCCGACCTGTGGAAGAAACCCGCGAGGAAGACCCCGAACCCCGCGAACGCGATCGAGATCGGCCAGACGTTGCCAAAGCCGGCGGCCAGCACCCGCCCGGAGGCCCCGGCACCGACGAGGGCCGCCGCCGCCCAGGTCATCGCCCACATCACTGTGAGGCTCACTGCCAGCAGCAGCGCCGTTGCGACGAGCGACCCGGCAACCAGCACCCTGCGTGAGACCGGCAGCGACAGCAGCGAGTCGAGGTGGTGGTGCTCCTCGGCCCAGACGAGGCTCCTCGTAGCCGCACGCACCGCGAACCAGGCCATCGCGAGCGGCACGATCAGGCTCAGCATCTCGGCATCGACGTACTGGTCGACGTTGCTGAGCGTCGTGATCCCGAACGCCTTCTTGATCGAGTCCGGGTAGCCCTGCATCGCGCGGCCGATCGAATCGGCGACCGAGGGCCAAATCGCGGCCACCAAGGCGCAGGTGGCGCCGAGGCTGCCGCCCCAGATCAGCGGGGCGTTGCGGTTGAAGTGGATGTCGCTGCGGAGGATCCCGAGGAAGCTCGACCAGGTCGAAGGCGGCACGAGCCGGCGCTCCGCCGGTCCCCTGCCGGCCTGCTCGCCGGTCGCTTCGCTGCTGTTCGGGTTGGCTGTGGCGCTCAACTCTCCGCCCCGCCGTTGTAGTAGAGGATGAAGAGCTCCTCGAGCGACGGCTTCGTCACCTCGATGTCCTCGACCGAGTGGCGGGCGATCGTGGCGATCACCTCGTCGAGCGGCCCGAGCACGCGGAAGGTCAGAAGGTCGCCATCCCGCTCGACGGATTCGACTCCGTCGATCCGCTCGAACTCGGCAACGTCCGCCGCGTCCCGCAGCCGCAGCGTCACCTTCCGGTATGCGCGTGCGCGCATCTCATCGACCGATTCGACTGCGGCGAGGCGCCCCGAGCGGATGATCCCGACCCGGTCGCAGGCTCGCTCCACCTCGGGAAGGTCGTGCGACGAGAGGAAGACGGTCGTCCCCTGCTCGCGCCGCTCCGCGATCACCTGCAGGAACTCCTCCTGCATCAGCGGGTCCAAACCGGTCGTCGGTTCGTCGAGAATCAGCATCTCGGGGTGATGGAACAGAGCTTGGATGATCCCGATCTTCTGGCGGTTGCCTCGCGAGAGCTCGCGCAGCGGGCGGTTGAGGTCGGCCTTGAACCTCTCGGCGAGAGTCGTTGCCTCGCCGAGGTGCGCCACACCCCGCAGCCTCGCGAACAGCCTGATCAGCTGCCCGCCGGTCATCCGGTCCTCGTAGGCGAAGTCCCCGGGGAGGTTGCCGACCCGCGCCCGGATCTCGCGGCTCCGGGTCGTCGTGTCGAGACCGAACAGCCGGGCGCTCCCGCTCGTCGGGTGGAGCAGGTCGAGGAGCGTCCTGATGGTCGTCGTCTTGCCTGCTCCGTTCGGTCCGAGGAACCCGAAAATCTCACCCCGCTCGACGGTGAGGCTCAGGTCCCGGATGCCCGCGCCGCCGCGATAGACCTTCGCCAGGGAGTCGGTCTCGATGACGGGCGCCACCGGTCCAACCTATAGGTGTGACCGCACGGTGTCACAACCCTTTTTCGGCCCTGTTCGGGGCGGGTTCGGACAGGTCCGCGCCCGGGCGGTCGCCCTTGACCCGAGGGGCCCGGCCGCTCCGGCCGGTCAGTAGTCTCGGGTCGCAACAGTCACGTGAGCGAGGAGCCGGCGGTGTCCAAGATCAACAAGAAGAACTTCGAGGAGGAGCTGCGCCACCTCCAGACGGAGCTCGTCATCCAGCAGAACTACATCCGTGAGGAGGGATTGCGGGTCGTCGTGATCTTCGAGGGCCGCGACGCCGCCGGCAAGGGCGGGGTAATCAAGCGGATCAACGAGCGGATCAACCCTCGCTGGTGCCGCACTGTCGCGCTCGGGACACCGACCGAGCGTGAGCGCACCCAGTGGTACTTCCAGCGGTATGTCACGCATCTTCCGGCCGCCGGGGAGATGGTCCTGTTCGACCGCAGTTGGTACAACCGCGCCGGGGTCGAGCGAGTCATGGGCTTCTGCGCCGACCACGAATACCAGGACTTCATGCGCTCCTGCCCGGAGTTCGAACGGATGCTCGTCCGATCCGGAATCACGGTGATCAAGTACTGGTTCTCCGTCAGTGACGAGGAGCAGGAGCGGCGCTTCCAGATGCGCGCAACCGACCCGATGCGCCGCTGGAAGCTGAGCCCGATGGACCTCAAGTCGCGCGAGATGTGGAGCGCCTACTCCCGAGCCAAGGACGAGATGTTCCGCTACACCAACATCGAGGAGGCGCCGTGGTACGTCGTCGACGCCGACGACAAGCGCCGGGCGAGGCTCAACTGCATCAGCCACCTGCTCGAGATGGTGCCCTACAAGGATCTGACGCCGGGGCCGATCGAGCTGCCCCCGCGAACCGACGACAGCAGCTACGTGCGCCCGCCGTTCAGCGAGCAGCGGTTCGTCCCGCAGCGCTACTGAGGTCCGCTGAAGCCGACCCGGACGGGGCGCTCGGCTCGCCTGTCGGAGCGCACCGGCGAGCCGCCGTGTTCGGGCCGGGGCGACACAGTGCCCTCCGCGTTCGCCCGTAGCCTTGGCCCGTGGAAGTCCTCGAGGTCTTTGCGGCTGCGATGGTGACGGCGCTGGCCACCGGCCTCGGTGCGCTTCCGGTCGGTTGGATCGGAGCGGGCCGTGTCGCCAGGTTCGGGCCGCTGCTGCTCGGCGTCACGGCCGGGGTGATGACCGCCGCGTCGATCGGCCTGCTGGTCGAGCCGTTCGGTGAGTCGAGCTACCTGCCGGTTGCCGTCGGATTCGCCTTGGGGGTCCTGTTTCTGGTCGTGACCCAACGGCTTCTTCTTCACAGGGAGACGGGGCAGGGCGAGGCCGGCAGGCACGTTCGCCGTTCGCTGTTGGTGTTCGCCGTGCTCTTCGTGCACAGCCTCCCGGAGGGCTTCGCACTCGGCTCGGCCTGGGCTGCGGGGGCAGGCGGCTTGGGCCTCTTCGTCTTCATCGCGATCACCATTCAGAACATCCCCGAGGGAACGGCAACTGCGATCCCGATGACCCAGGCCGGCTATCCGCGGTCGCGGCAGTTTTGGGCGGCTGTCGGAACGAGCCTGCCGCAACCGGTCGGCGCGGTCATGGCATTCCTGTTGGTGGAGGAGATCAGTGCCCTGCTCCCCTGGTCACTCGGCTTCGCGGCCGGCGCGATGTTGGCTCTCGTCGCAGTCGATCTCCTTCCCGAGGCTCTTTCGGAACCGGCGAAACGCGGTCAGGCGGTCGTCGGTGTCGGACTCGCCCTGGCGGTGATGGCGCTGACGGCCCTGCTGCTGGCCGCGGCCGGCTGATCGCGGGTGAGCGTCTTTACCGTTTCCGTAACGTCCATCGCCTAGCCTTCCGGGATGCTCCCTTGCGACGTTCATCCGCTCGCCGCCCATCGGCGCCACTTGGTCGGCGATCGGCGAAGATTCCCGTGATGGGCGCTTCAGCTCGGACTGCGACTCACCCTTCGGCGAGGGCCACGACCTTGCTCGCTCGCGTCGGATTGCCCGTGCTCGCGGCCGTGGCGCTGGGGCTTCCCGCCACGGCCAGTGCCGGCCTGGTGACCGGGATCAATGCCGGGCCGTACCTCAGCGAACCCGCAGCCAAGGCGATCAAGGCGGCAGGCATTGAGCGGGTCCGGGTACCTGTCTTCTGGCGGGACGTGCAGCCGATCGGCCCCGGATCGTGGGACTGGGCGAGCACCGATGAACAGGTCCGCCTGGCGGCCGAAAACTCCCTGACCTTCGACGTCGTCCTCTGCGGATCGCCGCAATGGGCGATCTCAGCGATTCCCACAAAGGACCGTGGATCGGGGGACACAATCCCTTCCCGTCCGGCCGACTTCGCCTCGTTCGCCCGGGCGATCGTCAGCCGCTACGGAACCAAGGGGAGCTTCTGGACTGCGAATCCCACCGTCCCCAAACGGCCCGTGATCAGGTGGCAGGTCTGGAACGAACCGAACCTCGTCTACTTCGCCGGGGCCGCAGCCACTTCCCCAGCCAAGTACGAGAAGCTCTTCACGGCTGCGGCCACCGCAATCAAGGCCGCCGACTCGCGCTCGCGCATCTGGGTCGGAGGCGTCGGCCAGGGAGGTCGGAAGACGAACTACGACCCGACCGACTTCCTCCAGGCTCTCTGGCTCAAATGGGGTAATGCCCGGGCCCGCGAATACATCTGGGACGTCCATGTGTATTCGAGGACTGCCAAGGATGTGTCCGACGTGATCACGGGACTGGCGCGCGTCATGAGCCTGAGCGGGTGTCGTGGCTGTCGTCTGGTCCTCGGCGAGTACGGGTGGAGTTCCTTGAAGCGCAGCAGCAGCTGCTTTCGCTGCGTGGGCGACGAGAAGGCTCAGGCCAAGATCGGCTCGGACCTGCTGACGCTCACCCGCCGCTCCGCCGCCTCCAATCTCCTCGACGCGACCTTCTGGTACCGCTGGGAAGACAATCTCGATGCCGCGCACCTGCAGGGTCTCGGTGCCGTGAGGGCGGATGGGACGGCCAAGCCACTCCTTTCGGTGCTCACGAAGTTCGCCAAGCTTCCCTGACCAGGTCGAGCCCATCAGGTCGCTCCCGGCGGAGCAGAGCCTGTCGCGCGAGCAGCGGCCGGCTCTCACGCTGTCGCCTGAGCCGACAGGGGAGACGGTCAGTCGCGGCGCGGGCGAAGCAGCCAGGCCGAGCCGAGGCAGGCCAGTGCGATGGCTCCCACGGCCGGAGCCTCCAATGGCGACGAGGGCGCCGGGTTGGTGCCGACGCCTGCGAGCGACGGCATTGCCGGTGCCGGCTTGACCGCACGCCTTGGCCTTGGCCCGTTCGCTCGCGGTGCGGGGGACGATCACCGGCTGCTTGGTCGTTGCGGCGGGTAGCGTGACCACCCCCGGGGTCGGTTGTTCCGGGATGGTGACTGGCTTGGGTTTGGGGTCGGGATTGGTGTCCCCCGGCACCCAAGGTTCGTAAATATCGCCCCCGCCCGAACCGGCGCCCGTCTCGGCGCCAGCTGCCGCGGGCGACAGGGCAAGAATTGCGATTGCTGCAACGGCCGCGATCGGGGATCGTCGATCTCTCATGACTCCCGACCGAGTCTAGTCGCGAGTCCTGGCCTCCCGGCCGGCGGTCGCGAACGGGGCTGGTGGAGTGCGAACCCGCTCAATTGGCCGGCCTGTAACCGACAATCACGGTCCCACCGATTGCGACCGGGAGGAACCCCGTCGGGAGTCCGTCGCGACTGCTTCCCGTCGCCAGCCTCTCTGGGCAACTCGGCCTCACGATCACCCATCGCACCCTGAGGTCCCGTGCGATGCGCGGACCGTTGCGGCTACCTGCGAGGATCGCCCGGGCCTTGGCGGCGGGGACGACCTCCGATCGTGGCCCGATCTGGCTTGGCTCGAGCGCGCCGTATACCTGGGCCCTGGTCAAGCCGAGCGCAGGGAAGGCCCAGCAGCTGTCCGCCACGATCGCCTCGTCGCTGGCTGCGGCCCGCTTCCCCACCTCTGTGACGACAGTCGCTGCGTCCGGCGTGACTGTCAGGTAGAAGCTCTCAAGCTGAGCCGGCCAAGCCCGGACCGTGAATGCAACCCCTGCGATCAGGATTGCCGCTGCGGCCAGCCGAAGGGACGGCCGAAGACCCCTTCCGAGTGCCGTCAGTCCGCCGACCCCGACCGCCAACACCGGGGCCATCAGGTAGACCGAGCGCCTGTACTCGCCGGCGAACTCGAGTCGCCAAGCTTGGGAGTAGGCGATCGCCGATGCAAGGGCGATCAGCGAGACGACCGCAAGCCGTCGAGTCCTGCCCGATGAGAGGGCGACGAGCAGGCCGATCCCGGCGACTGCCACCAGCAGAGCCGGGAGGAGACCACGGGTGAGTGTGTCGGTCCATGCAACCCTCGTGGTGAGGAACGACTGGTAGTCCTGGGATACGCCGAGCTTGCCGAGGCGGTCGCGGTAGTCGGCCAGCACCGGCACTGCGAGCACGAGGGTCAGGGCTGCGGTCCCGGCGAGGGTCCGCAGCCCCTCGGCCCCGGTGCGCAGGAGGCAGAGAATGAGGTATCCGACCAGGGCTGCTCCGATCACGATCGCCGTCAACGGTTGGGCTGCCGCCATCGCGGTTGCGAGGACGGCAGTCGCAAGCTGGATGCGACGGCGTTCGGCTCCGCGTTCGAACGGAAGCACCGAGACGGTCGCGATCAGGGGCAGCGCGAAGACGAGCGACAGTAAGTGGGCAAGCCCTGACCAGCCCACGGCGACGATGGTCGGGGGCATCAGCGCGGCAGCCACCCCGGTCAATGCCGCGGCTTGCGTGCCCCAACAGGACCGAACGGCGAGCCACGCCGCGGCAACCCCGGCGCAGTAGACGATGCCCACCAGGGCGGGCGTGGCCGAGGCACTCAAACCGGACAGCGAGAGCCACGCCGCCAGCAACGAGGGGAGGCCCGGGTAGTCACCGAATGGCAGTCCGCCGCCCATCCAGCTGGCGTTGATCGAGTCGAGCGAGCCCGTCTCGACGATCGCGTCGGCGAATCGCCAGTAGTGGCCCCAGTCCGACCCGAGTGGGGGGTTGTGGAATGTGTGGGTCGCGATCCAGCCGCTGGCGGCGAGCGCAAGCCCCAAGCCTGCCCAGTCACCCGGCTCGCTCCCCGCGGGTCGCGCCGTCGCCCCGTACCTCCAGCTCGCCGGGAGGCAGATGGCAGCCAGGATCCCGGAGGCGCCGAGCACGGCGCCGGTGCCGATCGGGATCCCAAGCAGTCCGATCAGCGGAACCGCCAGCGGCCAGAAGCAGGCCGACGCAACGAGCGCGGCGATCAGGGCCGACGCGCTCGATCGCCGTGCGGCGATCGGGATGAAGGGGGAGAGCGCAAGGCCGGGGACCAGCGCGACCACAAGCCACGCCAACACGGTTGAATGCGTGGCTACAGCGATGCCGATCGCCGATGCCGCCCACAGCAGCAGGGCCGCTGTCGGGCCGGACGCCGCGCCGGCGAGGTACCGCCGCGGACCAGGGATTCGATTCCTGCCGGATGCCTTCGCGGTCGCCGTCACCCCCTGATCCTTGCGCAGCCGGTTGCGGAAAGTCAGGTCAGGTGCCGGCTGGCGCAGCCACTTCGTGCGCCGGCGCGGTGACCTCGTCGAACTTGATCGGCTCGGTCTTGAGGCTCACGTCGACCATCGCCCGGCACCACGACACGGCGATCAGCTGCAGTCCTCCGACTATCAGAGCCATCCCGGCGACCAGCGCGTTGCTTCCGTGCAGCTCGCCCGCCCCGCCGATTCCCCAGAGGGCGACTGTCGTCACAGTGATCGCGAGGCCCGTGCCGGCGAGCAGGCACCCGACAACAAGCGTTCGCTCCATTGACGCGGTGACCGTCCTTCCCACGATGCCCCTGGGCGCCCGCTTCGAGATCCGCTCGAGGCTGAGGGTCAACCACCCCAGGGAGAGCAGCTGCAAGCCGACCAGCCAGAGTGAGACGAAGACGAGTTGGGCGTGGACGAACCACGGGCGTCCCCCGATCGAGATCGGGCCCCCGACGAAGGCCAGGGTGCCCACCAGCCCGATCAGCGAGATCACCCATCCGGGGTAGAGGAAGAGCCGGTTGGGTGAGTGGGCCAGCAGGAACTTCACATGGCGCCACCCGTCGCTCCATCGGCTCAGTTTGCTCTCGCCCACCCTTACACGGTATTCGATCGGGATTTCTTCGATCTTGAGTCCCGACTGGAGAGCGAGGATCACCATCTCGGAAGCGAACTCCATGCCGGTCGTCTTCAGGTCGAGCCTCCGCGCGGCTGATGCCCTGATCGCCCTCATGCCGCAGTGGAAGTCCTTCACGGTCGCCGAGAAGAGCGACCGAGCAAGGCCGGAGAGCAGCGGGTTGCCCAACAACCTGTTGAGGGTCGGCATGTTCTCGGCCTTGGTCTCGCGGATCCCAATCGCCATCTCGGCTCTCTCGCAGGCAGCTACGAAGTCCCCGATGCGGTCGAGCGGGTAGGTCATGTCGGCATCCGCCATCACGATGATCTGCCCGCGGGCAGCGGCAATGCCGCAGAGGTAGGCGGCGCCGTAGCCGCGCGGCGAGGCTGAAATCACCCTCACGCCCCTGGCGAGGGCAAGGCTGACCGATCGGTCCGTGGAGCCGTTGTCGGAAACGATGATCTCCCCGTCGAGGCCAGCTTCGTCGAGTGCGAGACGGGCTTCATCGATGACGGCCTCGATCGACTCCTCCTCATTGAGGCACGGGAAGACGACGCTCACGTAGGGACTGTCGGCTTGCCGCTTCACCTCCATCAACCTGCCTCCTTCGGAACAGCCCGTCAAGGCCTTGTCGTGCGTTGTTCAGGTTCTACGCGACCTGCCCACCGCACGGTTGGCGGATTCGGCGAACGTCCCGATCGTTGCCGCCTCTGTTGCCGGCTCACTGGAAGACCTTAATCTTACGGCTTGACCGGCGCGCCGCCGCCTGACTGCGCTGCCCAGACCAATTCCAGCGCGTCGGCCGCCCTGGCGGCGCTGAATCCGGGGCTGTTGGTTCGCCACCATTGCAGTGTGGTGGTGCGCGGGTCGTCGCCCTCTTCGAGCGACATCACGGCCCGGGCCAATGCGCCGGGGTCTGCTGAATCGGCGATGGCCCCGTTGATTCCCGCTTCGATCAGTTCGACGCCGGCGTTGTCCGGCGCCCTGCACACGACCGAGGGGAGCCCGTGCGCCGAGGCCTCGAGGAGGATGATCCCGAAGCCTTCGCGACGCGATGGATGGAACAGGACCGAGGCTGTGCTCAACAGCTCGGACAGGCGTTCGTCGCTGATGTTGCTGTCGAACTCAATCAGGCCCTCGACGCCGCAGGCGCTCGCGCTCGCTTCGATCCGCTCTCGCTCAGGCCCCGCCCCGACGACGAGGCCACGCCAGCGTTGTTGCGGAGCGAGCCTTCCGAGCTCCGCGAGGGTCGGGGGAAGAAGGTCGAATCGCTTGTTCGCAACGAGCCTGCCGACGCAGAGCAGGACTCGCTTGTCGCCTCGACTGACGGGCTGGCGTGCCGGTGGCGGCGTGACCGAGACGAATTCGGGGATCTTGACTGCGCGGTGGGGCAGCCGGTTGGCGTGAAGTTCCGAGAAGGCAACCGGCGAGCCGAGCCTGCGCGCCAGGAGCTCCAAGAGCCAACCGACGTTGCCCTTGGCGCCCAGTTCCTCAACCCAGGTCGATCGGGGCCAGACCTCGTGCCAGTCGGTGACCAGCAGGGTTGAGCGATGCGGGAGCAGGCCGAGCCAGGCCGCGATGGCTGCGGTCGGAGGCAGGGCGGCGACCTCGACGACGTCGTAGCCGCTTCCGTGCCGGGCGAGGTGGACGAACAGCCCCGCCGCGTAACGGAGGGCCGCCGAGATCGAGCGGTTGCCGGTCGTCGGCCCCCGCCTCCGGGTGACGGCCAGCAGGCCGACCCCACCCCTCGGCAGCAAGGCCTCGCCGTCCCAGTAGCGGCTGGTGATGTAGGTGACCGAGTGCCCGCGCGATGCGAGCTCCTCTGTCAGCCCCCGGTAGTGGGTCTCGGCCCCACCGACCGTGTAGGGAGAGCAGACGTCATAGGCGAAGGCGACCCGCAATTCGCGGGCGTCCTTGCTCGACGGGTGGGTGTCTCCCTGCAATTCAGTCGCGCGGCCGACGGTAGACACTCCGGTCTCGGTTGGCGACCTCGCTGCCTTCGAAGATCGCCTTCAATCTGTAGCCCGAAGCCATTGCCACTTGATACCACTTTCCTTCAGGGCGGATTCGGGGCGGATTCAGGACGCGCCCGTGACAGCAAGGCCCGCGTCAGCGGTCCGGCTGGCCCGCCGACCGATCCGGATCACAGGCGCAATCTGCTCTCGGAGGATGCGCCCTCGGACATCCGGGATCACCCGCCGGGTATCGGTGCGCTCAGTTCCTTGACCCTCGCTCCGGCATCTCCTGCCAGTGCCGTCAGGCCGCCAATGCCAGCCGCGAGGCCGGCGATCTGAGCCGGGTCGAACGAGCCCGACTTCAGACCGGGAGCGAGGCCGCCGACCTGGTTGATCATCCCGGTCATCTTCTCGCCCACCCCGCGCAGTTTCTCGTCGGAGAGGGCGGCGTTGCGGGCCGACTTGAGCTGCTGGACGGAGAACGCCGCAGCGGCCGCCGCCTTGATCAGGGCCTTGGTCCGGCCCTCCGCTCCGCTCTTGAAGGTCCCGGCCTGCCACGGGTTGTAGATCCAGCGCTTGATCGCGCCGAAGGCCAGCCCGGCGTGCAGCACGAACTTGGTCTTGGCGAACTTGACGTCCGGGACGGTCTTCGATGTGACCTGGCCGTTGGCGCCGGTGCTGGACACCGTCTTGGTGTCGCTTCCGCAGCCGGTGGCGACGAGGGTTGAGGGGACGACTGCCAGCGCGCAGAGCAACAAGGCGGTTCTTGATTTCATGGGGGCAAGGTATCAGTGCCGCTCGCCGGCGAAGTTCCGCGTCAGCGCCTGTTGATGCCCGTCAGTCCATTCGGGTGACACACTTTACTTACTAATCGTGTGCAACAGGCGCTCACCTTTGATAAGTTCTGCTGTCCACCCAGCAACCGTCGACCATCGCGGTCGCTCGACCAAGGAGAACACCAATGTCAGAAGCAGCAATCCACGTCCCGGCCGGCAGCTGGACCGCCGACCCCGGTCACTCGCGTGTCGGGTTCGCGGTCAAGCACCTCGGCATCGCGACCGTTCGTGGTCATTTCGGCGAGTTCAGCGGCAGCCTCGAGATCGGTGACGACCTGTCGTCGGCGAAGATCCTCGGCTCGGTCAAGACCGCCTCGGTGGACACCAACGAAGCCGATCGCGACGCCCACCTCCGCTCGCCCGAGTTCTTCGATTCCGATGCCCACCCGGAGATGACGTTCGAGTCCACCTCCGTGACCGTCAAGGACGAGGACAGCTTCCTCGTCAAGGGGAACCTCACGATCAGGGGCGTCACCAACGAGGTCGAGCTCGAGGCCGAGATCGAGGGCACCGAGACCGACCCCTGGGGCAACGCCCGGGTCGGGCTGGAGATCGAAGGCTCGATCTCGCGCGGCGACTTCGGGATGAAGTTCAACCAGGCGCTCGGCAGCGGCAACGTCCTCGTCGGCGACAAGGTCAAGCTCCACCTCGACGTCTCAGCCGTCAAGCAGGACTGAATCCACGCCACCCGAACCGGCTCCTGGCCTACGCTCGTTGGTATGAGCGCAGGTCAGGTCATCCGGGACGGGAAGTGACGGAGCAGCCGGCAAACCGGGCCCGTTGGACCCCGCTCCGGTGGACGCTGGCGCTCGACGGCCTCGGGCTGGCATGTTTCGCGGTCGGCCTGTTCCTGATCCTGGGCTACAGAGAGGACCAGCCGAAGCCCGAGGGCGGGTTCTTCTCGGACATGCCTGCTTCGCTGCTGATGCTGGCGGCCGTTCTGCTGCCGGTCGTGGCAGCAGGTATCGCGGGGGTGAGCCTGTGGCGGAACCGGCTCGAGAGCAGGCAGGGGGTCTGGGCCGTGAGGCTCACCGTCCTCGCCGCTGTATTCCTGCCCGCGCTGGGAGTGATCCAGGGACTCTCGGAGCTCGCTGGCCACCGACTGCCGGAGGGCTGGGGCCAGCCGCTCGTGCCGATCTGGTTCCTGACGATGGGCGCCGTTGCCGTGCTCGCGATCCGCGCACCCGATCCGGGGCGCCGGGCGGTGCTCACGATCCCGCTCGTCTTCGGGGCTGCGGTGCTCGCCTTCGTGTTCGGTGACGTGATCGCCGGGTGATCCGCTCGCTCAGCCGGCGGGCTGCGGATCGCCCGCTTCCGGCCGCCTGCGCTCGCTGATCTTCAGGCCGATGAGGGGAAGGTCACGGTCGAGAGCACCGCTGCCGCGACAAGGGCCGCGGCGGTCCGCTTGCGCATGTGCCCCGTCTCCAGCGCGACGGTCGTGATCGCCAGCACAAGCGGCAACTGGGTCGACGAGAAGAAGGCGAGAGCCAGCCTCTCGGACCGGTCGAGCACCTTGCGGTACACGACAAGGGCCGGGACTCCGCGAACGACGAGGAAGAGGACAAAGAACAGCGGGATCAGCAGGAACCCGGACGGGCTGTCCATCAGTGCGGAGAAGTCGAGCCTCATTCCGCTGACGACGAAGAAGTAGGGGATGAAGACCCCGAACGCGATTGCCGTCAGCTTCGATTCCAGCACCGGCACTTCGCGCTTGCCGACAAGCCGCCGGGTGATCATCCCGGCCGCGAAGCCACCCAACAGCAGGTCGATCCCGAGGTCGGAGGCCAGAAGGACGAGCGCCATCACCAGCAGGAAGAACCAGCGCACGGCGATCTGCGAACTCGACTCGACAGTCGATTCGAAGAGCGGCAGCGAACGTCGCCGCGAGCGCACTGCCAGCAGCGCGACTGCGACGGCCGCGACGATGAAGCCGACGAGGATCACCGCCTCCGTCAACGGCTGGCCCCCGGCCAACAGCACGGTCAGCAGGATGATCGGCCCGAACTCGCCGACGGCGCCCGCGGCCAGGAGGTTCGTGCCCATCCGGGTCTTGAGCTGGCCCGAGTCCGAGAGGATCGGGATCAGCGTGCCGATCGCCGTCGTTGCCAGGGCGGAGCCCGTGTAGAGCAGGGAGAGAACGACCCCGACGGCCGCCAGCGCCCCGCCGATCGAATACGCCAGGAGCAGCGAGAATCCCCAGCCGATCAGCGCAAGCTTGAGTGGCGAACCGGCAATGCGGTCGGGGTCGATCTCGTATCCGGCGAAGAAGAACAGCAGGGCGAGGCCCGCGGTCTGCATGAAGAGCAGCAGCTTCGTCACCTCGAGGCCCACGACCTCGGGGCCGATCAGCACCCCGAGCACCAGCTCGATCACCACGGCCGGAAGCAGGAGGCCCCGCCTGCCCAACAGGACTGAGGTCGTGCCTGCCACGGCGGCGACCGCTGCGACTGCCGCCACGGGGCCAAGGTCTGACGGGCCAACGTCGGTCGCGAGCAGCAGGGTCCCGAGGGTCATCGAGCGGGCGCTTCCGTCATCCGGGCGAACCTACCCGTCCGCTTGGTCGGGATGCCGGCCGACGGTCACCGGCGGGATTCGCGCCTCCGGGTCGCTAGGAGGCCGGGGTCTGCTTGCGCTCGGCCCAGACCGAGAGCGCCATCCCGGCGGCAAACAGACCGACGACGAGGCCGAGGCTCACCGTTGCGGGGCCTTCCAGACTCCCGACAGCAGCAGCTTGACCGCGACGACGCCGAGCACGAGCGCGATCGTCTGGTTGAGATAGCGGAACCGCTTCAACAGGCGCTCGACGAGGGCGAACAGGGCGCGAAGGCCGAGCAGCGCGAACCCGTTCGCGGCCCAGATCACGAGGGCGTCGTCGGTGATCGCGAAAGCGGCGGGGATCGAGTCGATCGCGAATGCGATGTCGGCCGCCACGACGCTGACCAGCGCCAGCGCAGCGGCGTCCGGACCTGCGGCCGTTCTCCCTGAAGAAGAACTTGTTGCCCCTGTAGTCGCCGATCGGGTAGAAGCGCTTCGTCAGTCGGACGAGCGGGTTGGCGCCGGGGTCGGTGTGCTCTGCGGCTCCGCCCCACATTCGCCAGGCGAGGACCAGCAGCGCGGCGCCGAGGATGTAGGTGATCACGTGGAACCGCTCGATCAGCCCGACTCCCACCACGATCGCGATACCCCTCATCACCAGGGCGAGGACGATGCCGAAGAACAGGAGGTTCGCCCGCTGCGCAGCGGGCACGGCGAAGTAGCTGAAGATCAGGAGGAAGACGACGAGGTTGTCGAGCGAGAGTGTGCGCTCGATCAGGTATACGGTCGCGTAGTTGATCCCCTCCTGGCTGCCGTACCGCAGCCCCAGCGGTATCGCAACAGCCAGGCCGAGCACCAGCCAGAACACGCTCCAGCGGATGCTCTCGGAGAAGGTCGGCTCGCGACCACGGGCGAAGAGCAGGAGGTCGACGACCATCAGTGCGCCGACCACGGCGACCACCACGGCGATCGCCAGGGTCTCTTCCCCGGCCTTTGCGATTGGGATCAGTGAAAGAACGTCGGGCATTGGAGTCGCGACAACTATGGCGCATTCAGGGCCGACTTCCGGATGGATGTCATTGCCCCGCGCCGCCCGTCATGATCCAGGCAATGGCGATGATCATCTTCTACGCGCTGGTGTCGGCGATCTTCCCGGCCCTGCTCGCCGGCGTCGCCGTGATCCTCTCGCGCGAGAAGCCGGCCAAGCTGCTGGTCGCGTTCTGGCTCGGCGGGTTCAGCGTCAGCGTCATCGCGGGCATGGTCATCATCTCGACATTCGGAGAGAAGGCTGCCTCGTTGGGCAGTGAGGGCAAGAACCTCAGCCCCCACTACTCGATCGCCATCGGCGTCGCCGCATTGGCGCTGTCCGCCCTGCTCGGCACGCACAGGGGGCGGGCGCTGATCGACGGATGGCGCGAGCGGCGGGCAGTCAAGAAGCCGAAGAAGGAGAAGGGCAAGCCATGGGAAGAGCGGATGCTCGGCAACGGTTCGATCGGCGTCGCCGCTCTGGCCGGCGGGGTACTCAACCTCCCCGGGCCCTTCTACCTGCTCGCGCTGGGCAACATCGCGGCACACCACTACGGGATCACCGGCAACCTCGCCCTCGTCGTCTTTTTCAACCTGATCATGCTGGTGCTCGTCGAGCTTCCCCTGATTGGCTTCATCGTGAGTCCCGAGAAGACGGACGAGTGGGTCAGCGACTTCGCGATCTGGCTGAACCGCAACGGAATCAAGATCGTTGCCGGGCTGGCCGGCCTCTGGGGCGTGGCGCTGATCGCCAAGGGCGTCAACGACCTGCTGAGCTGACTCTCCGTCGGCTGTTGTGGGTGCTCGTCGCGCCCGGCCGGACCGTCCGCGTCAGGGCCGTCAGGCCGGATCACCCTCCGGGCCGGCTGTGTCTTCCTTGGCGAACTCGTCGAGCAGCTTCAGCTCGCTCTCGTGATCCGGGAAGAACCTCCAGACGATGATCGCCCCGATCGCGATCGCCACCACTCCGACTGTGTAGGCCAACGCCTGTCCCTGCACGAATGACTGTTTCGCCGCGGCCACGATCTGGTCGGAGTACTGCGGGTAGCGCTCGGCTGTCAGGGACGCGCTGGAGAACGACTTCTCAAGTTCGGACTGGACCGACTCGGAGATCGAGCTTGCCTGCGGCGAGGCGGCGATCGTCTTGCTGAATTCGAGTGCGTACCCTGCCGTCAGGATTGCTCCGAGGATCGACTGCATCACCGCGCCTCCGAGGTCACGCTGCAGATCTGCGGTACCTGACGCCATGCCGACCCGACCGACCGGCACCGAGCCGGTCAGGGAGCGCGACGCGGGAGTCCCGGCGAAGCCGACCCCGGCCCCGATCAGGATGAACGAGATCGCGATCTGCCAGTACGGGGTCCCCTCGCCGAACAGCGCGAGCATCACCACGAATCCAGCGAGGCAGAAGCAGTAGCCGAGCAGCAGGGTGAAACGCGACCCCTTGGCCTCGATCAACTTCGCCGACTGCGGGGCGGTCACGACCATCGCCGCCGCCCCTGGCAGGATCGCGCAACCTGCCGCAAGGGTCGAGTAGTCGAGGACGTTCTGCATGAACTGCTGGCCGATGAACATCGCGCCCATCAGCGAGCCGAAGACGATCATCCCCGCGCGTGGCCGCAACCCAGAAGGTCGGCCGCGCTGCGTAGCGCAGATCGAACAGCGGGAAGCGGATCCGCTTCTGGCGAATGAAGAAGGCGATCCCCGCGACAAGTCCGACACCACCGACGATCAGCGCCGAATTCGAGCTGCCCGGGAACCATCACGAAGTTGATCGCCATCACGGTCGAAGCGACCATCACGGCCGAGAGCAGGCCGCCGGGGTGGTCGACAGGATCGGTGGTCTCGTTGACCTTCCCGGGGATCGCCTTGGCTGAGAGCGCCAGAGCAACCGCAGCCAGCGGCAGGGTGAGCAGGAAGACCGAGCGCCACTCGAAGCTCATCAGCAGCAGGCCCGCCGCCATCGGCCCGAGGGCGTTCATCGAGCCTCCGATTCCGGACCACAGCGCGATCGACTTTGTCCGAGCCGGCCCCGACCAGAGCGCAGTGATCAGGGCGAGAGTCGTCGGGTAGGCCATTCCGGCGCTGATCCCGCCCAGCAGCCGACCGGCGATCAGCACCTCGATCGACGGCGCGAATGCGGCCACGAGGCATGCCGGGATCGAGAGCGCGACCCCGAGCAGCAGCATCATCCTGCGTCCGTATCGGTCGCCGACGGCACCGAGGTAGAGGACGGACGAGGCCAGGCCGAGCGAGTAACAGATCGCGACGAGGTTCAGTTCGGTCTGGGAGGCGTCGAACGCCTTGCCGATGTCGGGCAGTGCGACGTTGGCGACCGTGAGGTTGAGGTTGGCGACCGTCTCGACGAGGATCAGGGCCGTCAGGACGAGCGTCGCCCTCGCCGGCGCGGTGGAGCTTCGAGTAGCCGCTGGCGAACCCATTGCCCGGTCGAGCCTACGGGTTCGCGGACCCGGTCCGCTCAGCGCGGGTGGACGGTCATCAGCAACCCGCCCTTGGGGCGGAGGGTCACGCTCGGCTCGGGGCGCGGCGTCGATCCGGCAACCAGGTCGAAGGTGAACCGCTGGAGGATCATCGCCGCCAGCAGCGAGGCCTCCATCAGGGCGAATCCCTGACCCACACAGACGCGGCGCCCGGCTCCGAACGGCAGGTAGGCGAGGCGCGGGCGCTCCGGGTCGGCCCCCGGGAGGAAGCGCCGCGGGTCGAAGCCCTCAGGGTTGGACCAGACCCGGGGGTTGCGATGCACCAGGTAGGGCGGCACGATCACAGTCGAGCCCTTTGGAATGTGGAAACCCTCGATCGAGTCCTTCGCCTTGGCCTCCCGCTCGAGGATCCATGCCGGCGGGTAGAGGCGCATCGCCTCCTGGATCACCGCGTGGGTCCATGGCAGCAGTTCCACGTCGTCGGCTGTCGGAGTCCGCCCGCCGAGCACCGAGTCGACCTCAGCGAGCATCCTTTCCCTCGCCTCCGGATGACGCGACAGGAGCATCAGGGTCCAGACGAGCGCGTTTGCTGTCGTTTCGTGCCCGGCGAGGATGAAGGTCATGAGCTCGTCGCGGATCTCCGTCGGGCTCATCGCTTCGCCGGTGTTGTCGTCCCTCGCGTCGAGCAGGAGGGAGAGCAGGTCCCGGCGTTCAGTGGCCGTCTCGCCGGCACGTTCGTCGATCAGGGCGGTGACGATCGAGTCGATCTCCGCGGTCGCCCTGACGGCCCTGTTCCAGCGGCGTTTGCGCGCCCGGAACGCCGTCTCGACGTTCATCCTCGGCAGCTGGGCGGCAACCGCCGTGATCGGCGAGCGTCCCACGACTCCCACCTCGGAGAGGATCGTGTCGAGTGAGCGTCCGACCGTCTTTGCGGTCTGACCGCCGAGATCCGCACCGAACAGGGCACGCCCGACCACATCGAGCGTAAGCCGGCTCAGCAGGTGCGTCATCTCGACCTCGTCGCCGTCGCGATGGCGTGCCCGCTCGGAGTCGAGCACTCCCGCCGCCGCCGCTGTCATGTGTTCGGCAAACGGGGCCAGGTGACGCTTGGCGAACATCGGCTGCACGAGGCTCCTCTGCCTCCTCCAGTGGTCGCCGCCGCTGGTGAGCAGCCCCCTTCCGAGGACGGGGCGCAGGAGCTCGTACTGCGCGGACTTGCGGTAGTTGTCCTGATTGGCGACGAACACGTGCCGGACGGCCTCGGGGCTGCGGGCGATGAACACGCTGTGGCCGCCGATCTCGAACCGGGCGATGTCGCCATGGCGGCTGAGCAGTCCCGCCATCGCTTCCAGCGGGTCGCGGCCCAAGGCGAGCAGCAGGCGACCGATGTCGGTGCCGTGGGGCCCGGGAGCGGTCGGGAGCATTGAACCGGCTGGACTGTGGAGCGTCGGGCCGGCAGCTGACTCGTTCACCCGGCAATCGTAAACGAGTGTGACTCCGATAGTTCAGATGCGCCAACCGCCAGCTACCGGCACACTGGGGGAAAGGGCTGGCACGGCAGGGCAGCGGCGCGGTTCGAACCCGTATGAAAACCCCTGTAAACCAGAGCGTTTACTGGAACTCGCTAGTTTGCCGAAGTCCTCGCTACCGTGCCCGAAAGGCACCCCCGAACAGCAACGAAGGTGATAGCCGGATGGTGGACCGAATCGAGAACTGGCGCAGCGGTGGAGCACAGCCGCAATCCCTGCGCAGCGGGCGTCACAGGCTCAGCCGCGAAGAGGTGCTTGCGTCCCAGCGGGGCAGGATCATGCGGGCAGCGCTCGATGAGCTGGGCGAACTCGGCGCCGGGGGAATGACCGTCGGCGGTCTGGTGGAGCGTGCGAAGGTCAGCAAGAAGACGTTCTACGAGAACTTCGCCGGGCTCGAGGAGTGCGTCAACGAATCGCTCGAGGCCGTCAACCTGATCGTCGGGACCGAGGTGGCCGAGGCTGCCGAAGCCGCTGCGGCCGCACCGGGGGCTCAGCCCTTCGCCAAGCTCGGCGCCCTCGTCAGCGAGATGTTCGCTGCCGCCGCCGACGAGCCTGTCGTCGCCACAGCGATCCTCGCCACCGGATTCGGGCTGAGCGAGTCCAAGGCTCCGGCCTGGCTCCTCTACAACACCGCACGCCGACACATCCTCGCTTCCTACTACGAGGAGGCCAGGGCCTCGATCCCCGATCTTCCCGCTCCCGGCGAGATGGAGATGACGGCAGCTACCGGCCTGCTCGAGGGCACCCTCATGCGAGCCCTTGCGGCGGGCGAGCACAAGCAACTGCCCGCGATGGCCGAGGAGGTCTCAGCGGCAGTGGTTCGCGTGCTCTCCGGCGGCAGCCACTAGCGGCGTCGGTCTGGCCGGGGTTGATCCCGGCCAGAGACCGGGTCAGGGTCCGGTCCAGCCCTCTGCGTAGCAGGGCTTTGTGCCGCAGGCGAACTGCGTCAGTACCGAGCCGCCCGGCTTGAGGAACTCGAACAGCAGGGCGACCGACGTGTCGCTCTTGGCGACGTCGGCATGGGGGTCGATCCCGTTGTTGCCGTTCATGCCCTTCGCCGGGGTCGGCGGCAGGTTGACCGGGGGCGCGGGTGTCACTCCCCGGAAGTTGGGTGCAGTGCCCCTGAGCGGGCCGATGTCGATCACGACCAGCCCGGCCGAGGTGTCGAGTCCGGCGCCGTTGAACAGGTCCGCTGCCCCCCGCTCGATCCCGTAGAAGGGTTCGACGTCGGGTGAGCGGTCGGGGTCGAGCGCCGGCGAGCGGAGGGTCGCTCCGATGGTGCGCGCCATCGTCTCGGTCTGGATGTTGGTGACCAGGTGGTCGCCGAACGCCTCGACCATCATGACCTTGTGGGTCGGGGTGTTGGGCAGCGGGTCGCTGGTCACGTGGTGCACGTAGCCGCCCCCTTCGCCCCGGTCCCAGAGGGTCTGGACCTGCGAGAGCAGGAGTTGCTGGGTTGCCGGGTCGGGGTAGCCCTGTCGCACCGGCGGCCCGAAGATCTCGAACGCGGCCGAGCGGTTGAGCAGAGTCGAGTAGCCGACGGCCGGCACGGCGAGCAACGACCTCTCGAAGTCGGGCGCCAGTGCGGTCAGCGCGGTCCCCATGATTCCTCCCTGGGAGCCGCCGAGGTTGTAGAGCTTCTGATCCGGGTCGGCCAGAACTCCCGAGTCGGGGATGAACCCTGGGGTCGAGTTCATGCCGCCCGGGGCCTGGCTGATCATCCACCGCCCGAGGTAGAGGAAGTTGATCAAGCCCTGGACCGAACGGTCAGCGAGGGCGGGGAAGCGGTCGAGGTTGAGCAGCGTGCCGAGGGCGTCGCCGATGTCCTCCTTCGAGAGTCCGATCCAATCGGCCCCGCAGGCGACTGCCTTCTCCAGGCCCGCACGGTCCCTGATCGCCGTTACGTCGGCCCCGGTCCCGAGCAGTCCATGCCCGAACAGGACAGCTCGCCTGTCGTTGCCCATCGCGGTCGAGTTCTCGCTCTGGCGCGGAACGATGCAGGTGAACTTCGCCTCGTAGAAGACCGGCTTGCCGTCCGAGTCGACCGATTGCTCAGGCAGTCCGTCCGGGCCAGGGTTGATCCGGGTGCCCGGGGCGCAGTAGCCGGGCGTTCGCCCGGAGTAGGTCCTGTTGCCCATGAAGCACGGGACCTTCACCTTCCCGTCGATCCGCTTGAGCACGTAGCGGCTCTCGCCGAGTGTGTAGTTCTGCACCGTGGTCACGGTGACCTCGGGCGATTGGCCCTGTGCGACTCCGTCGGCGAGGTTCGTGTCACCGAGCAGGGCGAATGCGTCGTCGCGCATCTTCAGTGCCGGCCCTGTGACGTTCTCGCGGCTCGCAACCGTGAAATCCCAGGCCTGGTAGAGCGAGCTCCGTGCGATTCCGGCGTCGTCCAGTGCCGAGAAGATCTCCTCCATGTGGGCCTTGCGCTGCTTGACCGAGCCGGGTGCGGTCGCCGGGATCGAGTTGTCCCGGTACCAGCGGAAGATCTCCTTGGCGGGGATCGCCGTTCCGTCAGCCCGCTTGAGGTTGCGCATGGCGACGATGTAGCGGTGCCCTTCGGCGAACACCTTCGCCCCGCGGGTGATCAACAGCCGGTCGTTTACCTCGTTCGTCGAGGCGTCCACCTCGGACCAGATCGGCCACCGCTCGCCGGTGGCCGTGTCGATCACGACGATCGGAGCCTCGGGATCGAGGTAGCGCCCGATGTTGTTGATCGTTGCGGCTCCACTCGCCGTCAGGGCCGCAGCGGTATCGAGCCCAGGTACGCGTGTGAGGATCGCCGAGTTGCCGCTGAAGCCGTCGTTTCGGTTGTAGGGAGCCGGATTGATCCTGATCCCCTCGTCATTCGATGCCATCAGATCCGACTGCAGGGCAAGGCGTCGACCGGTCGGGGCGGTCTGGTCTTCCCGCGAGTAGTAGTCGTTCGGGAAGGGGAGACCGCAGCGGTAGCGGTCGAGCGGGTCGCCGCCATGGCACTTGGCAGCCGGCTCGGGCGGCAGGCATCTGATTTCGTCGGCAACCAGGCGCACGGTCCGTGTGATGGTCCAGTTGCCGCTCTTGGTCGTGACCGTCCAGATCTGCCTGCCGGTGGAGCAGCTGCGCGAGCGGGCGCGGCCGGCCGAGTCGAGGTTCAGGGTGACGGTGCGTGAGCCCTCGGCTCCGAACGCCAATCCCTTGCCGTTGGAGAGCTTGCGGCCGGTTTCGTCGCCGAGGCTGACTCCGACGAGCCCCCGCCCGGCGGCTGTGATCCTGACCCTGAGGCCCTTGTCGTTGGCAAGCTGCTCCTGAGTGGTGGTCAGGGTCTTGACCGTCACGCTGACCGGTGTGGATGCGGTCGCTGCCGCACCGGCCGGCCGGGCTTCGGCGGCGCCCGGTTGGACCGAGCAGCAGATCAGCAGGGCCACTGCCGCAGCGGGCACCGAAGCCCGCGCTGTGAGGCGTCGCCGATCGCCTTCCCTGCCCTGAATGCCCTCAAGAGTTCTCACGACGTCGCTCCTCCCCAGTAGCTGACGCAACCGGCGGGACCATACACGACCTCGTTCCCCGGGCGTGGAGATCCCCGCCGCGCGTCGGGCGCGCAGCTCGGTCCGGCCCCGCGTCAGGCCGCGGTTGAAGTTCGACATGTACGAGGTGGTTCCTGTACCATCGCCGGCGAAGAGTGTCCGCGGTCACACGGTCGTGGAGTGGAAAAGACCGGCGCACAAGCGCCAAGAACCCTGGGAGGGGAATAAGCACAATGGGCAAGAAGACAATCTTGGTCCTGGCGCTTGCCGCAGTGGCATCGCTCGGGGCTACATCAAGCGCGATGGCGGCGGCACCGAAGCCGACCGACGTCACCGATTTCAGCGCCAAGGTCTCGAACGCGAAGCTGGTCATTGAGGGCCTGCTCCCCGACGGCATCGAGGTTCCGGGCAACGATCCGGCCCTGGTCGGCAAGTCGATCAACATCACCGGAACGATCTCCAAGAGCGGTGTCGTCTCGATCGCCCCGAGCGGCTTTGACTTCCCGGCAGTCAGCCTCGAAGGTGCGATCGGTGGCATCTCGGGAATCAGCGCGGACATCATCCTCGGCCAGCAGGCCACAGGATCGCTCAACACCGCGACCGGCGCGTTCACTCTGCCGCTCAACCTCGGCGTCCAGCTGCAGGCCGCGTTCGGCGAGCCCAACATCCAGTGCCTCGTGAGGGGTCTCTCGTTCAGCTTCGGCACGGGCAACGTGACCGGCTGGACCTCGCTGTTCGGCTCGCCTTGGTCGGGCGGTAACTTCGCTCTCACCGGCCAGTCCGCGCTTCCGAGCATCGCGAGCGTCCCCGATGCTGACTGCCCAACGGCCGTCAAGGCTCTCGCAGGCGGAGCGATCCCGGCGGGCACCAAGGTTGCCCTCAAGCTCGTCGGCACCACGACGATCGGCACCGCCTACAAGAAGCCGGCCGCAGGCTCGCTCTCAGGCAGCGCCAACGTGACCGTCGCGAAGGGCAAGAACGTCACCTCGGCGATCAAGGTCAAGTGCGCGACCGCCTCGCGTGACTGCGCCGGCGAGGTCTCGCTCGCGCTCGCGAGCAAGGGTGTGACGCTCAGCGCGCCGTACACGGCCAAGTCGGGCAAGACCGTCTCGGTCACGCTTCCGGTCTCCAACGCCCAGAAGCTCGCCCTCGGCAAGAAGAAGGTCACGGGCAAGGTCAGCATCTCGGTCGACAACGGCACAGGTGCTCTCAACAAGGCCGGTTCGGTCCTGGTCAAGTAGCAGCAGCCTCTCCGGATACCAATCCGGCAAAGCGGCCGGGGCCTCGCGCAAGCGGGCCCCGGCCGTTTTTCGTTGTGGGGCGGAGGCTGGTCGGGCCGGGGTGAACCGCGGCCCGGCTTCCGCTCGCTCGCCCGCGCGGGCCGGCGGACTCCCGCCGGCCTAGTCGACCTTCGGCGGCACCAGGTCCGCGAGCTTCGGCCCGTTGCTGCACTGGGCGACGATGAAGCCCTTGGCACAGAGGGTCGCGGCCCGCCACTTCCTCTGCAGGGTGTTCTGGAACTCGACCTGCTTGACCTGGAGCCTCGTCGACTTCAGCTGCGACTTGACCTGCTCCTCGATCCGGGCAAAGGGCGGCGCCTGCTTGCCGTTGGCCGGGATGAACAGGCTCTTGTTCTTCGCGTAGAAGGCCTTGGCCTCGTCGGTCGAGGCTCTTCGGCCTCCTCCTGATCCTTCGTGCTCAGCTTCTGCTGGGCGATCTGGGCCTCGAGCTGGAGCCGGACGTCGTCCTTCGTCATGCCCGACTTCGCGAGCCGTTGGTCGAAGGCGGCCTTGGCCGACGCCTTGGCGCCTGCGGAGGCCGTGATGTATTGGGAGAGGGTCTGGTCGATCTCCTTCGGGTCGACCTTGACTCCTGCCTCCTTGGCCGCCTGAAGCAACCACTGGTAGCTGATCAGCTGTGACTGCACTGCCGCCCGGGTCTGCGCGTACTGCGACTTGCAGCCGGCGGCCAGCTGCGTACCCGTCGGTTGCGGCTGCTTGTTCTTCCGGGCGTTGGCTGCGAGGGCGGCCTTGCACCGGGTGAAGGCCGGCGGATCGAGCGGGATCGAGCCACCGATCGAGCCACCGATCGGCGACGTGCCGCCGATCTGAGCTTCGAGGAAGCGGTTGAACTGGGCCTTGGAGACGGCCGCGCCGTCGGTCCCGATCGCCGCCGTGTCGCCGCTCGGGACGCTGGTGGGAGCAGACGGCGAGCTGTCGCCGCAGCCGATCGAGATCACGGCGGCCGTGAGCAGCGAGGCCATCGCCGAGGACTTGAGAGTGAGGCTTGATGGAGTGTTCATGGCGGGCAGCATACCCCCGGCCGACGCTGCCTCGAGCGGCGTGTACGGCTTGGCGTTCGGGGAACCAGTCGGTTTGCGAAAAGCGGTTTTCCAAAATCGGGACCGTTTACACATCCTCCAAAACGCCCGTCTTTATTGACGTTTCACTACCGGCTTGCAAACTTCTTTCATTTCTGTTTAGGATGCCAGCACGCAATCCTGGGGAGGATGAGACGTGAATAACAAAGCTGCCCGCGGATCGGGCACCACAATCAACAGCAAGTCCACCGGCCGCTTCGGCCTCTTCGTCGTTGCAGCCGCGCTGACAGGCCTGATGGCCACCGGCACGGCCTTCGCGGACGGCGAGCCCGCCATCGATCTCGGCGGCGTTCCGTCCGGTCAGGTCCAAGGCCCGAACGCAGGCGACTACACCAACGCGAAGAAGCCTCGCTGGTTCTTCACCACTTCGAACGTCGTCGCCTCGAGCGTCACCTGCCAGGTGGACAGCGGCACCGTCACGTCGAATTGCCTCTCCCCTTATCAGGCGTCGGCCAACCTCTCGGACGGCAGCCACACCCTGAAGATCAGCGGTCAGGACGAGCTCGGGACCCCAGCCGACCTCTCCTTCGCCTTCACGGTCGACACGATTGCGCCCGTGGCCAGCATCGTTGACGGTCCGAGCGGCCGCAGCGGTCCCAACGTCAGCTTCGACTTCGGCTCGACCGAGTCCAACGTCACCTTCCGCTGTCGCGCCACCGGAGCCAATGCCTTCGCATGGCGCTCCTGCCTCGCGACCGAGAACCTGACGGGCCTCGTCAGCGGCGGCACCACCCTCTACGTCCGGCGATCACCGCCGTCACGCCGGGGTCCTCCGGGCGCGACGAAGCGCTGGGTGCGGACGAGAGCCTCTCGAAGCTCGGCCTCGCTGGTGGCATAGCAGCAGCGGACGTGGCCCTCGCCAGCCTCGCCGAAAGCCGCGCCCGGCACCACGGCCACCCGATTCCTCTTCCAGCAATGCCTCCGCGAACTCATCGCTGGTGAGGCCGGTGGAGGTAATCTGGGGGAACGTGTAGAAGGCCCCGCGCGGCTCGAAGCAGCGCAGTCCCATTGCGTTGAATCCATCGACCAGCAGACGGCGGCGATGGTCGTACTCGTTGACCATGCGCAGGACATCGGGCTCGCCGGACTTCAAAGCCTCCAGGA
>CAVVVM010000006.1:0-78327 GCA_963751715.1 uncultured Actinomycetes bacterium | reverse complement strand
GGCCTCCGGTGGCGTGGCCCTGACCGGCGTCACCAGGAACTGATCGGGGTCGAGGAGAGCATTGGCTCAGGCACCACCAGTCAACGGCGAGCTGCTGATCGAGCGGCCGCCGAGGTGGAACGACAGGCGCGTCGGGCTCACGCTCGGCGCGCTCGTCTGCGCCCTGTTCGCCCTCCTCGCCGCGATCTTCGGGGTCGTCCTCGTCAAGGCCTGGCCCTCATTTGCCAACAACGGGCTCGCTTGGTTCGGGCCGGGCGGCAGCATCGACTCGCAGATCGAGGCGATCTGACACCTCAGGCGACCTCCAGCTCGAGCCGGTCTGGACCTTCCACGCTTGGCCGATCATCGGGAGCACGATCCTGATCGTCGGCGGGTCGGTGCTCCTGAGCCTCGTTGTGTCGCTGTTCACCGCGATCTTCATCGTCGAGTTCGCTCCGGGCTGGATGCGCGCCGCGATGATTCCGGTGATGCGCTTCCTGGCGGCGTCCCCTCGGTGATCTACGGGTTGATCGGGATCCTCCTGCTGGTCCCCTTCTTCAACGACCACCTGATCGCGCAGCCGCCCGCGACTCGGTGAAGTTCGTGATCACCTCACCGGCTACAGCCTGCTCGCCGGCCTCCTGATCCTCATGGTGATGATCGTCCCGCTGATGGCCGCGATGTTCACCCACGGGCTGCGCTCGATCCCCAAGGGCTGGATCGAGGGGCGCTCGCCCTCGGTATCAACCGCTGGCGCACCACCTGGAAGATCGGTGTCGAACGGCCCGCCCCGCGATCGTCGCCGGCACGGTCCTCGCTTCGGCCCGGGGAATCGGCGAGGCGGTGATGCTGGCGATGGTCTCCGGATCGATCGGCTTCGCGCCGAACCCGTTCGACGGCTGGGTCTCCTTCGTCGAGCCCTCGAGGCCGTTGGCGCCGACGATCATCAAGAACGCCGATCAGATGACCTCGCCACAGATGACGAGCACCCTGTTCGCGATCGCTGCCGTCCTGCTGCTCTCGGCCGCGATGTTCTCGCTCGCCGGTTGGGCGGCCAAGCAACCGATGAAGAAGTACGGGATCCGGGCATGAGCGCCACAGCGCCGACCAAGCCCCCGATCCGCCGTCGGCCCGCCGTGGACCAGTCGGCCGCCTGGCGTCCGCTCGACAGGATCGGGCTTGCCTTCGGCTGGTTCCTCGGGCTGTTCGCCTGTGTCCTGGCGCTAGCGATCATCATCTACCTGCTCGTCCAAGGGGTCCGCTATCTGCGGATCGACATGCTCTTCGAGTCGCCCCTCGGCGGCGTCAGCGAGAAGGACACGGGCGGACTCAAGGACCCGATCCTCGGGACGGTGCTCGTCGCCGGTCTGGCGACCGTGATCGCCCTCCCGACCGGAGTGCTGATGGGGATTCGGCTGAGCGAGTTCGGCAAGCCGACAGCCTTGGCGAGGGCGGTCGAGTCGGCGGTCGAGGCCACGGCCGGCGTCCCGAGCATCGTGCTCGCCCTGTTCGGCGGTCATCATCTTCTCGCAGCCGTGGGCCGGCTTCGCGAGCCGCGAGATGGCAGGGGGGATCATCTACGGGAGGTCGTTCATCGCGGCCGGGGCCGATGCTCTCGATCGTCGCCCTGCCGCTGATCTTCAACACCACGCGCGAGGGGCTGCAGGCGATCCCGACGCGCGTGCGCGAAGCGGCCTGGGCGGTGGGCAAGACAAGTGCGCGACCGATCCGGCGCGTGCTGCTGCCCTCGTCAGGCCGCAAATCGTCACCGGCACGACGCTCGGCCTGGGCCGCATGATCGGCGACACCGCGATCATCGTCCTCGCTGCTCGGCGCGACCCTCCGCCTCGAGAGAGCCGGGCGCAGCCCCGGTGCATCGAGTACGCTGCGCGGCACGCGGCTCCACCCTGACGAGCTTCGTCTACTCGGCCTCGCCCCGACCGGCGACGGCAACGCGCCCGAGAAGGCCTACGCCGCCGCGTCGATCCTGCTGCATGATGGTCCTCGCACTCAACGCCGTATCGACATCGTCGCCCGCAGGGCAAGGAGGAACCCATGGAACGGTTGACAGGGCCGCCGCCGGTGCGCCGGAGGCTCGAAGCCGCGGGTCGTCGAGGACGCGCCGTCCGTCGAGGTCCGGTCGACGCCCGGAGCGCAGGCGGGGCCTACCCGCCTTCGACGGGGGCGCCCCGGTCGGCAGGGCGTCGATCGTCGCCGACCGGATGCAGATCGAGGATGTCACCATCCGCTACGGCGAGAAAGGCGGTCAACTCCGTGTCGCTTCCGGTCGCCAGGGCGAGGTGCTCGCCCTGATCGGCCCGTCGGGCTGCGGCAAGACAACCCTGCTGCGCTCGCTCAACCGCCTGACCGAGGTGACGAGCACGGCGCTCGCTCGACGGGCGGATCACGCTCGACGGCGCTGACATCTCACGAGCTCGAGCCGACCCGCTGCGACGCAGGGTGACGATGGTCTTCCAGCAGCCCAACCCGTTCCCGATGAGCATCTTCGACAACATCGCCTTCGTCCTGCCGCGAGCAGAGCGCGACGCGGCGACCGAAGCGCTCGTGCCTCGAGGGGCCGTCAGCGAGGCGCTGGAGCGCGCCGGCCTGTGCGACGAGGTCGGCGACGACCTCGACCGCCCGGCGCTGCGCCTGTCCGGAGGCCAGCAGCAGCGGCTGTGCATCGCGCGCGCTCTGGCCGTCCAACCCGAGGTGCTCCTGCTCGACGAGCCCTGCTCCGCACTCGACCCGAAGTCCACGGAGGTGATCGAGGACCTGATCGTCGGCCTGCGCGAGGACGTCGCGGTGGTGATCGTCACCCACAACCTGCAGCAGGCCGGCCGCGTCGCCGACCACGTGGCGTTCATGTACCTGGGCGACCTCGTCGAGTACGGCCCGGCGAGGCAGCTGTTCTCCGCTCCGTCCGAACAGCGGACGAGGGACTACATCCGAGGGTCGTTCGGCTGACATGAGGCCCACCGCCCCCGCGATCACGGCGCTCGTCGCCCTGCTTGGCCTCACTGGCTGCTCGGTCACGACCACCCAGACAAAGCACTCGAGGGTCAAGCTCGAGCGCGAGCGCGAACTCGCGACCCGCTCTGCGGTCGTCGTCCGGGAGGCGAACCCCAGCGTTTCGGTCGAGCGGGTCGACCTCGTGAGCTCCGGGAGCGGAGCGGCTGTCGCCGTGCTGGTCAGGAACCTGAGCGACAAGCCGCTCAACGACCTGCCGATCTCTGTTGGAGTGGGGCGAGGCGACGCCGAGCAGCTGCTCAACGCCAAGCCGGGGCTGCCCTACTTCGACACGCACCTGCCGGCAATTGCCGCCGGCAAGTCGCAGGTCTGGGTACTCCCGGTCAAGGGCGCCGTGCCCGAGGGAAGGCCGTTCGCGAGGGTCGGCAGGGCGACTGCCCCGGCCCCCACGGGGGTCGAGTCGCTTCCGCAGCTGACCGCCACCGGTTCGCAAGCTGCGAGCGGTCTGGCGGCTGAGCTGCGCAACCCTTCGGACGTTCCCCAGGAGCAGCTCCAGGTCTATGCCTGGTCGACCTCGGGCGGGCGGATCGTCTCAGCCGGACGCGCGTCGGTCCGGTCCCTCTCGCCCGGCGCCAAGGCGGCCCTGAAGATCCGCCTCGCGGGTGCCCCGGCCGGTTCCCCGTCGATCTCGGTTCCGCCGACGGTGTACGAATGAGCGCGACGGCCCCACGGTCCACCGGGCCCGCATCGCGCCCCAAGGTGACCGCCTGCAACACCTGCTCGGCACGCTCGAGTCCAACCAGCGCTACTGCGTGGCCTGTGGAACGCGAAACCCTGTCGCTGCCGATCCGGCCGCCTCGCATCTGGCGTCGGCAACGCGCGATTCGAGGCTCGTAGGCAGTGCGAGGGCCGGTGCCGGCGGGCGCCGCAACTCGCCTTGGACGGTCGCGCTGCTGGTCGCCGTGCCTCTGGCTCTCGCTCTTGGTCTCCTGATCGGCAGGGGAGGCAACGACGACGACCTGCTCAAGGCGATCCAGAACCAGCCCGCGCCGGTCGTGCGGGTCGGTTCCGGAGCCGCGATCGAGGCGGCGGCGAGCGGTGCCGGGGCACAGGCGCGCTCGCGCAAGGTCGTGAGGAAGGTGCTCGCGCAGTCAGCCGCGGGGCCGATCGAGGACCTGACCTCCTACACGCCCAGCCCGGCCAAGAAGGCGAGTGACATCAAGGCGATCAAGCGCTGCCAGAGCAAGAAGGGCGTCTCCTACCTGCAGTGCCAGAAGACTCTGCCTGACATCGTCGGCACCGGGCCTGCCACTGGCGGTGGCGGCGATGACGGCGGTCCAACCGGTTCCGGGGACTGAGCTCATGGGTTCGAAGATCGAAGCGATCAAGGCGAAGCTGCCGGTGGGCGCCGCGCGCCGGGGGGATGGGGAGGCCAAGGTCGATCCGGCGCTCGTGGCGAGGCGTGACAGGTTGGTCGAGCGTTTCACCGCGCACCAGCTCGATCTCGGTGGGGTTCTCTACGAGATGGCGATCCGCGACCACGTCGTGATGCCGGTGCTGCTGGAGCGGGCTGCGGTCCTGCAGGGGGTCGAGGCGGATCTCAAGCGGGCGCAGGCTGAGGTCGACGAGGCCGAGGCCGCACTCGCGGCGGCTCGGGCCAGTGCCCGGGACGGGGCCCGCGAGTCAGGTTCGGCATCTGACGGGAGTAGTGAGCCGATCAGCAGGTCCACCGGAGTCAGGAGCTGTGGTTCCTGCGGCGCCGATGCGGCGGTCGAGTCGTCCTTCTGCTCGGCCTGCGGGGAGAAGCTTTGAGCGGTCCCGATCCCGACTTCCTCGGGATGCTCGATGGCGACGGTGTTGCCGAGCCGAAGGACGGGCTCGAACAGCCCTCGAAGCTCTCGGTGAGCGATCGGCGACTCGGGCAGCTCGCCGCGGTCGCACTCGCTTCCGCCGGACTGGTGGTCGGAGTCGGGCTGAGCGACCGCAACCCCTCGATCGCCGCCCTGCTCGGCAAGTCGAAGGTGGTGAATGTCAACTCGCCGACGGCGACGACATCGCTGCCGCCCGTGCTTGCAGCCACGCTCGGACCGCCGATCGTCGAGACGGTCTTCGTTCAAGGTGATGCTCCGCCCGCCGTGCAGCCGACACCCCAGGCGCCTGCGGCGCCTCCAGATCCCGATCCGGCGCCGGCCCCGCCCGCTCCGAAGCCGCCGGGGCCCAAGCAGAAGCCCCGCTCGAAGATCAACCATGTCGCGCTCGTCGTCCTGCCGTCGACCGACTCGCGCTCAGGCTGGCCTGTCGCAGGCGACCCGAAGGCTCCCTACATGGCAGACACTCTCAGGAGCGAAGGGACCCTGCTTGCCGAGTACCGGTCGGTCGCCAAGTCCGACCTCTCCAATCGGATCGCCCTGTTGAGCGGCCAGCAGTCGAACTCCGAGACGGAGTCCGGCTGCCCGGTCTTCAAGCCGTTCGCGAGGCCGTTCAGCGTCGATGTGAACGGGCTGGTCGCGGGCGATGGTTGCTTCTACCCCTACGACCAGAAGTCGACCCAGATCTGGACTGTCCCCGACGGACTGAGCCGCCAGGGCCGGCAGTGGAAGGGCTACATCGGCGACGCCGACAGGGCGCCCGAGACGGGCAAGCCGGGCATCAGCGGCTGCCGCCGCCCGGCGACCGGCGAGCCGGACGGCGCCACGGTCGCTACGAAGGAGGACGGCTTCCTGACCCGCCATGACCCGCTCATCTACTTCCAGTCGCTGTTCGAGACCGCGACATGCGACCCGAACTTCGAGAGCAATGATGTCCCGCTTACGAGGCTCGCTGAGGACATCGCGGCAGACCGGGCCTCGGCGGGCAGCCCCTCGAAGCTCCCTGCTTTCTCGCTGATCGTGCCGACGGCGTGCGACGGCGGCCTGCTCGACGACTGCGGTGTCGACCCCGCTACGAAGGAGCCGAAGCCGGTCGGCCTTGCCGCCGTGGATGCGTTCCTCAAGCGCGAGGTGAAGCCCTTGATCGAGTCGCCGTCGTTCAGGAAGGACGGGTTGGTGGTCATCGTCTTCGACCGCTCGCATCGCGTGGACGAGGCGCCCGGCGGAGAGCCCGGCAGCGGGCCGGTCGGTGCGCTGCTGGTCGGGCCGTTCGTCAAGAAGGGCGCCGAGAGTCGCGTTCCCTACAACCACTACTCGACCCTCGCCGCCGTCCAGGACCTGCTCGGCCTGTGGAAGATCGGGAGGGCGCGCAACAACCTCGAAGGCAAGCCGCAGCTCAACTCGTTCTGCTCCGACGTCTTCGCAACCGATCCGTTCGACCGCACCGCTCCCTGTCGCGACGGCTCGCCGGTCGGTTGAGTCGCGGCGCCCGGTCGGCTTGTTCGGGGGCGCCGAGCCCGGTGCGGGGGGCCGAGCAACGCCCTGCTGTCGGTGCCCGGCGGGCGCGCTGTTCGCGCGTCAGCGGGCCGCCCAGGCGTCCGCGTCGTCGGAGGCCTCGGCGACCACCGGGCGGGAAGCTGCCTCCTGCCATGTCGGCGATCGTGACGCTCTCGAGCACTTGCCTGAGGTTCCAGCGAACAGCCACCCACATCTCCTTGTAGGGGCGGGCACTGCCTCGGTAGCTGAGCTCCTGGGGTTGGACGCCGGCAACGGTTGCGAGCGGCCCGTCGATCGCACGGATCACGTCGGCGATCGAGATCTCGTCGGCCGGCCTGGCGAGGACCCAGCCGCCCGAGCGCCCGCGCTTGCTCTCGACGATCCCGGCCTTGGCCAGCTCGGGCAGGATCGTCTTGAGGAACCGGAGCGGGATGTCCTGCCTGGCGGAAACCTGCTCGGCGCTCGCCGGGCGATCGGTGTTGCCAGCGCCGAGTTCGGCGCACGCGCGGAGAGCGTAATCGGTCTTGGCTGAGAGGCGCATTGGTCGGCCTGACGGGCGATCCGCGCAAACACACACCGGATGCGTGTGTCTATACACAGAGAACCTGATCAGGATTTAGAGTATTCTAGCCGGAGAAGTTCCCGAGGGAACCCCGAAATGACCACCCCACCCGTAACAAAAGCCGAACCGCCCGGGGCCGCAGCCTCGCTGCTCGCCGATTCCGGGGCGGAGGAGGTGGTCGAGTACGTCGCCGGCCACTTCGGGGCCGGCGCCGCTCTCGCCTGCTCGTTCCAAAAGGAGGAGTCGGTCCTGCTCCACATGGTCGCCTCGACCGGGGCGGCAGTCCGCGTCTTCGCGCTGGACACGGGCGTCCTGTTCGACGAGACCTACGAGACGTGGAAGCGGTTCGAGCAGCGCTTTGGGTTGACGATCGAGCCGCGCCGCGGGATCAGCCTGGAACAGCAGGCAGCCGAGCACGGCGAAGCCCTCTGGGCGACCGACCCGAACGCCTGCTGCGCCATCCGCAAGGTCGAGCCGCTCAAGGCAGCGCTCGGCGAGCTCGACGCCTGGATCACCGGCGTCCGCCGCGACCAGTCGCCGACCCGCGCCAACGCACCGAAGTTCGGCTGGGACGAGGCCAACGGCCTCTGGAAGGCCAACCCGCTCGCCGATTGGGACGACGCCCGCGTCTGGGCCTACATCGCCGAGCACGACCTTCCCTACAACCCGCTTCACGACTCCGGCTACTCCTCGATCGGCTGCACCCACTGCACCAACCCGGGCGAGGGGCGCGAGGGCCGCTGGGCAGGTGCGAACAAGACGGAGTGCGGCCTGCACCCCGGTGACGCTCCCGCCTCCGACGGCAGCGGGGGAGGCATCGCATGAGCGCCGTGGCCGAACCGACCCGTCGGCTCGATCACATCCGGGCGCTGGAGGCCGAGGCGATCCACGTGATGCGCGAGGTCGCGGCCGAATTCGAGCGCCCGGTGCTGCTGTTCTGCGGCGGCAAGGACTCGATCGTGCTGCTGCGCCTGGCCGAGAAGGCGTTTCGCCCGGCGCCGTTCCCGTTCCCGCTGATGCACGTCGACACCGGCCACAACTTCCCGGAGGTGATCGAGTTCCGCGACCGCCGCGTCGAGCGAGCTCGGCGAGCGGCTGATCGTCGCCTCGGTGCAGGAGTCGATCGACACGGCGGCGGGTGGTCGAGGAGACCGGCCCGCGGGCCTCGCGCAACGGCTGCAGACGGTGACGCTGCTGGACGCGATCGCCGAGCACGGCTTCGACGCGGCTTTCGGCGGCGCCCGCCGCGACGAGGAGCGGGCGCGGGCGAAGGAGCGGATCTTCTCCTTCCGCGACGACTTCGGCCAGTGGGACCCGAAGGCCCAGCGGCCGGAGATCTGGAACCTCTACAACGGCCGGATCCGCAAGGGGCGAGCACGTGCGCGTCTTCCCGATCTGCAACTGGACCGAGCTCGACGTGTGGCAGTACATCGCCGCGGAGGAGCTGGAGGTGCCGTCGATCTACTTCGCCCACGAGCGCGAGGTCTTCGAACGCGACGGCATGCTCTACGCGCCGGGCCGAGTGGACGGAGTTCCTGCACGGGCGAGGAGCTGTTCACCGAGAGCGTGCGCTACCGCACGGTCGGCGACATGACCTGCACCGGCGCCGTGCGCTCCGACGCGCGTCGACGCTCAGGGAAGTCGTCGAGGAGATCGCGGCCACGCGGGTCACCGAGCGCGGCGAGACGCGCGCCGACGACCGCGTCACGGAGGCGGCGATGGAGGACCGCAAGCGGGAGGGGTACTTCTGATGCCCGCGATCGAGACCGGATTGGTCGAGTCGGTCGACACCGGCACCGCTGAGCTGCTGCGCTTCGCCACCGCCGGCTCGGTCGACGACGGCAAGAGCACGCTGATCGGCAGGCTGCTGTACGACTCCAAGCAGATGCTTCAGCGACCAGCTCGCGCACGTCGCGCAGGCGAGCGTGCGCACGCGGCGAGGCTACCTCGACCTCGCGCTGCTGACCGACGGCCTGCGCGCCGAGCGCGAGCAGGGCATCACGATCGACGTCGCCTACCGCTACTTCGCCGACCGCGCAAGCGCCGGTTCATCATCGCCGACACCCCCGGCCACGAGCAGTACACGCGCAACATGGTCACCGGCGCCTCGACCGCCGACCTGGCGCTCGTGCTGGTCGACGCGCGCAGGGCGTCCTCGAGCAGTCCAAGCCGCCACGCGTTCATCAGCTCGCTGCTGGGGATCCCGCACCTGGTCGCTGTGCGTCAACAAGATGGACCTCGTCGACTTCGGACGAGGCGTGTTCGACGCGATCGTCGAGGAGTTCGACGACGTTCGCCGCCAGTGCGGAGCTGCCTCGGCCACGGTGAGTTTCGGCCGATCCCGATCAGCGCTGCTCAGGGCGACAACGTCGTCGAGCGCTCCGAGGCGATGCCGACTGGTACGACGGGCCCGTCGCTGCTCGACCATCCTCGAGAGCGTGCACATCGCCGTCCGACCGCAACCTGGATCGACGTGCGCTTCCCGGTGCAGTGGGTGATCCGGCCGCCACAGCGCGACCATCGCCGACTACCGCGGCTACGCGGGGCAGTCGTGGCCGGCGTCGTGCAGGGTCGGCGACGGATCGGGTGCTGCCGCTCGGGCCGGCACGACGACCGTCGCGCGATCGACACCGCCGACGGGGCCGGTCGACGAGGCGTTCGCCGCCGATGTCGCGTGACGCTGCGCCTCGAGGACGACATCGACGTCTCGCGCGGCAGCCCGCTCGTGCGCAGCCGAGTCGCCAGCCGACGGTCGACCGCCGTTCGAGGCGGATGTCTGCTGGATGAGCGAGCGCCCGCTGAGGCCGGCGGGCGCTACCTGATCAAGCAGGCGACCGACACCGTCAAGGCGATGGTCGACTCCGTCGACGCGAGGCTCGACCTCGAGACTCTCGAGCCGCGACGACTCCGCCCGCACGCTCGAGCTCAACGACCTCGGGCGCGTGAAGATCGCGCACCAGCTGCCCCGCTCGTGTTCGACCCGTACACGCGCAATCCGCGGCACCGGCGCTTCATCCTGATCGACGAGGCGACCAACGACACCGTCGCAGCGGGAATGGTTGGATGATGAGCTCGAGCGTTCCGCCATCGGGGCGGAGTGGGGAGACGCAAGGGGGAGTGGAGAGCTCATGAGCCTCAACGTGCATTGGTTCCTGCCCGGATTGGGCGACAGCCGCAACATCGACGGGACCGGCCACTTCCGCCACCCGACGGTCGAGTACCTGAGCGAAGTCGGGATGGCGGCCGACAGGCTCGGGTTCGAGGGGATGCTGACCCCGGTCGGCTCATGGTGCGAGGACCCGTGGATCATGACCTCGCACGTCGCGGCCGCGACCGAGCGGATCAAGTTCATCGTCGCCCTGCGGCCGGGTGCGACGGCGCCGACGCTGATCGCGCAGATGTCGGGCACCTACCAGCGTGCGACCAATGGCCGCCTGATCCTCAACATCGTCGTCGGCGGCGAGGAGGGTGAACTCAAGCGCTTCGGCGAATGGGATTCGAAGGAGGAGCGCTACGGCCGGCTCGACGAGTTCCTGACGATCTTCCGCGGCGCGTTCAACGGCCCGTTCGACTTCGAGGGCGACTTCTACAAGGTCGAGCAGGCGATGGCCGGTCCGTTCCCCGTCGAGCCGCCGCCGGTCTTCTTCGGTGGGGTCTCGGAGGCGGCCGACAGGATCGCCGCCAAGCACGTGGACGTCCAGCTCTCGTGGTGCGAGCCGCTCGACGCGATGCAACAGCGGATCGAACGGCTGCGCGGCATGGCAGCCGAGCACGACAGGGAGCTTGCTTTCGGCCTGCGTGTCCACGCGATCTCGCGCGACACCGCCGACGAGGCGTGGAACGAGACCGACCGCCTGGTCGCCGCGATGAACCCCGAGACCATGAAGTTCATGGTCGATGCTCAGAAGACCAGCGCGTCCGAGGGCCAGAGGCGGATGGCCGCCCTCCACAAGGGGTCGACCGACGATCTCGTCGTCGGCAAGAACCTCTGGGCCGGGGTCGGCCTGGTCAGGGCCGGTGCCGGCACGGCACTGGTCGGCAGCCACGAGGAGATCGCCGACAGGCTCGCCGAGTTCCACGAGGTCGGGATCACCCACGTGATCCTCTCCGGGCACCCTCACCTCGAGGAGGCCTACACGGTCGGGGAGGGTCTCCTGCCGGTGCTTCGCGAGCGGGGTCTTGTGGCCTCGCCGGAGGACGCGGCTGTCGCCTGAGCGGCCGCCGGTGCAGTACGGGTTTCGAATCAATCAACAGGAAAGGAACAGGGAACGGATGAGCGCAGGAAAGGGCAGGGGATCGCTTTCGGATCCGGAGAACATCGAGAACGTCCCGGGCCACGTGATCCCGATCCTCGAGCGGGAGTTCGACGATTTCGAGACCGAGGCCACCAGTTCCTCGCGCGGAGACGTCCCGGAGGACGAAGTTCATCGGGTTCCGGCTCAAGCAGGGCGTCTACGGCCAGCGCCAGCCGGACGTGCAGATGGTCCGGGTGAAGGTCCCGTTCGGTGGGATCACACCGGAGCAGCTGGAGATGCTTCGCCGACGTGGTCGAGAAGTTCGGCGCCGCTGCAACAAGGGCCACATCACGACCCGCCAGGCGTCCAGATGCACCACGTCCCGCTGCTCGACGCGCCGAGCTGATCCGCGAGATCTCGGACGCGGCCTCTCGTCGCGCGAGGGTTGCGGCAACACGGTGCGCAACGTCACCGGCGATCCGTGGGCCGGCGTCTGCGAAGGAGAGCTGTTCGACCCGACTCCCTACGCGGTGCGCCTACGTGCGCTACTTCGTGCGCCACGAGACGTCGCCAGCTGATGCCGCGCAAGTTCAAGACGGCGTTCACGGCGACCGACGAGGACCGCGCCATCACCGGCATCCACGACATCGCGTTCATCCCGCGGGTCAGGAGATCGACGGGGCTGTCCGCGGATTCGAGATCCGCGTCGGCGGCGGCACGTCGATCATGCCGCGCGTCGCGCCGACCCTCACGAGTTCGCCGGAGCCGACGACGGCGAGTTCCTGAAGCTCAGCGAGGCCGTGTGCAGGATCTTCGACCGCCAGGACTGGCTGCGCGAGAACCGCGCGCGGGCGAGGATCAAGGTGCTCGTCGACAAGATCGGGATCGAGGAGTTCCGCAAGCTGGTCGACGAGGAGATCAAGGGCGACTGGGTCTCGAGCGCGACTTCTCGGTCTGACCGAGAGGCTGTTCATCCACGACGAGGAGGCCAGTGCTCCGGCCGGTGCCGTCGCAGCTACGGATCGCCGAACGGCGACCTGAGCGAGTTCCAGCGCTTCGCTGACGCCAACGTGCATCCCGCAGCGCCAGGATGGCTTCTCGACGGTCGAGGTCAAGGTCACCCGCGGCGACCTCACCCCGGAGCAGTTCCGTGGCCTGGCGGCGATCATGAGGGAGTTCTGCGGCGGCCATGCCCGGACCACGGCGCAGCAGAACCTTGTCCTGCGCTGGGTGCGCGACGAGTCGCTCTACGACGTCTGGCGGCGCCTCGGCGGGCTGGATCTCGGCGACGGCCGGTGCGCGACCAGATCAACGACGTGGTCAGCTGCCCCGGCACCGACAGCTGCAAGCTCGGGATCACCGCGCTCGATGGGGCTCAACCAGGCGTTCCAGGAGCGGGTCGAGTCGATGAGAATCGACGACCCGCTGACGCGGCAGATCCACATCAAGATGAGCGGCTGCCCGAACGGCTGCTCGCCAGCACCACATCGGCAACATCGGCTTCTACGGTGCGTCGATCAAGGTCGGCGAACACACCCTGCCGGCCTATGTCCCCCACGTCGGGGGCAACTTCGAGGGAGGCAACGTCGTCTACGGCAGCGGCTGAAGCTGCGCCTGCCGGCCAAGCGCGTCCCCGAGGTCGTCGAGCGCTGGCTGAAGCTTCTACGAGGAGGACCGCAACGAGGGCGAGGAGTTCAACGCCTTCGCCGAGCGGGTCGGCACTGCGGCGTTCGAGGACGAGGCAGGGAGCTCGCCCTGCCGGCCGAGTACACCGCCGAGACGGTCGACGACTTCGTCGACTGGAACCGCGACCGCCCGTTCGCGTCCAGCGCGGCGAAGGGGAGTGCGCGGTCTGAACCTGGCGTGACCCGGGAGCGGCAAATCGTCGCTTCCGGGTACACTCAGCGAACTTCGGGGCGTGGCGCAGCCTGGTAGCGCGCACCGTTCGGGTCGGTGAGGTCCTCGGTTCAAATCCGAGCGCCCCGATTATCCAGCAGAGCTATGGGTGTGGTGTGATCGCGAGGATCGTGATTTCCCCTTGGCCGGGGCCGTAGCACCAGAAGATCCGGTAGGCGCCGGGGGTGCGGTTCTGGGCGTAGGCCTCGAATACGTCCCCGTCTGGCTGGTAGGGGTTCTGGAGCGAGTGGTACTTGTGCGTGTTGAGGCCGGGGTGGCGCGGGTTGGCCTGCAGCAGGCCGACGGCCTTGGCGACCTGCTTGAAGAGGCCTTCCTGTTTGCTGACTTTGGTCTTCTTGGGTGGCTTGAGCCGGTTGGCGTGGGCTTTGCGTGCAGCTGCCTCGAGGCGTTCGAATTCACTCGTCGCGGCGTCCGTCCAGACGAGCGTGAAGGCCACGGCGGGCTGTCCTTCAGTCTTCGTTGGGGAGTGAGTCGGCGAAGTCGAGTGCCGCGCCTAGGTCCTTGGGTCCCTTGCCGGTGTTGCCGGCTGCGGCCTGTTCGATGCCTTTCCTGACTGCGTTGAGGGCGCGCTCGGTCTCCCACAGCCAGGCCTCGTTCGCGGGAACGGCGACTACGTAGCGCAGGACGAGTCCGGTATCGCTCTCTTCGAGCTCCACGGTTCGGCCGGCGAATTCCTTGCCTAGGGTGACTCGGCCCTTCTCGTCGATCGTCTTGATGGTCGTTGCCGACACGGATTCCCTCCGAGTGGTCTAGTGGGCTAATCCCACGATACCACTACCTGTGCCCTGGGACCAACTCAGAGCAGAAATCAGCGACTCGATGCAAGCGACCTGAGAACGATCTGCGAGACGGCAGGAGACTTTGCGAATCGCCCGTGAACTCAGGCGCCTGCGGGGTTTCTCAACACATCGCCCCGATCTTCAAGCCGAGCCAGCGCCGGCTGCGAGCGGCCTACGGATTTCCAACCTTCCTCGGAGCCGTAAGCAGCGCCGCGCCGAGGAACCCCAGGGCACCGAGGAAGGTCCCGAGGTTGTCGAGCATCGGGTTCGCGACCGTGCCGGTCTCGAGTGGGATCCGGGCCGCGACCGCTGAGACGCCGAAGGCGACGGACCCGAACATGTTCAGCCAGGCGACCTTCCAGCTGCGGGCCGCCGGGTCCCACAGGCGGTCGCGGTCGGTGCAGGCGATGATCGCCAACACGCTGGAGAGGAGGAATGCGGCTGAGCCGAAGACATCGGGCCTCCAGACGTGGCGGACCTCCCCGAGCAGCGAGAGGTCGAGGATCGCGGCGAAGGTGCTGACGTTGAAGAACAGCGTCCCGATGAACTGGACGGCTGCCGACCACCAGTCGCTCGCGTCGGCTCCTGACCATCCGGCAAAGCGCGGGCGGCCGCTGAGCAGCCACTGGATCAAAGCCGCAGTCGTGAAGAAGATCGAGCCGGTGAAGAACGTCACGCCGGGGATCGGATGGGCCACCCCGGGAATGCTCGCGAGCACCGCTCCGATCGCAAACAGCGAGGAGCCGATCGCGAAGAGCCTTGCCTCAAGGCGCTGTTCCGTGAACCGGGTCACGCGGGGCAGGTTCGCAGAGAGGGGGCCGGCCCCGCCAAGCCGGAGGTCACCTGCTTCGCCAGGCTGGGCCACCGAGCCGGCGACTGGCTGCCAGCCCGATTCGCTGGCCGGCTGCTACGGATCCATGGACGACCTCGAGGCCGGGGGCGAACTGCCGCCCCCGGCCCGAGTGGGAGGTCGTCTTCTGCCGGCTAGCGGCCGCGCTTCTTGGCTGCGGGGCGCTTCGACTTGGAGGTGGCCTTCTTCTTGGAGGTGGCCTTCTTCTTGATGGTCGAGCGAGCCTTCGCCGATGACTTGGACTTGCGGGCGGACGCGGTCGGGACTGCCCGTGACTTGCGCGCCGCGCGCAGGGCCGCGGTGGTGTCGACCTCGGCACCGTCTGCGCTCAGGTCGCCGGTGGGTGCTACCTCCTGCAGCGGTTCATCACCCCAACCCGGCCCGCCGAAGAACGGTCCCTGCTGCGGCTCCGGGCTCTGGTCGTCGGCGGGTGCTTCCTCCTGCCGGGGCTCATCCTGCGGCGTTTCCGGGAGGTCGACGCCGAGTCCCGCGTAGCCGAGGTTGACGCCCTGGGCCTCGAATGAGTCCAGCTCGTCTCGCGTCATCCAGGCGTAGACGCCGAGTGCCCGACCGGTCGAGTTGACGAGCTCGCGGTCGCAGTTGTCGTAGATCTTCCGCCACTTGCCGGCGACGGCATTGAAGTACATGTCCCTGAACCTGTAGAAGATGGCGTGATCGGCTGACGGGTTATCGCCCCACGGCCAGTCGAAGGCCAATACCTGGTTGCCCCTGACGAGGAAGGTCGCTCGCGGCTGGTTCGGATCGCCGCCGGGCACGAAGCAGACGTCCGATGCGGGATCGACGACGAAGTCGCATTCGCCCGCCTTGTAATCGCACGAGGTGGGCAGAGCCGCAGCCGGACCGGTGAAGGGCGCGGGCAACGACGGGCCCTCGTCGGCCATCGCGGCTGCGGGGACGGCCAAGGCGAGCGACGCCACCAGGGCACCGAGGAACCCGAGGCCTGCTCGGCGGTTGGATGTTTGTACTGCGTTCATTTGATCTCCTGTGTCTGTGTTGGGTTGCGAACGTCTCGGCTCTTGATTCGCAACACGGCCACCGATCGGTTGTGGAATTTCCCTGAACCCCGGAACTCGCCCGATCGGGGCGCCGTCTGAAATCCAGGCATCGCGGCGACTGCGCAGGAGTCCACGCGGGAAAGCAGGACATCTAAAGCTTGACTTTAGGGTCGTGGGTCACCATTGCCCGACGGCCGTTCGGCCGCCTCGCCGATGTCATCCCTCACCCTGATCGCGATAACCGACTTCGCCGAGCAGCTCCTGCGTGACCTGGGGCTGCTCGGCCTCGTTGCGCTGATGTTCGCCGAGAACATCTTCCCGCCGATCCCGTCCGAGGTCATGCTCCCGCTCGGCGGCTACTTCGTCGCCCAGGGCGACTTCAACTTCGTTGGCGTCCTCGCCGCGGCGACGCTCGGCTCGGTGCTCGGTTCGGTCGTGCTCTACGAGCTTGCCCGTGCCGGCGGCCGCCCGTTCATCCTGCGCTACGGGAAGCTGCTGCGCCTGACCGAGGCCGACCTCGACCGGGCCGACCAATGGTTCCCCAAGCGGGGCCCGTGATCGTCTTGGTGGGTCGGTGCATCCCTGGCGTGCGCAGCCTCGTCTCCCTGCCGGCGGGCACACTGAGGATGTCCCGCCCGCTCTACATCGGGTTGACTCTCGTCGGCACGCTCGTCTGGAACGCGGCGCTGATCGGTGCCGGATGGGCGCTCGGCGAGGAGTGGGAGAGGGTCGCGGGCTCCGTCGGCAGCCTCGGTCGACCGCTCCTCTTCGGACTGCTGGCGTTCCTCGGCGTGCTCTCGGTCGTCTGGTGGCTGAGGCGCAGGCGCGAGGACGGTTAGCCGGGCTGCGTATTCCGGCCGCCCGACTGAGACACGCGAGCGCGAGCAGCTCCAACCGTCGGGTTGCGCACCCGTCGCCGGGAGGACTGCAGGGGATAGGCTCGGCCGCAGCCATGACTGAGAGCAGGAAGATCGCCGGCCTCGTGCTCGCCGCCGGCGAGGGCAGGCGCTTCGGCTGCTCAAGCAACTGGAACGCTGGTCCCCGCCTCTGATGGAGTACTCGGTCGAGTCGATGCTCGACGTCGACCTGATCGACCGGGTCGCGGTCACCCTGGGTGCCGGGGCAGACGAGGTCGCCCGCAGAGCCGATCTGGAGGGAGCGGAGGTCGTGGTCGTCGCCGATTGGAGGGAGGGCGTCGCGGCCTCGTTGCGTGCCGGCTTCGCCGAGCTTGCCGAAGCGGCTGACGCGATCGTCGTCCTGCCGGCCGACAGGCCGCTGATCAGCGCTCCGATGATCACGAGGGTGATCGAGGCCTGGGATGGGAACGCGCCGGCCGTCCAGGCCGCTCACGACGGAGTTCCCGGCTACCCGTTGCTCCTCGACTCCGGGCTTCGCGACGCCGTGGCCGGACTCACCGGTGAGAGTGACGCCGGCTCGCTGGCCGGGCTCGACCCGCTGCTCGTCGAGTGCGGGCCGAACGTCCTCTTCGACGTGGATCTCGCCGAGGACCTCGAGGAGCTGCGCGACTCGGCGGTCGGCGGCGCCACCGAATAGCCGAGTCCCGGCGCTTGCCGCCGGGACGTGGCTGGGTTCAGTCGGCCCGGACCCATCGCAGCCCCTGACTTGGTTCGCGGATGCCTCGATTCCGGCGCTGCGGTGCCGCTTCCCCGTTCAGCGGAACGGGCCGCGCTGGCCCCAGCAGAACGTCCGCGCTCCGCTGGCGTTTTGGGCCGTCTGGCAGACCCCGACGTAGGCGCCCCTGTCAGCGCGCGTGGTCGTGTAGCGGTTGCCGGTGGCGCCGGGAATGGTCCGCCACGGACCGGTGGTGCGCACGGCGCGCTGCCAGGACCAGGAGAAACGCGTCGGCTCGTTGTTCCACAGTGGTGCGCGGGCGGTCAGAACGCCGCCGCGCAGTGTCGGCGGTTGAGCTGAAGCGATGATCGCTACCGGAGCGGGCAGTGGCAGGCTGCTGTCGACCGTCCATCTGTTCGAACCGAGAGCGCTGACGTTCCCGGCCGCGTCCACCGCCTGGACGGTGAAGGTGTGCGAACCGTCGCCGAGGCCGCGTAGTTGCACGGTGCCGCTGAGCGGCTTCTCCTTGCTGGTGGTGCCCTGCGGGCAGGGTGTGTAGACGACTTTGTCGAGACGGCAGATCAAGCGCGGCTTCTCGCCCGGGTTACGCCCCAGCCAGCCGTTCTCACTCAGTGTGTAGCTGATCGTGGCGTTGCCCTGACGGCTGGGTGAGAACTGGGGGCTCATCCTGGTGACAGTCGGGGTTGATGGCGCGGTCGTGTCGACCGTCCAAGCGACCATCTCAGGCGGGCTTTGATCACCGGCGCTGTCCACGAGACGCACGGACAGTCGATGGGTGCCGTCAGCCAGTCCGGAAAGCGTCAGCGGGGAGCTGCAAGGCGCGGGTTCGGCGCGATCCAACCAGCAGAGGTAGCTTGACGCTCCCCGTCCGAAGAAGCTGACCGTGGCCGTACTCGATCCGCTCGGCGAGCTGGCCGGAGCGAGCAGGCTGACGGTCGGGGCGCCCTTCTCCATTCCGAGTTGGCCGGCGTTGTTGCTGCCCCAGCAGACGAGACTGTCGGTGACAGTGATCGCGCAGCTGTGGTCGTACATGCTGGCGGAGACGCTGCGCACCGGGCCGAGATCGGCGGGCGGTTCGGCGGCGCCGTTGGCGTCCAGGAAGCTCTTCGCGGTCCAGCAGCGCACGGCGTCGGCATTAGTGATCGCGCAGATGACGCCGAAGCCGACATTGACCTTGCGGACCGGGCCGAGATCATCCGGAGTGTTGGCGTTCTCATAACCGCTCAGGTCCCAGCAGCGCAAGGCGCTGGTGCTGGTGATTGCGCAGGCCATGTCGGGTCCAGCCGAAAGCGACTGGACGTTACGCAAGTCGCTGGGAGGCTGATTGTAGGTGTTCCAGCAGTTGACAGTGCCGGTGTCAGTCAGCGCGCAACTGCCGGAAATCGAGCGGACAGTGGCTGTCCCGAGCGGACGAGTGCTGCCGGTCTGATCCCAGCAGCGGACGGTGCGATCCTGGAGCAGCGCGCAGGGGTGCTCTTGAATAAAGAGCGTGGACTGTTCAGTGAGCGTCAGCTGGCGGACGGGACCGAGATCGGCGGGCGGCGGAGCGTTGTTGAGCTTGCCCCAGCAGCGCACCGTGTCGTCGCTGCGGATCGCGCAGGCTCCCATGGCGACGCCGCCCTGCGTGACCGCTTTGACCGGCCCGAGGTCAGTGGGCACGCTGGTCCCCGCCAGCGGCAAGTTCCAGCAGCGCAGCTCAGCGCCGGTCGTGATCGCGCAGCTACTGAGCGTGCCGACCTGCACCGACGAGACCGGGCCGATGTCACGCGGCCCGTAGCCGACGGTGGCCTGCGCGGCGGCGGGGATCGCGACCAAACTGGCCAAGCCGAGCGCAACGAGCATGACGAACCCGAGGACTCCCTTCTCTGGGGAGCAGCTGTGGCTGCGGAAAACCCGATTCACCATCTCATCCAAACCCTACCCCACTGTGGGGTGGTCCGGAGGCAGTCTTGGCCAACTCTTGGAGGATCGATGCGGACCCTTGGGGATCGGTGGAACGGCGAGTCGTGCCCCCGCTGGCCGTTTCACCAGGAGTCGACGAACCGCGGTCGCTCCCGCCGCTCGGTGCCCTCTGCCGCGGCGAGCGTCGAGGCGATCAGGCGCCGGGTTTCGGCCGGGTCGACCACGTCGTCGATCTCGAAGAGGCTCGCCGAGTTCAGCGCCTTGGCGTTCTCCTCAGCTTGGGCGGTCAGGTCACGGACTCGCCGCTCGCGTTCCTCCTCGACCTCGATCGCCGCGAGCTCCTTCCTGAGCGCCAGCCGGACCGCTCCCTCGAGGCCCATCGGGCCGAGGTGAGCGCTCGGCCACGCGACCGTCAGCAGCGGCTCGTGGGTGCTGCCCGCCATCATCGCCTGCGCTCCGAGGCCGTAGCCGCGGCGCAGCACGACCGCTACGAGTGGAACGGTCAGGGATGCTCCCGCCAGCAGCAGGCGCGATCCGTGGCGGACGATCCCGGTCGCCTCGTGCTTCGGGCCGACCATCATTCCGGGCGTGTCCACAAGCGATACCACCGGCAGCGCGAAGGCCTCGCAGAGCTGCAACAGGCGGGCTGCCTTGTCCGCCGCATCGCTGGTGATCGCGCCTGCCGTGTGCCGCGAGTCATTCGCGATGATGCCCACCGGTCGGCCCTCGATCCGACCGAGAGCGGTCAGCATCTCCGGAGCGAACCGCTCCCGCAGTACCGTCACCGAGTCGAGGTCGCAGAGCGTTTCGACGATCGGCAGCGGGTCGTAGGCGCGTCGCTGGCGCTCAGGGACCATCGATCGGAGCAGCTCCTGATCGGGCGCGGTGAAACCGGCTGTTCGTCCCTGGAAGTAGCCGATCAGGCGCTTGGCGACGGCCGTGGCTTCGGCCTCGTCGGTGACGAGCACGTCGATCACGCCGTTGGCGCTTTGCATCGCTGATGGCCCCACCTCGTCCGGGTGGACCTCGCCGAGGCCGCCCCCGGCGATCATCGCCGGTCCGCCCATGCCGAGGGACGAGCTCTCCGTTGCGACGATCAGGTCCGAGCAACCGGCGAGGACGGCGTTGCCCGCGAAGCAGCGGCCGTGGACGACGGCGATCCTCGGCACGAGTCCGGACAGCCCGGCCCACAGCGCAAAGGCACGGACCTCAAGGGCGGAGACGACCGGGTAGTCGGTGTCGCCCGGGCGACCGCCACCTCCCTCGGCGTAGAGGATCGTCGGCAGGCGCATCCGCTCGATCAGTTCGAACAGCCTGTCCTTCTTCCTGTGGCCGAGCGCTCCCTGCGTTCCGGCCAGGACCGTGTAGTCGTAGGAGATGACCGCGCAGGCGGCGCTGTCGCCGAACAGCTCACCGTTGATCGTGGCGGTGCCGCCGATCAACCCGTCGGCCGGAGTCCGCTCGATCAGTTCCTGAACGTCACGCCGGGCACGCTGGGCTGCTATCGCAAAGCGTCCGTACTCGACGAACGACTCGGGGTCGACGAGATCGGCGATGTTCTCCCGGGCGGTCCGGCCGCCGGTCGCGTGGCGCTTGGCCACCGCGTCGGGGCGTGCCTCGTCCGTCGTCAGGCCAATCCGGGCGAGGAGGTCATCGAGTTCGGGATGCTCGGACGGGTCGATCCTGTTGTCGCTCAAGGAAAGCGACGATACACGCGCAAGCTGAGGCTCCGGCTCAGGCTCGTCTTCCTAGAGCTGCAGGGACTTCACAGTCAGGAACTCCTCCAGCCCGAACGGCCCGAGCTCGCGGCCGTGGCCCGACTGCTTGAAGCCGCCGAACGGTGCCATCGGGTTGAAGGCCGCTCCGTTGATCTCGACCTGACCGGTGCGCATCCTGCGGGCGAAGGCGGTCGCGCGTTCCTCGTCCTCCGACCAGACGCCCCCGGCGAGCCCGTAGTCGGAGTCGTTGGCGATCTCCGCTGCCTCGTCCTCGGAGTCGTACGGGATTACCGAAAGGACCGGGCCGAAGATCTCCTGCCGCGCGATCGTCATCGAGTTGTCGACCTCGCTGAACACCGTCGGCTTGACGAAGAACCCGGTCTCGAGCCCTTCAGGGGCCTCCGGGCCGCCGCACACAAGCTTCGCCCCCTCGGCGATTCCGCGCTCGATGAAGCCACGGACCCTGTCTCGCTGCACTGCTGAGACGAGCGGCCCGAGAGCGGTCGTCGGCTCGAACGGATCTCCCGGAGCGAAGGCCTCGGCCGTCGCCGCGGCGATCGCCTCGGCTTCGGCCAGGCGGCTGCGTGGCACCAGCATCCGGGTCAGGGCGCTGCATGTCTGGCCGGAATTGAGGAAGCACTTGGCAACTCCGTTCGGGATCGCCCGCGCAAAGTCCGAGTCGTCGAGGATCACGTTCGCTGACTTGCCACCGAGCTCGAGCGACACCTGCTTGACGCTCGAGGCGGCAAGTTCGGAGACGCGCTTGCCGGAGCCGGTCGAGCCGGTGAAGGACACCATGTCCACTCCGGGGTGCGAGGCGATCGCCTCGCCGACCACCGGGCCGGTGCCGCAAACGAGGTTGAAGACCCCGGCCGGGAGCCCGACCTGCTCGAAGATCCCTGCGAGGACGAAGGCAGTCAGGGGCGTCACCTCGCTCGGCTTCAGGACCACCGTGCACCCGGCCGTCAGGGCGGGCGCGACCTTCGCTGCCACCTGGTGGAGCGGGTAGTTCCACGGCGTGATTGCGCCGACGACACCGATCGGTTCGCTGAGGATCAGGGAGTTGCCGATCCGCCTCTCCCACTCGACCTGCTCGACCAGTTCGGGCATCGAGCCGAAGGTCATCGCCGGCAGTCCGGCCTGGATGGCGGCGGCCTGCGTCACAGGCATTCCCAGCTCCTGGGCGACGAGGATTGCGATCTCCTCCATCCTCGCACTCAGCTGCGCTCCGACCGCTGCCATCAGCTGCGCCCGCTCCCACGGCGGGACCGAGCTCCACTCGGGGAGCGCCGACTGTGCTGCGGCGACAGCCGAGCCGACCTCCTCTGCGGTGCCGGCGGGTACCGAGCCCATCACCTGCTCGGTCGTCGAGTTGATCACCTCGATCCGTTCGCTGGTTGCGGCCGGCAGCCACTCGCCGGCGATGAAGTGGCTGTCGTGGGTCGTTGTCATCTCGGTCGCAGACATCGTCTTCTCCGGTTCAGTTCAGGTGCGCTGCGCGAGCGCGGGGGCTGGTGAGTCGTCGGTCTTGCCACTGATCGCCTCCGCGGTGCGGTGGGCGAGGGCCATCACCGTCACCATCGGGTTCGTTCCCGAGGCCGTCGGGAACGCCGAAGCGTCGCCGATCCAGACCCCGGGAGTGTCGTGCAGCTCGCCCCACGGGTTGGCGACCGAGGTCGCGGGGTCGAGGCCCATCCGGCAGGACCCCATCTGGTGGGCGGAGAACAGCCGCTGTCCACCGGCCCGCAGGGGAACCCGCCTGCAGCGTGAGATGAACGCCTCGAGGTCGTCGCCGCGCCGCCAGCTGGGCACACCCTCGGCGAGCGAGGCGATCGCGTTGGCCCCTGCGGCCACGTGAAGTCGGATCTGGCTCTCGATCGCGTCGTAGCTGTTGGCGACATCGACGGGATCGGTCAGTGAATAGTGGTGGAGGGCCTCGCCGTTGCCGTCGAGCGTGACCCGGCCGTGGCCCCGGTCGCGCAGGAGGCCGATGAACGATGCGGAGTGCGAGAAGTTCTCCATCGCCTGCTTGTGCTCCTCGGCGGTGGTGAACGGGACGGCCGCCGCCGCAACGGCGGTCGTGTACTGGGCTCCTTCGATCAGCCAGCCCCAGCCGTCGCCGGTGTCGGCGAACTCGTCCACGAGGGCGGCGTGGGGCGGACCCCACCAAGCCTTCATGTCCTCGCTGTAGGTGCCGAGCACGGCCGTGCAGGGGTGGAGGCGCAGGTAGTCGCCGGCTGCGGGACCGCCGATACCGGAGCGGAGCAGCAGGGCGGGCGACTCGAGCGAACCGGCCGCGACGACGACCTTCGACGCGCGGACGGTGACGGCGGCGGTGCGACCCGACTCCGGGTCGGTCCAGACAGCCTCGACTCCGGCTGCCTTGCCTCCGTCGACGAGCACTTTGCGGGCCGATGCCCCGACGACGATCCTCGCTCCCTCGTCGAACGCGTCCTGAAGGTATGTGTTGAGGGTCGACTGCTTCGAGCCGGACGGGTCGCCGAAGCCCATGAAGCCGGCAACGAGCGGGTCGTAGGTCGAGGGGTCGGTGTTGCGGGTGGTTCGGGTGAATCCCCAGCCGAGCTCCTCGGCGCCGGCCTCCATCCTCTGTTGAGGCCCGTTGAGGTCGGAGCAGTCGGGGTTCGCGGATATCCGGGTCAGGACCGATTCGAGGTGGCGATCGAACTCGGCCCCGTCGAGGCCCTCGAGGCCGAACTCATCCGCCCACTGGCCCCGCACCCACGGCCTTGTCTTGAGGCAGTTCGTCCAGTTGATGACCGTGCCGCCGCCGAGCCCGGCTCCTGCCTGGATCGAGACGTTCATGTCGGCCGTTGGGGTTGGGCCGCCCCTCCAGTACGAGTTCATGAAGGCCGGGACCTCGAGCATCAGGAAGTCGGATTCGTTGAGGTACTTGCCGGCTTCGAGCACGACGACTTCGAGGCCCTGCCGAGCGAGCGTTCCGGCGATCACGCCGCCGCCCGCACCAGAGCCGACGATCACGACGTCGGCCTCCAGCTCGAGCGATTCGCCCTCAGGGACAAGCGGGCTGATCGGCTTCTCGACCTGAGGGGGCGGCGTAACCGGTCCCGGGTAGCCGAACGCATCCCAGTTCGGGTTGCGGCCGGTGACGGGATCGGTCGGCAGGCCGTAGGCGAAGAACATCGTCAGGCCCTGGAGAGCGCGCACTCCGACGGCAGCGTCGCCTCCCAGCAGGGTCAGGTTCTTGAGGATCTGCTCGCGCGACAGTCGCGACGAGCCTGAGAAGCCCTGCTGCTCGAGGGCGTCCAGCAACTGGCACAGGCCTGTGAACTGCTCGGGCGTCATCGCCTCGAGGGTCATCGCGAGAATCGCGTCGGCCCCTACATCGGAGGCCTTGCGCGACCAGAGCCCGTGAGGGTCCGGAGTGTGCTCGATCTGCGGCACGAACGTGTCGCATACCGCCGTGAGAGTTGCTCGCTGCTGGTCCGACAGTGACTGGGCCACTTGATCCTCCTCGTCTCGCTCCCTTCCGCGCAGGGTACTGCGAGATCGCCGCTGTTGCCGATCGAAACCGAGGCGGGGCGCACATCCGCTCTCGGCAATGACCGAGGGTGGACGCAGGCGCCAATCCCGGGGGCCGGCTTCTCCAGTCGGCAGCGGCGCCGTCAGGCGTTGGCGGGAGCTTCGCCCCGGGTGCGGCGGCGCTGTTCCTTCACCCGACCGACCTGGGCGAGCGTCTCCTTGCGCAGGCGAACGAAGCTCGGGGTTACCTCGACGGCTTCGTCCTCCCTCAGGAACTCGAAGGCTTGGTCGAGCGAGAGTTCGCGCTTCGGGACGAGTCGCACGAGCTCGTCGGCCGTCGATGAACGGATGTTCGTGAGCTTCTTCTCCCGGACAGCGTTGACGTCGAGGTCGTCGGAACGGGAGTTCTCGCCGACGATCATGCCCTCGTAGACCTCATCGCCGGGTTCGACGAAGAGCGAGCCCCGCTCCTGCATCGAGAAGCAGGCGAATGCGGTGACCGGGCCGGAACGGTCCGAAACGAGCGACCCGGAGGTCCTCGTCTTGATCTCGCCGGCCCATGGCTCCCAGCGGTCGAAGACGTGGTGTGCGATGCCCGTTCCACGCGTCTCGGTCAGGAACTCGGTTCGGAAGCCGATCAGTCCCCGGGCGGGAACGAGGTAATCCATCCGCACCCAGCCGGTCCCGTGGTTGCTCATCTGCTCCATCCGGCCCTTGCGCGCGGCCAGCAGCTGGGTGACGGAGCCGACGTGCTCTTCGGGCACGTCGATCGTGAGGCTCTCAACCGGCTCGTTCAGCACGCCGTCGACCTCGCGCGTGATGACGCGAGGCTGGCCGACGGTCAGTTCGAAGCCCTCGCGTCGAAGCTGCTCGACGAGGATCGCGAGCGCCAGCTCGCCTCGCCCCTGGACCTCCCACGCATCAGGACGGTCGGTGTCGAGAACGCGGATCGCGACATTTCCGATCAGTTCCTGATCGAGCCTGGCCCGGATTTGGCGGGCCGTCAGCTTGCTGCCGTCCTTGCCGGCCAGCGGCGAGGTGTTGATTCCGAGCGTCACGCCGAGGCTCGGCTCGTCGACTGCGATCAGATCCATCGGGCGGGGATCGTTGGGGTCGGCGATCGTCTCGCCGATGTTGATCTCCTCGATCCCGGCAAGCGCGACGATCTCCCCGGGGCCTGCCTCGTCGGCCGGGACCCGCTCGAGGGCCTCGGTCACGAAGAGCTCGGTGATCTTCGCCTGCTCGATCGTTCCGTCCCGCCTGCACCAGGCAACCTGCTGGCCGGCCCTGACCGTGCCCTCGTGGACCCGGCAGATCGCCAGTCGACCGACGTAGGGGGAGGCGTCGAGGTTGGTTACGCGGAGTTGGGTCGGGTGGCCCTCCTCGAAGGCCGGTGCCGGAATGTGATCGACGAGCAGGTCCATCAGCGGCTTGAGGTCGTCGGCGAGATCCCCTTCGGTGAGGGATGCCTTGCCGGCCTTTGCGTTGCAGTAGACGACGGGGAAGCCGATCTGCTCCTCGTCGGCTCCCAGGTCCAGGAAGAGGTCCTCGACCTCGGCGACCACTTCGGAAATCCGTGCGTCGGGCCTGTCGACCTTGTTGACGATCAGGATCACGGGAAGCCGCCGTTCGAGTGCCTTGCGCAGGACGAACCTCGTCTGGGGGAGCGGGCCTTCGCTCGCGTCGACAAGCAGGAGGACGCCGTCGACCATGAAGAGGCCTCGCTCGACCTCACCTCCGAAATCTGCGTGGCCGGGCGTATCGATGATGTTGAGCTTGACGTCGCCGTGGCGGACCGAGGTGTTCTTCGCGAGGATCGTGATGCCCTTCTCGCGTTCGAGGTCCATCGAGTCCATGACCCTGTCGGCCACGTCCTGCCCCTCGCGGAAGGCCCCGGACTGCCAGAGCATCGCGTCGACGAGGGTCGTCTTCCCGTGGTCGACGTGGGCGACTATCGCCACGTTTCGGATGTCACTGCGTTCAGTCACTCGACGATCATGGCGGGTCCGGACGCTCTCCGCCTACCGGGGTGACGGTTGTCACGCGGGGATCAGGGTGCTGCGTCGGCTCCGAAGTCGCCTTCGATCCGGGTTTCGGTCCCGGATTCGCGGTCGAGCGGAGCGGCCATCGCGTGGTACCCACCGTCGACGTGGAGCACTTCCCCCGTGACGGAACGGGCCATGTCCGAGAGCAGGAAACAGACGGCGTCGGCGACAGGCGCGGGGTCGTTCGCGTCCCAAGCGATCGGAGCGCCGTTCTCCCATGCGCTGGTCAGCTGGTCGAACCCGGGAATCCCGCCGGCAGCCCTGGTGTGGAGCGGCCCCGCTGCGACAAGGTTCGAGCGGATCCCCTTCGGACCGAGATCGCGGGCGAGGTAGCGGCTGACTGCCGCCAGTGCCGACTTGCAGACTCCCATCCAGTTGTAGACGGGCCATGCGCCGCCGGCATCGAAGTCGAGGCCGACGAGGCTCGCCGGCCTGCCGTCGTGCAGCTCGTTGACCACCCTGGCGAGAGTTGCGTAGGAGACGGCGCTCGTCTGGAAGGCGAGCCCGATCCCGTCCGGGTCGGCTTCGAGGAAGTTCCCTGAGAGGGCATCGCGAGGGGCGAAGGCAACGGCGTGCAGCGCACCGTCGATCCTGCCGACGCTGCCTCGGAGGGTCTCGGTCAGGGCGTCGGTTGCCTCGCGGTCGGTCAGGTCGAGCTCGTGAAGTTCGGCCGGGTGGGGCAGCAGGGCGGCGGTCTCAGCGGCCAGATCGCGGTCCCGCGGGAAGGCTGTCAGGACAACCTCCGCGCCGTGCAACTGAGCGCGCTCGGCGACCGCAAAGGCGATCGAGTCGGAGTTGGCGATCCCGGTGATCAGCAGTTTGCGGCCGGACAGCATCTTCCATCCACCTCTTTCAGTCTTCGTCATTGGCTTCTGAGGCCAAGGTTTGGACTCGTTCATCGGCTCTGGCTGCGTGGGCGTCCAAGTCGGCGAGCGCGCGCTCAAGGGCGCTGCGAAGTTCAGGGTTGCCGGTCGCGAGGATCCGGGCGGCAAGCAGGCCTGCGTTGCGGGCGCCGCCGATCGCGACGGTCGCGACCGGGATGCCGGCCGGCATCTGGACGATCGAAAGCAGCGAATCGAGGCCGTCGAGCTTCTTCAGCGCCACCGGCACCCCGATCACGGGGAGTGTGGTGACCGAGGCCAGCATCCCAGGCAGGTGCGCGGCGCCTCCGGCGCCGGCGATGATCGCCTGGAGTCCCCGTCCCGCAGCCTGCTCGCCGTACTCGATCATTCGCTTCGGGCTGCGATGGGCGCTGACGACGTGCACCTCGTGTGCGATCCCGAACTCGGACAGCGCTGCGGCCGCCGGCTGCATCGTCTCCCAGTCGGAGTCGCTGCCCATCACGACACCTACCAAGGTCTGCCCGCTCACTGGCCCGTCCCCGTCAACTCGCCGGCGGCTCGGCGAGCCGTCTCGAGGGCCTGCTCACGGGTCGGCCCGGTGGCGGTTACGTGACCGATCTTCCGGCCGGGGCGCTCCTCCTTGCCGTAGAGGTGAACGCTCGCTCCCGGCACGGCGAGCGCTCGCGGCAGTCGAGTCGAGGTTGAGCAGTCCGCCACTCCGAGGAGGTTAACCATCGCCACTGAAGGCGCAGTCGGCTCGACTGAGCCGAGCGGCCAGTCGAGCACTCCCCTGAGGTGGTTCTCGAACTGAGAGGTCACTGAGCCTTCGATCGTAGCGTGACCCGAATTGTGAGGCCGGACTGCGATTTCCCCAATCAGCAGTTCGCCGGCCTCGGTGAGGAACATCTCGACCGCGGCGATCCCGGCGACATCGGCCCAGCTGATCAGTTCGACCGCGAGTTCGCGGGCCCGGGACTCCGTCGCTTCGGGGATGTCTGCAGGCATCACGAGTTCGTGGCAGATGCCGTCGACCTGACGGGTCTCGATGACCGGGTAGACGGCGGCTTCGCCACTCGGCCTGCGAGCGACCAGCACGGCGATCTCGATGTCGATCGCGACGCACTCCTCAATGAGCCATCCCTCTCCACCTTCCATGATCGCCTCGGCGGCATCGCGGGACTCGACCATGTGGACGCCCTTGCCGTCGTAGCCTCCGCCGCGGGCCTTGAGCACGACCGGCCAGCCCGTTCGCTCGGCCATTGCTGCGACGTCGTCCGCCGAGGTGGCCTCGGCCCAGATCGGAACGGGGAATCCCTCAGCCTGCATCTCGCGCCTGGCGTGGACCTTGTCGGATGCGAGCAGCACGGCCCTGGCGCCCGGCCTGATGGCGCACCCTTCGGCGGCCAGCGTCTCGAGCAGCTCGGTCGGGACGTGTTCATGGTCGAGGGTCAGGACGTCGTTCGAGCCTGCAAGGTCCCGAAGCGCCGCGAGGTCGTCAGGTTCTCCGATCCGATGCCGTGCGCCCGCTCGCACAGCCGAGTCGTTGGGGGACTCTGCGAGCACCTCGAGCCTGACGTCGAGATCGACGGCTGCCTGCTGCGTCATCCTCGCCAACTGTCCCGCCCCGACCATCCCGACACGCCCTGCGTATGGCGGCTCGGTCGGGGTGGGGATTTGGGGTGTGCCTACGGGGAAAGCCACGTCCCTTGAGGGTACTGCTGGTACTGCAGGCCCGCCCGGATGGCGGATGGCCTTCAAGCTCCTCGATCGCGGGTCGCTCGGTGGGGCGGCCCGGCGCTGGTTCACCGCAGCGCACGTGGCCGCGCGGCAGGCCGGTTCAAGCCGTGCCGCTAACGGGGTCCGCAGCGGGACTCGAGGTCGGGTCGGTTCGGGGCTGTCGGGATTCGGCCTTCGGCGCGCCTCCGCCGAAGGCCTTGTCCGTTACCGGTCAGGATGCAGCAGGACCGCCGCTGCGACCGCTGCCGCTGCGACCGTTGCCACCGAGGTCCGGCCGCTGCCTGCGACTGCGTCGCGGCTTGCCGCCGTCGGACTGCCGCCCGCTGCCATTCCCGGAGGGTCGGTCGGAGCGACCGTCACCTGAGCCGGTCTTGTTGGCGCGCGCCTCCGGATGACTGCTGCGGCCATTGCGCCCGTCCGGCTTGCCATTGCGGCCGTTGGGGCGCCCATTGCGCGAGTTCCCGTTCCTCGACTCGCCTGCGGATCTCCGCGGGCGGTCTCCCAAACCTGTGGAGTTGCCGTTGCCGGCCACTCCCTGGAACTCGCGCTCGAGGCGCAGCTCATTCGTCATCCGGCGCATGTCGCGCAGGTGCTCTCCACCAACGAAGGTGACCGCGACCCCTTGCTCACCGGCTCGGCCGGTGCGGCCCACGCGGTGGATGTAATCCTCCGTCTGGCCAGGGGGGTCGAAGTTGATCACCTTCGAGATGCCGTCGACGTGGATGCCGCGCGCCGCCACGTCCGTTGCGACCAGGGTCGTGACTCGACCCTCTTCGAACTGGGCCAACGCGCGCTCACGCTGACGCTGGCTCTTGTCGCCATGCATCGCAGAGGCCTTCACTCCCTCGTTGCCGAGCCGCTTCACCAGCCGGTCGGCCCCGCGCTTCGTGCGAACGAACACGAGGCTCAGGTCGGTGCGGTCGCCGAGTTCGCGCGACGAGCGCCCTGACCTTCGCGTCCCCCTCGACCCGGACGAACCGGTGCTCGATGTCGGGCGCACGCTCCGGCGGCGGAACGTGCTCGTGGGTCACGGCGTCGCTGGTGTAGCGCTTGGCGATCTTTCCGGCCTCTCCGTCGAGGGTTGCCGAGAAGAACAGCGTCTGGCGGTCCGAGGGACACTGTCCGACGATCCGGTCGACCGCCGGACGGAAGCCCATGTCGAGCATCCGGTCGGCCTCGTCGAGGACGAGCACCTGGACGTTGCGCAGGTTGAACGCCTTCCGGTCGAGGAAGTCCTCCAGCCGTCCCGGGGTCGCGACCACGATGTGGGACTTCGTGGCCTCGCGGGCCTGCTTCTCGAGGCCGACGCCGCCGTAGACGGCAGTGACCTTGAGCGCTCGCGAGTGGGCGATCTCCCTGGTCTCCTCGACGATCTGGGTGGCCAGTTCGCGGGTCGGTGCCAGCACGAGGGCGGCGGGCCGCTTTGCCTCGGCATCGATCAGGTCGATCATCGGCACCATGAACGCCAGGGTCTTGCCCGATCCCGTCGGTGACTTGGCGAGTACGTCACGACCGGCGAGCACGTCGCCGATCACCTTCTCCTGGATCGCGAAGGGCTCCTTGAAGCCACGGCGTTCGAGGGTTTGCGCAACCGCGCGTGAGACGCCGAGATCGGCGAATGACTGCTTGGACATGAACTACTCCTTGCTTGTGCCCGCTCTACTGCGTATGCGGGGCGATTCGGGAGGCACCGGCTGACCCGAACCGCCGTAGGTGGCGGGACCCAAGAAAGCAGACCTCGCGACCGGCAGGACGCCAATCGCACTGACGACAGTAGCGGGTCCGCTCGTTGCAGTCGTGACCGGCCCCGATCGTGCACGCGGCGACCACCCCGGTGAAAGCTTGCGTTAAGGCTGCGATCGAGGCACCGGCGACGGTCTACTCTTGCCGGGTGCGTTCGAGAGCGAGCATCCTCGCCTTACCGGCTGCGCTGGTCCTTCTGTTCGCGGCCCAGCCCGCGTCGGCCTTCACCTGGACCCAGCCGATCTGCCCGACCGAGCCGGTGTTCGGGCCGAAACTGCCCGGCCTCGGGATCAGTGGCGGGCGGGGACCCTCGAGCGGCCCCTACCAATGGTTCGTCGGTCCCCGCAGCCAGCCGCTGATCGCCGACAACCCACTCTCCGGCCAGCAATGGTTCGTTGATTGCCAATGGGGGGAGGCCTGGATCGCCAGCCGGGTGCGCAGGAACGGCAGCGGGAAGATCGTCGGCCGGCAGACCGAGAGGAACTCGAAGCTCTTCACGAGCCTGATCGCAAGGCAGCCGATCGCCAAGTGGATCGGCCCGATCAAGCGTCCGCCACCGACCCCCAATCAGGTCTGCAACTCCCGGCCGGGCGACAGCCCGATGTATTGCACGGTGTCCGAGTATCTCCAGCGATCCGCGCAGCAGGCCCCTGGCGCCTTGAGGTTCATCGTCTTCCACAAGGTGCCGGCCGGCCAGTGCCCCGGCTACAAGCCGCCCGATCAGTCCCTCTACGGGCCGAAGCAGTTCGCGGAGTGGGTCGACGACTTCGCCCGTGGTGTTCGCGACAACCCCGGTCCGCTCGCGATAGTCATCGAACCCGACTCGATGCCCCGGCTGCATTGCACTCCGCGCAAGTGGCGGGAGATCCGCATTGCCCAGCTCTCCTACGCTGTGGACGTCTTCTCGCAGCTGCCGCAGGCAACCGTCTACCTCGACGCCGGGGCGTCGGACTGGATCGGCTGGCGCACGATGGCCTCCTACCTCAAGCGGGTCGGAGTCCAGAAGATCAGAGGCTTCTCCCTGAACGTCACCCACTACGACTGGACGCGCGACAACATCGCGTACGGCTCGCTGATCGCCAAGCGGTTGGACACGCACTTCGTGGTCAGCACCGGCAGGGCAGGTGGAGGCAACATCACCCAGAAGCTGAGGGATCAGGGATACCTCGGGGCCTGCAACATTCCCAATGCCGGACTCGGTCCGGCTCCCACGGTCCAGACCGGGGTCCCGCGCCTCGACGCGTTCGTCTGGCTCGTCAACCCCGGACTCTCCGATGGTCGCTGCGTCGGTGGCAACGGCAAGAACTTCAGGACCGAAGGGGTTGAATGGGCCGACCAGCTCGCACTCAACCTGATCGGCCGACGCTGCCAGACCGGTTCGCGCTGCCTCGGCCCGCGGAAGGTGACGTACAACGGCTGAGCGACGCCGCGTCGCATGCTGATAGAACGGGCCGATCGCGAACCTGTCCGACAAACTCCAGAGGCACACGGTCCCAGGGGCGTTGATCGCCCTCGCCAAGGTCCGTGGACCGGCCAAGGCCGCAGCAGCGGCCGGGCGGGTGAGGGGCGGCAGGGGCCGGGTCGAGGCGTTCTTCGCCTTCGATGACCCCAACAGCGCGGTCGCTCTGGTCGAACTCGACCGCAGGCTCGTCGGTCGATCCGTCGACCTGGTTCCCTTTCCCGTTCTCGAGCGCGATATGGAGGGCGACCCCGCGGTCGAGGCCAAGCGTGCGTACGCAGTCGTCGATGCTTCGCGGATCGCTGCCCGCACCGGCCGTTCGCTCTCGCGGACTGAGCCGCTGCTGCCGGGCGACACGGCCTTCCTTGCCGAGTGGGTCGCCGCGGCCAAGCCCGCCCCGGCCGTCAAGGACTTCACCGTTGCGGCTCTCCGGAGCCTTTGGCTCGAGGGCAACGGCCCGATCGACCGTGAGGCCCTCGCCGCGAGTTGGCGCTTGACCGTCGGCGGCGAACCGCCCGCCGGGGGAGCGGAAGCGGTCCGGGCCAACGAGAAGCGGATGAAGCGCCGTGGGGCGTACGCGGTGCCGATGGCCTGGGTGCACGGCAGGCTCTTCTTCGCTCATGACAGGCTCGACCAGATCTGCGACGAACTCGATCTGCTCGGGTGGAGGGCGAGATGAGCCCGAAGCCGGTCGACTTCCACTTCTCGTACCGCAGCCCCTACTCGTACCTCGCTGCGCCGAGGGCCTTCGCCCTGCCGGAGCGCTACGACATCGAGCTCCGCTTCCACGGGGTCACCCCCATGGCGATGCGAGGGCAGTCGGTGCCGCAGGCAAAGCGCCTGCACACGATCCGTGACGTCGTGCGCGAAGCGGAGCGGCTTGGCATGCCGTTCGGCCCGGTTTGGGATCCGATCGGCGAGGGGGCCGAGCGATGCCTCGCGATCGGAGTGCTCGCAACCGACCGGGGTCGCGAGCGCGACTGGGTGCTGAACGCAAGCAGGGCGATCTGGGCTGAGGGAGTGGACCTAACCGACGACTCGCTGCTCAAGCCGATCTGCGAGGTCTCCGGTCTGGACTGGACTGAGTGCCGCGCGGCGATTTCCGACCCGGAGATCGCCCGTCGGGTGAAGGCTGACACCGACCACCTCGTGGCGATGGGCCAGTGGGGAGTTCCCGTCCTCGTCTTCGAGGGTGAGCCTTACTGGGGTCAGGACAGGATCGAGGACCTCGAGCGGACGCTCGAGGCCGCCGGCCTGAGGCTCTGACCGGCCCGTCGGCCGGCTACTGGCCCTGGCCGAGCGTGTAGCCGCGCTCGCCCTCGAACTCGTAGAGGCACTCGATCATCACGAAGTCGACTGCGGCTTCGTGGACCCGCGACAGCAGCGACACGATCGATGCGTTGTCGGCCGACCCCTTCGACATGTAGCGGCAGCGCCAGTGGTCGGTCGTGTAGGTCTCGGGGAAGCCGCCGGGCCACACCTTCTGGCCGCGGTTGCTGATCATCACCAGCTCGAACTCGTCGCCTGCCAGCGGCTCGAGGATCGCGCCGAGTTCGTTCGGGTCGGATCCACGCCACTGGACGAAGACGTCGACTCCGTCGAGCGTCTTTTCGACCTGCGGGACCGGCCTCGCCGTCGGGGCGGCGAAGGCCTCGCCCGCCGAGTAGCTTGCGGGCTTGAGGGTCTCGGGCTTCTGGCCGACCCTTGCGATCACCGCGTCGGCGAAGCCGCTCGTGCCGACCTTCTCGGTGCTCACGGATTCGTCGAACACGTCGTAGGTGTGGATGCCGTCCTCGATCGTCCTCAGCCAGGCGTTCTGGACCTTCTCGGCGACGTCGCCCTGGCCGATGTGGACGAGCATCAGCACCGCCCCGAGCAGCAGCCCGGAGGGGTTGGCGACGTCCTGGCCGGCGCGCCGCGGGGCACTGCCGTGGATCGCCTCGAACATCCCGAAGTTCTCACCGATGTTCGACGACCCGGCGAGGCCAACCGAGCCGGCGATCTGGGCGGCGACGTCGCTGAGGATGTCGCCGTAGAGGTTGGGGAGGACGAGGACGTCGAACGCCTCCGGGGTGTCGGCGAGCTTGGCCGCGCCGATGTCGACGATCCAGTGCTCGTTCTCGATGTCCGGGTAGTCGGCTGCGACCTCCTCGAAGACCTTGTGGAACATGCCGTCGGTCAGCTTCAGGATGTTGTCCTTGGTGAAGCAGGTCACCTTCTTGCGGCCGTGGGCCCGCGCGTACTCGAACGCGTAGCGGCAGATCCGTTCTCGTCCCGGCATGGGAGTGGATCTTGAGGCGTGGACGACCTCGTCGGTCTGGCGGTACTCGATGCCGGCGTAGAGGTCCTCCTCGTTCTCGCGGACGATCACGACGTCCATGCCCGGGTGCTTGGTCGCGACGAACGGGTCGTAGGCGACAGTCGGGCGAACGTTCGCGTAGAGGCCGAGTGTCTTGCGGACGGTCACGTTCAGGCTCTTGAAGCCACCTCCCTGCGGCGTGGTGATCGGCGCCTTGAGGAAGACCTTCGTGCGCCGCAGCGACTCCCAGGACTCAGGGTCGATGCCTGCCGAGTTGCCTCGTTCGTAGACCTTCTCGCCGATCTCGATCTCCTCGATCGCGAGGCGGGCTCCGGCGGCTTCGAGGATGCGCAGCGTTGCATCCATGATCTCCGGGCCGATGCCGTCTCCGCGGGCGACGGTGATCGGTACGAGGGCTGGGCTTGAGTCATTCGTTTCGTTGGACATGGCGCTCACCTTACGCGATCCATCCGTGAGCCGATCCTCGCTTCAGCCGCTGACGAGGACCACGTCGGCACTGCCGGCAGGGTGGCCAAGGGCGAGGATCTCCTCCTCTTGGGCGGCCCACCCGTCCCAGAACGAGGCAAAGGCTCCACCGTCCCGGCTGGTGGCGCGGGAGCGGCGGACCTCCTCCGGCGCCTCCAGCCAGATCCCAACCGCGATCAGGTCGGATGCCGATGGGGCGAGGGACCCGAATCCTTCGACGATCAGGTCGGCCGGTGGCTGCAGCTCGATCGAGGCGCCCCAAGCGTCCGCCGTCCAGTCGAACTGTGGAATCGTCGCCAGCTCCCCCCGTGAGAGCGGCTCGAGGACCGATTCGCTCAACCGTTCGATGCCGCCGGCCAGGTCACCCCAACCCCCGTAGAGGTACTCGAGCGACACGAGCGGAGCCTCGATCAGTGCTGCGACCTGCACGGCGAGGCTCGATTTCCCGGCTCCGGAGCGGCCATCGATCGCGAGCACGCGGGTCGGGCCTGCGGACGGCTCCGATGCTGCCAGGAGCGCTGCAAGCCGCTCGACCGTCGCCGGGGTCGAAGTGGGGCTCGGCTGCCGCCGCCCCGCTCAACCGCGCGGCTGAGCCAGGTAGGCGTTCGTGAAGTACTCGGACCAGTTCGGTTCGGTCTTCAGCGGCTTGCCGTCGGCTCCGGTCAGGAGGCCGTTGGCGAACAGGAAGTTCCCGTACTTCTGCCAGCGCTCGCCGCTCTGGACCCCGACCTCGCCATCCGGCCCGACGGTGTAGCCGCCATCGGCGAGCAGCTTCTGGCTCTGCTCTACCACGGACGGGTTCTTGAACACTCCCGGGTTGGCGGCGATCATCATCGCGGCCGCCTTGGCGGGGTTCTTGGCTGCCCAGCGGTAGCCCTCCTCGGTGGCGGTCACGAAGGCCTTCGCGAGTTCCGGGTTGGCCTTGAGCCAAGGTCCGCCAGCCACGATCAGGCTCGAGTACTGATCCGGGAAGCCGTAGTCCGTGGGCTTGAAGTACTTCATCGGCTTGCCGACGCTCTTGGCCTCGACTCCCTCCCATGTCGTCACCGGGATCGTGAAGTCGGCCTTGCCCGCATGGACCGCCTGGTAGGCCGCGGTGTCCAGGGTCACGGAGCGGAAGTCGCCCTTGCCTCCGTCGGCGCGGATCACCTGCTTGAGCAGCGGCAGCTCGTCGGGAGTGCCGAAGCCGGCGTAGATCTTGCCGTCGAGGTCCTTCGGCGACTTGATGTCGTTGCGGTCGGCGCTGACGCCGATCGCGTAGGTGCCCTTCTGGTGCGGGGCGAAGATCGCAACCAGGTCCTTGCCTCCGGCCCGGGCGTAAGCGAGACCGGCCTGGTAGGAGAAGCCGAGGTCGGCCTTGCCCGCGGCGACGAGCGTCTCGGGCAGGGTCGAGGCGTAGGGGATGACCTTGAGCTTGATCCCGGCGTCGCGGTAGAGGCCTCGCTTCTCAGCGACGTAGATGCCCGTGTAGTCGGTGTTGGGCGACCATGAGAGGGCGATCGAGACCGGCTTCGCGGGCCCCTGGGGCCTGGCGGTCGATGCCGAATCGGACCCTCCGCAGCCGACTGCGACAGCGGCGGCAAAGGCGACAGCGAGAGCGATGGGAGCGCTGCGCGGCCTCATCGCGAGCCCTCGGTCAGGGTGGCGATCAGGCCGGCTTCGAGCTCGGCGCAACGCGGGTCGGCGATCATCTCGGGGCGGCGGGGCCGGGGCAGGTTCACTTCGGTCTCCTCGACTATTCGGGCGGGGCGCTGGGAGTAAACCAGCACTCGATCCGAAAGGAGTACGGCCTCACGGACGTCATGGGTGATCAGCAGCACGGTCCAGCCGAACTCCCTCCAGACACCCTCGAGCCAGACCTGCATCTGTGAGCGGGTCAGGGCATCGAGCGCACCGAACGGCTCATCGAGCAGCAGCAGCGGGCGTCCGAGCGCCACGGTCCTGAGCAGGGCCACCCGCTGCCTCATCCCGCCCGACAGCTCGTGCGGCCAGGCCCGCTCGAAGCCCTTCAGTCCGAACGGCTCGATCAGCGGCTCCACCGCCGCGCGGGCGGCGGCCCTGTCGACTCCAGCTATCTCAAGGCCGAGGGTCGCGTTCTCGATCGTCCGGCGCCACGGAAGCAGCGAGTCGCTCTGCGGCATCCAGGCGAACTCGCTCGCGCCGGCTGTGTCGCTCCTGCCGCCGACATCGATCGTGCCCGAGTCGGCCTGGATCTCGCCGGTCAGCACGCCGAGCGTCGTCGACTTGCCCGACCCGCTCGGGCCGACGATCGAGACGAACTCGCCCGCCCGGATGTCGAACGAGAGCCCGTCCAGCACCGGGGTCTGGCCGAGGGTCAGGCAGAGGTCGCTGACGGAGAGCGCAAGGTCGGTGCTCGGGGTGGCGAGGCTCATGCCGGCGCGCCTCCGGTCTTGCGTCCGCGTGCCCACGGCATCGCCCACCGCTCGAGCAGGTAGGTCAGGGCGAAGAGAGCGAGGGTGATCGCCGCAGTGACCATCACGGCGGCAAGGACGAGGTCGGTGCGGAATGAGTTCTTCGCGTTCTGCATGTAGATGCCGAGGCCGTGTTCAGAGCCCGCGTACTCGGCGAATACGGCTCCGACTACCGCGTAGGTGATTGCGATCCTCAAGCCCGCGAAGAAGAAGGGCAGCGCGGTCGGCAGTCGCAGCCGCCGGAAGGTCTGCCACCAGCCCGCGCCGAAGGAGCGAAACAGAGCCTCCGACGTTGCCGTGGTAGCGGCATAGCCCTCGATCAGGGCCACGGTCAGGGGGAAGAAGGTGACGAGCACGATCAGGATCACCTTCGGCATCAGCCCGAAGCCGAACCAGACGACGACGAGGGGTGCGAGGACGATCAGCGGGAGCGTCTGGCTCGTGACGAGGACCGGCATCAATGACCGCCTCGCCGGGTGGAAGCGGTCGATCACGATCGAGAGCAGAAACGCGAGCGCAAGCGAGCAGGCGAAGCCGACGGCGGTCGCTCCGATCGTCGGGAGGGTGTTCGCCCAAAGATCGGCTCGGTCCGCCCAACCCTGCTCGACGACCCGCAGCGGGGAGGGGAGGATGTCCGGACCCGGGCCGACGGACACGGCGACGGCCTGCCAGAGCAGCAGGAGCCCGATCAGGATCAGCAAGGCGGCCATCGCGACAAGTAAAGCGCCAGCGGCAACGGCGGGGCAGCCGGCCACGCAGTGGAGTGTTCCACTCGCGCGGTCGGGCCCCGCTGTCGCCTTGGTTCCTGGCTGTCCGGCTGGCCGCTGCCGGCCGGACAGCCTCGGTGATCAGTCCCGCTGCTCGGGCGACTCAGCCTGTCCTTCGGGGCCACCGCTCGGCTCCGGGGACTCGACCGGAGCGCCTTCGAGCCTGTTCTCAGGGGCCGGAGCGGGGGCGGCCGGAGGCTGAGCGAGCGCCTCGGGCGCGCCTGTGGCCTGAGCGGGCGATGCGCCGGCCTCCCAGACCTTGTTCAGGTTCGCCTGGAAGAGGTAGATGGCAATCGGGGAGATGAAGATCCAGATCAGGAGTCCAAGGCCGGCGTCGAAGCCGTCGCCCGCACCCGAGAGGCGGTTTGCCGCGTTCATCCGCTTGAAGCCCTTGAAGATCGAGACGAACGGCGGCACGATGATCATCCACCCAAGTGTCAGGGCGAGCAGCGACACGACCGGGCTTTCACCACATTCATCGGTGTTCTTCGACTTGCCGTAGTCCTTCATCTCCCTGTTGACGAAGTACCACCAGAAGATCAGGTAGATGCCGAACGTGATGATGCTCAGTGCCACAACCGCCAGTGGGCTTCGGATCTTCGCGGTTTGCGTCGTGCCTTCTATCTGAACAGTCGTTGCCATTCGGTGACCCCTCCGTACGTTTTGTTGGTTTTTCGGACGTTACCGGAGGCCCTCGTCGCCATGGGGCGTTTCGCCCGTCCCGCTCAGCCTCCCCGGGCCTGCGATCGCTCCTCCCGGGTCAGTCGGATACGGTGGTGCCATGGCCAAGGCATCAGGAACGGTTGAAAGCCCACTTCCCTCAGACGAGGTCTTCAAGCGGGTCGCGGACTTCTCGACCACCGAGCAGTGGGACCCCGGAGTCGTCGAGGCCGAGAAGCTCACCGCCGACGGGATCGACATCGGCGCCCGCTTCCGGATCGTCGCCCGGTTCATGGGGCGCAACTCCGAGCTGGTCTACGAGATCACCGAGTTCGAACCGGGACGTCGAGTCGTGCTCAGGGGTGAGAACTCGACAGTGCTGTCGGTCGACGAGATCATCGTCGAGCCGAACGGAGCAGGCAGCACGGTCAAGTACTCGGCAGACCTGACCCTGAAGGGGCCGCTGAAGCTGCTCGACCCGCTCCTCGGCAAGGCTTTCGACGGGATCGCCGAGAAGGCGCTCGCCGGCCTTCGCGACTGGCTCAGGAAGTAGCCGAACGCTCCAACTGCTCAGCCTTGATCGACGCCAGATCAAGGATCGCTCCCTCGATGAGGTCGCGGCTGGGGATCTCGGTCGCGTCGCGCAGCAGTGACACGGTCAGCGCGAGGGTCTCCTCCGGTGTGGCCGCCGACGGTGCAGGCCACTGGGGGTCGGCACCCGTTTCCTCGCGGATGATCGCCTCGAAATCCTTGGGTGCCACTCGCTGGATGCCGCAGTCCGTGTGCTGGATAACGAGGATCCGCTGGGTCCCCAGCAGGCGCTGGCTCATCGCGATCGAGCGGACGGCATCCGGCGTCGCGAGGCCACCTGCGTTCCTGACGATGTGAGCGTCACCGGGTGCGATGTCGAGCAGGTCGAGGACGTCGATCCTCGCGTCCATGCAGGTGAGGATCACCACCCCGAGGTTGGGCTCGGCGTGATCGCTCGGAACGACCCGCTCGTTCGTGACCTTGGCACTGAGGTCTTTCAAAACCTGCATCGGGATTCAGCCTATCGGAGGCGACTGCGAACTTCACCGTCCGAGCCGGTTGCCTGCCACTTCGAAGCCCAGACATCGATCACCCCTGGCCAGCGCTTCTTCCAGACGAGCTTCCAGCTGGCCCACCTGGCTCGGTGGCGGGCCGAGCGTATCGGCCCTGAAGCCGGACGAGTCGGCTGCGACGAGGAAGATCGATGAGCCCGCCTTCGGATGCTCGAACGGGCTGACTCCGACCTTGCTGGTGGAGAGAAGCGAAGCGAGCTCGGCCCTGCCGAGGTGGATCGCCAGATCCTGGTCGAGTGGCGGTCGTGGCGAGTAGTCGACCTGGAGGATCCGGTCTCCCGGACTCCAGTCGCGCGAGACTGCCTCGGCGGCCGCGGCCATGTCCGGCCGGTTGAAGTCGCGCAGTTCGCGGACCGAGCCGAACAGCAGGCCACCCGAGACGAGCACGGTGGAGACGCACCGCCCACCTCAGCGGGGCCCGCGACATGGGATCGCGGCCAGAACGGCTACGGCCGGCAGCGAACAGATCAGGTTGCGCGCCAGCAGCAGCGACTTGCCGGGTTCGAGGCTGAGCAGGATCATCCCGATCGGCGTCGCCAAGGCCATCGCCACCAGGAGCCACGTCTCGGCCCGCAGGCCGGGTCTCGCCGCCGGCTCCCGCGTTCGCCGCACAATCGCGAATCCGATCGCCACCGCCATCCCGGTAGCGATCATTGCGAGGCCAGGCAGGCCGGGGATCCCGGTCAGGGAGGTGTCGTTGAACTTCGAGCCGAGCGGGTAGCCGAACAGTGCTCGCGATGTGATCCTCGCCAGTGTCTCGATTCCGAGCGGCGCGACTGCGGCGATCCGGCGAGCCTCGTCCCCGGAGTTGCCCCACTGGGTCAGGAGGGCCGGGATCCACCAGGCCACCGAGACGACCGACCCCGGCGCACGAGAGTGCGAGCCGGCGGCGGGCATCGGGCCGGGTCACCGCGACCCACACGACCGAAGCGAACAGCACGAAGATCGCCGTGTAGTGGGTCAGGATGCGCGAGGGCGGTCAGGAGCACCCAGCCGACCCAGCGCAGCTTCCCACCTCGATCGACTGCGGCGAGCAGCAGCACGACGCTCGCGCACGAGAGCAGGGCGGCGAGCGAATACGCTCGCGACTCGATCCCGTAGAAGAGCAGCAATGGGCTGCAGGCAGCCAACGCGGCGGCGATCAGGCCGCAGGCCGGCCCCACGCACCGACGGCCGAGAAGCGCGACCGCAGGCACGAGCGCAGTGCCGGCGAGCACCGAGGGCAGTCTCATCCAAGGGTCGGCCGGGCCCAGCCGAGCCGCGAGCCAGCCGAGGACGAACCCGACGGGAGGGGTCTTCTCGGTGTTGACGACGAGGTCCCACATCGAGCCGAACGAGCGGCCGTTGACGTAGGAGAGGAAGAACAGCTCGTCCCCGGCCGGGCTCTCCCTCATCCCGATCAGCCTCATTACGAGGGCGAGGAGAGCCAAGCCTGCGATGGCTGCCCACCATTGGCGTGCGGTCCGCTCAGAGCCTGACATCCGATTGGAAGGTACCGTCATTGCCGGAGATGGAATCGGATCCAGTGGAGATCGACCGGGCGCGCCTCGCCCACCTGATCGAACGGGAGCGGGCTGAGTTCGCCGCCCGCAACCCGGCCTCGGCCGCGGCGTTCGCACGGGCCGGCGAGAGCCTCTGGACCGGCGTCCCGATGAGCTGGATGGCGAAGTGGCCCGGTGGCTTCCCGCTGTCGATGGCTGGGGCTCACGGAGTCCGGCTGACGGACCTCGACGGCCACGACTACATCGACTTCTGCCTTGGCGATACCGGAGCGATGGCCGGGCACTCGCCGGCCGCATTGACCGAGGCCGTCGCCACCCGGATCGATCGGCTCGGCGGCGTCACAACGATGCTCCCGACCGAGGACGCCGCCTGGGTCGGTGCCGAGCTATCAAGGCGCTTCGGCCTGCCGCAATGGAGCTTCACCCTCTCGGCGACCGACGCCAACCGCTTCATCCTCAGAAAGGCCCGCGAGGTGACCGGGCGCCCGTTCGTGCTCGTGTTCTCGTGGTGCTACCACGGCTCGGTCGACGAGAGCTTCATCGTCCTGGACGCCGACGGGAAGCCGACGAGCCGACCGGGCAACGTAGGGCCTGCCGTCGACCCGGTGAAGACGACTCGCGTCTGCGAGTTCAACGACCTCGACTCGGTCGAGCGGCTGCTGGCGGACGGGCAAGTCGCCTGCGTATTGGCAGAGCCGGCGATGACGAACATCGGGATCGTGCTGCCCGAGCCCGGGTTCCTCGAGGGCTTGCGGAAGGCGACGCGCGATACGGGCACCCTCCTGATCGCCGACGAGACGCACACCTTCAGCGCCGGCCCGGGAGGATGCACGGCCGCATGGGGGATCGACCCCGACATCGTCACGATCGGCAAGTCGATCGGCGGGGGCGTCCCGATCGGCGCCTTCGGGATGAGCGCCGACTTCACCGACCGCTTGCTCAGGGCGGAGGGAGCCGACTACGTCGACACGGGCGGCGTGGGAGGCACCCTCGCAGGCAACGCACTGTCGCTCGCCGCCGCTCGGGCAGTCCTCGGCCAAGTCCTTACGGACTCGGCGTTCGCGCGGATGATCGAGTTGGGTGGGCGATTCGCCGACGGGGTCGACTCCGTCATTGAGCGCCACTCGGTCCCTTGGAGCTGCGTCAGGCTCGGGGCCCGCGCGGAATACCGGTTCACGCCGGAGCCTCCGAGGAGCGGTGGGGCCTCGGCCGTCGCCGCCGACGAAGGTCTCGACGAGTGGATCCACCTCTTCATGCTCAACCGGGGTCTGGTGATGACCCCGTTCCACAACATGGCGCTCGTCTGTCCGGCTACCGAAGCGAGGGACGTCGATTCCCACACCGCGCTGTTCGACGAGGCGGTGTCGGAACTGCTCGACGTCTTCGCCTAGGGGCAGCCGACGATCAGGTGGCTGCTTCGGCCTCGCGGAGCGAGCGAACCCTGGTGTGCTCGGCGAGCCTGCGCAGGCCCTGTTCCTCGAGCTGGCGGGCGCGCTCCGGGGTTACCCCGAGTTCACGCCCGGTCTGGGCGAGGGTCGTCGGCTCCTGACCGCTGAGGCCGAAGCGAAGCTCGAGCACGGTCCGCTCGCTGAGCGGGATCGTCGAGAGGGCCTCGGAGATCAGTTCCTTGCGGTCGTTGACCTCAGCAAGCTCGTCGGGAAGCGGGCCATCGGCAGGAAGCAGGTCGCCGAGGGAAGTCTCCCCGTCTTCGCCGACCCCGATGTCGAGGCTGGTGACGCCGAGGGCGGCCTTGCGCGCCTCATGGATCTCCTCGATCGGAAGGTCGGAAGCCTCCGCCAGTTCCTCGTCGGTCGGATCGCGGCCCAGCAGTGCTGCCAGTTCACGCTCGGCGCGGGCGATCGCTCGCATCCGCTGGTTGACGTGCACGGGGAGGCGGATGGTGCGGGCCGAGTTCTCGAGTCCGCGCTGGATCGCTTGGCGGATCCAGAGGGTTCCGTAGGTCGAGAACTTGAATCCCTTGCGGTAGTCGAACTTCTCGACCGCCCGGATGAGGCCGAGCATTCCTTCCTGGACCAAGTCGTTCATGTCGAGGCCATGCCCTTGGTAGCGGCGGGCCACTGAGACGACGAGCCTCAGGTTCGAGTTGATCATCCGCTCCTTGGCGTTGAGGTCGCCGCGCTCGATCCTCTGGGCGAGGTCAACCTCCTGCTCCTTGGTCAGAAGCGGGTAGCTGCGGCTGAGAGCGAGGAGTTGACCGAGGGCGTCTCCGGCAGGATCGGTCGGGTTCGCGCCGGGAGCGTGAACGACATGTCCGGCGAGGCGCCGCTGGGCACGGGTTGAATCCGCCCCTTCGGGACGGCGTGTCGGCCGCAGCTGGACGCGCTTGGCGTCGCGATGGGCCGCTTCGGCCTTGCTGGCGGTCTTCTTGCTGGCTGTTGGCTTGTTTGGGCGTTTGGCTGCCATTGAGTTCCTGATTCTAAGTAAGTGTGCGGGCGGAGTCAAGTCTTCCGAGGGCAACAGTGACGGGTTGCACTTAACGGTCGGTAAAGATTCCGCTCTCCTGACATCAGCTGTCATCCTTGGTTCGTGCGTAAACACAGACTCGGACCAATGGTCGCGCTCCTGCTCGGCGCATCGGCACTCGCGACCGCCGTGCTCGCCCTGACGGGACGGTCCGATTCGCCCAGTGCTGCGACCGCGGCTGCGGCCGGTGTTCCAGTACTCACCAGCATCGGCACGTTCGACCGGCCCCTCTACGTGACGCAGGCCCCGGGGGACCGCTCGCGACTCTTCGTGGTCGAGCAGGGCGGCCGGATCCGCACGGTCAAGGACGGAGTCACCCGGCCCGAGCCCTTCCTCGACATATCGTCGCAGGTCACTGGCGGATTCGAACAGGGCCTGCTGGGACTGGCGTTCGCTCCCGACTACGCGACGAGCGGTCGCCTCTACGTCGACTACACCGATCAGCAGGGCGACACGAGGATCGTCGAATACCGGCGCTCTGCCGGCAGCGCCGACGCGGCCGACCCGGCGACCGCGAGGCTCGTCCTGTTCCAGCGGCAGCCCGAGGGCAACCACAACGGCGGCCACTTGGCCTTCGGTCCGGACGGCTTCCTCTACATCGGCCTCGGCGATGGCGGCAGCGGCGACGATCCCCACGGCCGTCGCGGCAATGGTCAGAACCTCGGCACCTTGCTCGGCAAGATCCTGAGGATCGACCCGCGCCAACAGGGGAGTTCGAGCTACACGGTCCCGTCCGGCAACCCGTTCGTCGGCAGGCGCGGGGCAAAGCCTGAGATCTGGGCGTACGGACTTCGAAACCCCTGGCGCTTCTCGTTCGACAGGGTCAAGGGCGGGCTCGCGATAGGCGATGTCGGACAGGACCGCGTCGAGGAGATCAACTGGTCGCCGTCGCCGACTCGGGGCAAGGGAGCGAACTACGGCTGGAGGCCATGGGAGGGAACCAAGCGCAACTTCCCCAGCGAGAGTGCTGCGGGGGCCGTCTTCCCGGTGCTCGAATACGCACACGGGGCCAGCGGCTGCTCCGTGACCGGCGGATACGTGATCCGCGACCCACGCTTCCGCGGAACGCCCTACTACGGGGAGTACCTCTACGGCGACTTCTGCTCCGGCAAGGTGTGGAGGGCCGCCCTCCGCACGGGCAAGCTCGCGGCCCGCAACGTCGGCACGATCAGGGGCGGATTCGACCAGCTCACCTCGTTCGGCGAGGATCTCGACGGCCGCATCTACCTGACATCGAAGTCCGGGCGGGTCGCCAGGCTCGACCCTTGATCGGTCGGGGCGGCAGTTGAGGATCGAGCTCCCCGAACGGCACGGGGCAGTCGGCGTGCGCGCCGCCAATCCCGGTCTGCTGACGCTGGAGGGCACCAACAGCTGGGTCGTGGGGGACGAGGGGGCTTGGGTGATCGACCCCGGACCGGCCCTGACCGACCACCTCGACGCCCTCGAACGCGAACTCGAGCAGCGCGGGGGAATGGCCGGCATCGCACTCACGCACGGACACGCCGATCACAGCGAGGCGGTGCCGGTGCTGATCGAGCGCTTGGGCGAGGTACCGGTCGTTCGGTCGGGGCCGGGGGCCGGCGGCGGAGCTTCCCAGGGGCCGCTTGAGGTGCTCGAACTCCCCGGCCACTCAGCCGATCACGTCGCCTTCGTCGGCGGTGGCGTCGCCTACACCGGGGATGCAATCTTCGCTCACAGCAGCGTCTACGTCGCTCCTGGCCGCGGCTCCCTGTCGGGCTACCTTGCCGGCCTGGAGGCCCTGGCGGCTTTGGGCCCCGAGCTGATCGCCCCGGGCCACGGGCCGCTGATCGAGGATCCTGTGCCAAGGATTCGCTGGCAGATAGCCCATCGCCTCGAGCGCGAGCGGCGGCTGATCGAGGCGCTCGACGAGGGCAGCGCGACGGTCCCTGAGCTGCTCGCAGTCGTTTGGGACGACGTCCCCGAACAGTTGCTGCCGGCGGCGACCGTGACTCTTGCGGCTCACCTCGACAAGCTCGAGGAGGAAGGGAGGTCGCTCGAAGGCGTCGAACGACCTGACATTCCCGAGTGGGTGGTGTAACTTCGGTCGTGGTGGTTGAGGAGAAGGTCACCTTCTGCAGGATCTGCGAGTCGCTCTGCGGCATGGTCGCGACGGTTGAGGACGGCCAAGTCACCAAGCTGAGGCCCGACCGCGACCATCCTCTCTCGCAGGGCTACGCCTGCCCCAAGGGAATCGCGATGGCGGAGTTGCAGAACGATCCGGACAGGGTGCTCCACCCGCTCAAGCGGCAGGCTGACGGAACCTTCGAGCGGGTCAGCTGGGACCAGGCGATGGCCGAGATCGGAGAGCGCCTGAAGGCAGTCCGCCGGTCCAGCGGTGCCGATTCGATCGGTTGGTACATGGGCAACCCGGGCGCCTTCTCCGTACTCCCACACGCTTTGGGTGAAGGGGTTCCTCGATTCGATCGGCTCGCCCCACTACTACACGGCCGGTTCGCAGGACGTCAACAACCGCTTCGCGGCAAGCGCGCTGCTCTACGGCTCGCCCCTCGTGGTGCCGATCCCCGACCTCAAGCGCACCGACCACCTGCTGATCGTCGGCGCCAACCCGCTCGTCAGTCACGGCAGCGTCCTGACTGCTCACCGGATCCGCGACCAGTTGATGGCGATCACCGGCAAGGGTGGACGGGTTGTGGTCGTCGATCCACGCCGCAGCGAGACCGCCCGAGCCTTCGAGCACGTCAGGGTCACCCCGGATTCGGACGCATGGATGCTGCTGTCGATGCTCGACGTGATCTTCAGTGAGGGGCTGGCGGATGAGGCGGCGATTGCGTCACAGTCGCGCGGCGTCGAACTGCTCAAGGCTGCCGCTCGCGAACACCCGCCGGAGGCGACCGCCGAGCGCACCGGAATCGCTCCGGAGGAGCTGCGGAAGATGGCCCGCGACCTCGCCTCGGCCCGCAGTGCGGCCGTGTACGGGCGGACCGGCTCCTGCCTTGGCACGCGCGGCACCCTGGTCTCCTTCCTGCTCGACTCGTTGAACCTGGTCACAGGCAACCTCGACATTCCGGGCGGGGCCGTCTTCGGACGGCCACCGCTGGCGCTCGATGAGGTGGCCGAGCGGTTCGGCCTCGCTTCCTACGGCGCGAAGCGCTCCCGGATCGGGAACTTCCCGGACGTGCTCGGCAACATGCCCGCGAGCCTGCTCGCAGAGGAGATCACGACGCCGGGCGATCGCCAGCTGCGCGCCCTGTTCGTCAGCGCCGGGAACCCGGTGCTCTCGGTCCCCGATGGAGACCGGCTCGAGCGGGCACTCGACTCGCTCGACCTGATGGTCGGGCTCGACTTCTACATGAACGAGACCAACAGCCACGCCGACTTCATCCTGCCGGCAACGACCTTCCTCGAGCGTGACGACCTGCCGATCGCCTTCATGGGTTTCCACACGACCCCGTTCATCCAGTACACCGAGAGGGTCGTCGAGCCGGCAGGCGAGGCCCGTGAGGAGTGGCAGGTCGTCGAGCAGCTCGCCGACATCCTCGGGGTGACGCCTTCGAGCGTGCCGCCGGTCCGGTGGCTCGGTCGACTCGGGATCAAGTTCGAGCCCAAGCGCCTGGTCGACACGCTCCTGCGAGTCGGTCGAAACGGCGACCTCTTCGGATTGCGCCGCAGCGGCCTTAACCTCAAGAAGGTCGCCGCTCAGCCGCATGGCATCGTGCTCGATGAGTTCGTCGCGACCGGAGAGCTCGGGACCAAGGTCCGCCACGGCGACAGCCTCGTGAGACTCGATCCGCCCGAGATCGCCGGTGAGCTGGACCGGCTTGGCCGGACTGGCGATCCGGATGACCTTCAGCATCCGTTCAGGCTGATCGGGTTGCGCGAGCTGCGCTCCCACAACTCATGGATGCACAACGCCCCGCTGCTGATGCGCGGAGGCCGGGAGCAGCCGCTCCACATCAACCCGCACGACGCCTCGAAGCTCGGGCTGGGGGAGGGCGACCGAGTGCGGGTCAGCTCGAAGGACGGATCGATCGAGGTGGCGGTCAAGTTCACCGACGACTTGGGGCAGGGCACCGTTGCGCTCGCCCATGGCTGGGGGCATCGAGGCGGCTGGAAGCTCGCCAACAGCAACCCCGGGGTGAACGTGAACGTCCTTGCCGGGTCTTCGGTGGACGACCTTGAACCGCTCGCCGGCATGGCGTTCCTCAACGGGATCGCGGTGAGCGTCGAGCCGACCGGCCAAGCCTCGGCTGCGGCAGCCGCGACGGAGGCCGTGACTGCGGCCCCTTCGCGCGACTGAGTCCGCGCACCGTTCGCCGATACGCTCTGCGCGGTGGCGATCCATCGGCCCCCGGCAGTCGCGTTCCCGCTCGCTTTCGTCGCCGGACTCGTCAGCTTTCTCTCGCCGTGTGTCCTCCGCTCGTCCCCGGCTACATGAGTGTGATCGCCGGAGTGACCCCGGCCGACATGGAGGACCAGACACACGCCGTGTCCTGATCCCCAGCCTGATCTTCATCGGTACCTTCTCGTCGATCTTCATCCTGCTTGGCCTCAGTGCCACTGTGATCGGCTCCTGGCTTGTTGGGCACCGAAGCGAACTCGAGAAGGTCTCGGCCGTGCTGATCATCGCTCTCGGGCTGCTCTTCGTCCTCAGTCCGCTGCTTCCGCAGCTGGCCCGGGAGTGGCACCCCGGAGGACTGATCGAAAAGGCCGGGCGGGGTGGTCCGGCCGTTGCCGGCGCCGCGTTTGCGATCGCCTGGACGCCGTGCATCGGGCCGACCCTCTCGGCGATCCTCGCCACGGCTGCGGTCTCCGGTTCGGCCGCGCAGGGTGCGCTGCTGCTTGCGTTCTACTCGCTCGGTCTCGCTGTGCCGTTCATCCTCACGGCCCTCGCCTTCGCGCGGATGACGAGCGCGTTCGCAGTGATCAAGCGCCACTACACGGTCATCGTCGTCACGGGCGGCGTGGTGCTGATCGCATTGGGGATCCTGATCTGGACCGGTGAGTTCTTCAGGCTCAACGCTGAGGCGCAGGGATGGCTCCAGGACCTTGGCCTGAGTGACCCCGGCAGTATCTGACGGGACTGGCGTTTCGCCTATTTCCGACCCCCGCGCTAGGTAATCGCTGGTAGGGTTGCGGCACCCCGATCGGCCGACGCCAAGCAGCTCGGCGGGCCGGACGGAATCAACCAGATGACATTCAGCGAGACAGTCCTCCTGGGCGCCGTTGCCGGCCTGACGATCTTCATCGGGTTGCCGCTCGGGAGGCTGAGCGGACTCGGCCGGAGGGCAAGGATCTCGCTCGCGATGTTCTCCGTTGGAGTGCTCTGCTTCCTCTTTGTCGACGTCGGCTCGCACATGTTTGCGATCGTCGAGCAGTCGGTCGAGTCGCTTCGCAAGGGCGGGGGCTCGCTCGGAACGGTCGTGCTCTACGTGGGCCTCACAGCGGGCGGTTTCCTGCTCGGAAGTGCCGGCCTTGCGTGGCTCGACCGGAGGATGCGCGTAGCCGCCCCGCAGTCGGTCGTTCCGATCGCCGGAGGGGAGGTAGCGACGCGGCTCGAACCGAGCGAGACGCTCGCGTACGTGGAAGAGGCCGACCTGGCCCGCAGGCACAAGCTCCGCACCGGCCTGATGATCGCGACCGCGATCGGCATCCACAACCTTGGCGAGGGACTGGCGATCGGCGTCTCCGCCCGCACCGGAGCGATCTCGCTCGCGACGGTCCTCGTGGTCGGCTTCGCCCTGCACAACGCCACCGAGGGCTTCGGGATCGTCGGGCCCCTCGGTTCGGTCAAGCCCTCGTGGCGCTGGCTCGGGCTGGCAGGCCTGATCGCGGGGCTGCCGGTCGTGATCGGTACGGCGATCGGCTGGAACGTAAGCGCGGACCCGCTCGAGCTGGCCTGCTTCGCACTCGCGGCCGGAGCGATCCTCTACGTGATCGGTGAGATCTGGCAGGCCATGGCGCGCCTGGGGCACCGCGAGCTCGGCCTCGTGATGCTGAGCGCGGGATTCGTGGTCGGCATCGTCACCGACCTCGTGGTCGCCTACGGCGGCGGTTGACGCTTCAGGAGGAGCGCGACTCGGCCCGGCGGATCGCCTCAGCCGACTTGGTGCCGCCCAGCTTCTCGATCAGTGGCTGGCTGAGGCCGCGCAACTTCGCAAGCGGCTTGATCCACTTGGGGAACATCACCGTGCGTGAGCGGTTCTCGATCCCGTCGGCCAGGGCCGTGATGGCGGGCTCGACCGGGTAGACCTTGCCGAGCGGGCCGCGCATCACGTCCTTGCGGAGTTCGATCGCCACCGGGTGCTGGAAGCCGTCCCGCACCATGTCGGTGTCCAAGAAGCTGAAGTAGCCACAACCGACCGTCGTGCCTGTTCCTGCGAGCTCCTGGCGAAGGCTGTTGGCGAGCGCTTCGACTCCGGCCTTGGAAGCTGCGTACGCGCTCATCGAGGGAGCGTGGCCGATTGCGGCGAGCGAGGCGATCGGCAGCATGTGCCCTCGCCTCTCCATCACTGCCGGGAGAGTCGCCTGCAGGGTCGAGAAGACAGCAAGCAGGTTGATCTCGATGACCCGCCGGAAGTCCTCGGGGTCATGGTTGAGGACCGAGGATGCCGTCTCGACGCCGGCGTTGGCAACGCAAACATCGATCCCGCCCAATGCCGAGATCGTGCCTTCGACCGCCCTGTCGAGCGCTTCGCGGTCGCGTACGTCGGCCTCCGCGACGAAGGTCTCTACTCCGGTCTCCCTGCGGATCGCCTCGGCGACCGTCTCCATCGTTTCCGGTTCGATGCCGACCAGCGACGGGCGAGCACCGCGGCGAGCGACCTCAGCGGCCAGGAGAGCCCCGATGCCGCGGGCGGCCCCGGTGATCAGGACGGTGCGTCCGCGCAGGTCGAGTCGTTCACTCATCGGCCGTGAATGTTACAACGGGGCTCTTGGCGGCAGCGCCACGGAGTCGCGCCGTGCGAGCGGGAAGCGCGGGTCAAACTCGACCGGCAGGCCGTTCACGACGCAGGGACCGTCGAGATCGTCGCCCGCCTGGCTGACGAGATCGCCCAGCGTCCAGGCGCTCGCGGTTTCGAGCCGACGGTCACGCGAAAGCCTGACCTTCGGGGGTCTCCCGATCAGCTGTTCGACCTGCAGGTCGGTGTCGATGTCGAGCAGGCAATCGAGGTCCGGGTCGAGCTCCGCCATCAGTGGGTCCGCAGCGAGTTCAGTCAACGGGACCCCGGCCAGTCGAAGCTGTGCTGCCACCCTCGCCGGGCTCCTCTCTCCAGTCGAGAGGGCCGAGCCGATCGCATCGATCGATCCGACCCCCCAAGCTCCCGGCAGCGGCAGGGGACGTCCGTCGTCGGCCGTCGGACAGGCAACATCGGCGCCAGCCGTCAACAGGTGTTCGATCAGGGTCCTGACCAGCGCGGGATGAAGCAGCGGCACGTCGCACGGAACGGCAACGACAGCCTCAACTTGGCCTTGGAGGAGGTCAAGTCCGGCCATCAGCCCAACCAGCGGACCGCCATCCGGCTCCGGATCGCTGACCGTCTGGAGTTGGGCCGGCAGGCCCGGGAGGGTGCGATCAGCCGGGCCAACCACAGCCACCGGCCCTCCGCCGAGGCCCCGCGCCAGCAGGCGCGCGACACGCTCGACGAGCGGAGTCCCGTGCCAGTCGAGGGTGGCCTTGTCGCGTCCCAGCCGCTCGGACGATCCGCCGGCGAGCACGATCCCGCCGACTCGCGCTGCCGGCTCAGGCGTCGTCATAGCCGGGCTCGCCCGGCAAGAGGACGCGGGCGATCTCGCCCTCCCACTCGATCCTCGGCTCGACCGGCTGGACCTCGACCCCGGCAGCGTGCTCAAGGAGGGCGTCAGCCGATTCGAAGCCGCTCAGCTGTTCCAGGTGCTTGATGGTCGGGAAGACCAGTTCGATCTCGTCGGCCTCCCATGCGGCGAGCGCCGACTCAGGCGTCTCCCAGCGAAGGTCGACGCACTCCCTGCCGTCGACCCGCGGCTCGGCGCCATCAGGCAGAGGCGCGAGGAAGAACCAGGTGTCGAATCGGGTCTTCACGAACTTCGGCGTGATCCAGCGTGAGTAGGGCGTCAGGGCCTCCGGATCGGGGAGGACGACGGCCGCTTCCTCTTCGACTTCGCGCACCGCCGCGGCCCTGAGCGCCGCATCGCCAGTTCCCTCGTGGGCATCGACGGCGCCACCCGGGAAGACCCACGCTCCACCCATGAAACGCGCCTCCGGGTTGCGCTTGACGAGCATCACCTCGAGTTTGGTCGCACCACCGCGGAGCAGGATCACGGTCGCCGCGAGCCGGGGCTCGACCGGCGGTCCCTCGGCGAATTCGCCATCCGGAGTGCTCAATGGGTCTTTCTCCACCGTGCGGCAGGTTATCCGGCTCGCGTAACCTTTCCGGCATGACTGATCCAGCAACACAGAAGTGGATGTGCGAAGCCTGCGGCTTCATCTACGACCCGGAAGAGGGCGACCCCGACGGCGGCATCCCGCCTGGAACGGCGTTCGAGGCGATCCCGGACACCTGTACTGCCCGGTGTGCGGTGCCCGCAAGGAGGACTTCGTTCTCTGGGAGGCGTGACGGTCGCTCCCCGCGAATCGAACTTCGCGGGGAGTACCGCAACTTCCGACCGGCGGTGCTGTTTCAGGAGTCGGGCCGGTCACCGACTATCCAAGACCCCGGTTCCGGCGGCCGGCCCTCTCCATCAAGCCCCGGACACCTGATCCGACTAACGGGAACCTAATCGTTCTCCACAGCCGGTGCGCCGGTTCTCCCGGAACCTGCGTCAGGCGGAGAAGATCGAGTCGAGAGGAAGCGTCGACCCGGCCGCTGCGAATGCCTCCGGAGATCGGTGATCTATCCAAGGCACGGTCGCCGTTTCGATCCCCGAGAGGCGCTCGACCGTCTCCCTGTTGTCGAGCTCCATCGGCGACGGAGCATCGGGCCATGGGCCGAATACGATGGCGCGCACGTCGAGGCCGGCACTGCGGGCAGCCTCGACCGTCAGCAGGCAATGGTTGATTGTCCCCAGTCCCGGTCGCGCAGCGATCACAACGGGCATCGCCAGCGCAACCGCAAGGTCCCGGTAGCCGAAGCCCTCCGAGATCGGGACCATCAGCCCACCTGCGCCCTCGACGACCAGCCGGTCCACTCCCGCCGCGCAGCGAGGACGTTGTCGATCAGCGCTTGAGGGTCGAGCTGCACCCCTGACTCACTGGCCGCCAGGTGGGGGCCGACGGAGGGCCCGAACGTCAGGGGAGCGATGACCGAGGGCTGCTCCCCCGGGGCAACGGAGGCGAGCAGGTCGTGGTCTGCCGGTGGGCCGTCGCCGACCGGTTCGTCGAGTCCGCTGAGCAGGGGCTTGCGGGCCCGAACGGTGTGGCCGGCGGCGATCGAGCCGGCGATGATCGAGGCCGAGACGAACGTCTTGCCGACCCCGGTGTCGGTGCCGGTCACGAAGACCCCGTGGGCGAGCTCCCCGGACTCGGTCACGCCGCGCGGTCGACGCCGTTCGAGCCGTCGGCCTCGAAGTCGAACGGGGCCTGGCTGCGGCCCTTGCGCCTGACCCTGATCGGCAGCGGCCCGTCACCCGGGATGAATCCCCGGCGGCGCAGCGCCTCGGTCACTGAGACCGGCTCGGCGGCTCGCGCCGGCGAGGACTCCTCGGCGAAGGTCTGGCGCTCTTCCGGCGCTGCCGCCCGCAACCCGATCCGCTCGCACGAGCGGGCGATCGTCGCGGCCGCATCGCGGAGCTCGGCCTGGCGGTGGGTGGCCATCACCGAGAGCCTCAGCCTCGACGTCCCCTCGGGAACCGTCGGCGGTCGGATCGCCTGGGAGAAGATCCCCCCGCGCAGCGACTCCTCGCAAAGCGAGACGGCTGAATCCGCAGCTCCGAGGACGAGCGGGATGATCGGCGTCGGCTGATCCTCGATGTCGAAGCCCTCCTGACGCAGCGCAGTGCGCAGGACCCGGGAGTTGGCAGCGAGCCTGTCGACGAGGCGTGGCTCCTGCTCGAGCAGCTTCAACGCTTCGAGCGCTGCGGCGGTGGCGGGCGGGGCTGGAGCAGTCGAGTAGATGACGGTCCGGGCGCGGTTGACGAGCCAGTCCGCGGTCGTCGAGTCACAGGCCACGTAGGCCCCGTAGGAGCCGAGTGCTTTGCCGAGCGTGCCGATGATCACGTCGATCTCGCCGCTCAGCCCGCCGGCGGCGACCGCTCCTCGCCCGCCGGGGCCGAGGACTCCGGTTCCGTGGGCCTCGTCGACGACGATGCTTCGCACCGTACGTCCCTGGCCACCTCGACGATCGCCTTCGAGCGGCGCGACGTCGCCGTCCATCGAGAAGACCGAGTCGGTCACGATCAGCCGCCTGCCTGCCGCGCGCCTTCGCCAAGCCCCAAGCGAGGTGCTCGACATCCCCGTGGCGGTAGACGACCGCCTCCGCGCGCGAGAGCCGGCAGCCGTCGATCGATCGACGCGTGGTTGAGCTCGTCGGAGAAGACGTGGCCGCCTGCGGCCCGCCAGCGCGCCGATCACCCCGATGTTGGCCAAGTAGCCCGAGCCGAACAGCAGCACGCCTCGCTGCCCTTGAACTCGGCGAGCCGCTCCTCGAGCCGCCGGTGAATCGTCATCGTCCCCGATCACGAGTCGCGAGGCGCCCGCGCCGACGCCCCAGCGCATCGCCGCGTCGGCCGCCGCCTCGCGCACCCGAGGGTGGTCGGCCAGCCCGAGGTAGTTGTTGGAGCACAGCAGCAGTGCCGGCCTGCCGTCAACCAGCACGTGCGGCCCCTGCGGGCCGCTGATCAGGCGCATGCGGCGGTGCAGGCCGCGGGCGCGAAGTTCGCGAGTCGAGCGTGAAGGCGCTCACAGCTCCTCAGGCCGCTCGCTTCGATCTGCTTCCGCTTCGCGTGTGGCGCGGCCCATCCGCAGCGTTGGCCGCACCGTCGGGGCGGGGCGGGAGCCTTTCGCTTGCGCTGGTAACTCAACTGCGTGGACGGGTCCCACAGGCGGACTTCGAACGAGTCGCCGCCGTCGCCGCGCGGCGGCCGTGTCGAGGTGCTCGGAGACGACGTCGGGCGTCTCGCCTTCGAGCCAGCCGGAGCGGTTGTCGGGGCGCGGGTTGGCGCCGTTGTCAGGCTGGCGGGCGACGTTCGAGCCCGTAGCTCCTCGAACATCGCGATGTCCTGCTCCGGGGCTCGTTGCCGAGCGTTGTCAGGAAGTTGCCCATCATCACGCCGTTGACTCCCGCCCTGACCGCGAGCGGCTGCAGCTCGCGCGATGTTCTCCACGCGCCCGCCGCAGAGCCGGAACAGCGCCTCCGGGCAGGATCAGCCGGAAGATCGCGATCCACTTGACGGCCTCCCACGGGTCCATGTACTCGCGGTCGCCGAACTTCGTCCCCGGGCGCGGGTTGAGCAGGTTGATCGGACACGCTCGTCGGGTCGATCCCGGCCAGCTCGAACGCCATCTCGACCCGCTGCTCGCGTGATCTCGCCGAGGTTCAGGATGCCGCCGACGCAGGTCTCGAGTCCCGCCTCCTTGACCGCTTCGATCGTCCGCATCCGCCCCTCGTAGCGCACCGTCGTGGAGACCTCGGGGTAGTAGCTGTCGGCCGGTCTCGACGTTGTGGTGCACGCGCTGGATGCCCGCCTCCTTGAGCGCGCTTGGCGCGCGCTGGCGGACATGTGGCCGATCGATGCGCACCGCTTGAGGTTCGTCTGCTCCGACACCAGCCGCGCTCCCTCGAGGAGCTTCTCGAAGTCGCGCTTGGAGAGCCCCTGGCCCTGGGTGACCATGCAGAACCGGTGGGCACCGGCGGCCTCGGCGGCCCGGCGTGCTCGAGCATCTGCTCGGGCTCCATCATCGCGTGCATCGGCGTGTCCGCCTCGGCGAATCGGGACTGGGCGCAGAAGCCGCAGTCCTCGGCACAGCCGCCGGACTTGGCGTTGACCAGCGAGCACATGTCGGTCGAGTCGCCGAAGTGCTCGACTCGGGCTGCCCAAGCTCGCTCGACGAGCGCCTCGATCTCCTTGGATCCTCAAGCTCGCCGAGGCGCAGGGCCTCTTCGCGGGTGATCAGCGGCGGCATTTGGGCGGTCCTCCCTGGACGGCTCGTGGACTGGAACGAGACGAAAAGTACGCTGAGCAGCGGACGGCTAAGGGAGCGGGCCCCTGCGTCCGGGACCGGGGAGCTGGCCCCGGCTCAGCCGAGCGTCACGTAGCCGCTGACCCAGGAGTCGAGCGAGCGCACCTTGGCTGCGACTCCGTCGCGGCCCTTGACCGGGGATGAGGTGTTGCCCTCGATCGTGTTGAGCGTGCTCGCAGTCGTGCTCGCGACGAGACCGGTGTGGTCGCAGAATGTGCGTGAGCGGTTGCAGCCGTAGGCGACGATGTCGCCGGGTCCCGGCTTGTAGCGCACGGTCTTGGTTGCCGACACCCGCTTGGTCGCCTCATGCCAGCGGCCGCGTGCGATGCCCCACTGGACGATGCCGGAGACGGCCGGGGTCAGGGAGAGCGCACGGACTCCCGCCATTCGCCACATGGTGCTCGCGAAGATCGCGCACCATGGCCAGCGCTGGGAACAGCTCTCCTTGGTGCCCATCGCGCAGATCAGGCGGCTGCGGTTGGCGCTCTTCCTGTCCTCGAGCGTGGGGGCAGCCATGTAGGCGGAGGCAATCCTCATCACGTTCGCCCTCAGGTCCTTGAGGCTCGTGCTGGCGGCGTTTGCCCGCGGGATCAGGGCCAGCAGCCTTGCGGTCGAGTAGGGAGCGGGCCCCTTGGTGTTGCGCGAGCGCGTGAACTGCGTCGCGAGCAGCAAGTCCGTGACTGCGGGGCCGACCTTGAGGTCGATCCCGACGCTTGCGGGCTTCTGGCCGGGAGTGACACCACCGTCGTCCACGGCCGCTCGAGCTCTGGGCGAGAGTCTGAACGAGGTGCTGAGCCCATCCTGGAAGGAGGGGCTGGACGGCTCAAGGGCGAGCCTCGGGGCGGCCGACGCCTGAGCGGCCAGCGGGCCGGTCAGGGAGGCCAGAAGAAGGATTGGAAGCAAGCTTCGTCTGGTCATAAAGCCGTCCTGAACCAATCAGGACGTCAACGGAGGGTACCGGGAAGCTGCATCAGCGTGCAGCTTTGCAGGCGTTTTTCTCTCAGCGGCCCTTGAACTCGGGCGATCTGCGCTCTGCGAAGGCGCGAACGCCCTCCCTGAAGTCCTCCGAGGAGAAGCAGGCCTTGCGAAGTGCGATCAGCTCCCGCTCGACCTCAGGGTCGAGCTCCCCGGCAGCCTCTGCGAGCTCCCTCAGGATCCGCTTGTTGCCCTTGATCGAGAGCGGGGCGTTCGCGGCCAGTTCCCTCGCCATCGCCAGAGCCGTGTCCTCGAGTGCGCCCGGCTCGGCGATCTCGTTGACGAGGCCCCAGTCGAGCGCTCTCTCGGCGTCGATCCTGCGCCCGAGCAGGAACAGCTCGCGGGTGCGCGGCACGCCGACAGCGTCGATGAAGCGCCGGATTCCCGTGTGGGAGTAGACCAGTCCGAGCTTGGCAGGGGGCATCCCGAACTTCGCCTCGGCGGCGGTGATCCGCAGGTCGCATGCGAGGGCGACCTCCAGGCCGCCGCCGATAGCCGGCCCGTTGATCGCCGCGACGATCGGCACCTCGCAGCTGTCGAGGCCCTCGAGTGCGGCAGCGAACGGGTGGGCGATGATCTTCTCGGCCTCCTCGGCGAAGACCTCCTCGGGGATGTCGCCGATGTCGTAGCCGGCAGAGAAGATCGGTCCGTCACCGGTCAGGATCAGGCAGGCGGCGTCGATCGCCGGCAGCTCCTCGGCCAGCGCGTCGAGGATCGGGTGGTCGAGCGCTCCGCGCTTTTCGGGGTTGCTGATCGTCAGCCGGACCACCCCGCCGTCGAGGTCCTCCCTGATCAGGCGGCCGGCCACCGGCTCAGTCTTCCAGGACGACGAGGGTGTCGCCCTCGGAAACGGACTGGCCTTCGGCGCAGCGGATTTCCTTGACCTTGCCGGCGTCCTCGGCTTCGACCGGCATTTCCATCTTCATCGACTCGAGGATCACGACTGTGTCGCCTTCGTCGATCGTGTCACCGACGGAGACCTCGATCTTCCAGACGGTGCCTGTGATGTGGGCTTCGACTTCTGACATCGGATGAGTCCTCCTTCGGGCTCGCTGCGCGGGGTTGGAAAGGTACAGCCAGCCCCGGCACCGGTAGGCTCGCCGACGTGCTTCTAGCCATCGATCAGGGCACGACCGGCTCCACCTGCATCGTCTTCGGCCTCGACGGCGCCCCGCTTTCGCGGGCCTACCGGGAGTTCGGGCAGCACTTCCCGAGCCCTGGCCTGGTCGAGCACGACGCCGCCGAGATCCTCGCTGTGACCCTCGCCGTCGCCAACGAGGCGCTCGATGGCGCGGGAGTCGGGCCCGGCGGCCTGACTGCGATCGGAATCACCAACCAGCGCGAGACGACAGTCGTCTGGGATCGCGAGACGGGTACCCCGCTGGCACCGGCGATCGTCTGGCAGGACCGCCGCACCGCAGCCCGTTGCGACCAGCTCCGCGAGGCCGGTCACGAGCCGATGATCCGGGAGCGGACCGGTTTGGTCCTCGACTCCTACTTCAGTGCGACAAAGCTCGAATGGATGCTCGCGAACGTGGACGGCCTCGCCGCAAAGGCAGCCTCGGGAACGGCGCTCGCGGGGACGATCGATTCGTGGCTCGTCTGGAACCTGACCGGTGAACACGTCACCGATCCCTCGAATGCCTCGCGGACCATGCTGTTCGACATCTCGACCGGGCAATGGGATGGAGGACTGCTCGACCTCTTCGGGATCCCCGAGCGGATGCTGGCCCGGGTGGTGCCGAGCGTCGGGGTGATCGCGGACAGTCGGCCCGACCTGCTCGCCGGCCGCAGTGCTCCCGTTGCCGCGATCCTCGGCGACCAGCAGTCGGCCCTCTTCGGTCAGGCGTGCTTCTCACCCGGTGAGGCCAAGGCGACCTACGGCACCGGCTCCTTCATCCTGATGAACTCCGGGCGGAGTGCGCCGAGCGTCTCCCAAGGGCTGCTCTCGACCGTCGCGTGGGGAATCGGCGACCGGCTCGACTACGCCCTCGAGGCGAGCGTGTTCGTAGCGGGGGCCGCCGTCCAGTGGTTGCGCGACGGGCTCGGGCTGATCGACTCGGCAGCCGAGACCGAGGCGCTCGCCCGCTCGCTCGACGGCAACGACGGTGTCCACTTCGTCCCTGCCCTGACCGGCCTCGGCTCCCCATGGTGGGATCCGGACGCCCGCGGCACGATCACCGGTCTGACGCGCGGCACGACCAAGGCGCACATAGTCAGGGCGACCCTCGAGGGGATCGCCTTCCAGGTCGCCGATGCCGTTGCGGCGATGGTCGAACGGTCCGGGGCCGAGATCGGCGAGCTCCGCGCCGACGGCGGGGCGACAGCGAACGACTGGCTGATGGCCTTCCAGGCCGACGTGCTCGGGGTGCCGGTCACCGTCCCTGAGGTCGCCGAGACGACGGCGCTGGGCGCCGGGCTCGCGGCGGGCGTCGGGGTCGGCGCGTTGACGCTCGACGATGCCGCCCGAGGCCGGAGGGTGCGAGTCGAACATGAACCGCGGATGCCCGGCGATCAGCGGGCAGAGATCCTCGCCGGCTGGCACCACGCACTGGCTCAGGCCCGCCTGCGCGCCTGAGCCGCGCTTCGCGACCGAGGTCGGCCCGGGTACGCTGCCGGGATATGGAGGGCAACCCGACCGGCGGCGACATGGCGATCAAGGAGCAGGTCTACAAGGACCCGCGACCGCCCGAGTACTTCGATCGCTTCCACGAACGCTCCCGCAACACGAAGCCGGATCTGGTCTACGAGCTGGTCCGGGTCGTCACCAGCTCGATCGCCTGGGTGCTCTACCGAGCTCGCTCGCTCAACCCGGAGAAGGTGCCGGACGGCCCGGTGATCCTCGCCCCCAACCACTTCTCCAATCTCGACCACTTCTTCTCCGGACTCGCCCTGCGCAAGCACGTGAGGTTCATGGCCAAGAGCCAGATTTTCAAGCCGCCGATGAGCTTCATCTTCACCCACGGTGGGGTATTTCCGGTGATGCGTGGAAAGGCCGACGAGGAGGCATTCGTCACCGCCAAGAAGATCCTCGCCGATGGCGGCTGCGTGCTGATGTACTGCGAAGGGGGACGGTCCCGCTCCGGTGATGTTGGAACCGAGGCCAAGCGCGGCATCGGCCGTCTTGCGCTCGAGTCGGGGGCTCCGGTCGTGCCGGTTGCGATCCACGGGTCGTCGAAGGTCCGCAACTGGAAGCGGCTCGAACTGCCGGGGGTCACCATCAAGTACGGCGACGCCGTCCGCTGGCCGGTGCTCGACGGGTCGACCCGCGATCAGCAGCAGGAAGTGGCCGACGAGGTCCTCAACCGGATCCGCGGGATCTACCAGGGCCTCGACGGAGTCAGCCGCCGGGAGGCCTCAAGGGCCGCCCGTGCGGAGCGCCGGGAGTCCGCCCGTCGGCGCTCGCGGGTCACCGGCCGCGCCGCATCCTCCTGAAGTCCGGCGATCAGTCCGGTTCGGTGCCGTAGACCGCGTCGAGCCGGTTCCATGCATCGGCGTCGTGGCCCGGCACCATCAGTGCGTTGGGAGTGAGGCGTCGGTAGGAGCGGAGTTCCCTGAGCGACCGCTCGGCGAGGTGGTCGTCGGCGTTGAGGAAGGGGCGCTTCGTCCCCTCGAGGATCTCCTCGGTAGGGGCGGCGTCGCCAATCACGAGCAGTTCGCCGTGGGCAAGGCGCAGAAGCACCGACTGGTGCCCGGTCGAATGGCCCGGCGTGGAGATCAGCCTGACCGAGCCGTCACCGAAGAGGTCGAGGGTGCGGGCGAATCCGGCGAACGACTCGACCGGCTCGCCTCCGTAGTCGACGAGACGCCAGTCGACTGCGAGGTCGAGATGGGTGTTGACGTAGCCGTTGCGGTTCGCCCCCTTCGCGTGGGCCGCCCGCCACTCCGCCTGATCGCAGATGAAAGTCGCGTTCGGGAAGTCGGTCGTCGCCGAGGTGTGGTCGTTGTGCAGGTGAGTCATCACGACCAGCCCGATCGAGTCCGGCTCGATGCCGCGCGCCCTGAGCCTCTCGGCTGCCGATTGGCCGGGGTTCATCCGGACGTTGGAGAAGCGGGAGAGGATCCCGAGGTTCGCCCCTCCCGGCTGGGCGCAGCAGCGGTGCAGGCCGGTGTCGATCATCAGGTTCCCCGCTACCGGGTGTTCGACCAGGAAGGCCGGAACCGGGCACCAGCCCCAGTCCTCCTTGGGGCCGCGGAGGGCTCCGAGCAGGACTGCGATCCGGCCGAGCCGCCCCTTCGGCCGGTCGTAGAAGCGAGGGGGCAGGCTGAGCTCGGCAGTCAGCAAGGGGCGCACAGTGACGCTCGCGCCCTCGCTCCCGCCGACGAGCGGCAGACTCGCCGGGCGCGCCTCGGTCAGTTCGGAGAGTCCCTCTTCGACTTCGGCCACCTGCCAAGCGTACCGCCGGCCCTCCCGGCATCTACGCTTCGCCGGTGAGTCGCGAACCGGTGGACCTCAAGCCCGACCTGCTGGCAGGGCGCGCAGTGCTATTCGCCGGGGCTGGGCCCCTGCCCGACGGGCTGGGCGCGACGATCGAGCACCTTGAGGATCCGGGCACGCTGGACGATCAATCGGCTGCCGCCGCCGTCGAGGGTTTCGCCTTGAGAGTCGGTCGGGTCGATTCACTGGTTGTCGATGCCGCATCGGTGTTCGCGACCGGTGGGCCCGGAGGAATGGCCGCAGCGCTTGACTGCTCTTGGACGCTCGCCAGAGCGGCGGTGACCTCGGCGATGCAGGAGCAGGGGGGAGGCACGATCGTCCTGATCGCACCCGAGTCAGGTAACGGTGACGCCGCTGCCGCAGCTGTCGCCGACGGCCTCGAGAACGCAGCCCGAGGGCTCTCGGTCGAGTGGGCCCGGTTCGACGTCAGGGTCGTCGCGATCTGCCCGCGTCCCGGTGCGGCACTGGAGGACATCAGGGTCCTGGTCGCTTGGCTCTGTTCGGCGAGCGGTACCTACGCATCCGGCTGCCGGCTCGAGCCGGGGTCGCCCTGACCGGCTCGACTTCCCGGCGGCGAACTCCTCTTCAGTCCTCGACGGTGACCTCCATCAGGTCCCAGCACGGCTCGAGACGCTCGCCCGTCCAGCGGGCACCGAAGCTGCGGTAGAAGCCGACGGCCCCGTGGTTCTCCGGGTGCACGTCCAGCTGGTAGCGCGCACCTGCTCCCAGCCGCCGGTGCAGCTCCATCACGAGCGCCCTGCCGAATCCCACGCCGTGGAGTTCGGGCAGCACGTAGAGGCGGCGCAGGTAGGGGCCGCGGTCGTCCATTACAAGGAAGTGCAGGTAGCCGACGACCTTCCCGTCGGCCTCGGCGACGAGGAAGTGCGCATCGTCGCCCGCCGCGGCCGCTTCGATCTGATCGGCGAGCAGGTCCGGGGCATAGAACTCGGCCAGGTGTTCGCGGATCCATTCCGGCCCGCGCAGGTCCTCGTACGTAGCCCACCAAGTCGTCTCGGCGACCGAGCGGATCGCTTCGACGTCGCCCGGGAGCGCATCGCGGACGAGTCGGGTGGGGGCGGGTGGACTCGCCATCGCTTGGGGACGCCCGGGTCGGAGGGGAAGGGGTGGACGTCGGCTGCCCGCCGGGAGGAAGTCCGGGGGCCGCCTGCGCGACCCCCGGTTCAGTCTCCTCGGGTCAGGTCGTCATCCCGGTGAACTGGCCACCGGTGATGTTGAGCGTCTGGCCGTGTACGTAGTTGCTCCACGGGGAGCAGAGGAAGAAGACGCCTCCGGCGGCCTCCTCGGGGGTGCCCGGGCGGCCGATCGGGATCAGCATCGAGGCCATCCCGCGCATCTGGTCCGGGATTCCGAGCTGGACCTTCTCGCCGTCGATCTCCATCACGTTGTCGTCGACCTTCGAGGCCGTCAGGCGGGTCTCGATGTAGCCGAAGGCGACGGCGTTGACGTTGATCTTGAACTGGCCCCACTCCTTGGCGACGGTCTTCGTCAGGCCGACGACAGCGTTCTTGCCGGCCGAGTAGTTGGCCTGGCCGGCGTTGCCCATCGTGCCCGAGATCGAGCTGACGTTGACGATCTTGCGGAAGACCTCGATGCCCTGCTCCTTCTCGGCCTTGGCGGGCTCGCGCAGGTGCGGCGCGGCGGCGCGGATCACTCGGAACGGGGCGATCACATGGATGTCGAGCATCTTCTGGAACCAGTCGTCGCTCATCTTGTGGACGGGAGCGTCGAGCGTGTAGCCGGCGTTGTTGACGATGATGTCGAGCTTGCCCCAGGCGTCGATCGCGGTCTGGACGAGCTGGTCGGCTGCGCCCTCCTTGGTCAGGTCGCCGCCGAAGACAGCGGTCTCGCCGGCAATTGCCTCGGCCGACTCCTTGGCCTTGTCGATGTCGAGGTCGTTGATCACGACCTTCGCTCCCTGCTCGCTCAGCAGCTTCGCTGTCGCGAGTCCGATGCCCTGCGCTGATCCGGTGACGATCGCCACCTTGTCGTCGAGTACGCCCATTGGTTGAAGCTCCTTCTGTTGCTTTGGGGACGGTCGTGCGGGAGTCTGCCATGTGGCGGTCGGACGGAGGCGCCCACGCGATCATCAGAGGAACCGAGAAATCATGATAGATCTGACAGTGGGCATTTCAACCGGGAAACCAGAGCACGATGGTCACGGTGATGACAGCCACGGAGCTTGGCGCGCAACCTCTCCGACGTCCTCAACCGGGTCGCCGACGGTGAAGCGATCCGAGATCACGGGGAGTGGTCGGCCGATCGCCGCGCATTCGGCCCCGTACGGCGGACTTGGCTTCCTCGGCGCAGACTTCCTCGCGATGCTCCGGCGACCTCCCTCATCCGATCCGGAGTTCGAGGAGGACCTGAGGCGGATCAGGGACGAGGCCAGAACCGACTGCCCGACAGGAGCGACTCCGCTCGTTGGATTGAACAGCGCGATGGGACTGCTGATCGACACGAGCCTGTGATCAAGCTCGAGCGCGAGGGTCCGAGCGAGGACTTCGATCCGATCTTCGAGCCTGGCGTCAGTCGCGATCAGCGCGATCACCGTCAGCGAGCTGCTGGCCGGCAGTCCACCGGTCAAGGCCGGGGCAGAGGCGCCGTCTACCGGGCGGCCTTCATCGAGGAGGTGCTCGACCGGTTCGAACCCCTCCCGCTCACCAGCCACGTCGCGCGGATCCACGCCGAGATCACGGCCGGGCTGCGTGGAGTCGAGGACCATGGCGGGCCATCACGACGATGGATCGCGGCCACGGCGATGGCGTCCGGCGCGACGTCGTCACGCTCGATCGCAAGGACTTCGATGCATCCCGGCCGTCGGGTCGTCTCGCCCAACGGCTGACGCGCTCCGGCTCCGTCGCGGCTGCCGCGCGGCCCTGCCCGCCTCGGCGTCGGTCGCCGCGAGCTACCGTCGCTCAGTCGGCCGTCGCGCCGTGCAGGCCTGCTCGATCTTCTCGCGGCGCACGGAGATGTAGTCCATCACCGCAAACAGGACTCCGCTCGCGAGGAAGACGAGGTGGATGTAGATCCGCCACTTGAGGTTCTCCGGCTCGGGCCCGTTGGCCGACTCGAGGAAGTCCTTGAGCAGCTCGATGCTCGAGATCGCGACGAGCGAGCCGATCACCTTCATCTTCAGTCCGGAGAAGTCGATTCGCCCCATCCAGTAGGGGCGGTCCTCATGCTGTTCGGCGAACCCGATCCTCGAGATGAAGTTCTCGTAGCCGGCGAAGATCACGATGATCAGCAGGTTCGCGATCAGCGAAAGGTCGATGAGAGTGAGGATCGAGAGGACAGTGTCCTCCTTGGTCTGGTGGTCCTTCGGGGAGACGATCAGCCAAAGCTCCTCACCGAACTTCACGAGCAGCACGACAAGGGCGACGATCATCCCCGCGTAGAACGGAGCGAGCAGCCAGCGGGCTCCGAACACGGCGCGCTCGACCTGATGCTCGACTCCGCCCGCGGCGCGGGCCACGCGGGACTTCGGCTTCTGCTGTGGGGCGGGTTCCTGACCTGACATCAGTCGGGCAGATTACGAACCGCCCCGGCGGCCTCAGAGCCCAAGCGTCTTGCCGACGATCTCCTTCATCACCTCGTCGGTGCCGCCGCCGATCGGGCCAAGGCGGGCGTCCCTCGCCGCTCGCTCGATTCCATACTCGACCATGTAGCCGGCGCCGCCATGGATCTGCAGGCACTCGTCGGCCACCTCGAAGGCGGCCTTCTGGGTCAGCAGCTTCGCCATCGAGACCTCCTGCACCGCGTTCTGGCCGGCGACGTGGAGGCGCAGGGCGTGCATGCTCAACGCTCGCCCCACCTCGATCTTCGTCGCCATCTCGGCGAACTTGTGGCGAATCACCTGGTTCTTGCTGATCGGCCTGCCGAACGCCTCGCGCTCCTGGGCGTACTTGACGGTCTGCTCGAAGCAGGCCTCCATCGCGCCGACGGCGCCGAGCGCCATCGTCAGTCGCTCCCACTGGAAGTTGGCCATGATCAGGTCGAAGCCGCCGCCGACCTCGCCGAGCAGGTTCTCCTCCGGCACGAAGACCTCCTCGAACTTGATCAGCGCTGTGTCGGATGCGTGCCAGCCCATCTTCTCGAGGGCGCTCGAGCTCGACTCCCTCGCCCCGTTCGATCGCGAGGAAGGTAATCCCGTCGTGGCGCTGCGTGCCGGCCATCCTGACGGCCGTGACCATCAAGTCGGCCCGGCAGCCGCCGGTGATGTAGCACTTCTCGCCCGAGACGATCCATCCTCCGTCGACCGGTGTGGCAGTCGTCTTGAGGCCGGCGACGTCGGAGCCTGCATCCGGCTCGGTGATCGCAAGCGCTGCGACCAGCTCACCCTTGATCCCGGGCACCAGCCAGCGCTGCTTCTGCTCCTCGTCTCCGAACTTGGCGATCGGCGGCAGCGCGATCTCCATGTGGGCGCCGAGTCCGGCTGCGACTCCGCCCGAGCCGCAGCGAGCCATCTCCATCGCGAGCACGGCGGCCGCGAGCTCGTCGCCGTCGCCTCCGTACGCCGGGTCGAACTTCAGCCCGAAGTAGCCCTGGTCGGCCATCGCCTTGAAGGCCGATTCCGGGATCCACTTGTCTGCCTCCCACTGGTCGGCGTGCGGGCGCAGCTCGCGCTCGATCCAGCCGCGGGCCGAGGCGCGGAACGCCTCGTGCTCCTCGGTGAACGGCGGGATCGGCGCTGTCGAAGCGCCGAAGTCTGGTTTGAGGACGGATTCAGTCATCGTCGCGCCTCAGCCGGTAGGCGGTCGGGCTGGGGGCCGTGGCGCGATGCGCTCGCCGGCCCTTCCAGCCTCCCGGCCTGCCGTTGGGATCAAAGGCCGTAGGAGCGACCGATCACGTCGAGCATGATCTCGTCGGTGCCGGCACCGATCCGGTTGAGGCGCATGTCGCGCCAGACGCGCTCGACCCCGTACTCCTTCATGTAGCCGGCGCCGCCGTGGATCTGGATGCACTCGTCTGCCACTTCGCACCGCGACCCGGGCCGAGTGGAGCTTCGCCATCGAGATCTCGCGCACGGGGTACTCGCCGTTGTTGAACGCCAGGCGGTCATGTAGACCATCTGGCGGGCCGACTCGATCTTCGTCGCCATCTCGGCGAACTTGTGGCGGATCACCTGGAACTTGCCGATCTGCGCGGCCGAACGCTTTGCGCTCGTAGCGCGTACTGCGAGCGTCTGCTCGAAGCACTGCTGGGCACCCGCGACGCAGCCGGCCGCGCCGATCAGGCGCTCGCCCTGGAGCTCCCACATGATGTGGTAGAAGCCCTTGCCCTCCTGGCCGAGCATCGCCGAGGCGGGCGACGCGCACGTCCTGGAAGGCGAGCAGCGCGGTGTCGGACGCGTGCATGCCGAGCTTCTCAAGCTTCTTCTCGCGGATCACGCCCGGAGCGTCCATCGGCACGAGGAACAGCGAGAAGCCGTCGTAGCCGGCGTCCGGGTCGGTCTTGGTGACGAGCACGATCACGTCGGCGCGGTGGCCGTTGGTGATGTAGGTCTTCGAGCCGTTGATGACGTACTCGTCGCCGTCGCGGACCGCGCGGGTCTTGATGCCGGAGACGTCAGAGCCGGCGTCCGGCTCGGTGATGCCGAGGCAGAGGATCTTCTCGCCCTTGATCGCCGGGACGACCCACTCCTGCTTCTGCTCCTCGGTGCCGAACAGCGAGGATCGGCGGCATCGCCATGTCGGTGTGGACAGCGACGCCCATCGCGAGGCCGCCGGAGTTCGACCGTGCGAGCTCCTCTGCGAGCACGAGGTTGCAGAAGTAGTCGCCGCCCTGGCCGCCGTACTCCTCGGGCATCGACAGGCCGAGGAAGCCGAGCTCGCCCATCCGGTGGAAGACGGAGTCGGGGAAGGTCGTTACCTCCCACTCGTCCGCATGGGGCGTGAGCTCCTTGGTGATGAAGCCGCCGATCGACTCGCGCAGTCGCTCGTGGTCCTCGGTGAAGATGAAGTGCTTCTGCTGTGCGGCGTAGTCGGGCTTGATCACATCGGAAGTGGCTGACATCTCGTGGCTCTCCTCTGGGTTTCGCTGTTGGCCGACGGTCGAGCCGCCCGCAGGGCGATGGTACCGCCGACCGCGCCCGCGTGATGGCGGAACCGCGCCCGATCTGGCAGGGTTGAGGCCGATGAGCGAGGAGCAGTCACAGGGACCGGTCCGCTACGAGGTCGCAGACGGAGTCGCGACGTCTCGCTCGACGACCCGTCGACGAAGAACAGCCTCTCCGACGCCGATGCTCGACGGGCTGATCGCGGCCTTCGAACGCGCCCGCGACGACACCGACGTGCGCTGCGTCGTGCTCGCCTCGACCGACCCGAAGACGTTCTCCTCGGGCGGCAACCTCGCGACCTTCGGCGCCGACGTCGCCGCTCGTCCACAAGCACGCCGGCACGGAGCGCTTCCCGCGGCCTCTTCCTGCTGATCGGCGAGCTCGGCAAGCCCGTCGTGCTGCGCGGCCAGGGCCACGTGCTGGCCGGCGCGCTCGGGTTGGCGCTCGCCTGCGACCTGATCGTCGCCTCCGACACGGCGACCTTCGGCACCCCGGAGATCAACGTCGGGATCTTCCCGTTCATGATCATGGCGCTGATCTACCGCAACGTCGGCGCGCAAGAAGGCGACGGAGATGCTGCTGCTCGGCGAACGGATGGACGCCACCGAAGCCCACCGGATCGGCATCGTCAACAGGGTGGTGCCCGACGCCGAGCTCGACGCCGCCGTCGCCGAGTGGACGACGCAAGCTCGCCTCCAGCTCACCGCTGATGATGAAGCTCGGCAAGGACGCGATCCACCGCCAGCAGGACATGCCGCTCGACGACGCGCTCGAATACCTCCGCGCACAACCTCACCCTCGCCTTCTCGACCGAGGACCTGCGCGAGGGCGTCACCGCGTTCTTCGAGAAGCGGGAACCGAAGTGGACGCGGGCGAATGAGTCGCACGGCAGCCGAGTCGATCCTCGCGTCCGCTCGCCGAGGACCTCGCCGCAGCGCCGCGCGAGGATCAGGCCGAAGCTCGGCTGGGCGGCGGCAGGAGAAGATCGACGCCCAGCACGCGGCGCGACAAGCTCACCGCGCGCGAGCGGGTCGACGCTGCTCTGCGACGAGGGCACCTTCGTCGAGCTCGGCATCCACGGCCGGGACCCACTACTCGTCCAGCGCCCGATGGAGCGGCAAGGAAGCCCCTGCCGACGGGGTGATCACCGGCTACGGCAAGGTCGACGGGTCGGCTAGACGGCGATCGTGCGCCTACGACTTCACGGTGATGGCCGGCTCGATGGGCATGACCGGCGAGTTCAAGGTCGCGCGCCTGCGCGAGCTGGCCCTCACCAAGCGGATCCCGCTCGTCTGGCTGCTCGACTCGGCCGGCGCGCGCGATCCAGGAGGCGGTCGGGTCGCATGTTCGCCGGCTCCGGCCACCTGTTCCGCGAGGAGGTCGTGATGAGCGGCGTGATCCCGCAGGTCGCCGCGCTGATGGGCCCGTGCGCGGCCGGCACCGCCTACATCCCCGGGCTCGCCGACTTCGTGCCGATGGTCAAGGGCCGCGGCTCGATGGCGCTCGCCGGCCCGCACCTCGTCCGCGCAGCCGTCGGCGAGGACGTAACCCAGGAGGAGCTCGGCGGCTAGCCGCGTCCACTGCCGCAAGTCGGGCGTCGGCGACCTCGAGGTCGCCGACGACGAGGAGTGCATCGAGACGCATCAAGGCAGTACCTCTCGTTCTTGCCGCAGAACTGCGATGAAGCGCCACCGAGGCGCGAGTCGCCGGACGACCCGTCGACCGCGCGCGACGAGGAGCTGCTCGACGTGCTGCCCGAGTCCAACCGCAAGCCCTACGACATGTACGAGGTGATCCGCAGGATCGTCGACGACGGCGAGTACTTCGACATGAAGCCCCAGTGGGCGAAGACGATCATCACCTGCTTCGCGCGCTTCGGCGGGCGGCCCGTGCGGGATCGTCGCCAACCAGCCCAAGCAGCTCGGCGGCATCCTCGACAACGACTCGGCCGACAAGGCGGCGCGCTTCGTCAACCTCTGCAACGCGTTCGGGATCCCGCTCGTGTTCATCCAGGACGTGCCCGGCTTCATGGTCGGCACGCAAGGTCGAGGCAGGGCGGCATCATCCGCCACGGCGCCAAGATGCTCTACGCAGTCGCCAACGCGACGGTGCCGAAGATCACGGTGATCACCGCGCAAGGCCTACGGCGCCGGCTACTACGTGATGAACGGCCGCGCGTACGAGCCCGACCTGATCGTCGCCTGGCCGTCGGCCGAGATCTGGTGATGGGCGCCGAGGGAGCGGTCGAGATCGTGTTCCGCAAGCAGGTCGAGGCAGGCCGAGGACCCGGAGGCGAAGAAGGCCGAGCTGATCGACGAGCTACCGCAAGATCATCGACGTCTACATCGCCGCGAAGCAACGGCATGATCGACGACGTGATCGACCCGCGCGAGACGCGCGAGATCTGCAGGTCGCTCGAGATGTCGCGCAAGAAGCTCGAACGGCCGGGAAGGGCAAGGTGATGCCTGTATGACCTTTCGCGCCCGTGGAAGCGCAATACGCCGCTGGTCGCCGGTAGCTAAGGAGACGATGAGCCTCGAAGACCCGGTGGTCATCACCTGCTCGATCTCGCGGGCGATCGCCAACCGCGAGCAGTGCCCGGCGATCCCCTACACCCCCGAGGAGTACGCGGCCGAGGCGCGGCGGATCGTCGACGAGGGCGCCGTCGATGATCCACATCCACGCGCGCAAACCGGACGGCACCCCCAGCTACGAGGTCGAGGACTTCCGCGCGATCACCGAGGCGATCCGCGCCGAGGTCGGATGACGTGATCATCAACTACTCGACCGGCGCGATCGGGGTGCCGCGTCGAGAAGCGGATCGCCTACCTGCGGGAGCTGCAGCCCGGACGTGGCGGCGCTGAACATGGGCTCGATGAACTACGCCAAGTACTCGCGCTCGCGCAAGGAGTTCGTCTTCAAGCGGTCTTCGAGAACCGTTTCGACGAGATCATCGAGCTGCTCGACGCGATGAACGAGCTGGGCATCAAGCCCGAGCACGAGTGCTTCGACTCGGCCACATCGGCAGCCTCGACGCCGCTGCTCGACATGGGCGATGCTCAGGGACGCCGCTGCACGTCGCTGCGTGATGGGCGTCGACGGGCGGCATCCGCCCGACGCGCCGCGCAACCTCGCAGCGACATGGTCGCGACCCCAGGATCGCCGACGGTGCGCGCAGCAACTGGGGGGTGATCGGGGTCTCGCGCGACCAGTGGAGGCTGCTCGAGGCCGCGCTGCGCTCGGCGGCTCGATCCGCGCCGGGCGTGGAGGACAACCTCTACCTGCCCGACGGCAGCATGGTCGCGCTCCAACGGCGAGCTGATCGCCAAGGCGCGGCGAGCTGACCGAGGACAGCCGGTCGCAGGCCGGCCACGGTCGCGGAGGCCCGCGCGACTGCTCGGCTGCCCGAAGCGCGAAGTCGCCGGGGTCAAGCCGTGAGCGACGGGCGCCCTGTTCGGGGCATCACGCGTCCTCGACCTCTCGCGACTGCTGCCCGGTCCGCTTCTGCTCGCTCCTGCTCGCCGACTTGGGGGCCGACGTCCTCAAGGTCGAGGACACGGGGATGGGGGATTACGTCCGCTGGGCGCCGCCCTCCTACCCGGGGGTCGAGCAGTCCGCAGCGGGAGCGCTGTTCCTGTCGCTGAACCGCAACAAGCGTTCGATCCGCATCGACCTCAAGTCCGACGAGGGCACGGAGGTCGCTGCGCCGGCTGGTCAAGGACGCCGATGTCCTGCTCGAGTCGTTCCGCCCCGGCGTGCTCGACCGGCTCGGCGTCGGCTACGAGGCTCTCAAGGAGATCAACCCGGGGCTCGTCTACTGCGCGATCAGCGGCTACGGCCAGGACGGCCCCGGCCGTGACGCGGCGGGCCACGACATGAACTACCTCGGCCCTCGGTCGGCCTGCTCGGGATGACCGGCGAGGCCGACGGTCCACCGGTGCAGAACGCGGGGCAGGTCGCCGACATCGGTGGCGGCGCGCTGATGGCCGCGTTCGGGATCCTCGCTGCGCTGCGCGCGCGTGACCACACGGGCGAGGGGCAGTTCGTCGACGTCTCGATGTTCGACGGAGCCCTCTCGTGGCTCGGGATGCCGGCCGCTCAGGGCCTGCTCGAGGGCGAGTCGCCCAAGCGGGGCAACGTCGCCTTGGCCGGCTCGCTCATCTGTTATCGCCCTTACGCGTGCGCCGACGGTCATGTCGCACTCGGTGCGCTGGAGGCGAAGTTCTGGAAGGCGTTCTGCGAAGGGGTCGAGCGGCCGGACCTGGTGGATCAGCAGTTCCAGCCCGTCGGCTCGGATGTCCACCGGGAGGTGGAGGCGATCTTCCTATCGAGCACGCGCGACGAGTGGGAGGGCTTCGCAGCCGAGCACGACTGCTGCCTGACCCCGGTGCTCGACTCTCGACGAGGCGCTCGAGTCGGAGCTCGTCAAGGCGAGGAAGATGGTCGCTCCGTTGACCCAGCCCGGGGCGGAGACGCCCGTCAGGCTGCTCGGCGCTCCGATCAAGTTCTCGGCCACTCCGGCCGACACCGATCGCCTGCCCGGGCCGGGTTTCGGCGAGCACACCGACGAAGTCCTGGCCGCCGCCGGCTACTCGGCGGAGGAGATCGCTTCCCTGCGCGAGTCGGGTGCAGTGGCCGGGCCGCCCGAGTCGGCGACCGGCAGCTTCCTCGGCTGACGCGCCCGCTGGCTGCGCAGCTGGTCTGGGTTCGCAGACATCGTCGAGCACCGACGCACGCCGCGCCCGTCTCCGCGACGACCCTCGCTTGATCGGGTGGACCAAGTGGACTAAGCTGGCAGCATGAAGAAGGTGCACCACGTGAAGGTCCATGAGGCCAAGACCAACTTCTCGAAGCTGCTCAAAGCGGTAGAGGAGGGGGATGAGGTGATCGTCCACCGCGGCGACGAACCGGTCGCTCGCCTCGTCCGTTACGAGGACGATGAGCGTCGGCCCAGGTTCGGCTCGCTCAAAGGGAAGATCTGGATGTCGGACGACTTCGACGACCCTCTTCCCGAGTTCGAGGAGTACATGTGAATCGGTTCCTCGTCGACACGCATGCGCTGCTGTGGTTCATGGCGGGTGACGCGAGGTGCAGCAAAGCTGCTGCCGGGGCGATCCGGACTCCGCGGGCCGAACGCCTGGTCAGTGTCGCGTCGGTGTGGGAGCTCGCGATCAAGGCCAACGGAGGCAGACTCGAGCTGCCTGAGGATCAGATCGAGCTCATTGAGGCCGATGGATTTTCTTATCTGGGCATCTCGCCCGAGCACGCATGGTCCAATCGCTTGCTGCCCAGTCGCCGCGACCACAAGGACCCCTTCGATCGGATGATCGCCGCCCAGGCGCTCAGTGAGGGGATCCCCGTGATCAGCGCCGACCCATCGTTCGACTCCTACGGGGTCGAGCGGATCTGGTGAAGGCCGCGTCGGGGGCGCTCGTGTCACACGTGTGCGGCAATGAAGTTGCCGCACTGCGCAAAGCAGATGCAGGATCCCGGTCAGGCTCCCTCGGGTGTTCCTGCTTCATCGTCCGTCGCTCGCGTCATCCCGGCTCGCTGCTGCCAGCGGGGCGGTGATGCTGGCGGCGGCCGTCGTCTGTTTCGGCTTCGGCGCTCCGGTTGCCAGAGCCGCGGGCTGCGGCCCGGGGATGCTTGGCAGCGCGACCGCATGGAAGGACCGCAACGCGATCTACGACTTCGTCTCGGCCTGCGACTGGCACGACCGATGCTACGGGGCGAGGGGATACGGATGGGACCCGGTGCGCTCGCCCGGCAGGGCGGGTGTGCCCTACGCCCGGGACTGGTGTGACTCGGGCTTCCACCTCTGGATGGCGAGGTCGTGCGATTCGAGGCCCGCAAGGCCGGCTGTCGGTCGGCTCTGCCACGCCGTTGCCGACATCTTCCACTGGCTGGTCAAGACCTTCGGCTCGCCGTGGTACCGCAAGGCCGACGGCCACCGGACGCTGGCGAGACTGAGTTGGCCGTGAAGCGGCTTGGCCTTCGCTCGCGCACGAAGCCCAGCAGTTGGGTGTGCACCAGGAAGTCCAACCAAGGCCTCGGTCAACGCTTGGGAGTCGGGACGGTCAGCAGTTCTGCCAGATCGTCCAGCGTCCGTCCGAGGCGACGATCCGCGCCCCGGGAGCGATCACGTCAGGGCTGAGCCTGTCCGGTGGATGGCTCGCCGTGGTTCCCTCGCGGAAGGTCGTCCCCCTTGGGAAGGGCTTCGCCAGCTTCGGGTCACCGGGTGCACCACGGTCGGAGAAGGCATCCATCCCGAGGTTCAGTTGCCAGGCGAGCAGGCCATCGGTCCGTCCCTGGCGGGCGATCGGCAGGCAGCTCCTGATCGCAGCCGGCCCGCCGGCCTTCTCGATCGCACGCTCAAGCTGCCCGACTCCCACGGCGCGCTGCTGGAAGTAGGTCCACAGGTATCTCTCCCTCGGCGCAGTCGAAGCTGCGAGGGCGGCGACCGCGGCCAGGCCGGCCAATGGCGCCAGCGCCCTGGTCACAGTCGCTGCACGGCTGTCGGGCTGCCACCGCTCGCAGGCGAGTCGGATCAGGTAACCGAGCCCGAAGCCCCCGATGACCATCAGCAGGGCCACGCCGGTCCGCGTGTACCTCGAGGTGCTCGGCGCGCCAACCAGCACCTGGAGGACCGGGACGGCAAGGCAGGTGATTCCTGCTGCTGCAGTCAGTGCGGGAAGCGGGTTTCGACGGGCCAACTGAACGGCTGCGAAGCCGAGCCCCAAGGCAGCGAAGGCCCACGCCGGCCAAGGCAGTGAGCGGAAGGCCAAGCCGAGCATCCCGACTGCCCCGCGATCGTAGCCGGGGATCCTGTCGACCCTGACCACGTATTCGGCGACCAGGGCCGGCGAGTTGCTGAAGCGGCCGGAGCCGATCCAGTCGGGGACGATCCAGGCGACCGCAACCGCGGCCGGCAGGCCGACGATAAGGGCCCGCAACCCGGGTTCCCGCCTCCACAGCCAGGCGCTGTAGGCGAGCAGCAGCAATCCCTGATCGGGCCGCACGAGGCAGGACGCCCAACCGATCAGGAGCGCACTCCGCGACTGCCCGGCCAAGGCCCGCTCGAGAGCGGCCAAGGTGAGAGCGAGCACGACCGGCTCCGAGAAGCCTTGGAGCGACTCGCCGAATACGAGCCTGAGGATGGCGACCGCGGCCGCCGAACCCGCGACCCAACCGGCCGCGCCGCGCGAGCGCGAGTCGACGTCGGGCAGGGCACTCACGACGAGGGCGGTGGTGAGCCTGAAGCCGATGGCGACCGCGGCCAGCCCACTCGCCCTCGAGACGATCATCCAGATGGTGGGCGTGTGGTCGGTGACCGCGGAGAGCGGGGCCATCAGGAGCGATGGCAGCGGCTTCCACGAAGTCCAAGTCCCCGTCGTGTCGAGGGTGAAGTGCGACATCTCCCTCGCCCATCGCAGCCAGTTCCAGGCGTCGGCCGTGACACTCCACCCCCAGTGGAGGCTCGCGGCTGCGATCAGTGCGCAGACGGCGATCAGGATCAGGTTTGCCTTCGCTCCATGGGCGAAGGCCTCCTGCCTTTCCGCCAGCGGTCGCCCGGAGGCCTCCTCACTCACCGGGCTTGAGGCCGCCGTCATCGCGCGCTCGCCGGCCCCGGCGGGCAGCTTCGCCAGATCTCCCAGTGGCGTCCGTTGGCGACCATTCGCGCCCCCGGTGCGATCGCGTCGGAGCTGCGCTCGTTCGGGATGTGGTTCCTGAGGCGGATGTCGCGGAAGGTCGTCCCGCTCGGGAAGGGGGCGAGCACCCGCGGGTCGGACGGACCCCCGCGGACGGCGAACGCATCCGAACCGAGCTCGAGCTTCCAAGCGATCATGCCGTCCGACCTCGACTTGCGGGCTATCGGGAGGCAGTCGCGCAGTGCCGCCGGGCCACCAGCGGCCGCGATCACCCGGTCGAGTTCGGTATGGAGTGCGGCAACGCGACGAGTGTCGCGAATGCTCTTGTCGAGGTCGGGCAGGACGGAGACGGTCACGATTGCAACCAGGCAGGCCAACCCGATGCCTGCCGGAGCGAAGCGCAGCAGGCCAGGGGCTCCGGCCTGTCGGGAGGCGATCGCCTGGCCGAGGGCCTGTGATGCCCAGCCGACCCCGAACCCCGCCAACACGATCAGGGGAGCGCTCACGATCACCGCGTACCGAGCGCGGGCGGGCCCACCTGCAGCAGCCAGGACCAGCAGTGCCAGGCCGATCGTCACTGCAATCCCGAGGATTGTCGCCGGAGCGCGATTGCCGCGCTTGGCCTGCCTCGCCGCTCCGAGGGCACCAAGGGCGGTTGCGATCCAAGTGGCGGAGGGCACGTTGAAGAAGGTCCCTCGCAACAGTCCCGGTACGCCGGGTCCATACCCGCCGCGTCGCCCCGGGCGAAGGTCGAAGTCCCTCAGCAGCTTGTTCGAACGCCGCCAGTCCCCTGAGCCGATCCAGTCGGGAACGAACCAAGCGGCAAGCACCGCTACCGGAGCCGCGATGATCCAGGGCCGCAGTCGCGGCTCTCGCGTCCACAACCAAGCGCCGTAAATCACCATCACCGCGATCGGCTCCGGACGGCCGAGGCAGCAGAGCCACCCGAGCACGAATGCCCCGACGTGCCTGCCGGCCAATCCGCGCTCGATCGCGAGCAGGCCGAGGGCCAGCGTCAGCATTTCGCAGTAGCCGATCATCGCGTTGAACGATTGGAGGTACACGAGCAGGATTGCGGTGGTCGCTCCCGCGATCGCCGCGTTCACCTTGGCGAGGGCCTTGAGCGAGTCGGCTGAGCCGATCACGAGGCCAGACGATAGGCGGAACCCGACAGCGACGGTCAGCAGCGCCCCGGTGCGCGAAACGACCGTCCAGGCTGCCGGGGCCGAGTCGCCGAACAGGCTCAAGGGGACGGAGATGAAGCTCGCCAGCGGCTTCCAGCTGGTCCAGGAGCCGGCGGTATCGAGCGTCAGGTGACGAATCTGGTCGCCCCAGATGAGCCAGTACCAGGCGTCTGGATTGAGCGCCCAAGGTCCGAGCAGGCTCAGGCATGCGAGCGCGAAGCAGCTGCCGACGAGGGCGAGGTCCGCGGCTGGGCTGTGCGAGTGGGGGTTGTTCTTCGTCGTCGAACCTGCCGGTTTGGAGGCCGGCGGCTCTGCGACGGCGGCGCTCATCGCGCGATCCCGCCGACCGGGCCCGAATCGCAGTTCTGCCAGATCTCCCAGCGCCCGGCCCGGGCGATCATCCTCGCCCCCGGCGCGATCGCGTCGGAGCTTCGCTCGTTGGGGCTGTGGAACTTGATCGGGATGTCACGGAAGGTCGTCCCCTTCGGGAACGCCACGAGCACCCTCGGGTCGGCCGGGCCGCCACGCACCGAGAAGTCGTCCATCTTGATCCCGAGTTTCCAGGCCACGATCCCATCCGATCTCGATTTCCTGGCGATCGGCCGGCATCTGAGGATCGCCTGCGGGCCACCGGCCTTGCGGATCACAGCGGTCAGCTGGGCCTGGTTGCCGGCCCGGCTCGCGACAGTGCGGCGGTCGTGATTGAGGTCTGGAAGGGTGGTGCCTGTCGCCAGCAGTGCGACCATCGTCACCCCGACAGCTGCGGGAACGAGGCCGATCGCCGCCAGCGATCCGGTCCCGAGTCGGGCCGCCCATTCGCCGATCGCCTGTGACGCCCAGCCGATCCCGAAGCCGGCGATCACCGTCAAGGGGGCGGTCACGATCACCGCGTAGCGAGCGCGCGCAGGCCCGCCCGCTGCCGCAAGCGCGAGGATCGCGAGGCCGACCCCGAGGGCGACGAGCAGGACGATCAGCGGCGAGCGGTTTCCCCGCCTTGCCTGAACGACTGAGCCGGCCATCCCGACCACCACGGCCAGCCACCACTCCCGAGGGAGAGTGACGAAGGTTCCTTCGAGTACGCCGTGGATCCCGCTCCCGTGGCGGCCGTTGCGGCCCGGGCGCAACTCGACGTCCCTGAGCAGCTTGCTCGAGCGGCCGAAGTCGCCGGAGCCGATCCAGTCGGGCACGAACCAGGCGGCGAGGATCGCAACGGGCATCGCGACTATCCACGCCCGCAGCTTCGGTTCGCGGCTCCAAAGCCAGAAGCCGTAGAGGATCATCACTCCCATCGGTTCCGGGCGGCCCAGGCAGCAGGCCCAGCCGAGGGCGAACGCTCCGATGTGCCGCCCGGCGATTGCGCGTTCGAGTGCCGCCAGACCGAGCGCGAGCGTGATCGGCTCGCTGTAGCCGGAGAGGGCGTCGCCCGACTGGAGGTAGATCAGGAGCAGCGCTGCGATCGACCCCGCGACCACGCAGTTGACTCTCCTCAGCCAGCCGTCCCTCCTCGACGAGAGGGTCACGAGGGTCGCGCTGAGCCTGAATCCGATCACGACCGTGACGACCGCGCCGGTCCGGGCGATCACGGTCCAGATCGCGGGAGCCGACTCGTGGAACGCGCTGATCGGTATCGCGAGGAGGCTCGGCATCGGCTTCCAGCTGGTCCAGGTGCCGGTTGTGTCCAGCGTCAGGCGGCGCATCTCGTCGCCCCATCTCAGCCAGTGCCACGCATCTGGGTTGACCGCCCACGGCCTCATCAGCGAGAGCCAGGCGATTGCTGCGCAGCCGACCAGCAGGAGGAGATCCGGCAGGGCCCGCGGTGCCTTCGGGGCCGGCGGACGCTCAGCCGGCGCGCCCTGCCTCAGGCTAGTCGGCGAGTCGGCCTGCGCAGTCGGTCCGGACGAGGTGGCGGTCTCACCAAACGGC
>CAVVVM010000005.1:0-101765 GCA_963751715.1 uncultured Actinomycetes bacterium | reverse complement strand
GCCGTTCGGCAACGTCAGCCTCCACTTCGGCGACGCCCTCCAGATGGACCTCGGGGCGCTTGAACCGCCGCCCACGAAGCTGGTCGCCAATCTGCCCTACGGGATCGCAGCTCCGTTGATCCTCGATTCGATCGTCGATCTCCCGACCTGCTCGACTTGGGTGGCGATGGTGCAGCGCGAGGTCGGGGAGCGACTGGCCGCCGCCCCCGGGACCAAGGCCTACGGGGTTCCTTCCAGCTCTCGCCCAATCGGCCTGCCGGGTCAAGGTCGTCAGGCCAGTGTCGCGCAACGTCTTCCGCCCGATCCCCCACGTCGACTCGGTGATCGTCCGCTTGGACAGGGCCGGGCCGGCCGCTCCCCCGCAGGTACGCAAGCTGATCGCCCAAGCATTCGCTCATCGGCGCAAGGCGCTGGCCAAGTCGGTCGCACTCGCCACCGGCGACCCGACAGTGCGCGACAGGCTGAGGGCCGGGTTGGAGGCAATCGGGATGCCGCCCGACTCCCGCGCCGAGCAGCTGAGTGCGGAGCAGTTCTTCCGCCTTCAGAGCGAGGTTTCCGGATGAGCACCGCAATCCCGAGGCTGCGAACGCAGGCGCGGGCGAAGATCAACCTCTGCCTCCTGCTCGGCCCGATGCGCGAAGACGGCTACCACGAGGTGATGACCGTGATCCTGCCGGTAGAGCTCGCGGATTCGGTCTCGATCGGTCCGGGCGAGGGGCAGGCCGACGAGGTCGTTTGCCCTGGAGTCGAAGGCGAGAACCTCGCGGCGCTGGCGATCAGGCTGTTCCGCGAGCGGTCCGGCTGGGATGGGCCGCCCGTGAGGATCGAAATCGAGAAGAGGGTCCCGGTCGCCGCCGGAATGGGTGGGGGGTCCGGTGATGCGGCGGCTGCCCTGAGGCTGATCGGCGAGGTCGCGGGCGGTGCGCATTCCGATCTCGCCGAGCGGATTGCCCCGCTGCTCGGGGCCGACGTGCCGGCGATGCTCGACGGACGTCCTGTGCTTGCGATGGGGATCGGTGAGCGGCTCGAACCGCTGCCCGAGCCGTCGGCCTGTGGGTTGCTGATCCTGCCCGCGAAGGTTGGCCTCTCAACGCCGACGGTCTTCAAGAGGGCGGCTGAGCTGGGTCTGCGCCGCGGACAGGCGGAACTCGACACGGCCGCCGCCGAGGTCCGCTCGGCAGCCGGTATCCGACGGTTGGATGCCACCGGCCGGCCTGGTCGGCCTCAACGACCTCGGCGTCGCCGCAGCCGACCTCTCGGTCGAGGTGGGCGATTCGCTGCGGACTGCCCACGATGCCGGAGCCGACACGGCGTTCGTGACCGGCTCCGGACCAACCGTGGTCGGCCTGTTCGAGGGGGATGATGGGCTCCGGCGCTCGCGGGATGCCGCGGCCCTGCTCCGCGGTCGGACGCCCAGCGCCATCGCTTGCGGGTTGTCACGTGGATCTGCCACTATCGAGGAAGTCGAGTGAGCAACCTCCTGATCACCCAGATAGTCGTCGCAGTGGCGGCCGCTGCGGGCCTTGGGCTGTTTGGATGGCTCGTGGCCGTTCCGTCGATCTCGGCCCGAGAAGGGTTCTGGCAGCGGCTCGGGGCCGGTCTGCTCTCCGATCTACCTCTTTCGTCGTGCTCGTGGGGGTCGGTGTAGCGGCAGCAGTCGGCTCGCTCCTGCTCTGGCCGCAGCTGTTCTGAGCTTCCGGGGATGCACCACGAGGCGTAACCTCTGGCACGATGCCCCCCGGTATTGATCAGCGATCAGGCCTCTCAGCGCTCGACGACCTGACCACGGCAGTCGAGGACGGAGCCGGCCTGCCCGAGATCGTCCGCTGCGCCTCGCGCGTTCTCGACTCGAGCCTCGTCCTGATCGACCGCGGCGGAACGGTTCTCGCCGTCGCCGCCCGATCGACTGCCGACGAACGCGCTCTGCTGCGCGACGCAGAGGGAGTGGAGCGACTCGAGCTTCGAGTGGGAGACATTGACGTCGGAACGCTCCGCATCCGCGAGCGCGGCGAGCCGGGCGATCCGGGCCTGCGCAGGTTGGTGGCCGCAGTCGTCGCCGGCGAGGTGGAGCGTGTCCGCGCTCCCGAGCGAGCCTCCGAGGAGGCACTTGGTGAATTTCTCGCGGCCGTGATCGCCGGTCACGTTCCCGATCCGGATGACGCGGCAGCGAGGGCGTCCGAGCTTGGATTGCGCACCGACGACGGACTCACGGCCCTGGTCGTCAGGGCCCATGCGAGGGTTGCCTCCGGTGACGACTGGCGTCCCCGCCTGTTGGCTGCCGCAGAACGCGCTGCCCGTGGGGCACGCCCGGGATCGATGGCTGCGCCGGCTCCGCGCGAAGGAGCCGAGGGCGAGGTCCTCGTCCTCGTTCCCGATCAGGACGGCGAGGCCGGCAGGGTCGTGGCTGACGCCCTGCTGCGCGAGCTCTCGGCGGCACTGCCCGGATTCGGTTTCGCCGTTGGGCGCAGCGGTCGGGCCGAGGGAGCCGGCGGGATCGCCAGGGCAGCCCAGGAGGCCCTGCTTGCCGTGAACGTCGTCGAAGGCGATGAAGACCGCCAGGCGCTCGGGTTCGAGGAGACCGGCGCCTACCGGCTCGTCCTCAGGGCGATGACCGAAGATCCCGACGAGTTGAGCAGCTTCTACTCGGAGACGGTCGAGCCGCTCGCGGCCTACGACACCCAGTACGAGACGAACCTCGTCGGGACGCTGACGACCTTCCTTGAGTGCGACGGCAATGTCGGTGCGACGGCTGCGCGGCTGATCACCCACCGCCACACCGTTCGCTACCGGCTCGAGCGAGTGCGCGAACTCTCAGGGCTGGACGTCGGTTCGAGCGAGGGGCGCGAGAAGCTCTCACTGGGGCTCAAGGCAATGCGGGTGCTGGGCATCGCTCCGCCCCGCGGCCCTGCGAGTGAGGGCGGCTGAGGCCGAATCGCGACCGTGCCCAAGTACCACGACCTTTCGGCTCCGCTGGTGCCAACACCCGAAGGCCTTCCCGACCTGCTCGCCGTGAAGGTCGAGAAGTCGTCCCACGCGGAGGGAGCGGCCGGGATCGAGGGCCTGCTCGGAGTCGGCCCTGAACTCCTCCGTGACGGCGAGGGCTGGGCGGTCGAGACCATCTCGCTTGGCACCCATAACACGACCCATGTGGATGCCCCCTGGCACTACAACAGTCGCATTCAGGGCTCCCCGGCGGCGACGATCGACGAGCTGCCGCTCGACTGGTTCCATGGTCCGGGGGTGGTGATCGAGGCCCGTGGCCGCGATGAAGGCGACGCCCTGACTGTCGCCGACTTCGAGCGCGGCCTGGCCGAGGCCGACCACGAGCTCTCAGCAGGCGACGTAGTGCTCGTACGCACCGGTGGTGACGAGTTCCTTGAGGATCCCGGCTACATGGCAAGAGGTTGCGGCGTCACCGCCGAGGCGACGGTCTGGCTCTGCGATCAGGGGGTCAGGCTGATGGGGATCGACGCTTGGGGCTGGGACAGGCCACTCCACCTGCAGGCCGAGGAGGCGAAGGAGCGTGGGGAGGCCGGGATCTTCTGGGCCGCTCACCAGTGCGATCGCGCCTACTGCCAGATCGAGCGACTGGCCGGCCTCGACCGCCTGCCCCTGACCGGCTTCGAGGTATTCGCCTTCCCGCTGAAGGTCGTAGGCGGCAGCGCCGGGCCGGCCCGGGTCGTCGCGATCGAACACGACTGACCCCGGGGAGCACCAAGCTCGGCATGGACGGGACCGGGGTGTCCCGTGGGCTCACCGAATCCGGCGGGGCGAAGCCGATCGGCCTCGCCCCGCCGTTCAGTCAGCGGACGACTTGCTCAGCGGACGAGCTTGCCGATCGAACGTGAGGTGACTCCGGTCTTGGAGCTGCGCTTGTCCTTCGTTGGCAGCTCGAGCGTCATCTTCGTGACGCTGACCTTGAAGGTGCCCCTGCTCGTCTGCAGGTAGGGGCGGTCCTTCGGCAGGAGCTCGAGCTTCACCGTGTTGCCCTTGGCGAACTTGTAGTAGTTGCCGTGGAGCTGGAACTTGATCGTGCCGGACTGGTTGTCTTCCAGGCGGTAGACGCCTCGGGTCACGAGCCTGCGCTTGCCTCCGCTGACGTCCCACAGGCGGGCTGCGATGAAGCCGTATTGGCCCGTCGTCGCAATCTTCGCCTGGACGGTCGGCAGGCCGAGCAGGCTGAAGCCCTTGCTCGTGAACTTGTAGGTCGCGACTCCCGGCTCGGTCGAGTCCGCGACGCGACCGCAGGCGCCGGCAGTTCCGAAGATCGGGTCGATCGCGAATGCCGAGGCGTCGTCACCTCCGGTCACGGTGGAGCCGACCCGCTTGAGCTCGAGGCTCTTGGCGGGGTTGCTCGTGAACCGCACAGCGTTCGGCCGGAGTGTCTCCCACGAGGATGCGCTGACCGCCGGGCCGCTCGAGTACATGGGGTCATTGACCGGTACCGAGCCGGTGCCGCCGGCCGGGTTGCAGGTCATCGCCATCGCCGCTGCGGAACCGGCTGCGGGCCCACCGGGGATCCCCTTCAGCTGAGCGTCGAGGAACGCCGCCCCGGCGGTGTTCAGCTGGTTGCCCTGATCGGGCTTGTTCTGCGACCGCGGGTGGCCGAGGTCGTTGAAGATCAGGCGGATGTCGTTGTTGCCCATCGCCCGCTGGCTCGTGTAGACGCGCAGCGCCTCGGCGGGCGGGAAGAGGTCGTCGGTCCAGCCGGACTGCAGCAGCAGCGGGGATGGCTTCCCGCCGACCGTGTATCCGCCGTGGAAGTCGCTCACGCTCTTAAGGTTGTCCAGCGCGCTCGTCGAGAACGGCTCGCCGGCGAAGAGCTGGTCCTTCCAGGTCGTGATGTCGGCCTCCGGATCGGCCCCGGCGGCCGGGTACCAGCCCGACGCATCGCCCGACGTGTACAGGCCGTTGATGTACGAAGCGATCGGGACCCCGACCGGGCTGGTCGAGAGACCTGCGGTGTTCGAGTCGAAATCGAGGAAGCGGCCATTCGGCGTGAGGGCCGATGCGAGGTTCGACCACGGCACCATTGCCCAGCCGGCCTTCAGCGACAGGGGCGTCCCCAGCGGGCTCGTCCACGGCGAGAAGCTGCCGTCGGCATTGCGGATCCGGTTCTTGAGGTAGGCGATCTGGAGAGTCGCGCCACCGCCGTAGGAGGCGCCGAGCGAGGCGAGCTTCGCCGGGTCGGCGATCCCCTCGTCGACGAGCTTGCCAAGCAGGTATTGGGCGTCGCGGGCTTCGTAGCGGGTGTCCATCAGGTGGACGTAGCCCTTCTCGCAGCCGGCGGTCCTTGTCCTCACGTCCTTGCCGCAGGACATCCCGAAGCCGCGCATCGAGACGGTGACGACCGCGTAGCCGCGGGCCGCGTAGGAGACGTTGTTGAGGCCGTTGGCGGTGGCCGCGGAGTTGCTCCGGTAGCTGTTCTTGTCTCCGCCGTAGCCGTGGATCATGATCACGGTCGGCCATGGGCCGCTGCCGGTTGCCGGGAGGGTTACGTCGGCATCGATCGGCGTACCGTCGAAGCTCGTCGGGCGCCTGTCGAGGTTGGTGATCACCGGTGGGTCGCCCTTGACGGCACCTGGTTCTCTGTGTGCCGCCTCGCAGAACCGGACGCCGTTGCTCGCCACGCAACCATTGCCGAACGGTGTGGGCTCTGCAGCCTGGGCTGCGGCTGGGATGAACATTCCGACGGCGAGTGCCGCCATCAAGGCTTTGCGCATTGCTTCCCTCTCCTCGTTTGCTTGAGCTGGGCCTCCCCGGCCCCGCTCCACGAAGCGTACATCGGACTCGGGTCACGGGCGCCGCCCGCGCCCCTACGATCGTCGCGGTGGCTGCCAAGGAACGAACGCGAACGATCGACTGCTTCGTGATTGTCGACGCAGCCTCACGCGATGCTCTTGCAGGGCTGGCGTCGGACTCCGGCGACGGGGCGCGATCCCGGCTGCTGGCCGAGTTGGGGGCGGCGCTGCTGAGGCGAACGACCGAGTGGGCTGCCGGTCTCGGAGCCGGCGAGGTCACGGTCCTCGAGTACCCCGGTGATTCGGCCAAGATCGCCGAGTCGTCGGCCGAGACGGTCCTGTTGCTCAGGCCCGCCTTGGTCCGCCTCGGGCCGGGCCATGCGTCCGACCTCTTCGAAGACCTCGGGAACGGATGCGAGGTGGTGATCGGCCCGACCCTCGCCGGTGGCTGGTACCTGCTCGCGCTCAACCCGGCGGACCCGGCTCTGGTCGAGGCCGCAGCAGACGGACGACCGGGCACTGCGGGCAGGCTTCTGGCGGCAGCTTCGACGGGGGGAGGGATCGAAGTCGGGCTCCTGCGAGCCGAGCGCGACCTTGCAGTCGAATCCGACCTGCGGGCCGCGGCCGCCGACCCGCTCGTCGACATGGAAGTCGCGAGACTGCTGTCGGGCCTGAGTCCCGGCAGTCCGAGCGGTGGCGCGGCCTGACTGGGGGGCAGGGATTCGAACCCCGATAGCCGGCACCAAAAGCCGGAGTCTTGCCATTAGACGACCCCCCAATGCCGCAGGCTCTGCGCCGGAGCGATAGTACTGCGACCTCGGTACGATCAAGGCCCTGTGACCGGCACCGCCGTAGTCATCCTCGCAGCGGGCAAGGGAACGCGGATGCGCTCCCAACTCGCCAAAGTCCTGCACCCCGTCTGCGGGGTGGCGATGGTGCACTGGCCGATCGAGGCCGCTCGCGCAGCCGGAGTGGAGCGAGTGATCGTCGTCCAAGGTCCCGGACGCGAGCTCGACGGCCACCTGCCCGAGGGCGTCGTCACCGCGGTCCAGCCCGAGGCCGATGGCACGGCCGGTGCGCTCCAGGCGGCGGTCGGGGAGCTCGAAGGATGCCGGTCGGTGATCGTCCTCGCAGGAGATGTTCCGCTGGTTGACGCCGACACGATCGCCGAACTGCTCGCTGCTCATTCCTCGGCCGGCGCGGCAGCCACGATCGGCACGATGGTCGTGGAGGACCCCGCGGGCTATGGCCGGATCGTGCGCGGCACCGACGGCTCCTTCGAGCGGGTCGTCGAGACCAAGGACGTCGCCGATGCGACACCGGAGCAGCTGCTGATCAACGAGGTCAACACAGGACTCGTGGTGTTCGAATGTTCGGGCCTTGGCGAGCTGCTCGCCGGGGTCGGGGCGGCCAACGCCCAAGGCGAGCGCTACCTGCCCGATGCCGTTGCGGCCCTGGCGTCGGCCGGCGAGCGGGTCGAAGCGGCCGCCGTCCGCGATCCGGCCCTGACACTCGGGGTCAATGACCGCGCCGATCTGGCGAAAGTCAACGCCATCGCCCAGCGTCGGATCAACGAGTCCCACATGCGCAACGGCGTAGCGATCGTCGCTCCCTGGACCGTGGTGATCGAGGCCGGGGTGGAGATCTCAGCCGATGCCACGATCGAGCCCGGATGCGTACTGCGCGGCGCGACCAGCATCGGCGCCGGTGCTGTCGTCGGCCCCAACACGGTCGTGGACCACTCGGAGATCGGACCCGGGGCACAGGTCACCCAGAGCCGGCTCGACCTGGCCAAGGTCGGCGAGGGAGCGAAGGTCGGGCCGTTCGCCTACCTCAGGCCCGGGGCCGACGTCGGCGCCGGGGCGAAGGCCGGGACGTTCGTCGAGATCAAGAACACGATCCTCGGCGAGGGCGCGAAGGTGCCTCACCTCTCCTACGTCGGCGATGCCGACGTCGGCGAGGGCGCGAACCTCGGCGCGAGCACGATCACCGCCAACTACGACGGCCGCGACAAGCACCGCACGATCGTCGGGCGCGGAGGTCCGCGACGGGCGTGGACACGACGCTGGTCGCGCCGGTCGAGCGTCGGCGACGGCGCCTACACGGCGCGCCGGCTCGGTGATCACCGACGACGTCCCGCCGGGCGCGCTCGGGATCGCGCGCGAGCGCCAGACCAACATCGAGGGCTACGCGGACGCGGCGATCGAGTGAGGCGACGCTCGTCGACAGCGCCGGCGCGCGATGACCGACTCGGGCGTCGGCGTCGCGTCGTACACTCGCCGCTGCGATGAGCACGCTTGAGCGACACAGCTGCGCGGCCGGTACGCGGCGAGCCTGCCGATCGACTACGACAAGCGGCTGATGCTGTTCACCGGGCGCGCCAACCCGCAGCTGGCGGCGAACATCGCCGACAAGCTCGGCGTCGAGCTCGGCGGCCGTCACGCTCAAGACCTTCTCGCAACGGCGAGGTCTACTGCCGCTTCGACGAGTCGATCCGCGGCGCGGACGTCTTCATCGTGCAGCCGACCTGCGGCAACCCGCAGACCGGCCTCACGGCGAACGACTCGCTGATGGAGCTGCTGGTCATGGTCGACGCTGCCGTCGGCGCGCTCCGCGCACAGGGTGATCGCGTGTGACCCCGTGGTTCGGGTACTCGCGCCAGGACAAGAAGTCCGCGCCGCGCGAGCCGATCAGCGCGCGTCTCGTCGCCCGCATGCTCGAGGCGGCGGGGATCGACCGGTGCTGACGATGGACCTGCACGCCGGCCAGATCCAGGGCTTCTTCCAGAAGCCCTGTCGACCACATGACCGCGATGTTCATGCTCACCCAGTACTTCGCCGACCTCGGCCTCGACGGACCTCGTCGTCGTCGGCGCCCGATGCCGGGCGGGTGAAGCTCAACAAGAAGCTTCGCCTCGACGATCGGCGCCGAGCTGGCGATCCTCGACAAGGAGCGGCCCGAGCACCAGAAGGCGCGAGATCGGCTACGTGATCGGCGACGTGCGCGGCCAGACGGCGCTGATCGTCGACGACATGATCGACACCGCCGGCACGCTCAAGGCGGCCGCCCAGACGGTGCTCGACGAGGGCGCCGCGCAGCGTCTACGCGGCGGCGACCCACGCGGTGCTCTCCGGCAACGCCTTCGAGAACCTGACCGAGGCCGGGCTTCGAGCAGATCGTCGTGACCGACACGATCCCGCTCCCCCCGGGCGCCCGGACAACATCCGCGTGCTGTCCTGCGCCGATCTGCTGACCGACTCGATCCGTCAGATCTTCACCGACGGCTCGGTGAGCGAGGTCTTCGGCGGCGAGAACCAGCTGTTCTGATCGGGTGGCAGCCGGCGACGCCAGGCGCCTCGCCGACCTGCTCGGGCTGAGCGACGACGAGCTCTGCGCCACCGTGGGCATCACCCCGCTCGAGATCGTCTCGGGCGACGGCGATTCAATGCCGGCCGTTCCGATCCTGCTCGCCCTGCTGGCCGAAGCGGAGGAGCAGGCAGGGGTCTCCGTCCTCAGGCGCTGGGTGCGAACCCGTGGCTCGGCCGGAGTCCCGATCGAGATGCTGACCTCCCGCGACTTCGCAGCCTTCGAGGACTCTCTCGCGGATCTCGTCGAGCGCGGCTTCGTGATCGGCGGGCGGCGGGACTGAAGCGAAGCCGACCTGCGCTCGCCGACGGGGCGCTGCCGCGGCCGGCGTCCCATGGAGTCCAGTCGGGCAGGCCGCCGTGTGAGCGTCTCCCTCGTCAAGTCCAAGGCGGCGCTGGCCTCGTACCCTGTGTGAGAGTGTCCCGCCCGCTGAAGATCGTCCTCATCCTCGTTGCCGGAATCGCATTCCTGGCCGCAAGCCTCGGCTTGGCGAGGGTGCTCGCAGCCAGCGGGGCCGAACGTACCCTGCTCGAGGGTCTGATTGCCGACCAGGGCGCCGGACGCAGCGCGGAGGTCACGGCTTTGCTCCCTGATTGCGCCCCCGGGAGCGAGTGCGCCAAGCGGACCAAGGCGATGATCGACCGCAACGCCGAGCCAGGCGGGAAGGTGAAGATCCTCCAGATCGACGGCGGCGCTCCGCTGTCGGCCGGTTCCGCGGATGGCGTCGCCCGGCTGGCCTGGAAGGTCGGGGCCGATCTGCCGGTGGTGCAGTGCGCGGTGGTCCGCCGTGAGGGAAGCGTCACGGCGGGCTTCAGCGTCAACCTGGTGGTGCTCTCGAAGCCGATCGCGGCCGAGGGTGCCTGCCCGACCGCGGCCGAGCTGTTGGCGAAGCCGAACTGACGGTTCCCGTTTGCGCCACCCGCCGGATTGGCCTAAAGTCGTGTGAACCAGTCCGTTTCCGGAACCTTTACTCGGCGCACGGCATAATCCGGCGCTTGGCAGTCCAGCCTTGACCACACGATCAGGAGAGAGAACAATGCGCCGCATCGCCGCCCTCGCAGTTGTCGCAGCTTCCTTCGCAGCCCTCGCTGCGCCGGCCGTCGCCGGTACGACCAACGTCAAGCCGTGGGATTACGATCCGAAGCCGGTCACGATCAAGAAGGGCGACACGGTCAAGTGGAGCTGGACGAAGGCCGATCGCCGCCCACAATGTCTACATCGCGACCAGCGCGGGCAAGGCCGTGAAGAACTCAGGTGCGGCCAAGAAGACCGGCACGTACAGCTACAAGTTCACCACCAAGGGAACCTTCACGGTCTACTGCAAGCCGCACAGGGCGTTCATGCAGACGACCGTGACCGTAAGCTGATTGCCATTCAGGCAACTCGAACAGGGAGAGAGATGAAGAAGCTCGCAGCAGCAGCCCTCGCGGCATTTGCGTTCGCAGGCCTCGCCGGAACGGCCACGGCCGGATCGTCGGTGATCTGGAAGACCGGCTACAAGAAGTCGATCACGGTCAAGAAGGGCCAGAAGGTCAAGTTCGTCTGGGGTGACTCCCAGCCCCACAACATGTACGGCGCAGCCAGCGCGGGTGCGATCAGGGGACGAGGCAAGTCGGTGACCAAGTCGTTCCGCAGGTCCGGGACAATCCGCTGCTCGTACCACCCGAACATGTGGATCAAGGTCAAGGTCCGCTGAGGAAACGTCGCAGGATGAGTTGATCGGAAGCGCGGCCCAAGGGCCGCGCTTCTTCGTTTGCAGCGCTCTGAGAGGGGTCCGGCCAGCCCGGTCGGACCGCTCCAGTTGCAGCACGACGGACTTGCGGCGAAGCACCGATCCCCGTCCAGTCGCTACCCTGCCATCCGATGGCCAACGACACACCCGTACTCGAAGCCCAGCCGCGCGAGCTGCTCGGCTCGCGAAACACCCGCCGCCTCAGGCGCGAAGGCGTCGTGCCCGGCGTCGTCTACGGCGGCGATTCCGAGCCCATCTCGCTCCAGGTTCCGGAGCGGGACCTGAGGGCAGCCCTCAACGCCCAGAGCGCCCTGATCGAGCTGAAGCTCGGCTCGGACTCGCAGCCTGTGCTCGTCCGCGAGCATCAGCGCCACCCCGTGACGGGTCGGTACACGCACATCGACCTGATTCGCGTCCGCCTCGACGTCAAGGTCGAGGCTCAGGTGGTCGTCGAGCTCGTCGGAACCGAGATGGCACCGGGAGTAAGGCTCGGCGGCCTGCTTGAGCAGACGGTCCGAGAGGTCACGGTCGAGGCGCTGCCGATGGAGATTCCGGAGTACATGACCGCTGACGTCTCCGCAATGGAGATCGGCGACAACCTCCACATCTCCGAGATCGTCGTCCCCGATGGCGCCGAGATCCTCGACGATGCCAGCACGGTCATCGCAACCCTTTCCGCTTCCCGCATGGCGATGCAGCTCGAGCGCGAGGACGAAGAGGGCGAGACCGAGGTCGTCGGCGAGGCAGCCGGCGAGGCAGCCGGCGGCGAGGACAAGGCCGACGCTCCCGCCGAGGGCGGCGGCGACGGCGGCGAAGAGTAGGCCTTGCGGCTGCGCGGCTCGCGCGGCCATGGTGCCTCCGCACCGGCTGACTGGCTGATAGTCGGCCTTGGCAACCCGGGCGACCGCTACAGGAAGACCCGGCACAACGCCGGGTTCGAGGCGGCCGCACTCCTCGCAGAGCGATGGGACCTGCCCAAGGCGAAGAAGAAGTTCGCCGGCCTCGTCACCGAGGGGCGAACCGGGCCGGGTGGACCGAGAGTCGCCGTCCTGCTTCCGCAGACGTTCATGAACGAGTCCGGGAAGTCCGTCGGCCCGGCAAGGGGTTCATACGGAGTGTCGCTCGACAGGGTGATCGTCCTGCATGACGAAATCGACATCCCCTTCGGCGAGATCAGGACCCGGATGGGAGGGGGGAGCGCGGGGCACAACGGCCTCAAGTCGCTGACCGCTGAGCTCGGCAGCCCCGACTACCGCCGGGTCAGGATCGGGATCGGGCGCCCCGACTCGACCGACCCTGAGCGGGTCAGCGGCTACGTCCTTGGCCGCTTCAGCGAGGCCGATGCAGAGGTGGGCAACCTGATCGCGGCGGCAGCGGACATGGCCGAATCGCTCGTTCTGTCGCCGGGCGGCGACGGCAGCCCGTCGTGACCGACGAGCGATCCGGTCTCCGGGGGCTGCTCGGTTTCGGCGGCAGCCATCAGGCGATTGCTGCTCTGGCCGACTCAGGCGGCTCCGCCTTCGTTTCGAGCGGGGTTCGCCCGTTCGCGATCGCGGCCCTCGCCGAGGAGGGCCCGGGCAGGCCGATGCTGGTGGTGGCAGGCGACGACGCTGCCGCCAGGGCGCTCTGCGACGACCTGAGCGAGTGGTTGGCGCCGCGTCGGGTGTTGCTCTACCCGACCAGAGGGGTCGCCGGCGGCTCGCACCTGTCCCCGCCCGCTCACCTCGTGGGCCTGCGGCTCGCGGCGCTGGACGCTCTCTCCGGCGCTGCCCGGAGCGAGGAGCAACCGGTCGTGGTGGCGAGCGCCGTTGCCCTCGCCGAGCGCGTTCCCGAGGCCGATCTCAGGCCTCACGGATCGACGCTCGCGGTCGGTGACGTCGTCGACCTCGACGAACTCTTCTCGAAGCTCGTCGAGTGCGGCTACGAGCGGGTCGAACAGGTGGCCGAGAGGGCGCAGTTCGCTGTTCGCGGGGGGATTGTCGACATCTTCCCTGCCACCGCCGACCATGCCGTTCGGATCGACATGTTCGACGATGAGGTCGAATCGCTCAGGTGGTTCTCGACCTTCACCCAGCGGTCGCTCGGCGAGGCCCGGACGGTCGAGTTCGCTCCCGCAGCGGAGCTCGCATCGGAACATCGCGAGCTCGCCGAGATGGCCGCCCTCGAGGACCCCGACGAGCGGCCGGCACTGGAGGAGCTGCTGCCGCTCGACCGGTTCCGCGCGCCGCTCGAGCTTGCCGGTGCGGTCCGGGTGGTAGTGGCCGCCGCCGAGGAGATCGAGGGGGCGCTGACCGACTGGTGGCTCGACGTCGAGGCGGTTCTCGGCGAGGACGAGGCGGCGCTCCTGCACGAACGGCCGACGGACCTGATCGAATCCCTGTCGGGAGCTGCGATCGCGTCGCTCTCGGCCCTCGACTCCGGTCAGGACCTTGCGCTGCGAGGCGGCGATCCTGCGATGGCCGCCCGCACCCTCAAGGAGGCCGAACCGGAGCTCGAGCGGCTCGTCCGCGACGGCTACCGGGTCGTGGTCGCTTTCCCGAGAGAGGGCGATGCCGACCGTGCAGCCTGGAATCTCGTGCGGATCCGGGCCGAGCGCCTCTCCGGCTCCTCCCCTTCGCAGCCGGGCGTCTGGTTCGCGGCTGCCGCTCTGCGCGAAGGGTTCGTCTCGCCCGAGCTCGAGCTCGCCGTGATCCCGGCTGACCGGCTGGTGCGCCGCAGGCAGCGCAAGCAGTCCCCCCGCCACGGCCGTGCCGCCCTCCAGTCCTTCACCGACCTGCGGGTCGGCGACACAGTCGTCCACGAGGACCACGGGATCGCCCGCTTCACCGGGTTCGACACGAAGACGGTCGCCGGGGTTACGCGCGACTACCTCGAGCTCGAGTACGCCGGCGGCGATCGGGTCTTCCTTCCCGTCGACCAGCTGGCAAAGATCTCGAGGCACGTCGGAGTCGGCGGCGAGGCCCCGACCCTTTCGAAGCTCGGAGGCAGTGCCTGGGAGCGGATCAAGAACACGGCCAAGGCCGCGGCCGACCGCCTCGCCGGCGAACTGCTCACCCTCTATGCCGAGCGCAGGCGACGGACCGGGTACGCCTTCCCGCCGGACGGCGAGGGGCAGATCGCTTTCGAGCGGGCGTTCCCGCATCGCGAGACGGCCGATCAGCTCGACGCGATCGAGGTCGTCAAGGACGACATGGAGTCCGCCCGCCCGATGGACCGGCTGATCTGCGGCGATGTCGGCTACGGCAAGACCGAGGTGGCGCTGCGGGCCGCCTTCAAGTGCGCCGATCGACGGCAAGCAGGTGCTGATGCTCGTGCCGACGACGATCCTCGCCCAGCAGCACTACGGGACCTTCGCCGAGCGCCTTGCGCGACTACCCCGCTGACCGTCGATCAGGCTCGCCGCTTTCGCCCGCCGGCCGAGCAGGCGGCGGTGGTCGCTGCGTTCAACGAGGGCAAGGTCGACATCCTCATCGGCACGCACCGGCTCTCTCGGTCGCGACCTGCGCCCAAGGACCTCGGCCTCTGATCGTCGACGAGGAGCAGCGCTTCGGCGTCAAGCAGAAGGAGCTGCTGCGCCAGCTCAAGCTGCAGTCGGACGTGATCGCGATGAGCGCCACGCCGATCCCCGGACGCTGCAGATGTCGCTGGCCGGAGTGCGCGACATCAGCGTGATCGAGACGCCGCCCGAGGGCCGCCGCCCGGTCAAGACCTACGTCGGCGAGTACGACGAGGAGCTGGTCCGCACGGCCCTCGAACGCGAGCATGGGCGCGGACGGCCAGGCCTTCTTCCTGCACAACCGGGTCGAGACGATCGACGAGACCGCCGAGCGCCTGGGCGCGCTGTGCCCGGCGGCTGCGCTTCGAGGTCGCCCACGGCCAGCTCGACGAGGCCGAGCTGGAGGAGCGGATGATGCGCTTCCTGCGCGGTGACGCCGACGTGCTGGTGTGCACGAGCATCATCGAGTCGGGTATCGACATCCCCCAGGCGAACACCCTGATCGTCGAGCGCGCCGACCTGCTCGGCCTCACCCAGCTCTACCAGATCCGCGGCCGGGTCGGGCGCGGGCGCGAGCGGGCCTACGCCTACCTCTTCTACCCGTCGGCGAGCCGCTCTGACCCGCGACGCGGCCCAGCGGCTCGCCGCCCTCTCGGACCACACCGAGCTCGGCTCCGGCTTCCGGATCGCGATGCGCGATCTCGAGATCCGCGGCGCCGGCAACCTGCTCGGCGACGAGCAGTCAGGCCATGTGGCGGCGCTCGGATTCGAGCTCTACATGAAGATGCTCGACGAGGCGGTCGCCGAGCTGGAGGGCACGGAGGAGCGCGATCTCGATCCGGTCCGGATCGACGTCCCGATCGACGCGTTCGTCCCGGCCGACTACGTTCCTTACGAGCAGGCCAAGATCGAGATCCACCGCCGGGTTGCGTCGGCTGCGGACGTCGCCGAGCTGGAGCAGCTGTCAGCGGAACTCGAGGACCGCTTCGGACCGGTTCCCGAACCGCTCATCCGCCTCTTCGGGCTCCAGCGCGCCCGACTGCGCTACGCCCAAGCGGGAGCGGTCGAGGTGGCGTTCCGCCAAGGCAGGCTCGCCGCCGCCCCGCTCGACCTCGACAGCTCGGCAGCCAAGGACCTGCGCCGCCGGATCCCGGGCGTTCTCTACGAGTCGGGCAAGCGCAGCGCCTCGGTCCGCGTGGGGGACGAGCCCGAGCAGCGATTCGATGCGCTCGTCGAACTGGCCGACGCCCTGGCCGCCGTCACCTCCATGTCGGCCGCGTGAACCGCTGGTCCATTCCGGTACCATCGCCAACCATGCGCCAATACAAAACCGTCCTAGCAATCACAGCGGCTCTCGGAACGGGAGCCCTCATGTCCGCCTGCGGTGGAGTCCCCTCCGATTCCGTAGCCACCGTCGCCGACTCTCCGATCCTCACGTCGTCGTTCAACCACTGGGCTGAGGTTTCAGCCAGGACCCAAGGTGGCGCAGCCCCGAACGCGGTCATACCGGTCTACACCCCGCCAGACTTCAAGGAGTGCGTCGCGCAGAAGACGGCAGCAGGCGCCAAGTCGAAGAAGCCGGTGACTCCGGCGGCAGCCAAGTCCGAGTGCCAAGCCGCATTCGACCAAACCAAGCAGCCGGTCATGCAGCTCCTGATCACCTCGCAGTGGATCGACGGCCAAGCCTCAGCGATGGGGATCAAGATCACCGACGAGCAGGTCAACAAGAAGCTCGCGGAGACCAAGAAGCAGGCATTCCCGACAGAGAAGGGCTACCAGGACTTCCTCAAGAGCTCTGGCGAGACCGAGGCGGACATCAAAGCCCGCATCAAGGTCGACCTTCAGAGCCAGGCGATTCGCGACCAGATCGTGAAGTCCGCAGGATCGCCCAGCAGCGAAGAGGTCGACGCGTACTTCAAGAAGAACCAGGACAAGTTCGGCACTCCCGAGCAGCGCACCTACAACATGATCCTCGCCGCCGACATGGCCAAGGCCGAAGCTGCCAAGAAGGCGCTCGAAGGTGGGGCCTCGTTCAAGGACGTCGCCAAGCAGTACTCGACCGACACCAACACCAAGAACAACGGAGGTCTGATCAAGAACTCCGTCAAGGGCCAGCAGGACCCTTCACTCGACAAGGCTGCCTTCGGCGCTCAGAAGGGTGTGATCGTCGGGCCGATCAAGGGCTCCTTCGGCTACTACGTGATCCGCGTCGGCGACGTCAAGCCGGGCACCACGCCCCCGATCGAGAAGGTCCGCCCCCAGATCCTCAGCCAGCTCAAGAGCGAGAAGCAGCAGCAGGCGCTTCAGGACTTCGTCAAGGAGTTCCAGGAGAAGTGGAAGAAGCGCACGGAGTGCGCCAAGTACTACGTCATGGAACTCTGCAACAACGCTCCCAAGCAGCCGGCCGGGCAGCAGCAGGGCGTCCCGACGCAGGGCGCTCCCCCTCAGGGTGCGCAGACGACTCAGCAGACTCCGCCCCAGGGCGGCTGATCAAGGACGCCGTTGGGCGCTTCGGACAACGCCGAGGCGCTCAAGCGCCTCGATGAGCTGACCCGCAGGCTGCGGGTCGAATGCCCGTGGGACGCAAAGCAGGACGAGCGTTCGATAGTCCCCTACACGCTCGAAGAGGCCTACGAGCTTGCTGACGCGGCTCGCTCCGGCGACGACGCCAAACTGCTGGACGAGCTCGGTGACGTCCTCTTCCAGGTCCACTTCCTCTCCCTTCTCCTCGAGGAGCGGGGAGCCGGCGACATGGCGGCAGTCGCAGACCACTGCCGCGAGAAGCTGATCCGGCGCCACCCCCACGTCTTTGGCGACGTGGAGGTCGAGGATGCTGAACAGGTGAAGGCCAACTGGGACGTCATCAAAGAGGGCGAGGCCGGTCGCGAACAGGGAATCTTCGGTGAGGTACCCGAGAATCTGCCGGGGACCCTCTACGCTCGCAAGATCCAGCGCCGGGCCGCCTCGAGCGGGTTCGATCACGGGTCGACCGGGGATGCCCTCGAGACGCTCAGGGGCGAGGTCGACGAGTTGGCCGAGGCGCTCGCCGCCGGCGACCACGGTGCGATCGAGTCGGAGCTCGGCGACGTCCTGTTCGCTGCCGTCAACCTTGCCCGCAAGGCGAAGGTCGATCCGGAACTCTCGGTGCGCGAAACGGCTGCCCGATTCAGGGGTAGGGTCGAGGCCGCGGAGGGTCGCGCAGCAGCCGACGGCCTCGCATGGAAGGATCTCGACCCCGACGTGCGTCTTGGCTACTACGCTCAGGCCCGTCTCGAACAACAGGCAAGTGAAAACGCCGACCGGAGGGGTCGATGAGCAAGATCGCAGCAGTTCACGGACGTCAGATTGTTGATTCGCGAGGCAACCCGACCGTTGAGGTCGAGGTCGCACTCGATTCGGGCGCTTGGGGTCGCGCGGCGGTCCCGTCGGGCGCTTCGACGGGTGAGTTCGAGGCGACAGAGCTGCGCGACGGCGGCGACGAGTGGATGGGCAAGGCCGTGACGACGGCCGTCGGCAACGTCAATGGCGAGATCGCCGCCGCGATCGCCGGCATGGACTCGGCAACCAGGCCGGGGTCGACCGCAGCGCTGATCGAGCTCGACGGCACACCCAACAAGTCGACGGCTCGGCGCCAACGCGATCCTCGGTGTCTCGCTCGCTCTCGCTCACGCCGATGCTGCCGACCAGCGCGAGCCCGCTGTGGCGCTAGCTCGGTGGGGCCGACGCCTGCAAGCTGCCGGTCCCGATGATGAACGTCATCAACGGTGGCGCTCACGCCGACAACTCAGTCGACTTCCAGGAGTTCATGGTCGTTCCGTTCGGTGCGTCGAGCTTCTCGCGAGGGCCTTCGATGGGGGCCGAGGTCGTTCCATGCGCTCAAGGCGACCCTCCATGACCGTGGTCTCTGCGACGGCCGTCGGCGACGAGGGCGGGTTCGCCCCGGACCTTCCATCCAACGAGGCAGCCCTGGAACTGCTGATGGCGGGCATCGCAGCTGCCGGCTACGAGCCGGGCGAGGACGTCGCGATCGCTCTCGACCCGGCGACGAGCGAGGTCTACAGCGGCAGTGCCTACGAGCTCGAGCACGAGGGCCGCAGCCTCTCCAGCGAGGAGATGGCGACCTACTGGGCCGACCTCTGCGCGAGGTACCCGATCGTCTCGATCGAGGACGGGATGGACGAGGAGGACTGGGACGGCTGGAAGGCCCTCACCGCCCGGATCGGTGAGAAGGTCCAGCTCGTCGGCGACGACCTGTTCGTCACCAATGCGTCGAGGCCTCGCAGGGGCATCGACGAGGGCGCGGGCAACGCGATCCTCGTGAAGGTCAACCAGATCGGCACCCTCACCGAGACGCTCGAGGCGGTGCAGGTCGCGAGCGAAGCCGGATACGCCGCTGTGATGTCGCATCGTTCCGGTGAGACCGAGGACACGACGATCGCCGATCTGGCGGTTGCAACGGGCTGCGGGCAGATCAAGACCGGCGCGCCGTCGCGATCCGATCGGGTTGCGAAGTACAACCAGCTGCTCGGATCGAGGAGGCGCTCGGAGATCGGGCCGTCTTCCCCGGCCGGTCGGTCTTTCGCATCTGAGCTGACCCGGAAGGATCTTGGCTCCGGACAGCGAAGGGCTGATCCGGAGGATGTCAACCACGGCCCGAACACCAGCCGCTCCCAAGCGGAGCACGCGAGCTTCCGCCTCGGGCACCGTGCGCTGGGACAGGCTCGTCCGCTGGGTCCTGGCGGCCGCAGTCGCCCTGATGGCGGCCCTTTACGCTGCTTCGCTCCTCGGTCTCGTGTCGGCGGCCTCTGAGCGCTCGGACGCCGCAGGGGAGCTGAGCCGGCTCAAGAGCCAGAACGCTGCCCTCGAGGCTCAGCGCAAGGCATTGCAGGGGTCCTCGGGAGTGGCGATCCAAGCTCGCCGGCTGGGCATGGTCCTCCCGGGCGAGGTTCCGGTCGTGGTCACCGGCCTGCCGGGCGACGGTCGCTGAGTCTCCGAGTCGCCCTCGCTGAGGGATTGGCGGCCCGCGGCGCTACTCTCGGCCCGTGGATCACCTCGAGTCTGCTCGATTCCAATGGGTGGAAGGTCAGCGTCGATTGGCTGCGGCCGAAAGCGACCGGATGGCGCTCGAGGTCGTTACCGACCGGATCGTCGAGGAGTTGAGGCGTCGACTCGGCGGCCCGTTCACGGCCTCTGAACTCGCGGAGCTGTACGCCGAGGGCACCGACTGGTGCTTCGAGCTGGCGCTGCAGACCGCTCCGGGGTCACCGGCAGCGTGGGAGGGTGCAACAGTCGCCGACGCTGCCTTCGGGCGCTATCTGCGCGAGGCGTCCGACTACGCAGGTGGGCGGATCGTCCAGCCGCTCGACGACCTGCACTGATCGAGCCCGGCGATCGGGGCTGTAGGTGGCGGCTGGTGGATTGCCGCCGGGGGCCAGATGCTCCCCCGACGGAATCCGCTGTTTGGGTGCTCAGTCGTCGTCGCCGCCGCGTCGGATCACGATCTGGTTCTCCTCGATCGTGACCTCTACGGGGCGATGCCCGGCCCAGTGCTCTGCGTATACGGGATCGTCGGCTACCGAGGGGTCGAGCCAGAGGCCGTAACCCTCGTCACCGTGATCGAAGGTGCCCTCGAAGGGGCGCCCGCTCTTGCCTGAAGCCAGGGCCTCGGCGGCGGCGGCCTTGCGGGCCTCCGCCTCAGCTTCGGCGGCCGCCTTGGCCTCCTCTGCTGCCTTGGCCTCTTCGGCCTCGAGCTGTGCTGCGACCAGGGCGTCGTCTTCGTCGCGGAGGTCAACCGCCCCCGGCGCTGTGCCGGGTGCCGCCTCCGGGCTCAGGCCCTGTTCGCGCTTGAAGCTGTCGATCTGCTGGACGGTTACCTCCAGCTGGTGTGCGATCCACGCGTCCGTCCGGCCCTGCTGGACCCAGGCTCGAATCTGATTGAGCTGTGGTTTTAGGGACTTTCTGGTCATGGTCCGCGGGACTCTATCCGAAGCGACCGGGCAGCCGAGCGGCGGGGCGGATGGCCTTCAGGAGCTGGAGACAGGCTCAGCCGAGCAGCCAGGCGAGAGTCTCGAGCATCACGACGGTGACGAGCACGGCGGTCGCGATCATCGAGGCGACGAGCAGGACGAACCGCATCCTGCCCTTTCTGATGGTCTGCTCACGTCGGCGCCGGCGCGTCCTGCGCTTGGCATCCTTGCGCAGAGCGGCCAGACGTTCGCGCTCCCGGGCCGCTTCGGCACGGAAAGCCTCTTCGAAATCATGGAGCGACCGCCGAATCCGGGGCCGCTGGCGCGTTGCTTGAACCGACATCAGCCTGAAAAGAGTACCAAGGAGCCACCCCTCCCCTGTGAGGCAGGGCACTCTCCCCACATTCCACGCCGCTCGCTGCGTGCTTTCCGCTCGAGCGATCTGAAGGCTGACGCCCGGCTCGTGTTGGGCGATATCTCCAAGGTTCGGGCCGCTCCGGCCGAGACCAGGGCTGCGTTGACGTCGAGGCCGTCATCGCGACTCACGTAGGCCAGCAGGCGCCCGTAACGGTCCCTGCGCTCCCTGTCGTAGCTGAGCCGGACCATGCGGCCCTCGATCATCGAACGGTTGAGGGCGGAGGCCTTCTTGCCCCAGCACTGGACCGGAGTGTCCGGCTTGACCGTCTCGGGAGTGTCGACTCCGATGTAGCGGACCCTGTCGCTCCCGTCGGGGGTTTGGACGACGATCGTGTCGCCGTCGACCACGCGCTGGACCCTGACGAGTTGATCGCTGTCGATCGAACCCCCTTGGTCCCCTCCACACCCGGTCAGGGTCGCCGTCAGTCCAAGCAGGACCAGGAGCTGCGCGGCGATCTTCGGGCGGTGAACCATCGTGGGCCGAAGGCTAGCCGTGGCTGGTCCCAACGAAGAGGGGCGAGCGCCTTTCGGCGCCCACCCCTGTCAGTTCCGTTGCAGACCGCGACCGTTGGGTCGCAGATCGCCTTCGGTCAGGCAGCGTCCTCGTAGACGCCGATGAAGCGAAGGTAGTTGTCGGCGATCCGGGAAGCGGCATCCTCGCGCGGCAGGCTGCCGTCGAGGAAGGCCTTCAGCGCGTCCCACCAGATCGATCGGCCGATCGCGAACCCGATGAACCCGTCGACCGGGGCTGCCTCGCGGAGCCAGTGGTCGACCTTGGCGTCGCTCGCGCCACGCCCGAGCAGCACGCAGACGACGCCGTCACGTCCGCCGCTGCGGGTCTGCTTGGCGAGCATTTCGGCATCTTCGCGGCGGTCGACTCCCTCGATCTTCCAGATGTCGGCTTCGATACCGGCGTTCTGGATCGCCTCGATCGCTCCCCTCATCAGCTCGGGGCGCAGTTCGGCGTCGTAACGGTCGGTGTCGCCACCGACCGATTCGAGCTGGTGGGGTTCGGCCGGCACGAGCAGTTCGAACAGGAACTTCCTGTCCTTCCCGTGCAGCCAGTCGGACAGCAGCTTCAGTCGCCCGAGCTGATCCTCGTTCATCTTCGCGTCGCCCTCGGGGTTGTAGCGAACCAGCACCTTCGAGAAGTCCGGGTCGAACTTCTCGATGTGAGCGCCGAAGTCATCCCCGTACTCGAAATCGAATTCGTTCTGTCCGCTCTTCTCGACCGGCATCGCCAGCTTCAGGCCGGCGGCCTTTGCGCTCTCGGGGACGTTGCTGCCGAACTGCTCATCAACGAGCACCCCGGTCGCCCCGGCCTGGGCGCCCCGCTCGACTGCGAGCACCATGCCTTCGTAGACGAGGCGCTTGGCGTCGCTGATCGTCTCGGTCTGCTCGGGGTTCGGTGAACCCTCGATGCCGAACATCTTGGTCTGAAAACTGCCGCGGTGGTCGAAGGCGAGAATGAACAGTCGGCCTTCGGAGTATCCAAGTGACATGGAACCTTCCTGTGGGTCGGGTGACGGCCTGAGTCTATTCTCTCGCCGTGGACGACGAAGGCCCCGATCTGCGCGTTGTGTGCCCGACCTGCGGATCGCAGGTGAGTCCCTACGTGACCGAGTGCCCCTATTGCGGCAACCGGGTGCGCAAGCGGGCGCCGAAAATCGGCTCCCGCGACGACCCTGCACGCAAGGCCGACCGCGTCCGGAAGCGGGCTGAGCGACGCCGCCCGAAGCTGCGCGAGAGCAGTGGCGGCGCGCCCGGCGAGCGCAGGCTGGTGGTCGTTCCGAGCTTGGTCGTCGCGTCGATTGTCCTGAGCTGCCTGGTCAGGGCCGGCTTCATCAGCCCGAGGAGGGTGGAGGTCTTCGGTTCGCTGACCGACGAGCGCTGGAAGCTGCTTACGACGCCGTTCGTCCACCTCGGCCTTGCCTACGGCTTCATCGCCCTCGCCTCGTTCGCGATCTTCGGGGCGCGGCTCGAGCGGAGCCTCGGCAGGGTCGCCACGCTTGCCGTCTGGGTCGTCGCAGGCGGCGCCGGGGCGTGGCTCGCCTCGATCGACGGCGCGAGCCCCGCCGGCGGAGCGCTCTCGGCTGCTGTCGCCGTGACGGTCGCCCGCTGCTTCTCCGTCGTCGAGGCCAATCGCGACGGCGAGGAGGAGGACCTCGTGGGTCCGCTCGTGGTGCTGATCGTCCTCTCGGTGCTTCCTGCTTTCGGGGCTGGGGCCTCGTGGTACGCGATCGGGGCCGGAGTTGTCGTGGGGATCCTCACCGGCTGCGTACTCGTGGTTCGCGAGCGTCGCGAGCGCTCAGGGTAGGATCCGGTTCGTGAGCGCCTCGGAACCACACTCGAGCGAGGCGATCGAAGCGGCCCTCCAGCAGCTCTCCGAGCCCGGCCGCCTTGACCGGTCCCAGAGGACGGTCGGTGAGGTCGCCCCCCAGCTCCAGAGGGTTCTTGCCCAGGCACTGGAGGAGGGCGGATGGTTCGACTCCGCTCACACCGAGGCCATTCGCTCAGCCCTTGCCGAGGTCGACACCCTTGCGCGGGAGCGGGCGATCCGTACCCTTGTTGCCGAAGAGACCCGTGTCGGGATGTTCATCGGGGTTGCTGTAGGGCTTGAGCTCTTCCGCATCCTCGAGGGCGAGCCGACAGGCAACGAAGAGACCCGGGAGGAGACCTGATGCAGATTCGCTACCTCGGCCATTCGGCTTTCGAACTGACCCACGGTGGGACGACGGTCCTCGTCGATCCGTTCCTGACCGGCAATCCGAAGGCGGCGGTCAAGGCCGACGACCTCTCGGCCGATGCGATTCTCCTCACCCACGGCCACGCCGATCACCTCGGTGACACGGTCTCGATCGCAAAGCGGACCGGCGCCCCGGTCGTCGCGATCGTCGAGTTGGCGGGCGAGATCGCAGGCGAGGGCGTCGAGACCTTCGACCCGAACCTCGGCGGGACTGTCACCTTCGACTGGGGCTGGGTCAAGCTCGTCCCCGCATGGCACACCTCCACCACGCCGAAGGGGACGGTCAACACTCCGGCCGGGCTGGTGATCAGCCTCGGTGGCAAGACCGTCTATCACCTCGGCGATACCGCGCTCTTCGGCGATCTGACCCTGGTCGCCGGGCGCCCAGCCGCGATCGATGTGGCCTTCGTCCCGATCGGCGGCCACTACACGATGGATCGTCACGATGCGGTCGAAGCCTGCCGTCTGGTCGGGGCCCGCACTGTGGTCCCTTGCCACTACGACACCTTCCCCTTGATCGAGTCCGACGCCGAAGCGTTCAAGGCCGAAGTCGAGGGCGCTGGGCACGGCGAGGTTGCGATCCTCGCCCCAGGGGGTACTCTCACCCCATGACTCACGCAATCGTCCTCGTCGATGCAGAGCGCAATGCGATGCTCGAGCTCGGGCCCGCCCTGAGCTCGATCGACGGGGTGAGTGAGGTCTTCTCGGTCAGTGGTGAGTGGGATTTCGTGGCGATCGTCCGGGTTCCCAAGACCGAGAAGCTCGCGAGTGTGGTCAGCCAGGAGATCGGCAGCCTGCCCGGAGTCGCGCGGACCCACACGATGGTGGCGTTCGAGTCGTTCGTGACTTAGTCGCTCGTTCGACTCCGCCGTTCGCTCGAGGCGCCTGTGGTCGGCGGCCCCGGGTTCCCGTTCGGGCTGGCGCTACTGCGCAGCCGGCGAAGCGGAGGTCGAAGCCTCAGCGACGGAGGTGCCCTCCGAGTCGCCGCCCGTGACTGCGGGGTTGTCAGATGTCGATGCGGCCTGACCGCTTCCAGCGTTGTCGCCCGCCGAGTTGGTGTCGGTCGGCGGCAGGTCGATCGACTCGTCGATCACTACGGTCGAGCCGGTGTTGGCATCGGTCGGCGCGGGAGCCGTGGCCTCGGGGGCCGGGGCCGCTTCAGCCGGGGCCGGTGCGGAGTCGAGCGCAACGGTGGCGGGCTCGGCCACTGCCGCCGGGGTGACGGAGGCCGACGCGGCGACGGCGGTCGGCGTGGCCGCAGCAACCTTGGCCGTTGCGACTCGATGGTGGTCGACGGCTCGAGCCGGGGCGTCGGCCTCGATCGCCGCCGTTGCAGGAGTGGCTTGGGTGACGGTCTTGTCGACCTGCACGACCCCGGTTGTCACGAGCGCGGCTGCCGCCAGTCCGGCGGCCGCCTTCGAGGCAACCGCGCCGGCTCCGGCGGAGATCGCTCCACCGAGGCCGCCGGCGGCACCCGCGGCTGAGCTGCCGGCCGTTGCGCCGACCGCGCTGCCCGCGGTGGCCGAGCCGGAGCCGAGCCCAAGCTGGCCGACGACGAGGTTCTTGAGGGCGACCAGCAGGCCCACCGGGGCCATCGCAGCCACGGCGACGTCGCTTGCCGTGAGACGGGACTTGAACTCCTTGCAGCGGTCGCAGCTCTTGAGGTGGCGCTTGACCGGCGGGGTCAGGCGACGGGTGAGGCCCTCGGCGACCTCGCCGAGCTCGATCCTCACGTCCTCGCAGGTCAGGTCGCGCGCTTCGGACATCTCGGCGAGGGCGACGCGGGCACGGACGAGGAGCGACTTGACCGAGGGAACCGTCGTTTCCATCACGTCGGCGATCTGGTCGTAGGACAGGCCGTCCATCTCGCGCAGCATCAGTGCCGTCCGCTGGGTCTCAGGCAGCACGGCTATGTCCTGCATGATCCCGAGGAATTCGTCGTTTCGGTGAAAGCGCGTCAGCTGTCGACATGCCGAACTCGGAGACGTGGATGTCCATCGAGTCGACTCCGACCGGCCTGGCGCGCCGCATGTGGTTGAGCGAGCGGTTGCGGGCGATCCGGTAGAGCCACGGCTTGACCATGATCGGCCGGTTGTCGGCGAGCATCGCCGTGTAGGCGGCGGCGAAGACCTCCTGCAGGACGTCCTCGGCGTCCTCCCGGCTGCCGAGCATGTTGCGGCAGAAGCCGAGCAGACGCGACTGGTAACGACTCACGAGGGCCTCGAACGCGCCTTGGTCGCCGCGACGGGTCATCGCTACGAGGCGCTCATCGGCTTGGAGCTTCAGCAGCGGTGAGCCGCCAACCCGGCGGGTTGCTGCTGTGCGGTTGTTGAAAGTTGCTGCCTCCATCAGGGACCCCTGTTCGTTGGTTCTCAACACATCAAGTGAACGGAAGTTTCGCGGGGGCACATGGAGCAATTGGCCAACCCCCGGCAAAACCATCGTAAAGCTTCTTGTGGCAATTGCCACAAATCCCTTTTGGGGTCCCGAAACCGCTGCCCGCCAAGGGATCTGACACACCGTCCGCATCGCGGCATCCCGCTCGGCCGCCCAACCGCCAGAGAGGAGCGAACCGCTGCCTCCGGCCCGGCTCGAGATTGGCCGCCGGCGCTTGGCTGAGATGTGCCCGGGGTGGGAATCGAACCCACAAGCCCCTTTCGGGACAGCCGATTTTAAGTCGGCCGCGTCTGCCAGTTCCGCCACCCGGACTTGATCTGGAGGATACGCCCGATCCAGCCCACGGCCCTCCCGCTCAGCCTTGGTCGCCCCGATTCCCGACCGGGGTGGCAATCCCGTTCTCGATCGCCACGACCCTCGATGCCCTCTCGATCGCCTCCCCTTCGTGGGTAACGAGCAGACACGGGAGCCGGAGCGACTCGACCGTCGCCTCGATCAAGTCAAGCGCTGAGTTCGCCGTGGCCCTGTCCAGCGAGGCGAGCGGCTCGTCGAGCAGCAGCACGGAGGGCCTCAGCGCTATCGCTCGCGCGAGTGCGAGGCGTTGGCGCTCGCCGCCGGAGAGGGCGGCCGGCCTGTGGTCACTTCGGGCGCTCAGCCCGACCCGCTCGAGTGCCTCGGAAACCGCGATTCGGCGCTCGCTCCTGGGCAGGTCGGCCAGCGCGAAAGCGACGTTCGAGGCAGCGTCCATCCGAGGGAACAGGGCGTAGTCCTGAAAGACCATCCCGGCTCGCCTCTCCTCCGTGGGGATCCACGTCCCGGAGTCGGAGTCGAACCACGTGACCTCGCCGCACCGGACGGTGCCCGACAGCGGCCTCCTCAGGCCGGCGATCGCACGAAGGAGCGTGGTCTTGCCGCATCCCGAGGGGCCGGTGACAGCGACTGTCTCGCCTGGCCCTGCGACAAACGAAGCAGCGATCGCGAGATCCCCGACCCTGTCGGTGAGGGAGACCTCAAGCACCGTCGCGGGCCCCGATCCGTCCGAGCAGCTTCGCCGTCAGCAGGATGGCGGCCGACGCCGCGACCATCACGGCTGCGATCGCCTGGGCGCCGATCAGGTCGGTCGAGAAGGTGTCGTAGATCGCCAGCGGAGCAGTCTGGGTAACCGACCTCAGCGACCCGGCGAACATCAGGGTCGCTCCGAATTCCCCGAGCGCCCTTCCCCAGGCCAGTGCCGCCCCCGACGCGAGGGCCGGGTAGACGGTCGGCACGGCGACTCGGGCGAGAGTCCGGGCCTCCCCTGCGCCGAGTGTCGTCGCTGCTTCGAGCAGGGAGGGGTCGAGTGATTCGAAGGCTGCCTGTGCCTGGCGAATGTGGAAGGGAGAAGCGACGAAGACCAAGGCGACGATCACGCCCGCGGTCTCGAACACCAGCCGGATGCCGACCGACTCGAGCGCGCCGCCGAACAGCCCGATCGGACCGAACGCCGCCAGCAGGCCCAAGCCCGCGACGGCGGGCGGCAGCACCAGCGGCAGCTCGACCAGGGTCACGGCCAATGCGCGGCCCGGGAACCTGCGGGTCGCAAGAGCCCAAGCTGCCGGCGTCCCGACGATCAGGATCACGGCCAAGGCGGCGAGCGAGCACTCAAGGCTCAGCAACAGGGCGTCGATCGCGACCGGCGATCGAAGGGCGTCAAACAGCCTCGCCGGCGGTGCGGCCGTGAGGATCGCTGCAACCGGGACGGTCAGGAAGGTCAGTGTTGTCGCAAGGGCGCCCCAGATCAGGACTGCCGTAGCTGCCCTTTTGGCGTTCACATGCCCGCGGGCGGAGGCAGGAATCCGTCCGCCATCAGGATTCTGTGCCCTGAACCCCCGCGCAGGCTCGCGACCAGCGCCTCGGCTTCGACCGGGTGAGCGGTTCCTGCGACTGTCGCCGCCTGGTAGACGACGGTGGGATCGAGCCGAGTCGGTATCGCGATCGCCCTGAGCTTGCCGTTCGATGCGAGGACGTCCGTTCGATAGACGATCGCAGCGTCCACCGCGCCTTCGGTCAGCTTGCCCACGACCCCGGCAGCGTCGGGCTCCCGGGTCCTTACGTTCGCTGCGATTCCGCTCCTGACCCCGCTCGGGAGCTGGGCAATGACCTTGTCCGCGTAGGAGCCGACCGGGACGGTCTGGCTTCCAAGTGCGACCTTCAGGCCGGGTTTGGCGAGGTCCTCGATCGAGCCGACCTTGCGGCTGGCGGTCGGTACGGCGATCACCAGTCGGTTGGCGCCGACCGTCACCGGACGTGAGATCTTTCGGCCCTTGAGGAGTTGCGCCGGCACCTTGGAGCCGGCGAGCACGACCACGTCGGGGAGCCGGCCCGCGTCGATCGCGGCGGCGATCTTGTCGGAGCCTGCGAACTCCAGCCTCAGATCGGCGGGGCGGTACTGGCTGGAGAGAGTGGTGAGCGGCTTCTTCAGGGAGCTGGCCGCGCTCACGTTCAGCTGGGGTCCGGTCGAGTCGGAGGAGCCGCAGGCGAACATCGGGAGTGCCGCGCAGAGAGCCACAGCCGCAGTTGTGAGGAGCTTCGTCATGAACGACATGATCCCACATCGAATCCTCCGTTCGGGACGGAATGCCACATCCGGCCCGTGTTCACCAAGGCCCCGATTACCTGCCAACCTTGGGGTGTGATCGACAAGGTCCTTTGGCGGCTGTTCCGCGCGTCGCGGGCCGAGTACCCGCGCCGTGCAGCCCTCGCCGTGCTGCTGGGTGGCCACATCGTGGTCCTGATCGGCGTGCTCCTCGCCGACATCCAGCTCGATTTCACGAGCGAGCAGCTGTGGAGGACGATCGTCGTCGCCGAGGTCCTGATGCTGGTCGACAACGCGATCTCGGCCTGGTTCCTGAGGCGCGCCCTCGAGCCGGTCGAGGAGGTCCTCTCGGGCGCTGCCACATCGGACGATTCAGTGCTTCGGGCGTGGCGCATCCTTGTCGGCTTGCCCTCCCGTCACTTCCGCAAGGCGAGCCTGCGCTCGGTCGCGATCTCACTGGTCCCGCTCGTGCTCTGGATCAGCTGGGAGCTTGCACTTCCCTGGTGGTCGCCGCTCCTGCTGACCGCGGTGGGCGGTGTCGTGCTGGTCTACGGCTACCTGCTGCGCTTCTTCGTCTTCGAGGTTGCCTTCCGGCCCCCGGTGAGGGTCCTCGCCGACATGCTCCCCGACGGGCTCGAGCCACGGGCAGATGCGATCAGCGTCCGGCGCAAGCTGCTGCTCGGAGTGCCCGTCATCAACGTGATCACCGCGACGATCGTCGCCGCGCTCTCGAGCCAGAGGGGGGCCAGCGGTCTCGAGAACATCAGCGCCGACGTCCTCGCCGTGGTGGTCGTATCGACGACCGTCTCGCTCGGGCTGTCGCTGCTGCTCTCACGCTCCCTGTTGCTGCCGATCGCCCAGATCACCAAGGCCTCGGGGCCCGCCCGCGAAGGCGACTTCAGCGCGAGGGTGCCGGTGATGACCGGTGACGAGATCGGAGCGCTCGCGAGCGGCTTCAACCTGCTGATGGCAGGCATGGAACAGCGCGGGCGCCTTGAGGAGGCGCTCGGCACTTACGTCGATCCAACCGTGGCCGCGGCGGTAGTTCATGAGGACGAGGCACGCCTGACCGGAAGCGAGGTCGACCTGACCGTGCTCTTCCTCGACATTCGCGGGTTCACGGCGTTCGCCGAGGGAGCCGCCCCTGCGGCTGTCGTCGCGAGGCTCAACGAGTTCTTCGAGATTGTGATCCCGGCGATCACCAGCCACGGCGGCCAAGCCAACAAGTTCACCGGCGACGGACTGCTCGCCCTGTTCGGTGCCCCCGAGCCGCTCCAGGGTCACGCCGATCACGCGATCGATGCGGCACTGGAGATCGTCGCCAAGGTGCGCACCCGCTTCGCGGGGCAGGTCGAGCTGGCGATCGGCATCAACTCCGGGCCGGCGGTCGCGGGCCGGGTGGGAGGCGGAGGCAAGTTCGACTTCACGGTCATCGGTGACACCGTCAACACCGCCCAGCGAGTCGAACGCGCGACGCGCGAGACCGGCGACGAGATCCTGATCGCAGGCTCGACCCACTCGCGCCTGACTCGCGATCACGGGGGGTTCGACGAGCGGCCGGCGGTCCCGATGTCGGGCAAGACCGATCGGGTCCGGCTCTGGGCTCCGCGTGCCCTGGACGTCGTGTCGGGTCTGGTTGCCGGCGACCTTGGAGCCGTGGCGGCCGCCGCTCCCGATGCCCTCGCCGGCGACATCTCCGTGATGCGCCGGCGATCGGGCTCCTGACCGGTCGATGAGTCGTCTTCGCGGGATCTTCGGGCGCGGGCTCTCCCGGCTTGGGCGCGACGACGTCACAGGCCTGTCGGCAATGGTTGCCTACAACCTCGCGATCTCGCTCGTCCCGTTCAGCGTTCTCGCCCTCTGGGTCGCTGAGCGCCTGGTCGGATCGAGCGAGTTCGAACGGGCGATCCGCCGGGATGTCAAGTCGATCTTTCCCGGGCCGGCCGATTCGACCCTCGATTCGCTCCTCGATCGGGTGCAGACCGGCGCCGCCGGGGTCGGCCTGCTCGCCCTGCTGCTGAGCATCTGGACAGGGATGTCGTTCTGGGGTTCGATCGACACCTCGTTCAGCCGGATCTACTCGCTCCCGCCGCGGGGCTGGCTTCGCCAGAAGCGCTTTTCGTTCGGGATGCTCTGGCTATTCATGCTGTTCATCGCGTCGACGGTCGCCGTGCCGACCGCGCAGTCCGCGATCGCCGGGGTCCGTCGCGACCTTCCGTTTGGGCTCGCCAACGCGCCCGGCCTCGCCCTCGCGACATCGCTTGCGATTGGGCTCACGCTGCTGTTCCTGACGCTGTGGGCGATCTACGCGCTCGGTCCGCACGGGCGCCTGCCATGGCGAGCAGTGCTGCCCGGGGCAGCGTTCTCGACGGTTGTGATCGCGATTCTCGACCTTGTCTACCCCTACTACCTGACCAACGTCTCATCGGTCTGGCGCTTCGGCACGACCTTCGTCTTCCTCGCGATCGTCCTTGCTTGGTTCTTCGCGGTGTCGTTCGTGATCCTGATCGGCGCGGAGATCAATGCCGCCCTGCTGCGGCGTGATCGTTTGCCCGGGTCGGCTCCGGGTGGGCGGGTCGACAGCGGTGAAGGGGTCGCCGGCCGCAACGGAAGCGAAGCATCCGGCGGCCATTCGCCGCCGGAGGTTTCAGGCGCTCAGGCGAGCAGGTCCGACGCCATCTCGCGGAAGCAGGCCACGTAGGCGTCGACCGCTTCGTCGGTGTGGCTCACCGACAGGGTCCACTCCTCTTCGCGTCCGGGGGTCATGAAGATCGCCCGGTTCATGTTGTAGAGCCAAGCGAGGTCGCAGAGGTCCTTGTCCTGGTTGGCCTTGAAGGTGGCGTAGTCGACGACCTTCTCGGTCGAGAAGGTGACGCATCCCTTCGATCCGATCCCGACCGGGTAGCCGGGCAGGGTGAACTCGTCGATCACCGACTGGCAGCCCGCGAGGATCCGGTCGTTGAGGGTGTCGAGGTGCTCGTAGGCCTCCGGCGTCATCACCTCGAGCAGGTTCGCCCGAGCGGCCGCCATGCCGAGCGGGTTGCCGTTGTAGGTGCCGACCTGGTAGACGGAGCCGTCCTCGACGCAGGCCATCACCTGTTCATTGCCTCCGATCGCGCCGATCGGCAGGCCGCCGCCGAGTGCCTTGGCGAGGGTGACGATGTCCGGCGTGACGCCGAACTTCTCGGTGGCGCCGCCCGGCGGCGATGCAGATCCCCGTCTTGACCTCGTCGAAGATCAGGACGACGCCGTGGCGCTGCCGGTGATCTCGCGGACGGCTTCGAGGTAGCCGGGCTCGGGCAGGACGACGCCGAGGTTCATCATCGCCGCCTCCATGATCACGCAGGCCGGCTTGCGGCCCTCGCCGTCGAGTTGCGCGATCTCGCCGCTCCATCGCGTCGGCGTCGTTGAAGTGGACGGCGATGGACATGGTCGACGACCGCCTGGGGGATGCCGCTGCCGTAGGGCAGCGAAGCGAGGTGGTCGCCGCGTCGCCGATCGAGTCGTACGTCGACGCCGATCGAGACCATCACCGTGTCGTGGTGGCCGTGGTAGGAGCCGAAGATCTTCATCGATCGTCGTCACGGCCGGTGTGGCCGCGGGCGATCCGGATCGCGTCCATCGTCGCCTCCGAGCCGGAGTTGGTGTAGCGCCACTTCGGCAGGCCCCAGCGGCGGGCGAGCTCCTCGGCGACGACGATCGCGTCCTCGGTCGGGGCAGCGAAGTGGGTGCCCTGCTCGTAGCGCTCCTGGATCGCCTTGCCGATCGCGGGATGGGCGTGACCCTGGACCATCGAGCCGAACCCGTTGTGGAAGTCGCCACATCTCGTTGCCGTCGACGTCCCAGACCTTCGGGCCGCGACCGCTGCTCGAGGTAGATCGGCCAAGGCTCGCGCAGCCTGGTACGAGGAGGCGACCCCGCCGGAGAGGCTGCCCTGAGCGCGCTCGTACATCGCGTTGGAACCCTGCGTCCGCTCGTTGAGCCGGGCCTCCTCGCGGTCGGTCAGCTCCCGGATCCGTTCGCGGTCGAGTTGGACTGGCGTAGTGGTTCCCATCTCCTGCCTCCGGTAATCACTTGGTGGTCGGGATCATCGTATCCGTGGGCGCGATCGCGCCAGTCGGCGGATGGGAAACAGAAGGTAAAGTCAAGTATTGTGACCGTCACCGTTTCCGGACTCGCAGGCGCCCGGATCAGAGCAAGCCAAAGTGCCAAACATCAAGACCGGGGCTGATAGATGAGTACTACCGACGAGACCGCAACCGCATCCCTCCACGGAGGACGGCTGGTGGCCAAGCGCCTCAAGGCACACGGCGTGAGCAAGCTGTTCACGCTCTCCGGCGGGCACCTGTTCTCGATCTACGACGGCTGCCGCGAGGAGGGGATCGACATCGTCGATGTGCGCCACGAGCAGACCGCGGCCTTCGCCGCGGAGGGCTGGGCGAAGGTCACGCGCGAGCCGCGGCGTCGCGCGCGCTGACCGCCGGTCCCGGGCGTGACCAACGGGATGAGCGCGATCGGCGGTCGCGCAGGCGAACCACTCGCCGATGCTCGTCCTCGGCGGCCGCGCGCCGGCGATGCGCTGGGGGCAGGGATCGCTGCAGGAGATCGACCACGTGCCGTTCGTGCAGCCCGCTGGTCAAGCTCGCCGACGACCGCCGAGTCGACGGCGGAGATCCCGGGACTGGTCGACGACGCGCTCGCGCGCGGCCGTCGCGGCGCCCGTCGCGGGCCGGCGTTCCTCGACTTCCCGCTGGACTACGTCTTCATGGAGGCCGCCGAGCGAGGACACCGCGGCCGTCGCCGCCGCGGCCGCGGGCCGCGCGAGGCGGCCGACGCAGGCGAGGCGCTCGAGCGGGCGGCGGCGCTGCTGGCGGCGCCGAGCGGCCCGGTGATCATGGCCGGCACGGACCTCTACTGGGGGCACGGCGAGCAGGCGCTGCTGGAGCTCGGCGAGGACGCTGCGGCATCCCGGTGTTCCTCAACGGCCTGGCGCGCGGATGCGTGCCGGCGGACCACGAGCTGTTCTTCTCCCGCGCGCGCTCGCAGGCGCTGCTCAGGAGCGCCGACGTCGCGCTCGTGATCGGCGTGCCGATGGACTTCCGCCTCGGCTTCGGCGGGTCGTTCGGCGAGGACACGGAGATCGTCGTGCTCGACGTCGGCCGAGCCGGAGCGCGACCATCCGCGGGCCGTCGGCGGCCGAGCTGCTACGGGCCGCTTCGCGCCGACGCTGGCGGCGCTGCGCGCGGGGCGGGCGGTAGGCGCTCGGCGAGCGAGCGCCTGGATCGCGGAGCTGCGGGCGGTCGAGACCGAGCGGCGCGCGGCCGAGCAGGCGGAGCTCGACGACGACCGCGCGCCGCTGCACCCGATGCGGCTGTACGCGCGAGCTTCGGACGGTGCTCGACCGCGACGCGATCGTGGTCGGCGACGGCGGCGACTTCGTGTCGTACGCGGGCACGCGTGATCGACACCTACGAGCCGGGCTGCTGGCTCGACCCGGGGCCGTTCGGCTGCCTGGGCACGGGCCCCGGGTATGCGCTCGCGGCGAAGCTCGCGCGACCCCGAGCGCCAGGTGGTGCTGCTGCTGGGCGACGGCGCGTTCGGGTTCTCGGGGATGGAGTTCGACACGCTCGTCGCGCCACGGCGTGCAGCGTGGTCGGCGTGATGGGCAACAACGGCATCTGGGCGCTCGAGAAGCACCCGATGGAGTTCCTCTACGGGTACTCGGTGGCGGCCGACCTGCGCCCGGAGCCGCGCTACGACCAGATGGTCGAGGCGCTCGGCGGCCATGGCGAGCTGGTCTGAGCGCCCGGCGGAGATGCGCCCGGCGCTGGAGCGCGCGTTCGCGAGCGGGCAAGCCGGCGCTGGTCAACGTGATGACCGACCCGACGGTCGTCTACCCGCGCCGCAGCAACCTCGCCTGAGCGGGCGCGTGGGCCGTCTGCGGGCGTGATCGTCGGGGAGCCGGGGACGCGCTCCCTGAGCCTGCTCAGGCTGAGGTCAAACCGTGCAGCCTGAGCGCCTCGCCGCGGAGGATGTCGTGCTCGGACGCAGTGAAGCGGTCGAGCGCAAACGCTGAGAGCACCTCGCAGAGGATCACGGCGCCGGCGACAGCCGTTGGGGCTCGGTCGGGGTGGAGGCCGGCGACCTCGCGCCGCTGTGCGAGCGGGAGTGGGGCGATCCGGGCGAGGATCTCGCGTGCCTGGTCGAGCGTGACAGTGGCTCCGTGGACCTTGGTCGGGTCGTACGGCTCGAGCGCCTGTTCGATAGCCGAGAGCGTCGTGGCCGTGCCGGCGACCGCGATGCAGGCCGAGGTCGCGGATCGGAACTCCTCCGGCACCTGAGCGGCGATCAGTCCCCGGACCTCCGAGGCGATTCCTTCGAGCTGCTCCGCGGTCGGCGGATCGACCTGTCCGATGTGACGCTCGCTCTGGCGCACCACGCCGGCGTCCAGCGATGTATGGAAGAGGATCTCGTCGTCGCGGCCGACGACCAGCTCCGTCGAGCCGCCGCCGACGTCGCAGACGAGGATCGTCTCCCCGTCGGCCGCTCGCTCCGATGTTGCTCCGGCGAACGACAGGCGAGCCTCCTCGTCGCCTCCGATCAGCCTGACCGCGATCCCGATTCGAGCGAGGATTTCCTCAGTGAACTCGGCGCCGTCGGTCGCGTCGCGGCCGGCGCTCGTAAGCACGCCGCCGGTCGTGTCCACCGGGTAGAGCTCAATGATCTTGCGGTATTCGTCGAGCATCGCGAGCACCCGTTCCCGTGCAGCCGGGTCGAGCCTGCCATTGCTGTCGACCCCGTCGCCAAGCCGGGTCACGTTGGAGTGGCGCTCGAGGTCGGTGATCCAACGTCGGCCGCCGTCCCCCTGCTCGATCGAGCAGATGAGGAGGCGGGTCGAGTTGGTCCCGATGTCGACTGTGGCAACCACGGTCGGAAGGGACTCGAATCGATATTGGTCGGCCATTCGCCTACGCGATCCGGTCGGGGAGCGGCTCTCCCGCCAGGCCGGCGAGGAGGTTGTCGACGGCCTTCGACGCCATTGCTGCCCGGGTGCGCTCGGTTGCGGAGCCAAGGTGGGGGAGCACGATCAGGTTGGGGGCCGTCAGCAGCGAGTCCGTCGGTGGGAGTGGCTCGGGGGTCGTGACGTCGAGGGCCGCCCCGGCGATCGTGCCTGAGTGCAGGGCGTCGGCGAGAGCGGCCTGGTCGACGCCGCCGCCGCGTGACGTGTTCAAGAGAAGCGCTGTCGGTTTCATCGCCGAAAGGAAAGCACTGTCGACCAGCCGCTCCGTTTCGGGCGTCAGCGGACAGTGAATCGAGACGACGTCTGCGGCTGCGAGCAGGTCGCCGAGCGGGACTCCCGGGTCAGGTCCGTCGGGGCGGCCACTCTCGATCGCGTGCATTCCGAAAGCCTCGCAGCGTTGGGCCACCGCCCGTCCGATCCGTCCCGGGCCGACGACTCCGAGGGTCAGGTCGCGCAGTTCGATCCCGAGCAGCCAGTCAGGCTCCCAGGTGCTCCACGTCCCGCTCCGCACGGCCTCAATCCCCTCCGGGATCCGGCGGGCCAGGGCGAGCAGCAGCGCGAGGGTCAGGTCGGCGGTCGCGTCGGTCAGCACGTCAGGGGTGTTGCCGACCGGGATTCCCCGGGCGCGACACGCTCCGAGGTCAATGTGGTCGCAGCCGACGGCCATCGTTGAGACGACCCTCAGATCGGGGGCGGAGTCGAGCAGTTCGGCGTCGACCCTGTCGGTCAGCAGGCAGAGCAGGCCGTCGGCCGTCCCGACACGCTCAATCATGGCCTCACGCGGTGGTGGGGTCGACTCCTGCCACTGGTCCGAACTCGTGCCCCGCAGCCGTGATTCTGTCCACCGCGGCTCCGGGCAGCGGTCGGGTGACGAAGCAGCGGGCCATTGAGTCCACGATTGTCCCGCAACGGCTGGCGTCAGGTGGTTCCGATGGCACGCCGGTTGCCGTCGCTGCCGTTCGTCTATCATCGATCTACCGCCGCGGGGTGGAGCAGTCAGGTAGCTCGTCGGGCTCATAACCCGAAGGTCGCAGGTTCGAATCCTGCCCCCGCTATTCGAAGGCCCGGCAAGTCCGGGCCTTCATTCTTGGGGCGCCCGCCGCCGGGTTTACAGTCCGCTTGCGCTCACCCTTATGGCCAAGGAAGCATCCCGACTCCAACGATCAGCCCCGGTTCTCGTTTGCGCCGCGGTGGCCGCGCTCAGCCTTCTCTGGACCCGCAGTCCGAGCTTCGATCCGTGGGCGTGGCTGGTTTGGTCACGGCAACTGACCGGTGTCTCCGAGGTTCCCTTCGGGATCGTTTCGCAGACCGGTTGGAAGCCGCTTCCCGTGATCCTGATGATGCCGGTCTCGTTCCTCGGCGACACCCTCCAGCCGATTGTTTGGGTCTGGTTCGTGCGCACGTGCGCACTGCTCTGCCTCGTCGAGGCCTGGCGGCTCGGCTCGAGGGCTGCCGGCGTCCCGGCCGGCGTCGCTGCCGTCGCACTGCTCGCCCTCACCCCGCAGGCGATGTACGTCGCAACCGGCGGGATCACAGAGGCGGTTGTCACACTCGCGGTCCTCTGGGGGGTCAGGCAGCACCTCGAGGATCGCCCCCGCCATGCCCTCCTTGCGTTCTTCGTGGCCGCCCTCGCGAGGCCGGAGATGATGGCCCTTGCCGGCGGCTACGGCCTGTGGATGATCCTCCGCCGTCGCCTCTCCTGGCTCTGGCTCGCGATCCCGACCGCGTTGACGGTGTTGCTGTGGGCGGCAGGCGACTGGATCGGGTATGGCCGGCCATTCGCGATCGCCGGGCTTGCCGAGAGCAGTGCTGAACCGAAGCTGATCCAAGCCGCGTCGATTCCGGGCTGGGAGATCGTCGCCAAGGCATCCGACCAGATCCAGCCGGGAGTGGCAGCGATCGCGCTGCTCGCCTTCATCGCTGCGCTCGCATGGCGCGAGGCCGTTGGTCGGGCGCTCGGAGCGGCCGTCCTGATCGTCGTCATCCCCGTGGCGCTCGCCACCCAACTCGGCTACCCGTCGGTCCCCCGCTACCTCGGCCCTGTGCTTGCGGTTGCGTCGGTCCTCGCCGGGACGGGCCTCGGCAGGCTCGCTCGCATCCCTGCGGGCGCTGCGATGCGGACGGCGGCCTTCGCCGCCGGCTGTGCGCTCGCCCTCGCTCTGGCCCTCCCCGGTGCGATCAGCGCCGACCGGGACGGCTACCGCTGGTACATGGACAGGACGGAGCCGACCGAGTCGCTGCCCGCTGCGATCGACGCGGCCGGAGGGCGCCGCGCCGTCGTCGAGTGCGGCCTCGCGTTCCCCCTTCCCCGGGACCAGCATTCGGCACTCGCCTACGCCCTCGACGTCCGGATGGGCATGGAGGACGACTGGAGCACGCCCGGCATCTGGCGCTTCGTCAACATCAAGACAGCCCTGATGCCCTTGCCTTCCGTGGCCTTTATCCATGAGCCGACCCTCCGCAGGCAGGGCTTCACCGGGTCGGCGGTCCGGCCGGACGGGTTGCGCACGATCGCCCCGTTGGTGCTGGGACTCGCAGGTCGCAACGTCAGGGTCGCGCCGATTGCTGCGAAGGACGGCTGGGTCCTCGTCCAGATCCGCAACCGCGCGGAGCCTCCCTGCCCCGCGGCTATTCGCTTCGCCCGGTCTCGAACTCGATGACCTGCCTCACGGCTTCGCCTTCGCGAAGCCGGTCGAATCCCTCGTTGATCGAGTCGAGATCGAGCCTGTGCGAGATCAGGCGCTCGAGTGGCAGTCGTCCCTCGCGCCAGTACTCGAAGAGCCGCGGCAGCATCTCTGCCGGGTTGGCCGAGCCGAGGTACGAGCCGCGCAGCACTCGCTCCTCGGCCGTCAGGCTGACCGCCGGAATGGAGAGCATCTGCGAGGGGTCGGGCAGACCGACCGTCACGGTCGTGCCGCCGCGTGCCGTCGCGGCGTAGGCGGCCTCGAGGACCTTCGAATTCCCGGCGGTCTCGATCGTCTTCGCCGCACCGCCGGCTGTGGCCGAGCGGATCCCCTCGACGGTCGCCGGGCCGCCGTCGAAGACAAGGTCGGCTCCGAGCTCGACGGCCAGTTCGCGCTTCGACTCGACCGGATCCACCGCGATCACCTGACCTGCGCCTGCAAGCTTCGCCCCCAGCAGTGCGCACATGCCGACTCCACCGAGGCCGAATACGGCGACGCTCTCGCCGGGCTCCACGCAGGCCGCGTTGAGGGCTGAGCCGACCCCCGTTAGGGCGGCACATCCGAACACGGCGGCTGTCGCGAAATCCAGTTCGTCGGGGATCGGCACGGCGGAGTTCTGGGAGACGACCGCGCGCTCGGCGAATGCGCTGACCCCGAGGTGGTGGCTGTGCTCCTCGCCGCTCTCGTGCGACCACCGCCGGCCACCGCCGATCAGGTCGCCGGCCGCGTTGGCCGCCGCCGCGGGCTCACAGAGCGCAGCTCGACCGGCGAGGCACGGCCCGCACTCCCCGCATGACGGAACGAAAGCGAGTACCACCCGGTCGCCGGGGCTGAACCGGGTTACTCCGGGGCCGACTGCCGACACCTCGCCTGCCGCTTCGTGGCCGAGAACCATCGGCAGGGGTCTGGGGCGGGAACCGTCGATCACCGACAGGTCGGAGTGGCAAAGCCCCGCTGCTCGGATCGCGATCTCGAGTTCGCCCGGTCCGGGCGGAGCGAGGTCCATCTCGCGGATTTCGATCGGTCGGGATTCGGCGTAGGGAGGCGTGCTCCCGCTCGCCGTCAGCACGGCGGCCCTTACCCGGCTCATGGCCGCTCGGTGGCGACGAGCGGCTCGAGAGCCGAGCGGATCCCGTCGGGGATCGCCACCGGCTTGCGCTCCGAGCGGTCGACGAAGACATGCACGAACCAGCCGCGGGCCGCAGCCGGACCATCCTCACCGTCGAACAGAGCGAGTTCGTAGCGGACGCTGCTGCGCCCCAGCTTCCCGACCCTCAGCCTGGCTTCGACGGGATTCGGGTACGCGAGCGAGCCGAGGAACTCGCAGTGCGACTCGGCGCAGATGCCGATGACCTCTCCATCGTGGATGTCCAGCCCTCCGTCCTCGATCAGGATCCTGTTGATCGCAGTGTCGAAGAACGAGTAGTACTCAACGTTGTTGACGTGGCCGTAGACGTCGTTGTCGTGCCAGCGCGTCTCGATGATCGTCCTGTGCGGGTAGTCGGTCCGCTCGGGAGGGGCGTTGCCGGAGCGCTCTGCCATCGCTCCCGCAAGCTAGCAAGCAGTCCGTCCGGTCGACCCTCCAGCCGCGCCCTTGCCGTAGGCTTAAGCAACGGTCGCCCGAACGGGCGGCCCGCTTGCAAATGGCCCGCAGAGATCGCACAGCACCACCGCTGACAGGCTCGATGAAGAGTGAGGCTGCCGCTGCCCGAGCCTTGGGGGCGCTTCCCGAGAGCGCGCAGATCCGCCTCTCCGGTGGCCAGGCGATCGTGCGCGATGGCCAGAAGCTCGATCCCTCATGTCAGGTGACCCTCGCCCTTGTCGAGAAGCGGGGAGGAGCCGGGTCGCCGACGAGCATGGCCAACATCCCCAAGGAGCGAGCGCTGCTCCGTCGCCAGGCACTGATCGGCAGCGGCACGCCTGAGGTCGTCGCCGGAGTCCGCAACCTGCAGATCGACGGTGCAGAGGGCAAGATCGGCGCCCGCTTCTACTCGACTCCCGAGGTTGGCGGACCGCACCCGATGCTCGTCTACTTCCACGGCGGAGGTTTCGTTCTCGGCGACCTCGACTCGCACGACGGAATCTGCCGATCGCTCTGCGTCCACGCCGGAGTGGACGTCCTCGCCGTCGACTATCGGCTCGCTCCCGAGCACCCATTCCCGGCAGCGCCCGAGGATGCGATGGCTGCGTTCGCCTGGGCTCAGGCCAACGCGGCCGACCTTGGCAGCGATCCGACGAGGATCGCCGTCGGAGGAGACAGCGCCGGCGGCAACCTCGCGGCCGGCGTCGCTCTCTCGACTGCCCGAAGCCTCGCGCCGCCGCCGATCGCCCAGATGCTGATCTACCCCATCACCGACTGGACGATCAAGCATCCCTCGCACGGGCTGTTCGGCGAGGGATTCCTGCTGACGAGCGATCTGATGGACTGGTTCAGCAAGCAGTACTCCGGCCCGAACCCGCCCGATCCGGCCGACCCGCGAGTCTCACCCCTGCGGGCGGAAGACCTCTCTGGTCTAGCTCCGGCAGTGGTGGTCACCGCCGGGTTCGACCCGCTCCGGGACGAGGGCGAGGCCTACGCCGAAGCCCTCCGAGCGGCCGGAGTGGAGGTCGTCGTCCGAAGGTTCCCGAACCTGATCCACGGTTTCGCGAACATGAGCGGAGTCTCCAAGGCCGCCGCCGCCGCAGTGATCGAGATGGGCGGCGCCCTCCGAGCGCTAGTCCGCTCCTGACCCAGCCCACAGGCCCGGCTCGCCGTAGTGGAAAACAGTCTGCGAGGGCGCAGACGAGCGACGCGACCGCCCAGACCCACCACACCGCCCTCCACTCCAAACAAGGCGGGCGCCGTGACGGGCGGCCCTTCAGCCACGGCCCGGGCCCCAGGCGTCTGAGTCGGGAGTCGGCGCGCATATCCCCTGTCCGGCGGTTATCGGGAGCGAGCCGCAGGCGAGCGGACGACAGCCGGCAGGGGAATGCGACCCGACGGACGGTACCCACACCAAAGGAGCCCAAACCCGTCAACCACCAGCCCCCGACCCGACGGACGGTACCCACACCAAACGAGCCCAAGTCCGTCAACCACCAGCCCCGACCGGCGCAAGACCGACGCCGCCCCAACGCAGAAGGGGCGCCGGAGCCGTTTGGCCCCGACGCCCCCTCGGGCGCTTCTTCTTGAGCGGTTGGCTTACTTGCCGAACGAGCTCAGCAGGAAGGCGTTCGCGTCGGGGAGGCCTGCGGCAACGACGCCGCCGTGATCAGCCGACGGGTACGAGGTCAGGCTGACCTGTCCCGCGCCCGTGTTCTTCAGCTTGAGGCTCCCGAACAGGGAGTTGGTCGTGAACGCCGGGACGGTGCCGTCGAGTGCACCCTGGAACAGCTGGATCTTGACTCCGGTCGGAACCTTCACGTTGGAATCGATCTTCGAGCTGTCGAGGGCGGCGACGAGCTGGCCCCACTGCGGGTTGTCACGCCAGTCCTTCTTCTCTGCGTTCCATCCCTTGAGCAGCTGCTGCGGCGAGTACTGACCGAAGGCAGTGGGTGCGCCGAGGTCGGCGAGGCACTTGGTCTCGATCTGGCCGAGCATCGAGTACGGACCGGGGTTCATCGCAGTGCTGAGGTCGATGTTCGGGTTGGCCACCGCCAGCGAACGGACCAGCAGCGAGCCGAGGCCGGAGAGGCCGCTCGGCCCGGAGGCCGCGCCCGCTGCGAACAGCACCGTGGTCTTCATGTTGTTGGCCGGCGCGTAGGGCATGACGCCCTTGAGGCTCAGGCCCGTGCCCCAGGTCTTCGCGAGCGAAGCCGCGAACAGTGCCGCGTGGCCGCCCTGCGAGTGGCCGGCGGAGACCCAGTTCTTGGAGACCTTGCTGCTCAGCTTGCGAGCCGCCTTGACGATGTCGATCATGCCGCGGCCTTCCGACGGGCCGATCAGCCAGGGGTGCGGGCCGGGGGTGCCGAGGCCCTCGTAGTCGCTCATTGCGACCGCGTAGCCCTTGCCGAGCCAGGTGTTGACCGACGGGAACACGTAGCTCGAGTAGCTGCCCGAGACCGTGTCGGTGATCCGCGACGGTGCGCAGATATCGGCCGAACCGGTGGTTCCGTGGCCCCACGAGATGATCGGCCAGCCGCCCGCCGGTGCGGTGCCCTTGGGCAGCCAGACCGTGCCGGAGACGGGGATCATCTTGTTCGCCAGCGACTTCGACTTGTAGACGACCGTGATCGACTGCGAGGCGTTGCTCAGAGTCGTGGCCGGCTGCGCTGCGCGCTTCCAGACCACGTCGCCGGGCTTGCCGGTCTTGTACTTGCTCGCGGCCGGTGCGTAGAAGGTGTTGCCGGACGGGCCGGTCGGGATGGCTGCGGCTGCCGGTGCGACAGCCACGAGGGACAGGGACATCGCCGCCGCAGCGGCAAGGACGCCGAAGCGCCTGGTGGGTGAACTGCTGGTGAATTTCATGTGATGGACCTTACACAGTGAGAGGTTGGCTGACGGCAGTAGTAACCGGGGGCCGGTCGGATAGTTGCGGTTCTCCTGCGGGGTGTCGGGGTGGCGGGAGCGTGCGGGTTGCGCAATGATCCCCACATGCACGCAGCCGACTACGTGGTCGTGGGTGCCGGTTCGGCCGGCTGCGCGATCGCGTCGCGCCTCTCTGAGGATCCTTCGTGCCGGGTCGTCCTGATCGAGGCAGGCGGCAGCAACCGCCATCCGAACATCACGATCCCGGCGGCCTTCCCCAAGCAGTTCAAGACCAAGCTCGACTGGGACTTCTCCTCCGAGCCCGAGCCCTTCTGCGACAACCGCTCGCTTTACCTGCCGCGTGGGAAGTCGCTCGGCGGATCCTCGTCGATGAACGCGATGCTCTACGTGCGCGGCCGTCCGTTCGACTACGACCTCTGGGAGGCGCAGGGCGCAACGGGATGGGGTTGGCGCGACGTCCTGCCCTACTTCATGAAGGCCGAGGACAACTCGCGCGGTGCGTCCGAGTACCACGGTGCCGGCGGTCCGCTCCGAGTCGAGGATTCACGCGATCCCTCGCCGTTTGCGGAGCGGTTCCTCAAGACGGCCGAGGAGTTCGGCATTCCGCGGATTCCCGACTACAACGGACCCGAACAGGACGGCTGCTCCCCGGTCCAGGTGACTCAGCGCGCCGGTCGCCGCTGGAGCAGCGCTGACGCTTACCTGCGTCCGGCGATGAAGCGCACCAACCTGACCGTCGTAACCAAGGCACAGGTGCTCGGGATCGAGCTCGACGGAGATCGTGCTGTTGGCGTTCGCTACGCCGACAAGCGCGGCCGTGAACGGGTCGCCCATGCGGCAGAGGAAGTGATCGTTTCGGCCGGGGCCTACGGCTCGCCCCAGCTGCTGATGCTCTCCGGCATCGGGCCGGAGGCGGCGCTGCGCGAGGTCGGGGTCGAGGTCCGTCATGACCTCCCGGGTGTTGGCGAGAACCTCCAGGACCACCCGTACCTCGTGGGGATCTGGGCCTCGGTCGTCGGTGAGACCCTCGCCGATGCCGAGACGCCGAAGAACGTTCTGCGGTGGCTGGTCAAGCGCGACGGGCCCTTCTCGTCCTCGGTCGCCGAGGCGTTCGCCTTCGTCCGCACCCGTCCCGGCCTGCCGGCGGCCGACATCCAGTACCACTTTGCCCCCGTTTATTTCAGCGAACATGGCTTCGACGAGTCGTACACCGACCACGCGATCACCTTTGGCCCGACCTTGGTCGCGCCGAAGAGCCGGGGCTGGGTCCGGTTGCGCTCCTCGGACCCGACAGCGAAGCCGAGGATCCTGACCAACACCCTCCAGCACCCCGACGACATGGCCTCGCTGGTCGCCGGCGTGAAGATGGCCCGTGAGATGGCCGGGATCGAGCCGATGCGCTCCGCTCTGGGCAAGGAGCTGCTCCCGGGAAGCGACGTTCAGTCCGACATCGAGCTCGAAGAGGACATTCGCCGCCGGATCGAGCTCCTGTACCACCCGGTCGGCACCTGCAGGATCGGCCAGGACGACATGGCGGTGGTCGACCCGGAGTTGAAGGTCCGCGGTATCGACGGGCTGCGGGTCGCCGACGCGTCGGTGATGCCGGTCATCACCGGTGGCAACACGAACGCGCCGACGATCATGATCGGCGAGAGGGCAGCCGACCTGATCCGCGGGCGGGTCGCAGTCGGCTCAGCCGCCTGAGTGCACGCTCGGGACCGGTTCCCACCGGTCCGCTGTGCCCCGACTCACACCCGCGCCTGCCGCATGGGTCAAACTTGTCCCGATGCAGCCAGAGCCTGATTTCGACGTCCTGATCGTCGGTGCCGGCGTCTCCGGCATCGGGGCCGGCTGCCACCTCGAGCGGGCCCTGCCCGGCAAGAGCTACGCGATCCTCGAGGCGCGCGACGAGATCGGTGGTACTTGGTCGCTGTTCCGCTACCCGGGCATCAGGAGCGACTCCGACCTGCACACCTTCGGATACGCGTTCAAGCCATGGCGCGACAGGCATTCGATCGCCGACGGACCCTCGATCAGGAAGTACGTCTGCGAGGCCGCCGCCGAGTACGGGGTTGACCGCCACATCCGCTTCGGCCATCGGGTGGTCTCAGCCGACTGGTCGAGCGCCGAGTCGCTCTGGACCGTCGCGGCCGAGGTCGGTGCTTCGGCTGAGAGGGTGACCTTCACTGCGCGCTGGCTGTTCTGCGCAAGCGGCTACTACCGCTACGACCAGGGGCACACCCCGGTGTTCGAGGGCAGGGAGCGCTTCGCCGGCGAGGTCGTTCATCCGCAGCACTGGCCCGATGACCTCGACTGCTCGGGCAAGCGGGTGGTCGTGATCGGCAGCGGCGCCACTGCCGTGACACTCGTCCCGGCCCTGGCGGGGACGGCGTCGCACGTGACGATGCTGCAGCGCTCGCCCACCTACATCGTCGCCGTGCCCGGCCAGGACGCGGTCGCGAACTTCTTCAAGCGCCACCTTTCGGCTGAGCGCGCCTACGCCCTGACGAGGCGCAAGAACGTCTTCTTCCAGCGCTTCCAGTGGGTGCTCAGCAAGCGCTATCCGAAGGCGATGAAGCGCCTGCTGGTGTGGCTCGCAGCGAAGCAGCTGCCCGAGGGCTATGACGTTGACGCGCGACTTCACTCCCGATTACGACCCTTGGGACCAGCGGCTCTGCTCGGTCCCCGACGGCGACCTCTTCAAGGCGATCGGCGACGGCTCGGCTTCGGTCGTGACCGATCGGATCCTGACCTTCACCGAACGGGGCATCGAACTCGAGTCCGGCCGCGAGCTGGAAGCCGACGTGATCGTCACGGCGACCGGCCTCGACCTGCTGGCCTTCGGCGGAGCGACCCTGACGCTCGACGGCGAACCGGTCGACATCTCGAAGACGATCGCCTACCGCGGGATGATGCTCAGCGGCATCCCGAACTTCACCTACGCGATCGGCTACACCAACGCGTCGTGGACCCTGAAGGTCGACCTGGTCTGCGATTACCTCTGCCGTGTCCTCGCCCACATGGACCGCCTCGGCTACATCGAGTGCGTTCCGATCAACGACGACCCGACGATGGAGACCAGGCCACTGCTCGATTTCGATGCCGGGTACGTCCAGCGGTCGCTGCATCTCTTCCCGCGCGAGGGGGAGAGGGAGCCTTGGGAGCTGAGCATGAACTACCTCAAGGATCGCAAGGCCCTGCGTGACGTCGAGATCGAGGATGGGATCCTCAGCTTCACCCGGGTGACGGCGCGTCGCGAACCAGTCACACTCTCGTAGTGGCCGATTCCCCGGACTTCGATGTGCTGATCGTCGGTGCCGGAATCACCGGCATCGGGATCGCATCCCAGCTCGAACGCAACCTCCCCGGGACGAGCTACGCGATCCTCGAGTCGCGCGAACGGATCGGCGGCACCTGGGACCTCTTCCGCTACCCGGGGATCAGGAGCGACGTCGACATGTACACGTTCGGCTACTCCTTCAACCCTTGGCAGTCGAAGGACGCGATCGGCCACGGCGAAGCGATCCGCGAGTACCTCGGCGAGACGGCCACGAAGTTCGGGGTCGATCGCAAGATCCGATTCGGCCACACGGTCGCAGGCGCCGACTGGTCGAGCGAGGACTCGCTCTGGCGTGTTCGGGCGACCGGCCCCGACGGAGGCGAAGTCGCCCTGACCGCGCGCTGGCTCTTCAGCGCCACGGGCTACTTCCGCTACGACCAGGGTCATTCCCCCGACTTCCCCGGCATCGAGCGCTTCGCCGGCACAGTCGTCCATCCGCAGCACTGGCCCGAGGACCTCGACTGGTCCGGCAAGCGGGTCGTCGTGGTCGGCAGTGGAGCGACCGCGGTGACGATCGTCCCGGTGATGGCAGAGAAGGCCGCGCACGTGACGATGCTCCAGCGCTCCCCGTCCTACATGGCGGCAATCCCGTGGCGCGATCCGGTCGTCGGTGCGCTGCGCGGACGGGTCTCGCCGAAGAGGCTCTATTCGATCGCCCGTCGCAAGAGCATCTTCACGCAGGAGCTGGTCTGGAGGCTCAGCAAGAAGCAACCGAAGCTCGTGCGGCGAATGCTGATCAAGGGCGTCGAGCGGCAGCTTCCCGACGGCTATGACGTCGAGCGGGATTTCACTCCGAAGTACGACCCGTGGGATCAGCGGCTCTGCGTCGTTCCGGGTGGCGATCTGTTCAAGGCGATCCGTACGGGCTCGGCCTCGGTCGTGACCGATCGGATCGCGACGTTCACCGAGGGTGGGATCGAACTCGAGTCCGGCCGCGAGCTCGACGCCGACATCGTCGTCACCGCCACGGGCTTGGAGCTGCTCGCATTCGGCGGGTTGGAGCTCTCGGTCGACGGTGAGCCGCTGAATGTCTCCGACGCCGTCACCTACCGCGGGATGATGATCACCGGCGCGCCCAACTTCATCTGCTCGTTCCCCTACCCGCATGTTGCCTGGACGCTCAGGGTCGAGGTCGTCTCCCAGTACTTCGAGCGGCTGCTTCGCCACATGAGCGAGGGCGGCTGGGCAAGCTGCGTGCCCGTCAACTCCGATCCGTCGCTCGAGACCCAGCCATTCGGCGACTACACCTCCAACTACGTACTGCGCTCCCGCCACCTGTTCCCGCAGTCGGGCAGCCGCGAGCCGTGGGACCTCGACCTCAACCTCCGCCGCGACACCAGGACGGCCCGCACCGTCCCGCTCGACGACGGGGTCCTCAGGTTCTCGCGCGGGCACGACCGCAGCGCAGCGGTCGGCTGACCGACCGTCACTGCGTCGGTCGGCGCCGTTCAGCGAGGGGCTTGGGAGTCCATCCCGGCCACGAGCTGCGCGAGGGTGAACTGCCCGGCCGGTATCGGCGCAGCCCGGTAGGAGCGCAGCCGGATGTTCATGTTGAAGATCCTCTTGCCGGTCGAGTCGTAAGCGCGAATCCAGGGGTTGTGGGTCCAGCAGATGAGCCAGGCGCCGTTCGCCAACTTGCGCGCGCTGCCGCCGCCGGCCGAGGAATTGATCTCAGGGTCCTTGACCTCTTCGAGCAGGGTCGCGGTGCCGGCAGTCGGGTCGATCCTCCAACGCGTTGCCCTGGGAGCGCGGCCGGAATAGCCGCTGCCGTTGTCGAAGACCGTCAGCGTGCCGTCGGCGAGGATCCGGGCGTCGTGCTGGCCTGACAGCGGCCCGCCGGCATGGGGCGTGTCCCCGACTGCGGTCAGGCTCTTCGAAGTCGCCACCCCACCGAGCTTCCAGGTGACCTCGCCGGTCGCCTTGTCGATCCTGATCACTGCGTCGAGGTGGCGGAGCGAGACGATGAGGCCGCCGGTGCCGTCCTCCTCCATGGAGTTCAGGTGGATCGTGTCGTAGGTGACCGTCGGGTCGTGGGCATTGAAGGCGTTGAGCACGTTGAACCAGCGGCCGGTCTCCGAGAGGTCGAGGTGGTCCCTCGTCTTCCATGACCAGACGACGCTTCCCGACTGGTCGATCTCCTCGATCACCATGTCTCCCACCGTGCCGTCGGCCGGGCCGAGATAGGGGCTCATGTCGACGTGTTCGCGCTTGACGACGTAGGCCCGATACCAGGTCCCCCGCACCGTCGGAAGGCTTTCGTGCGCGTCGCTGTTCGGTTGTGCTGTGGTCGCGATCGATCGCTCCTTGGTTCCGTCGAGGCGGTAGACGCCCATGCTGCCGCGGATGTCCATCTCGTCGGAGAGGTCACCGGACCAGAAGCCGACCCTCCCGTTCGGGGCGGGGCGAACGTCGAGGACCGAAGTGTCCTGCGGGATCGCGGGGTTGGCTCTGGAGGGCAGCGGGGCTGAGCGCTTCCACCAGACAGGGACTCCGCGTGAATCGACCACGATCGCATAGGGGATCGGGGTGCCGACGACAACGGGGATCGAGACGCCGAGGAATGGAGTCGACGATGGCAGCGAGCCGGTCGCGCTCATCGTCGGGAAGTCGGCGGGGGTGCAGCGAACGTTCTGGGTGCTCGCGCTGCTCCCTGAACCGACCGTGATCCTGAACCGCTGCCCGGCCTTCAGCTTCACTGTGAAGGTCGTCTTCCTGCCTGCCTTCGCAGTCCTGCCGTCCACCTTCAGGGCCTTGCCCGCCGGGACGTTGGCGGTCACGCTCACCGACCCGGACGGGCACGAGGTGACGAAGTTGGTCGTCGTGCTCAACCACGCAGGACTCAGGCCCGGCTTCGCGCTGACGGAGAAGGTTGCGGCTCTCGCGCCCTGTGGGAGCAGGCAGGCCCCGAGGATGGCAAGAGACGCGACGGTGAATGCCTGTGATGCCCTCATCGCCCCAAAGCTAGGCAGCGGAGCCGACCGTCGCCACCCTTCGCAGCAACGTTTTGCGACAGCTTTACCGCCCCTTTGCCCAACCCTCACGGTCGGTTCGAGGGCTGGATCAGGCCCGTACGCGCAACGCTCGCTCGGGCTTGGAGCGGATACCGCTCAGGAGTTTGGGGCCGTGTTGATCCACCGGTCGATGACCTCGCCGGGGATCGCATTCGCCTTCGCGATCGTCTTGACCACGGCGGCCGCCGGCCGTGCCGTTCGCTTCAGGGTCTTCGCGGAGTAGGAGTAGAGGCCGAACTTCGGCGTGTAGCCGGCAGTCCACTCGTAGTTGTCGGTCAGGCTCCAGTGGAACCACCCGAGCAGCGGCACTCCGCCCGGCTTCTCGCCCGCGACCCGCCACGCCTGGTCGAGGTGGCGCACGAGGAACTCGGTGCGCTGGCTGTCACCGCTGTCGGCGATCCCGTTCTCGGTCACGATCAGCGGCTTGCCGTAACCGGCGGCCTCGCGAAGCACCGCACCGAAGCCGTCAACGTCGATCTCGGAGCCGAACTGCGAGCAGGTTGTCGGGCAGACGTCCGCCGTCGGGTTCAACGCCCAGCGGTACCCGGTCTTCGGCAGGAAGTCGAGCAGCGGGATCGTCGAGCTGAGCGAAGTTCCGACCCCGGTGACCCGACCGCGGAAGTAGTAGTTGACGCCGAAGAAGTCGGCCTTGTTGCGTTCGGCCGGGTCGTACTCGCCCGGGTCGGCGACGCCGTTGGCATTGCGGTCCAGCTGACCGTTGATCGCGGCGTCAGGGAGCAGCCTGTTGAAGATCCGGTCGGCGTGGTCGGTCGAGGCGACGTCGGTTGCGCTGAGCGGGTTGGCGGGGGTGAAGTGGATCATGTTCTGGACAAGCCCGACCTGGGCCTTCTTGCCGTCGCCGTCGGAGTCCTTCGAATCGAACGAGTGGACTGCGCTGTAGGCCACCGAGTTCGCCGCGGCGAGGTTCTCGATCGCCTTGGCCGCCGCCGTGTACGAGAAGACCCCGGGCGGGAACCAGTTGGCGTAGGCGCCCGGCACGTTGACGAACCCGGAGACCGCGACGACCATCGGCTCGTTCACCGGTGACCACCAGTCGACGAGGTCACCGAACTTCCATGCGGCGTAGGCGGCGTACTTGCGGAATTCCTGGACTGTCGTGGCCGACAGCCATCCCGACTTGGAGGTCAGGTTGGTGGGCAGTGGCGCGTCGGGGCCTCGACCGCTCAGCGCGTCGCGCACGGCGATCGGGTCGTGGGCCCAGAGCGGGAGGGTGAAGTGGTTGAGGGTCACGAACGGTCGCAGGCCCTTCGAGCGGGCCGATTTGAGGATCACCCTGTACTTGGCGACCGCCTTCGCGTCCGCGAGCTTGTCGAGCGCCTTGAGGTTGGTCGCGGTGATGGTCGGTCCGACCGCGACCGACGCGGTCGCCTTCGGGAAGATCCGGCTCCACTCGAAGCCCATCCGCCAAGTGTTCATCCCGAGGCCCTTGGTGAGCGCAATGTCACCGGAGAACGAGGTCTTCCATCCGCCCGGCCCCTTTTCGGGCAGGTCGCCGCTGACCTTCTTCGACGAGATGTTCGCGGGGTCGCGGACCCACTTCCACCAGTCGCTGCCCTTGTCGGAATAGGCGGAGCCTGCGCCCATCTCGGTTTGGAATCCGGAGCTCGCCGTACCCCACATGAAGTCCTTCGGGAACGCCTCGGGCGCGGAGGTGCCTGCCGCCGCCGTCGCCGGCAGCGCGAGCGCTATCGATGCGGCAAGTACCGAGGTCAATTCAACTGCTCGCATCGTCCCCTCCCGAGGGTCGTGTCCGGTTCGCTCCGACGCGCAGACGATACGCCCCAGAGCGCCTCCGCGCCACCGCCTGCCTTCGGCTTCCGGTTGCCCGGCCCCGGACTCAGGCGGGGACGCCTGCGAGCGCGGCTTTGAGTTGGTCGACTGTGAGGAAGTCGAGCCCGATCAGGTGGTCATGGCGGAAGGCGACTTTGCCTCGCTCGTCGACGATCACAACTCCGCGCTTGGTGCCGGGCGGGAGCAGTCCGGTCATGCCGTAGAGCTTTGCGGCGGTCTTCTCCGTGTCGGCCAGCAGTGGGACGGTGAGGTTGTTCTTCGCGATGAAGCCGGCGTGGCTCTCAAGCCCTTGCGGGGAGATGCCGACGACCACTGCGTCGAGCGAGCTCATGTCCTCGTCCGCGTCCCGGTACGAGCAGAACTGCTTCGTGCACACCGGCGTGTTGTCACCGGGGTAGAACAGGAGCACGACCCTTTTGCCGAGGTTGTCGGAAAGCCTGAAGGTGCCTTCCGTTCCCTCCAGTACGAAGTCCGGAGCACTGTCTCCCGGCTGTGGTCCCTTCGGCATCGCTGCGCTCCTTGGTTTGCTTTAGCGACCTGATCGTATGCGATCACGCCCGCTTTGCTGTCACGATGGGGCTGTGAGCGAGGTGACGGCGATCAGGCCGGAGGAGAGCAAGGCGGCGACGATCAAACGCCGACTCGTGACGATCCCCCTCGTCTACGTGATGTTCGTACTCGTCACGGTGCTGATCGTGCCGATCCTCGTTGTCCTCGGCATCTGGGATCTGGTGACGGTCGCCCGCCACCGTCGCTCGCCGTCTGCCGTCCGCCTGATCCTCGTCCTCTGGGCACTTTTGACCGCTGACGTCATCGGCCTCGCGGCCCTGTTCCTCACTTGGCTCGCCAGCGGGTTCGGCAGGAACAAGCGGCGTCTCGCTGCGGCCGCGTTCGCCATCCAGAGCGCTTGGGCAGCGTGGATGATGGGGGTGGCCCGGCGGGTCTTCTCGCTCACCGTCGAGGTGACCGGCCGCGACGACGCTCAGCCTGGCCCCTACATCCTGTTGGTGCGCCACTCGAGCATGGTCGACAACCTCCTGCCGTCCCATTCGATCAGCGTCCCGCTCGGGATCGAGCTGAGGTACGTGATGAAGCGCGAACTGCTCAACGACCCATGCTTCGACGTAGCCGGGCGCAGGCTGCGCAACCACTTCGTCGACCGCGACACCGGCGGGCCGGAAGAGCTCGCCCGGATCCGCGACCTGGCGACCGGGATGGGTGCCGGCGACGGGGCCCTGATCTACCCGGAGGGCACCCGCTTCACCGAGGCGAAGCTCGCCCGTGCGCTCGAGCGGATCGCAGAGTCCAACCCTGATCGGGCCGAACGGATGGGCAATCTGAAGCAATGCCTGCCGCCCCGTCTCGGCGGTCCGCTCGCCCTGCTCGAGGGATCGCCCGAAGCCGACGTCGTCCTGCTCGTCCACGTCGGCTTCGAAGGGCTGCGAGGGATCGGCGACGTCCTGCACGGCGACCTCGTCGGTCGCAACGTCGTGGTTCGACTGGTGCGCTTCCCGCGGTCGGAGATACCCGAAGGGGATGCGGCGGCCGAGTGGCTCGATTCGCTCTGGCTCGAGGTTGATGAGTGGGTCGGCGAGGCGCGCGCTTCGATGGCACGGGGCGAGGCGGTACCGATGTTCACTCCGCGGGTTGGTGCCGCCGGTTGAGCACCTTCGGGATCGTCCTCTACTGCCTGTTCGCCGGGTTGTGGTGATGACGGGCCTGTGGGCGATCAGCATCGCGATCGAGGACAGCTCGATCGTCGACATCTGGTGGGGAGCCGGGTTCGTCCTGCTCGGCTGGACTGCCCTGCTGATAGCGACCTGGGGTGAGGGGATGCCATGGCCCGGTGGCCTCGTCACCCTCGTCCTCGCGATGGTCAGCATCTGGGGGCTGCGACTCACGCTGCACCTCGCAAGGCGCAACCTCGGCCACGGTGAGGACCCACGCTACGTCGCGATGCGCGCCAAGGCCGGTGCTTCATGGCCGTTGCGCAGCCTCTTCCAGGTCTTCTGGCTCCAGGGCGCGATCATGTGGATCGTCGGCCTGCCGGTGCTCGTCACTGTCGCCTCGGCATCGCTCAGCGGCTCAACTGCGATCCCGTCGCTCGCCTGGCTCGGAGTCGCGATCTGGGCGGTCGGGATGTTCTTCGAGACGGTCGGCGACCTCCAGCTCACCCGCTTCAAGGCCGACCCTGCCAACAAGGGAGTGGTCATGGACAGCGGGCTGTGGCGCTACACGCGCCATCCCAACTACTTCGGCGACGCCTGCGTCTGGTGGGGGCTCTGGGTCGTTGCCGCAGCGGCCGGCCACTGGTGGACGTTCGTCGGCCCGGCGCTGATCAACTTCATGCTCGCTCGGGTGTCGGGCAAGGCCCTGCTCGAGAAGGGCATGAAGCAGACCCGACCCGGCTACGCCGAGTACGTCGAGCGCACGAGCGGGTTCTTCCCGCTGCCGCCGAAGCGGCCGTCGGCCTAGCCGTCGCTCAGTCGGGCGATCCCGCCGAGCATCCCGATGTAGAGCGATCCGTCGGGGCCGATGTGGATCGCCGCGTAGTTGTTGTTGAAGTTGCTCAGCCCGGTGCCGGCCAGCCGACGCCAGACGCGCTTGCCGGTGGCGACGTCGATCGCCGTCCAGAACCAGGCGTCGGAGCCGTTGGTGGTCGCCGGCTTCGTGAAGGTGTAGAGCAGGCCGTTGGCGACCGAGACCTTTGCCACTACCGACGGGGCGACGTCAGTCGTGTTCTTCCACTTGACCTTGCACGTCCTGCCCGAGTTGCTCACGTCCACGCGGGTGAAGCCGGGGCGCGATGTCCCGCCGTTCATCACCGAGACCGGCTGGTCGTAGCCGTAGTTGTTCTCGACGATCAGGCTCGACTTGCTCGCCGTGCCGAAGCCGATCAGTGAGTTCTCGGTCGCGCTCGCACCCTTGGAGAACACCGGGACCCGGCAGGTCTGGGCTCCGGTCGAGCCGTTGTAGACGACGATCGCCATCGGGTCGGCGTTGTCTGTGATCGAGACCAGGTTGCCCGGGAGGATCGTCGGCGTGGTGCCGGTGCCGGCAGCTGCCTGGCCGGACTTCTTGACGCCGGTGTTCGGGTAGACCGTCCGCCAGACCCGGTGGACGCTGTCCCCTGACGAGTCGAACTTGTAGAGCGCCGAATCGGTCGGGACATAGATGCCGTCCTGAGTGACGGTGAACGAGTTCTGGATCGGTTCGCCGATGTTGAGGCTGCGGATCTTCGGCGTGGGGCCGGGGACGACGTAGCCGACCTTGCCCGGCTTGGTCACGAACCAGATCCGTCCCTGCCAGTCGGGCAGAGCCGACGAGAAGCGCTCGTGCTCGGCCAGCACCGACGAGAGGTCGTAGCTGGCGTCGAGGTTGAAGCCGTTGGACTGGGCGTTGACGGAGTAGACCCGGATCGTGCGGTCGTTGGCCCCGACCACGAAGCGGTTCTGGTTGTCGAGGTAGAAGTAGCCGCCGCCGGAGAAGTCCTGGTAGAGGTTGCCCGAGGTGCACGTCGGGTTGGTCGCCTGATCGGCGCAGCTCTTGGCCGGCAGTTGCTGCTCGGCGATCAGGTCGAGCGTGACCGGGTCGATCAGCCTCATCTTCGGCCCCGAGAGGTTCGGGCAGATGGTCAGCAGTCGGCCTGCGGTGTCGAACGTCAACGAGGCGCAGAGGCCGGGCAGTACCGACCCGAAGCTGTTGCTCGTCTGCTTGAGGTTCTTGCCGAGCGGGCCGGAGCGCCAGTAGGTGTCGGTCATCCACGAGTCGTTGTGGAGATTCGAGTTTCCGTTGGCGGCCATGAACGGGTTCTGCGGGGGCTTGGTCGCGGTGATCGGCTTCTTCGTCCAGGCCTTGCCGCTGAAGGTCGGCAGGGTCGTTGCCGGCGCGACGTTCCCGATCGGGGTCGCCGGGGTCGCGGCCTGGGCTGCTGCCGGTACTGCGACGAGTGCTGATGCTGCGACTGCTGCGGCGATCTTGCGCAAAGCGTTCTCCTTCGGGTCTCTCCTGTTGCACGGAGGGTACAGCCGACGACACCGTGTCGCATCCCCTAACCGTTGGGCCGTTTGCGAGTTGCGGTCGTACTCTTGTCCAGGATGTCCTCCTCTCCCGCCAGCGCCGCCAGCGGTCCGCTCGCCAAGGCGAGAGCCCTCTTCCGCTCAACGGGCGCCGATCTCCCTTGGGGGGACATGCTCACCGCCCACGGCGTCGGCATGGAGGGCTACTTCTGGAGGGTCACCGACCGTGAGCGGGGTCGGGTCGTCGTCGCCCTGATCGGTGTCAACGACGACGGAGCCGGCGGTAGCTGGGCGACTGTCGGGCTGGCCGGGCACCCGGGCCACTTCCTCAAGGCCGGCGGGCTCGACGGTGCGTGGGCAGATCCGCAGCGCCTCGGTGCGCGAACCGACGACGGCCGCTTCGTGGGCGGTCCCGGCCGAGTGCAGGTCGACCTCGGCCCCGAGGCCCAACTCGACCTGACGATCGAGAACGAGGTCGCTTGGCCGCGAACGCGCTTCGGCGCGTCGTCGTGGTTCCAGTCCGTTCCGGCTCTCAACCAGTACTGGCACCCGCACATCCTCGACGGTGTCGCCCGCGGCCACGCCGTGATCGCAGGCGAGGAGTGGGATCTGGACGGCTGTCGCGTCTACGCCGAGAAGAATTGGGGTCGGGGCGGATTCCCGGCCGAGTGGTGGTGGGGGCAGGCCCAGGGCTTCGAGGATCCCGACGCCTGCGTCTGCTTCGCCGGGGGAAGGGTCGAGTCGGGGCCGCTCGGCATCGAGGTGACTGCCCTCGTCGTGCGGGCTGGCGGGATGTTCCTCAGGCTCGGCGATCCTCTCCTCTCGCCCGTGCGGGCCGAAGTCGACGACGAGAGTTGGCTCCTGACCGCCAAGTCGCCGCGTTGGCTCGTCGAGGTGGAGGGCTCCGCCGAGCTCGGTGCCGCCCACGTCCTGCCGGTGCCGTTGCCTGCGGAGAGGCGAAACATTGCGGCCGCCCTCGAGCACCTCGGCGGCACGATGAAGGTCACAGTCACCCGCAGGGGCGGAGGCGTCGTTTGGCGTGGCGAGTCGAACCTCGCCGGCCTTGAGCACGGGGGCCGCGAGCGTGCCGAGACCGAAGCGGCCCGCCGTGGCGGCACTCCCGACGGCTCCGCCGGACCCGTCGCGCCGCTTGCGCCCTGACCGTCGCCGGAGTCGTTTGTCCTGCACTTTGCGAGCTTCCGCAAATGTCTCATCGGGCCGATTGTTTGCCAGTGGCACCCGGCAGGTGGCAGATTGTCGGGCAGCGACTTGATTCCACGAAGGAAAGGTGACTCTCAGATGTCCGACGACCACACCCGCTACCTCCTCGGCGAGGACGACATCCCGACCCACTGGGTCAACATCGCAGCCGATCTTCCCGAGCCGCCGCTGCCGCCGTTGAGCCCGGCCACCGGGGAGCCCGCCGGCCCCGAGGACCTGACCCCGATCTTCCCGATGGGCCTGATCATGCAGGAGGTCTCCGAGGAGCCGATGATCGAGATCCCGGATGAGGTCCGCAATGCCTACGCGATCTGGCGCCCGACCCCGCTGCACCGGGCGCACCGGCTCGAGAAGCTGCTCGACACCCCGGCACGGATCTACTACAAGTACGAGGGCGGCTCGCCGTCCGGCTCGCACAAGCCGAACACCGCGATCCCGCAGGCTTACGAGAACGCCCAGGCCGGGGTCAAGAAGCTGATCACCGAGACCGGCGCGGGCCAATGGGGCAGCTCGCTCGCCTTCGCCTGCTCGATGTTCGGCTTGGAGTGCGAGGTGTTCATGACCGGCAGCTCGTACGACAGCAAGCCCTACCGCCGTTCGATGATCGAGGCGTATGGCGCGACCGTCCACCGCTCGCCGAGCACCCTGACCGAGGCCGGCAAGGCCAACCAGGGCTCACCGACCGGATCGCTCGGGATCGCGATCAGCGAAGCCGTCGAGGTCGCGGCCCAGGACCCGCGAGGCCAACTACGCGCTCGGCTCGGTCCTCAACCACGTCCTGCTCCACCAGACGATCATCGGCCAGGAGGCGATCAAGCAGATGGAGATGGCCGGCGACGAACCCGACGTCGTGGTCGGTTGCGTCGGTGGCGGCTCGAACTTCGCCGGCATCGCCTTCCCGTTCCTCAGGAGGGTGCTCAAGGGCGAGGCGACGACCCGGTTCGTGGCGGCCGAGCCAGCGGCCTGCCCGACCCTCTCGCGCGGCGTCTACGCCTACGACTACGGCGACATCGCAGGCATGACCCCGATGATGCCGATGTACACGCTCGGCCATGGGTTCGTCCCGCCGGAGATGCACGCCGGTGGCCTGCGCTACCACGGCGACGCTCCGATGCTGTGCGGTTTCGTCAAGAGCGGCCACATCGAGGCGAGGGCCTTCCGCCAGAACGACACCTTCGACGCTGCGATCAAGTTCTCCCGCAGCGAGGGCATCATTCCGGCGCCCGAGCCGTCGCACGCGATCAGGGCGACGATCGAGGAGGCGCTCGAAGCGAAGGAGGCAGGCGAGGAGCGCGTGATCCTGTTCAACCTCTGCGGCCACGGGTTCTTCGACATGGCCGCCTACGACTCCTACCTGTCGGGAACGCTCGAGGACCCGGAGTTCACCGAGGCCGACCTCGAGGCGGCCTTGGCGGCTCTCCCCGAAGCGCCCTCCGTGGCGTAATCATGGGAGCGTGATCGGAACGAGTCAAATGCGCCCTCGGCTGACGGGAATCGAGATCGGCGCCGACCGCGAATCGTGGTCGAGCGCCGGCTTCTCGGTCGTCGACGGGTTCATTGATGTGGCGGGCGTGAGGATCGAGCTGACGGCCGCTCCACCCGGAGTGGTCGCGCTCAGGTTCGACGACCTGCCCGACGACGTCGGAGTGCTCGACGGGATCCCGCTGGAGGTCGCCGGGGCGGGCCAGTCGGGAGAGCATGCCAACGGAGCGATCGCGATCGACCAGGTCGTCGTCGCGACCCCCGACTTCGATCGGACTGCCGGCCAGCTGGACAGGATGGGGCTGCCGCTCAAGCGTGAGGCTGTGCTGCCGCTCGACGACGACTCCGAGACGCCGGTGCGTCAAGGGTTCGTCAGGGCGGGAGGGCCGGTGATCGAGTTGGTCCACACCGACCGGGTTCCGCAGGGCCCGGCCCACGTCTGGGGTTTGGGGTTCATCTCGGATCGCTTCGATCGGGCGCTGGAGGACCTCGACGGGCTGATCGGCCCCGCCCGCGCGGCAGTGCAGCCAGGGCGAAGGATCGCGACATTCGCTCGCGACGCCGGCCTTGGCTTGCCGGTTGTCCTGCTCGATCCCGAGCCGGTCGCGGACTCAGCCACCTGAGGGCCGCTCGCCTGGCTGTCGCGGCCGCCTTCCCGGGGCGCCTCCGGCGACGCGAGCCACGGAGTCGGCGGAGTGCTCCCTCACCGGTGCTTCGGGTCCGGGTACAGTCGCCCGCGTGAGTGACGCCGTCTACCTGCCGCTCGGCGAGGAGCGCTTCCTGCCAACCGAGCTCTCGCGTGGGCCGTGGAGTCCCGACCACCAGCACGGTGGCGCTCCGACAGCGCTGCTGACGAGGGCAGTCGAGCGGATCGAGACCGCTCAGCCGATGAGGATCGCGAGGCTCACCTGCGAGTTCCTCGGAGCGGTTCCGATCGCCGAGCTCACGGTGAGCGCCGAAGTGATCAGGCCCGGCAGGCGGGTCCAGTGGGTTGACGCGAAACTCGAGTGCGAGGGCCAGGCCGTGATGAGGGCCCGGGCACTGACGATTCGCGTCGAGGAGGGAACCTCCCCGCAAGTCGGCCTCGAGCCTCCTCCGACGCCCGGTCCCGACGACGACCTCCCCGACGCGATCGGCGCGCTCGGCGACGTTCCGCAGATGTTCGCGGGCGGCGCAACCGAGATCCGCCTCGCGGGCGGCAAGACGAGCTGGACGGAGCAGGGCCCGGGGCGGGCATGGTTCCGACTGAAGGTCCCCCTGATCGAGGGTGAGGCCCCGACTCCCCAGCAGCGGGCAGTTTCGGCAGCGGACTTCGGCAACGGGATCGGGGCAGCACTCGACTGGGGCGAGTGGCTCTTCGTCAACTCCGACCTCACTGTGAACCTCCTCCGCGAACCCAAGGGAGAGTGGATCTCACTCGACTCGACGATGCGGATCAGCGGCGACGGCACCGCTCTCTCCGAGTCCCGGCTTGCCGATCTCGATGGGGGCATCGGCACCGCCGCTCAGAGCCTTTTCGTCGCACCGTCTCCCGGCGCGAGTTCATTCGGCCGAGGCTGAATCGGCGCTGGGGCGGCCGGGAACCCGCAATTAGCGGGTATTTGGCTGCGTCCGGGGACGCGCCTGGGTGACGGCCGGAAGTGCCGGTTGGTAACTTCGCGCCGGTGTCAACAGGAGTTGAACTTCGAAACAGGCTCGTCGTGGCCACCAATGTTTGGCGCGACCACGTCAAGGAGCCGCTGCCGCGGATGCCCAAGGGCGACCCGGTCGATCAGATCGAGGCCTTCGAAATCCAGCTCGTCGAGAAGCTCGCAGCCGACGCCGATCCGATGAACGCGAGCGAGATCGCCGAGCGAACCTGGGATCTCGTCCATGACCGTCAGGACGGCGATCCGGTCAAGCAGCGAGTCGTCGAGCTCCACAGTGAGCTCGTCAAGTTGCACGGCCCCCCTGACTGATTCGCTCGCCCCGAGCCTGACTCGGCACGCAATCGGCCGGCTCGACTCGACCTCCGCTGGCTCTGCGACTTCGACGCAAGTCCTGAAGCCGGCACACGATGTGCCCTTTTGGCTGGTACCGTCCGGGGGGTAAGGCTGACTCCATCGGGAGTCAGCGGAGTTAGTGCCAGCGAAGCAGGTTGCTCCTCGGAGTCGTTTGTCAGCGCAGCACCAGCATCAAGGAAGTGCACTAAATGCCGACAGGCACAGTCAAGTGGTTCAGGGACGACAAGGGCTTTGGCTTCATCACGCCCGACGAGGGAAGTCAGGACCTCTTCGTCCACTACTCAGCAATCTCAGGCCAGGGCTACCGCTCGCTCAGCGAGGGTGCCAAGGTCAGCTACGAGGAAGAGGCCGGGGACAAGGGTCCCAAGGCGATCAACGTAGCGCTGATCTAGTCGTCTGACCACGACTCCAGAGGAGCCGTCGTCGACCTCAGGGTTGACGGCGGCTTTTCATTTTTCCGGGGCCGGTTCGTCCCCGCTCGTGAGGGTGTGGCGGCAGGTTTCGTCGACGTCTGACAGTGGGATCTGGAGGGTCAGCGGGTCCTTCCCGGTTGCCTCGAACCCGAACCGCCCGTAGAACCGAGCAGCGTCTTCATCGGTCGCGTGCACCACGACGGCCCTCACCCCGACCCTGCTCGACAGTTCGAGTGCCCGTGTAACTGCGTCTGTCAGGAGCCATGCTCCGAGACCCTTTCCCTGGGAGCCGAGGTCAACGGCAAGCCGCGCGATCAGGATGACCGGGATCGGATGGAGGGGCATACCGTCCGCGACCCTGAGGATCGCCTTGCGGTGGGTGAGCTGACCCGCGCAGATCGCGTGATAGCCCACGACGCGGTTACCGCCGTCGGAGTCGGTCACGACGAATGCCCGAGCCGATCGGTTGGCCTGTGCCGCAAGAGCGTCTCGCGTGATCCAGCGGTCCAGGGCGACAACCCCGCAACTGAACCCTTGCGTCGCATGGGATTCATCGAGCGCGGCCGGCTCGCTGAACCGGTGGCTCATACGGCTACTCCGGTCGCGGTCTGGCCAGGAGCCGGCGAAGCCCCTCGTTGACCCTGGGGGTTTCCTCAAGCCGTCGGTTGAGTGCCGTCCAGTCGTCCTCGCCGAGTTCGATCAGCCTTCGGTCAACGACCTTGTTGAAGGCGGCGTCACGGACGTTGGCGAGGACGAACTCCGAGATCGTCTGACCGCTGATCGCCGCGGCCTGCTCAATCAGGGTCTTCTCGTCCGGGGATATTCGCAGCTGCAATCGGTCCGACTTCGGGGTGGCCATCTGGTCGATTGTACTCATGTTGTGCTTACACCTTGCTGTATCGGACTCTGATTGGAGGGCTGAGGGTCCAGTCGGGCCCGAGGGCTCGACCTGCCGCCGGGGGCTGGATCGGACACTGATTCAACCGCGGAGGTTGATGAGCGGCAGCTCGGTGCGGCTAAGACTTTGCGGCGGAACTGCGCCCGACTGCCACCCGCATCGCCTCGTCGAGGCCGATCGGCGAATCGTTGATTCCAGCCGGCGCCGGAGTGGTGACGATCGTCTCCGTCTTCAGCCCGTCGATCAGCGGACGGGCGATGCCGCTGTCGATTGCGGTGACGAAGCCGACCCAGTGCGACGAGAGCTTCGGCGTCAGCACCGGTACGCGGATCACGAGCGGGGGCCTGCGGTCCAATGCGCGGGCGAGTGACAGCATCATCTCGCGGTAGGTCACGACGTCCGCGCCGCCGAGCTGCACCTCTCCACTCAGGCCTTCGACTTCTGCGCAGTGAGCGAGGGCCAAGACGAGGTCGGAGGCAGCGATCGGCTGGGTCCGCACGTCGATCCACTTCGGGCAGATCATCATCGGCAGGCGCTCGACCAGGTGTCGCATCATGATCAGCGACGCAGAGCCCGCGCCGACCACGACCGCCGCCCTCGCGTAGACGAACTCGGGCGCGCCGTCGGCGAGCAGCAGGGCAGTCTCGTGGCGGCTGTTGAGGTGGGTCGAGTCCTGAGCGTCGTCGGGGCTGAGGCCACCGAGGTAGATCAGTCGCCTGACCCCTTGGCGCTTGGCGGCCGCGGCGAAGTTCCGGGCTCCGAGCCGATCGCGCTCGGCGAAGTCGCCTCCGCCGGCCATCGAATGGACCAGGTAATAGGCAACCTCGATCCCCTCGAGTGCCTCGTCAAGCCCCTCGCCCGAGAGCACGTCACCGCGCACGGCCTCGACCCCGCGCTGCTTGAGGGCGTCAGGGTTGCGGGCGAGGCAGCGCACGTCGTGGCCGCCCTGCTGGAGGACGGGGAGGAGCTGCTCGCCGACGTAACCCGTCGCGCCTGTCAGGAGAACCTTCACGCGGTCAGGGTAGTCGCAGCGGCGTCTGGCGCAGAACGCGGCGCGGCGGCACCGGTTGCGAGTGCAATCAGGCCGCCGGCGGGCGAGGCGGGCTCTTGCCGCCGCCGCTGGAGTCCATGAACATCTTCGCGAGCGAGATGATCAGCCCGAGGATGCCGGTCACGATCAGGATCGTCCCGACCATCTCGATGTCCACCGCGCTCCAGCGGTCGTTGGTGATCGCGTAGCGGCAGATGGCGCCGACGGCGATCACGAACAGTGAGAAGGCTGCTCCCATGTCGCTGAGCGTAACCGGGGGTGCGGCGGGAGGGGCGCCGCCTGCAATGACTCCGACGCGCCTGCGCGGACTCGCGGCAAAGCGGCTCCGATAGGCTGCCGCCCATGTCTACAACAACTGAAGCCACGCCCCAGTACGCCCTCACCGACGACCAGATCGCGATCCGCGCGATGGTCCGCCAGATCAGCGAGGAGCGCATCGCTCCGCGAGCCGGTGAGATCGACGCGAAGGGCGAATACCCGCATGACATCCGTGAGCTGCTCGCCGAGCAGGGCATCTACGGCCTCGTGGTTCCGGAGGAGTACGGCGGCACCCACACCGAGGAGGGCTGCGGCACCCTGACGCTCAACATCGCGATCGAGGAGATCAGCAAGGCCTGTTCGTCGAGCGCACTGACGCTGATGGTCGCCGAGCTCGGCAGTCTCCCGGTGCGGATTGCCGGCACCGACGAGCAGAAGCAGCAGTGGCTGCCGAAGATCGCCAGCGGCGAGTGGTCGCCCGCCTTCGGCCTGAGTGAGCCGGAGGCAGGCAGCGACGTCAAGTCGATGCGCACCACCGCAGTCCGTGATGGTGACGAGTACGTCATCAACGGTGCGAAGAGCTGGATCACCAACGCCGGGATCGCGGATTGGTACACGGTCTTCGCCGTGACCGACAAGGCTGCCGGCCACAAGGGCATCAGCGCCTTCGTCGTCCCGGCCGACTCGCCGGGGTTCAGCGTCGACAAGCTCGAGCACAAGATGGGGATCAAGGGCAGTCCGACGGGCGGCCTCTCGTTCACCGACGTTCGGATCCCGGCCGACTACCGGATCGGCGAGGAGGGCGAGGGCTTCAAGATCGCGATGCAGACCCTTGACCGCAGCCGCCTCGGCGTTGCCGCTCAGGGCCTCGGCATCGCCCAGGGTGCGCTCGACTTCGCCGCCGCGTACGCGAAGGAGCGCAAGGCGTTCGGCCAGCCGATCATGAGCTACCAGGCCGTGTCGCAGAAGCTCGCCGACGCTGCGATCGGCTGCGCGGCCGGCCGCGAGCTGCTCTACCGCGCTGCCTGCGGAGTCGACCGCCAGGAGCCAGGATTCGGCGCGATGTCGTCGATGGCGAAGGTGTTCAACGCCGACCACGCGATGAAGACGACTGTCGACATGGTCCAGATCCTCGGCGGTTACGGCTACGTCACCGAGTACCCGATGGAGCGAATGATGCGCGACGCGAAGATCACCCAGATCTACGAGGGCGCACAGCGAGATCCAGCGGGTCGTGATCGCCCGGTCGCTCTGACCGACTCTTGAAGAGGCGATCCGCGGGCGCCTTCACCGGCCTCGCGGGTAACCTTCCGTCCCGTTCAATCACCGCCCCTTCCCGAAGGAGACCTCACCCATGCCAGAAGCAGTCATCGTCGACTCCATCCGTACTCCCGTCGGTCGAGCCTTCAAGGGTTCGCTCTCGAGCCTGCGGCCCGATGAGACCCTCGCCTTCGTCCTCGACGCGCTGCTCGAGCGCAACCCGGGCGTCGACCCGGCCTCCGTCGAGGAGGTCGTCACCGGATGCGGACTGCCGCAGGGCATCCAAGCCAACAACATCGGCCGCATCGGAGTGCTGCTGAGCGAGAAGCTTGGCGACGAGACCACCGCGACGACCGTCAGCCGCTACTGCGCTTCCGGCCTCGAGGCGATCCGCACCGCCGCCAACGCGATCGCCGCCGGTCAGGGCGACGTGTACATCGCCGCCGGGGTCGAGTTCGTCTCGAAGTTCAACGAGGCTCAGGAGGCCGTCCGCCCCCAGGATCAGAACGAGGCACTGCAGGGCAAGGAGCCGGGCCAGCCGAACGCCTACATCGCGATGGGGGAGACCGCCGAGAACGTCGCCGAGCGTTACGGCGTCACCCGTGAGGAGCAGGACGAGTACGCGCAGCGCAGCCAGATGCTCGCCGTCGCCGCTCAGGAGTCCGGCTTCTTTGACCGTGAGATCGTGCCTGTGACTCTCGCCGACGGCACTGTCGTCAGCAAGGACGACGGCCCGCGTGCCAAGCTCGACCGTCGAGAAGCTCGCGACCCTCGAGCCGGCCTTCCGCGAGGGTGGCACCGTGACGGCAGGCAACGCCTGCCCCCTCAACGACGGCGCGGCCGCCTGCCTGATCATGAGTGCCGAGAAGGCCAAGGAGCTCGGCCTCAAGCCGCGCGCCCGGATCGTCGCTTCTGCGACCGCCGGCAACGAGCCCGAGTACATGGGCGTGGCCCCGATCGGCGCGATCAAGAAGGTCCTCGACCGAGCAGGCTTGACGATCGAGGACATCGACGTCGTCGAGCTGAACGAGGCGTTCGCAGCCCAGGTCATCCCGATCGCCAAGGAGTGCGGGATCGACATGGACAAGCTCAACCCGCACGGTGGAGCGATCGCCCTCGGTCACCCCTTCGGGATGACTGGTGTGCGGATCATGACGACGCTGCTCAACGACCTCGAGACCGACGGCGGTCGCTACGGGATCGAGACGATGTGCGTCGCCCAGGGCCAGGGCCAGGCGATGCTGATCGAGCGCCTCGACGCCTGAGCGCCTGCGGCTTCGAGCCGCTGATCGACGGGAAGCCTTGACTGCGGCCTGTCCCATCTCCGGTGCGGGGGTGGGGCAGGCCGTTTTCGTTGTCTGACATCGCCGCTATAACGCATCAGATAATCAACACAACAGCTGTTAGAGTGTCTACTGCTGCACCAAAGCAGCGTTATGAACATCACTCGCGCGACATCCGACGACTCCGTTCTGGCTGAGCTGGGCCAGAGGCTTGCCCGCACCCGGCTTGAGCTCAACCTGACTCAGGCAGAGCTGGCCGAGCAGGCCGGCCTCGCCAGGGCGACGATCACCAGGCTCGAGGCCGGGGAGCAGGTCAAGTTGTCGGCCTTCGTTCGCGTCCTGCGCGAACTCGACCTGCTCGACGCTCTCGATCGGCTCGTCCCCGAGCCGCTGCCCTCGCCGATCGAGCGACTGAAGCTCGAGGGTCGCCGTCGCCAACGGGCGTCGGGGTCGCGCCGTCGCGGCCCCGCCACCGAGGAGTCGGCATGAGCGCTCCGGCAGCAGTCAATCTGTGGGGCAAGCTGGCCGGCGCGGTCATCTTCGATGAAGGGGCCAACGCTGCGGTCTTTCAGTACGACCCGGCCTTCGTGCGCGCCGGGATCGAGATCTCGCCGCTCAAGATGCCGCTGCGCGAGGCTCCGTACTCATTCCCCGGTCTCTCCGAACCGAGCTTCCACGGGCTGCCCGGGCTGCTCGCCGAGTCTCTCCCGGACAGGTTCGGCAACGCCCTGATCGACGCCTGGCTCGCTGCGCAAGGCAGGCCCGTTGAGAGCTTCGACTCGGTTGAGCGGCTCTGCTACATCGGATCGAGGGGAATGGGGGCGCTGCAGTTCGAGCCGGCGGCACCGATCGCAGGATCGCCCGGAGACCTCGCGATCGACGAGTTGGTCGGCCTCGCGTCGAGGGTGCTGAGCGATCGCGAGGGGCTGCTCGGCTCGTTCGGGAGCGCGGCCGAGCGTGAGCGTGCGTTGGCGGACATCCTCGCTGTCGGTACCTCGGCCGGAGGGGCCAGGGCGAAGGCTGTGATCGCGTGGAATCCTGAGACCGGGCAGGTCCGCTCCGGCCAGCTCGACCATGGCGCCGGGTTCGAGCAGTGGATCCTCAAGTTCGACGGAGTGACCGGCAACCGCGACAAGGAACTCGAGGACCCGGCCGGCTACGGGGCGATCGAGTACGCCTACTCGCTGATGGCGAGAGAGGCTGGGATCAACATGGAGGACTGCCGGTTGCTCGAGGAGAACGGCCGCCGTCACTTCCTCACCCGCCGGTTCGACCGCTCCGCGGACGGGAGCAGGCTTCACATGCAGTCGCTCGCATCGATTGCCCATTTCGACTTCAACCTCGCCGGCGGCCATTCCTACGAGCAGGCGATGGGGGTGATCCGCGAGCTCGGCCTCGGGACCGAGGTGGTCGAGCAGCAGTTCCGTCGGATGGTCTTCAATCTCGTCGCCCGCAACCAGGACGACCATGTGAAGAACATCGCCTTCCTGATGGAGCCCGACGGCAGCTGGTCCCTCTCGCCGGCCTTTGACGTGACCTGGTCCTTCCAGCCATCGGGCGCGTGGACTGCGACCCATCAGATGACTGTCAACGGTCGCCGTGACGGCTTCACTCGCGCCGACCTCGCCGAGTGCGCTCGAGCCGCCGGCCTCAAGAGCACGGCGCCCGCTCGGGTGCTCGCCGAGGTGACGGATGCCGTCCGGGGCTGGCCGGTCCTCGCCGAGCGGGCGGCGGTGGAGGCGGACCGCATCGAGCGCATCGCCGGCAGCCACCGTCTCGACTGGCGGTGAGCGGCTCGGGCGGGTCGAGCCGCGCGGTTGCGCGTCCGCCGTCTGCGACACTTCGCAGCAATGAGTTCAGGCAGCGACGCCGAAGGGGTTGACCGAAACGGCAACGGCAATGAGCCGGCCGCAGCGGATCAGGCAGCAACCACCACGAATGCGCCCGAGGGCTGGTACCCGGACAGCCAGAATCCGGGTTGGCGGCGCTACTGGAGCGGCACGGCCTGGACCGACCGCCGCGAGCCGATCGGCTCGGCGCAGTTGCCCGGAGCCACCCAGGCCGAGCTGCGCCCGGCCTTCTGCAGAGCGTGCGGCGAGGAGATCGATCCGCGGGCGACGATCTGCCCCAAGTGCGGCGTGTCCCAGTCGGCTGTCGGCGTCGCGCCCTACCGGTCGACGCCGGTCGGCGCACGCTCCGGGGGCATCGCGATCATCCTCTCCCTCGTCTGGCCGGGAGCGGGGCACCTCTACGCCGAGGACAACACGCCCGGGATCGTCTTCTGCGTGATCTCCGCCGTCAACTTCCTGCTCTCGTGGACGATCATCTGGTTGATCGTCGGCATCCCGATCTGGCTCGGCACCGCGATCTGGTGCTCGATCGATTCCAACCGGAAGGTCGCTGCGTGGAACGTCGCTCACGGCTTCCCGCCCGTCTGAGTCGCCCGACCACACTCAGTTGACACCCCGTCGCAAGTGGCGGTAGTCTCCGTGACGGAGAGCGCTCAAACAGCAAGGTGGAGGAGATCAGGGAGATGAAGAGCAAGCCGATCAAGGTCGCGACCGCCGTCGCATTGGCAGCATTCGCGGTTCAGGTGGCACCAGCGGCCGCGACCTCGCCCGTGCGATACCCGATGACCGACAAGACCTACGGCAAGCGCTACTGCGAGATGGCAGTCGTCTTCCCCGAGGGGTCCGGTGTCAGGGCCGACGTCTACAACACCTTCGCTCAGAGCACCTGCCCCGCTGCGGGCTGGGCTGCTGCCATCACCCCGAGTGCGCTCAGCGCAGCCAAGACCTCACTGGACGCCCTGGAGGTCATCACCAATGGACCCCGCTGGTGGGCCTTCGACTCGATCGGAGGCGTACTCGGCGAGACGGTGGTGAGCTTCGGTGGCCTGAAGATGAACAAGGCCGCAGTACTCAACTTCACCGGCTTCTCAGCGCCTCCGGCCTACACGCCCTTCACGGTCCAGCGCACCAGCACCTGGGTCTGGAACAAGGGGACCTACATGCGGGTGCTGAAGGGCCCGGACGGCAAGAAGTACGCGATGCAGTCGTGGACGACTCAGGTCAGCTCGAAGGTGACTGAGAGCAAGCTCAACTCCATGGCCAAGGGCAGCAAGCCGATCATCACCCTGGCGAAGGGCTGGACTTTCAGTGCCTACAAGGCGCCGAAGAGGACGACAATCGTCGCTCCGGGCACGATGACCATCGTGCAGGACAGCGTCAAGAACGTGTACTCGCTGATCCGCTGATGGGCGGCGACTCGCGCTTGCTTGCGTAGATGGCAAAGCCGGTCCTCTACGCGATGCGCTCCTCGCTCTACTCGAGCAAGGCTCGCTCCTACCTGCTCAAGCAAGGCATCGACTACACGGAGACGCCTCCCGGCGACCCGGTTTACGCCGCCGAGGTGACGCCGGCGATTGGCCGCTGGATCATCCCGGTCCTCAAGACAGCCGACGGGCGGCTGATCCAGGACACCGAGGACATCATCGACCACCTCGACTCCCAGGTCCCGGCGGAGCGCTCGGCCGACCCGGACGGCGGCGTGCTCTCCGTCCTCTCCAGAGTGTTCAGCATGTTCGGCAGTGAGGGATTGATGCGCCCGGCGCTTCACTTCCGCTGGAACTTCGACGAGCACAACATGCCGTTCGTGCTCGAGGACTTCGGCCGTGGGCTGGTGCTGCCCGGCGGCACCAACGCCTTCGAGTCGACCGATTTCGACGTCGGCTCAGACCCGGCGGCCAAGGGGGAGGCCGAGGCCCGCGCCCAGATCGCCGAGTTCGCCGGCAACCGGATGCGCGACCTGACCGTCGAGTTCGGCGTGAACGAAGAGACGATCCCCGAGATCGAGCGTTCGTACTCCGAGTTCCTCGCTCTGTTCTCCGCTCACCTCGAGCGGGCGCCCTACCTGCTCGGCGGCCGCCCGACGCGCGGTGACTTCGCGTTCATGGGGCCGCTCTACGCTCACCTCTCGCGTGACCCTTACCCCCAGGCGATCATGAAGCGTGAGGCTTGGCCGGTTTGGAGCTGGACGGAGCGGATGATGGTCCCGATCAGCGGTACCGGCCAGTACGGCGAGGTCTCGACCGACCTCTTCGCGGGCGGGTCGATCCCCCAGACCCTCAAGGACCTGCTCGCCTACATGGGCCGCGAGTTCGCCGACGAGGTCCGCGCCCATGTCGAGTTCATCGACGGATACCTCGCCGGGAACCCCGAAGTCGCCGAAGGTGACGTCGTGGCGGGCAAGGCCACGCGGCGCTCCCTGGGCAAGTTCACCTGGACTTGGCACGGCCACGAGATCACGACCCACGCGATTCCCTATCGGGTGTTCCACCTGCAGAGAATCCAGGACGAGTTCGCCGGCCTGGACGAGGACTCGCAGCGGGCCACGCGTGAACTGCTGACCGACGCCGGGCTCGAAGTGCTGCTCGACATTCGCCCGAGGCGCCGGGTCGAGCGGGCCGACAATCGCGAAGTCTGGGGCGTCGCACAGGAGGCGTTCACCGGGGCATGAACGGCTCGGTCGGCGCCGCCGACCGGTCAGGCGCTCGCTCTTCCACCGGCGTCGCCGGGGAACCGCAGCTCAGGCCGACTCGGGCGCCCAGCCCTCGTCCTGAAGCAGGTGGCGCAGCTTGACGACCATGTCGATGTCGATGTCCTTGTGGCGCGGCTTGCGGAGCACGACCGTCGTCTCGCCCAATTCCACCCGGAACTTGCCGGCGCTCGCCTCGACCACCTCGCCGATGTGCTCGAGCAGGTGGATGACGTGTACCCAGTCGATGTTGTGGCTCGTCGGGTGACGGAAGAGTTCCTGAAGTGTCTCGCGGTGCTTGTGCGTTAGATCTGGCATGACTTCGAGGCTACTCCGATCGGCGCCGGTCAGTTGAATTCGATCACCTCGATCGATTCACGCTGATTCGCCCCGGGAGATCGGTGCGCGGGCGTGCGCCCAACCGCGGGGACGACGCCGACGCAGCCCTCGGATCACTAGCCTGACCGGGCCATGGATCCGCTTACCGCTGCCATCAGGTTCGACTTCGAGAAGCATCCCGCCGCGCGCAACGGGATTCTGCTGCTCCTCGCATTCCTGATCACCTTCCTGATCACCCGCTTCTGGGTCCGGATGCAGCGCAGCGGCCCTGACTGGTGGCCGTCGAGCCTCAATGCCGGTGGCACCCACGTCCACCACCTCGTCCCCGGCATCTTTCTTGTGCTGATCTGCGGCTTCCTCGCCACGATGGTCGATCCGAGGTCGGCCGGATTCGTCGCCGTCGTGATCGGATTCGGCATCGGCGCCGCCCTGACCCTCGACGAGTACGCCCTCTGGCTGCACCTAGAGGACGTCTACTGGGCGGAGGAGGGCAGGCGTTCCGTCGACGTGATCGCGGTCGCATTCTGCTTCGGGCTGCTGGTCGTGGTCGGGCTGACGCCGTTCGGGTTGGGCGATCAGACGAGCGTCCCGGGCTGGGCCCTGATCGGGATCGTCGTCGTCGACGTGGTGGTTGTGACGGTCTCCGCTCTGAAGGGCAAGCTCTACATGGCCGGGTTCGGGATCTTCATCCCGCTCGTCGCCTGGATCGGCGCCCTGCGCGCCGCAAGGCCCGACTCGTGGTGGGCCCGCCGTCGCTACGCCGAGCGCCCCGACCTTTGGAAAAGGGGCGGCTCGCAGACGAGAAGTGGAGTTCGCGCCGCACCCGCTGGTGGGACGCCGTCGGCGGCAAGCACGGCGACTGATCCTGCACCGCTGCGGCCCAGGCAGCGCGTTGACCGCGATTGGTGGGAAAGTTCGTACTGAGTAAGAGAGGGGTGCGCAGGCTCGGGCCGCTGACACCCGTGTAGTTCCAATCCGGAGGGGAAACAAGTGTCAACGTCAGTAAACCTGCTTACTTCAACCCAGGAGACCTGGTTGTGGATCGGCACGATCGGCATGGCGCTCGGCGCCGTTGTGATCGGGGCGATCGGCCGAGGCCTCGGTGAGCACGCCCACCACGCAGTCGCCAGCTTCTTCGTCTGTGCGATCGCTGCGGTGGCCTACCTGCTGATGGCCCGCGGCCAAGGCGACATCCTGGTCACTCAGACCGACGTGCTGCTGACACCGATCGGCGGCATCGTCAAGTCGACCGACACGGTCGTCTTCGTTGCGCGTTACGTGGACTGGGTCGTTACGACCCCGCTGCTGCTGATCGGCCTGATCGGCGTGGCAGTCAAGCAGGGCCAGGGCAGGGGACTCGTCGGCACCGCGATCGGCGCCGACATCCTGATGATCGTCACCGGCCTGTTCGGTGCGCTCTCGCTCAACGACACCAACAAGTACACGTGGTTCGTGGTCAGCTGCCTGTTCTTCCTGATCGTGCTCGCCGTCGTCTGGGGCCCCGTCCGTGCGATGGCCACGGCGACCGGAGGTGCCACTGCTGCTCTCTACACGAAGCTGCTCGGCATCCTCACGGTCCTCTGGTTCATCTACCCGGTGCTCTGGCTGCTCGGCAGCGAAGGCACCGGCGCGATCAGCCTCAACGCCGAGGTTGCAGTGTTCGCAGTGATCGACCTCCTCGCGAAGGTCGGGTTCGGCCTCGTCCTCGTGACGGGCGCCAAGAACCTGCCGTCCGAGAAGGAAGCGGTCGCGGCCGGCTGAAGCCACTGACGCGCAGGCGCGGCTGCCCGCCATCCCGACCGAGGTCGGGGTGTCCGGGTGGTCGCGGCTGCGCCGTCTACAGCGGGGTCTTTGGCCTCGCTCGGATCGCTCAGATCGCAAGCGCCGGCAGACCGATGCCGAGCGAAGCGAACGCGATCACCGTGACGATCCGGTCGATCGGGTTCTCGGGTACCGTTGCTGCCGCATGCTGGCCGATCGGGACAGAAGCTTGGTCATCCGCTCGGTCTTCGAACCTCCCCATTACGCCGCTCTCGTTCGCTCATTCAAGGTCTACGAGCGACCGTTGGACTCGCTGCGTCGCTACTTCAGCGGCTCCGGTAGCTGGCCGGCGGACATAGGGGTGCGGACGCCCTCGGGCACGGAGGTCATCAGGGCTTACTCGCCGCATGACATGTTCACCGTCCATGAACTCTTCTGCCGCCATGACTACCGCCTGCCGAAGGACGCGCGGTGTGTCGTCGACATCGGCTCCAACATTGGGATCTCGGCTCGGTACTTCTTCGCCTACGCACCTCGAGCGCGGGTCCACCTCTATGAGCCCGTCCCGATCAATGTCGAGCGCTTGCTGGGGCAGTTGGCAGGTCGCGAGGCCTCGTTCAAGTTGAACGAGGCCGCGGTGGCAGCGTCCTCCGGACGGGTCACGTTTGGAGTCGAGCCGACCGGGCGCTACGGAGGCATCGGTGCCGAAACCGGAGAGGAAATCGAGGTTGATTGCCTGTCGATCAACGACGTCCTCGAGGACGTGCTCGCAGAGCACGACGAGATCGACCTGCTGAAGATCGATACCGAAGGCGCCGAGGTGTCGACTGTGAACGCTATCCGCCCGGAGCTTCTCGAACGGGTCAAGGCCATCCGCCTGGAGACCTTTGACAACCCCAATCCGATGCCGGAGCGCTTCAGGGGTCGCAGGCGCTTGATGATCCGGTGCCTCGACCGGGTCGACTGACGCTCGCTCAAGCCCTGACCGTGTGATCCCGGTCCATCAGTATCGGGATTGAGGTCGCCCCGGTCCGCCGGGATGGAGGGCGCCGGTTCCGGCCCGCTGCCCCGCGGGGTGCCCGCATCCGGTGTTCCGCTCGCCACCGGTTGTGCGAAACTCACGCGTTGACTCTGGCGATTCGAGGGAAGTGGTGAAGGATGACTGACGGCAACAGCGGTACCCGCCCGAACGAAGACGATCTGGCGGCCAAGGTCGACGGGCTGATGCCCCAGCTCCGCCAAGACCTCGAGGACCTGATCAGGATCCCCTCGGTGTCCGTCCCCGGCGAGATCGGCGACGACCTGCTCGCGGCGCACGACCTGACTGCGAAGCTGTTCGCCGATGCGGGAGTCAACGTCGGAAGGCTCGACCTGCCCGACACGGCCCCGGTCGTGGTCGGTGAGATCCCCGCTCCTCCCGGCGCCCCGACGGTCCTGCTCTACAGCCACTACGACGTCGTCCCCGTCGGCGACGAGAGCGAGTGGGATTCCCCGCCGTTCGAGCCGACCGAGCGCGACGGCGCGCTCTTCGGCCGCGGCAGCGCCGACACCAAGTCGAACGTGCTCGCCCACGTCGGCGCGCTTCGCGCCTGGGGCGGGAATCCCCCGGTCGGGATCAAGATCTGCATCGAGGGCTACGAGGAGATCGGCAGCGGCGCACTCACCAGCTACCCGGCGACCGACCCCGATCTGTTCAGGGCCGACGCCCTGGTGATCGGCGACATGGGCAGCATCTCGCCCGGCACGCCGACCCTCACCACAGCGCTGCGCGGGATGGGCAACGTCGTGATCGAGGCGAGGACCCTCGAGTCCGGCAAGCACAGCGGCCAGTACGGCGGCGCTGCTCCCGACTCGCTGCTCGCCCTGATCCAGGCGATCGCGACCCTTCACGACTCCGACGGCAACGTCGCTGTCGAGGGCCTCAAGCGCAACGAGTGGGAGGGCGCCGGCACAGACCGAGGAGCAGTTCCGCGACCTCGGCGAAGTGCTCGACGGCGTCCCGCTGATCGGCACCGGCGGCCTCGGTTCGCGGATCTGGTCCGGCCCGGCGATCACTGTCGTCGGGATTGACTCCCCTTCCGTGGACGGTGCCGTCAACGCAGTCTCGCCTTACTCGAGGGCCGTCCTCAACGTGCGCGTCCATCCCGAGCAGGACGCAGTCGAGGCTCAGGCCGCAGTGATCAAGCACCTCAGCGCAGTCAAGCCGTTCGGGATCGAGATCGAGGTCAGCGCCGGCCCGACGGGCAACGGCTTCGCCGCAGCGACAGACGGCCCCGCCTATTCGGCTGCGCGTGAGGCTTGGTCGGCAGCCTGGGGAGCCGACGTGCTGATGGCCGGCAGCGGCGGATCGATCCCGATCGTCAGCGCACTCGCCGGAGCCCTGCCCGGGACGGAGGCTCTGCTCGTCGGAGCGACGGACGGCTACGCGAACATCCACGGCCCCAACGAACGGGTCCTGCTCAGCGAGTTCCACAACTTCGTGCTCGCCGAGGCCGACTTCTTCGGCCGCTACGCTGCCGCGATGGGAGCGGGAGCATGAGCGCGAGCGCTCCAGCAGCCGAGCCGGCCGGCGGCAAGTTGATCGACCGCCTGCTCGGCGGCATCGAGCGGGTCGGCAACAAGGTTCCCGCACCCGGCGATCCTGTTCCTCGGGCTGTCGTGGTCGTGATCGTCCTGTCGCAGATCCTCGCCTGGATCGGGGTCAGCGTCACCTACCAGGTGGTCAAGCCGCCGGCCGGGCATCGCTCCGGAGAACGACATCGGCGGCTCACGCCTGCCCGGGCCGAGGTCATGCCCGGCCGAGGCCGCCGATGCGAGCACCTACAAGATGGTCACCGAGACGGTGCGGATCAAGGGCCTGCTGACCGTCGAGGGATCCGGTACCTGTTCACCTCGTTCGTCAGCAACTTCATGGGCTTCACGGCGATGGGAATCATCCTGATCGTGATGATCGGCGTCGGGGTCTCCGAGATGCTCCGGCCTGATCGGCGCCCTGATCCGCAAGCTCGTCGCGGTTTCGACCGAGTCGTCGCTGACCTTCATCATCGTCCTGCTGGGCATCATCTCGAGTATCGCCTCGGACGCCGGCTACCTCGTCCTGATCCCGCTCGGCGCTGCCGCGTTCAAGAGTGTCGGCAGGCATCCGCTTGGCCGGCATCGCCGCTGCGTTCGCCGGCGTCGCCGGCGGCTTCGGCGTCAACCTGCTGGTCACCCCGAGCGACGCGATCCTGACCGAGATCACCAACGAGTCGATCCGCCTCGTCGACCCGGCGCAGGACGATCGACATCACTTCGAACCTGTTCTTCGGGATCGGCTCGACGATCATGATCACGATCGTCTGCGCCCTGATCACGACCCGGATCGTCGAGCCGCGGCTCGGCAAGTAGGACCCGGCGATGGCCGGCACCGGCAACCAGATCCAGGAGGCCGACCCCGAGACCGAGGTGGAGGTCTCGCCCGAGGCCGAGGCCAAGGGCCTGCGCTGGGCGGGCTTCGGCCTGCTCGGCGGTGATCGTGTTCCTCGCGGCGCTGACGATCCCCCCGGGGGCGCCGCTGCGCGACCCGGTCACAGGCGACGTCATCGGCACCTCGCCGTTCATGGACAGCCTCGTCGTGATCATCTCGCTCGCGTTCCTCGTCGCCGGCCTCTGTTACGGACGGGCCACGGGGACGATCAAGAACATGACCGACGCGATCAGCGCGATCACGAAGTCATGGGCGGGTCTCGCCGGCCTGCTGTTCCTGTTCCTGCTGATCGCCCAGTTCATCGCCTACTTCAACTACTCGAACATGGCCACCGTCGCCGCGGTGAAGATGGGCGACATCATCGAGGAGGTCAACATCGGCAGCGCCTGGTTGCTGATCGGAGTCGTCCTGATCACGATGGTCGTCAACCTGATCATCCCCCAGGCGATCGCCAAGTGGGCGCTGCTCGCTCCGATCTTCATCCCGCTGTTCATCCGCCTCGGAGTCGAGCCGCAGACAGTGCTCGCCGCCTACCGGGTCGGCGATTCGCCCACCAACGTGATCACGCCGATCATGGCCTACTTCCCGCTGATCGTCGTCTTCGCCGCGAAGTACGACAGGAAGTCGGGCATCGGCACGGTGATCGCCTTGATGCTGCCCTATGCGCTGATCCTGACCGTGGTGTGGACGGCGCTGCTGATCGGCTGGTACCTGCTGGGGATCCCGCTGGGTCCGGGCGCGCCGGTCTAGTCGGCGCATCCGTGGCCGACAGGAGCAGTTGCGATGAGTGACGCGACCATCACCTTCGTCGTCCTCGGGGTGGTCGTCGCACTGCTCGTCTGGAACCGGCTGCCGGTCGGGGTCGTCGCGCTCGGTGGGGCGCTCTCGCTCTACGCGACCGGAGTGATCGACCTCGAGCAGACCTTCGCCGGCTTCGGCGATCCGACTGTCCTCTTCATCGCTTCACTGTTCGTCGTCAGCGAGGGGCTCGACTCATCGGGCGTGACGACCTGGGCGGGCCAGAGGCTGGTCTCCGTGGCGGGGTCGGACTTCAGGAGACTCGGCGTCTACCTGCTGGTTCTGGTCGCCGTCCTCGCTGCCGTCATCACCGTCAACGGGGCTGTGGCCGCGCTGCTGCCGATGGCGGTCGTGGTGGCGGTGCGGCTGTCGCGCTCGCCGTCGAGCCTGCTGATGCCGCTCGCATTCGCCGCCCACGCAGGCTCGCTGCTGGCCCTCACCGGAACGCCGGTCAACATCCTCGTCTCCGAGGCTGCGGGCAGCGCCGGGGTCGGGAAGTTCGGCTATTTCGAGTTCGCGCTGGTCGGCATCCCGCTGGTGGTCGGAGCGGTGCTGATCCTGACCGTGCTCGGGCCGAGGCTCGTGCCCAAGCGTGATGCCCGGTCGATCCCGGTCGATCTCGGCGGGCATGCGCGGACGCTGATCGACCAGTACTCGCTCAGCTCCGACGTGCTCGCCCGCCACGAGGTGCCAGCCACGCTGTTCACCCGCGATTCGGGGGTCGCGGAGGTCGTGATCCCACCGCGGTCGGGGCTTGTCGGGGAGACCATGTTCCCCGGGATGGTCACGCCGAGCGGCGATCTTGTCGTGCTCGCCGTCCAGCGCCACGGCGAGGACCTCGGGCCTGCCGAGGTCGAAGTCGGCTCCAGGCGACACCCTCCTGCTCGAGGGGACCTGGGGCGCGCTCGACGAGCATCTGGGCGACCCGGACGTACTCGTTGTCGATTCGCCGGACAGCGTCAGGCGGCAGGTGATCCCGCTCGGCCAGGGAGCGAAGCGGACCCTGGTCGTCGTCGGCGGGCTGATCGTCCTGCTGGCGAGCGGTGCCGTGCCCGCAGCCGTTGCAGGCGTGCTCGCCGCAGGGGCGATGGTGGTGCTTGGGGTCGTGAGGTCGGAGCGGGCTCACCGGTCGATCGACTGGAACACAGTGATCCTGCTCGGTGGGTTGATCCCGCTCTCGACTGCGATCCAGTCGACGGGTGCCGCTGCGGACATCGCCGGCGGCCTCGTTGACACCGTCGGCAGCGCCGGCCCGTACGCCTTCCTGATCGGTCTGTTCGTGATCACGACCCTCTTCAGCCAGATGATCAGCAACACGGCGACGGCGTTGATCATGATCCCGATCGCACTCTCTGCGGCGGCCGAGCTCGACATCTCCGCGCGGCCGGTCCTGATGAGCCTCGCAGTCACTTGCGCTGCGGCGTTCATCACTCCGATCGCGACGCCGGCGAACCTGATGGTCCAGCGGCCCGGCGGCTACGAGTTCGGTGATTACTGGAAGCTCGGGCTGCCGATGCTCGCCCTGTTCTTCGTAGTGGCGGTCCTGCTCGTGCCGGCGATCTGGTCGTTCTAGGTAGATGCGAGGCTTCGCGAATGGAAACTGATCCGCAACCGGGAGCCGGGAGGTTCGTCTCGACCGGGAGCCTGCCCGACCCGGACGATGTCCAACGCTGGATAGCCGAGGCTCATTCCCGCTTCTCGGGAGTCACGGACGGGGCCGTCTCCGACGTCTACCCGGCTCTGGAGCGGGTCTCGCCGGACCTCTTCGGGATCTGCGTCGCCGGTGTCGGCGGTCGGGTGTTCGGCGTCGGCGACTTCGAGCGCGAGTTCACGATCATGAGCGTCTCCAAGCCGTTCGTGTTCGCCCTGGTCTGCGAGGAGTTCGGCGCGGCGAAGATGAAGGAACGTCTCGGCGTCAACAGCACCGGGTTGCCGTTCAACTCGGTCGAGGCAGTCGAGCGCGGGGGCGGGCTGACCAACCCGCTGGTCAACCCGGGAGCGATCGCGGCGACGAGCTTCGTCCCTGGCGATTCGACCGAGCAGAAGTGGGAGTTCCTCCTGGACGGCCTGTCGAGGCTCGCGGGCCGCAGGCTCGAGGTGGACGAGGAGGTCTTCGCCTCGGCGTCCGCGACGAACCACCGCAACCGCGCGATCGCCCAACTGCTGGAGAGCTTCGAGCGGCTCGGCTGCGATCCCGTCGAGGCTGTGGACCTCTACACGAGGCAGTGTTCGCTGAAGGTCAGCGCCCGCGACCTCGCCGTGATGGGTTCGACGATCGCCGCCGGTGGGATCAACCCGCAGACCGGCGAGCGCGTCGTGGACGGCGGGGTCTGCCACTACACGCTGGCGGTAATGCTGACCGCCGGGATGTACGAGACCTCGGGCGAATGGCTCTACGAGGTCGGGCTGCCGGCGAAGAGCGGGATCAGCGGCGGGGTCCTGACGGTGTCGCCGGGCAAGGGCGGGATGGGGACGTTCTCGCCTCCGCTCGATCGGGCGGGCAACAGCGTCCGCGGCCGGCTTGCGACCGGTTACCTCTCGAGCCGCCTTGGCCTCGACCTGCTGATCTCCGCTCCGCTCGACTGAGGGCGGGGAGGCCGGCGTCGGAGTTCTCGGGCCGGGGCGGTCAGAGCGCCCAGATCGCAAGGGCCGGCAGAGCCTGCTCAGACCTTGATCGTTGCCCGAGCCCTCTCGATCGCGTCCGTCAGGAACGCCTCCGCCGAGTCAACCGGCATGCGGTGGAGCAGTTGCGCCAGCTCCGCCCGAAGCTGGCGTTGGGGCCGAGCCGTGGCGTTGCTCTCGCCACTCTCCGGCGAGGCGAGCATCCGTTGTTCGAATGCCAGTCCGCTGTGCTCGGCGAGTTCCAGGAAGTCGCGGTCGCAGTGGATCACCCCGCACCGATGCTGGTGGGCGAGGGCTGCCGTGATCAGGTCGGCGATCGCGATCCGATGCCCCTCCGGCGCCCAGGCCGCCATCCGCTCCATCGCGTCGGCTGCGAGGGCAAAGGTCTCAGTGTCAGCGGCGAGCAGCTCCATGTGGTCGAGGAGGCGCGAGCGTTCGGCTGCGACGGCGTCGCCCTGCGGTCCGCGCAGCAGCTCCAGCATCACGGTCGGCGCCATTACGAGCCGGCTGTCGTCGCTCTCTTCGAGGATCGACTTGATCTGGTCGCGCACGGCGGGCTTGTCGCGCCTCGCCCACGCCGATGTGTCGACGATCCACCGCAGTGGGCGAGCCTCAGGCTGCATCTGCCGCGAGCGGGTCCTCGAGGTCCAGCAGTTCGTTGAGCTCGATCGCGACATCGCCCCACGGGTCGGGCGTCTCGAGGAGCTCCAGCTGGCGCTTGCGCAGATCGCGAGGGTCCGGGCCGAGGTCGAGTGACTGCAGCCGGGCCACCACTTCGGTCTTGACTTGGGCGGGCAGGCCGTCAATGTCGTCGAGCAGGGAGGTGAGAAGGGAGATCAAGCGGCGGGCGTCCTCGCTGGCCTTGCTGCTGGAGGCGGCCGCCTCGATGACCGATTCCAAGGCGACGCCTTCGAGCAGGGCTCGCCGGACCAGCGCGGCTTCTGCTGAGCGCGGTTCCGTCGCGGGAGCCCTGCGCAGCACGTCGAGGGCCTCGACGACTACCGGATCCATGACCAGTCCGATGCGGCGATGGCTCGTGGGCACGCGATCAGCATAGCCGCCTGTGTGGCACCCGGTGTTGCACCTCTCGCGGTCATGGGGATGACCATCGCATCCATCCCGGGCCGCCAATCCGATCGACTCAGTCTCGTTACTGATTCTTGGCGAGAGCTCCGCAATCTCCAAAGATTCTCGGCAGATCGAACCATGAGCCAGGGCCCGTCCGATTCATCGGTCAATACCGACCCGTCGCTTGGGTGGAGAGTGGTCAGGGGCGACGGATCCGTCGCTTGATCAGAGAGCTCGGTTATCAACGCCTGCCGATCTCGTCGTTATGCCCGCGTTCAGGCCGTCGCCAAGTGTCAGCAAAAACTATAGCTATACTTGATTTATGCCTGACAAAACTGCCCCAGACGTTCGAAGCCTTGAATCCCTCGCCTTCAGCCAGGGCGGGTGGTTCACGGCGGCTGATGCCCGCCGACATGGCGTTAGCAGCCAGCTGCTGCACCACCATGCGAGGGCTGGTCGCTTCGACCGAGTGCGACGCGGTCTCTATCGGGTTCACGGGTTCCCGAGGGGACCCAACGAGGAGCTGCGAGGTCATTGGCTTGCGGTTGGCGGCGGCAGGGCAATCGTCTCCAACGAGAGCGCGCTTGCGCTGCTGGGTATCTCAGATGTGATCCCAAGCACGTCTCACCTGCTGGTCTCGCGGCGTGACCGAGGGATGAGGAAGCCCGAAGGCGTGACGATCCATACGCACCCGGGAGATCGCCCGGTCGCGACAGTCTGGCGGGACGGCATGCCCGTCACTGCGCCCGCGAGGACACTGGTCGACGTGGCGGCAACGCTTCAACCCGACCAGCTTGAAGCGGCCGTCGTGGCAGCGATCGACCGCGGTCTGGCCACGCAATCGGGAATCGAACTGGAAGCTCGAGGCAGGCCTCGCAGCCGCGTGATCACGGAACTGCTGAGGAATCGGCGAGCGGGATGAGGTACGAGAGCCCGATCGCATTCAGGCAGGCCCTCGAGGACCGCCTTGCGAACGTGTCAGCGGAGTCGTCAATCCCGCTGGATCGGCTGCGCAAGTTGGTCGCGTTCGACGTCTTCCTCCGCCGGCTCCTGATTGTGGAGCCCGATGGCTGGGTACTGAAAGGTGCGGTTGCACTCGCGCTGCGATCCGGTATTCAGTCGAGGTTCACCAGGGACATCGATCTCGGCCGCGTAGGTGACGAGCAGGATGCGATTGAACTGGTGATCGCCGCACAGCAGGTTCACCTGGACGACTGTTTCGGGTTCGATGCGGTCAAGACCTTGATTCCCGGGGACGAGCAGGTTCTGGCAACGGTCCGGTTCTCGGTTACCGCTGCGTTGGCAGGACGCCCATTCGAGACCTTCCCGCTCGACATCGCACTGGCCGATCCGATTGGGTACGAGCCCGACCTCGTCCAGACGGGCGACTTGCTCCTGTTCGCGGGTATCGCGCCGGTCAAGGTGCCTGCGATTCGTCCGACGCGGCACGTCGCCGAGAAGGTTCACGCAATGACAAGGACCTACGGCCCTGCGGCCAGCCCGAGCACCAGACCGAAGGACTTGATCGACATCCTCCTGATTGAGTCAGCCGAGAAGCTCGAGGCAGACGAACTCAGATTCGACCTGCGAGCCGTCTTCGAGACTCGGGGCACTCACCCTCTGCCCCGGTCGCTGCCGGAAGTGCCCGACGACTGGACAAAGCCGTTCGCGAGGCTCGCTGACGAGGTCGGCATTCGCATCGACGTCGACGAAGGGGCGCGGCGAGCGCGGTTGCTCGTCGATCCGGTGCTTCAAGACAGTGCGACTGGGAGGTGGGACCCCGATCGCGTCGAGTGGACAGCAGACTGAGCCAGGCGACCAGCCCGACAATCAAGGTCGGTTCGTCTTGAACAAGGGGGTCGACCCCTTGTTCAGTTGGCGAGGGGTCCGGGCTTGAGGCCTGAACCGCGGCCGAGTCAGGAAACGCCGGCTCACAACGACCGGACCGCTGAAGGGTTGGTTGCCATCTCGCGCCAACCGCCAGTCTTGCGCCCCCGGCGCAGAGAGGAACGATGCCCATGTGGACAATGACCAAGAGAGGTTTCTACTCAGTGGTGGCTCATCGCGACAAGGCCGGCGACCGTGCTCGTGAGGGCGCGGTGCGAGCGCGACATCCGAGCGCTCGACGACCTGATCCCCGGCGCCGAGCCGCAGCACACGCCCGACGCCGACTACGCCTGGCGGTTCGAGTGCGACGCGAAACAGTGGGCGGCTGCGGTGACGGTGATGGCCGGTGAGATCGACTACCCCAACTTCAAGGCGGCGATCACCGACAAGGCCCACCATCGCGCCTACCTGGACGTCTGGCACTCGCTGCTGCCCCTGACCGACAGCGTGGCCGAGGAGGAGGACTGGGTGATGCGCGACCTCGCCGCCAACCCGAGGGCCTCCTACGACCCGGGTGACGAGCACGAGACGGCGGTCACCTTCATCTCGGGCGAGGGTGACGAGCACGATGAGTGACGCGCCCGGGCGCTTCCTCGACCTTGAGATGCCTGCGTGGTTCGACCTCGAGGTGCCGCTCAGGGGGCGGCGAGGGGAGTGGATCGTCGACGTGGGCGCTCTGAGCCCCGGTCTCTTCGATCGGCTCGACGACGGCACCTACCTGTGCGCCGGCCACGGTGCCCATCCGATCTACCTGCGCGTCGTCGAGAAGCTCGACGGGGGAGTGATCCGCTGCCTCGACGGCGGCGGGGAGGCCTTCCGCTACCGGCTCAAGCCGGTCAAGCCTCCAGACCGATGGTGACCCGCTCGGGCGGCTGGGTCTTGAACGCCTCGTAGAACTCGGCGCGCGTCCAGGCCTTGCGTTCGTAGCGGCGGCGCAGGAGGTTGAAGGTCACAGCGTCGCCTGCGAACGGCCACGGCGTCACCCGAGCCCGCCACGGGCCGAGCGGCTCGATCCGGAAGTCACCGACTTCGAGGGTCTCGGTTCCCGGCTCGTCCCACTCGTTCAGGCAGAAGGCGAGCGAGAGGCGGTCGTAGTACTGGAGTCGGTGGTAGTCGGCCCAGCGCAGCTCGTCGTCGACGCCGAGCGCGGCCGCCCGCTGCTCGAAGCCCGCTTCCTGCTCGGCGACGAACGCGTCGACGAGGTCCTGGGCCTTGGCCGCGCCAGCCATCGCGAGGCCCATGTCGGAGCCGTAGCGGTGCTGGTAGATCCCGGCTCCATGCATCGAGGCAAGCAGGCCGGAGTACGCGTCCTCCTCGGTGATCGCGGCGATCGCCGCTCGGTAGAAGGCCAGGTGGGAGGAGATGTCGACGTCGAAGACGGCGATCGGGCGCCCGGCCGAGTCGACCTGCGGCGACTGCTCCCAGACTCCCCACCCGTCGTCGTGACGGCGCGCGGCAGTCACGACGGAGTCGTGGCGCGGGCCGCGATCAGCCCAGGCGGCTGCCATCTCGCCGGACAAGAGCGCGTGCTCGGGTTGGAGGACGACCTGGAAGAAGTCGCCTTGGTCGCGGACTATCACCCGAGCGAGCATACGCCTCCGCCGATGGGCGGGGGCATAGGCAGTTGAGGCCTCAGTCGTCGGGGTAGGGGTTCGGCCTGCCGCGGCGACCGAAATCGAGTCCCCACCGGTGCCCGCAGGCGGTGCACTGGCGGTTGTAGCCCTCGCCGTCGTCCGGGAGCAGGCAGCCGGCGAGCACGAGATCGCCGCGATCCGCCGCCTCGAAGCTCTCGGTGGACGGGTAGCCATGGACGACTTCGACCCCGGTCTTCTGCTTGCACCCCGGGCACTTGACGCGGATGTACTCAGGGGGCTTTGGTTCTTCGTATTCGAAATCCATGACTGGTTGGTCGGAACGGAGCCTGCCTTTCTGACGACCCGCCCTGGCGGCCCGCGATCAAGAGTCGGAATCGCCGGGCCATCTCAACCCGGGAGGGCGGGACCCGGATCGGATCCGGCCTCCCCGTGCAGATCACACCCCTGTCAGGTAAGGCGCCCTGGCCTCGACTGAGGGGTCGCCTCCATGTGCCTCGTCTTCTTCCTGATCGTGCTCTTCCTGTTCATGGCCGTGCTGAGCATCGCGACCGGCCTGCTGATGCTGCTCGGCGCGGTGTTCGTCGCGTTCCTCGTCGTGACGTTGGTGGTTCGGCGCTGGCGGCGTGGAAGGGGGAGCGGTGAATTGGGTGCTGTCACCCGACCGCTCTTGGGTCGGGGCTGCGATGCCGACGGTAATCCGCTGAGATGACAACAAGGGGTCAGGGAGAGTGCAGAGATCCATTCTGGGGCGCTCGGTGCTGAGCTGTCTGTTGAACCCGCGTAGGCATCGCGTGGTTCAGCGTACGGCCTGAATTGGTGACATCGAACTTGCAGCCGCATGACCGTCATTGCGAGGGGCGAAACAGGCGAGGCTCGCCTCTCGGCCTCGTACACCCCGGGCGCGGTGCCGCGTTTCCCGATCCAGAGATGAAGAACGAACGCAGCCCTCAGTGACCAACCTATGTGGAGCTCAAGAAGTCTCATCTGGCGGCGCACACCACCCAGTCCCACGCCAGTCAGCCCACGCTAGTGGGGTCCGCTGCTAGCTTCCAAAGCCAATGGCCTCCGTGCTGCGTTTGAGAATTAGCTCGCAGTCGCCCACGGGAGTGAGTGACGTCGAGGCAATAGTCCCGGAATCGACTCCCGATGCGGAGATCATCGATGCCCTTGGCGCCGGCGACGCACCCGCTTCCGGCTTGGTTAACGGCTCGTGGCTCGGTGCTTCTCATCAATCAGACCGCTTGGCGCCTGCTGGGCCTGTCCTCATTGGCATCTCGGGGCCCGACAGCGGTCTCGTAAAGTCGCTTCGGGAGGGGAAGCCGATGAAGGTTGGGCGCGCCGTGAGCGCCGATGATGGCCTCCGGGTCTCGGACGACCCCTCTCGGTCGTCAGCTCACTTCGAGGTGACGGCTCGAGGCACTCGCTTCGAGGTGCGCGACCTTGGATCGCGGAATGGAACTGCTGTTGAAGGGCACCGATTGGCCGATGGCGAGGTGCGAAACATCAGGCCGGGCGAGCTGATAGAGGCGGGCAGGTCTGCCTTCAGGGTCGACCTGATCCGAGAACAGCTTGATCGGCCGGATCCCAGTCGACCACTCGATTCGGTTCAACAGGCCGCCTCGGCTGAGTAGACCATTCGAACCCGACTCGTTCGCCCTGAATGCCCCTCCAAGTGCGCTGGGAAAGCTGCACATTCCATGGCCGGCGATGCTGGTTCCGATCGGCTTTGCAGGAGTCATGGTGGCGGTGACAAGCAGCCCGGCCTACGCGCTGTTCGCGCTTTTGAGCCCGGTGATGCTGGGTGCGAACCTGATCAGCGAACGGCGGTCAGGGAAGCGTGCCTATTCCCTTCAGTTAGAGGAATTCCGCGCCCAGATTGCACAAGCCCGAGACAATCTCGGCGCCGCTAGGCTCGCCGAGATCGCCGAACGTCGGCGCACGGCCCCCGATTTCGGCGACCTTCTCCTGAGAGTGTCCGAACACAGAGAGGACATCTGGGAGCGTCGGCGCCGCGACACCGACTTCATGGCGGTCCGACTCGGGATGGCTGATCAACCGTCCCTCGTCAGCGTCAGCTTGGCGGAAGGCGGCGATGAGGGACTCAGATCTGAGGCCGGTGACTTGCTCGACGATGACGTGACCGTTCCGATGGTGCCGGTAACGGCCGATCTCAAGTCGCTCTCACCTCTTGGCCTTGCGGGCCCGCGCCCTCGTGTCAACGGTCTTGGCCGGGCACTCGTCACCCAGCTCGCCGTCCTCCACAGCCCGGCGGATCTTTGGATTGCGGCTGTGCTCTCCGAGAATTCGGTTGCCGAGTGGGACTTTCTGAGTGGTTGCCGCACACGTGGCATGAGAACTCCCCCATGGACTCACCAGCAGTGGCGACGGGCGTTGAAGGCATACGAAGTCTTCTGGACAGCATCAGCGCGGTGGTTGCCGTGAGACGCGAAGACTCCTCGAGCTTCATCTCCCGTGAGGCACGCAATCACCAGCAGGTTCTCTTGCTGGTCGATTCTGAAGCCATGCTCGAGAGGTCAGCGATTGCCGGGCTCCTGAGGCGGGCAGCGACCTCGGGATTTCGATCGTCTGGCTCGGGCAGGACCGAAGGGAGCTGCCTGGAGAATGCCGATCACTGGTCGAGCTTGACTCGGATGTCGCAAAGCTCGAGTACTCGCTGCCTGCCCAAGGTTCGGCCATTACAGATGTATCCAGCGAAGGTCTCAGCCATGAACGGGCAGAGCTCTTCGCGATGTCTTTGGCCGCCCTCAAAGACATTGGGTCAAGCAATACCAGAGCGGACATTCCGCGCAGGGCGGACTTGCTCGAACTCCTGCGAGTCTCGGAGCTCTCCCCGGGCATGGTCTTGGAGCGGTGGCGTAGCAGCGACATGGACCTGTCCGCGGTCATCGGCTCCGCTGGAGGTTCGACCCTCGAGTCGACCTTCGCGCCGACGGGCCCCACGGCCTTGTCGCGGGCACGACCGGCGCCGGCAAGAGCGAGCTACTGCAGACGCTGTCGCGTCGCTGGCGACCGAGCATCCGCCCGACCGGCTCGCCTTCCTGCTCGTGGACTACAAGGGCGGCGCGGCGTTCAAGGAATGCGTGAAGCTGCCGCACACGGTCGGGCTCGTCACCGACCTCGACGCCCATCTGACGCGGCGCGCCCTGCATTCGCTGAACGCCGAGCTCCAGCGGCGCGAGCGCGTCCTTCGCGACGCCGACGCGAGGACCTCGCCGATCTGGAACAGCGAGACCCCACGCTCGCCCCGCCGAGCCTGCTGATCGTGATCGACGAGTTCGCGACGCTGGCGAAGGAGGTGCCCGACTTCGTCGAGGGCATCGTCGACGTGGCCCAGCGCGGACGCAGCCTCGGCGTGCACCTGCTGCTCGCAACCCAGCGGCCGGGCGGCGTCGTGAGCGAGACATCCGCGCGAACACGAACCTACGGATCGCACTGCGGGTCAACGAGGCTAACGAAGTCAGGACGTGATCGCCGCGACCCCGACGCGGCGAGAATCCCACGCGCCGTTTCCGGGCCGCGCCTTCCCCGAACGGGCACAGCGAGCTGACCGAATCCAGGCCGCATACGCCGGCGGGCACACCGTCTCTTCGGGAACAGCAGACCGCGATCGAATAGTGGTAGCGCCGTTCGGGTTGATCGCTTCGGACGAAGACACTCCCGCCTCTCCTCGACTCGGACACCCAGACCGACCTGCAATGCGTCGCCGACACGGTGGTAGCGGCCTTCGGACAGACAGGGGCGCCGGTGCCGTCGCCACCCTGCTGGCCCCAGCTCCCCGCGGTAATCCGAAGTTCGCAGCTCCCAGATGGAGAGACTTCGGACTCGCGGGCTCAGATTGGCCTGATCGATATTCCCGAGCGGCAGTCTCAGGTTCCCTACTGTGTTGATCTTGGCGCTGACGGCCACCTGCTCGTGTACGGGACCAGCGGCAGCGGCAAGTCAACTCTTCTGATCTCGCTGGCGGTGGCGCTCGCGTCGCCTTCATCGACCGATGAGCTGCGGATTTACGGCTTGGACTTCGCCAGCCGTTCGCTGGGCGGGTTGGAGCAGTTGCCGCACTGCGGCTCGATCATTCCGGGCGAGGACGACGAACGGGTCCGCAGACTGGTCAGGATGCTCTCGTCTGAAGTCGATCGCAGAAAAGCCGAGTTCGCAGCCAGCTCGGTTACGGATCTGGCCGCGTACCGACGCATCACCAGCGCCGCCATGCCGCGGATCCTGCTGTTGATCGACTCATTCCCTGGGTTCGTTGCTGCCTACGAGCGAGTTGTGGGCATCTCCCCGGTTGATGAGGTCGCGACGATCCTCTCGGACGGGCGGGCCGTCGGAGTCCATGTAGTTGCAACTTCTGATCGGTCGAGCGGGGTTCCGCGCTCGATTGGCCATGTCGTTCCGGCGAAGCTGGTGCTGCGGCTGGCGGAGGCTGACGGTTACCTGTCGCGGCAGGTCTCAACCGCGACGCCACTCGCGGCGCCTCACTGCCGGACGGTCGAGGATTCACAGCGTCAAGCCACGAAATGCAGATCGCGCTTCCAGATGAGTTGGTTGCCTCAGCGAGCCTAAACGAGGGCCTCGCGAAGATTGCCCGACGGCTCAACCAGGCTGGCGCGGGTGATAGCGCTCCTCCAATCGAATCGCTGCCAACGTTCGTTGAACTGAGGTCGCTCCCCCGCGCGAAGCAGGAAGCGAAAGCGACGATCGGAATCGCGGACAGAGACCTCAGGCCGGTTGAGGTAGACCTTTCAGACGGGCACTTCACGGTCTCGGGTCCCTATCGGAGCGGCCGGTCAAACCTGCTCGCCGTAATGGTGCAGGAGCTCGGCCAATCCACGCCTGGAGCGGAATTTCACCTGCTCGCCCCCCGCACCAGCCCGCTTGAGTCCTCTCACACATGGAGCACGGTCAGTAGGGAGAAGACCATGCTCCGCAGCGATTGAGCGTCTCTCGAAGCTGCTTGGGGAACGTGAGTCAGCTGGAACGGAGAGCCCGAGGGTGTTCGTAATCCTCGACGATGGGGGTGAGCTCGCCGAAGCCCCGGCAGGGATGACATTCGAGACGGTGATTCGAAAAGGTCGTTACGTTGGGATCTCGGTGATTGCGGCGTTTGAGACCAGCTCGATGCGGTCGTTCGCGGGCTGGATCCGCGAGCTGCGAAAGGACAGCCATGGATTCCTGCTCCAGCCCGACCTCGACTTGGACGGCGACCTTTTCGGAGTGCGGCTGCCGCGGGCCTTGCCCGCCGCCAACACCTCCGGCAGAGGCTTCTATGCTGTGCGGGGAGTCGCTGAACTCTGTCAGTCCGCCGCGGCGGAGGGGTCGGGGGTACCTGAAGCTAACGGGAAACACTATTGACTCGGGGGATAGGAGAGGGTAGGGTTCGCATCTCGCAGGCGGCGTACACACTCAAAGGAGAGGATTTCGCATGGCACGGGTCACGTTTGAAGAACTCACGTCAACCGCGTCACAGTTAAACGCAGCTGCTACGAATATCCAGACTGAGAGTCAGAATGCTCAGAGCAAGGTTCAGGCTCTCGTCGGGGCGGGCTGGGAAGGCGCTGCCTCCGCTCAGTTCGAAGCTCTGATGCAGAAGTGGAACAGCGGCGCCGTGCAGATTGAGCAGGCACTCACTGAGATCAGCCAGCTTCTCAGCAAGGCGAGTTCCACCTACCAGCAGACTGAGGATGCCGTCCAAGCTCCATGAACGGCTGACCTGGCCCCGTTCCAAGTTGAGGGGAGGTCGCTGAAATGGCTGGTTCGTTCCAAGTCAATCCTGACAATCGACTTCTGCCGGGTCACGCCTTGTCTCGGTCGGGCGTGACTTGGAGAGGCTTCAGGTCAGGTTTGATGCTGGACCGGAGGTCGGTGCTCGAGATGTTTCCCGAAGCTCTCCACCAGTTTGTGAGCGCGTGGAATTTCGGGTCGCGGCATCCGACTGGGCCGATCGGTTGGGCCAGCTCACGCAGATCGCCGGCCAGACATACGAGAAGAAAGATGGCGAGATCGCCGCAACCTTCGTAGCGGGTGGGCCCGGTGGTCGATCTGGGTCCGGCGGCGGCGGATGGTGAGCAAATGGGCGTAGGTATTGAAGCAATCATCGGCCCTGATTTGGCTCGGACTGCGCCAGCGGCGCTACGAAACATTGAGTCGGAGTTTGGTCGGATTGGGCAGTTGGCCGACCATGCGGGTGCCAGTATCAGCTCACTTGGAGCAGGAGCATGGGTCGGCGAAGCGGAATCTGCGTGGAGCCAGAATCTCGGCAAAGCCTCCCTCCGGACCTCGCGCGGATCGCAGGGTCGTACCTGAGGTCGCGGGCCGCGGTCGGGAGCTACGCGTCGGGAATGGAGAGCGGTCTCGCGAGAGCCAGAGACTTGGCTGCACGGATGGCGGCAGCGCAGAGCGCTGTCCAGGCAGCCAACTCCAACGTCTCGTCTACCGCCTCTCAGGTTTCCGCGCTGCAGCGCCAGCCCGCGGGGCACTCGCCTGAGGCGGTCAGCCAGCAGAGGTCGCAGGTCGCGGCAGGCCAGCAGGCACTCTCGGCGGCGCGAGCGGCGGCGAACCACGCCGCCGCTGATCTGAGTGCGCTGCAGTCGGAGGCACACGCGTTGAGATTGAACCGAAGCACTCGCGAGTCGGACGGCGGGAGCTCTGCGGGCTGCGGCCGATGAGTCGATCGAGATTCACGCAGCGTTCTGGAACGCGCGTTGAACGGCGTCGGAGGTCTTGTGGCATCCGGGTTTGGCGAGGCGGAGACAATCGTGTCGAAGGCAGTTGCTGGCTACGAACAGGTTCTGCAGAGAATCGGTGACGGACTGCTCTCCGCCGCCAAATGGGTATGGGACAACATCGGCACCATCGCGACGGTGGTCGCGTTGGTTGCGTTAGCTCTGGTCGCGATCGTGGCAACCGGTGGTGCGGCTGCTCCGGGCGTGGTCGTAGCCGCCGCCGCATTTGCCGGCAACGCCGCTCTGGTAACTGGGGCGATCGCTGCTGTGAAGTCAGGTGGCGAGGCGGTGAGTGCTTTCCGAAAAGGCGATTTCGTGGGCGGCGGGATCAACGTACTTGAGGCCCTCACTTTCGGAAAAGCTGCGGGGGCGCGATTCTGGCGAGAGGAGTTATGACCTCGGTCGGTAGGGGAGGGACTCTCGTGTTCACCACCTACTCGCAGACGGCGGAGAACTTCCTCACGAGTGGTAGCGCTTCCGCAGCCAAGAGCGTGATGAGCTTCCTGTACCGGGACATTGGTCACCTGGGGTCACCTCTCGTCGAGGGACTTGCGACCAAGCCGGCGCTCTTGCTCGGCAAGAACTACGTCGAAGCCCACCATGGGACTGAGCTGGCTTCGCAGGCTCTTGAGAGGTTCTTCAAGTCCGCTGCCGATAAGGTCGTCGAGTCTGTTCCATTCCAGGGCCAGTCACCAATGTCTGGTCTGGGGTCGTGCTCTGCTGATCGAGTATGGATGCGTCCTCCCGGCTGGATGGATGGGCCAAGCCTTCGACAGTGCCGCTTTGGAGGAGCTCGTTCGACGAGCCGGAGGCGTGAGCTCATCCGAACTGCAGACTGAGGGACTGACCGCAACCGAGGCGTCGGAGGCTGCGCACGACATCGCGGCGGTCGGGCGCTCAATCCAGAGTGGCCTCGACATGGTGAAGGAGTTGAATCCGGAGTCCGTCGCTTTCAGGCTCGGGGTATCGGCGAGCTTCGACATCATGATGGGATTCGCGATATTCCGTTGCGGCAGACTTGAGGATCTCGGCATCAAGGTTGACAAGCGCGGTGACAAGATCGCCGAGAGCGGCGCATCCGAATCGTCAGAGCGGACGGGTCAAGCCCAAGCGCCGAACGTATCCCAGCGCCCAGCTGAGCAGGACCCAGACGGGCCATCAGCCGACCAGATCACGCTTCCCGTCAGCCTGCCGTGCGGGCAGGCCGAAAAGGAGGTCTCATTCTTCGACGATGAGTTGGGAAACCCGATCGTCTCGGCGACATCCGAATATCGGATAGCGGTTGATGAGAATACCTGGGCGTCGGTGATGCTCGTGAGCCCGACTCCGGACACATTCGCCGACCTCGATGCAGAGTTCTACCTGATAGCGCGCAGTCTCCGAATTGAGTCAAGCCAGGCGACACTCACCGCGGGACCGCGAACTGTCTGTCGCGCGGCGGTGCGGTGCAGGTCAGACCGGGAGTCGGAGCCGGGATTCAGAGGTCCGGCGACCCCACAAACCGACGCCGGAGGGCTTGCCGCATGAACTGTTGGTCATCGCCCGCCCTGTCGACCTGGTAGCCGCGCGAGCGCAGGCTTGCCACCAACCGCGAGAGAGCGGCTTGGTTCGCTCGGGCGCTTCGGACGATGCGGTTGTAGGCCGCTGCGGCCGCCGCACCCTTCCCGCGTGCGGCCGCACTCAGCCGGGCGAAATTCGACCTCAGTTTGTTCAGCTGAACTGCCATCGCTCGGATGGCTGCCTCCTGTCGAACCGGAGCTGGAAGCTTGGAGACTCTGACCGCCGCATCGCCGTAGGCCGAGCTCAATCTTCGCGCAGGGACAATCCGGTCCGCGAGCTTGCCTGAGTCAAGCCCCCGACCGTTTCTCGCAGCGGAGCCGTTCAGCTGAGTGAGGATGCTCGCCATCGACTTCGCGAATCTCGTGTCCGGCTCCAGCTTGAGCATCGTGACTCCGGGAGCTGCGACGAGTGTCGATGCAAGCTTGCGGCACGCTGTCCTGACCGCTGCCGCAGGCACTGGTTTCGAGCCCGCGCAATAGACGAGCCCGTCTCCAGCGGTGGTCGGCGCGGTGTAGAGCACTGCAGCCCCACCCGATTTCCGGCTCCGGCCACTGAACTCGTTGAAATCAACGACTCCGTTCGTCAGCGAGCCTTTGGGTGACGGACGGGTCAGATCAGTTCCCGCGGGAAGTCCACCGGCCGACGACGCGGAGTTGGATGCAGTGCCAATCGTCGCAACCACAAGCCCGTCTTTCCCCCTGCTCTGCATCGATTGCGAGGACGAGATACCGCGCACGCCCTCGCTCGGCTTGGCGGGTGACCAGTTCGTAGTAGCGGGCGCGACTGAGATCAGCCCCGTTGCTACTCGCTTCGGTTCCGATCCGCCGGACAGGAGCAGCGCTACGGCCGCCGCGCCGACCACGGTTACGCCACACCCGGTCAAGAGCGCTCGATTCGAGGGACGCCTGCGACGGGATTGGGGTGTAGCGGGCGCCGGGGGTGGCGCGGCACGCCGCTCGTCCATCGTGGTGCGGTCTCTCCGATCCAGGTCGTTGGGAGCCCCTTCGAGCGCACTCGGGTTCTTCGTCCGATGCTGTTCTCGATCACCAGGTTGTGACGCTCGAGCGCCCGGGCTCGGGGCGGTTTGCGCTGCGGCTGTCGGTCGGTCACCCGCGGTGGCGTCCGACGGCGGAGCCGCGAGTGACGCCTCCTCGTTCGAATGGGGAGAGGCCGAACCAGACGCTGATGAACATGAGGCTTCTGCGAGATTCAACGGGGGCAATTTGCTTCTTCGTGCGTCTGAGAGCAAATCCAGCGCTCTCTTGGTTCCTAGATGAAGTCCGAGGCGGTTCGATGCCGTTCGCCGGGCACCTTGTTCATCTCGATCGAAGAGGCGGTCGAACTCTGGCGAAGCATCTGCGATCAACTCAGTGAGGCGTGGCGGGGGAGTTGACAGGTGGGCGTACATCACCGCCGCGTCGGTGTCGCGGCGAAAGGGTGCCTGTCCCGTCAAGCACTCGAACATGACGACCGCGAGGCTGTATGTGTCGGAGGCGGAGGTCAACGGCTCGCCGCGAATCTGTTCCGGGGAGGCGTAGTTGATGCTTCCGATGAACTGTCCCGTGGCTGTGAGGCCAGGTCGTTGCCTCCCTTCGCGATCCCAAAGTCGGTGAGGTATGCGTCGCCGCTCCTCGTCAAGAGGATGTTGCGAGGTTTTACGTCGCGGTGAACCAATCCCGCCGCGTGAGCAGTGTCGAGAGCATCGGCCACCGATCCCAGGATCCGTACGGATTCGTCTCCAGACATCCCGCCTGCACGCATCCGTTCGGCGAGTGTCGAGCCGTCGATGAGCCGCATAGCAATGAACATCCGTCCATCGATCTGGCCCTGGTCGTAGATCGGGATTACGTGGGGATGCTCGAGAGCTGCAGTCAGGACACCCTCGCGTTGGAATCGGTCCTGAAAGCCAGGGTCCGTCGAGAGCTCGGTCGAGAGCACCTTCAAAGCAACCTCTCGGCCAAGTGAATTCTGCCTCGCTCGATACACGACAGACATCCCGCCGTAAGCCACAACATCAACGATCTCGAAGCCACCAAGATTGCTGCCGACCGGGAGTATTGAGGAACTTTCGGACACTTGCGGTAGTTTGTCAGACGCCGCGCATGTTCCGGAACTCGCGGCAACGAGGATACGATGCGTGAGATGGCGGAATCGGTTCGAATGATGAGGATTCGTGAGGACGGCCACGAGCTGTGTCCGGCTCGCTTGGACCCCACCTCGTGGGTTGAACTGAGTGACCCAGCTTGGTGGCTGAGGTCATGATTCGACCGGCGGGCCGCAGGCGAGCAGCTGTCATTGCCGCCGTCAGCATCGCTGCGCCCGCGGTGGTTGCGTGCGGCGGTCTGGTGACCGCAAGCTCGAGGCGATTTCCGAATCTCCCTCGCCCAAGGTTCCTTCTTCTGCAGCAAGTGCGAGTGGCTGGCGGCGTGCCGCGCGTCAAGGTACGCAAGGCGACTCCTGCGCCTTCGGCACCGGCCTCACCTGCTTCCCCGGCTCCTACCTACTCGGCGCCTGCGCCGAGCCCGACGAGCAACTGTCGCGCCGGCGCCGTCTGTTAGCCGAAGATTCAGCGGTATACGCCTCCGCGTGCCGGATCGCAAAGGATCGATCTCGACTTGAACCCGGAACTGGTTGGGAGCGGTTCTGAAGAGGACGCCCTTCCACCGCTTGCTTGTGCTTGTCCGGAACGACGGATTCGGCATCGAGATCGACTTACCGGTCGCTGGAATGTACACGGAGCATCCCTTCCCGTACTTGTTTGCTCCGTGCACAACCCAATCCCATCTCCATATGCCACGAATACGAGCGAGTTGATGAGTTTCCAGCGCGGTCGATCGCCGTCACCCGCAAGGTGTAGGAACCAGCTTGGAGTCTGCTAATCTTGCCGCATTTCACCTTTCGGCTCCCGGCTCCATGCCTCAGCGAACACTTGAACTTCAGGCGCCGGCCGTCGAGAGAGTCATAGCTTCCAGCTGCGATACGCAGTCTCGGCCGTGCCGATTCGCCGGAGCGTCGAGGTACTCCTCTGATGGAAGGTCGCCGTGGCCTGGTGAAGTCCGAGATGAACGAACGTGTCGCCGCCAGAGAGACGTTGCCCGCCCTGTCCTTCTGCACGACTGAAAACGAATAGGTGTGACCATCGGACAAGGATCGCTGAATCAGACTCGGATACCGGCATGAATACCACCCACCGTTGTTCACTGCGCACTGAAACTCCGCATGCGCCTCGCCTTTGAAACGAAACGCGCCGTCCTCGTGTTTGTCGGGCCGCTTGGGCCCGCGGTGAATCTCGGCGGCTTCGGTTTCGAACTGTCAACGGTCCAGCGTTGAATAGCGGTCGGCGAAAGGTTTCCCGCGAGATCGCTCTGCCGAACGCGGGAAGCTGTGTCGCCCGTCCTTCATTCTGGCTCCGGACAGGGCCAAGGAGTCAGAGCAGCGAGCCCAACGGCCCCCGTCGCTACTGCAGTCGAAGGTTGCCCCCCACTCACCTGTGAACCAAAAGCGGGCTTGCTTGAAGCTGACGAACCGCAGTTTCGGCCCGCCGGTGAGCACGGGTGGACTGGGTTGGTGGCGTCGACCGTCCATGTGCGAGTCCATGGGTACGAGACATTCTGCGCGCGGTCAATCTGCCTCACCTGAAAGGTGTTCAGGCCCTCGCGCACTCCACTCTTGACGCTCATGGGGCTTGAGCAGGTCTTCCACGGTCCAAAGTTCAGCGCGCACTGAAGCGTGGCTTCCCGCTCGCCGTGGAAACTGAATTCCGCGTCTCGTGATCTCGTGAGAGCAGGAGGTCCCGATTCGGAATCGATTGGAGGCTTCTCGGCGATCGTGTCGACCGTCCAGCCTGAGCCTCCATTGAGAGATTCCCGGCGATGTCTTGCTGCCTGACGCTGAAACTGTGTCGACCGTCGCTGATCCCTGATCCGAAGATCTCCAACGTGTCGCGTACACGGAACCCATGGTTGCGAGTCACTCTTGCAGCTGAACGAGGCGCCCCGTTCGCCGGTAAACCAGAATCGCGTCTGCTTCAGGCTCGCGAATTTGGATCCAGGCCAGCTGAGCCGCGGTTTTGCCGGTGGCACCGTGTCAACAATCCACTCGCGGACCCAGGGAGGTGAGACGTCATCGCACGATCGAGCTCTCTGACACGGAGCTGGTCCATCCCCTTCGGATTCCGCGATCGATGCGCTGTGGGGTGCAGATCCCCGGTATGTGGTGGGTTAAGAGGCACCGATACTCGCGTTAGGCTCACCCGAGAAGCTGAACGATGCGGCACGCGAGTTGGTGAGTCCATGAGGCCCACCGCTGATTGGCGGCGCAAAAGGCACAACCGTGTCCACGGTCCATCTCATGACACGAGGTCGTGAGGCTCGCCCGCTTTGGTTCAGCTGCCGAACCTCGAACACGTGGAGGCCATCCTTCAGCCCCGAGATTCGAGCCGTCCGTGGGCACGCGGACCACGGCGAGTTGTCGAAGGCGCACTGAAATCTTGCCCCGAGCTCTCCTGGTGACGCGATTCCGCGTCAGTCCGCTTGGTGAACGCACCCGGTCCGCTGGTTATGCTTGGTGGAGGAGGAGAATCGGGAGGCCGAGCCGGGCATCGGGGGTGCCCAGAGGACCGGCTCGGCTGAGGGCATTCCCCTGAGATCGTGGTGCTCTTCCGGCAGGGCGTGTTGGCCGCATCAACCGACGTCGCCGAGCTAGGAGAGCTCGAAGAGCCCAGCGTGATTGAGGAGACGCATCCGGCTGCGACTAAGGCCAAGATGGCCCGACGGCTCCGAGTGGAAGTTGAGTAATCCATTTTCTGAGAAGCGTGAGTATACCTTTGACTTCGCCCTCCGGGCGCAGTATGACCAGCTGGAGTCGCCAGAGTCAAGCGGTCATGTTGCGGCGACGCGAGCGTCGCGAAGTCGCCTCCACGTGGCTTCGAGCGACAGGAAACCTAGGCTCACGGTCTCGGCCGTGGCTCTTTCGCCACTCACGATCCAGCGGGCGAAGCGGCCGATCGAACATTGGGGGCAACGCGGGCCGCTCTCCGTCGGGTCAGGTCATCGGAGGCTCTGCGCGCTGACGCTCCGCGAGTTCGTTGATCCGATCCCCCGGCCCGGTGGTGGCGGGCTTGCGGGCTGATACCTCGAAGCGACGTCTCCGGAATCGAGCTCGATCTGGCCGACACGCCTCAAGCGAGAATTCGTCGGCAGGCATTCCGACAGCGTTGGTCCCGCCCCTGCAACGAAGGGCTGCACCACGATTTGATATTCGTCGATGAGTTCGAGCTCAGCGAGTGATCGGGCGACTCGTTCCTGGCCGTGACACTGATCGTGTCGGCGCTGGCTGCGTGGACACGGCCGCGCGAGTGAACCCCCTCTGCCCGGGGCATTGGTCTCCGGCATTCGGCGGTCTGGCCTCACCCTCGCTCCGTGCCTGAAGAGGCACCGACCACCGGCCGACCGGCAACACTCTGACACGGCGCACTGTAACTTTCCCGCCGTGGGGGGAATTGGAGTTGATGTGAGGTCGGCCTCCGGCCGTGGAGACGGATCCGTGCAGCGGCCTTGGCGGCTTGCGCGCTCACAGTCGCCGGCGCAGGTTCGGGGGTCGCGAGCGCCGCCTCGTTCTCGAGCCACTCGTTCACGACCTGTGGGGCGAGCGGCAAGTCTGGGCCCTCCCAGTCGTCCTGTCGTGCCGCCTCACTCGACGGACTGGGACGAGGCCGACGCCGACTTCACAGTCACAGGGGGAGTCCAGTCATGGAGGGTGCCTCCGACGGGCTCTACCGAATCGCCGCATCCGGTGCTCAGGGTGGCGGCAGCAACGCCGGCTCGGGTGCCGTGATCACGGCTTCGCTCAGGCTCACCGCCGGCACCTGGCTGAAGATCCTCGTCGGGCAGTCCGGGGCTCGGTCTCCGGGTTGCGCGGCGCTGCCTCCGGTGGTGGCGGTGGCGGCACGTTCGTCGTCGACTCGCTCGGCAGCCCGCTGGTCGTCGCCGGTGGCGGTGGCGGCGGTGCTTACCGGGGAGCGGGGTCAGCGACCGCGCAGACCGGCAGTTCGGGGGCCGACGGCACGACCTCGATCTTCTTTTACGACTGTTACTCGCGGTACTACCCTTGCGCCACCCAAGCCTGGTTCGGCGGCGGGGGCGGGAGCGGCGGCAGCCGGTGGCGGCGCCGGAGCGTCCAACTCTTACTGGCTTCTGCTCCGACCAGGCGAGCTGTACCGGCGGCGGTGGAGGAGGCGCGGGCCTCTCGGGCAACGGGGTCGGCATGAATGCGACCGATTCCTCCGGGAGCCAGATCTCCGTGGGAGGCGGTCAGTCGTTCTCAGCAGGCGGACAGGGCGGCGGAGGCAACTCGTGGCTCGGCGCCGATGGTGGGTTCGGCGGAGGTGGTGGGGTAGGCGCGTTCCGCTGCGTGTCCGACGGTTGCCCGGGCAGCAGCAGGGTGGCCGGTGGCGGTGGCGGCGCAGGCGGCTACTCCGGTGGCGGAGCCGGCAGCGGAGGGAATTACTGGAACCGCACGGCGAGCGACCGCAACCCGGACTCGACAGTCGGCGGTGGTGGCGGCAGCTACACCGCTCCGACCGCCTCATCCGGTCTCCGGTTCAACCGGCAACACCGGCAACGGCAGCGTCACCATCACCAACCTGACTCCCGATCCGCCGACTCTCGTCTCCAAGCCCGCTTCGTTGACGAACTCGAGGTCCGGCGAGTGTCAGCTTCACGGGCCTGACCGGCGCGACCTTCGCCTGCTCCCTCGACGGGGCCGAGGCGACGTCGTGCACCTCACCGTGGAGCGTCAGCGACCTGCCGGCAAGCGGCGACCACACGTTCTCGGTCGTCCAGACCAACTCCGATGGAGCGACCAGCTCCGCCGCACTGGCCACCTGGTCGGTGGACGCGACACCCCCGGGCGCGCCGACCCTGGCCGGCGCTCCTTCAGGCCTCGTCAACACCCGGGCCGCGAGCATCGGATTCAGCGGTGAGGACGGAGCGACCTTCAGCTGCTCGATCGACGGTGCGCCTGCCGCGTCTTGCGCCAGCTCACCCCTCGCCCTGACGGGCTTGGCCGACGGCAGCCACTCGGTCTCGATCACCCAGGCCGACGCTGCCGGCAACGCCAGCCAGCCCGCCGAAGCCTCTTGGAGCATCGACGCGACCGCTCCGCTGGCACCGCAGTTCACCTCGGTTCCGTCCGGTCTGGTCAGCGGAACGAGCGTCGAGATCGCCTTCAAGGGCGAGGCTGATTCTCCGTTCGAGTGCTCGGTCGATGGTGGCCCGTTCGCTTCCTGCCAGTCGCCGCTCGAGATCCCGGGATTGGCCGCGGGCGTCCACTCGCTCGGGGTACGCCAAGTCGACGCCGCCGGCAACACCGGAGCCGCTGCGACGGCCCTTTGGGAGGTCGGCAAGGCCCGCGCTCGCGTCGCCGTCGGTTACCTGTTCAGCTGCGCCGTCCGCCTGGACGGAGGCGCGAGCTGTTGGGGGCAGAACGAGTTCGGTCAGGTAAGCGCGATTCCCGAGGGAGTCACCTGGAAGTCGATCGACGCCGGGGCGTGGCACGCCTGCGGCGTAACGAGCGACGGCGACGGACTCTGCTGGGGCAAGAACGAGGACGGCAACAACAATGTCCCCAGCGGCCGCAAGTGGGTATCGCTCGACGCCGGCTATCGCGATTCCTGCGGCGTTACCACCAGTGGTGAGGGCCTCTGCTGGGGCGACAACTCGCACGACGACGGCGCCGGCAAGACCGACGTACCTGCCGGCCACCGCTGGGTGTCGATCTCAGCTGGCAACACGCACAGCTGCGGTGTCACGACCCTCGGTGAGGGGTTGTGCTGGGGCAACGGAGGCCAGGGTCTGTACGACTGTCCCGGCCGGGAACTCGTGGCGTTCGATCACCGCAGGTGGCTCCCACGCGTGCGGCGTGCATCACCGATGGCGATGGTCTTTGCTGGGGCAACAACCCGTCGGGGCAGGCCACCGTTCCCTCGGGACAGAAGTGGCTGTCGATCGCTGCAGGCGCCTTCAACTCGTGTGGAGTCACCGACGGAGGCGACGCGCTCTGCTGGGGCGACGACGCCCACCGGCAGTCGAGCCTGCCGAGCGGTCGCAAGTGGGTCGAGGCGATCGCCGCCGACCTGCACGGCTGTGGCATCACTGCCGCGGGTCGAACCCGCTGCTGGGGTGAGGATTCCAACGGCCAGGCCACGGTGCCCACTAGCGTCTCGACCGGGCCAGCTGCACCGGTGCTCTCGGGTCAGCCGACCGGGTCGTCGCGAGCGCCTTCGGCGTCGCTCGGCTTGAGCGGCGAGGCAGGGGCGTCGTTCGAGTGCTCGCTCGACGGTGCAGAGTTCGAGGCGTGCGACTCGCCGCTCGAACTGAGTGGATTGGCTGACGGCGCCCGCTCGGTCTCGGTCCGGCAGGTCGATGCGGGTGGTGACCGGAGCGCACCCGCGACGGCTGAGTGGACCATCGACACCGCCAAGCCCGCTGCCCCGGTGTTCACCACAGGGCGACGGATCCGACCTCGTCCGATTCCGTCTCGATCGCCTTCACCGGCGAGGCCGGGGCCTCGTTCGAGTGCTCGCTCGACGGCTCCGCGCCGCAAGCCTGCTCGAGCCCGTTCGCAGCCTCGAGCCTTGCGGACGGCCGCCATGTCGAGCGTCACCCAGGCGGACGCCGCAGGCAACCGCAGTGCCGCGGCCGAGCGCGTCTGGACGGTGGACACGAAGGGGCCGGCCGCGCCGACCGTGACCGAGAAGCCCGCCGGCAGGCCCAGCCGGACCGAGGCGACGGTCGCCTTCGCCTCAGCGGAGCCCGGCGGTTCCTTCACCTGTTCGCTCGACGGCAAGACCGCGGTGCGCTGCAGCTCGCCGCGGGTGATCCAGGGCCTTTCGGAGGGGGAGCATTCCCTTGTGCTCAGGAAGATCGACGAGGCCGGCAACACTGGCGACGCAGTCACTGTGTCCTGGGTCGTCGACCTCACGAGGCCCAGGCCCCGAGCCTGAGCGGCGCGCCCGCCAAGCGGACCGCAGCGACGTCGGCGGCCTTCAGCTTCAGCGGCGAGCCGGGCGCGAGCTTCGCCTGCTCTGTTGACGGCGCTGCCTTCGTCGAGTGCCCGTCGTCGCGCAGCCTGACCGGTCTCGCAGAGGGCGCCCACTCGTTCCGCGTGCGCCAGGGCGATGGCCGGCAACGCGAGCGAGCCGACCTCGGCCGAGTGGGTCGTTGATGTCGACAGCTCCCGCTGCTCCGAGGATCGTCTCCGCGCCCCGCCTCGCTCACGCGCTCGCGTGACGCTTCGTTTGCTTTCGAAGGTGAGCCTGGAGGCTCGTTCAGATGCTCGATCGACTCGGCGGACTTCACGCCGTGCCCATCGCCGGTGAACCTGAGCATGGTCGCGGAGGGCACCCACAGCTTCCGCGTTCGCCAGCTCGACGATGCCGCCAATCCAGGGCCGCTGTCCGCGGCGGCGCAGTGGGTGGTCGACCTGACACCGCCGAGCCCGCCGAGGCTGACCGGCGCTCCGCCGGCGAGGACGAACCTGAAGACCGCGACGATCGCGTTCACCGCGGACACCGACAAGGTGTTCACCTGTTCGGTCGATGGTGCGCCGGCGAAGGCGTGCTCGACCAAGGTCGTGATGGCGAACCTCGCTGACGGCCCGCATTCGCTGGCAGTGAGCCACCAGGACGCTGCCGGCAACGCGAGCAGCACGAGGGCCGAGTGGCTGGTCGACACGGTGCTGCCGTTCCTCAGCCAAGCGATCCCGGGCAGCTGGACGCGGACAAAGACGACGACCATCTTCCAGCTTCGCGCTGGCCCCGACGCCACCGGCATCGCCTCCGCCGAGTACCGGACGGTCGCGGCCACGCCGTCGCTCCTCGCGAAGCCAGTGACGCCCCGAGTGCTCGCCTACGCCTCCCCGCTGATAGTCCCGACTAGCGGCCAAGATCTACCGGCTCGGATCCGGGATGGGGCCGGGAATTGGTCGAGTGGTACCGGGCTTTGTGAGGGTGGCCGGGCTGGATAGCGCGACGCGAGCCGGAGGCTGCGGATTGACTAAGTCCCGACCTCTTACCTATTCAAGATCCTTGGATTGGAGTTCGTGGAGTCGGCGGATAGAGATACGTGGCCCATCGAGTTGTTCGTTGATGACAGCATCATCGTTAACCACGATCACGGCTCGCTCATCTGTTGAGAGCTGGTTGAGGAGCTGCTCAACCAGCTCACGCAAGAGTGCATCAACGAGCTGGGCCACACGTATTTGACGGCCACAACTACGCCCAGGACCGAAAGTCCCCCATGCCCTTCGGGTTGCGCTCCACAACGCCTCCTGCCATCTTGTCAGGGGCAATGCCGACTGCCTGCTCCAGCGCGTAGCCAGGTGAGAGTCCCTCGGTTGTGAGTTGTTTGCGGCCGCTGCGGACCAAGCCCGCGACCCATTTTCGGAGTAAGGTCTTCATCTACCTGCTCGTTGCGGCGCCTTGCTGTTGAGGCAATCGCTTCGGTGAGCACGCCGCTGAGGACGTCGCCCGCGCTTGATTCGTCCTGTGCGCCTGGAAGTACAGCGGCAATTACGGGGCCGAGCGCCTCTACGGTTGCGGCTTCGCCGCTGCGGTAACCAAGACGGCCAGAGGAAACCCAAGACCAGAAACTCGGAGCGAGTATGAGGAACCCTGACTCCCTGAGCGCCCTAGCAATACGTAATGAAACCAAGCGCGCCACATAAACACC
>CAVVVM010000004.1:0-70199 GCA_963751715.1 uncultured Actinomycetes bacterium | reverse complement strand
GGAACCGAATCTCCGGGGTTGTGGCATCACCGCGGTCACCGGCGAGAACGAGGGCGGCGCCAAGGAGATCTCGAACATCATCGTCCCGAACGGCACGGCGGGCTACGAGCAGGGCGAGCCGTACCGCAAGATCGGCTGGCACGCCTCGGACACGCGTCCCCTGACGTTCAGCGACTGCCGCGTCCCGGAGAGAACCTCCTGGGCCGCGCGGAGCGGGCTTCAAGCAGTTCCTGCACATCCTCGACATCGGGCGCATCGGCGTCGCAGCGATGGGCGTGGGGCTGGCTCAGGGTGCGCTCGACGTGGCGCTCAGTACGCCAACAGCGAGTGCGTTCGGGCAGCCGATCGCGCAAGTTCCAGGCGATCCAGGGAAGATCGCCGACATGTCAGCCGAGATCGCGGCCGCGCGGCTGCTGCCTACAGGGCCGCCCGGAGAAGGACCAGAATCGCAGCTTCACCCTGACCGCCGCCCAGGCGAAGCTCAAGACGGGCCGCCTGGCTGTCTGCGGCGCCGAGGAGGCCGTGCAGATCCACGGCGGCTACGGCTCATCGAGGAGTACCCGGTCTCCGCCTCTACCGCGACGCGAAGATCCTCACCATCGGCGAGGGCACCGACGAGGTCCAACAGATGGTGATCGCCCGCAAGCTCGGCTGCTGAGGCCGGACGCGGGCGCTACTCGCCGCGCTGGGCGAGGATCTCGGTCGCCGCGGAGGCCGGGTCGATCTCGCGCGCTGCGACTCGCTCGATCAGCTCGGCGAAACCGGGGTCCTCGGCGATCGCTGTCTCGAGGTCGCGCCTGAGGCGACCGGTCGCGATCGCCAGCACTTCGCTGCGCAGGTTGTGGCGGCGGCGCTCGGCGAGGGTCCCGTCGGCCTCGATGAAGGCGCGGTGCTCGTCGAGCTTCTCGACCAGCTCCTCGATCCCCTTGCCATGGACGGCCTCGGTCTTGACGATCGGCGGCACCCAGCCGTCCTAGGGGCCGAGGGCGAGCCACCGCAAGCGCGACCTCGCGGACCATCGTCTCGGTCATCGGGTGGTCGGCCTTGTTGACGACGATCACGTCGGGGATCTCCATCACCCCCGGCCTTGAGCGCCTGGATCGAATCGCCCGAGCCGGGCATCAGCACCAGCACGACGTGTCGGCCCGGTCGATGATGTCGACCTCCGCCTGGCCCACCCCGACCGTCTCGAGCAGGACCAGGTCCTCTGCCGGAGGCGTCGATCAGGAGGGCGGCCGGAGTGCCGCCTCGGCGAGGCCGCCGAGCGCGCCCCGGTTGGCCATCGAACGGATGAACACCCCCGGGTCGAGGAAGTGCTCCGTCAGGCGGATGCGGTCACCGAGCAGCGCACCGTGGGTGAACGGCGACGACGGGTCGATCGAGAGCACCCCCGACCGTCGAGCCGCGCCTCGCGCTCGAGCCTTCGTGATCGCTCCGACGAGGGTGCTCTTGCCGGCACCGGGAGCGCCGGTCAGGCCGACCATCCTCGCGTTCCCGGTTGCGGGTAGATCTCGCGCACCAGCTCCCAGCCGCGGGGTCGTGGTCCTCGACCAGCGAGATCGTCCGCGCCAAGGCGCGCCTGTCGCCTTCGAGCAGGCGCTCGACCAGTCGTTCGTCCTTCGCTGCGGGCGGCATCGAGCCGGATGCTACCCGCGCGCGGGGAGGGCCTACGATTCAGGTGTGGAGACCCGAGTGGCACCACCGCAGCCGACCGGCGCGCAGGACGCCCTGCGACTGCCTCCGCCGCCCCTGCACGGTGGGCCGCTGGCCCTGCTCCGCTTCATGGCCGCGCACGGGATGCTCAACGCGAAGTACGCCCGGCTCACAGCCCGCTGGCTGTGGCTGAAGGCCCGCTGGCGTGGACGACTGCAGACCGACGGGCTCTGCTTCGTCTGCCCCGGGGTGACGTTCGAGATCGGCCGCGACGCCGTCGTGCGGCTCGGGCGCTGGTCGTGGATCGGCGACGGCTGCAAGATCCGAGCGCACGAAGGGCTCGTCGAGATCGGCGCCAAGAGCGTGCTCGGCCAGGAGTGCACGATCAGCTCGTTCCAGCACGTCTCGATCGGGCGGGAATGCATCCTCGCCGACCGGGTGATGCTGATCGACTTCGACCACGGGGTGGTCGAGGTCGAGCGGCCGATCCGCGATCAGGGCATCTACAAGCGCGACGTGCGCGTCGGCCACAACTGCTGGCTCGGCTACGGCGCCTGCATCCTGCGCGGGGTCACCGTCGGCGACAACTCCGTGGTCGGCACGAGCTCCGTCGTGACCAAGGACCTGCCGGCGAACTCGGTCTCGGGCGGGGTGCCCGCGAAGGTCCTGCGGATGCGCGACGAGCCGACGACGATGCGCTGGGGCTGAGCACTTCTGGCACCGTCGCGCCCCACTCCTAACCTCACCCCATGACACCGGGGGAAAAGGCACTCGTCGTCGGGCTGGCACTGGCCCTCGGAGTGGTCGCATCGAGGCTGGCCAGTCGCCTCAGCATCCCCGCCCTGCTGCTGTTCCTGAGCATCGGGATGATCCTCGGATCCGACGTGACCGGCTGGATCGAGTTCGGCGACTACGGGCTCGCCAAGACGCTCGGCACCTTCGCCCTCGCGCTGATCCTGTTCGACGGCGGCCTGCGGGCCGGCTGGCCTGTGATCCGCCCGGTGATCGGCCCGTCGATCAGCCTCGCGTTCGTCGGCACGCTCGTGACGGCGGCAGTGACCGGGCTGGTCGCGGCCCCCCTGCTCGATCTGTCACTGCTCGAGGGGCTGCTGCTCGGAGCGGTGCTCTCGGCGACGGACGGCGCAGCGGTGTTCGCCCTGCTGCGCGGGTCGAGGTTGAAGAAGCGGGTCGAGCGGGCGCTGGAGGGCGAGTCGGGATTCAACGACCCGATCGCGGTCCTGCTCGTGATCGTCCTGATCGAGGCGATCACGAAGCCTGACCTCGCCGCCTCGGACGTCGCCGTGAAGGTCGTTGCCGAGCTGGCGTTCGGCGCGGCGATCGGGATCGCGATCGGCAGGGTCGGGGCGGGCAGCCTCCGCCGCATTCACCTGGAATCCTCGGGCCTGTACCCGGTTGCCACCTTCGCGCTCGCCGCGATCTCGTTCGGAGCGGCCGACTGGCTCGGCGGCTCGGGCTTCCTCTCGATCTACCTGACCGGGTTGATCCTCGGCGGGGCGACGATCCCCGCCCGGCGGACGGTCGAAGCCTTCCATGACGGCCTCGCCTGGCTCGCGCAGGTCGCTCTCTTCCTGATGCTGGGGCTGCTCGTCTTCCCGGGCCGGCTCGACGAGATCGCCCTCAAGGGCGCTGTGATCACTCTCGTCCTCGTCTTCCTCGCCCGCCCGCTGGCGGCGGTCGTCGCATTGGCCCCGTTCCGCCTGCCCGCGAAGGAGGTGGCGCTGATCGGCTGGGCCGGGCTGAGGGGAGCGGTCCCCGTCGTGCTTGGGGCGTTCGTGGTGGTCGGCGGCGTCCCGAACGCAACCTCGACCTTCGACATCGTCTTCTTCGTCGTCCTGTTCTCGACCCTGATCCAAGGTGCGACGGTCGCGCCACTGGCCAAGCGGCTCGGCCTGATCGAAGAGGAGGCACCGGCCCAGCTCGACCCCTCCCCCGCAGCCGCTCTCGAAAGGCTGGACGCGCAGGTCGTCACCTTCACTGTCGCGCCCGGGGACTCGATCGCCGGGATGGAGGTCCGCGACCTCGGGCTGCCGCGGCTGGCGTTGATCAACCTCGTGGTCCGAGGCGAGTCGGCCTTCCCGCCACGCGGAGCGACGGAGGTGCTGGCAGGCGACGAGTTGCACATCATCGTCGCCGACGAAGCCGAGGAGATCGTGGACAGGCTGTTCGACAGCTGGCGCGCCGGTCAGGCTTGAGCCGGACGCTCGGCTGAGACCCGCGCGGTTCGGCTGATCGACGGCGATCAGAGCGTCCGAGGGGCGAGTCCATTGCTGCCCCCACCTACAGAGGTCGCGAGGCGCTGCCTCATGATCGCATGGACGACCTTCGACGACACCGCCTGCGCTGGCGCGAGTACCGGACGCACTCGGGTCGTCGGCCGGTTGGCGAGTACCTTGCCGACCTCCCGGCAGGCGACCGGGTCGAGGTGCTCGCCGCGATGGCGCAAGTTCGCTCGGCTGGACTTCGAGAGGCACGCCACCTGGGCGACGATGTGTGGGAAGTCAGGGCCGACGGCGACCGGGTGACGTACCGAGTCCTGTTCGCCGTCGAAGGCAGGACGGGTCAGGTCCTCTTGGCTCTGGTCGCCTTCAGCAAGAAGACGAACAAGACACCCCCTCAGGAGATCCGGCTTGCCCGGCAACGTCTCGCGGACTGGCGGAGGCGTGGGGCCTCAGAAAGGAGTGACGGTTGATGTCATCACGTCAACAAGATACCCTCGGCGCTATGGCAGTGTCCGAACCTGAACCCGAACGGGACTTCCTCGACGAACTCATCGAACAGTCGACTCGGGAGAACCCTCTCTTCCCGAAGCTGATGCAATCGGCGGTCGATCGTCGGCGCATCATCAGCGAACTGCGCGCGCGCCGCATGTCGCTGGGCCTGTCGCAGACGGCCGTCGCTGCCGAGCTTCGCACGTCCCAGTCAGCGATCGCGCGGCTCGAGACGGCTGCAGCTGACACGAAGCTGTCAACGCTTCAGCGGTACGCGACAGCCGTCGGACTGAGCCTCAATCTGACCCTCGAGCCGATCCCGGGCGAACCACCCACATCGACGCCCGCTGACGGCAGTCCGTCCCCCTGACGGACCGGAAACGCGCCGGTCAGGCGGCCGCAGTCGACCCGAGCAGCTCGCGGTAGACGCCCGCGGTCGATCGGGCGACGTCGGCCCAGTCGAACAGCAGGACGTGCTCGGAGGCCTCGGCGACGAGGCGCTCGCGCAGCGGCTCGTCGGTCAGCAGCCGCTCGATCATCGCGGCGAGGTGCTCGGCGTCGCCGCCGTTGAACCTCAGGCCGACCTTCTCGCCTTCCGGGACGACCTCGCGCAGGCCGCCGGTGTCGGCGACGATCGTCGGGCAACCGGAGGCCATCGCTTCCAGCGCGACGAGGCCGAACGGCTCGTAGAGGCTCGGGACGACCGTCAGGTCGGCGATCCGGTAGAGCGAATGCAGTGCGTCGTCGCCGATCCAGCCGAGGAAGGTGCCGTGATCGTCGAGGCCGAGCTCTGTCGCCTGGCGCTTGAGGTCGTCCTCCGCTGTCCCGGACCCTGCGACCAGGAACCTGACCTTGCCGAGCGTCTCGATGATCCCCGGCAGCGCCTCGAGCGCGAGGTGGAAGCCCTTCTCGTAGACGAGCCTGCCGACGAGGAGGATCAGGCGCTCGTCGGGCGAGGCGAACTCGGCTCGCAGGGTTTCGAGATCCGCGACCGGTTGAAGGTCCATCGGGTCGATGCCGTTGGGGATCACCTCGACCGAGCCGTCCTCGAGCGAGTAGATGTCGGTGATGTGGTCGCGCATGTAGGCGGAGCAGGCGATCACCCTGTCGGCCCTGTTGGTCATCCACCGCTCGACCCCGTGGATGTGCGACTGGGGATGGTCCTTGACCCAGCCCTGGTGGCGGCCGTACTCGGTCGCGTGCACCGTCATCACCAGCGGGCAGCGGAAGCGGTTGGCGAGGTGGTCGCCGGCGTCCGGCGACGAGCCAGTCGTGCCCGTGGACGATGTCGAAGTCGTAGCGGTCGCCGAGTTCCACCCCGGCGGCCAACAGGTCGGCGTTCATGTGCTCGATCCAGGCGATGAACTCGCCGAGGTCACGCGGGCGGCTCGGCTCGACCACTCGATGGACGTGGACGCCGTCCATCTCCTCCTCGGCGGGCGAGGTGTCGTCGCCCCGGGTGAGCACGTGGACCTCGGCCCCGCCTGTCGCCACCAACTGCTCGGAGAGCTTGCGCACGTGACGGGCGAGGCCGCCCTCGACGATCGGCGGGTACTCCCAGGAGAGGATCAGGACTCGGGGCTTGCTCATGGTCGGAACAGGGCCGCCTCGGCCAGCTCGGGTGCGAGGCCTTCGAGCGGGTCCTGCCCCGTTGACTCTAGCGCCGCCCTGATCGCCTCGGCATGGCCGAGAGCGCGCTCCTGCGGGTACTCCCCTGTGTCGCCGCCGTCGGCAAGGAAGGCCCAGTCGGAGGCCTCCAGCGCCAGCAGGGCCCGCAGGATCGCAGGCGTGGCGACCTCCCGGCCCGCTCCCCTGACCGCCAGCTCCGTCCTGCGGATCCGCCATGCGTAGTCGGCGACCTTCGGCCCCGACCAGGTCTCAAGGGTGCGGTTGCGACCCCAGGTCGTGACGGGCACCTGATCCGGAGCTGAAAGCGGGCGCCGCCGGGCGACCGCGTCGTCCAGCCGCTCGATCTCGAGGCCCCGGGCAGCAGCCTCGGAGACGACGCAGGCGAGCCAGTCAACGCCCTCGTGCCACCAGTGGCCGAAGAACTCGGCGTCGACCGCGAGGACGGCGAGCGGGTCGCGCACGGCACCGGTCGCCTGCTCGATCCTGTGGGCCGCGGCAGCGACGAAAGCCGCAGCGTCGCGGCGCAGAGCCTCCGCTGCCCGCTCGGGGTCGTAGGGCCGGCCGTCGTTGCTCCACGCCCTGTGGTGGTGGGTGGTCAGGCCGTGGTGGTTGCGGTACTCGGGGCCGGCCGGGTAGCCCGCCGGGCTCCAGACAAGGTCGACGAGGCTCCGGTCGAGCGGCACGAGCAGCGGACCCTCGGGCGATCGGTGGGGAGCGAGCTGGCGGGGCGAGCCCGGGCCGAGGACGTCCGTCCAGTCGACGACAGTCGTCCTCACTCCCGCCTCGGCCAGCGTCCGGTCGAGCCAGTCGGCGTGGGCGCACTCGGGCAGCCAGAGCCCGCCGTTCCACTTGCCGAAGCGGCGACGGTGGGATTCGATCCCCGACTCGAGCTGCAGCCTCACCGCCCCGTCGACGGCGGCCAGTGGCAGTACCTCGTGGGTTGCCGACGACGTCCACGCTGCGTGCTGAGCGAAGGCCTCGACGAGATCTCCTCCGTATTCGAGCCATCTCTCTGCCGCTCGCTCGTAGGTCCCCGCGGACAACTCGACCGCTGCGGCCTCCTCCTCGCGCCCCTGGGCCCTCAACTCCTCGGCGTCACGCCTGTGGGTCTCCGGCCTCAGGTCGTTGAGGAAGGTCCCGCACAGCTCTTCGGTCCGGGGATCGTTCAGCTGGTCGAGCAGCACGGGAGTCAGCGAGAGCGTCAACGGAGCGCCGCTGTCGAGCAGGTCGAGCAAGGGCAGGTAGGAGGTTGCGACCGCTTCCCACAGCCACTCCTCACCAAAAGGCCATGTTCCGTGACCGAGGACCCACGGCATGTGCGTGTGCAGGACGATCGAGAGCGAGCCGCGACGCCCCGGCGGACGGCCGATCACCGGTCGTGGCCCCGCTCGCCGGTCCGGCTCAGGTCCGGCATACGGCGAGCAGGTCGAGCGACTGGTCGAGGTCGCGCCGCCGCAGGGTGAAGTCGCTGCTGCGGATCGCGGGCACGAACCGGTCGTAGAACGGCTGCGTCAACCCGAGCCTCGGATGGATCGAATCCCACCCGAGCTTGATCGCGATCTCCTGGGCCCTCAGCTTGCGGGCATGGAAGAGACCGAGCACCTCGACCTGCGGGAAGTGGCGTCGGCACAGCTCCGCGTACTCGTCGGGCCTGTACTCGTGGATGTGGAAGGGGTTGTCGCTTCGCTCCTTGCCCTCGGGGGCGAGGGTCAACACGTTGGGCGTCGAGACGTAGGCCACGCCGCCGGGTGCGAGGTTCGAGCGGATCCCTTCGAGCACGGCGTCCGCGTCCTGGACGTGCTCGATCGTCTGGAGGAACACAGCCGCGTCTACCTCCTCGTCGAAGGTCTCGACGAGCGTCCGTTCGAAGCGAACGTTGGGGCTTGTGTAGCGCAGCCTCGCGTGCTCGAAGGTCTCGGGGTTCGCCTCCACCCCGACGACCGACTTGGCCGAGCGAGAGAGAACATCGGTGCCGTAGCCCTCGCCGCAGGCGAGGTCGACGACCCTCATTCCCGCGACCCGTTCGGCGATCCATTCGTAGACCACGAGGTGCCTGCGGTACCAGTAGTTCTCCTCCGGGACGTCGGGCAGCGTCCGCTCGCCGGTGAGGGTCAGGGGCGGGACTCCGGGGGGCTGGTCCTGCTGGACGAACTGGCTCACGACCCTGAAGGGTATTCTCACCGCGACATGCACGCCCCCTCCACAGACGAAGAGATCCGCGAGGTCAACGAGCGCTACCACGACTGCGCCGCGGTGACGTATGACGCAAAATGGGGAATCGACTTCGGACCGATCGGCCTGCAGCAGGTCTCGGGCAAGATCGAGAAGGTGCTCGGCAGCCCGCTGCCGCCGCTGGGCAAGGTTGTCGAGATCGGCTCGGGGACCGGCTACTTCTCACTCAACCTGCTGCTCGGAGGAGCCTGCGACGAGGTCGTCGCGACCGACATCTCACAGGGGATGATCGACGTCCTCGAGGCGAACGCCGACCGACTCGACCTCCCGGTCGAGACCCACGTCTGCGAGGCCGCGCAGCTTCCGCTTGCCGACGGGTCGGTCGACACCGTGATCGGCCATGCCGTCCTCCATCACCTGCCCGACCTCGACGCCGCCTTCGCCGAATTCCATCGGGTACTGAAGCCCGGAGGCTTGCTGTTCTTTGGCGGCGAGCCCTCCCGCCTCGGCGACCGGATCGCTCGCGTCCCGAAGGGAGCCGCGGGAAGGGTCGCCCCGCTCTGGCGGCGCGCCGTCGGAGCGAAGCCCGCACCCAAGCCCCACGAGGACGGCTCCGGCACGGCCGAGGAGCACGACCTCGAGCGGTACGTCGACATCCACGCCTTTGAACCCGGAGCCCTGACCGCCCCCGTCGAGAGGGCCGGCTTCACGGATGTCAAGGTCGTCGGCGAGGAGCTGCTCGCCAACTGGTTCGGCTGGACCAACCGGGTTCTCGAGGCGAGCGCTGCGCCCGAAGATGTCCCGTGGGCGTGGCGCCAATACGCCTATCGCGGCTACCTCGCGCTGCAGCGGGTCGACCGCGGCCTGCTCGAAGGCAGGCTGCCGGCATCGATCTTCTACAACCTGCTGCTCGGCGCCCGCAAGCCGGCCTGAGGGAGCCCGCTCCAGCGCGCTTGCGTCGCGCAGGCACCGAGGGCCCTCCCGGCGGTCAGCTGGGCCTGGGACAGCGCTGCCAGATCGACCACGGCCCGTAGCCCGCGATCCTCACCGCACCCGGGGCGATCGGGTCCCAACGACCGTCTCCCGCATCTTCGCGGTCGAGCCTGATCGTCGTTCCATGATCGAAGGGCAGGCGACTGTAAGGGTCGTCCGGGCCTCCCCGCTTGGACAGCGCCGAGCCGTTCGAGTCAAGCAGCCAGAGGAACTTCGCGATCGACGTCCGGTTGCCGACGAGCGGCCCGCAGCGCAGGACCGGCCGTGGCCCGCCGGCCGCTGCGATCAGCCGCTCGAGGTCCTTGTACATCAGTCGGTGATAGGCCTGAACCTCCTGCGCCCGGTCGACGAGCGGCGCGACCGAAGCGAGGCTGAACCAGCTGACGAGGATCAGCCCGGCAGCCGCCAAGAGCGCTTGAGCGGGGCGGGCGGCGGCGTCCAGCCGGACCGATGCCGCCCAGGCGAGAGCGAACGCCGACCCGACGCCAAAGCCGCAGACGACTGCGAGCAGCGACTGCGGGACGATCAGGTAGCGCAGGACGCCACCGGCCGTCAGGCCCGGACCGGCCCGAGCGACGAGCACTGCGCAAACGGCTGCGGTGACGACCGCACCGACCGCGAGCAGGCCGGCGGCACGCCTCCCCGAGCGGAGGTCGCCGATCACGGCGAGCCCGCCGAGCGGCAGTGTCAGCAGCGCGATCAGGGGCAACCCGCTGAATGCCTTCGCGAACACGCTCAGGGCACTGTCGTCAGCCGGGTCGTGGGTGGATCGGCCCGAGGAGTCGAGCTGCACGGATTCGAGCAGGCTCCCGGCGTGCAGCCATTCGCCCGACCCGAGTCGGTCCGGCACGAGCCAGAGCAAGACGACCATCAGCGGCAGACCGAGGACGGCCGGCCTCAGTCGGCTCTCTCTCCGCCACACCCAAGCGCTGTAAGCGCCGACGATCAGCACAGGCTCAGGGCGACCGAGGCACGAGGCCCAACCGAGAACGAGCGCCACCCCATGGCGGCCCTTGAGCATCTGGTCAAAGCAGCCGAGCAGCAGCGCGACCGTCAGACCCTCCGAGAACCCCTGCCAACTGAAGGGGATCAGGATCCAGGCGATCAGGACGGAGGAGAGCAGGCCGCCGAGGACCGCTGGCCACCGGCTCGTCGGCCTCTCATCGCGCGGGTCGTCGACCAGCTTCGCTGCGACGCGGAAGCCGAGGATCACGGCTGCGATCGCCCCGGCACGCGCGGTCAGCAGCCACAGGTTCGGCGCCGACTGGCCGAAGAATCCGTAGACGGTCGTGAAGGCGACAGGCAGCGGCTTCCAGCTCGTCGTCACGTTCGTCAGGTCGAGCGAGAACCCCCCGACTCCGATCTCCCTGCCCCACCGGCTCCACGTCATCGGGTCGCCGACCGCTGCCGTCGCCTGGAACATCGTCAGCTTCGCCAGGACGAGGGCGAGCGCCGGGATCCACAGGTCGCTCCTGACGAACGCGATGGCGACCGAGCGAGGGCCCCGGCCTCCGGTCGCCTTGCCCGTCGTGGCCTCGACCGGTTCCATCCCGAGAGCCCGCGGGCGGGCCGTCAGTCGACCCGGCGCGCGCGCAGGGCCTCGGCGTGAGCCGGGAAGTCCTCGTGCTCGGCCAAGGCGAGCGCCGCTTCGTCGATGGTCGAGACGGCCGGGTCGGTCAGCTTCGCGATCGATGTGCGCTTGAGGAATGTCTCGACGGTGATCCCCGACGATACCCGGGCGAACCGGCCCGTCGGCAGCGATGCCGGCACGCCGACGGTGTAGTTGGCGAGGGCGAACGACGCCCCCTGGCCGAGCAGCACTTCGCCTGCGTGGCTGATCTCGGCGAGCAGGGCCTCCGGGTCGGCGACTGCCAGCTGGACGTGCTCCGGCGCGATCAGGTCGACCAGCTCTGCAGCCTCTTCCATGTCGGCGACGACGACCGCTCCCCCGTTGCGGGTGATCGCGATCCTCGCCCACTCGGAGCGCTGTTCGGGAAGTGCGGCCAGGCGCTGCTCGACCCTGGAGCCGAGCTCGGCGAGGATCGCCTCCTCGGCCGTGATCAGGAAGACCGACGAATCGGGGCCGTGCTCGGCCTCGTTGAGCAGGTCGGCTGCGAGGCGGTCGAGATCGGCGGATCCGTCGGCGACGATCACGCTCTCGGTCGGCCCGAGGACCATCTGGGTCACGCATCCCCGGCTCTGGCATTCGAGCATCGCTGCCGAGACGGGCGGGCTGCCCGGCCCGACGATCTTCACGACCGGCTCGACGCTCTCGGTGCCCAAGGCAGCGGCTGCGACCCCGGCCGGGCCGTTCGCGCAGAGAACCTCGGCGATCCCGAGCTGACGGGCAACCTCCAACACGGCCGGGTCGGGCCTGCCGGTCGCGGGGTCGGGCGGGACGATCACAAGAGTGCGCTCGACGCCGGCAACCTTGGCCGGTGTCCCGATCTGGACGAGGACCGACGGGAACGACCCCTTGCCTGCCGGGACGAACAGCCCGGCGGACTCGATCGGGGTGATCTTCTCCCCCACCTCGTAGCCCTCGCCGATCACCTTGCGCCATTCGCGGCCCGGGTCTGCCGCCTCATTGAACGCCCTTGAGGATGCAATCGCCACAGCGATCGCGTCCCGAACGGGAGCGGGGGTCGAGGCGGCCTGCTCCTCGATCGCATCGGGATCGAGGATCAGCCATTCGGGATCGAGTTCGACTGAGTCGAAGGACCTGGTCGCGTCGACAACCGCTGAGTCGCCGCGAGCCGCTACATCGTCCACCAAGTCCGTGATCTGCCGGCGCAGCTCGGGATCGAACATCGCCCGCGAGGTATCGCGCCGCTCGACAAGCTCCACTCGCTCCGCGGAGCCCAGTTCAGACCACTTCAGGATTCGCATTGCCCTGATCCTGCCGGTTGCGAGCCGGTTTCGCTGTCTGCGGGCGAACTGTTACGAACGAGGGCCGCTGTTCAGCGCTTGGAGCTGCGCTTCGGCTTCTTGGCGCCGGACTTCTTGGACTTCTTGCCCTTGCCGTTGCCCCCTTGTGCTTCCCTTCGGAGCCCTTGCCGTTGGCCTTGGCTGCCCTTGCCCTTGGGCGATGTCCCCTTGCCCGATCCAGCGCTTGCCTTGTTGGCTAGTCCGCTTGGGCCCGGGTGAACCCTTCTTCGGGCCGGCCTTGACCCACCCTTGGCCTTGCCGCCCTTCAGCCCTTCCCTTGCCCTTGCGAGGCTCGGGGTTGCCGTTGCAGGGAGAGTCGCGCCGATCACGCAGACGCCGACGGTGTCGTCCGCGCCGCTCGTCGGGTCTCCGCCTCGGCTCTCGCCCGGCGAGAAGTCGTACACGGCGCAGATCTTGTTGCCCTCCTCGTCGATGAAGCACGGCGGCGGACCACCGCAGTAGAAGCCACCGTCGGCGCCGTCGGCGTAATCACAGAACGGCGGCGGGTAAGGGTTGTCGCAGTCGGGGCACATCGGGCTCGCCGGGCCGCCGCAATCGGCTGTGCCGTCCTCAGCGACCGTGCACGGAGGCGGAAGGCATCCGGCTGCGGCCGCGTCAGCCTCGCTCGCGAACCGGAGACCAGGCAGACTCCGGCGGCTGCCAGCAGTAGCCTCAACGGTGTCCGGGTCGGTCTTGCACTCGGGCACAACGGGCGGTTCGACGGCGGATCGATGTGGCAGATCTTGGTCCCGTTGGCAGTGGGCTTGCAACGAGGCAGTTCGGTTGGGTCCCGCCGTTGCAGTTCCAAGGCTCCCATGTGCAGAGGTCCATCGGCTGGTCACCACCGTCATCGGGGTCGCGCCGTCGGATCCGTCATCCGGGTTGTCCGTCCGCCAGTCGGGTCGCCGTTCCGGTCGGGGTCGTCGCCGGTCGAGTCGCCCTTGTCGCCCGGGTTGCCGCGGTCACCACCGTCGCCGTTGCACGGCGACTCGACCCCGACAGGCAAATGCCGACGTCGGATCCGTCGTCACCGCCGGAGCCGTCGGACGACCGAGTCGCCGGGGGTGTCGCCTTGGTCGTCCCCGCCCGTGGACGGGTCCTCGGAGTTGGTCCCACCCGGGTCTTGGCAATCAGAGCCGTCGGCTGCGACGCAAGCGGGAGCGTTGGGATCGCCCGCCGGGATCGTCGGCCGCAAACGCGGTCAGGAGCCGCAACCATCAGTGCGGCAAGTGCTGCGAGGACCCCTCTTCGCAACTTCACAGAGCCGAAGGTACCAGACCGCTCACCCGATTGCAAGAGCGGCAAGCTGGCGCTTATCCACCGCTTCACAACCCAAACAACCCTCAATCCCGGGCCTTTTCGGCACGGGCCAGGCGCTCGCGAGCAGCGCTCGGCCGTTTTGGTGATCTCCTCCAGCTCGCCCCGCTCGATCCGCTCGAGGTTCTTGATCGCGAGCGACATCCGCGGGTTGGCGGCGAAGCGATCGCGATGGCGGTCGAGGAACTCCCAGTACATCGAGGTCAGCGGGCAGGCGTCCGGCCCGGTGCGCCTCTTCGGGTCGTACCGGCAGTCGCCGCAATGCCTCGACATTCGGCTCATGTAGTTGCCGCCGGCCGCGTAGGGCTTGGTCATCGTCACGCCGCCGTCGGCGTGAATCCCCATGCCGAGCACGTTCGGGGCCATCACCCAGTCGGCAGCATCGACGAACGACTCCCTGAACCAGGCGAGCGCCTCGCCGGGCTCGATGCCGAGAAGCAGCATCGAGTTGCCGAGCACCATCAGCCGCTCGATGTGGTGGGCGTAGCCGGTCCGGTCGACCGTCTCGACCGTCGAGCGGAGGCACTCCCAGTCGGTCGCGTCGGGGTCGTGGAATGCGGGAGGCAGCGGCATCCGTGCATCGAGTGCGTTGTCGCTCGGCCAGCTTCCCTCGCGGAACCGGTACATGCAGCGCACGAACTCGCGCCAGCCGATCACCTGCCGGATGAACCCCTCGGCCGACTGCAGCGGGACGCCTCCGGCCCGGTAGGCGGCCTCGGCGGCGCGGCAGGCCTCGAGCGGGTCGAGCACCCCGAGGTTGAGCGGCACCGACAGCCGCGAGTGGAAGACGGTGTCCTCACCGGGCACCATCGCGTCCTGCCACGGGCCGAACCCGGCCAGCCGCGTAGCGACGAAGTCGTCGAGCACGAGCCCTGCCTCGCCCGGCGTGACCGCGAAGGCCCGCGGCGAGTCGGCGCCCCACATCGCGATCCCGTGCTCGCTCGAATACCGGTCGAGGTCGGCCCTCACCTCGAGGTCGATCGCGTCCTCCTCGGGCAGCCACGGCTCGGGGACCTCGAGCCCGTCCTTCGGCGGCCTGCGATTCTCGGCGTCGAGGTTCCACTTGCCTCCCTCCGGGCCTCCGTCCGAATCGAGCAGCAGGCCGTGGTCGCTGCGCATCCGGCGGTAGAAGAACTCCATCGTGATCCGCTTGCGGCCCTCGGCCCACGCGGCGAACCGCTCAGGGTCGGCGACGAACGTGCCGCCGTCGATCAGCTCGACGCCCGCCGCCTCCAACACCGTCGCGACCGAGGCGGTCTCCGGCCGCTGGCAGACGACGCCGCCGTCCGGCCCGCCGAGGCCGGATTCGGCGAGGGCGGCGCGGAACCCATCGGCCTCGCGGATTTCGATCACCTCCCTGCCCTCGCGCCTCAACTCGTCGGCGCGGTGGCGCATCGCCGAGAGGACGACCTGAAGCCTCGCCCGGTGGTAGCGACGGCCGCGCATCGCACCGAGCGACTCGACGAACAGGACCCGCTCGGCTCCGTCGAGGGCAGGGTTGCCGGCGGAGAGCTGGTCGGCGAGGACGAGCGCGGTGCGGCTCATCCGCCGACCGCCCGCGCAGGGGCGCCGACGGCCACGGCGGCCAACGCCGGGGTGTTCACGCCACGTCGGCCGGCGCGGTCGCCCGGTAGCGCTCGATCGCCCGCGCCCGCTCGGTCTTGTGGTCGAGGATCGGCTCGGGGTAGTCGCGGCCGATCACGCAGCCGGCCTGCTCCTGCTCCGCCTCGGTCATCAGCCATGGCTCGGGCAGCTTCGCATCGGGGACGCCGCGCAGCTCCGGGACCCAACGCCTCACATAGGCACCGCTCGGGTCGAACTTCCTGTGCTGGAGGATCGGGTTGAAGATCCGCTTGAAGTACGGCTGCGGGTCCACCCCGAGTGACGCGGTCCACTGCCAGTTGCCGTTGTTCTGGCAGGAGTCGCCGTCGAGCAGCAACCGCATGAACCACTGCTCGCCGCGGCGGTAGTCGATGTGGAGGTCCTTCGTCAGGAACGAGGCGACGACCATCCGGGTGCGGTTGTGCATGAAGCCCGTGGCCTTCAGCTCGCGCATCCCCGCGTCCACCAGCGGGTAGCCGGTCCTCCCCTCGCACCAGGCGACCCAGCCCGCCTCGTCCTCGAGCCATTCGAGGTCGACGAACCTCTCCTGCAGCGGGCGGACGGTGTTGGTCGGGTTGTGGAGCATCACGTGCGCGTAGAAGTCGCGCCACCCGATCTGGCGGCGAAAGGCATCGGCTCCCTTGCCACCGACCTCGATCGTGCGCTGTTCGAGCTCCCTCGCCGAGAGGCTGCCGAGGTGGAGGTGGTGCGAGAGCAGTGATGTGTGCCCGGAGAGGTCGTTGTGCAGCTCCTTGTAGCGGTGGACGTCGGCCGAGAGCCACTCCTCCATCCGATCCCTCGCCGCCCGCTCGCCCGAGGGCATCGGCTCGGTCAGGACGCGCTCCATGCCGAGCTGCTCGACGGTCGGGATCGCTCCCGGGTCCAACTCGGGGGAAGCGATCGCGACCGGTGGCGGCAGCACCTCGCGCCTCGGAGCTTCGCTCCAGTTGCGCCCGAACGGGGAGAAGACGGTGTAGGGCCTCCCGTCCTTTGTCCTGATCTTGGAGACGTCCGCGCAGAACAGGCCGGGGTGGCGGACGAGGCTCGCTCCCGACTCGCTCGAGCGCCTCGGCAACCCGCCTGTCCCTCGCCAGGGCGAAGGGCGCCGGGTCGCTGGTGGCGTGCACCTCGGCGGCGCCGAGCTCCGACGCGACCTCGGGGAGAACTTCGGCCGGATCACCATGCCTGATCGCCAGCACCCCTCCCCTCGCCTCCCATTCGCCCCGCAGCTCCTCCAGCGAGGTCAGGAGGGCGTGGGTCCTGTCGCCCGACGCCCAGCGGCTCTTCAGCACCGCGTCGTCGAGGACGAAGATCCCGAGCACCCTGCGCCCGCCGGCCGCCGCGGCGGCAAGGGCCGGGTGGTCGTGGATTCGCAGGTCGCGCCTGAGCCAGAGGATCGTTGTTTCGGCCATCAACCTCTCTACGCCGCCGGGCGCGTTGGCGCTCACCGCCGACGCGGCCCGAAGCCGCGGGGCGATCGGCGCGTCGCTGACCGGCGCAAGGCCCGGCATGAGTGCCGGTCGTCGCTTCTATGCTCGCCGCATGGCCTCTCGCAGCAACTTCCCGATCTTCCCGCTGGGCCTCGTCGCCCTGCCGAAGGAGGCAGTGCCGCTGCACATCTTCGAGGAGCGCTACAAGTCGATGATCGCCTTCTGCCTCGAGCACGAGTCCGAGTTCGGGATCGTCTGGACCGACGACGGTGGACTGCGCGAGATCGGCTGCGCGGTCGAGGTCGAGGAAGTCCTCGATCGCACTGCGGACGGACGCCTGGACATCCTCTGCCGCGGGACGCGCCGGTTCGAGCTGATCTCGCGGACCGAGACGCTCGCCTACCCGGCCGGGGAGGTTGAGTTCCTCGACGACGAACCCGACGGAGCGGACGGAACGGAGACTGCCGAGGCGGTCCGCTCGCTCTACTCCGACCTCTACACGCAGGCCACCGACCGCGAGCTCGAGGACGACGAACTGACCGAGCTCGACTCGTACGCGATGGCGGCGACCGTCGAGTTCGGAGCCGAGGCGAAGCAGACGCTGCTCGAGCTGAGGAGCGAGAACGCGAGGATGAAGCTGCTCGAGAAGCTGTTCAGGGCGGCCCTGCGGCGAGTCGACGACGTCGGCGCGGCCGAAGCGCTGGCGCGCAGCAACGGCAAGGTCCGCTTCGGCCCCAACGCCGCCTGAGCGGCACCTCTCCCGCCCGGCTCGCGCCCCAACCGTCAGCGCTGCAGCCCGCAGGTTCCCTTCGCGACCTTGCGGGTGAACTGGGAGAGCTTGAGGAACGACTGCGGCAGGCCGGGAGTGCCGTCCATCCACTCGGCCGTACCGGCACCCATCTTCACCCGGAACGTGTAGATCGAGTTCAGCGGGGCGATCTCCCGTATCGGCTTGCCGAGGTCGCCGGCAAGGTCCTCGGTCAGGCCGCGGGCCTCGACCAGCAGCTCACCCGGGAGCACCTTCGCCGGGCCGCCGTTGCAGCGCACTGTCCCGTTGTCGGTCACCAGCAGGGTGAGGTTCGCCCCGGGGATCGAACCGGTGCGCTTGACCACGAAGAGGTCCGCGGAGCGCTGGGTGCCGCCGCAGCCGACTGCGAGCGTCGCCGCGACAGTCGCCGCCACGGCGAGCCTCACGCCCATGCGACCGCTCCCCCCCTGCGGGGATCGCCGGCCCCGTCGAAGCTGCCGTCGGCAGCGAGGCCGACGGCTTGGACTCCTCCGAAGAAGAGGTTCGGCGCGCGGAAGGCGGCCACTGCCAGATCCGGCGCAAGCGACTCGAGGTCGACCCCCGGCTCGCAGTAGACGACTCCATCCTCCCAATGCAGGCGGGGCGCTTCGACGGCCTCCTTGCAGCGGCAAGCCGCGATCGACCGCGCCGACCACCGTCTGGACGAGAGCCGACCTGATCCTGTTGCTGCCTGCGCTGCCAAGGGCGAAGCGAGGCCGCCCCTGCTCGAGGATCACCGTCGGGGTCATCATGCTCGGCAGCCTGCGGCCCGGCGGGTGACGGTGGAAGCCGTGAGGGTTGAGGTCCTGCTCGCCCATCATGTTGTTGAGGTGGATCCCCGTGCCGGGCACCACGACCCCCGAACTCGAACCGTTCGAACAGGTGACGGTGCAGGCGCAGACCGGCCGAGTCGATCGCCGAGATGTGGGTCGTCGAGCCGAGCCGCGCACCGAGGAAGCGGTCGGCGAAGCCCGGCTCGGCCAGCCCGTCGAGGAACTCGACGTCCCTTGCCCGTTGGGATTCGCTCATCGCTTCGACGAGTCTCGCAGCGTCAGCCGGTCCCGGCTCGGCAGCGAGCCTGCCGAGGGTCAGTGCGACGAGGGTCCCGCCGGCCGACGGAGGCGGAGTCGCCAGCACGCGCAGGCCGCGGTAGTCGATCGAGACCGGGTCGCGCTCGACCACCTCGTAGGCCGCGAGGTCCTCGAGCGTGATCAGCCCGCCTCTGTCCGAGAGCCAGTCGGCCACGAGCCTCGCGACCTCTCCGGTCTTGAACGGCGCTGCCCCCTCCGAACCGAGCAACTCAAGCGCGTCGCCAAGCTCCGGCTGGCGGATCGTGTCTCCTTCAGCGAGGAGCTTCCCGCCGGGAGCGAAGATCGCGGACGCCTCGTCGGTCGAGGTGACGATCCCCTCGAGCAACCCGACGACATAGGCCTGCTCGGCATTCAGGGCAACGCCGTCGCGGGCGAGCCGCGCCGCCTGCCCAGCCAGCTCCGAGAGCGGCATCGAGCCGAATCGCTCCGACGCGTGAGCAATGCCGGCGGCCGTGCCGCAGACGCCGGCGCTCGCCGGCCCGGCATTGAAGACCTGGGTCGCGTCACCGAAGTCGACCTCCCACGGCAGGAGGTCGGCCCGCTTCGAGTGGTCCGCACCACGCCCCGGTGCCTCGACGAAGAAGTCGAGGCATACGGCCTGACCGTCGGGCTGAGCGACGAGCATCAACCCGCCTGCCCCAAGACCGGTCAGCAGTGGCTCGGCCGCGAACGACGCGAGCATCGCCGCGATCGCGGCATCGACCGCGTTACCTCCGGCCGCCAGGGCGTCCGCCCCTGCCTGAGCCGAGACGGGGTGCCCTGCGGCTGTAACTCCGCGAGCCATATCGGGAGTGAGCTTACGCTGTGATCAGCGACCGGCGAGGAACTCGGGGACGTCGATGTCGCCCCCGCCCTCGTCGGAGCGACCGCGACGGCGTTCGACCCTGACCTCGCCGCTCGGCTCACCGAGCGCTGCGGCGACGTCACGCCGTGCCTTGCGCGCGGCCCGCTCGCTGGCGTAGCCGGTCGCGACGACGGTGACCCACACCTGGTCGTCGAGCTTCTCGTCGACCATCGCGCCGAAGATGATGTTCGCGTCCGGGTGGGCTGCCTCGGAGACCGACCTTGGCGGCCTCGTTGACCTCCCAGAGCGACAGGTCGGTGCCGCCGGTGATCGACAGCAGGATCGACCGTGCGCTCCCTCGATCTGGTCTCCAGCAGCGGCGAGGAGATCGCGCCCTCGGCGGCCTCGAGTCGCGCGGCGCTCGCCCATGCCCATGCCGATCCCGAGCAGGGCGTTGCCGGCGTCGGTCATGATCGTGCGCACGTCGGCGAAGTCGAGGTTGATCAGTCCGGGCAGGGTGACGAGGTCGCGAGATCCCCTGCACGCCCTGGCGCAGCACGTCATCGGCCACGCGGAACGCCTCGACCATCGATGTCTGCTTGTCGAGCACCGTCGAGCAGCCGGTTGTTCGGGACGGCGATCAGGGTGTCGACCTCCTTGCCGAGCGCAGTGATGCCCACCTCGGCGGCCTGCGCCACGGCGGGTCCCCTCGAAGCCAGAACGGACGTGGTGACGATGCCGACGGTGAGAGCGCCGACTTCGTGGGCGATCCGCGCGACCATCGGCGCCGCGCCGGTGCCGGTGCCTCCACCGGCTCCAGCTGCGATGAAGACCATGTCGGCCCCTCGGAGCAGCGGCCTTGATCGTGTCGTGGTCCTCCATCGCTGCCTGGCGGCCGACGCTCGGGTCCGAGCCGGAACCGAGGCCACGGGTGAGCTCCGCGCCGATGTGCATCGTGATGTCGGCCGTCGGACTGCTGCAGCGACTGGAGGTCGGTGTTGATCGCGATGAACTCGACCCCTCGCACCTCGGCCTCGACCATCCGGTTGACGGCGTTGACGCCGGCGCCGCCGACGCCGACGACGCGGATCACCGGCTCGGCCGTCGTGGGCGCGCTCACGGGAGCGGTGGTCGCGGGGCAGTCGGCCGTCACCGCGCGGGTGGCCGGCCGCTCCAGCTCGGGCATCTCCGAGGAGAAGGCATGGCGCAGGCGCTCCTGCGGAGTGGGGATGCGCACCTCCTGCCGCGGTGTCTGCGGCGAGGCGCTCGGCGGGCTGGGGCAGCCGCTCTCGCGCGGCTGTGTGCTGGCGGCGCTGCGCCTCGCGCGTCGTCGCGTCTTCGCCGGTGACAGAGGGCCGCGAGCGGACCCTCGCGCATGCTCTGCTCCCGGCCGCTTCTTGCGATGCCGCCAGCTTTGCCATGGATCTCCTTCGCGAGTTGCCGATAGGACTTGGCGCGATGCCCGTCCGGCTCGTACTTGAGGACCGACATCCCCTTCACGGGCGCCTCGGCGAAGCGCACCGTCTTGCGGATGCGCGAAGCGAACACGCGGTCGCCGAAGTTCTCCTCGAGGATCTCGATCGCCTCCTTGGCGTGGATCGTGCGCGAGTCGACCAACGTCGGGAGGATCCCCTCGATGTCGATCGTCCGGGTTGAGGTTCTCGCGGATCATCGCCAGGGTGTTCTGCAGCTGGATGCAGCCCGCGCATCGACAGATACTCGCACTGCACGGGGACGATCACCTTGTCGGCGGCCGTCAGCGCGTTGATCGTCAGCAGCCCAGGCTCGGCGGGCGTGTCGATGCAGATGAAGTCGTAGTCCTCGCGCACTCGGCTCGAACGCCTTCTGCAGCGAGCGCTCGCGGCCGATCATCGTGGACATCGCGATCTCGGCCCCGGCGAGGTCGATCGAGGAGCACGGCCATGTCGATCTCGCGCTTGCGGATCATCTCGCGGATCGGACATCTGTGCGACGAGCACGTCGTACATCGACTCCTCGAGCTTGTCCGGGTCGATCCCCTGGGACATCGTCAGGTTGCCCTGGGGGTCCATGTCGACGCACAGCACGCGGTGGCCCTCCTCCGCGAAGGCGACGGCGAGGTTGAGGGTCGTCGTCGTCTTGGCCACGCCGCCCTTCTGGTTGGCGAACGCGATGACCCTCATGCCGGGCTGGGGAACGGCAGCGGAGTGCGGTTGCTCGGGCGAGGCCATCGGAGCCGGGACCTGCGGCGCTGCCGGAGCGGGAGCATTGAGCACTGCCGGGAGCGACTCGACGACTCGAGGCTCGGGCCGGGTGACCGTCGGTGCCACCGCGTTGGCGGGCTCGACCGTCGGCGGCACTGCGGCGTCAACAGCCGGGGCGGGCGCGGACGGCTGCGCGACCGGCACGGTTTGACTTTCAGGTGCGGTCACGACATTGAGGGCCGGCTCGACCGGGGCCACGTGCGGAGCGATCCGCGGAGCGCCCATCAGCTGGTCGGCGGTGAATCGGGTCTCGTTCGGCTGTTCTTCCATTGCGACGCGTTATTCGCCCGCGATGGCGGGATTCCTTCCCGGCGATCACTTCGTCTTCCGGTCGGGCCGACCGCCGACTACCCTGAGGGGGTCCGTGGCCCCAGCCGAACCAGCCAGTCCAAGCAGCCGTTCGAGCCGCCACGACCGCGACTTCGCGTCGATCCTCGGTGAATCGGGGGTTTGCGTCGTGGCAGGAGCCGGAGGAGTCGGCAAGACGACGACGGCCGCCGCGATCGGACTCGGGATGGCCCGGCGTGGCAAGCGCGTCGCGGTCGTAACGATCGACCCTGCCAAGCGCCTCGCCGCCGCCCTCGGCGTCGACAGGCTCGAGAACGCCCCCTCCCGGGTCACCAGCCGCCGCTTGAAGGCGGCCGGGGTGGAACCGCAGCAGGGCGGCGAGCTGTGGGCGATGACCCTCGACAGCCGCCGCACCTTCGACGAGTTGATCGGCCGGATCTCACCGGACGCCCCGACCCGCGACAGGATCCTCGGCAACCGCATCTACCGGGAGATCTCCGGCGCAGTCGCGGGCTCGCAGGAGTTCACAGCGATCGCGAAGCTCCACGAACTGGAAACGGAGGGCGAGTTCGACCTGATCGTCCTCGACACTCCCCCGTCCCGCAACGCGATCGACTTCCTCGACTCGCCGGCGAAGCTCTCGAGCTTCTTCGACGGCCGAGCGGTGCAGATCCTGATGCGTCCGGCCGGACTGGGGATGAGGCTCGCCGGAGGCGGAACCGGACTCGTCTTCGCAGGGCTCAAGCGAGTGACCGGGGCTGACTTCTTCACCGACCTGTCGGATTTCTTCTCCGCGATCAGTGGCATCACCGGTGGGTTCAGCGAACGCGCCCACGCAGTCGCCGACCTCCTGGTCGCCCCGACCACGGCCTTCGTTGTCGTCGCCGCCCCGGAGGAGTCCCCGACGGCCGAGGCGATCCACCTCGCCGGCGCACTCCGGGATCGGGGCATGAGCCCGAAGGTGACGATCGCCAACCGCGTCCACGAGGCCCCGGGCACCAATCGCAGGGCCGTGCGCTCAGCCGCGATCCGCGAGGAACTGGGCGAGGAACTCTCTCAGCGCCTCGCCGTCGCAGTCGACGCCGGGACGGCGGCGGCCGATCGCGACGCGAAGGGAGTCGAGCGCCTGCGTTCACGAGTTGGCTCCGACCTGATGGTGACGGTGCCGATGCTCGACGGCGAGATCCACGACGTCGCCGGTCTCGCCCGGATCGAGTCGGCTCTCTTCGCCTGATTCGAGGGCGCGCTCAGGCTGCGAGTGAGTCCGGCTCGCCGAAGCGTCGGCGATCGGCGGAGCGACCGCCTCGGGAGGCCTGCCCAACCTCACTGGGTGCCACCGACTCGGCGATGATCGAGTCCGCAAGGCCGCGCAGGTCGCTGTCGAGGTGACCGCAGATCACGTCCCGCACCAGGGCACGCAGGTGCCCCTCGATCTCCCTGCTGAGCGCCTCGGCCTCCGGCTCGTGGCCCGAGATTCCCGTGACGGCGCTCCGCTCGAGGGCAACTGCGCGTGCGGTCCGCTCGGCCAGCCTTGCGCGGTCGTCGGGCAGAGCGCACAGGGCTGCCAGTCGCTGGGTGAGGCGGCCGCTGGCCGGCCCTTCCGGCTCGAGCAGGGCGCGCAGGGCAAGGAGGTGGTCGCTCAGCGAGTCCGAGTAGTGGAGCCGATCGCAACCGAACTCGTGGCGGCGCAGCGCCCATGCGATCTCCCCTCCCCGGGGCCAGCGCCTCGAGACGAGCGAACAGAACTCGGTCAGCTCGACCTCCTGCTCGGCTCCGATCACGAGAGTGCCACGGGCGCTGCCCGACCCTTCGAGGCCGAGCACCTGCCACGGGCCGCGAGCCACCTGCATCCGGGCGGCGCCACCGAGCGCGGGGCTGGCGTCGCCGAAGAGCCTCAGGGCGCAAAGCAGGCGACGGAGCTTCTGGCGCGCTTGGCCGAGGCTCTCGGGACTGGGATCGTCGGCCTCGACGAGAGCGACGGTGACAGGCAGGCCATCTCCGCGGAAGATGTCACCCGGGAGTGCCTCCGCCTCGACCGACCGGTTCGAGACGAGCAGGGTGTCGTCAACGAACCGCAGTTCGTCCGACTCGATCTCCACCCCGTAGAGCGGAGCCGCGAGCAGGACTGCTGTGCGGCCTTCGAAGAGCAGGGCGTCGAGAGCCGACCAAGTGGTCTCGAATCGCTCCCCGTCGAACTGGAAGGAAGCGCTCTCGCCGAGAACCTCGGCGAGGAAGACCCGCAGCGTTGCGTCCGATCGGTCCCGGGCACCGGCAGGCACGTGCTGCTCGCCGTGGGCGAGGAGCCATTCGTCGAGTCCCTCGACCCGTTCGAGAGCCTCGGCCGCCGGGCGGTAGCCAGGAAGCATCCCGAGGACCCCGATGCGCCGCCGGACGAACTCGGCGGTGAGGGTCCGGTGGCACCAGAGCGGCGGGCCGTCAGCGCCGCTCTCGTCGACCAGCTCGAAGGGAACGTCCTCACCGCCGGCGGCGTCGTGTGCCAGCTGCATGGCCGCTTCCTCGCAGAAGGAGCGGAGTCGTTCCCTGAGTGAAAGGTCCTGCACCTCAGGCCGGGTTTCGGCGCAGGCGGACGGACTCCTGCCGCGCGAAGGCAGCGACGAAGATCCTCAGCCCGAAGACGATCGCCGCGATCTCGGATGCGAGCGAGTTGGTGCCGGCGGGACCGGGAGCCCCTGCGACGGCCACGGCTGTGCCGGCCGCCTCCCGCAGACCGGCACCGCCGAACAGAAGTGAAAGCACGAAGAACACGAAGGAGAGGCCCGAGGCCTCGATCAGCGTTCTCAACCAGCCATGGGCAGAGGGTTCCGGCACGGCGGGGTCTTTCGCCCCCCGCCGCTGGATCCCTTCCAAGGCAATCCGGATCGCAGGAATCAGAGCCTCTTGGCCGCCGAGGCCGTCGCGATCAGAGCGAAGCCGGCGAAGATCAGGTCAACCCCGACGAGCAGGCCGATCGCCCACGAGGCCGACGAAGGAAGGTCTCCGAGGATCAAGCCGCCGAGGATCAGCGAGAGGACGCCGTTGAGGACGAGCAGTCCCGCGCCCGGGGTTCCCCGTTCGCGGATGCCCGCGACGAGCCTGAGTGCGCCACCGGCGAAGAACCAGATGCCGAGGATCACGGTCAGGGTGAACGTGCCCTTGTAGTCGGAGGTGAGTACCCAGATGCCGACCCCCGCCGTGATTGCGGCGCCAAGCAGGCGGAGCAGCACCCGGCCGGTCTCGCGAACCGCGAAGGCGTCGACCACTCCGAGGACGCCGGCGAAGATCAGGATCCAGCCAATGAAGATGCCGATCGCGAGCGACGCGACGGCCGGCACGAAGATGCAGACGATCCCCGCAATCAGTGCGATCACACCGACAGCCATCAGCGGCCCTGAGCTCTTCTTGAGTTCGGTGACGAGCTCCTGCTCGTCGACGACTTCGATCCTGCTTGCTTCCATTGGTACTTCCTCCTCGGATTGCTTGAGATGGCGCCGAACTGAATGCCACCCGGGGGACTTCCCCGGTCCTTTCCGGATCGCGCCGGGGATTCCTGCCGCAGCAAGCCGACCCGTCACCGACGGCACTCGGCCGCGGCGGCCGTTCAGACCTTCAGCGAGGAGCGCTCGTCAGGCCGCGACGTCGCGGAGCTTCTGCGCCTCCGCGAGGCTCTGCAGCTTCTTCAGCGACTGGTTCTCGATCTGGCGGATGCGCTCGCGGGTGACGTTGAACGTGCGGCCGACCTCGTCGAGCGTGCGCGGGTGCTCGCCGCCGAGCCCGTAGCGCAGCTCGAGCACGCGGCGCTCGCGGTAGGAGAGGTTCTCCAGCGCCTCGCGCAGCGCCTCCTTGGTGAGGATCTCGGCGGCGCGCTCGTAAGGCGACTCGGCCCGCTCGTCGGCGATGAACTGGCCGAACTCCGACTCCTCCTCGTCGCCGACCGGCTTCTCCAGCGAGACCGGCGCCTGGGCGGAGCGCTTGATCGACTCGACCTCCTCGGGGTCGATGCCGGTGACCTCGGCGATCTCCTCGGCGGTGGGCTCGCGGCCGAGCTCGGTGACGAGCTTGCGCTCGGCGCGGCCGATCTTGTTGAGCTTCTCGACGACGTGGACCGGGATGCGGATCGTGCGCGCCTTGTCGGCCAGCGCGCGGGCGATCGCCTGGCGGATCCACCAGGTCGCGTACGTCGAGAACTTGAAGCCCTTGCGGTAGTCGAACTTCTCGGCGGCGCGGACCAGGCCGAGCGTGCCCTCCTGGATCAGGTCGAGGAACGGCAGGCCCTGGTTGCGGTAGTTCTTGGCGATCGAGACGACCAGGCGCAGGTTGCGACTCGACCATCTTCTGCTTGGCGTCGAGGTCGCCGCGCTCGATTCCGCTTGGCGAGATCGACCTCCTCCTGGGCGGTGAGCAGGCGGACCTTGCCGATGTCCTTGAGGAACAGCTGCAGCGAGTCGGTGGTCATGTCCGGCTTGAGGTCGAGCGTCCGCCTTCGCTTGCGGCGGCCGCGCTTGCCTCGGGCGCGCGATCGAGCTCGGGGCCCGGCGGCGCTGCCGGGTCGATCTCCTCGACGAGCTCGATCTCGCTCTTCTCGAGGAAGCCGTGCAGCTCCTCGACGTCGGCCTCGTCAACGTCGAGCTCCGAGATCGCTCCCTTCACTTCCGCGTAGGTCAGAACGCCGACTGCCTTGCCCTTCGCGAGCAGACCCTTGACCTCCTCGAGTTCCTGCCACTCAACCTGCGACATGCCTGTTGCCAATCTCCCTCTGCCTTGCGGCACCGACTGCGTGTGAAGATGAATCCGCTCGCTGAAGCTCGCGCTGCGGCCTACTAAAGCAGGCTCACCGTAGCGTCGCGCAGGCTCGGTCACAAGCAACGCACACCGGGCTGCGCAATGATTGGCGCATGGACGCCAACGACCCCTCGACCGTCCTCGGCCAGATGCCCAAGCACCGGGCCCGCCGGCGAAGCCCGCTGAGAGAGGACAGGGCCACCCCCGCAGACCATCGAGGGCCGACCCCTGACCCGTTCGGCGGCCCGCGGCCGGTCGATGCCCAGGCGGCAGCGGCAGTCGTGGAGGGCATTCGTGCAGTGGCCGAGGTGGCCGAGCTCGCCCTCACGGCAACGGCCCTGCTGCTGAGGGAGATCGAGGCGAAGCTGCCCCCGGCGCGAAGGCCGGACGAGCGGTCAGCCGGAGACTGATCGCCTTGGGGCGACTGAGCCTCGCCGAGGCCCGCTCGCTTGTGATCGCCTCGATCACCGGCCCGCTCGAGACGGAGACCCTCGATCTCGATGACTCCCTGGGCAGGACACTCGCCGGGGATCTGACCGCTCCGCATGATCTTCCGCCCTTTGCCACCGCTGCGATGGATGGTTTCGCGGCGATGCCGGCGGCGGCCGGCGGCGAACTGACCGTGGTCGGCGAGTCGCGCGCCGGGGCTCCGCACACTGCGACTCCCGTCGAAGGCGAGGCGATCGCGATCTCGACCGGCGCCCTCGCTCCCCCGGGGGTCGGTGTCGCACCGGTCGAAACCGTCCAGGCCTCAGGCTCCCGCATCGTCCTCTCGGCCGACCTCAAGCTCGGCGATCACGTCCGCGCCGCCGGTGAGGACATGCCGAACGGGGCGAGGGCCTTGGCTGCCGGCACCGTGCTCGGTCCCGGCGAGCTGGCGGTCGCCTCGACCTGCGGCGCCGCCCGGATCGATTGCGTGCGCAAGCCGAGCGTCTCGATCGTCGTCACCGGCGACGAGCTCGTCGATCCCGGCGAGCCACTCGGCCCGGGGCAGATCCACGAGAGCAACGGGATCGCCCTCGCCGCCCTCTGCGAACAGGCGGGGGCCGCGGTCGATCGCGCGATCCGCTCCGGCGACACGCTCGAGGCGACCCGCGAGTCGCTCGCCGCGGCGTTGGGCCCGGCCGACCTGACGATCGCCAGCGGCGGCGTGTCGGTCGGTCGCCATGACCACGTCCGCCCCGCCCTCGAGTCGCTCGGCGTAGAGGAGGTGTTCGCCGGTGTCGCGCTCAAGCCGGGCGGACCGACCTGGTTCGGACGGCAGGGCGACGGGAGGCTCGTCTTCGGCCTTCCCGGCAACCCGGCCTCGGCGTTCGTGACGTTCGCCCTGTTCGTCGCACCGGCGATCCGCTTGATGCTCGGCCGCTCAGCGGTTCCGCAGCCGTGGCCGGCCGAACTGGCAACAGCCGTCCGGCTTGGCCCGCGCGAACAGGCGATCCGCGTCGTCCTGGAGCCGCGGGCCGACGGCCCGCCGCTGGCGTCGACGACCGGCGCGCAGGGATCGCATCGCACCGCCTCCCTGTCGGGAGCGTGGGGATTGGCCCTGATTCCCGCCGGCGAGGGCGAACTCGCAGCGGGGTCGGTCGTTGCCGTCGAGCCTCTCTGACCGGCAGCCGGTCAGGACGCTTCGACGTAGGCGACGATCCTGTTGGTGAGCGCGGTCAGGGCAGCGCTCGAATCCTCACCACCGAGCGGCCTCGCTGCCAGCATCGCGTCGAGCTTCTCCCCGAGTTCAGGGTCGCGGCGGGCTGCGAGCTTGGTCGCTACCTCGCTGGCGCGGCGGACGATCTTCGGGTCGACCGTCCAGAGGGCCTCGAACCGGCGGTCCCGGTCGCGCGTGCCTCGGCTGCTGTCAACTGCCTGCTCCCAGGCGAGCAGGCAGGCCGAATAACCGGGCGAGTCGACGATCACGACCCATTCGTTGCCGAGGGCGTCCTCGGGGGCGATCGGTATCTCGACCGGTCGCATCTTGCCGCCGTTGCGAAGCTCGTCGAAGTCGGCGAAGACGACAGTCGCGTCAGCCGAACGGGCGATCTGGCGGTAGCGGTGCTCCACCGGGCGGTAGAAACCCTCCTGCTGGAAGGCGCCGAAGCAGATCGGCTTGGATCCCTGAGCGAGGGCCTCGTGTTCCATCGCACGGGAGAGAGCGTGGAGCGTGCTCTTGCGCAGGACCTGGGGCTTCGGCGCCCCCTCGGCGGTGGCGACGGCTGCGTAGATCGAGGCTTCGGCCGGCTCGTCGCTGGCGAGGACGCGCTCGATCGAGGCAGGGATCGAGAGGCCGCGGTCCCGGTAGGCGATCACGCTGCGGATCCGGGCGACGTCCTCGTCGGTGTAGTGGCGGTAGCCGCTGTCGCTGCGACTCGGGTCGGGGAAGCCGTAGCGGTGCTCCCACATTCTGATGGTGCCAGGGGCGAGGCCGGTCTGGTCACCGACTTGCTTGATTGTCATCTGCTTTGGCATCTGTTGAATCGCTCATCCCGTCAAGGGCGGCACCGATGGATACGGTCTTCGGCCCGGGCAAGGGTCATTCCTTTGCGGCGGGCCGACACAGAACATGAGAAGACGAAACCTCCCAGCCGAGGTCGGCGACCTCGTCGACACCACAGTGATGGACTCACGCGGCGCCGTGACCTCGATCCAGTCGGCGACCGTGAACCTCTCCCGTGACGGCCTCGAACGGATCTGGAGCGCGACCTGGCTCGAACGGCTGGCCCGCACCTACTGGCGCCACATCACGAGGGTCACTCTCGGGCTGATCCGCGTCGCCTACCGCGAGGACGGCAGGGACGTGGTCCTGATCGCGAAGCCCTTCAAGCTGCTCTCGTTCTCGGCCCCGGAGTACGAGATCTCACCGCAGGCCGGCACGGTGACGTGGCGGATCGCCGGTGGGCTGCTCGTCTCCAACCCGGGCGAGGGACTGCTGCGCATCAAGGTCGAGCGACTCGGGGAGCAGGGCACGGGCGGCGACGACCCGGCATCGCTCCGCATCGACGTCGAGGTCTCGAACTTCTACCCGGCGATCGCTCACTCGATCTCCAAGCACCTCTACCAGTGGACCCAATCGAAGATCCACGTGATCGTCACCTACGGGTTCCTGCGCTCGCTCGCGAAGGGCGACCTCGCCGAGTCGAAGGCGGGGCGTTTCGCGCCCGCCGACGGCAACGGCGGCGGCGGCGAATCAGCCTGACCTGCCCCCGGCAGCGTCCTCAGCCGGACGCGGCCGACTTCAGCGCCTCGATCTTCGCCAGTTCGTGGCGCCCCTGAATGCGGCGGATCGTCGAGCTGCGGCTGCGCATCGTCAACGACTCGGTGAGTACATCCGAGTTGCGGAACTGAACGCCCTGAACGATGTCACCGGAGGTGACCCCGGTGCACGAGAAGAAGACGTCGTCACCGCCGACGAGATCCTCGGCCGTGAACACCCTGTCCATGTCGAGTCCCTCCGAGACGCCCTGATCGCGCTCCTTCTCCGTCCTCGGCCAGAAGCGGGCCTTCAGCTCGCCGCCGTTGCAGCGGCAGACTGCGGATCCGATCAGCGTCTCGGGCGTTCCGCCCACTCCCCACAGCATGTCGACGGCCGACTCCCCGTCGGCCGCGAGCAGCACCGGGGCGATGTCGCCGTCGAGGATCAGCCTGACTCGCGCTCCGGTCTCGCGGATCGCGGCGATCGTCTCCTCATGGCGAGGGCGGTCGAGCACGACGACGGTGACGCCGTCGATCCCCGTGCCCTTGCGCTCGGCGATCTTCGTGACCGTCTCGACAGGGCGGTCGAGGTCGAGCAGGTCGGCGAACTGCGGGCCGGTCGCGATCTTCTCCATGTAGGGGACCGAATCCCCCGGGTTGAACATCGTCCCCTTCGGTGAAGCGGCGATCACTGCGATCGCACCGGGGAAGCCCTGAGCCGTCAGGCGGGTGCCTTCGAGCGGGTCAACGGCGATGTCGACCTCCGGCCCGCCGGCTCCGATCTCCTCACCGTGGGCGAGCTTGGGGGCCTCATCCTTGGTTCCCTCGCCGGAAACGACCACTCCGGAGATCGGGGTCGATCCGAGGACGTAGTGGAGGGCGTCGACTGCGGCCTGGTCGGCTGCGTTCTTGTCGCCGCGACCGATCCAAGCGGCGGCGCCCATTGCTGCGAACTCGGTCACGCGGGCGAGTTCGAGCGCGAGGTTGCGGTCTGGGTGGGCTTCGTAAGTGATTGGTTCGCTCATGTAGCTGATGCTATTGCCGCAGGTCCGTTCAGGGAGTGACGCCAACCGCTCTCTCATCGCAGATCACCGTCGTTCCCTCTCCCGGGAGCAGCGATGCGGGCCACAGCGGCGAAGGTCCTTCAAGGACGCGCGCTATCGCGTCTGCCTTGCTCTCCCCGACCGCGAGGATCACCCGGCTGCGCGCCATCGAGAGCAGCTCGAGCGTCAGCGAGACCCTCTCCGGCGGCGGCTTGGGCGCATCCTCGACAGCGACGGCGATGCCCTCGGCGTCGAGGGAGTCGGAGCCGGGGAACAGCGATGCCGTGTGGCCGTCGGGGCCGAGCCCGAGCAGGGCGAAGTCGATCACCGGCAGCCCCTCGGCGGCCGACCGGTTGAGGGCGTCGGCGAGTGCCCGCTCCCAAGCGGGGGCGGCAACGGACGGAGGCGGCCCGAGCGGAGGTCCGACGTACTCGGGGCGGCCGGAGTCGATCGGCAGTCGATGCAGCAGCTCGCGTTCGATCATCGTCAGGTTCGCGTCCGGGTCCCCGTGCGGAACGCAGCGCTCGTCGCCGGGGATCGCCAGCACGCTGCCCCAGTCGAGGTCGCGTTGGGCGAGCAGGCGGTAGACGGCGGCCGGCGTGGTGCCGCCGGCCAAGGCGATCAGGGCCCGGCCGCGCTCGGCCACAGCGGAGCTGATCGCTGCGGCCAGCAGGTCGCAGGCCCTGGCCGCTGCCGCGTCCGAGTCGGGCTGGATGTCAAGGGTCGGGGTACTCACAGGTCGCGATTCCCGGGCCTGGCGAGCAGGGCCGCGCCGATCGCCCCGGCGTCGTTGCCGTGGCGGGCGAGGCGGATCGTCGTGGCGGTGCCGATGCCGGGCAGGATCAGAGGCTTCACGGCCCGCAGCAGCGGATCGAGGAGCAGGTCGCCGGCCGCGCTCACTCCCCCACCCACGACCACCTCGTCCGGGTCGAAGGTGTGGATCATGTTCGCCACTCCCAGCGCGAGTCGACCCGCGATCTGCTCCAGCAGCGCGATCGACTCGGGGTCTCCCGCGCTGGCTGCCTCGACGACCTGCGGACCGCCGGGTTCCTTGCCTTGCGCGAGCAGCCCGGCGAGGGCGCCGCTGCCGCTGCGGGCCGTGGCCGATGCGAGCGAGTCGAGCGCCGGACCGGCAGCGATCGCCTCGAGCGAGTCCGGCCGCGGGAAGCCCTCCGGTCGGCGTTCGCCGTCGACCGTCGCGGTGACGATCTCGTGCCCGAGGTGGCCGGCTCCGCCGGTGGCGCCGCGGTAGACGCGGCCGTTGATCACGATTCCGCCGCCGACTCCGGTGCCGAGGGTGAAGAGCACGAGGTCGCGGGCGACGCTGCCATCCTCGCGATGGGCTTCGGCGAGAGCGGCGACGTTGGCGTCGTTGTCGATCACGACCGGCACACCGAGCCGGTCGGAGAGCCTGTCCCTGACGGGGAAGTCCTGGAACGGGACGTTGACGCTGGCGAGCACCCTGCCGGTCGCCCATTCGACGGCCGAGGGCACACCGGCGCCGACTCCCTCGCTGTCGGCCGACCCGAGTTCCTCGGCGACGAGTGCCATCTGCTCGAGCAGGTCCTCAGCGGACTCCTTCGTTGTCGGGCGCTTGGCCCGGGCGACGATTTCGCCGCCCTCGAGGCGCACCCCGGCGACCTTGGTGCCACCAACGTCGAGACCGATGGTCGGAGGCGAGTCGCTCACACCGCGATGGTCCCACAGAGATCACCGCACGGGTGTGTCGTCGATCGTTGCGGCGGCCTTGGCGCGCCGTCGCTGCGATCGTCGCGAGTGTGAGCCGTGGGCGTGGCCGGACGCAGGAGTGCTTGCTGTAGCGTCCCCTCGGTGAGCGAGCGCCCACAGACACGCTGGGGTTTGACCCTTCCGCTGCCGATGATGCGGATCTCGCAGCTGGAGCCGCTCGTCAGGGCCGCCGACGAGGCGGGTTACGACGATCTCTGGACCGGCGAGACCAACGGGCCGGACGCCTTCACTCCGCTTGCCCTCGCAGCGACCTGGAGTGAGCGGATGAGGCTCGGGACCGGGGTCGCCGGGGTCTTCACCCGCGGTCCGGCACTGCTCGCCCAGCAGTCCGCGGCATTGCAGGAAGCGTCCGGCGGGCGCTTCGTACTCGGGATCGGCTCGTCATCGAATGTGATCGTCGAGAAGTGGAACGGGATGGGCCCGTTCGAGAAGCCGCTGACGAAGGTCCGTGAGACCGTCGAGGCGGTCAGGCCGATCCTCGAAGGTGGCCGAGGCCCCGGCGGCTTCAAGCTCGAGAACGCCCCGGAGACGCCGCCACCGATCTACATCGCTGCGCTGCGCGACAAGATGCTGAGGCTCGGTGGCGAGATCGCCGACGGTACGTTCGTCAACTTCCTGCCGCTGTCGGGCCTGCCGCATGTGACCGAGCAGATCCGCGAGGGCGAGCGCGACGGCCGGCAAGGTCGAGGGCAGTTCCGACGTCGTCTGCCGCTTCTTCTGCATCCCGGGCGATGACGACGCCGCGATGGGCGTCGCGAAGTTCGTGCTGGCCGGCTACGCGACCGTTCCCGTCTATGAGGCCTTCTTCCGTTCGCTCGGCTGGGGCGGAGCGCTCGATCCGATGCTCGAGGCTTGGCGCGCGGGCGACCGCGGCAAGGCGTTGGAGGTCGCTCCCGTGGATCTGATCAAGGAGATCTGCATCATGGGCTCGCCGGAGCAGATGCGCGAGCGACTGGCCGAGTTCGCCGACGGCGGCATCACGACTCTGGTCCTCACGCCTCTGGCTCCGCCGGAGCAGATCCCCGGCCTGCTGGCCGACATGCTCCCGCGCTGAGCCCGGCACGGACCCCGTGCGGCGAATCGCAACGACTTTGTGCCAATCCGGGCTTTCCCTTGGACTGCCCGTCTAGAATGGAGCGATGGCCGAGGCACTCGACAGCCCCCGCAGGAAGGCTGACTTCGAGCGGATGAACCGCGAAGACGCTCTCGACCACGCCCGCATGGACATGGCATTGACGCCCGCGGAGTGTCTGGAGAAGTCACTGGCCATGACCCGGCTTGCTTTCGAGTTGGCCGAGTCAGCCGAGGCATCCCGTGCCGGGCGCTCCTGACCTGATCGCGGTAACCGACTCGCTCCGCGAACGAGACGTGAAATTCGTCGTGATCGGCGGCATGGCAGTGATCGCACACAACGTCGTCCGGACGACTGACGACACGGACATCCTCATTCCCGACGACCACCCCGCCAACGATGAAGCCGTACTGCGGGCCCTCGAGGACCTCGGATGCATCGCCTGGACGGCCTTGGGCTGAGTCTCGAGCGGATCCCGGCCCGTGAGCACCTTCGAGTCGAGAGTCCCACGGCCGGGGTCGTCGACGTGATGCGCGGCGGCCTCCCCCCGCTCGATTTCGAGTCGGTACTCGAGTCGTCCGAGGCGATCGAGGTGATGGGACGGACAATTCCGTTCGCGAGCCTGCCAGCCTCGTGGATTCAAGCGGCTCGCGGGCGGAGGCGCGATCTCGAAGATCTCGCGGCGCTCGAACTGCGCTGGGGTCCGCTTCCGGAACCGACCTCGGCCTTGACTCGACGCCGCGACCCCGTGCCGGGGCCAAGCCGGCCGGCCGCCCGGCGAGACCCACTATCCGCGCCCGACTCTGGGACGATCGAGGAGTGAGCGAACGAGTTCAATCCCCTTTAGCCCTGAGCAGCGAGCTTCACCGTCGACGACCTGCTCGCCGCTTGGGACCCGCACTCCCCGGAGGGAGCCGGGCGCCCGCGGGTGGCGATCAACTTCGCGGTCACGGCCGACGGCTCCTCGACCCTCTCGACGGCAAGTCGGGCGGGATCGGCGACGCCGGCGACCTCGCGATGTTCCGCGCTCTGCGCGACCGGGTGGACGCAGTCATGGCCGGAACGACGACGATGGCCGTCGAGGGCTACAGGCGGCTGATCCGCGACGACGAGCGCCGAGCCGAACGGGTCGTCCGCGGCCTGATCGCCGACCCGCTCGCCGTGACGATCAGCCGCAGCGGAGTGCTCCCGCTCGCAGCCCCGATCTTCGGCGACCGCGAGCAGCGCACGATCGCGTTCGTGCCGACCGGCAAGGGCAGCGACGACCCGCCTCCGGGCCTCGAGGAGGTCGAGCTGGCCGGGGTCACTCCCCGGGCCGCACTCGAGCACCTCGCCGGGATGGGAGTGCGCTCGGTTCTGTGCGAGGGAGGGCCGAGCCTCGTCTCCGCCCTCGCTGCCGGCGACCTGATCGACGACGTCTTCCTGACGATCGCGCCGAAGCTCGCCGGAGGCAACGAGTCCGGAGTGACGACAGGCCCGCCGCTCGCCTCGCCGCTCGAGTTCGAGCTCGCCCACGTCGCCGAGCGCGAGGGCTCGCTCTTCATCCGCTGGTCGCGGGCCGGCGGCTGAGACTACCGGCGCCTTCGAAAGCTGTCGGAGGCCCGACTCAGGCTCCGGCGCCCACGATCAGACGGCTTTTGAACACAGGTCGATCGCGAAGGCCTTCCTGCAGATCGTCTTCGCCCTCCATTCTTTCTGGAAGGCCTTCACGAACGTTTGCAATGCAGTCTCTTCCCTCTCGGACTTGATCTGCTTGATGACCTTGCTCCTGACCTGCGCCAAAGTCGGGATCACGGGGGGCCTGATCTTGACCACAGCGAAGACGTAGTACCCGAATGAGCCGCGGACCGGCCCCCTTATCTCGTTCAGACGCGACGAGAACAGGCGCCTTTCGAGCTGCGGGTCCAAGCTCCCCTCGACCGCGCCGGTTACGAGGCCACCCGACCGCCGGGTCGACCGATCGACCGAATACTTGAGGGCGACTCCCTTCCAAGTCCGCCCCGCCTTCAATGCGACCTTTGCCGCGAGCGCACGCGCACGTGACCCGGCCAAGATGTAGCGGAAGTCCCTCTTCTCCGGCGGTGTGAACCGGTTCCGGTGTTTCTTGAAGTAGGCCTCAACTTCCTCGCTGGTGGGCGCTGCAACCGAGTTCACGATCTGGTCGAGAATCGCCTGGCTCTGAAGGTCGACCTTGATGCGGCCCTTGATGTCCGCCTCGGTCTCGCCAGAGCTCTTGAGGAACTCTTGGTAGCCCTTCTCTGTCGGGAAGGCCTGCTTCTTGGTCTCGGCGAGCTTCTTGTTGACCTGCTCGTCGGTGATCTCGATACCCATCGCTGAGGCTTGGCCGTCGATCCACTGCGAGGTGATCAGGAGCTGCATGACCGAGTCCTTGACCAGATCGAATTCCCTTCGGCACGCGGACTTGGCCGCCGCTCGAGTGACCTTCTTCTTCAACTTGGCGCCTCTTGCGATCTTCCACGCGACGCACTCCTTGAAGTCGGGCGGGGTATGGACCGGGATGACCGCGTTCGGGGCTGCGCCACTTTGGGTCCTGTATGCAACCTCACTCCAGTGGTTGAAACTGGTCGTCTTGATCTCCGTCTCGCCCACCTTCGCGACCCATCCGCCCGACCCGAGTGCGACCGGCGCGATGGTTCCCGCTCCGGCGATCGCGATTGCCAAGAACACTGCGCTAACTGAAACCCGGATCCCCCTCACCTGAGCCGCAATGTACATCACGCGCGCCCGGCGCACGCCGGCTTAGACCCAGGCCTCGCCGTTGGCCAGCCCCAACTCCCCGGGGTGCCTCGCGGCCACCTCGAGTATCGAACCGACGAGGCGCCCGGTGTCATTCAGCGATCGCGAAGTTCGGCCGGGCAGGTAGACCACCCCCGCGTGGCCAACGCGAGAGCCGATAACCCGGGCGGCGGCGAGGCCACGAAAGTCACGGACGTTGTCGGTCACCAGCGCGCGCCCGAGGTCGGTGGCGATTGCCAGGACCTCGTCGTCGGGAATCCCGGGACGAGGGTCGACCTCGACCAACGCCAGGGCATCGCAACCTGCCGTCCGAAGCGCCTCGGCCAGGAGCGGCGACAGCATCGCATCGAGTAGCAGCCTCACTGAGCAAGCGAGGCCTCGGCCCTGAGCCAGGCCGCCTTGCCCTCCTCGTACTCGCGATCGTTGGCGGCGACCCATGAGTCGATCTCATCCCGATACTCGCCGTAGTAGACGAGGCTCGCCTGGATCGAACCGAGCGGGCACCCCAGAGCCTCGGCCAGCGACTCGGGAGTGACACCGTCACCCCTGAGCGCACTTACGACCTCCCAGACGTCACCGGGGCATCCGATTGCGTGAGCTCTGCGTCCGGACGGACCATCCACGAAGGTGATCAGCGGATGGCGAGCCATCCGAAGGCCCTCGTCGATCATCCGCTGGGCCAAGGTCCGAAGGGAACGCCGGCGCGCTCGGCCTCTCGACCCAACCGGTCGAGGACCTCCTGAGGTAGCCGGATGCTGATCGGGTCGGCCATTCCGCTCAATGTAACACTGCGTAACTCGCGCTTCTCCTTGCGGTCCCCGATCACCCGATCGGTTCTACCCGCAGAGGCCTTTTGCGACTGCCCTGCACCGCACCGATTCAGCTCTCAACCCGCCACTCACTCGCGTAGGCTTGTCGGCGCGATGAGCCCCGACAACGCAACTCAGCTCGCCGAGGCGCGCAAGCTGACCCTCGCGGTGGTGGCCGGACTCGACGACTCCGACCTCGATCGCGTCCTCGACCCGTGATGTCACCGATCGCCTGGGACCTCGGTCACATCGCCGCGTTCGAGGACCTGTGGCTGGTCCATGAAGCGACCGGCGCTCCGTTGCTCAAGGACGAACTCTCCGAGGTCTACGACGCAACACTCTCCCCGAGGCGCGATCGCCCCGCTCTGCCCGCTCCGCTCCGGCGACGCCTTCGCCTATCTCGAGCGGGTCCGCGAGCGCACCCTGGAGTCGCTCGCCGGCGCGACCCCCGCGAGTGACGCCATCGTCGAACTGGTTCATCCGCCACGAACTCCAACACCTCGAGACGATCCTCCAGACGGTCCAGCTGGCCCGGGTCGGGTGGGAGCCCGACCTGCCCGCTCCCGGCGAAGAGGCCACGCCGGCGACTGCCGCCGTCGGTGGGCTGGAGATGGTCGATTTCGAGGGCGGCATATTCGCTCGCGGAGCGGGCCGGGATGGCTTCGCCTACGACAACGAGCGACCGAGGCACGAAGCCGAGGTCACGCCGTTCCAGCTCGGTCTCACCCCGGTCCTCAACGGCGAATGGCAGGACTTCATCGACCAGGGTGGCTACCGGCGCGAGGACCTCTGGACCGACGAAGGCCTCGCTTGGCTCGCCGACGCGGGGGTCACGGCGCCGGGCGCCTGGACGGACGGCGGCGAGTGGCGAGCAGGGAGCCTCGAGCCGCTCGATCCGCTTCGCCCGGCCGTTCACCTCAATGCCCATGAGGCCGAGGCATTCGCTCGGTTCCACGGCGCCCGGCTCCCCACCGAGGAGGAATGGGAGTTCGCTGCGACGACCACCCGAGCCGATACCGCCGAGGCCTCCCCGGCAGTCCCCCACCGCGGCAACGGCGGCGGCACAGCCAACCTCGACATGCTCGCCCGTGGAACCCGTCGGATCGAGTCGGCCGAGGGGCCGGTCGCGATGATCGGCGACGTCTGGGAGTGGACCGCTTCGGACTTCGAGCCGTATCCCGGTTTCGATTGGCACCCTTACCGCGACTACTCGGAGCCTCTCTTCGGCCCCGCACACCGCGTGCTGCGGGGCGGCTCGTGGGCGACACACCGGCGCGTCGCTTCGGCGACCTTTCGCAACTGGGATCTGCCGGTCAGGCGGCAGATCTTCTCCGGCGTGCGGATCGCGCGGGAGCATCGACTGAGCCGGGGACGAGCGACTTGGCGCGGCGAACCGAAGATCGAGGGGCACCTGCCGCAGGGCGAACGCTCGCTGGCCGACGATGTGCTCGACGGGCTCACGCGCCCCGAAGGAGCTGCCCCCGAAGCACTTCTACGACGCCCGCGGCGCCGAGCTGTTCGACCGGATCTGCGAGCTGCCCGAGTACTACCCGACGCGCGCCGAGCGCGAGATCCTCGAGGAGCAGGCGGAGGTGCTCGCGGAGCTGACCGGCTCGGGCGAGCTCGTCGAGCTCGGCTCGGGCACCGCGGCCAAGACGCGCGCTGCTGCTCGACTCGCTGCTACGCCGCCGGCACGCTCGAGCGCTACATCCCCGTCGACGTCACCGAGAGCGTGGCTGCGCGACTGCGCGCAGCGCTCGCCAGCGCCTACCCGGGCGCTGCGCGTGCACGGCCTGATCGGCGACTTCGAGCGCCATCTCGACCGCGTGCCGCCGGCCGCCGGCCCACGGGTCGTGGCGTTCCTCGGCGGCACGATCGGCAACTTCCCGCCCGGCAGCCGCCGCCGCGTGCTGCGCCAGATCGCCCGCCTGCTCAGCCCGTCCGACCACCTGCTGATGGGCACCGACCTGGTGAAGGACCCGCGCGTGCTGAGGCCGCCTACGACGACGCCGAAGGGGTCACCGCCGAGTTCAACCGCAACGTCCTGCGCGTGATCAACCGCGAGCTGCAGGCCGACTTCGACCCCGACGACTTCGAGCACGTCGCGCTGTTCGACGAGCAGAACGAGTGGATCGAGATGCGCCTGCGCGCGACGCGCGAGGCCACGCTCGTCCGAGACCTGGACCTGCCCGTGCACTTCGACGCGGGCGAGGAGCTGCGCACGGAGATCAGCGCGAAGTTCACACCCGGCGCGTCGGAGGGCGACCTGGCGGCGGCGGGTTTGGAGCCGTGCGCTGGCTGACCGACCAACGAGCTGCGCCCTTCGCCCTCCGCCGTGGCCGGGTGACGGCCGGGGCGGCGTCCTTGGCGCTCGCGACGTAGTGCCTCCCGCCCCTGCCGAGGCTGCAGCCTGAACATCGAGCAGCTCGTGAGTGCCGGCGGCGCTTCCGGGCTCGGGCGAGCCGACCGTTCGCGAGCTGCACGCGCGCGGGGCGCGCGTCACGATCGCCGACGTCAACGCCGGAACGGGCCAGGCGCTGGCCGCCGAGCTCGGGCCTCGCCTCGTTCGCTCGCGTGCGACGTGCGCGAGGCGGAGCCAGGTGCAGGCCGCCGTCGAGCAGGCCGCCGCGGCCGCCGGCGGGCTGCGCATCGCCGTCCGCTGCGCCGGCATCGGCTGGGCGCAGAAGGTCGCCGGCTCGAAGGGCCCCCACACCGCTGATGCCGTTCGAGACATCATCTCGATCAACCTGATCGGCACGTTCAACGTGCTGCGCTTCGCCGCCACCGCGATGATCGCACAACGAGCCGCTCGACGACGGCGAGCGCGGCGTGTGCGTCAACACCGCCTCGATCGCCGCCTTCGACGGCCAGATCGGCCAGATCGCCTACTCGGCGTCCAAGGGCGGCGTCGTCGGCGATGACGCTGCCGGCCGCGCGCGACCTCGCCCAGTACGGGCATCCGCGTGAACACGATCGCACCGGGCCTGTTCGACACGCCGCTGCTGGCCGCGCTGCCCGAGGAGGCCCGCCAGAGGCTCGGCGCCGGTGTCCCCTTACCCGCCAGCGCCTCGGCGCCCCGCCGAGTACGCGCAGCTGGCCGTGCCACATCGTCGAGAACCGGATGCTCAACGGCGAGACCATCCGGCTCGACGGCTCGATCAGGATGGCCCCGAAGTAGGCCGGCCCGGGCTCCCCGCCCGCTGGCGGTCCGACACAGGAGCTCAGTAGAGAGAGTCGACTTCACCGACGCCGAGGTTGATCGGCGTGCGTGAGAGGGCGCGGTTCCTCGAGTCCCGAATGGCCGCGACGAAGCGAACGCCCGTCGCAGTCGAGGGAATCCTCACTCGCCCTGAGTAGCTGGCCGGCCCGGGTTTGCGCAGCTTGACCGTCATGCCGTAACAGCCGTCGCCGCTCGGGCCCTCGGTGCTCTGGTCGCCGTCCTCGGCTCGGGCACAGGCGACGAGCTTCCAGGTCCCGGCCGGAAGGCGGCGTGAGCTGATCGTGAAGCTCGCGAGGGTCCCGTTCAGTTCACCTCGGACCGTCCCGTTCACGGTCCGGTTGCCCGTGACGGGCACGGTCACAACTCCGCGGTTGCGGTAGGGGCAGCCGTGCGCCTGGGGAGTGTTGGGACCCTTCACCGTCGGGCAGAGGTCGTAGGCGTCGGGCATGCCGTCATCGTCGCGGTCGGGCAGCGCCGCCGACTGACCCCCGCAGGCGAGCGACATGTCCGCGCACGGTTGGAGCAGCAGGTTGTCGTACACGTTGACTGCCTGACCCCTGGCAGTGCCGGGCTGCGGCCTGAAGTAGTCGTCGTGGCCGCAGTCGAACGCTGCCTCATCGAAGGTGGGGAAGTCAGCATCGGTGGGGCAGCCGTTCAGGAGCTCCTGGCCGGGAGGCAGCCCGCCGTCGTCGTAACACATGAGATCGGTCCTCGAATCCCAGCAGTGGTTGTGCTCAAGGGTTGCGTGGGGAGAGTCGTCGGGGACGGCGCCCATCGTGTGGGTGATCTCGTGGAGCAGCAGGCGGGGGTCGGCTTCCGTCGCGATGAAGTCGGGGTTGCCGACGAAGGCGACCGCGGCCGTGGCGTCCCCGCCGATGAAGTCGCGGCTCTGCCGGTAGGCGGGTGAGTAGGAGACCGGGGGCACTGCGCCGCCGATGCGGGCGGTCCCCACCCCGGGAGGGTGTTGCCGGCGGTGTAGTCGGCCCAGATCGCCACCGTGCGGAAACCTGCGCGTCGGCTGTAATGGACGGCCTTCACGGCGTCCGCTCCGATCCTCTCAAAGTCAGCGTCGCCGAACAGGCCACGGCCCGTCAGGTAGTCGTCGAGCTTGCGCGGCAGCTTGACAACCTCGATGTCCACGTACTGCGGGCCGCATTTGTGTTCCCATGTCGAACCGGAGCGTCTTCTGGTTGTTCGTCGCTTTGGCCATGTACAGCCCGATCTGCGAGACGGAGGCCTGCATCGCGTCGGCCTGTTTGCTGAACCGGCTTTCGCGGTCGCTCGGGTAGGCATAGATCAGCTTGATCGCCGGGCGCTCCGGCTGGACCGCGTTGGCGGCGTTGTCGAGCGTCGTCTCGTCACCGCACCACCTGGCCGGGAGGGCGAGTGGCTCGCTCAGCGATCGCTGGATCGAGCGGCGCTTGAGGATGCTCGACGGCTGCAGTCCTTGGGCCGTGGTCGGGAATCGGCTTGGCGACCGTGTGATCGACGGGGTCGCGAGGGCGCTCGAAATCACTGCTCGCCTGCGCCGCTGAAGGCACAGCGAGGGCCACGACGGCGATCACCATCATCCTCTTCATCTGCTGATCGTAACCCCCGCCCGGCGGGCAAGTTCCGCCTTGGCCGAACCATTACTCAGGGTGCAACGTTGCCGATTCCGAGCCGGTCGGCGGTCAGGGCGTACTGCAGCTCGACCGGATCGCTCACCTCCGCCCGGACGGCCACCTCGAGGCGAGCGAGCTGGGCGAGGACAGCTGGGTCGCGCTCATCGGGCGTGTGTTCGAGGAGGTCGCCGAGCAGAGCCCTCATCCTGCGGGTCACCTGAGGCGAGCCCGCACCGAAGCGACGGATCTCGGTCACGGACAGGTCGAGCAGCTCCTCCCATCCCGGGTTGGGGAAAGTCAAGCGCAAGCGCCCCGTGCTGTCTGCGATCCGGCCTCGCCTGAGGTCCCTCCAGGAGAGGCCGAGCAGGACCGTCTCAGTCCGTCGAGCACCTCGACCGCAGTGGTCGGATCGTTCACGGCCGGTGAAAGCGCCCGCGCCGCGACGTCGACCATCACCCTGATCGCGAACCCGGGGTCCTGGGTGATCGTGCGCCCGTCCCCGACCATCAGGCTGCGCTGCAGCTCGACCTCGTCGATCTCGCCGGACTCGGCCTGCCGGTGGATCCTGAAGATCGGAGCCTCGCGAGGCAGGTAGGCACCAACCCCGACCGTCAACTCGATCACCACGTCGGCGCTCGTCGCAGCCCTCACCAGCCGCCCCCGGTCGAGGGCGACAAGAACGGCGGGCGAGCCGTGGTAGCTGAGGACGGTGGGCCGGCCGACCTCTGCCCCGCCCGGGTTCGGGGCGGCCGGGGCCTCGCCGTACCGGAAGGGGTAGACCTCCGTCGCGGCGTGGGCACCCTGGCTCACGAGGTGCGCGACCAGTCGCCGCGGCCTGAGCAGGTCGAGCAGCCGGCCGATCAAGACGAAGAACGAGAAGATCGCGGCCCCCAGCAGCAGGAACGCGACGCCGATCGTGAGGCTGGGAGCCACGTCGCCTCCGTCCTGGCCGATGTTGCGAAGGGTGATCAGCGAGTACACCGCAGGAGCGATGAAGATCCCGAGCGAGTGCTTGAGGATCGGATCCCGACGGAAGCGAGCCACCAGCCTTGGCGAGTACTGCCCGGCCGAGAACTGGACTACAAGAACGGCGATCGAGACGACAAGGCCGCTGAAAGCGATCATCCCGCCGGCGATCGACGAGAGCAGGGTCACCCCGGTCGTGGCCGCGACGTCGAGACTGAGCAGGTCCCCTCTGCGCTCGGCCTGGGGCACAGCGAATGCGAGGACAAGTACCGCAGTCAGGTAGATCGAGGGAATCACGATCAGGCTGCCCTGCAGCCATTCCCGCAGGCGGAAGCGCAAACCCCAGCTGCGCGACCGCTCCCGCTGCGAGAGCCAGTCGAGGCGCGGACCTTCGCTCGCCTGTTCCTCGGTTCCCGCCATTGCAGGGGCAAGGCTGACGACCGATGCGGACGGCGAACTTACACCGCGCCGCCCGTTCGCATAGCTTTGCTCATCCCCCCAACCAACTACCGGAGGGAGCATCAGTGAGCACAGCAGCCGACCCGCAGCTCGTCGAGGAGACGACGGCACTCGCACTCGAGGAGAAGGGCAAGCTCCAGAAGTCGCTCAAGCGGCTCGACATGACGCTCTTCACCCTCTGCGCCCTGGTCGGTCCTGGACACACTCGGCATCGTCGCGGCGCAGGGCGCTCAGGGCTTCTTCTGGCTGATCCTGCTCGCCTTCCTGTTCGTGCTTCCCTACGCCCTGCTGATGGCCGAGGTCGGCAGCGCCTTCACCGAGGAGGGCGGTCCTTACGAGTGGGTCAAGCTCGCCTTCGGTCGGTTTCAGGGCGCCATGGTCGCGGTCCTCTACCGGGCGACGAACCCCTTCTGGGTGGGTGGTTCGCTCGCCTTCATCGCCACCGCTGCGTGGAGCTCGAACATCACCTTCATCGAGCCGGGCACTGCCGGCGACTACGCCTTCAAGCTGATCTTCATCTGGATCTCGATCGGCGTCGCGATCGCGTCGCTCAACCGAGGCAAGTGGATCCCGAACCTCGGCGCGATCATGAGGGTCCTCATCCTCGGCCTTTTCTCGGTGACGGCGATCATCTACGGGGTCAAGAACGGCTTCCACGGCATCGGCGACGCGTCGCCGACGATGACGGTGTTCCTCGCCCTCGTGCCGGTGCTGCTGTTCAACTACGTCGGCTTCGAGCTGCAGAACGGAGCCGCCGAGGAGATGACCAACCCGCAGGACGACGTACCCAAGTCGGTCAGGCGCAGCGCTGCGCTCGGAGTGACTCTTTACGCGATCCCGATCCTGTGCATCCTTCTGGTGCTGCCGCTCGACAAGGTGACCGGCATCTCCGGCTTCCTCGACGCCGTAAGACCAGACCTTCACCGTCTACGGCGGTGCTGCCAAGGGCCTCAGCCAGTTCGCTGCGGTCGGCTTCATCATCACCCTGCTGACCTCAGGCGCGGTCTGGATGATCGGCGGTGACAGGATCCTCGCCGTCGCCGCTTACGACGGAGCGTTCTACAAGTACTTCGGTCGGTTCAATGAGCGGCTTGGCACTCCGGTGAGGGTCAACGTCCTCTCGGGCCTCGTCGCCTCGATCTTCATGATCGTCGCCGTCAAGTTCTTCGACAGCGGTGAGAACTCGAAGTTCTACATCGTGCTGACGATCGCGATCTCGACGACGCTGATGTCAGTACCTCTGGATCTTCCCCGCGGTCCTGAAGCTGCGCTACAGCCACGGGCACGTCGAGCGCCCGTACCGGCTCGGCGACAAGGGCAACGCCCTGATGATCATCGCTGTCGCCCTGACGACCTTCTGGGCGGGCCTCGGCACCTGGGTCGGCCTGTTCCCGGGCACCCTCAGAGCCTGTTCGACGTGTCCTATGACTTCGGCGACACTTGGGGTACAACCGGATGACCTACGAGACGTTGACCCTCGGGACGCTGGCCGTCGTCTTCGCCGTCGCGGTGATCGGCTACCTCGTCAGCCCTCGGTCAGGCGCGAACGGGTCGTCGTGCCGATCGCCGGCGAGGCAGCGCCGGAGCAGAACCCCGCCGACTGACCTCGGCCTGTCATCAGGGGTTGGGCGATCCGCCCAGCCCCGCAGCTGAGCGTCAAGGCGAGTTGCTCATGCTGGCGCGGACCGAGTGTGAGCATGCAGCTTCGGCTTCCGAAGGACAGTGCGCTCGAAAGCCTCCTGGCTCTGAGAGTGACGGTTTCGGCTGCAGCCGAAACCCCCCGAACAAAAGGAGAAGAGATCGATGACCTACTTGACCACAGGCGAGCCGCATCGGTCCGAATCCGTTCTGACGATCTCTCGCCTCTGCCCGTGCGCAGGTTTGCGCGCGTTGGGGCGCTGCTGGGAGCCGCGGTGGTCGCTGCCGCGATCTTCGCTGCCCCCGCGCTGGCCGTCAACCGGATCAGCGTGGCGCCGGGGCCGAACGGCGCATTGAAAGCGATCAGCGGACGGATGCGAACGGCACCCGCTACCTGGGAGGCTCGTTCACTGCTTTTTTGATGCTTCGGGGTACTGGCAGCGGCGCGCTCGTAGGTGCATCGACCGCGTCCGTGAATCGATCGTTCCCACGGGTAACCGGCGGCAGCGTCTACGCGGTCCGCCGCGGATGGTGCCGGCGGCTATTACATCGGTGGTGACTTCAATGCTGTAGATGGCGTGGAGCGCAACCGCGCTGCCCACATCAATGCCGACGGCTCACTCGACTCGAGTTGGAACCCAACCCTCAATAGCGACGTGAACGCGCTTACGGTTTCAGGATCAACGGTCTACCTCGGCGGCTACTTCAACAAAGTAGGTGCCATCACACGCAACCATGTGGCAGCAGTTGGAACCGACAGTGTACTCACATCTTGGGACCCGGACGTCAACGGAGGAGTGCACGCTCTCGCTGTTTCGGGCTCGACCGTCTACCTCGGCGGCCGTTTTTCGGCCGTTGGTGGTATTACACGCAACCGCGCGGCAGGCAGTTGGAACCGATGGAACGCTACATCTTGGGACCCGAACCTCGATGACGGCGTGTTTGCGCTTGCGGTTTGGGATCGACCGTCTACCTCGGCGGCGAATTCACCACCGTTGGTGTCACGGCACGCAACAATGCGGCGGCAGTTGGAACAGATGGAACGCTCACGGCTTGGAACCCAAACCCAAATCGTGGCGTGAAGGCGCTTGCGGTTTCAGGTTCAACCGTCTACCTCGGCGGCGAGTTCTACACCGTTGGTGGCACTACACGCAACCATGCGGCGGCAGTTGGAACCAACGGCACGCTCTCAACTTGGAACCCGGACCTTGATGCCACATTGAACGCGCTTGCGGTTTCGGGCTTAACCGTCTACCTCGGCGGCTGGTTCACCACCGTTGGCGGCACCACACAAAACTACGCGGCAGCGGTTGGAACCAACGGAACGCTCAACCCAACCTGGAGCCCCGAACCTGCATAATGACGCCGGTGAACGCGCTTACGGTTTCGGGCTCAACCGTCTACCTCGGCGGCAGAGTTCACCGCGTCGGCTGGCACGACGCACGACCATGCGGCCGGCAGTTGGAACAAGATGGAACCTCACGCCTGAACCCGACTCAATGCCACGGTCGAGACGAAGCGCGGTTTTCGGGATGTTCAGCCGCTCTACCTTGGCGGCGACTTTACGCCCGTCGTGGCGGGCACTACACACGATATGCGGCGGCAGTTGGAACCAACGGCACGCTCTCAACTTGGAACCCGGACCTTGATAACAGCGTGAACGCGCTTGCGGTTTCAGGCTCGACCGTCTACCTCGGCGGCTGGTTCACCACCGGTTGGTGGCACGCTGCATGAAACGCAACCATGCGGCGGCAGTTCGAACCAATGGAACGCTCACATCTTGGAACCCGGACCTCGACCGGAGCGTGTACGCGCTTGTGGTTTCAGGCTCGGCCGTCTACCTCGGCGGTGGTTTCTGACCGTGGGAGCCACCACACGCAAGAACGCGGCGGCAGTTGGAACAGATGGAACGCTCAACCCATCCTGGAACCCAACCGTCAATGACGGCGTGTTTGCGCTTGCGGTTTCAGGCTCGACCGTTTACCTCGGCGGCTACTTCAACCGCGTTGGTGGCACGACACGCGACCATGCGGCGGCAGTTGGAACCGATGGAACGCTCACATCTTGGGACCCAAACATCGATAACAACGTGTACGCCCTTACGGTTTCGGGCTCGACCGTCTACCTCGGCGGCCACTTCAGCACCGCTGGTGGCACCACACGCAACAATGCGGCAGCCGTTGGAACAGATGGCACACTCACAACTTGGAACCCGAACCTTGATAACACCGTGAACGCGCTTGCGGTTTCAGGCTCAACCGTCTACGTCGGCGGCTGGTTCACCACCGTTGGCGGCACCACACGCAACTACGCGGCGGGCAGTTGGAACCGACGGAACGCTGCGGGGCACCGTGGCCTGTTCTGGCGACCGTGAAACCGGCGCCCGCGAAACCAACTGTTACGTGGTCAGCGTCAGCAAGAGGCAAAACAATTACCGCACTGATTACGCCCACCAGGGGCCTTACCTACGCGCTGACCGCGAACAGGGTCGAAAGACCAAGACCGGGAAGTGCAAGAACGTCACGATCAAGCAAGGCAGGAGGAAGCTCGCTCGCCGCTCCTGCAGCGTGAGAAAGCGACGAAGGGCGCCTGGCTCGCGGCGGTGACTCCGGCCAAGGGCGCCAGCAAGGGCAAAGCGAACAGCAAGAAGTACCGCTTCAAGTAACCGCCGCGAAGAGCAACCGTCAGCCGAATGATCCCGGCCGATCGCTGGGGTTGGGCGATCGGCCGAGCGCGGCGCGTCAGCTCAGGACCGCGGCGTCTTGGCGACCTTGATGTCGAAGTAGACCTTGTCGGTCGAATCATCGACCTTGGTCACTGTGATCAGCGTGTCGTAGGTCTTGCCTCCCGGGTTGCCGAGCACGCAGGTCATGGTCGTGCCGACCTTCGCCTTGAGGTCGCCGGGGCATTTGATCGGCGGCACCTTCTCGGTGGCGATCCCAACGCTCTTGCCGAGCTCGATCGCGCTCTGCTTCTCGACGTCGGCCTGGGACATCGTCTTCTCGCCGGCCGAGATCGAGCAGCCGGCCACTGCGACGGCGGCCAGCAGTGCGGCAACGGTGGTGATCCGGGTGATCCTCATTGGCCCGCCTCCCCCGGGCCGGGTGGCGTCGGCGGTGCCGTCGGCGGTGGCGCAGGTGGCGCAGGTGGCGGCTGCTGGGCGGCCTCGGCGACCTGCTGGTGCGGGTGGCCTGCGGCCGCGACCCTGGCCGCCGCCTCGGGGTTCAGTTCGCGAGCGATCGCAAGCCGCTCACTCGAGTTCTGGTAGATCCGGAAGATCACGATCACCAGCTCGAAGAAGACCCGGTAGATCAGCGTGTAGAGGATGAACATCAGCGGCCCGAGGACCAGCAGCCAGAAGACGCCGAACCCGGCGTTCCCGCCGCCGCCACTCTCGTAGGCGTTCCCGTTGTAGTCCATCTGGACCCCGGAGTCGCCACCGGAGAAGATCGCAATCGCAATCCCTACGTATGCGATCGCGAGGATCACGAGGGTCACGATGTAGAGGAACTTGACGACCCTCGGCGTCACGAACGACGTGAACGAAATGTCGAACAGGGACTTGATGAAACCCTTCTGCTGCGGCATCGGCGAACTCCGTTGTCTGGGCTGGTCGGGTCCAGTAAACAGTGCTTTCGGTCGGTCGCGCAACCGAAATTGTGTAACTGCCGCAGCCGCTACCAGCCGGGGTAGGCAGTGGCGAACAGATCCTGCTCGCTGTCGCCGGCCCCCGTGCCGTGGATGAACGCCGTGACCCAGTCGGTCGCGATCAGCTCGACGACCTCGCGCTGGTCAAGCAGCGCAACCCACTCCTGCGGGACCGCCGACTCGCCGTGGAGCGCGCCGAGGATGTTGCCGGTGATCGCACCGGTGCTGTCGCTGTCGCCGCTGTGGTTGACGGCGAGCAGCAGGCCGGAGCTCAGGTCACGGGAGACGAGCGAGCAGTAGAGGGCGATCGCGAGCGCCTCCTCGGCAACCCAGCCGCCGCCGAGTTCTTCGACCGACGTCCGGGCCGGGCTCCCGCCCGCTCCTGGACAGGGAGAGGGCAGCTTCAATGGCTTCGACGGTCTCCTGCGCCGAGTCGCGGTCGCGGATGTTCTCGAGCGCGTAGTCGATCGAGTCGCGGAGATCCCAGCCGAGGCAGATCCGGCTGATGATCACGGCCAGGGCGCCGGCCGCCACCTGAGCGGTCGGGTGGCCGTGGGTGAGGGCGGCGATGTCGGCCGCCATCTCGAACCGGCTCTCGGATGCGATGTACGGCTCGAGCAGGCCAACCGGGGCGATCCTCATCACGGTCCCGCAGCCCTTGCTGTCGTTGAGCGGCTCCGAGACGCTGCCGACCCTGCTGTCGCGCACCGCGCTGAGGCAGGTGTTGCCCGGGGCCCTGAGCGAATGCATCCCCGGTTCGTGGTGCAGCCAGCCGCTGTCGGTCATCTCGTCCCAGCCGGGCGGCTCCTCCCCCTGGGTGTGCAGCCAGCGGCGGTAGGCGCGGTCGAGCAGGGTGATGTGGTCGGGGCCGATCCCCTTGTTGCGGAAGCGCACGAGGCAGCGGATCAGGCCCTCCGCGGTGAACAGCAGCATCTGGGTGTCGTCCGTGATCGCGAACTCCTGCCCGTAGGCGGGCAGCGGCCCGGTCACCCCTTCGGGACCGTGTGTCTTGCGGATCTCGTCGATCGTTCGGAACTCGACCGCGGCCCCGAGAGCGTCGCCGACAGCGCCCGCGATGATCGAGCCGCGCATCCTCTCCTCGAGGGGCGGATCGCCGGGTCGCTCTGATGTGGGGGTGGTCGGAACTCACAACCGCCCGGTCGTCGCCGGTCGGCGGTTCCTGACTTGCGGGAGCGGACCGTGGTCAGGCGCAGGCCAGCGGCTGCAGAAGTCGAGCCTGAGCCGGTGGCAGCACGTAGACCGTCTGCCCGTAGCGCGAGTTTCCGCTGTCGCGGGTGGCCGGGGCACTGCGGAAGACGTCGAAGTGGCGCCCCTTGATCGCGCCGCCGGTGTCGGCCGCGCAGAACCATCGGCCGTAGGCGGGCAGCCAGACGGCGCTGCGGTACGGGACGACCTTCGGGTCGACAGCGATCGAGCGCAGCGGCTTGACCTCAAGGCCTGGACGAGCCGAGCGAGGGCCCGGTCGCGAAGACGGCTCGCACCGGGCCGACCTTCGGCTTGGCGTGCCTGTCGGCCGAAGGGCCGTTCGCCCAGCCGCCCGCCTCGAGCGGAAAGGTGATCTCCCCCGCGGAGTTGAGCCAGTAGTACTCCGTCGCCCAGTAAGGAGCGCCTTCGCTCAGCGGTCGGGCGCGCTTGGTCAGGTAACCGCGGATCAGGGTCGACATGTGGATGTGGGTGCCGTCCATCGCGAGTCCGTCGCCCTGCATCGCGACGCCGGTTGCCGAGTAGAGGAAGTCGACCCTGTACTTCTTCGAGAGACCGGGGACGGACACCCGCTCGCCTCGGTACCAGCGCTCCGGAGCCGACCAGTACTCCGTCAGCAGGAAGCCGTCGAGCCAGGCAGCCGATGAGAGAGGGAACTTCGGCGACTTTGCGATCTTGCCCGCGGGCGGAGCCGAGCCGGATGTCGGCGGCTTGACGGTCCCCGGTGCCGAGCCGCCCGACGAGGCTGCGGTCGCGGCCTGCGGTGCGAGAGCGAGGCAGCCCAGGGCGATGGCTGCGGCGAGCGACCGGCGGCGGCTGGCTGTTCCCCTCGCTTTGGTCATGTCGATTGGCTTTCGACACGAACGGCCCGGCGTCCTCCGAGTCAGGTTCGCCTGCATGGATCCGACCGGACCAGCGAATGCCCCTCTACCCTCAAGCGTGATGGCACCGATCCCCGCGTTCCTCCAGAAGGCAGCCGTCAAGCGGGGCTTGGCCCTGTTGATGCTCGCGATCGAGAACCGCGACCGGATCAAGCCGTTGCTTCGCCCGGTGCTCGACCGCGGCCTGCGGATCCTGATCGACCACGCCGACTCCCAGGGCGCGATGACGCCGGATGAGAGCGCCCGCCTGCAGCGCCTCGCCGGCGCGAGGGCGAAGGGCCGCGGCGCGAGCGGCGAGTACGGCTGGACCTTCGAGGAGCGCCTCGCGGTCGTGCTGCTGCTCGAGAAGGCCTACCGCGACAACCGCCAGGCCCAGTGGGTGCTCGACAAGGTGCAGGGTCGCCTGACCGAGATCCTCGGCGGCGGCGGGCGTGCTCAGACGGGCGGCCCAGCCGGCGACGGCGTCGTCGACGGTGTCGCCTGGGAGGAGTCACCCGGCGGCGAGAGTGTGACGATCAGCCGCGAGGAGTACGAGCGGCTGCGGCGCGCAGCCGAAGCCGAGTCGGGGCATGGCCGATGAGCCTTGCCCCCTCCCCCTTGCTGGCCGAGCGTTTCTCCGAGGCTCTGACCCTGACGGTCGAGCTGCACTCGAACCAGAGCCGCAAGCGCACGCCAACCCCCTACCTCGGGCACCTGCTCGGAGTGGCAAGCATCGTGATCGACTCGGGTGGCGACGAGGACGAGGTGATCGCCGCCCTGCTGCACGACGCGGTCGAGGACCAGGGCGGCAAGGAGACTCTCGAGCTGATCCGGGAACGATTCGGCGACCGGGTCGCCGGGATCGTCTGGGCCTGCTCGGACACCGACGAGGTACCCAAGCCACCGTGGCGCAAACGCAAGGAGGACTACCTCGCTCACCTCGAATCCGCGGACGCCTCGACCCTGCTGGTGAGCTGCGCCGACAAGCTCCACAACGCCCGGTCGATCGTCCTCGACCACGGCGACGTCGGCTCGGCCGTGTGGGACCGCTTCAGCGCCAGCCGCGAGCAGACGCTCTGGTACTACGGCTCGCTGGCCGAGGTGTTCGAGCGGCGCCTGCCCGACTCGCAGTTGAGCCGCGAGCTGAGCGGCGTGGTCGAGCGGCTCGAATCGCTCGACTGAGGAACGGATCGGGCACGGCCTGTCACGCATCCGACAAGAGGCCGTGCCAAGTCAGCCGCAAAACAGCTAAACCGCAAAGCGGCACCGTACGGTAGGCTGATGCGCATGGCAGACCGCTTCTTCCTGGCAGTGCAGAGTCGTGGCACAGTCGCCCTCCCGGCAGAGCTGAGGCGACGACATCACCTCGACGAGCCCGGCGCGCAAGTCGAGCTGGTCGAGCGCGACGATGGTGTGATCGAGCTCAGGCCCACGCTGCCGGTCGCTGCCGACCAGCGCTGGTTCTGGTCCGAGCGCTGGCAGGAGATGGAGCGGGAGGCGGACGCCGACGTCAAAGCCGGTCGCACGACGACCCACGCGTCGCTCGACGCTCTCGTCGAGCACCTCGAAGGCCTCGACTCCTGAAGTTCGAGACCACACGCGCCTTCGATCGTGATTTCAGCGCGCTACCGCGCGCCCATCGCGAGCGCTTCCTGCGCAAGGTACTTCCCGGATTCCACGACTGTGCTGTCAAGGCAGCTGCGGGCGAGTCGGGCCCCATGGCTGAACGGCCTTCGGGTCAAGCCGGTGGAGGGAGCCTCGGGCGTTTGGGAGATGACCTGGAGCATGACCAACCCGGATGGGCGTGCGACCTGGGAGTGGATTTCGATCGAGGGCGAAGCCGGGATCCGCTGGCGGCGGCTGGGCACCGACGAGATCTTCGACTCTCCGTGACCACGCGGGCGCGCGAGCGCGCGCCGGGTCTCAGCGACTGACGCGGACGGTGCGAGTGGCTCGAGTCTGCTGACCCGAGCGGTCGGTCGCCACGAGCACGACCCGGTAGCGGCCGGGCCTGCGGTAGGAGTGGCGGGCACTGCCGCCGTTGGCCGACTTGCGGTCGCCGAACGACCACTTGACCGCCTTCACTCCAGCCGGGTCGCTGGCGGCGACGCTGAACCGGCCTGCCCTGCCTGCCCTCAGCCTCGCCGGCACAGCCAGGCGTGAAAGCGAAGGTCCGGCGGCATCGAGCCCACCGAGGAACACCTTGTCGACGGTCTCGTCGCGGATCCAGGCGGCGTTGAGGGAGCCGTGCTTGTCGAGCGCGGCGCTGAAGGAGGCCATCAAATCTTCCGAGCCGATCGTGAAAGGCCCCGCGAACGGCCTGCCTCGAGCGGGTCGGACCCACGCTCCGAGCACCTGCTTACCGGCGACGCTGACCCTGCGGGCAAAGGCGGCCGCCCCGTTGGGCGCGACGAGCAGGTCGCCGGTCTGCGTCATGCCTGAGAGCCCGTTGTCAAGGGTCTGGATAGAAGAGTCGGGGATCGAATCGCCGACGAGCGAGCCGACCTTGAAGGTCACCGGAGTGGCGAAGCCGGTGTCCTCAGCCCAGAGGACGAGCGCGCCCGCACCGTCGCGAGCGATCGAGATTCTGCCCTGCGCAGTGGTGGTCGGCAGCGGTACGTCGACCAAGGTTCCGTCCGTCTTGCGAATCAGCACGTGGGGCTGCGACCGGACTCCATCGGACCGCTCGTAGAGGATCGCGACCCTTCCGTCGGCCAGTACCGTAATGCCACCGAGTTCGGCGAACCCGCCGGTGCTGAGCAGCGCCCCCGCAGCCTGCTGAGAGGTGCCGAACGGGCCGCCCGGGGGAGCTACTGCGAACTTCACCTTCTGGGTTTCGCTCGGGAAGATGCCTTCGTCGAGGCCCCACGCGACGGCTCGGGTTCCGTCCGGTCCGATGTCGAGACGCGGCGTCAGGAAGCCGAAGTTGACAGCGGACTGGAGGGGCGTCGGGACGCCGAACAGCACCCCTTCCGAGGTGGAGCCCGTGACGCCGATGAGCCTGTCCCTCGCTGCCCCCGAGTCAAGCTTTGCCGAGCAGGCGACCTCGGGAAGACCCGCCGCCGTGAAGCGGACCGAGCTGAAGCGGGTGCAGGAGCCTCCCGGCCACGGCATCGGCACCGAGAACAGGCCTCCCGCCTTTCGGAATGAGCGCTCGCCGGTGGATCCGCTGGTCGCGATTCCCCAAGAGAGGAAGGTGTCTCCCGCAGCGTTGAACTGAATATCGCGTGGTACTTCCGCGTTGCCGGTGCGGCTCAGTTCCTGTGCGACGGAGAGGCGTCCACCGGAGCCGCGAACGCGAGCGATCAGGGTCGGGTCCGACGCACCGCTGATGATTTGACCGACGACGATCGCCTCGTCACGCGGCGATACGCCGACTTTCACGTTGTCGATCCGAACCGAGGAGAAGAGCTCCGCCGGTGCGATGCGCTTCGGCGCGGCGAGAGCCGAACCCGGCAGGCCAGCAAGCACTGCGAGTGCCGCTGCAACCGTGACAGTTCCTTTATTCATTGAGGGGAGAGTATTGGTCCGCTCGGCTGAGCGTCGCAGCCGAGTCGGGACCCCGGCGAAGAGGTGGGCCTTATCCGTGACCGCGGGCGGCAAGCCTGTCGCCGAGGCGGTCGAGGTGCCACGCGAGCTTGACTGCGGCCTTCGAGGTGAGCGGCGACGGGGCAAAGCGGTCGCGGTCGCGCCAGAGGGTGGCGAGGTCCGGTGCGCGGCCGAGGCCGGCGATCGAGTCGGCGATCATCGAGCCGAGGTACGGGGCCTGGGCGATCCCGTGGCCGTTGCAGCCGACTGCGTAGTGGATTCCCTCGGAGGTCCTGCCGACCGCCGGCAGCCACGACGGAGTCATCGCGATCCACCCTCCCCACGCCCGCTCGACCGCGACGCCGGCCAGCGTCGGGAAGCGCTCGCGGAAGCCGCGGGTGATCTCCTCGACGACCGCCCGATCGGGCAGGCGCAGCCTGAGCGGCGCCCGTTCGCGCGTGACCATCCGGCTGCCGAAGACGATCGTGTTGCGGGAGGTCAGGTCGTAGCTCTCCATCACGAAGTGCTGCGTGTAGATGCCGCTCGTGCTGGTCCAGCCGGTCGCTTCGATCGCCGCCGGGTCGATCGGCTCGGTCTCGGCGAGCGTGACCCACAGCGGGGCGACCGACCGCTCGGGGGCGAAGGCGAGGCCGTCGCTGAACGCGTTGGTCGCGACCAGCACTTCCCGTGCCGAGACCGACCCGCGCGGAGTGCGGACCGTGAACGCCCCGCCCGACCCGGTGACCGAGATGACCGGCGAGCCCTCGAACGTCCGGACGGGCGAGGCGAGCAACCGGTCCCTCAGGCCCATCGTGAAACGCCCGGGGTCGAGGACGCCGCCTAGCTTCTCGAGGATCCCGCCCGGGAAAGCGTCGGGCAGCCCGTGCTCGCTGGCTGTGACCAGTTCGACGTGCGCTCCAGCGGACTGCATGAAGCGGGCGATCCGAGCCGATCGCTTGAGGCCCGCCTCGGTCAACGCGACGGAGACGTTGCCGACCGGCCGGTAGCCGCAGTCGATCCCGTCGGCTTCGATCAGCTGCTCGGTGTGGCGGACGGCCCGGTCGGCGAACTGGACGAGCGCCGGTGCCCTGCGGCGGTAGAGGGTGGCGAGCACCTGCGGGTCGCCTGCGATCGTCGGCGTCAGGTGCCCGGCGTTGCGGGCGGACGCTCCCCAGCCGCAGAACTCGGCCTCGAGCAGGACGACGTCGCGGCCGTGCCCGGCGAGCCTGCGGGCTGCGCTGATCCCGAGGTAGCCGCCGCCGATCACGACGACGTCGGCGCGTTCGTCGGATTCGAGCGGGGCGAGCGGCTCGGGGCGCTCCGCCCAGGCGGAGTAGTCGAGCAGCTCCGGTTGGGACGCGATTGCGGCCATGCGGCGAGAGTACAGGTGAGTCCATGTAGCATCCCGCGCATGGCCTCTTCACTCGGGTCACCCAGGTCGATCGCCGGAGCCGCCGCTCTGGCAACGGTCGCGCTCGGCCTCACGGCCGCGCCGACCGCATTGGCCGCAATGAAGGTGGTCAAGCCGCTGCGCGTCTACTCGTCGGACAAGCTTCTCGGGGTTTCGTCGGGCGTCTCTTCGAAGGACGAGGCCGTCGTCGTGGTCACGCTCGACAGCTCGACCGCCGCATCGAGCCTCTCGGTCGTCGCTCGCTCGCGAAACGCGGCGGGCAGCTTTGGCCCGGCGGAGGAGCTGACCCGCTCGCCGGGCGCCAGCGGGAGCGGCTTCCGCGGGCCGATCGCCTTCGCCCCGAATGGGGACACCATGGTCTCGTTGTTCGCAGGCAGCAGCCAAGGCATGTACTCGTTCCGGAAAAGGGGCGGGAAGTTCTCTGCTCCCATCCCGATCGCGGACCTGATCGGGAAACCGTGCTTCGACCCGGCAGGAATGTTCGACAACACGTCGCGGTTCACTCTGGTGTGCCCAGTGCAGACCAACACCACTCCACCGAAGAACACGCTTGGTCACGTGACGATCAGCAACCCGCTCGGGCCTCTGTCGCCTCCTGTGACCGGGTTCGAGGCATCGCCGGGATCCAGCGAGCCGGATTTCGGCGCGGCCGCCGGCCCCGATGGCACTCGACTGATCGCGTGGAGCACGGAGACGGGTCCGAAGACCACGTCGATACGGGCGATCCTTGACACCGGGCTTGGCGTATTCAGGCCACTTGAGGCGGTCGGGTCGATCGTCGCAGCGCCCAACTTCCCGACCGGGCGCTTCAACGATGCGGCAGTCCTCGGGGACGGCTCGTTCGTCGTCTCGTGGGAGGTCATCGGCGCGCCGCTCCCAAGTCCCTCGCACGTCGTGAAGATGCGGGTGCGCTCACCCGGGGACACGGGCACCTTCGGGCCGGAGGAGACGATTGGCTCGAGCGCCGATGGCGCATCGATCCAAGCGGACGGGAAGTCGGGCGCGGCGCTGATCGGTTGGCCGCGAGCCCCGCTCTCCGACTCGGACCCGTGGAGTTTCCGTCTCGCTTCGAGGCCGAAGGGCGGGCCGATCGGCCCGGAAGTGAAGCTCCCCGGCTCTGACTTGCTCAAGTCGGATGGGTTCGTCGACGGGTCTTCGTTCAGCGTCGGGCCTGATGGGACGGCCCAAGTGACGCTCTGCGACACAGCCAGCGTCAGGACCTGGGTTCGTAAGCGGGGTGCTGCGACCCCGACCTCTTTCAGTGGGCCTTTCACGGTCGGGACCGGAGCCACCAGCGGCGGCACCTTCGTCGTCAGCTGCGCCGCAAGCGTGGACCGCCACGGCAACGTCTTCGTGACATGGGGAACTGATTCCGCCGGGATCAAGCATGCGTTGGTCGGCGGGCTGGACTCGGGCGCCAAGCCGACGCTCAAGCTGAGCTCGGCACCGACGAAGGTCCTGGCCCGGTCGCGCACGTCGTTCGTGGCGAGTGCCGGTGACCCGTCCGGGATCTCCTCGGTCAAGTGGGATTTCGGAGATCGCAGCAGGGCTGCGAACGGCTCGAGCGTGAAGCACTCGTGGCGCCGACCCGGCACCTACAAGGTCAAGGTGCGCGCCACCGACCGAGCCGGCTTCTCGACCCTGCGCAGCTTCAGGGTCAAGGTCGTCCGCGGCTGAGCCGCGGCCGGCTGCCGGGCGACAGCGTGAGCTGACCGCCGGCTAGTCGGCGTGCGCGTCGGCGCTTCGCAGCGAGATCAGCGCGACGAGCGCGCCCACCGCGAAGCCGACGGTTGCCGAGCCGATCCCGAAAAGGAAGAGCAGGCCGCGCTTGTTGGCCGACATCCCCTGCGCGCCCGCAGTCGCCGATGGGGCCTGTTCGGTGGACACGGCGGGGAGTCTCCCAGACGGGCCCGTTCGTCCCGCTCGATCGAAGGCCGGCTGTCCGTCAGGTCTCCGGGCGTCGGGTCGACTTGACCCTCAGCGGAAGCGAACACGAGGAGGTGGCGATGCCCGAACGAACCGACGAGGCACCCGAAGGCGGGGACCGCAGGACGATCGACGACCTGATCGCGGAACTGGAGGCGGACCCGCGCTGGCAACACGACCCGGGCGATCCCGCCGAGACGACCCTCACCTTCATCCAACGGCCGCCGGCCGATGAGCCGACCGAAGAGGAGACCGGTGATGACGGGGTTCAATGAATCGTGGCCGGTTCCGGCCCAGACCTGGGAGGAGGCGACCGACGATCAGGGCCGCCTGATCGATGACACGCTCCCTCCCTATGTGAAGACCCGGGAGGACTTCGATCGCTGGCACCTTTGCCTCAAGATCCTCGCCCGTCAGTACGGGGTCAGTGTCGACGACGGCCTCGTCAGGATCATGGCGCGTTACCTCTTCCTGTCCGACCTGCAACTGCCCGCACCGGAGGAGTGACGGGTAAGGCCGGGGGCGTTCGGCCTGGCCTCGTTGGCAGGGGGCACGGGGTCCGAATGGCAACAACTTTGCGCAGCCCGTTGGCGATCATCAAACACCGGCGTACAATGCATCCATGGCCTCTACGAACATCACCGATGAGCTGATCGAGCAGATCGCCAAGGAGCTTGCCGGGAAGTACCACCTCGAAGAGGACGGACTGCGCGAGGTCGCCAAGCGCTTGCAGGAAGGGCGGGCAGCCCGGGGCGCGGCGAACGATGCCTTCGCCAAGCGCTTCATGGGTGACCACGCCGAGACGTTCAAGCGCCTCGGCGCTTGACTCACGTCCGCGGACGCCGAGGCTGCCTGGGCGCCGTCAGCTCGACTCCCTGACGTGCCTGCGAAGCCAGTCGGCCGCTTCGGCCACATCCCATTCGCCTGCAGCTATGGCGAGCACTGCCCGCTCGGATTCATCAAACGATGGCCTTGGGGACCATTCCCAATCGTTCAGGCGGATGAAGAGTCTCAGGGAAACCCAGGCAGCCCGCTTGTTGCCGTCCGGCAGCGGGTGATTGCGGGCAAGGCGCACGATCAGTACCGCGGCCTTCTCGACGAAGTCGGGGTGAAAGTCCGTCTCGCCGAATCCGGATTGCGGGGCGTTCAGTGCTGAGTCGGCCAGCTCGAGTCGGGACGATCGGCGAACTGTCGCCTCATCGAGGCCGGTGACCAGGCAGGCGATCTCGACGAAATCGTCGAGATAGAGGTAGCGAACGCTCACTTCGCGAGTCGCTCGAGTAGCTCTCGATCCTCCTCGATGATCTGCTTGACCCGTGCGGTGAACTCCGGATCCCTGCGGCGACGCTCGACCGCCTCCCGGAGGGACTGCTTGACAGTCTCGTTGATGCTCTTGCCTTCGGCCCGGGCGAGCGCCTCGGTGTCGGCGGCGAGTTCATCGTCGAGGCGCACTGTCAGGTTCTTACCCATGGTGTCATGGTAGCACGGTGGCTTGAGTTGATTTCGAGGAGTTCCCATTGGTTGCAAGCGTAGGAATCAAACTCAGGCGATTCAGCGGAATCGAGTCAAGAAACAGTCGACAATCAGGCCCTAAACAGCCGCGATTTGCTGACGGAGAACCTTCGCCGCGACCTTGCGGACGCGCAGGTCACCCGTTCGCAGCACGTCGATCACCACCCGACTGGATCATGTTGCGCAACACGCAACTGTAGTCCCCTTACGGACCCCTCCGCCAGATCGACCTTGGGTCCGGCGTTAGCCGCGCGCTTCATCCAGCCTGATTCGACCGACTCCCCGCGCCGTCGGGTCTCTCCTGTCTCTGCTACCCGCCGCGCCGACTCGAATCAGCCATCGTGAGAGCGGATTCGAACTCACGGGCCGCGTTGACCGCCCACTCGGCCCCGTGGTCTCCGCCGACATGTTCAGCCATGCGACGGGCTCCTCGACTGCGGGGCGTGACGAACTCACTCATCAGCCAGTTGATCGCGCGTCGCGGTTCGCTGAATCGTCGGTCGGCCGCCATAGCGGCCATGGCGCCGGGGTCCGACGCGCAGGCGCGCGCGAGCATCACCGCGTCCGCGGTATCGGCGACGAGCTTGTCGCGCCTCGTCCTGAGCCTGTCGGCCACCAGCGTTGCCTTCATCACGAACGCCGCCTCGAGTGAGATGCCGTGAAGCCTGAATGATCGCGTCGGTCTTCCGAGCACTCGGAGTTCCACGGGTACGGGGCCGCGAGTGATGGCGTAGCGAAGGCCGGGGGCGCTCAGGCTGGAAAGGCCCGGCTCGATCAGAGGTGGCCTGCTCCGCGAAGCTCCCGCAGGCAGCAACAGGTCGACGACGAACGGTCCTGCGCTGGTGTCCCGCACAAAACGGAAGTCCTCACCGCCGAAGCCCTTCGTGAACCCATGCTCGGCGAGGAGCCGGACGATCCTTTCGCGCCGTCCTGTCAGGCCGAGCGCGAGTCGATCGATGCCGAGGTCGATGTCAACCGTCGCCCTCGCGGGGATTCCTACCGGGCGACTGTCCAGCCAGGCTGCAGTGATCAGTCCACCAATCAGGAGCGCTCCGCTGCCAAGTTCGTCGAGCACCGGCGAGACGGCCTCGAGCCCTTCGGCAACGAGTCCACCGGCCGGAGTCGACGGATCGATTGACCACTCGAGCGACATCAGAACCGAAGCACCGCCTTGCGAAGGTGTTCGGCGGCTTCTCTGCCCCGCCCGGGCTCGCGCCAAAGGTCGAAGTAGATCTGCTGGGGTGAGCAGAGGGGCAGCCCTCCTCTCTTCTCCCCGAATGCAGCGACACCGGAGTCCGTCAGTCTGACCGTGATCGACCGCTTCGCGTTGAGTGCGGGCCCCCGGGTTTCGACCTCCCGGAACCCGGGGGCTCCTGGAACCCGCGCGATCGCCTGCTCGTCGAACAGATGGACGATGACGCTCGAGGCCTCGAGGTAGGGAGCGAGCTGCTCGGCCGCGAACTCGCCGGAGACCGCTCCTTCCCCTCCCACAGCGTCGAGGATCGCCCGAGCCTCCGTCCGCAGACTGCGCCCAGCGGCGAGGGTGAACTCCCGCCTCGGGCCGGGCGACCGGTCAGCCCATGCTTCGAGCAGCGCTCCAGGGTCCACGACGCGGTATTCGCGGTCATCGCGTTCGACCAGGGCGAGCTCGACGAGCGCGGCGAGCGAACGGTGGACGTTGCCGGGGTTCGAGTCCGCGAGGGCCGCCACATCGGTTACACGCCAGCGTCGACCGGGCTCCTCGAGAAGTGCCCTGATGGCCCTGCCGGCGACAGCCGTGAACGGCGAGGATGCAGCCCGCTTGCGCCTTCCTTCAGATCCTCGCTCGGTTGATGGCTCGTTGATGTAGACGAGGCCCGGCGCTGTCAAGCGACCGTGCCCTCGCAAGTCGATGTATGAGAGTCCCATCGCGGCGGCCGCGTCGGGAAGGCCCTTGGGGATGCGCTCGACGACCACCAGCTCAGTCGACGGGCGATCGGCGACGAGTCGCCGAAGCGCGGACGGGTAGGGCACCGACAGGCCTGCGGCCTCGAGGCTCGTCGTGCCACCCGAATGCTCGAGCGTGACGGTCGCCCCGACCGGCCCATCACGACGCGCGCTGAGCTTCACCCCTCCTTCGAGGACAGGCGGCCGGAGGAGGAAAGCACTGATCGGGTTGTTGGACCGCGCACCCATGAGCTACGGCAAGGATAGCGCAGATGATTGCTTGATATACATTTTTTGCCTAGCAAGGCAAGATTTGCATGAAGAGCATCTCGCTGATCACATGCAGGGGCGCCGCGCCCGGGCTGGCACCCCGGATTGAAGGTCAGGACGTCAAGAGCTCAGGGGCTTGCGGTCCGGAGCGAACCCTTCGCGCAAGGGACATCTGGTCAGGCGCGACCGGCGATTTCTCCCATGATCTCCTTCCGACCGAGCTGCGCGTTCGTCGGCCAGCACCCCGTGTCCGTGCAGAGCGCTCGCGAGCAGGTAGTCGAGGTTACGGTCAGCGATCAGGGCCTCGAGCTCTCCCGCCACGTAGTTGCGAAGTTGACCGTCACTTCCATCGATTTCCTGTGCCAGCTCTGCTCGTCCGTCGACAAGGACGACGATGTCGTGAAGGTCGAGGCTCGTGAGCGCGTCGCCGCCACCTCGCCCTTTCCACGCGGCCAGCTTGGTCGCGACGATGCTCGGTGGCGTTGCGGCGCAGATGGTCATGCCGTTCCCGAGGGTCAGGTCTGTTGCGGTGGCGATCACAGTCGGGTACCAGCGGTTGGAGAAGCCAAGGACTTCCTCATCTTGGGGCATGACGTCAACCAAGATTCCAGTCTCCGCATGCCGCCAGCGGCAGATCACTTCGGAGTCGTTCGCTTCGACGAAGCCGCGCTCGCGCAGGCGCTCGCCGAGTGAGTAATAGGAGGCCAGCGAGGTCACTTCCGAGATCACGTCGACGTCTTCAGTTGCGCGCGTCGGCGGCGCAGCTGGGTCGGTGATCCAGAGGTGAACGCTCGCGCCGCCGAGGAAGACGAGCTCGCTTGTGATCGGGCCGAGAGCCAATGCGGCAGCCTCCACGAGCTCGGCGCTCATGGACGAGCGCCCTTCCTGCCGAAGCGATCTGCTCATGCAGAAGTTTCGCCGCGACCTTTCGGACGCGAAGGTCACCTGCTCGGAGCGAGTCGATCACGGCGAGCATCTCCGCGAGTCGCTGATGTTCCGCCGCGGCCGCCGCAGCCGAAGGGTGGAGCGGTTCGAGCGTCTGCCCACGGATCGTCCCCTTCGCTGAGGGCCAAACCGGTGGTGGGTCATCGCCAGCCTCGCTGATATGCGACGCGACCGGCTCAGCAGCCCAGGCTGCGGGAACTCCGGCCACGAGCGCACCGAGCGGTGCCGGTGCGATGAAGCGGGCGGCATGAACGACGAGCTCTTCGAAGGCCGGGAGGTTCACGCTTCGCGAGGAGGGTGAGTAGAGACCTGCCTCGGCCGCTCTGCCAAGTGCGCGGTGGACGAGAGTGTGGTCGACGTGGAGCTCGGCCGCGAGTTCGCGCAGAGATGGCGCTTCCCGCTGCGAGGCAACAGTGCCGGCCAGCACGTAGATGTCGCGAGAGTCGATCACAGGCCAACTGTATCATGTTGCGCAACACGCAACAACAGTCCCCTCGCGGACCCTTCACGCCAGGGCGAGGGGTCGGAATCGCGACAACTTTGCGCAGCCCCTTGGTAGCGGTCACCCGGCGGCGTACAATCAGCGCATGGCAGCAACGAACATCACTGATGAGCTGATCGAGCAGATCGCCAAGGAGCTTGCTGAGAAGTACCACCTGAGCCCCGACCAGCTTTCGGAGGTAGGCCAGCGCCTGAGCGCAGAAGAGGCCGAAAGGCAGGCTGCCAATGATGCCTTCGCCGAGCGATTCATGGCCGACCATGCTGAGACGTTCGATCGGCTGAGCAAGTAGCGGTTCAGAGCAGTGCAACCTGCATGGGTTCCCCGCCTCGGGGACTACGTACGCCTCGCAGCGAAGGTATTGGGGTTTGCCCCGGAGACGGTGAGCAGGTTTCCAAACCTCCCTCTTGCCGATTCAGCGTTGCACGCTCCATTCGCGCAGTTTGCCGGAACTCCGGCCTATGGAGGCATCATTGAACAGGCTGCCGTCTTGGTGGCGCGATTGGCTCAAAACCACCCCTGCCTGATGGCAACAAGCGAGCCGCGTTCTTGATGGCTGTCCGATTCCTCGATGCGAACGGACTCGTTTGGAGCCCCGCGAACGCTGACTTGGACGCCTCAATGGTCGAGTCGATTGCAGCCTCTGCCGTCGGTCATGACGCAATCGTCGCTTGGATTGAATCGCGCACCTCACCTGCCTGATCCCCCTGATCCTGGGCAATGGCTCCGCTGCTCAGCACGGCCGTGACCCCTCGCGCAAGGGACAAGGGGTCAGGGTGAGAATGCATCAGGTCCGCCGACCCCACTAGCTACGATCGAAGGCTCAGCGTCTGAGACCAGGCCCCTCGCTATTCGCGGTCACGAAGAGTAACTGAACCTGGTTGGGAGCGAGAGCTTTCCACCATCCTTGAGAGCAGTTGCCACTGACGATTCGGCCGCCCAACGTTCCGGACTAACACTGATTTCGAAGTCGGCCCCCAACCCCAGCGAGCGTCGATCGAGTTCCGACTTGGCGTATGCCACACCAACGATTATCTGTGTAGAGGGCTGAGTTGCCTGATCCCAAATCGGATGCAGCCGATCGCGGAGAAGGCGAGCCATGCTTGGGTCATCTCGCCACTCCACGATTCGGGAGGCCGCACCAAGCACGGCGCCCCGTGAGAATCTCCCTTTGGCCTCGACCAGAGCAATCGCTCGAAGGCCTCGGTGGAAGGCAATCACATCAATGTAGGTCCTCCCTCTAGTCCGCCCACCTTCCGGATCGAGGATCGCAAAATCGCCTTGGGCGCCAGGAAAACTCACGAACACCAACTCGTAACCGGCCGGGCGCAGAATATCGTGGACCACCGTATAAGTAACCTCGTCCTCAGAGAAGCGAGCGCCTTGAGTAATCTCGGTTGACCTTCCCGGAGACCCGTACGAGGCGAGAGCAGGTATGGACTGCCGTTCCCAGGTGACCTTTAGGACTTGTTGCCCTCCACCGTCGCATAGGTTGAACTCTGAGCAATTCGTGACGATCGAAAGTCCTGGGCGATTGGGCGATGAGGTCCGCAGAGCCTTGGAAACATCGATCACTCCGTCCGTGACCAACTCAGCCGCGTCTCCGGGCACCCGGATTCCGGTTCCCTTGGAAAACGCCGTCAGGGCGTCCTTCTCGTCGCTGATCTCCGCATCATGAATATGGCCAATCAGCGTGCGACCCACGGCAGCCCGCAGGTACCAGGCCATTCCTCGCTCCGGGTCCATTGCATGCCCCCACCTGTTGAACTTGAGATTCCAGGACCCATCTTTCACCCAAACTCGCGTTGAACGCGAACCCGGGATTTTCGGACGCTCGAAGGGCACGTTATTGGCCAGCACCTCTCGCGACGCCCACTCAGGGAGGCGTGCCGCTTCCTCCAGGACCAGAGGGCCGATCGGTGATGACGAGGTGAGGGCTAAGTCCGTAAGGACAGTTAGAAGTGAAGTCAGTTCCTCCCCGGGTTCAGGGCAGGAAAGGAATCGCGGGTCCGTTAGGGCGCGACTCCCGTCTTCCGCGACCGGCCAGGGGAGCTCGAAAGCTGCCGTCCCGAACTGTTGCTGGACGATCTTGTAGATCGCACGCGTGTCATGGTCGGTTCTGCCACCGTGACGAAATCCGCTCACTCTTTCCGCGTATACTTTGATCATCGGCGCGCCCACCTCAGCTGCGGCAACAAACGCGTCAAACCGCTGCTGATCGTGGTCTTCCGTTCGAACCGCCGTCGAGAACTCAAAGAATGCGACAGCGCGCTCAAGGCCGCCCCGCACGACTGTAACCACCGCATCTGGATCCTTCATCGCGAGGCCGCCCCGAATCGCTTCCGCGATGGGCTTCTCGACCGAGCTAGGCCTGCCTAGCTTGATCAGCCGAACTGAGCTAGGGTCAAGACCGAGCCGCGCACAAGCCTCCTCCATACTTGGCTGGAGGAAGTGTCGGGCCTGCTCAGTCACCTCGTAGTAGATCCGAACTTCGACGTCTGCGGTCGCCATTACACTCCTTCCGGACTCTTTGATTGTAGACCACCAATCAGCGATGACTCAAGCCGACACAAGCAAAGCCAAAGCGAGAACCCCACAAAGTGAGAAGGAGGAGTCTCAGCGGGCCCGAACCTTCAACGGCCTAACGGCCCGCGAGTGGACTCGGATGTCCCGCAATGTTTGGGACGACCTTTCGAGCCCGCGGGACAAGCGTCACCTAGAGCATGGCGCAGTCTTCCCGCTTAAGCTGGCGGAACGCTGCATCACCCTCTATTCGCGCGAAGAGGATCTTGTCTGCGACCCCTTCCTCGGTATCGGAACGACAGTCGTGGCGGCATCCCGGCTTGGAAGAAGGAGCGTGGGCGTGGAACTCAACCCACGTTTTGCGGCGCTTGCCGAGGAATGGGCGGCCGACGATTCGCCCCTTCTCAGGCCTGACGTTGAACCGGTCATTATTAATGATGACTGTCGAGCGGCGCTTGAGACTCTTCCCCCTGACTCCATCCAGGTCACGGTTACGTCACCGCCGTACGCTGATTTCATTCGCCGATCAGTCGAGGACCGCACCAAGACGCACAAGACCAGCCGCATCGTTGAGCACAACAACAGCACAGTAAAGCCTTACTCTGACGATCCTCGAGATCTGGGAAACCTCGACTATTCGCAGTTCATCCCAGCCTGCCGAGAAGTCCTCGGACCTCTCCTGAAGGCGACGAAGCCGGGTGGCTACGCCGTTTGGGTCGTGAAAGACCACCGACTGCCACCGGACCTGCCCTACGTACCCGTTGCGAGTGACCTCGCTCGAGCCGCCGTGGCTGAAGGATGGCTCTGGCACGATCTCATTGTCTGGAACCAAAACGAACAGCGTAGCCTGGTGCTCCTCGGCTACCCCACGCGGTTCTACACCAATCAGAACTGCTCGTTTCTGGTAGTCCTTCGTAAGCCCGAATGACCGCCTTCTCGGGGGATGCCGTGCAGGCCGTGCACCCATACCCCTGCAGCTTCCCGGGATCCACTGCGCGGGCCTACCTCAGCGGCGGTGGGGTGTTCCTGGATCCTTTCTGTGGCAGCGGGACCGCCGTTCTCGAAGCTTCTCTGCACGGCAGTTTCGATCAGGCGATTGGAGTGGACTGCAACCCGATTGGGCTCCTCATCGCTCGGTGCAAGACCCTCAATACCTCGTCCGGCGAGCTCGACGCAGCTGAGAAGCTCCTCGTCGAGCTCCGTACGGAATCTCTGGGGTTCCGCACAAGCCGCGCGAAACTACCGGGTTTTCGCGGTCGCGACCATTGGTTTTCGCCGCAAGTCGCCCAAGAGATTGCGGCCATTCTCGAGTTCATGCGTGACCGGGTCTACTCGGATTTCGAAAGCACTTGGCTTCGCTGTGCTCTGTCGACAGCGACAGAGCACAGCGAAGCCAAGTGCTTTCGAAATCGAGTAGACCCGGTCACGCATGAACTTGAGAATGGCCGCAATCTCCTGGGCGACTTGCGGCGAATATGGGTGCGTCGCGACCGCGAAAACCCGGTAGTTTCGCGCAGCTAGTGCGGAACCCCAGAAATTCCGTACGGAGCTCAACAAGGAGCTTCTCAGCTGCGTCAAGAGAGCCGGACGAGGTTTGAGGGTCTTGCACCGAGCGATGAGGAGCCCAATCGGGTTGCAGTCCACTCCAATCGCCTGATCGAAACTCCCGTGCAGAGAAGCTTCGAGACGGCGGTCCCGCTGCCACCGGAACCCTGCAGGGACACCCCACCGCCGCTGGGGCAATTGCCCGCACATGGATCCCGGGAAGCTGCAGGGGTATGGGTGCACGGCCTGCACGGCATCCCCCGAGAAGGGGGTAATGCGAAGGACTACCAGAAACGAGCAGTTCTGATTGGTGTAGAAACCGCATAGGGGTAGCCGAGGAGCACCAGGCTACGCTGTTGGTTTTTCAGTTGCAGACAATGAGATCAGTGCCAGAGGCCAATCCTACCACAGCGGCAGCTCGACGAATTTACGCGCAACGGGTACGTAGGGCAGGTCCGGTGGCAGTCGGTGGTCTTTCACGACCCAAACGGCGTAGCCACCCGGCTTCGTCGCCTTCAGGAGAGGTCCGAGGACTTCTCGGCAGGCTGGGATGAACTGCGAATAGTCGAGGTTTCCCATATCAGAGTAAGGCTTTACTGTGCTGTTGTTGTGCTCAACGATGCGGCTGGTCTTGTGCGTCTTGGTGCGGTCCTCAACTGATCGACGAATGAAATCAGCGTACGGCGGTGACGTAACCGTGACCTGGATGGAGTCAGGGGGAAGAGTCTCAAAGCACCACTCGACAGTCATCATTAATAATGACCGGTTCAACGTCAGGCCTGAGAAGGGGCGATTCGGTCGGCCGCCCATTCCTTGGCAAGCGCACAAAACGTGGGTTGAGTTCCACGCCCACGCTCCTTCTTTCCAAGACCGGGATGCCGCCACAACTGTCGTTGCGACAGTCATACCCCGGAGGCTGGGTCGGCGGGACGAGATCCTCCTTTCGCGCGAATAGAGGGTGATGCAGCGTTCCGCCAGCTTGAGCGGGAAGCTTCGCCATGCTCTAGGCGACGCTTGTCCCGCGGGCTCGAAAGGTCGTCCCCCAAACATTGCGGGACATCCGAGTCCACTCGCGGGCCGTTAGGCCGTTGGAAGGTTCGGGCCCGCTGAGACTCCTCCCCTTCTCACTTTGTGGGGTTCTCGCTTTGGCTTTGCTTGTGTCGGCTTGAGTCATCGCTGATTGGTGGTCTACAATCAAAGAGTCCCAGAAGGAGTGTAATGGCGACCGCAGACGTCGAAGTTCGGATCTACTACGAGGTGACTGAGCAGCCCAGACACTTCCTCCAGCCAAGTATGGAGGAGGCTTGTGCGCGGCTCGGTCTTGACCCTAGCTCAGTTCCGCTGGTCATGGCTGGGCAGGCCTAGCTCCAGTCTAGAACCTCATCGCGGAAGCGATTCGGGGCAGCCTCGCGATGAAGGATCCAGATGCGGTCGCTGACGTCGTGCCGAGCGACCTTGAGCGCGCTGTCCCAGTTCTTTTGAGTTCTCGACGAAGAATCGAACGGAAGAACAATATCAGCAGCGGTTTGACGCGTTTATAGCCGCAGCTGAGGTGGGCGCGCCGATGATCAAAATGATCACGGAAAGAGTGAGCGGATTTCGTCACGGGCGCAGAGACCGACCAAGGCGCGTGCGATCTTCACTGTCGTCCGGCGACGGTTCCGGACGGCGGCAGCTCGCGAGCTCCCCTGGCCGGTCGCGGAGGACGAGAATGGCGCCCTAACGGACCCCGCGATTCCTTTCCTGCCCTGAACCCGGGGAGGAACTGACTTCACTTCTAACTGTCCTTACGGACTTAGCCCTCACCTCGTCATCACCGATCGGCCCTCTTGGTCCTGGAGGAACGAGGCGCGCCTCCTCGAGTGGGTTTCGCGAGAGGTGCTGGCCAATAACGTGCCCTTCAAGCGTCCGAAAATCCCGGGTTCGCGTTTCAAAACGCCACTTTGAGTAGAAGTGGGTCCTGGATCCTCTTTTTGTGGGGGCGTGCGATGGACCCGGAGCGAGGAATGGCCTGGTACCTGCGGGCTGCCGTGGGTCGCACGCTGATTGGCCATATTCATGATGCGGAGATCAGCGACGAGAAGGAAGCGCCTGACGGCGTTTTCCGGGGAACCGGAATCCGGGTGCCCGGAGAAGCGGCGGCTGAGTTGGTCATCACGGACGGAGTGATCGATGTTTCCAAGGCTCTCCGGGCCTGATCACCCGATCGCCGAGGGCTTTAGATCACGGCGAGATTTATGAGAGACTAAACACTCTTAGAGCGGCGGAGGACGACGGACCCCCTAAAGGTCACCTGGGAACGGCAGTGCATACCTGCTCTCGCCTCGGTACCGGTCTCCGGGAAGGTCAACCGAGATTACTCAAGGCGCTCCGCTTCTTTGAGGCGAGGTTACTTATACGGTGGTCCACGATATTCTGCGCCCGTCTGACGGTCATTTTTCTTAAGTTGGCCTGGCGCCCAAGGCGATTTTTGCGATCCTTTATATTAAGTCTTGAGGGAGGACCTACATTGATGTGATTGCCTCTTCCACCGAGGCCTTCGAGCGATCTCTATCGTCGAGGCCAAAGGGAGATTCTCACGGGGCGCCGTGCTTGGTGCGGCCTCCCGAATCGTGGAGTGGCCGTGAGGTGGCCCAAAGCATGGCTCAGCCTTCTCCGCGATCGGCTGCATCGATTGCGGATCAGGCAACTCAAGCCCTCTACACAGATAATCGCTGGTGTGGCGGATACGCCAAGTCGGAACTCAATCGACACTCGCTGCAGTCCGAGCTTCAAAATCAGTGTTAGTCCGGAACGTTGGGCAGCCAAGTAGTCAGTGGCGACTGCTCTCAAGGATGGTGGAAAGCTCTGGCTCCCAACCAGGTTCAGTTACTCTTCGTGACCGCGAATAGCGAGGGGCATCATTTGATAGCTGGGCCTTTAGCGTGGCCTGTGAGATCAGAGATCCTGATGCATTCTCACCCTGACCCCTTGTCCCTTGCCGCGAGGGGTCACGGCCATTGCTGAGCAGCGGAGCCATTGCCCAGGATCAGGGGGATCAGGCAGGTGAGGTGCGCGATTCAATCCGAGCGACGATTGCGTCATGACCGACGGCAGAGGCTGCAATCGACTCGACCCGTGAGGCGTCCGAGTCAGCGTTCGCGGGGCTCCCCCCAAGACCGGTTCGCATCGAGGAATCGGACAGCCGTCAAAACGCGGCTCGCTTGTTGCCATCAGGCAGGGGTGGTTTTGAGCCAATCGCGCCACCAAGACGGCAGCCTGTTCAATGATGTCCCCATAGGCCGGAGTTCCGGCAAACTGCGCGAATGGAGCAGACTACGATGAAACGAAAAGAGGGAGGTTTGGAAACGTACCAACCTTCACCAGGGCAACCCTGGGCGACTCCCCCCGTTGCGGAGCATACGTAGTCCAAGAAACGGGGAACTGGTGCAGGGTTCACTGCTCTGAACCACTACTA
>CAVVVM010000003.1:0-37475 GCA_963751715.1 uncultured Actinomycetes bacterium | reverse complement strand
TATGTCATTAAGCCCGGCACCGGTTTGTGCCGCTTTCGCTGCTGCCATAACGATAAAACCCTGTGCCATTGTCGCCCAACCGGAATCAATAACTTCTACCCGGCATCGCTTTTTCATTAGGGCAATACCCTGAATGGCGGTAGCATAGGTCGCAGTCAGCTTGGAAGAAACGGTAATGACCAGAACTTCCCCGGTTTCTTCAGCCAGTTTATCATAAGCCTCCGCAAAAACACCCGGGTGCCGGAACAGAGGTGTGTGGGAAAACCTTTGAGGTCTGCAGTTTCCGGTAGAACTGCTCCGGTGTCAGGTCTACACCATCACGATAGTGTTCCATCACCAAAATTAACGATCATCGGGATAACGGTAATTCCCAACTGTTTAACAATTTCAGCAGGAAGGTCGCAGACGCTATCGGTAACGATTTTAACGGTCATTATTTATTATCCTCGAAATATTTTTAAATCCCATAAGATTACATTCTTCATATTTCAATTCTCCATTTGAGGGAAATTGGTCTTGAGGGTGATTCATATTATCTTATTCTACCGAAACAATGTAGTTATAATGCGGCTGGCCGCCCTGGACCATATCAATTTGTAATTTCGGGTATTTTTCTCGTATACCGGCACTGACCTCTTCCGCCTCTTCGGCCTCGGTATCCGCTCCGTAATAAATGGTTATTATTTCCGCTTTTTCACAGGTCCAGTTTTTCCAGTACTTTGTTTAATACATCCAGCGGCGTATCTGCTACTGCCACCAGTTCATCATCGAGCAAGCCGATAGCCTGTTTCCGTTTTATTTTCAATCCTGCCAGCTTCGTAGAACGGACCGCACGGGTAATTTCGATTGTTTTTACCGCAGTGCTCGCTTCATCCATCAGTTTGATATTGGTATCGAAATCAGCTTCATAATCAAAAGCCAGCAGTGCGGCAATTCCCTGGGGAATTGATTTGGTCGGAATTACTTTAACCTCTTTTTTAGTCAGGGAATGTACTTGTTGGGCGGTCATCACGATATTTTTGTTATTCGGCAGCAGTATTACTTTTTTGGAAGGTACCGATTCCACTGCCTGGAGCAGCTCTTTAGTGCTGGGGTTCATCGTTTGTCCGCCGGGAACAATGCAGTCACCCCGAGGCTCTTAAAAACATTGCTCAACCCGTCGCCGGCAACCACCGCAACAGTATTCATATCCAGCGAGGGCGTCCGCTCCTTCTGCATTTCCAGGAAGTCCTGGTACTGTTCATCCATATTGCGGATGGAGACCTGGTGCATCGTGCCCATGTGAAGTCATATAATGGAGAATATTGCCGGGGTCTAAGCGTATGGATATGTACCCTGACAGTAGACTCATCGCCGACCACGATAAGTGACTGTCCCTTTCTTCTCCAGTTTTGTCCTGATTTTATCGGCTGCAGTTTTTCACCTTTGACCATAAACTCGGTGCAATAACCATAAGGAACTTCAGGCACGGCACATTTGCCGGAGTTTTACCTGGTCAGCGGCATACTGCTGGTAATAATCCAGGGCTTGCGGAACTGCATCTGCTCCGCTTCACCCTTAAGGTAAGTTGACGGCCCTTCCAGAATGGTATAAAGACCCTGCCCGCCGGCATCCACCACGCCGGCTTCCCGTAATAGCCGGTAATAAGTGTCGGTGTATTGGATACCGATTCGCCGGCAGCGTCCAGAGCTGCTTCCATATGTCTTTACGATGCTGGATGTATCGCTGGCAGCCTGGGCGCTTTAGCCGCATCTTTGGCTACGGTTAAAATTGTCCCTTCCACCGGGTTGCTCAAACCTTTATAAGCCATTTTGGAAGCCTGAGTAAGAGCATCGGCCATGTCTTTGCCGTTGGCAGTCTCTTTTTCACCCAGACCCTGGGCAAAACCGCGCCATATCTGAGATAGAATGACGCCGCTATTTCCCCTGGCCCCCATCAAAGCCCCTTTGCCATGGCCTCAGCCACAGCAGAAGCACTGCGTTGTCCGGTGCCCGGTAGGCTTCTTCGATACAGGAACGCATGGTAAGCAGCATATTAGTTCCGGTATCGCCATCGGGAACCGGAAAAACATTCAAGAGCATCGATATCAGAAGCATTTTTTTCCAGCCAGGTGGTAGCGGCAGCGAACATCTCCCGCAATACCTGCCCGTTAATCGTCTCAATCTTTTCATTTTTATACCATCCTTGCTAAATTTCTCCGGCTATGGTATTATGAACGCAGTTTATAGCAAATTCATCTTCCAGTCAAGGAGTTAAAGTTGAAGTGCGATTTATGTGGTAAAACACCACAATTCGGTCATAATGTCAGCCATTCCAAGCGCCATACCCGGCGCAACTGGCTGCCGAATATCCATCCGGTTACCATTAACTATAAATGGTGAGACCAAAAGTCTCAATATTTGCACCCGGTGCCTGCGTACCCAGAACAAAATAGCTAAAAATTAGCGACACTGTTCTTAATCCTTTGTAAAGCGTTCAGCTACTGTTTCCGTTGAATTAAAGATTGCTGCTCCGGCTACCAGTATCTGTGCTCCGGCAGCGGCTACCTCCGGAGCAGTTTCCGAATTAATACCGCCATCGACTTCCAATAGGGCGTCTGGGATTTCTCTTATCCAATTCAGTACGTATCCGTGCGATTTTCCCAAGGGTTTCACGGATAAAACTTTGCCCGCCGAAACCGGGATTTACCGTCATCACCAGCACCAGGTCGACATCGGGAATAATTTCGGATATCATCTTCGAGAGGAGTTCCGGAATTAACGCCACACCTGCCTTTTGTAGAAGGTGGCCACGGCCCGGCCAAGGCTAGTCGCCTGCGACCCCGCCTACCCGATCGCCGGCCGCATCGGTCTCGACCGCGGCGTACAGGTCGTTGGCCCTGGTCCCGGTCAGGGAAGCGACCACCCTGGCGGCCGCACGGGGTTTGGCTCCCGACTCGATCAACTCGGCGACGGCTTTGGCTGCCCCCGAAAGCTCGGCTGCAACCGGCTCGCCAGGGCCGATCACGACTGTGATCTCGCCCCTCACCCCATCACCGGAGAACGACTCGGCGAGCTCGGCTGCCGTTCCGCGGGCAACCTCCTCATGCATCTTCGTCATCTCCCTGCAGACGGCCACGGGGCGCTCGGGGTCGACCGACGCAAGGACACCGAGTGCCGATCCGATCCGGCGCGGCGACTCGAACGCGATCAGTGTGTCGGATGAGGTCGAGAAGAGCCTGTTGAGGTCACCGGCACGGCGCGGCAGGAACCCGACGAAGCGGAATGAATCGGCCGGAAGACCGGAAGCCACCAGGGCGGTCGTGACCGCAGTCGCCCCCGGCAGGACTTCGACCTCCAGGCCGGACTCGACGCAGGCCCGGATCAGGAGGTAGCCCGGATCGGACACGACTGGAGTGCCCGCGTCGGAGACGAGCACGACCCTCTCACCGGCCTCGATCCTCGCGACGATCCCGGCTACCGCCGAGCGTTCGTTGCGGTCGTGGAGGGCCTGTGGACGGGCCGCGATGCCATGTCGGTCGAGCAGGATCCGGGTTCGGCGGGTGTCCTCGCTGACGATCAGGTCGGCCCCTCGAAGTGAGTCGATCGCACGGAGGGTGATGTCCTCGAGGTTCCCGATCGGAGTCGGGCAGACGGTCAGGCGGCCTCGGGCACCCGGACCGGGAATTGATTGCCCCTCGGTCACTCGGCGCCGCCTGCATAACGGTCGCGGGCGACGAGCGAAGCTCCGAGCAGGCCGGCGTCGACTCCGAACTTCGCGGCGGTCACGGTCGCGCCCGAACCGGGCGGCAGCCCGCGCTCGGCCAGGACGGAGCGGGCCGGCTCGAGCAGCAGATCGCCGGCGGCCGCCAAGCCACCGCCGATCACGATGACTTCGGGATCGAGCAGGTTGGCGACGGCGACCAGCCCGATCCCGAGCCAGTTGCCGACTGAACCGACCGCTTCCAGAGCAGCGAGGTCTCCGTCATGGGCGAGTTCGACGACCCGCGCCCCGTGGAGCGGGCCGCTCTTCGCCGCTCGACCGAGGGCGCTCTGCGGCCTGGCGGCAGCAACCCTCTCGGCTTCCCGCTCCAATGCCGGGCCGCTCACTCGCGTCTCGAGGCAACCGCTCGAGGGGCAACCGGCGCCGCATGGAAGCCCGTGGGGCTCGACCGGGATGTGGCCCAGTTCACCGGCCGCCCCGTTCGCACCACGGACGACTCGATCGCCGCTGATCAGGCCGGCGCCGATACCGGTCCCGAGGGTCATGACGACGGCATCGCGCGAACCGAAGGCAGCGCCGTGCCGATGTTCGGCCACCGCAGCACAGGTCGCATCGTTGTCCACGAAGACCGGGAGGCCGAGGCGCTCGGTCAGGACTTCCGCGATCGAAAGGTCGGCGATCGGGAGATGGGTGGAGCCCCAGGTGCGGCCGGTACGGGGGTCGACAGTTGCCGGGACCCCGACTCCCACGGCCAGTGGCTCTTCGTCGATCCCGCCACGGGCCTCCTCTACCGCAGCAACGAGCACGTCGAGCAGGTCCTGCCTGGCGAGGCCGCGGACCTCGCGGCCGATCCGGGTGCGAATCGCGAGGTCCGGATCCACCGCGCCGACGAGCAGTTTCGTGCCACCGAGGTCGACCCCGATCACCGGTGCATTCGAGTCGGCCACCATCCGACAACCCTACCCCCGGCGGTCGGAGCCGGAGTATCTGCGGGGAGATGCCTCGGGCTGGCCTGCGGACACCATCAGCGATGTCCACGCTGAACGCGGTTCTGCCGGAAGCGGCCGCCGGATCGGCCACCATGGGGGTCGAGTGGCAGACCCTCCTCCCGACTACACCCTCTACCGCAGCCGTCCTCGCGGCGTACGCGAGCGACTCGCCGGCAGCGAGCCGCCGGTCCGCGAACCGAAGCGGACCCGCCAGCCGCGGCCCAAGCGCTCCAGACGGACGGACGTCGGGCGCATCGTCAAGTTCGCGCTTCTGGGAGTGGTCGGCTGGCTCGGGCTCTCGCTCATCCTCTTCTCGATCAGCGCCCAAACGCGGGCTGGGCAGGGAATCCCGGCAGCGGCCGAAGCGAAGCTGGCCAAGGGTGGTCTGCCGCCGCTGACCGCGACGAACATCCTCGTCCTCGGCTCCGACCGCAGGCCGCGCGGGTCGAAGGAACCGGGAGCGTTCGGATCAGGTGAACGGTCGGACACCATCATGCTGCTGCGTGTCGGCGGCGGATCCTCGTCGAAGCTCTCGATCCCGCGCGACACCGTCGTGCCGATTCCCGGCCACGGACTCGACAAGATCAACGCCGCCTACGCCTACGGAGGCGCGGCTCTCTCGATCGAGACGATCGGATCATGGACCGGGCTGACGATCGATCACCTGATCGAGATCGACCTCGAGAACTTCCCGAAGTTCATCGACGCCCTCGGAGGGATCACCGTCGCGACCCCGTGCATCATCTCCGACATCAACGGCGGAAGGCGCAACGGGGGCTACTCCCTGAGGCTCAGGCGCGGCGAGAACGACCTCGACGGCAAGGCGGCCCTCGCCTACGCCCGCACTCGCAAGAACCGCTGCAACGCCGCCTACAACGACCTCAGCCGCGCCCGTGCCCAGCAGCAGATCCTCGGCGGGGTCCGCGGCCGGGTGCTGAGCCCCGGCGGCTTCCTCCACCTGCCGTGGGCGTCGTGGAACGCCCCTCAGGCAATCCGGACTGACATGGGAGCGGCAGGGATGCTCGGCGTCATGTCGTCGATCGCGATCGCCGGCTCGCCCCCGCCTCTGGTGATGAAGCCGACCGGCGCGGTGATCCTGCCCGGCGGCGGCGCCGGCCTTGTCGTCGACGAGGCGTCGCGCCAGCGGGCGGTCGATCGCTTCATGAACGGCTGAGCGTCGGACCTCCCCCGAGGGGTCGTTCCAGCGGGGCGTCAGTCCTTCTTCGCAGGCTTGCTCGAGGAGCCGCCGTCGGACTTCGGCTTGGCGTCGGATGAGCCCTTCGATCCGGAGTCGGCCTTCGGCTTCGGGTCCGACGACGCGCTTGAGGAGGAATCCGACTTCGACGCCGCCTTCTCCCGCTGGCGCTTCTTGGTGCCGTAATCGGTGTTGTAGAAGCCCTTGCCCTTGAAGTGGACGGCAGGCGCGTAGAGGACGCGCTGAGCGGGGGCGCCGCACTCCTCGCACTTGTCGAGGGGATCGTCGGCCATCGGCTGGATCACCTCGAAGACGTGGCCCTTCTCGCACTTGTACTCATAGACCGGCATCGGCGGCGAGTATAGGCGCCGCGCTCGGCACCGAGACTGCCAACGACTAAGGTGCGCGCCGATGCAAGCGAAGCTCGATGCCGCCGCGATCCTCGGTCAACCGCTCGAACTTCCCTGCGGGATCAACGTCCCCAACAGGTTCGGGAAGGCGCCGACGAGCGAGCACCTGGCGGAGCGCAGCGGCGACCCCGGCCCTGGTCTGGAGCGGCTGTACAGGCTGTGGTCGGCCGGTGGCTGCGGCCTGATCGTCACGGGCAACGTGATGGTCGAGCGTGGCCGCTTCGAGGCTCCTCGCAACCCTGTGTTCGACAGCCGGACGAGCGCCGACTCGGTGAGGCGTTACGCCGAGGCCGTCAAGTCAGGTGGGAGCGTCGCGATCGTCCAGGTCAGCCACCCTGGCCGCCAGCAGCAGCGCGGACGAGGCAAGTCGGTCGCACCTTCGGCAGTGAAGCTCGATGCACCGGGACTCCTGTTCGGCACTCCGAGGGAGTTGACGGTCGCGGAGATCGAGGGGCTGATCGCGAGCTTCGCCGCCACGGCCCGAATCGCAGTCGAGAACGGGTTCGACGGAGTCGAGTTGCACGCGGCCCACGGGTACCTGATCAGCCAGTTCCTCTCGCCCGTCGTCAACCGGCGCTCCGACGGTTGGGGTGGCAGCAGGGAGGGTCGTGCCCGGTTCCTGCTCGAGGTGGTCGCAGCGGTGCGCGAGGCAGTCGGCCCCGACCGGATCGTCGCCGCCAAGCTCAACTCCGCGGACTTCCAGCGTGGCGGGTTCGACAATGAGGACTCGATCGCGACCGCGAAGATGCTCGAGGCCGCAGGGCTCGACCTGCTCGAGGTCTCCGGCGGGACCTACGAGGACCCCCAGATGCTGTCGGCCCTGCCGAAGCGCGCCAGCACCGTGGCCCGCGAGGCTTACTTCCTTGAGTTTGCGGAGCGCCTGCGCGGCGAGACGAAGCTGCCACTGATGGTCACCGGCGGTTTCCGCTCCTCGGAGGCGATGGCCTCGGCAGTCGCCTCGGGTGCGACCGACCTGGTCGGGCTCGCCCGCCCGCTCACCCTGCAGCCGGACCTTCCGCGACGGATTCTCGCCGGTGAAGACCTCAGGGCCGAGGATGCCGAGCCGCGTTCGAAGGTCAAGTTCATCGACGCCTTCATCGGTTCGTCCTGGCACAACCAGCAGTACGCCCTGATCGCTCAAGGCAAGGCAACCGACCCCGGCAGGGGAGCAGCCAGGACGGTCGCCGTCGCTGCGGCGAGGCTCCAGCGGGACGGCCTGCTCTACGGGCGGCGCTGACCGGCGCCCCCGCCCCCACTCACAGCACGAAGCGACACTCGCGGCTAGGGTTGCCACCGTGACCGACGACGCCGTGACCATGGACAAGATCGTCTCGCTCGCCAAGCGGCGCGGCTTCGTCTTCCCCGCCTCCGAGATCTACGGCGGGATCGGCTCCACCTACGACTACGGCCACTACGGGGTGCTGCTCAAGAACAACGTGCGCGAGCGCCTGGTGGCAGGCGCTGCTCAGGGAGCGCGACGACATCGTCGCTCTCGACTCGGCGATCATCCAGAACCCTCGGGTCTGGGAGGCCTCCGGTCACCTCGCCGGGTTCACCGACCCGCTGGTCGACTGCCGCACCTGCAAGCAGCGCTTCCGCGCCGACCATCTGGCCGACCTCGCGTGTGGGAAGCAAGCCTTCGAAGCGCGCCGGCCAAGGCGGCGACTGCGACCTCACCGAGGCGCGCGACTTCAACCTGATGTTCGAGACGACGATCGGCCCGGTCAAGGAGGAGGGCGCCGCCGTCTACCTCCGCCCCGAGACGGCCCAGGGGATCTTCGTCAACTTCAAGAACGTCCTCCAGTTCGCCCGCAAGAGCCCGCCGTTCGGGATCGCCCAGATCGGCAAGTGCTTCCGCAACGAGATCACCCCCGGCAACTTCATCTTCCGCACCCGCGAGTTCGAGCAGATGGAGATGGAGTTCTTCGTCCCGCCGGACGAGGCCGACAAGTGGTTCGAGCACTGGCTGTCGAGCGCGAGGATGAACTGGTACCTCGACCTCGGGCATCCGCCCGGAGAACCTGCGGCTTCGCGCGCACGAGTCGACGAGCTCTCCCACTACGCTCCGCGCACCAGCGACATCGAATACCTCTTCCCGATCGGCTGGTCGGAGCTCGAGGGGATCGCCAACCGCGGCGACTTCGACCTCAAGGCCCACGCCGCCGCCTCCGGCGAGCGGATCGAGTGGCATCGATCCCCAGCGCGACGAGCGCTACGTGCCCCATGTGATCGAGCCGGCCGCCGGCGCAGACCGAGCGATGCTCGCGTTCCTCTGCGACGCCTACGACGAGGAGGAGATCGACGGCGAGAGCCGCACCGTGCTGAAGCTGCATCCCGCGCCTCGCGCCGGTCAAGGTCGCCGTGCTGCCGCTGCTGCGCAAGGACGGCCACCCCGAGCGGGCGAAGGAGATCCACTCCGAGCTCCGGCTCCGGTTCTCCAGCGAGTACGACGAGAGCGGCTCGATCGGCAAGCGCTACCGCCGCCAGGACGAGATCGGCACGCCGTTGCGCGTGACCGTCGACCACCAGACCCTCGAGGACGGAACCGTCACGCTGCGCGACCGCGACTCGCTCGCTCAGGAGCGGCTCCCGGCCGCCGATCTGGCGGACGAGCTGGAGCGTCGGCTGCGCACTCCGTGGACTTCACCCAAGGCCGACCCGGGCCCGAGGGCCGACTGAACCAACCGGTTCGTTTCAGGTGGCGGTCGGCTCGCTCGCCGTTGCCGCGGCGCCGTTCGAGGAGAAGTTGCCTGCCACCGTCTGGGAGTCGGGCGAAGGCGTGTAATCGAACTCCTCTTCGGCTCCGAAGAGGGCATCGAGCACCCTGTCGCGCAGTCCCTCGCTGAGCGTCACCGCGAGGACCGCGAGCACGACACCGAGGACGACCCACCGCAGGAACCCGCCTCCACCACTCTGTTCGTTCTCGCTCATGCTCTTCCCTTCGGTCGGGCGGTGCCTGTACCCCGCTTGGCACCGCTGCGGTCTCTCTTGGCAGGATAACCGCGCTTCGCCGGCGACCGGGATTGCGTCGCCTTGCCGGCTGCCGGCTCAAGCGCCGCCTTGAGGACGTCGCCGATGTGGTCGACGAAGACGAACTCGAGCCGCTTGCGCAACTGCTCGGGGATCTCGTCGATGTCGGGCCTGTTGAGCTTCGGCGCGATCACCCTCGTCAGGCCCGCCCGCTGGGCGGCAAGGGCCTTCTCCTTGAGACCGCCGATCGGCAGGACCAGGCCGGTGAGGGTGATCTCCCCGGTCATCGCCGTGTCGTCGCGGACGGACCTGCCGGACACGAGCGAGCAGATCGCGGTGGCGATCGTGATCCCGGCGCTCGGGCCGTCCTTCGGGATCGCTCCCGCAGGGACGTGGAGGTGCAGGTCGTGAGTCGAGAACCAGTCCTCGGGCCCGGCGGGCGCCACCTCCGAGAGGTGGCCGCGCACCCATGAGACGGCGGCCTGGGCTGACTCCTTCATCACGTCGCCGAGCTGACCGGTGACAGTCAGGCTGACCGGTGCCGGGCATCGCCCCGGCCTCGACCGCGAGGACGTCGCCGCCGACCGGCGTCCAGGCGAGCCCTGTCGCGACTCCGGGACCGGCGTCGCGACGCGCCAGTTCGACTTGGAACCGGGGTGGGCCGAGCAGCTTCGATGACCTCCTGCGGCGTGATGCTGACCCGCTTGCGGACCTTGGACCCTCGGCGACGCTGCGCGCGACCTTGCGGCAGACCGAGCCGATCGTCCGCTCGAGGTTGCGGACCCCCGCCTCGCGGGTGTAGTCGGCGATGATCGCCCTCAGGGCCGCCTTGGTGAAGGAGATCTGCGAGCGCTTCAGTCCGTTGCGCCCGATCTGCCTTGGGCACCAGGTAGCGCGATGCGATCTCGAGCTTCTCCTCCTCCGTGTAGCCGGACAGCTGGATGATCTCCATCCGGTCGCGCAGCGGCCCGGGGATGGTGTCGAGCGTGTTCGCGGTGCAGACGAAGATCACACCCGAAAGGTCGAACGGCAGATCGAGGTAGTGATCGCGGAAGGTCGTGTTCTGCTCGGGGTCGAGCACCTCCAGCATCGCCGAGGCTGGATCGCCACGGAAGTCCGCGCCCATCTTGTCGAGCTCGTCGATCAGCAGCAGGGGGTTCATCGATCCGGCGTCTCGCATGGCGCGGATGACCGTCCCGGGCATCGCTCCGATGTAGGTCCGCCTGTGGCCGCGGATCTCGGCTTCGTCCCGGAGCCCTCCGGCGCTGATCCGTTCGAATTCGCGACCGAGAGCCCCGGCGATCGAACGGCCCAGTGAGGTCTTCCCGACCCCGGGTGGACCGACGAAGCAGAGGATGGTGCCGCGGGCGTCTGGCTTGAGCTTGCGCACAGCGAGGTACTCGATGATCCGGTCCTTGACCTGATCGATGCCTGCGTGGTCGCGGTCGAGCACCTTGCGGGCGTGGGCGAGGTCGAGGTTGTCCTCCGTGGTCACACCCCATGGCAGGCTCCCGATCCATTCGAGGTAGTTGCGGATCACGCCGTGCTCCGGGGCCCCCGCGGGAAGCCGCTCGAGCCGGCCGAGTTCACGCTCGGCTTCGACACGGACGTCGTCGGGCAGCGGCAGCGCCTCGAGTCGCTCTCGCAGCTCATCGGCCTCGGCGGCGGCATCGTCAGTGTCACCAAGCTCCTCGCGGATCGCCTTCAGTTGCTGGCGGAGGTAGAACTCGCGCTGGCTGCGATCGACCTCCGATTGGACCTGGGACTGGATCTTCGAACCGAGTGCCGCGACCTCCAGCTCCTGGGCGAGCAGCTCCGAGAGCCTGCGCAACCTCCGGACGACGTCTCGCTCCTCGAGCAACTCCTGCTTCTCGGATTGCTTGAGCCTCAAGGCACCGGCGATCAGGTTCGCGAGTGCGCTCGGGTCCTCGATGTTGGCAACCGCGATCTGCAGCTCCTCGGGAAGGTCGGGGACCTCCTCGACGATCTGGCTGAAGGTGCCCTGGACTGCCCTGACGAGCGCCGAGATCTCGGACGTCCCATCATCCCCGCTGTCGGGCCGCTCGTCGACCGTTGCCACCAGGTACGGCTCGGTCGACACGAACTGGCCGAGTTCGACTCGCGGGCCGCCCTGAACCAGAAGCCGCAAGGTCCCATCGGGGACCTTCATCATCCGGGCGACGTGACCGACCACCCCGACACGGTGCACACCGTCGGGGCCGGGCGAATCGGCCTCTGGATCGCGCGACGCCACCATCACGAGGAGGCGGTTGCCGGCGAGTACATCGTCGACGAGCTTGATCGAGCGCTCCTGGCCGACGGCGAGAGGGGTCAGCGTGTCCGGGAAGGGGACGGTGTCGCGAAGCGGGAGAACCGGCAGGGCAGCGGGCAGTTCGATTCCGTCGTCGCTGTCGCCGAAGCTCAAGGCCCGGGCTCCCTGATCTCGACCGGCACCCTGCGTCTCGCTGCGGAACCCGTAACGAGCGGCAGTTCGATCCTGAGCATCCCGTCGTCGTAGACCGCCCGAGCCTGATCGGCGACGACATCGGCGCCGAGCTGGACCCGACGCTCGAACGGGCCGGTTGCGATCTCGAGCTGCTGGTAGAGGCGCCCGGCCGCCTGCGCCGGCTCGCGATGGCCGCGAAGCAGGAGTTCACGGCCTTGGATCTCGATCGCGACTGCATCCGGGTCGATTCCCGCGACGTCGACCACGACTACCGCCCGCGGCGGCGGGCCCTCCTCATAGAAGACGTCGATCGCCGGAGCGAAGGCGGCTCTCTGCCTCGCGAGGCCGGAGCGTTCGAGCATGTCGCCGAACAGCTCGTCCATCTCCCGGCGCATTCGGTCGAAATTGGAGAACGGATCGCGGCTCGGCATGAGCGTCACTCTATCCCCGTCGGGCTGCTGTGCGGGGGCTGTCTCAGAGGTCCCAGGACGAAGCTTCGTGGGCCATCTCGACCGGCCCGGCGAAGACAGCGGCGGCGGCCCGGACCGACTCCTCGAGATCGAGGCAGTCACTTGCGTGGGTGAGGACCAGGCGCGCCGCACCGGCAGCCGAGGCGATCTCGCCGGCCTGCGTCGGTGTCAGGTGACCCTCGGCGAGCGGCGCCCCGGCGGCGAAGGTCGCCTCGAGCATCAGCAGCTCAGCTCCCTTGGCGAACGCGGGGAGCTGATCGCAAGGGCCGGTGTCGGCCCCGAACACGAACCTGCCGCCACCGGCCGTCTGGATGGCGACGGCCCAGGCATCGATGAAGTGGGCAACGAGCTGGAAGTCGAACTGCAGCCCGTCGATCCGGAATCCGGCAGCCGGGTCGTACTCGCTCGCCTCGAAGGCCTCCTCGACCAGCAATGGGTTGTCGAAGGCACCGCAGATCGTGCGGAGGATCGCGAGTCCCCCCGGCGGCAGCAGCAGTCTCGGTCGCGGCCCTTCCAACGGCGGGCCGTAGGTCAAGGCGTACGAGTAGGGGATCAGGTCCAGGAAGTGGTCGGCGTGCAGATGGCTGACCACCACGGCATCGAGCGAACGGTGGTCGCGGAGGGAGCGGAGCTTGGCGAACACTCCGCTGCCGCAGTCGAGGAGCACAGCGGTCGAGTCATCGGTGATGAGGTAACCGCTGCACGCTCCTCCGGCATCCTGCCATGAGGGTGAGCGGCCGATGACTTCGATTCTCAAGGGGTTGTCTGCCGATTCTTCTGGGGACTTCCGGGGGCGCCGGACGGACTCGGGTGCCGAAGCTCGAAACCGAAACCCTCCAGCCAGTGCCCGACTCTATTACGGGAAGCCACAAGCTGCGGGCGGGGATGCGGGCCGACCGGCGACCGTCGGCCCCGGCCGGGGCCCGCGGAGCGGCTCAGGCCGCGTGAAGCGCTGCCTGCTCCTCGGCTGTCGGGAACGCCCACACCGCATGAACGCGCCGACGCTCGCGGAAGTGGAACCGCAGCTGATCCGGTGGGGTGAGGCCGTCGGCCGATACCGGTCGCCAGGTCGCGCACGGCGTCGGGTCAGGCAGCGCGCAGAGGCCATTCGCCCCAAAGTGGCAGTTGCCGCAGCTTGGCTTTGGTCCGGTCTTCCTGGAGGCCATCGGTTCAAATCCTTCTCGGTCGCGTGCCGGTTGGAATCCGGCTTGCGGGGGGAAGGTCATCCCATCGCAACTCGCCCCCCTTCGCGAGGTGCCACCCCGCAAGTCGCGGACTTTTTCCGGCCGCGGTCCGTAGCCTCGTTGGACCATGCGAATCCTCGTCACCGGAGTAAGCGGCTTCATCGGCTCATCCCTCGCCCCTCGGCTGCTCGAGAGGGGCCACGAGGTGGTTGGCCTTGCGCGGAACGCCGATCGAGTCGATCGCTCCCTTCGCGAGGCGATAACGATCGTCGAGGGCGACGCCCTCGAAGGCGAGTCGCTCAAGATCGCACTCGAAGGCTGCGATGCCTTCGCCTGGCTGCTGCACTCGATGGAACCGGACTCCTCGGGCGTCGACTACTCCGAACGCGAGCTGACAGCCGCCCGCAGGGCAATCGACGCGGCCCGCTCGCAGGGAGTGGAGCGAGCGGTCTACCTGGGCGGGATCGTGCCCGACGGCGGCCCCGAATCGGAGCACCTTTCGAGCCGTCTCGCAGTCGAGCGCGAACTGCTCGACGGCTTGCCGGATTCGACTGCCCTGCGAGCGTCGATCGTGATCGGCTCCGGATCGCGGTCCTTCCGGTTTCTCGTAAGGCTCGTGGAGCGCATGCCCGTGCTGCCCCTTCCGGCGTGGCGGACTCACAGCACCCGCCCGGCCGATTCCCGGGATGCCGTGGCCGCGCTCGTCGCCGCGCTCGAGGGGGCGGCGCCGGGGGCTTCACTCGACATTGCCTGTGCCGAAAAGGTCAGCTACGCCGAGTTGATCGAGTTGATCGCCGAGAGGATGCTCGTCGGCCGCCCGCGGATCGGGCTTCCCTTCTCCCTGACGCCGATCGCCGGGCGGGTCGCAGCCGCCGTGACCGGTGAACAGCCTGAGCTGATCGTGCCACTGATGGGAAGTCTCGGCGAGGACCTGCTGCCGCGAATGGACGGTCTCGCCCAGCTCGGGGTCCGGCCACACCGGCTCACGGCGGCGATCGACAGGGCGCTGCGCGAATGGGAGGAAGTCGAGGAGATCAGGGCGCGATGAACCGGGTCGAGACCTCGATCTGGATCGACGCCCCACCCGAGGTTGTCTGGGAGACGGCGCTCGACCCGATGAAGCTCGAGCAGTGGGTGACCATCCACCGCGAGCTGCACTCGGCGGCGAAATACCCGCTGAAGGTCGGCGACCGGGTCGAGCAGACGCTCGCCCTCCGGGGAGTGCCGTTCAAGGTCACGTGGAAGGTGTCGGAGTGCGACGCACCGATCGCCGCCGTCTGGGAGGGAGCCGGCCCTGCCCGCTCCAAGGCCATCACCCGTTACTCGCTCAAGCCTGAAAAGGCGGGGACGCGATTCTCGTATGTGAACGAGTTCATTCCGCCCGGCGGCGTTGTCGGCCGCGTTGCATCCGGCGCCTTGGTTGGCGGCCTCCCGGAGTCCGAGGCCATTTCCTCGCTGAAGCTGCTGAAGGAAACCATCGAGGGCAGCTGAGGGTCACATATGACTCGGCCGTCAATTATTGGTTAGAGTGGTGTATTCAATCCCCCTACCCTGAGAAATTCTGAAAGTGAGTTTTACTGACTATGGCAATTTCAATTGACAAGCAGATGGACCGCCTTCGGGCACGCAAGGCGGAACTCCAGAAGGAGCTCGCCCAGCTCGAGAAGATCGAGGCCGACCTCGAGAAGACGATCGAGGAGGCCCTCCGGACGATCGGCGCTGCTGCGTCGGGAGCCGTCAGCGGAGCCCGCGGAGCTGTGCGCAGCCAGCGCCGAAGCAGCACTCGGAAGTCAACGGCCCGCAAGCGGTCGGCGAAGCCCGCCGGCACCGGAAGTCGCGGACGCCCCAAGGGCAGCGGCAAGCGCCAGGCCCAGGCCGTCCGGATCATCACCTCGGCGCCGGGGATCCGCACCTCGGACGTGGCCAAGAAGATGGGAATCGGGCCGAACTACCTCTATCGCCTGCTCCCGGACCTCGCGAAGGACAGCCTGATCGTCAAGCGCGGCAGCGGCTGGTACCCGGCCGACGAAGCAACGACGCCGAAGGCAGCCGCCAAGCCGAAGGCAGCTTCAAAGCCGAAGGCAGCTTCAAGCCAAGGCAGCATCGAAGCCTAAGGCCGCCGCCAAGCAGGACTGAACGTCAGCCCGGACCCCGGTTCGGCCGCCACGGAATCAGCGAGGGCCGCGGGTGGTATCACCCGCGGCCCTCTGTAATTCCTGCCGGGAACGCGCCCCTGTCGATGGGCGGCGCTGCCGATCGACTCCGGTCCTAGATCAGCCCGAGTCCGGAGACTGCGTCGCGCTCGTCGCGAAGCTCGGCGACCGTCGCATCGATCCGCGACTGTGAGAAATCATCGATCTCGATGCCCTCGACGATGTTCCACTCGCCACCCTGGCAGGTGACAGGGAAGCCCGAGATCAGACCCTCGTCGACTCCATATTCGCCCTTCGAGACGACTCCCATCGAGACCCAGCCGCCGTCGGTGCCGAGGACCCAATCATGGACGTGGTCGATCGCGGCATTCGCTGCTGAGGCCGCCGACGAGGCGCCTCGCGCCTCGATGATCGCGGCGCCGCGCTTGCCGACCGTCGGAATGAACGTGTTCTCGTACCAGTCGCGATCGGCGACCACGTCGAGCGCGGGCGTACCGTCGATCAGGGCGTGCTCCAGATCCGGGTACATGCTCGGTGAGTGGTTGCCCCACACTCCGAGCTGGGTGATCGAATCGACCGACTTGCCGGTCTTCGTCGACGCCTGCGCAAGGGCACGGTTGTGGTCGAGCCGCAGCATCGCGGTGAACCGCTCGGCCGGGACGTCAGGGGCGCTGTTCATCGCGATCAGGGCGTTCGTGTTGGCCGGGTTTCCGACCACGAGGACCTTCACGTCGTCGGCCGCGTTGTCGTTGATCGCCTTGCCCTGAGTGGTGAAGATCGCGCCGTTGGCCTCGAGCAGGTCGGCTCGCTCCATTCCCGGTCCGCGGGGCCTGGCACCAACGAGAAGGCCGATGTTGGTCCCGTCGAAAGCGACGTTGGGATCGTCGGTCGCCTCGATCCCCGCGAGCAGCGGGAAGGCGCAGTCGTCGAGCTCGTAGGCGACGCCTGTCAGCGCACCGACGGCCTGAGGAACCTCCAGGAGGCGCAATTCAACGGGGGTATCGGGGCCCAGCATCTGCCCTGAGGCAATCCTGAAGAGCAGGGCGTAGCCGATCTGGCCTGCCGCGCCTGTAACTGTGACTTTCACGGGGGTTGAGCTCACTTGTGACTTCTCCTGTGTTCGGTTCGGGGTTGGTCCGCTCTGGGCTCTTCCCGTGGCGGTCGGAAACCGGGGCGGGCGGAGTGGGCCGGATGCTAGCGCCGAGGCCGACAAGTGGGATGATGGAGTCATGGGAACCGACCGCCAAGGCGTCGAGCAGGCAAAAGCAGACCCGAGGATCAGCCCGCCCAACCAGTCGCCTCCTCTGGTCGGGATCGACCTCTTCTCGACCAACCTGCCGCTCTCGGAAGCGCTCGACCGCGATGGAGCCGGGGCATGGCGGCCCGACTGCGTCGAACTGGGGACGCTCGCCGGGCGCGCCGAGATCCTCGAGCTCGGCACCCTGGCGAACGACAACCCGCCGCAGCTGAAGACCTTCGACCGTTACGGCAACAGGATCGACGAGGTCGCCTTCCACCCTGCCTACCACCGGCTGATGGAACTCGCGACCGAGCGGGGCCTGCACTCCCTCCCGTGGACCGAAGGTCGCGGCGGGCACGCCGCCCGAGCCGCGATGTTCATGACTTGGGGCGCAGGTCGAGGCGGGGCATGGGTGTCCGATCTCGATGACCTACGCGGCCGTGCCGGCGCTGCGCGCCAACCCCTCGCTCGCCGGCCGCTGGGAGCCGCTCCTCACCAGGACCGACTACGACCCGCGGCTGATCGACCCGGAAGCCAAGAGCGGAGCCCTCGCCGGCATGGCGATGACCGAGAAGCAGGGTGGCTCCGACGTCCGGGCGAACACTGACCACGGCCCGGCCGCTGGACGGGCCCGACGGCCGATGGCTGCTCGACGGCCACAAGTGGTTCTGCTCGGCCCCGATGTGCGACCTCTTCCTCGTCCTCGCCAAGACCGCCCGAAGGCCTCGACCTGCTTCGCGGTCCCGAGGATCCTCGACGACGGCTCCCGCAACCCCTTCCGCATCCAGCGCCTGAAGGACAAGCTCGGCAACCGGACCAACGCCTCGTCCGAGGTCGAGTTCCACTCGACCGTCGGGTTCCTCGTGGGCGAGCCGGGCCGCGGCGTCCAGACGATCATCGAGATGGTCAACCACACCAGGCTCGACTGCGTGCTCGGCTCGGCAGCGGGGATGCGCATGGCCCTGGCCCAGGCGATCCACCACGCCGCCCACCGCTCGCGCCTTCGGAAGGCTGCTCGCCGAGCAGCCGCTGATGCAATCGGTGCTCGCCGATCTCGCGCTCGAGAGCGAGGCCGCGACGGCTGTCGCGATGCGGCTGGCCGGCGCCTACGACTCAGCCGGACGCCCAGGAGGCGCGGTTCCGGCGCGTCGCCACGGCAGTCAGCAAGTACTGGGTGTGCAAGCGCCAGACAGCGATGGTCGCCGAGGCGCTGGAGGTGCCTTGGCGGCAACGGCTACGCAGAGGAATCAGGGATGCCGCGGCTCCTGCGCGAAGCGCCGCTCAACGGCATCTGGGAGGGCTCGGGCAACGTGATCTGCCTCGACGTCCTGCGGGCCTGCGCCCGGGAGGAGGGGACCCTGCACGCCGTTCTCGCCGAGATCCGCTGCCGCCGGCACGCCTGAGCTCGAGGCGATCGCAGCGCAGGCCGAAAGCGACCTCGCCGACCCGGCGGCTGCCGAGCCCCGGGCCCGCATGATCGTCGAGCGGCTGGCGATCGGGCTCCAGGCTTCCCTGCTCGTGCGCCATGCCCCGGCTGCGGTGTCCGACGCCTTCGTCGCTTCGAGGGTCAACGGCGAGGGTGGCCTCGCATTCGGTTCGCTGCCCGCTGGGATCGACGAGGCGACGATCGTCACCCGGGCGACTCCCAATCTGAGCTGACAGCCCGGACCACCACCGGGCCTGCCACCATCACTCTTGATGACGGGACGCGGAGGTTCATTCAAGCTGTTCACCCTCGGCGGGATCAGGGTCGGAGTCGACTTCTCCTGGTTCGTTGTGCTTTTCCTCGCCATCCTCTGGCTTTCGCAGCGCCTTCAAGACGATGCTCGACAGCAGTGACACGGTCGCCTACGTGACGGCGGCCACGACCGCCCTGCTGTTCTTCGGCTCGCTGCTCGCTCATGAACTCGGGCACGCCTTCGCCGCGCAGGCGAGCGGGGATCGGAGTCCAGAGGATCGACCTCTGGATGCTCGGCGGAATGGCCCGGATGGACAGTGAGCCCAAGACCCCGGGTGAGGAGTTCAAGATCGCGGCCGCCGGACCGGCGGTGTCCCTTCTCGCGGCGGTGATCTGCATGGCTCTCGCCGTCGCGATCGAGGGCCCGTCCGCCGTCAGGAGAGCGGCCGGGCTGCCGGCCGACGTGACCGTCACCCCAACCCTGCTCGCCCTCGGGGTGCTGTCGACGATGAACCTCGTGATCTTCGTCTTCAACCTCCTCCCCGCTTGGCCACTCGATGGCGGGAGGATCACCCGCGCACTGGTCTGGAAGGTCACCGGCAGCCGGATGAGGGCGACCCTGATCAGTGCCCGACTCGGCACCGGTCTCGCCTGGCTGATGGGCGGATTGGGCGCCTGGCAGCTGCTGAACGGAGATCTCGCCGGCCTCTGGTGGCTGCTGCTCGCCTTCTTCATCGGCCAGGCCGCACGCGGGGCCGTTGTCCAGACCCAGGTGACCGAGCTGATCGGCGATCGCAAGGTGATGGACCTGATGGACCGCTACCCGGTGACCCTCCCCGCGGACGTCGACGTCGCCCGGGCGAGCGAGGAGTGGTTCCTGCGCTACGGATGGTCGTGGTTCCCGGTGGTCGACTCCGCGGGCCGCTTCATCGGGATCGCCCGCGAGGAGGATGTCCGCGACGCGGCCGAGCGGCCTGGCCTGGCCGGGCCACCGTTGGTCGCAGACGTGACCGATCGCTCAGCCGCAGCCGAGTGGTCGATCGCCGAGACGACCCCGGTCGAGGACCTCCTCAACCACGGCCCGCTTGCCCGGAACGGGGCACTGATGGCGGTCGACGACCAGGGTGCGCTGTGCGGTGTGATCACAGTCGAACAGGTCCGCGCCGCGCTCATCGGGCACTCTGGATAGGCTCTCCGGTGCAGATTCGCCGAAGGTGAAGCAAGCCGGGCGCGAAGACGCAACGCCAACAGGCCCGAGGATGATCCCGAAGGCCGCCCGAACAGTATTCAGGACACCATGCCAAGTCACGACATACTCATCATCGGCGCCGGCCTTGCAGGCCAGCGCGCGGCCCTCGCAGCAGCCGAAAACGGCGCCACGGTCGCAATCATCACCAAGGTCCACCCCGTCCGCTCGCACTCGGTTGCCGCGGCCGGCGGAATCAACGCAGCCCTCAACCCGGAGGACTCTGGGAGTCGCACGCGTACGACACGGTCAAGGGCTCCGACTTCCTCGGCGACCAGGACGCGATCGAGGTCATGTGCTCGGAGGCCCCGGACGAGGTCCTGTACCTGGAGCACATCGGCGTCACCTTCCACCGCAACGACGTAGGCCGAGCTCGGACCTGCGCGCCTTCGGCGGCGCCTCGCATGAAGCGCACCGCACTACGTCGCCGACATCACCGGCCAGGCGATCCTGCACGTCCTCTACGAGCAGCTGATGAAGCACCACGAGACCAGATCGACCGCTACGAGGAGTGGTTCACCACCTCGATCCTGCTCGACGACGAAGGCCACTGCTCCGGCGTCGTCGCGCGCAACATCGCAGCGGGCGCATGGAGGTCTTCACCGCCAAGAACGTGATCCTCGCCTCCGGCGGCGCAGGGCAGGTCTTCAAGCCGACGACCAACGCGCCTGATCTGCACCGGTGACGGCATCGCTCAGGCCTACCGGGTCGGCGCGCCGCTGATGGACATGGAGATGATCCAGTACCACCCGACGACGCCTCGCCGAGAACGGCTTCCTGATCACCGAGGGCGCACGCGGCGAGGGCGCGCACCTCTACAACGCCCTCGGCGAGCGCTTCATGGAGAAGTACGCGCCCAACAAGATGGAGCTCGCATCGCGCGACGTCGTCTCCCGCGCCGAGCAGACCGAGATCCTCGAGGGCCGCGGCTTCGGCCCGACGGGACGGGCATCGCCTCGACATCACCGTGGTGCCGCGCAAGCGCACGCTCGAGGCGCTGCGCGAGATCGTCAACATCGGCACGCGACTTCGCCGGCGTCGACATCACGCGCGAGCCGATCATATCCAGCCCGGGATGCACTACATCATGGGCGGCGTCAAGACCGACGTCGACGGCGCAGACCCCGATCCCGGGCCTCTACGCGGCGGGCGAGGTCGCCTGCGTCTCCGTCCACGGCGGCAACCGGCTCGGCGCCAACTCGCTGCTCGACACGCTGATCTTCGGCCGCCGCGTCGGGCGAGCACGCCGCCGAGCGCGCGCTCGACAGTGAGCGATGCCCGAGAACAGCCGACGCGAACGCTGCGCCGACGACGCAGGCCCAGATCGACTCGATCCTCGCGCGCGCGCCGGGTGGCCGCCGCATCTCGCGAGATCAAGAACGAGCTCGGCGAGACGATGAACCAGCTACGTGCGCCGTCTACCGCGACGAGGCCGGTCTGCAGAAGGCCCACGAGATCGTCCGGCGCCTCAAGGAGGAGGCCGAGAATGCCAGCGATCGACGACACGGGGCACGGTCTTCAACCAGGACGTGCTCGGCGCGATCGAGCTCGACTACATGCTCGACTGTCGCCGAGGCGATCGTCGTCGCTGCGATCGAGCGCAAGGAGTCGCGCGGGGCCCAGTTCCGCACCGACTTCCCCGAGCGCAACGACGACGAGTGGCTCAAGCACATCGACATCTCACGCAACGGCGGAGACGTCCCCCACGTCACCTACTCGCCGGTCACGATCACCCAGTGGCAGCCGCGAGGAGCGGAATTACTAGTCCCCCGCTCTCCCTCCTAACCACAGGACCACCGATGCCCGAATACACACTCCGCCTCCGCCGCTACGACCCGGAGTCCGGCGAGGCCCCGCTACTGGGACGAGCACACAGTCGAGCTCGAGCCGCCACCGCTCCGTGCTGGAGGGCATCCTCCAGGTCAGGGGCGAGCAGGACGGCTCGATCGGCGTCCGCTGCTCGTGCCGCGCGGCGATCTGCGGCTCGTGCGGCGTGCGCAGTCAACGGCAAGCCCGGCCTGGCCTGCCACACCCACCTGACGAGGCCGCCGGCCGCAGCAAGGACGGCGACAACGTGATCGTGGTCGAGCCGATGGGCAACATGCCGGTGATCAAGGACCTGATCGTCGACATGGACGCGGTGCACTGGAAGAAGATCCAGCGCGTCACGCCATGGCTGCTGGCAAGCAGCCGGTGCCCGAGCGCGAGTACATCGTCCCGCACGAGGCGATGGTCGACGTCACCCAGACGATGGCCTGCATCCAGTGCGGCGCCTGCGTCTCCGACTGCCTGGCGATGGAGGTCGACCCGGGTTCATCGGCCCGGCGGCGCTCGCCAAGGCCTACCGCTTCGTCGGCGACCCGCGCGACGCCGAGCAGGAACGAGCGCCTGAAGGACCTCTCCGAGGACCCGCACGGCATCTACGACTGCACCCACTGCTTCAAGTGCATCGAGGCCTGCCCGAAGGGCGTCGCGCCGATGAGCCAGATCATGCGGCTGCGCAGGCGCGGCCGGCAGCGACTACGGGATCGACGACCGCAACAACGGCGACCGTCACGAGATGGCGTTCGTCAAGAACATCCGCAAGAACGGGATCCTCCACGAGGCTGACCTGCTGCCCGCTCCTACGGCGGCAAGTTCCACCCGCGGGCCGTTCCCGAACTCGTCAGCTCGCTGCCGGTCGTGTCGCGAGCCCTCAAGAGCGGCAAGGTCACGCCGGCCAAGGCGCTCCTGCACCAGCACAAGGCCGACGAGGGCACCAAGCGGATCTTCGAGACGATCGAGGCCAAGGAGCAGAGGCTCGAGTACAACCTCTACATCTCCGGCAATGAGGATGACCTTGCCGACGACCCGGTTGAAGCCGCGGCACCCGCTGCGACGGCAGTGGCGGTCGCAGTCGAGGAGACGGTGACCGTCGAGGACAACGCCGACGGAAGCGAAACCGTCACGGTCACGGAGACCGTCGTCGAGGAGACAGTCGTTGAAGAGCCAGCCGCGGAGGCAACGGAAACGGATGCTCCCGGCGATCAAGAAGGAGAGCAACAGTGAAGGTCGCCTACTGGCCCGGCTGCGTAAGCCGCGGCTTCACCCCGGAGCTCCACGGCTCGATGGCAGGCCGTCGCCCCGCTGCTCGACCTCGAGCTCGTCGAGCTCGACCGCGCGTCCTGCTGCGGCGCCGGCGTCATCGCCGAGCACAACCAGGAGCTCGCCGACACGCTCAACGCGCGCACCTTCGCTCTCGCCCAGCAGACCGGTGAGCGAGCTGATGATGAACATCTGCTCGACCTGCCAGGGCGCCCAGAGCGAGTGCCAGGAGCGGCTCGACGCCAGCGCCGAGTACCGCGACGAGGTCAACTCGACCCTCGACGCCGAAGGCCTCGCCTACGAGAAGGGCCTCGTCACCAACAAGAACTTCCTCTGGCTGCTGGTCGAGGAGATCGGCCTGGACAACCTGCAAGCCGAAGGTCAAGCGGCCGCTTGACCGACCTCAAGGTCGGCCCGTTCTACGGCTGCTACATCGTGCGCCCGACCGACCGGCTCGGCATCGACGAGGAGCACCCCCGCGACCAGCTACATGAGCAGGCCTGATCGAGGCGCTTGGCGGCACCGTGATCGACTACGCGGGCATGCGACAAGTGCTGCGGCTTCCCGATCATCACGATGAACAAGAAGGCCTCGCTCAAGCAGGCCGGCACGCCACCTCGGCGACGCAGCCGACGCGGACGCCGACTGCCTGGTCACGCCTTGCCCGCTGTGCCACCTGAACCTCGACCTCCAGCAGCCGCTGGCCGACCGCGGAGGTCGGTCGCGACCTCGACATGCCCGTGCTGCACCTGCCGCAGCTCGTCGGCCTCGCTCTCGGGCTCGATCCCAAGGAGCTCGGGATGAACCGCACGTGGTCAAGCCGACCTCGGTGATCGACTGGTCGACCGCCGTCGTCGGTTCCGCCCCCGCCGGTGGCGGCTGGTAGGCCCAGCCGACCAAGAGCAGCTCCAAGGCCCGCGCAAGCGGGCCTTTCTCTTGGTCGGAGGAGGGCGATCAGGCAGCTACGCGGCCTGCCACGGTGCGCGGCTCGGGGACCGGCTCACCGCGCTCCCGCATGAATTCGAGGTGAGCGGCCATTGCCTCTCGCATGTTCCTCTCGACCTCCTCGCGAGTTTCGCCAAGCGCGAACACGCCTTCCACATCAGGGCTGAGTGCTCCCCAAGCTCCGTCCTCAGCCTGTTCGTAGATCACCAGATAATCAGTCATCGCAAGTCCTTGATCTTGGTTTGCCTTCGAATGGAAGCGAGCGTTCCTGCCGGAACTGTAGCCGAGTCTTTCCCTGCAACCGTGACGCTTCGCGATCCATCCCGACTTACCCAAGTCTCGTGAGAACCCGACTGCCGAGCCTTCTTCCAACCCGCCCGAACCATCGCCCGACGAACGTCCCTGTATTTCCTCGCCACCGTGTCGAGCTTGACTCTGCGGCACACACAGGTCAGCACGCAAACGCAAGGAAACTGCGCCGACGGCTTGACAGGAGGGCAACTCAGGCCCGCCGCTGGCGCGGTTGCGCCCGCCCCAGCTGCCTAAAGGCCGCGCTCGACCAACAGCTCTGCGAGCTGGACGGCGTTCGTGGCTGCGCCCTTGCGCAGGTTGTCGCCGACGATCCAGAGGTTGAGCGAGCGCTCGGCGCTCTCGTCCACCCTGATCCGCCCGACCAGCACGTCGTCGCGGCCGCTGCCGTCGATCGCCATCGGGTAGATCCCGTTGCCTGGATCGTCGACCACCGTCACTCCGGGGGCATCGGCCAAGAGCGAACGGATGTCGTCCGGTGAGGCCTGCTCGACCGTCTGCAGGTTGACCGACTCCGAGTGGCCGTTCATGACCGGCACGCGGGCGCAGGTCGCGGTCACTCGCAGGTCGGGCCGGCCGAGGATCTTCCTCGTCTCGGCGATCATCTTGCGCTCCTCGGTTGTGTAGTCGTCGCCGTCCTTGAAGGTCTCCACCTGGGGGATCACGTTGAACGCGATCCGGTGCGGATAGACAGCCGCTGCGGTCCGGCTCTTCGCCGGCGAGCAGTGCCCGGGACTGGTCCTCGAGCTCGGCGACGGCCTTCACTCCGGTGCCCGAGACCGCCTGGTAGGTGGAGAAGACGACCCGCTCGATCCCGAACCGGTCGAGGATCGGGCCGAGCACGACCATCGCCTGCATCGTCGAGCAGTTGGGGTTGGCGACGATGCCCTGGTGGGAGTCGAGAGCGTCGGGGTTGACCTCGGCGACGACGAGAGGCACGTGGTCGAACGGCCGCCAGTAGGAGCTGTTGTCGACGACCACGGCGCCGGCCTCGACGAACTTCGGCGCCCCACTCCTGCGACACACCCGAGCCGGCGCTGAACAGCGCCAAGTCGAATCCCGACAGGTCCGTCGTCGCGATGTCGTGGACGACGTGGCCCTCGACCTCGCTGCCTGCGGAGCGGGCGCTGGCGAGTGCGACCACCTCACCGGCAGGGAAGGACCGGTCCTTCAACAGCTTGAGGATGTTGCGGCCAACGGCGCCGGAGGCGCCGACGACCGCGACCCGGGGCAGCTCGCTCATCGCGCGGCCCCGTGCGGCACCTCGCTGCCATCGCCCGCGGCGCCGAGATCGAATGCGGCGTGCAGCGATCGCACAGCATCGGCGACGCGGTCTGCCGACACCACACACGAGATCTTGATCGGCGAGGTGGAGATCATCTCGATGTTGATCCCCTCGTCGCCGAGGGTGCGGAAGACGGTCGCGGCGACACCCGGGTGCGAGCGCATGCCCGCTCCGACCACCGAGACCTTGCCCATCGCCTCGTCCCAGGCAATCCGCTCGATCCCCTGCTCGGAGACCACACTCTCGAGCGCCGTGCGCGCGTCACGCAGATCCTCGGCCGCGACCGTGAAGCTCATGTCAGCCTTCGCCCCCTCGCTCTCCGGCTCGTTCTGGATGATCATGTCGACGTTCACTCCGGCCTCGGCGAGCGCGCCGAAGACGGCCCCGGCGACTCCCGGGCTGTCGGGCACCCCGATCAGCGTGACTCGGGCCTCGCTGGTCGAATGGGTCACTGCTGTGATCAACGGGTTCTCCACTGTGTCCTCCTCCGTGACGACGATCGTGCCGACACTGTCTTCGAACGATGAACGGCAGTGGATCCGCACACCATGGGTGCGCGCGTACTCCACAGACCTCAACTGCAGGACCTTGGCCCCCGAAGAGGCCATCTCGAGCATCTCCTCGAAGGAGACAGTCGAAAGCTTGCGCGCATCGGGGACGATGCGCGGATCGGCGCTGAAGACACCGGCGACGTCGGTGTAGATCTCGCAGACCGAAGCCCCGAGCGCGGCCGCCACCGCCACGGCCGTCGTGTCCGAACCGCCACGGCCGAGCGTGGTGACGTCGCGATTGGTCGATACGCCCTGGAAACCGGCGACGAGGACGATGTGATCGTCATCGAGCGCCTCGCGGATGCGATCGGCTCGCACATCGAGGATCCGGGCTCGGGTGTGGGACTGGTCGGTCACGATGCCGGCCTGGGAGCCGGTGAGGGAGATGGCGTCATGACCGAGGTCGCGGATCGCCATCGCAGCGAGAGCGCAGCTGATGCGCTCACCGGTCGAGAGCAGCATGTCCATCTCGCGGGGATCCGGTGCTTCGGACACCTCCGAAGCCATCTCGAGAAGCTCGTCGGTGGTGTCACCCCGTGCCGAGAGGACCGCAACCACTCGATGGCCCGCTTCGCGCTGGGCCACGATCCGCCTTGCGGCGGCCTTGATCCGGTCCGCGTCAGCGACCGAGGAGCCCCCGAACTTCATGACGAGAGTGTCTGGCATCAGTGAGTCAGGGTACCCGTCCCGGGCCGGCGGCTGACGGCCGAACCCCGATCAGGCGCCAATCGAGCGGCGTCCCGTCAAGGCCCGGCCCAGGGTCAGTTCGTCGGCGTATTCGAGGTCGGCACCGACCGGCAGGCCGCTCGCCGGTCTCGTCACCGTCATGTCCGGCCAACGGCGCCTCAGTTCGGCGGCGATGTGGAGTGCCGTCGCCTCACCGGTGGTCGTTGGATTGGTGGCCACGACGACCTCACTGACGTTCGCCTCCGCGAGCCTTGCGTAGAGCTCAGCGATATGGAGGTCCTCCTCGTCGACCCCATCCATCGGCGAGAGGGCGCCGCCGAGTACGTGGTAGCGGCCGCGGAATTCGCCGCGTGCGCTCGATCGGGTAGACGTCCTGTGACTGCTCGACCACGCAGATGACGCCCTCGTCGCGCCGCTGATCGAGGCAGATCGGGCAGCGCGGCCCCTCGGCGAGGTCGAAGCAGACCTCGCACTCACCGATCAGTTCGCGCACCTCGACGATTGCGCTCGCCAGGGCGGCGGCCTGCTCCGGCGGAGCCCGCAGGATGTGGAACGCCAGCCGGGTGGCAGTCCGCCCGCCGACTCCGGGCAGGCGAGAGAGCTCGGTGATCAGGCGTTGGATCGAATCCGGGTACATCGCAGGTCAGGCTGCGCCCGAGGATTCGCTCGATTGCGGCTCGACCTCCGACACCTCTGCGTCGTCGGTCGTCTCAACGGCACCGAAATCACGAACGAGCGCCTCTGCCAGCTCCTCGCCACTGAGGACCTTCTCGCCGGGAGCCTCGATCGGCGAATCGCCGCCCGAAAGCTCGAAGGCCAGCTCGGGCTTGACTCCCAGTACCCGGGAGAAGGCGTCCCTGATCGCCTCTCTGCAGCGCTCGTCCTGAGCCTTGCGGCAATGGAACTCGGCGTCGAGCGGGAAGGCGATCGTGAACCTCATCCCCTCGACCTTGAGCGGCCAGGCCTTGGCGAGCAGGGCGGCAACCATCGGGGTCTCGTCGCCGAGCACGGCGACGACCTCGGGCCACGACTCGATCAGCCCGTCGCCGTCGGGCGCACGACCCTGGGGCTCGTCGATGGCGGGAGGTGGCTCACTGGCCTCTCCGCCTTCCGCTGCGCGGCCTGAGCGGCGGGTGGGCTCTCGTGCACGACCCGCAACGCGCCGGTACAGCAGCGGCTCGTCGTCGGCGGCAACACCGGCGACCGGTCGTTCGCTCTCGGGCGTCGGTTCGGCTGCCTGAGCGGGAGGCGCGGGCGAAGCGGGCCGGGGAGCGGCCGGCTCCGGCACTTGGGCCGGGGGGCGATCGGGCTGGGCCGAGGCAGTGCCACCGGAGGGCGAGCGCTCGGCGGCCTTGACCAGCAGGAGCTCGAGCCTGAGCCTTGGGTCGGCGCCATCACGGATCGCGGCGAAGGCCTCGGCGACGAGGTCGAGCAGGCGGATCGACCCCGACCTCGCCAAGCGCTTCGATTGGGCCGCGAGCCTGCGGTCGGACTCCTCGGTGATCGACAGCTCGGGTGGCACCTCGCCGGCGAGCTCGATCAACAGGAGCGCACGGGCGTGAGCCTCGAGATCCTCGAGGAACTTCCGCACGTCGCGGCCCGACCCCGCGATCTCGGCGGCGGTTCGCACTGCTGCGGCGGGATCCCCGTCGCAGATCGCATCGACCGCGGCGAACCTCAGCTCGGAATCAACCACTCCGAGAACTGCGAGAGCGTCCTCGAGGGAGATCTCGCCTCCCTCACCGGCATAGGTGACGAGCTGCTCGAGCGTCCCCAATGCGTCCCGGAACGAACCGTCAGCCGACCTCGAGACGAGGGCCAGGACCTCCGGTCCCGCGGAGATCCCCTCGGCGGCTGCGACTCGCGAGACGACCTCCCCGACCTCGACGACCGACGGTCGCTGGAAGTCGAAGCGGTGGCAGCGATCGGCGACGGTCGGGAGGATCTTCCTCGCCTCGGTCGTGGCGAGCACGAAGACGGTGTTCGGCGGTGGCTCCTCGAGCGTCTTGAGGAAGGCGTTCCACGCCGACGGGGTGAGCATGTGAGCCTCGTCGAGGATGTAGACCTTGTGGGTGCCGCTCACCGGAGCCAGAGCGACCCGCTCGCGCAGGTCCCGGATGTCGTCCACGGAGTTGTTGGAGGCCGCGTCCATCTCGATCACGTCGAGGGAGGTCGAGCCGGCGATCGCCTCGCACGCCGCGCAGACGCCGCACGGCTCGGTGGTCGGCCCCTTCTCGCAGTTGAGCGCGGCGGCGAGGATCTTCGCCATGCTCGTCTTGCCGGTGCCCCGGGACCCGACGAAGAGGTAGGCGTGGTGGACCGCGTCGCGGTCGATCGCGTTGCGGAGGGTGCGCACGACCGCCTCCTGGCCGACAACGTCGGAGAAGGTCCTCGGTCGATGGCGTCGGTAGAGCGAGGGAGACGACACGGATCGTTGACTCTATCGGCGTGTTCGGCGCGGCCCCAAGGCCCCTCCGCCCTCTGCGCCAGGCCCCGTGATCAGGTCGAAGCCTGCCAGGCCAAGGTCCTGCGCAAGCCGTCCTCGAGTCCTGTCGATGCCTGCCATCCGAGCACTTCGCCGGCCTTCGCGGGGTCGAGCAGGGAGCGCCTGCACCTCCCCGTCGCGGGCCGGCCCGTGAGCGGTTTCGAGCACCCTCGATCCATCGGCTGCCGCCAGCGCCTCGACCAGGTCGAGCACGCTCGTCTCCTCGCCGGTCGCGACGTTGAAGGATCCGCCGACATCCGTTGAGGCCGCCGCAAGACAGGCGGCAACGACGTCGTCGACCATCACGAAGTCACGGGTCTGAAGGCCGTCACCGTTGATCGTCGCCTTGCTGCCGTCCAGCAGCGCCCGGCAGAAGATCGCGACCACGCCACCCTCGCCGGCCGGGTCCTGCCGAGGGCCGTAGATGTTCGCCAGGCGCAGGGTGACCGTGGAGAGGCCGTGGAGGTGGGAGTACATGGTCCAGTAGAGCTCTCCCCCGTACTTGCTGACCCCGTAGGGGCTTTCGGGACCGATGTCGGCAGTTTCGGGCGTTGGGTAGAGGGTCGCATCCCCGTAGATCGCCCCTCCCGTCGAGACGTAAACGAGCCTTCCGACCTCAGCGGCCCGTGCCGCCTCGAGCACGTTGAGCGTGCCGAGCAGGTTCACCCGCGCATCCTCGCCGGGGTCGGCCACCGAGTGACCGACGCTGGCTCTGGCGGCCAAATGGTGGATCACCTCGGGGCGCACGTCGGCGACAACCCTTGCGACCACCCCTGCCTCGGCGATGTCGCCCTCGACCAGATTGGCCCCGTTGACGATCGCTCCCTCGAGGTTGCCGAGGCTGCCGCTCGAGAGGTCGTCGATGACGGTGACCTCATTCCCGTCCGCGGTCAGGCGGTCGACGAGGTTCGAGCCGATGAAGCCGGCGCCGCCGGTCACGAGAACCCTGCTCACAGTCAGGATCCGATTCCGCTGGTCCGGTTGCGCCAATCGTTCATTCGTCTGCAGACACTACCGGTACGCTTGTCGGCACATGGGCGCGATCGAGACTCCCCCCGCATCCCGCAGCGAGGACCTGAAGGCCTCCCCGCCGATGTTCGAATCGGCCTTCTTCGACAGGCTGTCCCGGGTCCACCCGATCGTGCCGCTGTTGATCTTCCTTCCGGCGATCGCCGGGCTGACCATCGCCGGAGGTCTCGAGACCGGGGCCCTGGCGGCCGTCGCGTGGTTCGCCGGCGGCTGGTTCTTCTGGACTCTCACCGAGTACTGGCTGCACCGGATCGTCTTCCACTTCGACGCCGACAACAGGCTCGTCCACAGGATGCACTTCATCATCCACGGCGTCCATCACGACCACCCCAACGACCCGCTGCGCTTGGTGATGCCGCCCGGAGCCAGCATTCCACTCGCTTCGCTGTTCCTGCTTGCGTTCTGGGCGATCCTGCCGGGCGGGGCTTGGATGGTCTTCGGCGGCGGCTTCCTCGCCGGGTACCTGACCTACGACATGCTGCACTTCCACGTGCACCATCACAAGCCGACGACCCGCCTCGGGCGGAAGCTGCGCGAGCTGCACATGCGCCACCACTTCCAGGACCACACGACCGGGTTCGGGGTCAGTGCGCCGTTCTGGGATCACGTCTTCGGCACGAAGCCGAAGCGCCGCACCGGCACCTGATCGCCTGGACAACCTCCTGCAGGTCGGGCGTAACCAGAGATGACCGCCGCTCCTCCCGGCTCCCGGCGCGGCTTGGCACCGCTGCCTCACGTGGTCCCGAACGGCAGAGTCCCGCCCCGGGCTTGGCCTGGGACGGGACTCTTGGAACCGACGGCATCAGTTGCCGTCACCTCGCCGCCGTTCGGGGCGGCCCTTGCGGGCCGACCCCTGACGGCGGTCAGTGTTCAGCTCAGCTCGCGAGGACTGTCTGAGCGGGAGCACGCCTTGTGGGCTTCGCCAAGCGCTTCTCGACGCCACCCTCGCGGTAGTAGACCTGGGTGCTGCCCCAGCTGTAGCGGAAGCTGCAGCCCTTCGGAATCCCGTAGGTCTCCCAGTCGCCGTTTACGTCCCGGCGGATCTTGTAGAACTTGCTCTGCTCGACGTTGACGTCGATCGGAGGTGCGATCTGCCCCTCCGGGTCGGTTGTCGTCACGACCATCCTGACGGCGGTCTCTCCCCAGCCACAGGGATCGTCGGTGAGCTCCAGCTCGCCGACCAGCTGGCTGCCGGACTGGGCCGGAACGATCTTCTTGCCGGCGTTCGTCGGGTAACCGAGCAGGCCGATCGAGAGGAAGTCGGTCGAGGTCGACGCGGTGCTCGGCGTTCCGGTGGCGCTCTGGTCGCTGTAGAACGTCGTGTCCTTGAGGTCGGTGTAGGTCGATCCCGACTTCACGGCCAGCGTCGCACCGGTGATCTTGGCGTAGCTGTTGTCGGTGAGCTTGGCGTAGACGTTCACCGGGCTCTGGAGGAAGCAGCTGAAACCGAAGCTCGGCTTGGTGCCATTGCAGAACTGGGTCTGGTTTCGCGCTGGTGCGTCACCGGCAGCATTGAGCACGGCCGGCTCGGTCTCGAAGCCAAGAACTTCCTTGTTCAGCGAGACGACCGAGTAGCCCGACACGAGTCCGGAGTACTTGACCGAAACGACCTTGCTGCCGGCTGGCTGCGGGCCGTAGTACGCACTATGAGCTGTACTCCCACTTGGAGGAAGTGCCGGGGACGTCGGCCGCGGTCGTGTCCTCCTTGGCGGTGTACCAGCCCTTGCTTCCACCTGACGGCGTGTAGTTGACGACGTACCCGGCCTTGAAGACCCCCGCCGTCGCCGTTGAAGCGGTTGACGAAGCGGACCAGGCTGCCGAGGTGTCGGAGGTGCTCTCGACCCAGACGATGACGTCGTTCAGCTCATCGTCCTTCGCGGGCTTGGTCGGCTCGTCGGTCCCGGCTGCGTCCTGGGCAGCCTTGTACCACTTGCCGCCATACTTCACGAAGGTGCCCTCCGAGTAGTCCTTGGCCGTCCAGTCACCGCCGTTCACATCGCCTTGGGTCTCGACAGTCTCGGTCGAGCTGAAGTCGGTGCAGACGAGCTTGTAGGCGACGGTGTAATCGGTCGCGCTCTTGATCGATGCGGTTGCATCGCACTTCGGCGCATAGTTCTGCGCGGCCGAGGCCGCCGGAACGCCGACGATTGCTCCGGCGATTAGGCCGGCCAACCCGACCGTTGCGATTCGCTTGGGAAGACGCACTTTGCTGAGGCTCCTTGTTTTCGTGGTGGAGTTAGGGCTGCCGATGCAACCGACCCAAGTTTCCGCTTTGCGGACGCGAGCCGTGTGAACCGACGGTGACCGGCTGGTTAAAGGCGCGGCAAAGAATCGGACGGCGAACTTGGAGGAATCGACTCGGAACCATTGACCGGGATGGGCAATTCGCCGGCACCGGGCGACGACCCGGTCGCGGCTTCCCCGAACGGGGCCAGGTCGGGGACACCGGACTCGATCAGGCGCTCGCCGCATTGCCAGCAGAAGCTCGCGCCGCCGGCATGCAGGGACCCGCAGAAGCGGCAGTTCCCGGCCGCCGCTGCATCCTCGAGCCTGAGCAGGCGTTCGGCCTCTGCCAGCTCGGCATCGACCCGCTGAAGCTCCGCAGCTCGCTTGGTGACGATGTCGAGCCGGTAGTGATCCCGACTGGCCATCTCGTAAACGACCCCGCCGAGGTCGTACTGCAACTCGCCGAACTGCTGGGCGAGCTGGTCGCGCCGCTTGCGCAATTCGGTGACGGACACCTGCGGGGCCGCCGCTGCCTCGGCGGCCTGTGCCTCGGCCTTCTGAGCGGGCAGTCGGCGCCTTACTGAGTCTGGAAGCTTGTCACTGATTGGCATCTGAGTCTCCTGGTCGGTCGGGTTGGCAAGGCAAGTTCGTCACTGCTTGGGGAAGACCTCGGGGCCGAAGGGCTTCGCCTTGGCGCTCAGCCCGAGCATCGCCGGCTGCCCCGGATCGCCGGCAAGCCCGAACCGCCTCTGGACCGTCGCCGTGAGCGAAAAGGTCGTGTACGCCGACGAGTTGGAGGCCCCCGGGCGAGTGAAGGCCGAGAGGACAAGCGCGCCGAGCGGATCGGTCGGCGCGCGCCCTGCCGCCGGCCGGTCCCAGGTCACGACCGTCGCACCGTCCTTGGCGAAGATGTCGGACCTGGCGAGGGTCGAGGCTACCGGGCCGGCGACGAAGGCCTTGAGCGCGCCGGGGCCTCCGTCCGTCACTCCATCCGGGCACTTGACCGAGGCGTCGACCCTGCAGCGGGACGGGATCACGAAAGTGATCTTCGGGAACGCACTGGGGAGCGTCGGATCGAAGTTCTCCGAATCCTGCGCCGCCGCCCGGCGGAGGTCGTCCGCGAGCATCGAAAGCGGCCTGATCGAACCCTCGCGGGCAGCTGTGAAGCAGAGCGATGAGGCTGCCGGGTCCCACGCTGAAGCCTCGGCCGGCACCGGGCCGGTCAAGGACCGCAGCCAGAGGACCGGGTTGTCGCTGAACGGCGCGGTGCCGTCTCCGTTGAAGGCGAGGGTATCCCCGACCTTCGGGGGGCGGCAGAGGGCCGAATGGTCGAGGTCCTCGCGCTGGGGCGTCGATTCGTCGTCCTCGCGCTCCGGGGCCTCGACGTAGACGCGGATCGCTTGGCTCTGGGTCGCGAGGCTCTGGGTGTGAGGCTGATCAGGTCCGATGCGTCGCCGGCCCCCGACGAGGCAACCACGCACTGCTCCTCGACCTTGGCAGGCGGATCCGCCGCCTCGCAATCACCGGCAAGGCCGGAGGACGGCTTGAGGCCCGTCAGTAGTGCAACCCGGTTGCCGAAGCCGCTGTCCGAAACCTGGCGGAATCCCTTCAGCATGAATCCCTTCTTGACGATCGGGTCGAGCGCCGATCGGTAGGTGGGGGCATCCGCGCCCCTCGCCCGACCAGCTGCGACCGGCTTCGCTGCCGCCGAGCCGGACTGGGCAAGGCTCTGGCCCTCGCCTCCCCCGGGCAGGAGCACGAATGCAAAGTGGCTGATCGTTGGATCCACGAGAACCGGCGCCGGGTCAGGATCCGGTGCCGGAGCGGGAGCCGGGGCCGGGGTCGGTGCCGGAGCGGGAGGCGGGACGGCCGGGGCCGGCTCGGTCACGTAGACGGTCTCGGTCCCGCCACCATCGCCCGCGGGCTCAGCTGCCGGGCCGGTCGCGGCGGCTCCCGGAGCCTGGACGATCACGATCCTCTGCTGAGCGGCGATCAGTCGGTCGCAGGCGGCGAGAAGGCCGCGCCGGCGACCATGCCGACGACCAGCAGTGCGAGCCCGGTCCCCGCGGTGGAATCTTCATGCGCAAAGGCGGTCGCCAGAGTTGCGCCCACCTGCCGAAGCAGCTGCGCTTCCCTCGGGCTGCGCCCTCCCCCGCAGGCTCGGTCGGCGGTTCGACCGCGATCGGCGGGGCCTCACCGGCGGCTGTGGCAGCGAGCGACGCCGCGGCAATCGCAGTCAGGACCGGCCCCGCTTCGACTCGCTGCGCTCCCTGCTGCTGGCCGCAGTTGAGGCAATAACGCTGTCCGTCTTTGAGAGGTGCCGCGCATGAACGGCAGCCTCGCGCAGCGCCCTCGGCGCCCGGCTCTCGCTTGGGAATGCTCATTGATCCCTGCCAGGCGACGGTCTCCCCTATTGGAAGACCTGCCCCTTGGCTCCTCCGGCCGGAGCCTTGTTGTCGGTCGGCGGCGGCTTGCCGGGAGTGGAAGAGCCTGTTCGGGATCTTCTTCGAGGCCTCCTGGCAGGCCTCCGGGTACTGCAGTTCATCGCCGCATCGAGCTTCTTCTTCGCTTCGCCGGTCAGGATCGGAGCGGCCGCGGCGCTCTTGACCTTGACAGTCTTCGTCTCTTGCCGCCGGCATCACCGCTGCCGGAGTCGGCGACGGCTGCGTCACCGGCACCGGAGCCACCGGCGGGGACGGTCACTATTTGAGGAGCGGCCGCGGGAGCCCCGCGGCATTGCCGCCTCCGGAGCGCCCGACGAGTACACCGGTGCCCAGGAACAGCACCGAGGCGCAGACGATCGCAGCAGCGATCCCGGCGAAGATCACCTTCCAGCGGACTTGGCCTTCTTGGCTGCCGGGGCGGCCTCGGGCGCGACCCCGAGCGTCTCGGCGCGGCGACGCCACTATTGAGCCAGCGAACGGATTCCCAACGTTCCGGCTGCGCCTCGAAGAGGTCCAGCAGCACGACGGCCATGGCGCCGTTCAATTCGCGGTTGCACGGTTCCTTCACCAATTCCTCGCGGTGTTTCTGGTAGAAAGCGGCGAGCGTCTCAGGCGTGAGTTTTTCGCGCTTGTCGATCACGTCTTGCGCATACTTGGCCAGCGACACGCGGTAGCTCTTCCAGTGCGCGTACGGTGGATCGGTCTCCCAAGCCTTGCCCATGGCGCGAAGGGCATAGAGCGAAGCCATCTCGCAGAGCGTCTCCTCAAACCACTTGTTGCCGGGCCACTCCTCGCGGTACCCGCAGAGTACGTGACAGAACTCGTGGGAAATGGGGACGCTCACCATTTAAGGATGCGAAATGGGGAGCGTCCCCATTTGTTCCAATAGGGATTTTGAATACACCTGAATACACCTATAGTGCAGGGCTGTTCCAAAAAGAGAAGTGAAGAGGTGGAGGTTAGCCTTTCGTTAGGCGGCCCACGGCTTAATTTTGGCTAGCGTTTTAGCAAGAGAATCCTTCGCTTTGGCGGCATCGTAGTCCAGCTGTAAACCGATCCAGAATCCTTCGGACATGCTGAAAAATCGAGACAAACGGAGCCCGGTATCGGCAGTAACGGATCTCATTCCAGCCACGATTTCACCGATGCGCCGCTGAGATACCCCGATTTCCTTGGCCAGTCTGTATTGCGTTATGCCAAGGGGCTTTAGGAATTCCTCCAGCAAGATTTCCCCAGGATGGGGGTAAGGGACCTTGCGCATTTCGTCTCTCCGTTAATGGTAATCCACGATCTCAACATCCTTCGGACCTTTTGCCGTCCACACAAAGCAAACGCGGAATCGATCGTTTATGCGGATGCTGTGTTGACCGGATCGGTTGCCCTTCAAGGCTTCCAGCCGGTTGCCCGGTGGAATGCGCAAATCGTCAAGCTTCGCCGCCCGATTGAGCATGGCTAGCTTGCGCATGGCAACAGTTTCAATGTTTGTAAAGCGCTTGACCTGCTGACCTTCAAACAGGCGCTGGGTACGCGTGCATTTGAATGATTATATCGACACCGAGAATATATCGTGTTCCGTTAGTATTGTCAACCGCTGTAGTAGTCGGAGTTCAAGGCCTAACAAAGGATTACTTGCGACGTCATAATCAGAAAGGTCTGGCTTTTCTTGACTAGTTCCGCAGCATAATTCTAAAGTAACGCCTGAGCAAAAACCAACCCTCTTATCAAGCAGTGCCGTGATGTCGCCGTATGCGGAGGAACTCAATGCCACAGGAAAAATAATCACCTGCTGAACCTCGTCCGTAACCGTCGAACAGTACGTCAATTCAAGCCCGATCCCATTCCCGAAGGATCCATTGAAAAGATTATCGAAGTCGCCCCGGCCCCTTCCGGATTTCACACGCAGCCGTGGGAATTTGTCGTAGTTCAAAAAAAGGAAGTAAGGGACGCCATTATCGAAGCGCTCGACGCGCACGCTCCTCCGATTACGAATCCACAATCGGTAGAACACGAGCGGACAAGCGTGCCTCGAAGCTTTCGCGATGCGCCGGTTTTCATCCTCCTGCTTGCCGACTGGAGAGCCATGGTGGGATTGCCGGGCCATCCGACAGAGACCAATGAACTGATCAAGGGTATCTATCAATCTGGTCTGGCCAGCGCATTTCTTTACATGCATCTGGCTGCGATGTTTCTGGACTGGCCGCACAGTGGTACACATCAGCGACACGCCCCGATGCAGAAAGGGAGATTCGGGATCTCATCGGCTATCCCGATTCTCTTACCATCTATGACATGATGGTCCTCGGCTATCCGGAAGCTGCGCCGCATGCCAAGGAACTACGGAGTCTCGACTCCATGATCCATTACGACGCGTGCGGGGCCCGGGATTTCAGAACGGATGCACAGGTGAAGGCCGACGCCGAAAAAACCTGGAACTGGTGCATGTCGCAACATTAGCCTGGGTCGCGGAATTGGAGCCAGGACTACACGGTGCCGCTCCTTCGGAACTCCCTCAGATAAACGAAGTTTCCCTTATAGCTGCTCCTATTTGCTCTGCCTTACGGGATGAACAGGATTTCCTGAACTAAAAAACAAACGCCAAACTGCGCTGAAAGGCTGAAGCTCGCCCGCCGGTCTGATTCCTTCACCAAAAACATATGATATAGTAAGCCCTGTCGCGGAAAATTGTCAGACAAACTGTGCGTAGTTAACATAACACCTTTATCAGACGCAGCGGAGAACACGTATAG
>CAVVVM010000002.1:0-39956 GCA_963751715.1 uncultured Actinomycetes bacterium | reverse complement strand
AAAACGGTAACGGTACTCTACCTCTACGGTTGATGGCTCAAAGTTCTCTGAGGGTTAGCTTTCGGTCGCTGCAACGTTGATTTCAAATTGCTCGTCCACACCAATGGACCGAAATCAATATGAAAATACTTACTCTTAGCCCATTGAACCTGACCGTAGGCCCGTCGTGCAGGCTGAGAAGACTTGGCCGTGATTCGCAAATGTCTGGAGGCAGATTTCGAAGCGACTTACAACATCGTCAATGAAGCCTCGCAGGTCTATCGCGGCGCGACCCCCACCGATTGCTGGAGGGAACTCTACATGGCAAGAAGTGAGCTTCTGGTTAAAATCAGAGATGGCGTGTTGTTCTGGGGGTACGAGCGGTTCCGGGCGGCCCAGGCAGCACGCCCGAAAAGCCGAGGGCGAACGCTCCGATGTGCCGGCCGGCGATTGCGCGTTCGAGTGCCGCCAGGCCGAGCGCGAGCGTGACCGGCCTGCTGTATCCGGAGAGCGCGTCGCCCGACTGGAGGTAGATCAGGAGCAGCGCTGCGATCGACCCCGCGACGACGCAGTTGACTCTCCGCAGCCAGCCGTCCCTCCTGGAGGAGAGGGTCACGAGGGTCACGGTGAGCCTGAATCCGATCACGACCGTGACGACCGCGCCGGTCCGGGCGATCACGGTCCAGATCGCGGGAGCCGAGTCGTGGAACGCGCTGATCGGTATCGCGAGGAGGCTCGGCATCGGCTTCCAGCTGGTCCAGGTGCCGGTTGTGTCCAGCGTCAGGCGGCGCATCTCGTCGCCCCATCTCAGCCAGTGCCACGCATCTGGGTTGACCGCCCACGGCCTCATCAGCGAGAGCCACGCGATTGCTGCGCAGCCGACCAGCAGGAGGAGATCGGGCAGGGCCCGCGGTGCCTTCGGGGCCGGCGGACGCTCAGCCGGCGCGCCCTGCCTCAGGCTAGTCGGCGAGTCGGCCTGCGCAGTCGGTCCGGACGGGGCGGCGGTCTCACCAAACGGCGGCATGGGTCTCCATGATGCCGAGCCCCCTGGCAAGCGAACCGGCCGTGGGAAGGCGGCCGCTGAAACGGCCGAAGCTGCGTATAGCGCGACCTCACGATCAGGAGGTTCTCGTTCGTGGCTGCGAGCCTCCTCCTCGTGGAAGTCGAGCCGATCGCCAGAAGGGAATGCGACGTTGCTCAAATCCGTGGAGATGCGCGGACTCTCCGCCTCGTGCGGCGATCCGTCGACCCACACCGTCTGTTCGCTCGCCCCCGGGGTGTCGTTGATCCCGTTGACGAAGTTCCAAGCGACCGCCCGCCCGTCGGTGAGAGTCCCGACCCCGCTGCACCATCGCCAATCGGTTCGTCGCGGGTGGTAGCCGGCCGAGTCGTCGATGATCGCGGGTGCGTCGATCTCGACGGTGCGCCCGTTGAGGGTCACCCGTCCACGGGCGGCGATCCCGCCCTGCTTGCGGGTCCAGGTCCAGCTCCGCCCGACCGGCGTGACCGTCTCGACCCCGGGGACCTCATCGAGCTCGAACTCCGCCGACACTCCGCCGTCGTTGACGATCAGTCGCCCCTCAGGCGTCTCGACCCCGGTCATTCGCCTGTGACTTCCCTCGAGCAGCTCGCGGTTGGCCCTGTCCCAGATCGCCCAGAAGGTGCTGCGCCCCGGCCCGACTGCGATCGTCGCAGCGCAGATCTGCAGATCCTCATGGTGGACGGCGACGTAGCGCCACTGCTTGCGGAGGTGACCGCGGCTGATCGGTCGGACTTTCTGGGCGGCAGGCCCAGCGTTTCGACTGCGGCCGGGCGGGCCAGTCCGTATTCGCCGCGCCAGGCGGCCAGGGCGCTCACGGCCGAGCCGTCGGGTCAGAGGGCGGTCTCATCGGAACCGACGATACTCTCAGCGATTCCGGCGGCATCACCGCCCGGGATGGAAGGAGAGGGGCATTGCTCGCGGCAGTCGTTCAGCTTGCTTGTGCAGGCGACAGGGAGGCGAATCTCGGGGCAGCCGAGGCTGGGATCCGGGAGGCCGCGGCAGCGGGCGCCGATCTCGTCGTCCTGCCGGAGAAGTGGCCGATCCTCGGCGGCGACGGGGAGACGCTCGCGGGTACCGAGCCGCTCGACGGCCCGGCGATGGAGATGTCTTCGCGCCTGGCAGGCGAGCTGTCGATCGACCTGATCTCGGGCTCGTTCGCGGAGTCGCGCGAGGGACACGAGCGCTTGGGGAACACGGTCGCCCACTTCGACCCGCAGGGCCGCAGGCGGGCGGTCTACCGGAAGATCCACCTCTTCGATGCCGACATCGCCGACCGCCGCTACCGCGAGTCGGACATCTTCGAGCCGGGGGAGGGGCCGGTGTTGACCCGGCTGGCCGATGGCACGGTCGCCGGCCTGCTGATCTGTTTCGACATCCGGTTCGCGGCCCTGTCGACGAACCTCGCCGCCAACGGAGCCGAGGTGCTGTGCGTCTCCGCCGCCTTCACCCGCGAGACGACCGAGGCGCACTGGGAGCCATTGCTCAGGGCGAGGGCGATCGAGACCGGCTGCCACATCGTCGCCGCGAACCAATGCGGCCTCGACGGAGCCGGTCAGCCCACGGGCGGCCGATCGATGATCGTGGCGCCCGACGGTGCGATCCTCGCGGAGCTGGGACCTGATGTGCCGGGAGTCGTGACGGCCGAGCTTGACCGTAGCCTCCGCGACGGAGTGAGGGAGGCAATGCCACTGATAGATCTCGCGCGACCCGAGGCGTCGCTCTCGCCGCAAGGGGCGGGAGAGTGAGCTCGCGCGCCGACGCCGCGGCCGAGAAGCGCCAGCGAATCCTCGACGCCGCCGTCACGGTCTTCGCCAACCAGGGCTTCGCCGCCGGAAGGATCAGCGACATCGCCGACGAGGCGGGTGTTGCACACGGCCTCGTCTACCACTACTTCGAGAGCAAGGAAGCGATCCTCGACGAGCTCTTCACCCAGCGCTGGAGCCTTCTGCTTGCGCAGATCGGGGAGATCGGCCGCCGTGAGATGCCGGCTCGGGACAAACTCGAGCGGGTCGCTCAGTTCATCGTCGAGAGTTACCGCTACGACCCCGAGCTGATGAGGGTGATCATCGTCGAGGTCACACGGGCGGTCAACACCTTCGGTCGGACGCACCTCGCTGAGATCCGAGAGGCGTACGAGATGATCGCCGCGATCGTCCGCGAGGGTCAGGAGAGCGGCGAGCTGCGTGACGAGGTCGAGTCGACCTATGCCGCGCTCGCGTTCTACGGCGCCATCGAGCAAGTGCTGACCGGTTGGATCTTCGACCTGATTCCCTCCGATGAAGGGGACTTCGACCGTGCGGCGGCGTTCGTCGCGGAGACGGTCTGCGGTGGGTTGGGGGCGGCCCCACATAACACCCGCGAGTCCGCCGGCTCTGCTTAGATCATGGGTATGAAGGAAAACGAACTGATCCAGAGCCTCCTCTGGGCCGGAATGATCGCCTTGATCGGCCTCGCGGTGGGCAAGATCGCCGAGAAGGGCGCTGAACAGATCTGGATGAAGGCCTTCGGCACGGAGCCCCCGAGGCGATGAGCTTCAGCACCCCGGCCGACGACGCCTCAGGCTCCAAGCCGGAGGCAGAAGACCCCGGCAATCCGGGTTCGGCGCCCGTGCCGCCCTCCGAGGAGTCGACCGACGCCCAGCCCGTCGTGCCGCCTGCGCCGCCTGCGCCGCCGGCTCCTGCGGCCGCCTCGGCGCCACCGGTCCCGCCCGCGCCAGCCCCGTCCTTCGCCAAGCCCGGAACTCCAGCCGCGGAGCCTGAGCCACCGGTGACGCCTGAGCCGCCGAAGGCGGTCGAGCCGGCGGTGACGCCTGAGCCCGCCAAGCCGCCGAAGCCGGAGGTCAAGGCAAGCACGCCGCCAGCCACTCCCTCCTCGGCCCAGTCGCACTACGAGCCGCCGACCCAACCTGCGGCGAGTGTCGAAGAGGCCGCTCCGATGGCTCCCGAGAAGGCCATTGCGGTCGCTTTCGTCGCCGGGCTCGCGGTCGCCAGAGTCCTCAAGAAGATCCGTGGCTGATTCGAATTCCACCCAGGACGGCCTGACCAAGGCGCTCACGTCGATCTCGGAGCGGGCATCGCTGCTCGTCCGTGAGGAGATCGAGCTCGCCAAGGCCGAGGTCAAGCAGCAGGCCACCGTCTTTGGGCGCGGCGCCGGAGTGGCTATCGCGTTCGCGGTGTTCGCCGTGTTCGGCCTGATCTTCCTGCTCGAGGCGATCGCCTGGCTGATCTCGGACCTGTTCTTCGCCGACGACATCTGGGTCGGGTTCCTGATCGTGGCGATCCTCCTGTTTGTCCTCGCGGGCGTTTCGGCGTTCATTGCCAACAAGTGGCTGCGGTCAAATCCGACGCCGACGATGGCGATCGGCGAAGCGACCAAGATCAAGGAGACGGTAATCAGCGGGGGAGAGGCTCTGGTCAACCCCGACAAGCCGACCCACGTGGCCGGCAGCACCCCGGTCGCCCCGGCGCCGCCGTCCGCATCGCCTTCGCAGGCGGCCCAGAAGACAGCCAGTGAGGTGAAGAAGTGAGCTCAGGCCGCACACCCGAAGAGATCCGCCAGTCCATCGAAGCGAACCGGGTCGAATTGGCGAACTCGATCGTCAGCCTTCGCGGGGAGGTCGTCAAGTTCACGGCCTGGCGAGGCAAGCTCAACGAGAACCGCGATCAGTACACGGCCGCCGCAGCGGCAGCCGGGTTCGTCATCGGCGGCGGAGTGTTCGCCCTCGGTGGCCTGTTGTTCCGCGGGCGCCGCAAGCGCTAACCCGGCGATCCCCGGTCCGGCCGGCCGGTCAGGTCGAGTCTGCCGTCAGCGGTTTACGTCAGCCATCGCCAGCGGGACCCCGCCGATACCCAGCATTCCGGGTCCAGCGTAGGTACCCATGACCGGCCCCACTTCGGACACGAAAAGCGGCTCGTTCCCGAAGATCTTGCGGCCTTCGGCCACCAGGGCCGCGGCCTGATCGGGGCGCCGGATGTGCTGGACGCACCAGCCGTCCTGGCCTTCGGCTGCGAGCAGCTCGAGGAACTCGACCATCCGCTGGAAGGCCTTGGTCGTCGTGCGAACCCGCTCGACCGGCGCGACCTCGTCCTCGATCGTCAGGATCGGCTTGATCTTCAGAGCGGAGCCGATCCAAGCCTGAGCGCGACCGATCCGCCCGCCACGCTCGAAGTACTCGAGGGTGTCGACCGAGAACCACATTCGCATCCGTTCGCGCGCGGCCTCAGCGTGCGCCGCCGTCTCGGCTCCGCTTCGACCCGACTGTGCGGCGGCGACCGCCGCCAGCACCACCAGTCCTTCGCCGCCGGCTCCCGAGCGGGTGTCGACGAGGTGAACGCGCTCGGCACGCGGACCGAGAGTCTCGCGTGCCTGAACGGCTGAGGAGTGAGTCCCCGACACGCCACCGGCGATGTGCAGCGAGACGACCTCGCGGCCCTCGTCGAGCAGCGGCTCCCAGACTGCCAGGAACTCGCCGGGCGACGGCTGCGAGGTCGTGGGGAGCTCGTCGGTGGAGCCCATGAGGACCTCGTAGAACTCGTTGAAATCGGGGTAGGACGTCTCGAGCCGCTCGGTTCCGTCGGGCAGCAGAACGTGGAGCGAGACGAGGCTGATTCCGAGTCTTGCGACCAGCTCTGACGGCATGTAGTGGCAGGTGTCCGCAACGACGGCAACGTCAGGCATCGGGTCGGACCCTACCAGCCGCGCTACCCTGCCCCGAGATGGCTCCCACCCTCGTAACAGGCGCAACCGGAATAGTCGGGCACCACCTCGTCCGGGCGCTTCTCGCGAGGGGAGAGGAGGTCCGGGTGACCCTTCGACCCGACTCCCCTCACGAGCCACTCGAGGGGCTCGAGGTCGACCGCGTCCTCGCCGACGTGAACGACCGCAGGGCGATGCGCAGGGCGCTGAAGGGGGTCGGCACCCTCTACCACGCAGCCGGCGTCACTTCGCTTCGCGCCACGCGAGAGGAGTGCTTCCGGGTCAATGTCGAGGGGACGCGCGTGGTGCTCGGCGAGGCCCTCAAGGCCGGGGTCTCCAAGGCCGTTCTCACCTCGTCCGTTTCGGCGTTGGGGCCGGCCCCCGCCGGTCTGACTGCCGACGAGACCCAGGTCGACGGTCTCGCCGGCCTCGGATTCGCTTACCCGGAGAGCAAGGCCGAAGCCGAGGTCCAGGCGCTGAGGATCGCGGCCCGTGGCCTGCCGCTCGTGGTTGTGATGCCCGGGCAGGTATTCGGTGCGGGCGACTGGAGGCGGTCCTCGACCGATGTCGTCCGACGCTTCATGCGGCGCGAGATTCCGGCCTATGTCGACGGAACGCTCTGCATCGTCGACGCGAACGACGTCGCCGAGGGCCACATCCTCGCCGCCGAGCTGGGCGAGCCGGGGGAGCGCTACATCCTCGGGGGAAGGAACTTCACCCTGACGCGGTTGTTTGCCGACCTCGGTCGCCTCAGCGGGGTCGAGCCGCCCTCGCTGAAGCTGCCGACGAGCGTCGCCCTCGCGATGGCGGATGTGATGGAGAAGTTGCCGGGCAGGACGATGATCACCCGGGGAGAGGTCGAGCTCGCGAGCCGCCGGTGGGCGTATCGCTCGACGCGCGCAAAGCGCGAGCTCGGCTGGACTCAGACACCCCACGAGGACACACTCGAGCGGACGGTCGCATGGTGGCGGGAGTTCGAGGGAGACCGGCTGAAGAAGCCGGGGTCGCGCCAGCCGCTGCCGCTGCGCATTGCCGGTGGGACCGTCAAGCGGGTGGAGGCAGTGGCGGGAGTGGCAGTCCGCTGAACCAATGCCCCGTGACGTCGTCCTTCATCGCTGTCCCGTCCCGACCGATTGGCTCTGTGCCTGCGGGCGGGTCGCCCGTGAGCTGAACCGGCTCGGCGTCGAGCACACCCAGGTTGTCGAGCCGCTTCGCCGCGGCAAGCGCGACGCTGTCGATGAGATCAGTGGCCAGCGGGTCGTGCCGGTGCTCGAGATCGACGGCGAGGTGATCTGCGATTCGAGGCGGATCCTCGAGCGGCTGGCTCTCGAAGACCAGCCGCAGCAGGAAACTCAGGGCGGAGCGCCCGACTCAGACTGACGGCCCCGCGCCCTGCCGTGTGAGCTGGGCCGCCCCGATCGGGCGGTCGACTACTCGGCCGGTCGGTCTATCTGGATCGGGGGCGCCTTCGGCACTTCCGCGCCACTGGGCTGCGCGGCGGCCGCTTGCTCCGGTTGCTCGACACCGAGGATCGGGGCGAGCTGGCCACTGTCGGCAAGCTCGGTGATGATGTCGCACCCGCCGACCAGTTCGCCCTTGACGAACAGCTGGGGGATCGTCGGCCAGTTCGAGAGTGCTGAGAGCTCCTGGCGGATCCGAGGGTCGGGAAGGATGTCGACAGCGGCGAACGGGGCCTCGTGGGACTGCAGGATGGCGACCGTGCGGGCGGAGAAGCCACACATCGGCTGCTCCGGCGTGCCCTTCATGAAGAGGATGACTTCGTTCTCGGCAATCGCTCCCTCGAGCGCTTCGCGGAGCGGGTTCTCGACGTTCTCGGTCACTGGTTCTCCTCTGGTGTCAGGCAGCTCATCGAGAGCGCGTGGATTCGACCGCCGAGCTCGCCGGCGAAAACTTCGTTGATCGTGCGGTGGCGTTCGATCAGCGAGAGGCCTTCGAAAGCGGACGCCACGACCTTGACCCTGAAGTGGTGCCCGTCACCGTCGGCTTCGAGCACCGTCGCCCCGGGGATCGCGGCTTCGATCCTCTCGGTCAGTTCGCCGGGGGTCGGATCGTTGTGGACTGGAAGGCCTTCCATCTGCATTGCGAGTCCGAGGGTAGCGGCCCGGGAGGGCTCTCACCGATCCGCCCTTGTGCGCTCCGGGCGACGCTACACTTACCGAAGATGATCACCGTCACCGACAAGGGCGCGGACAAGATCCGCGAGTTCCTCGACCAGCAGCAGCAGAATGGCAGCGTGGACGGGCTCAGGGTCGGGGTCAAGGGCGGAGGCTGCTCAGGCTTCCAGTACATCCTGGCTTTCGACGAGCGGCGCGAAGGCGACGAGGTCGTCGACGCCGACGGGATCACGCTCCTGGTCGACGGAGAGAGCCTGCCCTACGTCAAGGGCTCGGTGATCGACTTCGTCGAGGAGATGATGGGGGCCGGCTTCAAGGTCGAGAACCCCAATGTCGTTGCCGCCTGTGGTTGCGGTTCGTCGTTCCGCGTCGCGGACGAAGAGCCTTCCTGCTCGCCTGTTTGACCGCAGCCGGGCGTTCAGGCCCGCGGGGCCTCGACGGCCACTTCGCCGTCGAGTGAGCCAAGGACCTTCTCCAGCGATCCGGCCACACAGGTGAAGGTCGGCGTGTCGCGCAGCGTGTAGCGCGAGGCCTCGGTCGTGCGCAGCCGCTGCACGAGGTCGAGGAACGTCGCCGCGTCGTCGGTGTCGAACGCGACCACGAACTCCTGGTCGTCGAGGCCGAACGAGTAGGTCGTGTGGTTGTCCACGCTCGGGTACTCGCGGCCGACCTCGATGTGGCCCTGCATGATCCGCCAGCGCTCCTTGGCGTCCAGCGCGTACCACTCGCGGGTCTTGACGAACGGGTAGACGAACAGGTACTTGCCGCGGAACGCCGCGCGGAACCGAGGCGCGCCTCGTCGGAGTACTCCGAGCTCCTTGCGCATGCCCAGGAACGAGTACGGGATCTGCGCCCACTGCATCAGCCCGCTCTGCGCCAGCACGACATGGAACTCGTGGATGCGGTCGAGGTTCTCGGCCTCCGAGGACCAGCAGCATCGTCAGCGTCGCCGCGCGTGCCCGACCAGCGAGAACGACCGCAGCAGGTGGCCGTCGGCGAAGTCCTCGCACGCGGCGATGAACTCGCGCTTGTCCTCGCGTCGGCTCTCGGCCGTCCAGCCGCCGCCACGCCGGGTCGAGCTTCAGGAACGTGTACTTGACGAAGTGGCGCCGGGCATCGCGCCCATCATCGCACCGGTCGGAGCGCTCCGACGCCCGGTGCGCCCGGGCACCGCAATCCCGGCCGAGCAGGCTCCGGTGGTCCGCGGGGATACGATTGCGAGGTGCGGATCGCGTCTGGTTTCGCCGTACTCGTGGACCTACCCGGGTGGAGTGACGCGGCACATCGAGGCGCTGCGCGAGGCGAGCTCGACCGCGGCCGGACACGACGTGCGCGTCCTCGCGCCGTTCGACCCGCCCGGCGCGCTCTCGCGGCGGCCTGCACCGCGGCGCGCGCCCGCAGCGGCGTCGCCTTGCCCGAGGGCTTATCCCGCTCGGCGCACGGTCGGCATCCCGCCAACGGCGCCGTCTCGAACCTGACGATCACCCCGTCACGGCGGTGTTCGAGCCTGCGCCGCGAGCTGCGCGACGGCGGCTACGACGTGCGTGCACATCCACGAGCCGGTCGTGCCGACGCTCGGTTGGGATGCGCTGATGCCGCGCCGGGCAAGTGCCGCTCGTCGGCACCTTTCACACCTACGCCGAGAACTCGTTCACCAACGGGATCGCGCAGGCACGCTCGGCGGGCGGCGGCGGCTAACCACCTGCACGGCGGATCGCCGTCTCCGAGGCCGCCGCGTGGACGGCGCGGCGCTTCTACGGCGGCCGCTACACGATCATCCCCAACGGCACTGGAGGCCCCGCCGATCGCCCGCTGAAGGCGAAGTCGACCGACGGGACCCTGCGGGTCCTGTTCATCGGGCAGGCGGTCGAGCGCAAGGGCCTGCCGGTGCTGCTGCGGGCGTTCGAGGCACTGCGCGAGCACCTCCCGGCGAGCTGACGCTCGTCGGCGTCGGCCGCGACGACGCCGCAGCCGCTGCTCGACGACCGGGCCGGCGTGCAGGGCGCTCGGGAAGGTCGACGACAGACGCAAGCTCGACGAGCTGGCTCGGGCCGACGTGCTGTGCGCGCCGTCGCTGGCGGCGAGAGTTTCGGGATGGTCCTCACCGAGGCGTTCGCCGCCGGCACGCCCGGTCGTCGCCTCCGACATCGCCGGCTACCGCGACGTCGCGACGCAATGGGCCGACCGGCTGCTCGTGCCGCCCGGCGACCCCGTCGAGTTGGCGCTGGCGCTGCGCGACCTCGGTGATGCCCACGGTCGGCTCGAGACCCTCGGCGACGGTGCCTGGCGCAGTGCGCAGCGGTTCTCGTGGACCAACGTCGCCGATGAGGTCGTCGAGGTCTACGGCAGGGCGCTCGAGGCGCCCGAGCCGAGCGGAGCTCTCGAGCGGGCCAAGGTTCGGCTCGGTTCGATCCCGTCGGATCTCGGTGAGAACGTCAGGCCGAAGCGGGTCCCGCCGCCCGACGACACCCCGCAGCGCCGCCGTCAGCGGATCCGGGACCGGCTGCGCCGCGGGGCGGTCGGGGTCGCAGGCCTCGGCGCAGTGGTCGCGTCGGCCTTGGCGCTCGACCGGATCGGCCTCGACCGGATCGCCTCGGCGCTGCTCGGGTCGAAGCCATCGCTCGTCGTGGCGGCTCTCGCGATCATGTGCGCCTCGATGGCGGTCAGGGCCGTCGCGTGGGACGCGATCCTCAAGGCCGCGATGCCGGAGTCCCCGGTCGGGTTCGTTCAGGTGCTGCGGGCAACCTGCATCGGGGTCCTTATGTCCGCGACTTTGCCTGCCCGGCTCGGCGAGCCTGCGAGGGCGATGGTGATCTCGCGCCGCGCTGGCGACCCTCGCGAGGCATTCCCTGCGGTGCTGGGCACGATCGTCTCTCAGACGATCCTCAACCTCGTTGCCCTCGCGGGGCTCGGCGTCGTGATGTTCAACTCGGTGCCGATCTTCAATGGGCACGACAGCGCACTGCTCTGGGTCGCGATCGTGCCGTTGACCGTGGTCGGGCTCGTGCTTGTCGCGCCGGTCGTACTGGCACGCGGCTCGGCTGCCCGGTCTGAGCGGGTCGCTCAGCTCAGCGCCCGGGCGCGGTTCGTCGCGGCCGAGGTCCGCCGGGGCCTGAAGGTGTTCCGCCACCGCAAGCTGTCGGTCATTGCGGCACTGGCGCAGACCTCGGCGTGGGTCCTGCAGTGGCTCTCCTGCTGGGTCCTGTTCGCCGCGATGGGCCTCGATGCCAAGGCTGGCCTCGGTGCCGCCGCGGCAGTCCTGTTCGCAGTGAACGTAACTGCTGCGGTGCCGATCACGCCGGCCAACATCGGGGTCTTCCAGGCTGCGTGTGTCGCAGTGCTGACCGCCGGCTACGGGGTGTCCGCCTCGGCGGCCTTGGGCTACGGCATCGTCCTCCAGGCAGTCGAGCTGGCGACCGCGTTGATCATGGGTCTCCCGGCCCTGCTCGGCGAGGGCATCACGTGGCGCGAAGTGCGAGCCCGAACGATGCACGCCCAGCCGGTGAGCCTGCCGGCGCGCGATTCGTAGAGCTCAGCTCCGGTTGGCTGATCAGGCTGCGCCGGCCGGCTCGGCCTTGGCCTCGCCTTCGCCCTCGACGACCATCTCCGGATCGGAATCCGGGATCAACCCGCCGCGTTCGCTCAGGGCGATCACTTCGTCGGGCTTGGGCTCGTCGGGGATGAACCCGCTCTTCATGCCGAAGTAGACGGCCTGAGGGTGGTGGGCGATGATCGCGACCGTGGACTGCTCGGGCTCGACCGCCCAGCCTCGCTCAGCGTGAGGCCGATCCGCTCGGCACCGAGCAGGCGGAAGACCTTCTCGTGCTCGGACTGCTCGGGCACGGCCGGGTAGCCCCATGAGTAGCGGCGGCCCTGGCCGGCGTCGATCGCGAGGTCGCTGCGCACCCTCGAGTGCAGCCACTCGGCCAGTGCCCTCGGCGGTCTGCACGCCGAGGCCGTGGACGAACAGCTGCTCGGCGAACTCGCCGTCGGCCTCCAGCTTGGCCATCAGTTCGGTCACCTGCGTCGCCGACGGTCACTGCCTGCAGCGCGACGACGTCCAGCTCGAGCCCGGAGTCCTTCGGGCGGTAGAAGTCGGCGAGGCAGATGCGGTCGTGGCGCGGCTGGCGCGGGAAGACGAGCCGTTCGAGCTCGGTCTCGCGGTCCTCGCGGGTCGAGCACGACGATCTCGTTGCCCTCGCGAGTAGCAGGGGAAGTAGCCCAGCACGCCCTGCGGCTGCGGTAGTCCTGCTCGCGCCCACATGCGCTCAAGGCGCGGCTGGAAGTCGCCTTGCGACCAGCTCGGTCCACGCGTCGCCCTTCATGCCCCGGCCGCCCCAGTGCAGCTTGAAGAGCACGTGGCGTGTCGAGGTGGGGGTAGAGCTCGTCGAGTCGACGGCGCGATCTCCTGCACGCCCCAGAACGGCGGTTCGGGGATCGGGGTTGTCGGTGCGACGCGCCGAGCGCACCGAGTCATCGGTGACGGGCGGGCCGTCGTCGACCACTTCGGCCTTGTTGCGGAAGGTCTCAGCGCTGCTCGCGCATGTCCTGGAGCAGGGCGGGCTTCGCGCGTCCTCGTCGACGAGCTGGTCCATCACCGCGAGGCCCTCGAAGGCGTCCTTGCAGTAGAAGACGCCCGGCTCGTAGATCTCGTCGGACTCCTTGCCGTACGGGTAGAGCGCGCGGCGGCCGAAGTCGCGGTTGATCGCCGCGCCGCCGATCAGCACCGGGTAGTCGAGGCCCTGGCGTGCAGCTCCTGCGACGCAGGCGGGCATCTGCTTGGAGGTCGAGACGAGCAGCGCGGAGAGGCCGATCGCGGTCGCGTCGTGCTCCTTGGCGGCGTCGAGGATCGTCTGGATCGGCACCTGCTTGCCGAGGTCGACGACCGTGTAGCCGTTGTTGGTGAGGATCGTGTTGACGAGCGACTTGCCGATGTCGTGCACGTCGCCGAAGACGGTCGCGAGCACGACCGTGCCCTTCGTGTAGCCCTCGATCCGGTCGAGGTAGTTCTCGAGCCTGCGCGACGGCCTTCTTCATCACCTCGGCCGACTGCAGCACGAACGGCAGGATCAGCTCGCCGGCGCCGAACTTGTCGCCGACCTCCTTCATCGCGGGCAGCAGCACGCTCGTTGAGGGTCGGGACCGCGCCGATCTTCTCGACCGCCTGCGGTCGATCCACTCCTCGACGCCCGTCCTTGCTTGCGGCGCAGGATGTGGAAGTGCAGCGCCTCCTCGGGCGTCCATGCCCTCGGTCGGGTCGGCTGCGCTCCTCGGCCTCCTCCTCGCCCTTGCGACTCGAAGTGCTCGATGAAGCTGCTCGAGCGCGTCCTCGCGGCGGTTGAAGACGAGGTCGTCCGCGAGCTCGCGCTCCTCGTCGCGTGATCTCGGCGTAGGGCGTGATGTGGTTCGGGTTGACCATCGCCAGGTCGAGGCCGGCCTCGACGCAGTGGTGCAGGAAGACCGAGTTGAGCACCGCGCGGGCCGGCTCGCCGACCCCGAAGCTAGACGTTGGAGACGCCGAGCGAGGTCTTCACGCCGGGCAGTCTCGCCTTGATCGCGCGGATGCCGTCGATCGTCTCGACGGCGGAGGGCTTCCACTCGTCGTCGCCGGTCGTGAGCGTGAAGGTGAGGGCGTCGAAGATCAGCGCTCCGGGCGCGAGGCCGTGCTCGCCGCAGCAGATGTCGTGGATGCGCCTGGCGACCTCGAGCTTGCGCTCGGCGGTCTTGGCCATCCCGACCTCGTCGATCGTCAGCGCGATCACGCGCGGCGCCGTGGCGCTTGCGACGAGCGGCACGACGCGGTCGAGCTTGTCGCGGCCGGCCTCGAGGTTGACCGAGTTGACGATCGCCCGGCCGGGGATCTGCTCGAGCGCGCGCTTCGATCACGTCCGGCTCGGTCGAGTCGATCTGGATCGGGGCGGGCTGGGTGAGCGAGATGCGCTTGACGACCTGCGCGCATCTGCTCGGCCTCGTCCGGGCGCTCGGTCAGCGCGACGCAGACGTCGAGCACGTGCGCGCCGCCTTCGACCTGGTCCTCGGCGATCTGCACGATCCCGTCGTAGTCGTCCGCGAGCAGCAGCTCCTTGGCCTTGCGCGAGCCCTGCGAGTTGACGCGCTCGCCGACCAGGGTCGGGCGCCGGGTCCTGCACGAGCGGGCTCGCGGTGATCATCGAGCTGACGAACTGCGCGGCTGGGTGGTCGGGCGCGGACGCGGCGCCTTGAGGTCGGCCGACGGCCTTGCTGATCGCGCGCGATGTGCGCGGGCGTCGTGCCGCAGCAGCCGCCGACGATGCCGACGCCGTAGCGCTCGACGAACTCGCGCAGCGACTCGGCCAGCGGCTCGGGCTCCTCGGGGAAGATCGTCTCGCCGTCGGGGCCCTGCAGCGGCAGGCCGGCGTTGGGGATGCACGCGACGGGCACCGGCGCAGTGCTCGCCGAGGAAGCGGATCGCGTCGCGCATGTCCTCGGGGCCGGTCGAGCAGTTGAGGCCGATCACGTCGACCGTCGAGGTGGCTCGAGCGTCGTCAGCACCGCGCGGATGTCGGTGCCGAGCAGCATCTTGCCGCCGTTGGGCAGCAGCGAGACGGAGATCATCATCGGCAGGGTGCGTGCCGGTGTTCTCGAAGGCTTCGCGGGCGCCGAAGATCGGCGGCCTTGACCTCGAGGATGTCCTGGGCGGTCTCGATGATGATCAGGTCGACCCCGCCTTCGATCAGGCCGCGGGCCTGCTCCTCGAAGACGACTTGGAGCTCGCGGAAGCTGATGCCGCCGAGGGTCGGGTCGTCGGAGGCGGGGAGGTAGCCGGTCGGGCCGATCGAGCCCGCGACGAAGAGGTCCTCACCGACGGCCTTGCGGGCGATCTCGCCTGCGCGACGGTTGATCTCGAGCGTGTGCTCGCCGAGGCCCCATTCGTCGAGCTTGATGCGGGAGGCCTGGAAGGTGTCGGTCTCGACGACCATCGCGCCGGCCTCGACCATCGAGCGGTGCACGCCCTCGATCACGTCGGGGCGGTGGAGGATCAGCGCCTCGTGGCACTTGCCCGGCGAGCCCGCCGTAGTCGGCCTCGGTGAGGTCGAACATCTCCAGCGTCGCACCCATGCCGCCGTCGAAGACGACGACCTTTTCATTGACCGTCTTGAGGAAATCGCGCATTCCAGCGAGCCTAGCAAGGGAGGGCGGAACCTTGACACGGTGGTGTGAAGGTTGTGGGGGTGGGGGCGAACGACGCTCCTGACGCCCTAGGGTTTAGGTGATGGAGGAGGAACGTCCGTTCGAGACCCTGCGCGACCTCGCTGAGCGCCTGAACCGATGGGCGGTGAGTTCCGAGAGTGGCAACGCGGGCTTCGAACGGGCCGAGATCGATCGTGCCGTTGCCGATTTGTCGCGTGTGCAGCGCCAGCTGTTCGGGCCCAGACCACGAGCCGGCAAGGGGGATGGAGCAAGGGCGAAGATTCTCGCGTACCTCAAGGAGCATGTTGAGCAGCCCGTGTCCGGCGAGGAGCTGGCAGCCGTCAGCGGTATCGGCGAGTGGGCGCGGCGCGTGAGAGAGCTTCGGGTGGAGGAGGGCTACAGCATCCGCGAGCTCGGCCGAAGCACGTATCTGCTCGAGTCGCTTGAGCCGGATACGGAGTCAGCGGAGGCTTGGAAGTCCGCGAACCGGATCCGCCGCCAAGAGGGGAGCGCGAGGGAGCGAATCGCGGCTTTCCTCGAGGAGAACGTCGGGCTAGTCGTCACGCGTGAGCAGCTCGATTACGTCGCCCGCATCAAGGAGGGCTCCAGACGAGTTCGCGAGCTCCGTGACGAACACGGCTGGCCGATCAACTCGCACGTCGATGAGGTCGAGCTCGGGCCTTCTGAGTATCGGCTTGTCTCGGCCGACCCGGCCGACCGGCGCGACCCTTCGCAGCGTCTCTACCCCGAGGGCCTGAGGCACGACATCTTCGAGCGTGACGGCTACGCCTGCCAGAGCTGTGGAGTCGACCGGAGCAAGGCTGAGGCGTCGGGAGATTCACGCTTTTACCTTGAGGTGCATCATCGGGTCGCAGTTGCCGACGAGTTGGCTGAACTTCCAGCCGCCGAGCTGAATCGCCCCGACAACCTCGTGACGCTTTGCCATCGGTGCCATCTCCGCGAGACCGAGAAGCTCCAGCGCGACAAGCGCGAGCGGAGGCGAGGCGAAGACGGGGCCTAGGCCGCTGCGGCTTGCGCGGCTGCAGGCTTTGCCTGCTTCAGCGTTGCGGCGACGGCTTCGGCGATGCTCCGGGCAAGGAGCGGAGGTACGGCGTTCCCGATCTGCTTGGCGATCGAGGTCATCGATTGATCCTCCGGGAGGACGAACTCGTCGGGGAACGACATCAGGCGAGCAGCCTCGCGGACGGTGATCGGCCTGTGCGCTTGCGGGTGCAGGTAGCGACCCTTCTCCGGCTTGAAGAACTCCGTTCTGATGGTGTACGCGGGCCGATCCCACCAGAGGCGGCCGAAGACGTCGGTCGAGCCTGACTTCTTGCGTAGCCAGCAAGCGGGCGTGATGTCCGGTCTCCGCGCCGCGAGGTCGAACCTGCCCTCGCCCTCGCCGGGAATGGTCCGGTAACGCTCAAGGCTGATCGGCTGGGGGTTGCGGGGGTTGTGCCAGTTCTTTCCGTTCGGCTTGAGCGGGAGCCCCTTTGTCGCGTCGCGGAATGTGGCCCAGGGGCTTCCGCCTCTGAGTGGGGTGGTCTCGGGCGGGAAGTGCGTCTGTTCAGGCCAGATCGGGGTAAGGCCTTTCGCCCCGATCACGATCGCCCGCTTGCGGCGCTGCGGGACCCCGAAATCGGCCGCATTGAGGATGCGCCCTTCGACGATGAAGCCGCGCTCCTCAGCCAGCTCGACAAAGTCCGCGTACTCGGCTGAATTGAGAAGCTGCGGGACGTTCTCCATGATGAACGCGCTCGCCTCGGATTCGTCCAGCGCGCGCAGGTATTCCCGCCAGAGGCTGCGCCTTTCAAGGCCGACGCCGGCCATGTTCGAGAGGGGAGAAGCCCTGGCAGGGCGGGCCGCCGATCAGAACGTCCGCCTTCGGGAACTCGACGACCTCCTCGATGGGGATAGCCGCGCAGTGATCCCCGAAGTTCGCCCGGTAGGTGGCTGCCGCGTCCTCGTCGAACTCGACTGCGAATATCGACTTGAAGAGGCCAGTGCGCTCGAATCCGAGCGTCATACCCCCGCAGCCTGCGAAGACGTCGATCAGGCGAAGTGGTCTTGAACGGGGCACGTCGCCAAAGCTAGGGCCGCCAGCGGACGCTCGTCCCCCGATGGGCTGATTTGTTGCGAAGTTGGCGCAGTGTCCGAGCAACTTCGCGGGCGCAAGCATCTGCGTCTCGCGCAATCTCGAAGTCCCAGTACCTCAGTACGGGTCTGGCGTCCTCACCTGCAGGCCAGGTTGCCTCGCCAGCTGGGAGCCGATGCGCGTACGCTCCTCGCCTGATGAAGCTACGTTATCACTCAAGGCGACTGTCGGCGTCCAACCATCGCCCACGAGGGAGGTGTTGACCTCCCTGTCTCCGCCCTCTTGGTTCCGAGCGATCAGCACTTTGCTTGGAGCACAGTCATGTTGAAGCACTCTGGGTCGATCTCTCATGCGCGCGTTGTCAGGGGCGAGTGATAGCGCCGAACCCGAGCGTGACTATTTCATGTGGGAGCATCGTTCTGACCCTCCAACCAAGACACAGATGAGCCACTTGAATACCAAGTGATCGACGGACAGCAGCGCCTGACCACCATTACCCTGCTTGCAACAGCAATCTCGCGTTCCGGTCCCAGAACTCGCCGGATTGCCCGTGGTAGTAGTCGGGGTGACCGTGCCAGACGGTCAACGAAGAGGGCGAGCTTAGCGGCTGAGCTCCAGCGAACCGCCGACCTGTCGGAGTCCATCCTCGCTCTGCCGGGGCGCCGTTTGAGTCCGATCCAGGCGATGCGATCAGGGCTCCGTTCGGCTTTCGTCCGCTGACGGCTTCGTCGTGGGTCTAGCCGCTGTAGCGCACGGCGTCGATCGCTGAAGGAAGCGCAAGCAAAGGCGCTCGTAATCCTCTTTCGCTACGCGAAGCAGACCTGCGGTGCTCGAGCTCGTGACCTCCTCCGAGGCCAATGCCTACATGATCTTCGGACGCTCAACGACCGCGGGGCGGATCTCACTCTCGCGGAGCTTCTCAAGAACTTCCTTTTTCGATGGCAGCTACAAGTCGACCTCCGGGCTTGGAAGCGTGGAGAAGGCTTGGGGTACCGGCATGGAAGCCCTCGGGCACCGATGTTGCAGCGCACGCGTTTCTTGAAGCACCTCTGGTCATCGGTGCATGGCCGCACGACGAAACGGTTTCTCTACGCAAACATCTGGAAGGGCTGAGCAGCTTCGAAGCGGTCATGGATTACACGGAAGGGTTGTAGCCGGTAGCCGACGTGCGTTCGATCGCTCGAAGTCCGGCCTTGCTCGGAAAGTCTCAAGCCGTTCACACGGGCCGTTCGGTGTTGATCGCTTCGCACCTTGCCCATCAGTTCGGCTCGTTGGGCTGGTGAGAGCGGATCCGCCATCGCCTTCAACCTAGATGGCGCGCGGCCACTGTCTGCCCTGCCCTCTAGCGGAGTGGAGAGGTCCTCGGGATCGCTGGGAGCGGCTCATTGGGTGGGCCGTACTGCTCTGCGATCTCATCAGCAGAGGGACCAGATCAAGGTTTCCGCTCAACGAGCATCGAGTGGACCTCTGGCGAAAAACATTCCGGCAGCTATCCCAGCTTCCCGACAGATTCGAGAGCTACCAAGTTTCAGCATCCAAGCCTCGAGTGGCGAGGTACATGCTCTCCGCGCTCGAGTATCACCGAGGCTCGCAACGAGCTGATGGTCAACAGCGACGCCGGCGAGGTCAACCTCGAACATGTCCTTCCGAAGACCCCAAAACAGGGACAATGGAAGGGTTTCCCGGAGTCCGAGCGCAGTAGCTACCTCAACCGGGTTGGCAACCTTGTGCTGCTTCTGGCCAGCGAGAACACAGCCGCGGGTAACGCCGAGTTTGCAGAGAAGCGGAAGGTATATGAGGCCTCCAAGCTTGCGCTGACCAAGAGAGTTGCCGACACGACCTGTGGAGCCCTGTCGAGGTGCCGAAGCGGCGGCTTCGCTTCGCTGGCGCTCCCGTAAGTGTTGGCCGCGCTGACGATTGGTTCATGCTTGCTGCGCGCCCGGTTTGAACTGACCATCGACCACGCCCCCTCTGGTCCGGTGCCCACGTACATCACGCCAGGTTGGTACCTCGGGGTGTCAGGCTCCCGTTGCTGACTTTGTCGAGGGTGATCAACTGCTTCGTGCGTCGGACCGTGTTGCTGCGGATCGCACTACCTGCAGAGCCCGGTCCTTGTTGTCGGCGACGGAAGGAGTGCTTCAGGGTGAGGGTTAGAGATGCTCACCGAGTACGATGCGGATCTCGAGGTCGAGCTCACTCGGAAGGTGTGTGTGATCCTTCACTCGCGTGGAGGAAAGCTGGGTACTACAGAGGCGAGGAACCCCGAATACAACTCAGCGCGTCGCTTGATCCTCGAGAGAATGAGCACTGCTTGGCGCAGTCCTTGACAATGTTGTAGTCGTATCGGCGCGCGCCCTCAGGACGCATCCAAATGCGACCGAGTTGAGGCCACGCTTGAGTTCCCCTTTCAGTTGAAGGTTATCCGCGATCTTGCGGACTTCGCTCTGAAGATCTGTCCGGCACAAATCCAGCGTCGCCAGATCCACTGATGCAAGACTGGCGGAGAATCCAACGCGCGCGATCAAGCTCGAGTTCGCCTCTGTCGATGAAGGGGGCTTGATCCATCCGGACCGCTGCATTCATCCGTGACGGTGGCGGACTTCAACAGGGGGAGTGACCCATGATCCGCGGCGCAAGCTGGCCCACGACGGGCGCGCGTAATGGGGGCGTTGGGACCGCTGGTCGACGAGAATGGGCAGCATGGCCGCGCCGTGGAGCCCGAGGAGGTCCCTCAAGACGGCCTCGGGCAGAACTTCCAGTCGAGTGGTCTTGGCGCGCTGCTGGAGTCTCCGCATTGAACGCTTGACAACATCCTCGTCTGCATCGGCAAGGACCTCGACGCAGGCCTTTGCGATCACGGGTTCAGTCCGATTCGGTGCTCGATCACCTCGACGTAGAGCTGGGGCTGAATACCGCTGCTCGTGCGAGGTCATAGACGCCCTCGAGGATCTCAGCCGCGCCGCAGACGAGCGACCGTGCGGGCGATGTTGCCGAGTTTCCTTCCTCGGGTTTCGCGGGGACTTCTCGCACTTCGTCTTGTCCCAGCACGATCAGCTTCGCCTTCCCGCCTTCGAACCCGTCGCCGATGTTCCAGTCGTCCGACGAAGTATCCCGCCATCAGCGCTGGCCCTGGTAGCCCACCCGGCAATAGGAGCCGCGCTCGGCCGGGCAAGCGCCTCGAACTGGTGCTTCTTGCCATCGTGGTCCTGGTAATCTTCTTCAGGAGCGCCGCCTCGACCGAACCCGGCGTCGGTAGCTGGTTGGCTTTGGTTCGGTCAGCAGCTTGCGAACCCGTCGCCAATGTCCAGTTCGTTCGTCGAAGTTGAGCCCGCCATCACGTCTGCGCCTACCTGGCGCCGCCTGGTCCAGCCCACCCGGCAGAAGGAGCCGCGAGGGCGTCACGACACGCTCGGCCACGAGTCCCACTTGGGCAAGCTGCCTCGAACTGACCGTGCTTCTTGCCGTCGTAGTACTGGTAGATCTTCTTGTCGCGTCCGCGGTTGGCGGGCGGAGAGTTGAGGATCGCCTGGATGTTCTCCACGTCGGCGTTACAGGAGAGGCGCCGCCTCGACCGAACCCGGCGTCCAGTGGTACATGCTGGTTTGGAATCCTCTTGAGGTCTGCGTTCGTTTCTGTCCCAGCCAGCTTGGCTGAGCTCTGGTACTCGATGTTGAGGTAGTTCCCGGCACGCGCCGGCGTACCTGGTCCATACCTGACGGCTCTCGCCATTTCGTAGCCACGTCGTCCCATGTGGCTCGCAGGTGCCGGCTCCAGCGTTTCGGCAACAGGGATGTTCGGATTCCTGCGGTTTCGGATCCAAGTCAAGTCGAGTAGTTCGGACTCTTCAGAAAGGTCGAGGATCAAGAACTCGAATGCGTTTGGCGAGGTCGCCGGCCTCGGCGTCACAGTGGATCGGCGTGCACCAGTTCCTCGTGGCAGCGTGATCAACCCCAGCCCCATGACGTGAGACCAGTTCCGCGACCCTGATCCGCCCCAGTCTCTCCGTCGAATTCGCCGTTGCCCTTCTCGTGGAGCTCTGGCGGACTCGCCGCCGCGACCGTCAGGGCGAGATCATTGGCCCCGAACCGGAATGAGGGAACCTCGACCTTGCTCATGAAGCCTCCTCCGCCTTGGCCTCGACCGATGACCATACCTCGCGCGGTTTGGTCCCGGACCGGTCCTCAACCGAGCGAATGCGGAACTCGACGCTCTGCGTGGTTCGAGGGGCCGTGACGATGAACTCGTTTCTGAAGCGCGCGTCCATGAGCAATCGACGTGAGACTTGAAAAACCTCACATCATTGGGCGTTCAGCCGTTCCCCTCCTCTGCGACTCTTCCCCTTCTCCGCCTCTTCTGGGGACCTTCTTGAACAGCAAGATGGGAGTCGCCTGCTTCGCGGTCGCTTCGCTCGCGACGCTTCGGCTCGTCAGTCTTGTCACGGCCACCGAGCGGAACCGCTCCCGCAGCTCCTGCGGTCCCTCGGTGCCACCGTCGGCTGGGGTCTTGTCCTCGACTGTCAGGCGTCGGTCAGCTGACCGAACAGATGGACCAGAGCGCTTCGGGCTGTGACGCGGTTCCCTTGCCGACGCATAGTCCTTCTTTCCGTTGGCGGAGCTGTCCCGAGCGTCGTGTGCCGTGGCTCGCAAGCCCTGACGAACTGATCGGCTGCCTCGTCCTTCTCGCTGAATTCGTCTTTTGCCTTGCCTACCAAGAGCACCGCGTGCCCGTCGAAGTCGCCCTTGCTCTGCCTGTATTCCACGACCATCCCCACCCGCAAGCAAGCAGCTCGGCCTCGGCGGTCGCCGGCTTGCTCGTCGCCCGGCTCCCGTTGTCGCCGATAGCCGTGTCACCATTGTCCCAGTCGTAGTCTTTCGGAGTGCTTCCATCAAGGCGTGCGGGGTCGCGAGTCAATCGCCCTTCTGACGGTCTCGCCCGCTTCCGCCTCGTTGGCGCGAGCGTCGCGAGCGTGGTGACCGTGTCTCGCGATAAGCCTCAACAAATCGCCATCCTCCGGCATCTCGCTCGCGAGCACCGGGGGCCTCTCCCTGAAGACCACCTCACCGTCGATCTCGCCAACCACCTCGACGTTGAGCGTGCCCCCAAGCAGCGCCGGCCAATACCAGCGGACCGTTTCCTCGACAAGTCGTTCGCAGGTCTCGATGATCCCCGGCTCATCCTCCTCAGAAGATCGTCAAAGCCGAGATCATGATTGAGGTCCCGGTCTCGTCCTCCCGGCGACGGAAGCCCAAGCTCGTCGCTTGAGCCATCGCCTCTGCGCCGCGGAGCGAGACTGCGCGAGTCTTCTGTTGTTCTGCGCGTTCGCGTCGAGAATCCCGAAGAAGCCCCACCGCTCGGTTCCCTGGGCGTGTGGCGGGCGTCGCACGCCCGTTATAGGCTCCAGTTGTCCGAGCCCACTGAGGCGAAGATCACCGTCGATATCTCGTAGAAGTCCATAACGGACTTGCCCAAGCCGTTGCTGCCGCCCTAGTCGTGCGATCGGGTCGTTGATCATCTCCGATCGGACCAGGTTGTCGAAGTTGCCCTTGCCCCGGCCGATCTCGTCGACGTTCAGACCGTGGTGCGGAGTCCTCGAGGAGCATCAGGATGAGCGAGTCGTCGTTGTTGAGGCGCTCCAACCCCTTGCGGAGCTTGGCCCTATCTCCGTGTACTCAGGGAGGGCTGAGCCGTCGACGTGCTGGCGCAGGGTTTCCCACTGGACCCTCTCGAGAAAGTCGTGGAGGTTGTCGCCGCTGATCTCGCGCAGTGTGAAGCGCACAGTCGCGCAGCCGTCACCGTTGTCTTTGAGTCTTTGATCACGCTGTTCTGCAGGCTCTCGCGGATCAGGGTTTCGATCCGACTGAAATACCTCCACGCGCGAGTCCGCCTCGCCTGCCTCCGTAGCAGGTTCCGGCTCGAATATCCAATTCAGTTCAGTCACCACATCCCCATTTCAGTCCGCGGCGAAACTAACACATATGTTGGTGTGACTGCATACGCGGCTTCGACGGATCGAGCTGCCGGAATCTACGGTCCGTCCGGCCCGGTTGCAGGATCCTTGCGTGGTTCATTCAGGTTCATAGACCTTTTCGCCGGATCGGCGGATGCGGCAGGCCTCGAGGCCGTGGGGGGCCGATGCGTGTTCACCAGTGAGTGGACGCCAAGGCCCAGACGACCTACCGGGCCAACTTCGGCAATGAGCAAATCGCCGGTGACATCAGGCATGTCTGGTCCGGTGAAGTTCCTGATCACGACCTCTTGTAGCCGGCTTCCCTTGTCAGCCGTTCGAATTGCAGGCGTCTCCAAGAAGAACTCGCTCGGCCGCAGCCACGGATTCGCGACGAAACCCAGGGAACGCTGTTCTTCGATGTCGCGAGGCTCATCGATGAGAAGCGACCTGCGGCGTTCCTGCTGGAGAACGTCAAGAACCTGCGAACCACGACAAGAGCCGTACATTCGAAGTCATCCAGCGGGTTCTTGAGGAGGACCTGGCTACAGCCTCCATACGCGCGTCATCAATCCAAGGCTTTCCGCAACCGCGAGCGTGTCTTCATCGTCGATTCCGTAAGCCCACGGCGTTCCACTTCGAAGTTTGAAGTCCGTACCCCCAATCCTCCGCGGCTTCACTCGATCCTTCATCCGGAACGGTTCGCGTCGCGGAAGACCCGTTCACCCAAGGTCCGGAGGCCTCGGTGTCCCTCCGCTACACGATCACTCCACGGCTCTGGGAGTACCTGCAGGCATACGCGGCCAAGCACAAGGCGCTGGCAACGGTTTCGGTTTCGGGCTGGTTGGTCCCGAAGACACCGCCCGGACGCTCTCTGCCCGCTACTACAAGGACGGTTCGGAGATTCTGATCCGACAGCCGCGACGGCGGCCGCGCCGCCTCACGCCACGTGAGTGCGCGCGTCTCATGGGGTTTGACCAGTCCGGTGAATCAGGCTGGGCGATCCCCGTCTCTGACAGCCAGGCTTACAAGCAGTTCGGCAACGCTGTCGTTCCGCCGGTAGTGGAAGCAATCGCACGGCACATGCTGCCGTCCATCGCGCGCATCCAGCGCAGCAGCGCCGCTAGCGTGGCGAAGGATGTCCCGCAGCGGCTCTTCTACGCAGCCTGACCCTGCTCGCAGCGCAACCATGTCGCGCGTCCGCGCGAAAGACACGGGGATCGAGCTCCTCGTTCGTCGTGAGCTTCACCGACGCCGTCTTACGAGGTTCGGCTCCACCGCAAAGACTTCCCGGGCGGCCGGACTGACTCTCGTCAGCATCGGACCTCATGTTCGTGAACGGCTGCTTCTGGCACTTCCACGAGTGTCGGCTCTCCAATGTTCCTGTGAGCACGCGCCAGTCTGGCTGAACAATTGCCTGCCAACCGTGATCGCGATGCCCGCAACCTCAGAGTCTTGCGGGCCGACGGCTGGCGGGTCGCGACCGTCTGGGAGTGCGCGTTGAGGGATCAGAGCAACCGGAGCGTTGAGCGTTCCATGGACCGGCTCGCGAGGTTCATCAGAAGCTGGCGCGGAGGCGCGCTTGAGCTCCCCGGCGACTGATCCCCCGAAACGCAAACGGGGCGGCCCTTTCGGACCGCCCCGTCAATCCTTGGAGGAGACGCGGCCCGCGATCGCGGTCGCCGCTCCAACATTGGTAACTGATCTCCGCTCGCGCGGGGGAATCTCTACTTGATGAACAGCATCTCCTGGTACTTGGGCAGCGGCCAGAGGTCGTCGGCGACGATTCCCTCGAGCTTGTCGGCGACCTCGCGGGTCGCGTTCATCGCGGGGATCACCTTGTCGCGCATGTACTTGGCGTGCGCGAGCAGGGTTCCGCTCTCGGGGTGGGCCTCGTTGGCCTTCTCGAGCGTCGCCGATCGCCTTGACCAGCTCGTCGACGAGGCCGGCGGTCTCGTCGATCAGTGCGGGCACCTCGGCTGCCCTCAGCTCCGCCAGGTGGCGGACCGCGGCCGGGAGGATCATCGTCCGCGCCATCGCGGCGGCCGTCTCACCCTCGATGTTGAGGCCGTCACGTACTGCTCGGTCGCGACGTCGTAGCGGCTCTCGAGCTCGCGCTTGTTGAGCACCTTGTACTTCGTGAACGCCTTCACCGTTGACGCAGCGACCATCTCCGGCAGGGCATCCGGCGTCGTGCGCAGGTTCTTGAGGCCTCGCTTCTCCGCCTCTGCGTGCCACTCGTCGCTGTAGCCGTCGCCACCGAAGAGAACGGCGTTGTTCTCCTTGATCGCCGCCTTCAGCACAGGCGTCAGGGCCGCCTCGAGCGAGCGCTTCGTCTTCTGCGCCTTCTTGAGCTTCGCTGCGAGGTCGTCGATCGCCTCGGCGACGATCGTGTTCAGGACCGTGTTGGCGAAGCCACCGACTGAGCTCGAGCCGACCGCGCGGAACTCGAACTTGTTGCCGGTGAAGGCGAACGGGCTGGTGCGGTTGCGGTCGCCGCCGATCGAGCGGCAGCGGCGGCAGGGTATCGGACGCCGAGCTCGAGGAACGACCCGGCGCTTGGACGTCTTCGTCGTCTTGCCCTTCTCGATCGCGGTCGAACACGTCGCTCGAGCTGCTCGCCGAGGAAGATCGAGATGATCGCCGGCGGCGCCTCGTTGGCGCCGAGGCGGTGGTCGTTGCCCGGCCGACGCGACCGACGCGCGCAGCAGGCCCTGGTGCTTGTTGACGGCCTGGATCACCGCCGCGCAGAAGAACAGGAACTGGAGGTTGTCGTGCGGGGTGTCGCCGGGGTCGAGCAGGTTCTCGCCGCTGTCGGTGCCCATCGACCAGTTGTTGTGCTTGCCCGAGCCGTTGACGCCGGCGAACGGCTTCTCGTGGAGCAGGCACACCAGGCCGTGCGTCTGCGCGACGTTCTGCAGCATCTCCATCATGCAGCTGCTGGTGGTCGGCGGCGATGTTGGCGCTCTCGAAGATCGGCGCGATCTCGTACTGGCCGGGCGCGACCTCGTTGTGCCGGGTCTTGACCGGGATGCCGAGCTTGACGAGCTCGCGCTCGGTGTCCATCATGAAGGCCGAGCACGCGCTCCGGGATCGACGCCGAAGTAGTGGTCGTCGAGCTCCTGGCCCTTGGGCGGCTTCGCGCCGAACAGCGTGCGGCCGGCGTTGATCAGGTCGGGCCGCGCGAAGTAGTACTGCTCGTCGATCAGGAAGTACTCCTGCTCCGGGCCGACAGTCGTGAACGACGCGCTTGGTCGTCGCTCGTGCGCCGAACAGCTCGCAGCGCTCCGACCGCAGCGCTCGACAGCGCCTCCATCGAGCGCAGCAGCGGGGTCTTGTTGTCCAGCGCCTCGCCGGTCCACGAGACGAACGCCGTCGGGATGCACAGCAGCGTTGCCGTTCGGGTTCTCGAGGATGAACGCCGGGCTGGTCGGGTCCCAGGCGGTGTAGCCGCGCGCCTCGAAGGTCGCGCGCAGGCCGCCCGACGGGAAGCTGGACGCGTCCGGCTCGCCCTGGATCAGCTCCTTGCCGGAGAACTCGGCGATCGCCGTGCCGTCGCCGACCGGGCCGTAGGAAGCTGTCGTGCTTCTCGGCGGTCGAGCCGGTCAGCGGCTGGAACCAGTGCGTGTAGTGGGTCGCGCCCTTCTCCATCGCCCAGTCCTTCATCGCGGCCGCGACCGCGTCGGCGAGCGACGGGTCGAGCGCCTCGCCGTGCTCCAGCGTGCGCATGAGCGGCTTGTAGACTGCCTTCGGCAGGCGCTGCTTGAGGACGATCGGCGAGAAGACGTTCTCGCCGAAATGGGTTTGCACCGGGGGCGGTCAGGTCGATTCGGCCGAGCTCGGCTCCATCGGCGGACCATTGGGCCGCGGTGACGTTGATCGAACGGGATGGCATTTCGGGGGTTCCTCCTGGGTTGGGCCGTCCGGACCGGGGTCCGAAGCGGGTCTATGGCGGTATGAAGTTGCGCAGGTTAGTCGCTGCCGACTGGATCTCACTATCCCGCTGGACAAACCCTCGGCGAGTCGTTCATCCCCAAGTAGCAAGGTCCGCGAAAAACCCTACCGAGAGGGCATTTCCCGCGTCCCGTGGTCGCGCTGCCGGACCGGGCGAGCCGGAGCGGGAGGGCGCGATCCGCCCCGCATGAGAACCCGGGCGCCTGAAGTTCATACACGCGGACAATGACTTTGGACGCATGGACAGCGAGAGTTCCGCCGCAGCAGCGCCCCTGAAAACCCCTCTCCTCTGAAGGAGGACAGATGAGTACACGAAGAAGGTTCGTGCCGATGGTCCTCATGGCCCTCGGCGCAGCACTTGTATTCCCAGCTCTCGGCTTGGCCGATGACAACCCCTACGCGAAGCCACCGACGCTCGCGCACGATCAGAGCGCCGTCCCGGCGGAGTTCAACATCGGGTCGTCGATCAACACGATGTGGGTCGTTGTCGCGGCCACGCTCGTGATCTTCATGCAGGCAGGTTTCGCTCTGCTGGAGATCGGCTTCTCGCGCGGAAAGAACGCGGGAACGATCGTCGCGAAGATCCTGACGAACTTCTCGATCGCCGCTTTCATGTGGTGGATCTGCGGGTTCGCCCTCGCATTCGGCAACGGCAAGTACTTCGGCAACTCGGGAGGCTTCTTCTTCCACCTGCCGGACCTCGCCAGTGGAGTGCCGAGCGGCGGTTTCGGCGAGGCGTTCCAGACCTCGTTCGGCGCGATGTCGTTCTCCAGCGCGTCCGTTCCGTCGAAGTTCCTCTTCCAGTTCTCCTTCTGCGCGGTCTCGCTGGCGATCGTCTGGGGAACCACGCTCGAGCGGATCAAGTTCGGCGTCTACATCCTCTACGCGATCGTCTTCGCCGGCCTGATCTACCCGGTCGTCGCCGCACTGGGTCTTCGGCGGCGGCTTCCTCCGGTCGGAATGCCTTCGACCTCGGCTGACCGGCGTGCAGGACTTCGCCGGCTCGACCGTGTCCACCTGATCGGCGCGTCGGCGCGCCTCGCGGCCCTGCTGCTGCTCGGGCCCAGGCGCGGCAAGTACGGCGCCGACGGCAAGCCGCGGGCCATCCCCGGCCACAACATGCCGCTGTTCGGCCTCGGCGTGATCATCCTCTTGATCGGCTGGTTCGGCTTCAACCGGCGGCTCGACCTTGACGGCGATTCGACGGCCGCTTCGGCGAGATCGATCGTGATCACCCTGCTCGCAGCCGCCGCCGGCGTCCTCGCGCGCCTGCTGATTGGCTCGCCCGAGGCCGCAAGACTGGCACCTTCGACATCGGCATGGCAGGCAACGGCGCGATCGCCGGCGCTCGTCGGCGATCACCGCGGCCGTCCGGCTACGTCGACATGTGGGCGGCGCCGATCATCGGCGCTGTCGCCGGGCTGATCGTCGTCGCTGGCGTCCTGCGCGATCGACCAGCAAGCTCGACGACCCGGTCGGGTGCTCTCGGCGCACGGCCTCGCCGGCAGTCTGGGGAACGCTCTCGCCTCGGCCTCTTCACCGTGCCCGAGCTCGCGGAGTACAACGCCGGTTGGCCCGGCGGCGGGCTCGTCTACAGCGAGCTCGTTCGACCAGCTCAGGGTCCAGGCGGTCGCGTCGTGGTCGTATTCGCGTTCGTGTTCGTCGAGTTCGTTCGCGACCTTCTGGGTGATCAAGAAGACGTACGGGCCTGCGCGTCTCCGCGGAGAGGAGAACGCAGGCCTCGACATCAGCGAGCACGGCATGTACGGCTACCCAGAGCAGTTCATCCCGGCGCCGGAGCTGGTGGGCTACGGGGCGGTTCCCGTCTGGAGCGGGTCGGTACCGGTCCCGCTATCAGACCCGGAGGTAACAGTCATGAAGATGATCATCGCTTACATCCGCCACGAGGCATTCGAGCCGATCCGCGAGGAGCTGCTCGAGACCGGCTTCCCGTCCCTCTCGGTCAGCGAGGTCAAGGGCTCGGGCCGCCAGAAGGGAATCATCGAGACCTACCGCGGTGCCGCGGTGACGAACTACCTGCGGCCCAAGATCAAGATCGAGTGCGTTGTCGAGGATGCGGACGTGCAGTCGGTCGTCGACACGATCCTCAGGCACGCCCGCACCGGCAATGTCGGCGACGGCAAGATCTTCGTCATGCCGGTCGAGCGGCCTACCGGGTCCGCACCGGCGAGGCGGGGAGGAGATCCTCCAGGCACACCCTGGAGGTGACTCCTAGACCGGCTCCCGCCGGGGGGCGGTATCAAAACGCGGAGGCGGCGGCTCCGGGGGGTTCCGTCGTCTCCGCACCTCCCACCGGCTCGTCCAGCAGCACTGGCGGCGGCTCGCTCAGCGAGCCGCCGCTTTGCGTTGCGGGGCTTGGGGCCGGCTAGTTGGGGTAGGACTTCTTGACGAGGCCGTCGGGCTTGACGGTCGCCTGTGCGGGCTGGCCGTCGATCGTCACGGCGAACTCACCCTTGGCGGGCTTCCCCGAGGCGAACTGGACCTCGCCGCCTAGAGTTGCAGCAGCGACCTTCCATTGGAGGGTGAAATCACCGGTGCGAACCGGGTGGACCCGCCAGATGAATGTCTTGGTCGCGCCGGCCTCGAGCGGCCCGAGGGTCGCCGTGTTGGCCAATGCCGTGTCGCCGTTGATCGGGCCGACGTCGACGACCCAGACCGGCTGGTAGGGAGATGCGAGGCCGCGCTGGGGGTCGCGCTTGGCGAATGCGGGCGCGCTCGTTCCCTCGTTGTTGGTCGAGACGCTCATTGCGACGTTGGGGATCGTGCGATCCCCGGTGTTGCGGACCGCGACCCTCATCTCCGAGTTGCTGTTGAGGCGCTGCAGCGCGGGGAACGAGGCTGACGGGATGTCGACCGTGTAGGTGCCGTCGCCGGTCACCTTGTTGGCGCCTGGGCCGTTCGCCGACTCGCCACATCCGACTGCGACAAGAGCCGCAAAGACGCAACAAGTGAATGCGACTCTCCCCCGCAATGCGCTCCGAGCGTACCACCGGGGGAAAGATGTCATGCGGTTCGGGGATAGCCGTAACAACTTCGCCGCGCCCGGATGAAAGACGTCGCCCGCGCAAGGTGCGGAAATGCTGCCGCTGTCGTACAGTAGAAGGTCATTCCCGGCCGCTCACCCGAGCGACCGTCGGGCATGGAGGAGAGAGACGATGGCCAACAGCACCTTCGACCGCGCATTCACGCCAGCCAAGAACGTGCTCGAAGAGGCCGGCGACATGGTGATCCTGACCGGCAAGACGATCGTCTGCGCCGTCAGCCGCCCTATCCGTACGGCGGGCGAGTTCGTCTGCCAGTTCCTCTTCGCGCTGCAGCTCTGCTGGTTCCCGCTGCTGATCTCGACGGTCGCGATCGGCTACGGCGCGCCCGGCCTGCAGGCGGCGAACTTCCTCGTCCTCTTCGGCGCGCTCGACCGGCTCGGCGGCTTCTTCGTGCTCGCCGTCGATCCGCGAGTTCGGCACCGTTCGTGACCGCGATCGTGCTCGCCGGGGTCGCCGGCACGGCGATCACCGCCGACCTCGGCGCGCGCAAGATCCGCGAGGAGCTCGACGCGCTGCAGGTGCTCGGCGTCGACCCGGTCAAGAACCTCGTCGTGCCCCGCTTCCTCGCGCTGATGCTCGTCACCGGCCTGTTCGACATCTACGCGCTGCTGTTCGGCATCTTCGGCGGCATCCTCGCGACGCTCGTCAACGAGCAGCCGCTCGGGCCCGTTCTGGGCGACGCTTCTTCGCCAACGCCTCGATCACCGACCTCTGGGGCTCGGTGCTGAAGTGCACGCTGTTCGGGGCGATCATCGCGATCGTCTGCTGTTACAAGGGCATGACCGCCTCCGGCGGCGCCGAGGGCGTCGGGCCGCGCGGTCAACCAGGCCGTCGTCATCGCGTTCCTCGGCGATCTTCGCGTTCAACTACGTCTTCACCCAGACGCTGCTGGCCACCCACCCGCAGATCCAGGTGATCCGATGAGCGCAGTCACGAGCCCTGGCTGGCGACGGCGTCGCGAAGGCTGGCTCGACGGCGCCGGCGAGATCGTCCGCTTCTGCGGCCGATGTCATGGGCGATGTGTACGGCCTGCGCGTCTTCCGCTTCTTCGGCGAGGCGCTGCGCCAGGCGGGGATCCTGATCCTCTGCTCGACGCTCGTCATCTGGAGCCTGGTGTTCATCATCGGCCTGCAGTGCGGGATCGAGGGCGCCTACTTCAACCGCTCGCCCGGCGCGCCCGCCTACGCCGGGCGTGTTCACCGCCTGGTGCGACCTGCGCGAGGTCGTGCCGTACGCCTTCGGCTACATGATGGCCGCCAAGGTCGGCACCGGGATCGTGGCCGAGCTCGGCGCGATGCGGATCTCCGACGAGATCGACGCGCTGGAGGTGATGGGCGTCGACTCGATGACGTTCCTGTGCGCCACCCGCCTGCTGGCCGCCTGGATCGTGCTGCCGTTCATGTACCTGGCGCGGATCGGCGCCGCCTTCCTCGCCGTCCTACCTCGCCGTCGTGCAGCAGATCGGCGACGTCTCCGCGGGCGGCTACCTGCTGATCTTCTGGCAGTTCCAGAATCCGCCCGACTTCCTGTTCAGCGTGATCAAGGGCATGTTCGATGGCCACGGCGATCGTGCTCGTCGGCTGTTACTACGGCTACAACGCCAGCGGCGGACCCGTCGGCGTGGGCAAGGCGACCGCGAAGTCGATGGTGCTCAACCTCATCCTCGTCCACATCATCGGCATGCTCGGCACGCAGGTCTTCTGGGGCGCCAATCCACGCGCCCCGATCGGGGGCTGACGTGGCCAGAACGAGCAACACTCGGAGAGGGGGTAGGACATGGAGAGACAGAGTCGACGAATACGAGTGGCACACGGGGCGACGACGCCGGTCGAGAACCCGACGCGATCGAGTTCATCGGTGTTGCACAAGGCCTTCGGCGCAACCAGATCCTGCGGGCCTCAACATGGCCCTGCCGGAGGACCAGATCTCGATGATCCTCGGCCCCTCGGGCACCGGCAAGTCGGTCTGCATCAAGCACATGGTCGGGCTGCTCTACCCCGACGAGGGCGACGTGCTCGTGCACGGCGAGTCGATTCCGACGATGCCCGACGACGAGCTGTTCGAGATGCGCAAGAAGTTCGGCGTGCTCTTCCAGGACGGCGCGCTGTTCGGCTCGATGAACCTCTACGACAACGTCGCCTTCCCGCTGCGCCAGCACACCGACAAGGGCGAGGACGAGATCGCCGAGATCGTCAACCGGCGACTGCAGGAGGTCGGCCTCGGCGACGCGAACGACAAGATGCCCAACGAGCTCTCCGGCGGAATGCGCAAGCGCGCCGGCTTCGCCCGCGCGCTCGTGCTCGACCCGGACATCGTGCTGTTCGACGAGCCCGACTCGGGCCTCGACCCGGTCCGCACCGCGCTGCTGTGCGAGCTGATCCAGGAGATCCACGCCGAGAACGGCGGCGCTTACGTGGTCATCACCCACGACATCACCTCCGCGCGCCGCGTCGCCGAGTACATCGCCGTGCTCTGGCGCGGCCAGATCGTCGAGTCGGGAGCGGCAGCCGAGCTCTTCGACTCGGACAACCCGTTCGTCCGCCAGTTCCTCTCGGGCGAGTCGCAGGGTCCACTGGGGATGGAGTAGCCCCATGTCGATCGCCCGCGGGGCAGCGGTTGGTGCAATTGCTGCGGCGGCGATCGTCGTTGGGGTGCTGCTGCTCGGCTCGGGTGGCGGCTACAAGTACAAGGTCCTCTTCCAGACGGCGGGCCAGCTCGTCAAGGGCGATGACGTCCAGATCGGTGGCCGGCGGATCGGCAACATCGACGCGATCGCCCTGACCAAGAACAACCAGGCGGTCGTCGACATCACAGTCGACGAGGATTTCTCCCCGCTGCCCGCATCGACCGAGGCGACAGTCCGGCTGACGTCCCTGTCCGGCGTGGCCAATCGCTACATCCAGCTGAACCCGGGCCCCAACAACGGGCCGACGCTCCCCGAGGGCGCAACGATCACGCCTGACAAGACGACCTCCGTCGTCGACCTCGACCAGCTGTTCAACACACTCGACGCCCCGACCCGACAGGGCCTCGCCCGGTTCTTCCGCGGCCAAGGCCAGTGGTACAAGGGCAAGTCGGCCGAGGCGAACCTTGCGGCCTACTACTTCAACCCGGCGATCTCGACCTCGGCCCAGGTCTTCGACGAGATCTCAGCCGACCAGAAGACACTTGGCCAGGCAGTCGCTGCGACTGCCAAGGCGATGGGAGCGATCGGATCTCGCCGCCAAGACCTTACGAACCTGATCTCCAACTCGAACAGCTTCGCCGGCGCGATCGCTTCGGAGAACGCCTCGTTCGCCCAGGCGATCGAGAACCTGCCGGCCACGCTGAGGCGGGCGAACACGACCTTCGTCGACCTTCGCTCGACCCTCGACGACGTGACCAAGCTGATCGACGTCTCCGGGCCGAGTGCCGTGCCGCTCACCAACCTCTTCACGGCCCTGCGGCCGGCAGCCGCAAACGCGGTGCCGGTGTTCAACAAGCTCTCCGGGATCATCTACACGCCGGGCTCGAGCAACGACCTGACGGACACGATGCGGGACGCTCCGACCCTCCAGAAGCTCGCCAACAAGGACAGCCACTCCTCGTTCCCCGAGTCGATCAAGGCGCTGGCCGACGGCCAGAAGACGATCGAGTTCGCCCGGCCCTACACGGTCGACCTCGTCGGCTGGATGAGGGAACTCGGCCAGGTGACGGCGTTCTACGACGCGAACGGCCACTACGCCCGCTTCGCTCCGGTCTTCAACTCCTTCAAGGTCAATGGCAGCAACCAGTTCGAGCAGCTGCCCGGTGATGAGCGACTCTCGGTGTTTGACGGCCCCCAGTTCAACAGCCCCTACTCGATCGGCGGCTTCGACCCGGGCAAGGGCTCGATGAACTTCCAGCGCTGCCCGGGATCGGCCAGCCAGATCCCGTCGACGATGACGTGGCCGTTCCTGACCCAGCCTGACGGCTGCAACCCCAACCAGGTGCCGCCCGGACCATGAGGCGCCTGATCGTCACATCACTTGCCCTCGTCGGCGGGATCGCAGCGATCGTGTTCGCGACCGGGGCCACGGACTCCGGCGGCTACCGCGTCATGGCCATCTTCGACAACGCCAACCAGATCACGGTCGGCGAGCAGACCAGGGTTGCCGGAGTGACCATCGGAGTGGTCGAGAAGCTCGACGTAACGAACGACAACAAGGCCGCCGTGACGCTCAGGATCGACGATCCCGGCTACCAGGACTTCCGCAGCGACGCGAAGTGCACCATCCGTGCGCAGTCGCTGATCGGCGAGCAGTTCGTCGAATGCACCCCGACCCGGCCGAAGCCGGCCGGTGCTCCGGCCGCGCCGCCGCTGACGATGATCCAGTCGGGCCAGGGCGAGGGCTCGTACCTGCTCCCCGTCACGAACACCTCGTCTCCCGTCGGAGTGGACCTGATCAACAACATCATGCGAGTGCCCGAGCGCCAGCGCTTCGCCCTGATCCTCAACGAGTTCGGCGTGACACTCGCGGGCAACGGAGCGGAGCTCAACGACGTGATCCGGCGCGCCTACCCGGGACTCCAGGAGACCAACAAGGTGCTCGCGATCCTCGCGAGCCAGAACAAGCTGCTCGCCGGCCTCGCCGTCAAGTCGGACAAGTCGCTCGGGCCGCTGGCGCGCGAGCGCAAGAGCATCTCGCGCCTGATCAACTCCTCCGAGCAGGTCGGGCGAGCCACGGCCGAGAAGGGCCAGCAGCTGCAGGACCAGTGGAAGCTGTTCCCCGAGTTCCTGCGCCAGCTGAAGCCGACGATGGCCGACCTCGAGAGCTTCTCGAACGCCTTCGGTGGCTTCCTCACGCCGCTCTCGACCAAGACGAGCGAGATCAACTCGATCGTCGCCAACCTGCCGAACTTCAGCGCCAACTCGACGAGTTCGCTCACCTCGCTCGGTGCGACCGCGGTCACGGGCAAGACGGTCTTCACCGACCCGGCCGTGCTCGAGTCGCTCGACAAGGCCAAGCGGATGGCCAAGGGCCTCAACCCGTTCGCAAACGGTCTCGGTGGCCTGCTGGCGAGCCTGCAGAAGACGGGCGGCTGGGAGTTCCTGATGCAGACCATCTACTTCCAGACGGCCTCGGTCAACGGCTACAACAAGTACGGCCACTACAGCCGCGGCGAGATCATGACCTACCCGAAGGGCGTCTGCGTGACGCCGTTCGCCTACCGTGCGGGCTTCTACAGCGACTGTTCGGCGAACTTCGCCACCGGCCCGAACGGTGCCGGAGCCGCAGCCGCCAGCGCCAGCCGCGCGCTGAGCCGGATGAGCAGCCTGACTGGCGGCCTGCTCGGGCGCAAGGTGGCTCCGATGAAGCTGCCGGAGCCGCCGAGGGCACGACCGGTCAAGCCGAGCGCTCCGACTGGGCCCTCGACCCCGGCGACTCCGCCGACCGGCGGTGGAACCACCGGCGCGCCCTCCGGCGGTGGTGAGGGTGGCACGCCCTCCGCCCAGCCCGCCGACAAGCCGGCACAGGCCGCAACGAAGCGCGAGCTCCTGAACTACCTGATCGGGGGCTCGGGCCGATGAACATGAGGCGAAGCGGGTCGATCGCGGGCAATCCGATCCTGATCGGAGCGGCGACGATCCTGGTCGGCGTGGTTGCGGTCTTCCTGGCCTACAACGCCAACGAGGGGCTTCCATTCGTGCCGAAGTACACCCTCACCGCCCAGGTGCCGAATGCGGCCGCCCTTGTGAAGGGCAACGAGGTCAAGGTCGGAGGCTCGCGGGTGGGCATCGTCACCGGGATCAGGCCGAAGACCTGGCCTGACGGTCGGGTCACGGCACTGATCGACATGCAGCTCGACAAGAAGATCGAGCCGATCCCCAGCGACTCGACCATTGAGATCCGGCCAGTGTCGCCCCTGGGCCTGAAGTTCGTCGACCTGCGCCGCGGGAGGTCAACGGAAGGCCTCGCCGCCGGATCGACAATGCCCCTGGCTGCAGCTACGCCGGAGCCGGTGCAGCTCGACCAGATCTTCAACATGTTCGACAAGCCGACCAGAGAGGCCTCGAGCGCCAACCTGGTCGAGTTCGGCAACGCGATCGCAGGCCGGGGCCTGGATCTGAACCAGACGATCCGCAACCTCCAGCCCCTGCTGACGAACCTGACGCCGGTGATGACGAGGTTGAGCGACCCGCAGACCGGCCTGCAGAAGCTCTTCCCAGCCTTCGACCAGACGGCCAGCCAGACGTCACCGGTTGCCGAGCAGCAGGCATCTCTCTTCCGCAACCTCGCAGAGACCTTCGGCGCTCTCGCCGGCGTCACCGACTCGATCAAGGCGACCATCGAGGGCGCCGCTCCGGCTCTCGAAGCGGCGATCGCGAGCTTCCCGGTCCAGCGGCCCTTCCTCACCAACTCCGCCACCTTCTTCAACACCCTCACTCCCGGCATCACTGCCCTGGCCGACGCCTCGCCGACCCTCCAGATCGCTGTCGCCGAGGGAGCAAAGCCCGACGGTGGCCTCGCCAACGCCTACAGGCTCAACCAGAACCTCAACAGCCTGCTGCTTTCGCTGCAGACCTTCCTGGTTTCGAGCGACACGAAGAACGGGGTCAAGCGCCTGATCAGCACTGTTGAGACCGGCAATCCGATCGTCACCTACGCCGCCCCCGTCCAGACGACCTGCAACTACATCAGCATCCTGTTGCGCAACGCAGGCGGCATCGCGAGCAACGGATTCACCTTCGGCAGCGGCTCCGGTGCCGGCGGAGGCACGACCCTCCGTGCGATGCCGGTCGTCGCCGGCTGGGGCTCCCCGCCGACCACCCTGAGCGGCAGCAAGTGGGGATCGAACGAGATCGGCGGCTCGTCCTCCTCTTACGCCAACGGACCGACCGACCTGAGCTCCGGCATCGGCACGAACTTCCTGCATGTCAACGGGTACCCGTTCACCGGTGCGCCGCAGTCGCTCGCCCCGACCCCGAACGGCAAGGCCAGTTGCCAGGCCGGCAACGAGAACTTCGCGGGCGAGAACAACCAGTGGGAGCAAGCCGTTCTGACCTCGACCAAGCGTCCGGGTGATGTCCACAGTGCTTACGACCCCTCGGCAGGCACCACGACCGAGAAGACAAAGATTCCGACGGGACCCCCGGGCAAGTGAGCGAAGGCAACGGAACCCCGGGCGCCAACGGCGCCACGCCGAACGGCAACGGAGCGACGCCGAACGGTGCGCCCCTGCCGAAGCGCAGGCGCAAGCACAACAACGTGCGCCTCGCCGCGATCGCCTTTGCCGTGCTGATCCCGGCCCTGTACCTCGGCTTCACGAAGGACATCCCTTTCAACAACGGCTTCCAAGTGAGCGCCGTGTTCAAGTCGGCCAACTCGATCCGGCTCGACTCACCGGTCCGGGTCGCCGGAATCAACGTCGGCAAGGTTGTCGAGGTCAGCCGTTACGGGAACACCGACTCGGCGAAGGTGACGATGGAGATCGAGGACACGGGACTGCCGGTCCACTCCGACGCCCAGCTCAAGATCCGACCGCGGATCTTCCTCGAAGGCAACTTTTTCGTCGACCTGGCCCCGGGCACCCCGACCGCGCCCGTGCTCGAGGACGGCGATGTGATCCCGGTGACCCAGACGGCGACTCCCGTCCAACTCGATCAGGTCCTCACTTCGCTCCAATACAACACCCGGGGCAACCTGCAGACCCTGCTCCGCGAGATCGGCGTCGCACTCGACACCAAGCCGACCGCGGCCGAGGACGCGGTCAACGACCCCGAGGTCCGCGGCCTCACCGGTGGTCAGGCGCTCAACCAGTCGCTCAACTACTCGGCCAAGGCCGGGAAGGGGCAGGCGCTGGTCAACCAGGGCATCCTCGGTCTGAACAAGGGGGACCTCGCAGGCTTCATCAGGGGGCTTGCCAAGACCACGACTCAGCTCGGCAAGAACGAGCAGACGCTGGCCGACTTCATCACCAACTTCAACGGCACGCTGGAGGGTTTCGGCTCCAACCAAAAGGCCCTCAGCCAGACGATCGCCCTGCTCGGCCCCACGGTCACCGACGCCTACAAGGCGCTCGGCAGCCTCGACGAGTCGCTCCCGGCGCTCGGCAACTTCTCGCTGGCCCTGGTTCCGGCGGTGGAGCAGACCCCGGCCACGGCGGCCGCCGGCATCCCGTGGGCCAACGCGGCCACGAAGTTGCTCTCGCCGGAAGTGCTCGGCAGGACCATCAACCTGCTTGCGCCGATCACGGTCAACACGGCCCAGACGGTGACCGACCAGATCAAGTTCCTGCCCGAGACCCGCGCTCTCTCCCAGTGCTTCGCCTACAAGATCCTGCCGACTGGCGATTCGAAGATCGTTGACGGCCAGGCCGGTGCGCTGTCGACCAACCAGGAGGCCTACAAGGCATTCTGGTTCGCTCTCGTGGGGCAGGCCGGTGAGAGCCAGAACTTCGACGGCAACGGCCAGTTCCTGCGAGCGCTTACCGGCGGCGCGACCTACCAGAACGAGGGCGACGCTCCCAACCCGGCAGACGACAATGCCGGCCACCTGAAGATCGGGCCGGTCGAGATGACCGGACCGAGCCCGGGCGACGAGTACCTCTACGGCAACATTCCCTCCAAGCAGCAAGGCACCAGCCCCCGCTACTTCGGCAGGAAGTCGGCGCCCGACTACAAGCCCAACCAGCGCTGCATCCCGTCGGCCAACAACCCCGTCAACGCGCCTGTCGACCTCAATGACCCCGTCGCCGCCAAGGGCGCGGCCGACCCGTCCGGATCGCCGGCGGAGTAGAACCAATGGGCACAGCGATCAGAAAGCACATCAAGGACTTCGCGGCGATCCTCGTTCTCGTCGCGATCGCGGCCGGGATCACCCTGTTCATCCTCGTGAACCAGAAGCTGTCCGCGCCCGACTGGGTGCCGGTACTGGGCAAGCAGACCTACAGCTTCAAGGCTGAGTTCACGACGGCCCAAGCGGTGACGCCTGGCCAGGGTCAGTCGGTGAACATCGCCGGAGTGCCGGTCGGTCAGGTGATGAACGCGACCCTCGAGAACGGGCGCGCGATCGTCTCGATGGATTTGGAGGAGAAGTACAAGGGCCGGATCTACCCGAACGCGACGATGCTGCTGCGACCGAAGACAGGCCTCAAGGACATGGTCGTCACCCTTGATCCAGGCACACCCGCGGGCGGCCCGGCTCTGGCGCCCGGTGAGGTCCTGCCGATCTCGAGGACGGCTCCGGACGTCAACTTCGAGGAGTTCCTCTCCGTGCTCGACGCCGACACCCGCGACTACCTCGTCCTGCTGATCAACGGCGGCGGTGAGGGGCTTGCCCGGAATGGCCGCACTCTCGCCCAGGTGCTCCGCGAGCTCGATCCATTCCAGCGCAATGTCGCGAAGATCAACCAGTACCTTCAGAAGCGTGAGAAGAACCTCAAGCGCGTGACGACCTCGCTGAGTCTGCTGCTCAACGAGCTCGGCAGCCGCGATACCCAGCTTGCGGCTTTCGTCGACAGCAGCAACGGCGCACTGAAGAACTTCGCCGCCCAGAAGGAGAACATCAAGCAGACGATCGCCTTGCTGCCCGGCGCCCTGACGTCGACGAGGTCAGCGCTCAACTCCGTGTACAAGACCTCGGAGATCTCCGGACCGACCCTGACGGCGCTGCTGCCTGCGGCAAACGGACTCGCCGACGTCCAGATTGCCTCGCAGAAGCTGTTCAATGCGACGGAGAACGACCCGCCCCACGTCATCTCCAAGCAGCTCATTCCGTTCGCGAAAGAGTCGGTGCCGGCGCTCGAACTGCTCAAGTCGACAACTGGCAACGTCGTGGGGGCCGGCCCGGGCCTGCAGAAGTTCGGTGAGAGCCTCAACTACGGCGTCAACGAGCTGGCAGCCGACCCTGGCGAG
>CAVVVM010000001.1:0-59663 GCA_963751715.1 uncultured Actinomycetes bacterium | reverse complement strand
TCCGGGACGAATCTGCGGTTCCGGTGGCACCGCCGGAGCCGACTCGAACCACGGGAGCGGGCTGGTTCTTGAGCGCCTTGAGGAGCTCGTCGTCATTCCCTTTGCCAAGCACCATTCCGAGCGCGAGGGCGAGCGGTGCGAGCAGGAGCAGCGCGGTCCAAGGCGAGGCGCGCCGCACCGAACGGCTCGCGCGCGCGCTGCTCGCGGGTCGCCAGGTGCGAGGCGGCCGGGTCGGGTGCGCCGGGGTTGCGAGCGCCGCAGGTCACGCAGTACCGCTGGTCCGCATCGAGAGTGGCCAAGGAGCCGTTGCAGACCACGAGCGCGCGATCGGACTGCGGCGATGACTCGGGCTTCGTGGCGCTCAACGCCCCGCTCCCGACGCCGCGGGATCGCTCGCCTGACCCGCGGCGGCCCCCTGTACGAGTCCCCCTCGCTCCTTCTCCTTCTTGATCCGGGAAGCCTCTTCTCCTGGGTCGTCATGACTCCTCCCGCACCCGGCCACGGCCGGAAGCACGAGCAGGAGGGTGCACGTCGCACGGCGGCCCCGCACGTCAGCCGAACGATCCTCGGATGTAATCCCTCGTGCCGCTCCTCGGACGGAGCACCAAGACCTGCTCGGCGGGCCCGTACTCGACGAGCTCGCCGAGGTGCATGAAGGCCACGTGGTCGGCCACGCGCAGCGCCTGCTGGAGGTTGTGGGTGACGATCACGACCGCCACGTCGCTCGCGCAGGCCGCACGATCAGCTCCTCGATCGTCGCGGTGGAGATCGGGTCGAGCGCCGAGCACGGCTCGTCGAGCAGCAGCACCTCGGGCTCGGCCGCGAGCGCGCGCGCGATGCACAGCCGCTGCTGCTGGCCGCCGGAGAGCCTCAGCGCCGAGCGCTCGCAGATCGCCGCCGACCTCGTCGTAGCAGCCCCGCCCGGCGCAGCGCCTCGACGACGGCCTGCTCGAGGGCCTCTGCGCCGGCGCCGGCGGCGCGTGCCCGGTCGGGTGCTCGGCGCAGCGCGTAGGCGACGTTGTCGAAGATGCTCATCGGGAACGGGTTGGGCTGCTGGAAGACCATCGAGACCGTGCGGCGCAGCGTCGGTGACCTCGAGCTCATGGATGTCCGCGCCGTCGAGCGTGATCCGCCCGGCGCGCGCCGCGCCGGCGGTCATCTCGGTGAGGCGGTTGAGCGAGCGCAGCAGCGTCGTCTTGCCCGAGCCCGACGCGCCGATCAGCGCGAGCACCTCGCCCTGGCGCACCGGCAGGCTCACATCGCGCACCACCCAGTTCTCGCCGTAGGCGAGCCACACCGATTCGATCTGCATGCGATCGCGCACGTGCGCCGCCGGCGCGCGCTCGATGCGCGCCGCGCGCGGCGGAGGGCGCGGCCGGCGACGGGGCGATCGCGACGCGGCGCCGTTTCCGCGGTGTCGGTCCAGCGCACGTGGGGGTCGCGGTCCACCATCGATCCGCGCGGATTGGCGGAGGCATCGCGCCGTTCTCGCGGACGGGCGAGGAGTCGGCGCGCACGTCGCGATCGCTCAGGTTCCCCCACCCGGCGGCACCCAGCGAGAGCCCGCGGCTCAGGCGCGTCACGAGCGCGTTCAGCGCCAGCACGATCATGCAGCAGCACGAATGCGGCGGCGTAGGCCTTCTGCGGGGGATTGCCTTCGCCGGCCGGGCGAGTTCTCGTAGACGTAGCTGGTGAGCGTCGCGCCGGTGCCGCGCAGCATGCTGAGGAGCGGCGCGCCGCCGGCTCCTGGATGCTCGGGCGCCGCGCCCGAGCAGGATCACGATGATCGCCGTGTCGCCGATGATCCGCCCCATGCCGAGCACGGCGCCGGTGGCGATCCGCGGCCTGATCGGGGCAGCAGGACGCGGCGGATCGTCGTGGCGCGTGGTCTTGCCGAGCGCGTAGGACGCCTCGCGCACGCGCGACGGGAACGCTGCGTGAGCCCCTCGCGTGTCGCGGCCGACGATCAGCGGCAGCGCGAGCACGCGCACATCATGCCCGGCGGCGAGGAACGAGCTGCCCGAAGACCGCGCCGCCGGCGCTCCCTGAGAGGAAGCCGAGGAAGCTGCTGCGCGAAGATCAGCAGGCCGAACAGCGCGAGCACGATGCTGGGCGCGCCCGCGATGATCTCGATCCCGCGATTCCACCGCACCGCGCGAGCCAGCGCGGGCGGCCGTACTCGTCAACCATGTCGCGATCGCAACCCCCAGCGGCAGCGGCGATCCCGATGCCGAGCGCCAGCGACGATCAAGGTGCCGATCAGCGGGTCGCGGAAGCCGCCGCTTTGGCTCTGGCTGCAGCGACGGCGCCGGCGATTCGACGAGCAAACTCAGGTGGAGGTACGGAGATGCCCTTGACGAGCATGTACAGCACGATCGCAGGCGGCGATCAGGCACAGCCCGATCGCCGACGGCCCAGCACAGCCCGTAGCCGATGCGGTCGACCACCGGCCACGACGCGGTCGACTCGCGCCGCGGCGCGCGGACGGTCGCGCTGGCGGCGGCACCGCCGATCAGCTGCGCGCTGGCCATCACGCGGATCCCGTAGCGCTTCATCGACTGCTTGGCCGCCCATCCGGCGAAGGAGAGCATCGCCGCCGAGAACAGCAGTACGGCAGCGATCGCGTAGAGCGGTGTGCGCGATCGGCGTACCGGTGCTCGCCGTCGAATTCTTGATGATCGTCGGCGCGAGCGGTCGCACGGGCTCGAAGAAGAAGGTGATGCCGTCGAGCGGATTGGCGCGAACGGCCGATCCCGCCGGAGACCATCGCCAGCATGATCGCCTCGCCGAGCGCCCGCGCCGTCGCGAGCACCGTCGCCGGCGACGATCGCCGGGCGCGCGGTGCGCAGCGACACCCGCCAGATCGTCCGCCAGCGGTTGACGCCGAGGGCGAGCGAGCCCTCGAGCCAGCCCTTGCGGCACCGAGCAGCGCGTCGCCGAAATCGCGACCATGATCGGCAGGATCATCACCGTCAGGATCAGCGTGCCGGCGTCAGGCTGTAGCCGTTCAGCTGCACGACGTAGCGACACCGACGCGCGGGCGCTCGCTGATCAGGTGGTCGTCGATGAACGGCGCGATCACGAGGATCCCGATCAGCCCGTAGATCACCGAGGGCACGCTGGCGAGCAAGCCGCATCACCGGGCCAGCACGCGCGCATCCAGCCCGGCGCGAACTCGACGATGAAGACAGCGGTGAACAGAGACGACGACGAGGCTGAGGAGGACCGACCCGCCGACGATCAGGATCGTGCTCCAGATGATCGGCCAAGCGTGGAAGGTCCAGACCGGCTCGAGCTGGAGGTCGCCTGAGGTGTAGATCGCCTCGATCTGCGAGTCGATGCTGCCGCCCGGCCCGAACCAAGCGAGCCCGTTGTTGGCGAATGAGGGCCAGGCCTTGACGAGGACGACCCCGAAGATCGCGGCGAGGAGGGCGAACAGGGCGCAGACGAGCGCGCCGAGCGTGAGCCCGACGCGCCTGTCGTTCCACCTCGGCGGCCGCTCGATCAGCAGCTCGCCGTTGACTGGTGGTGCCTGAGCCAATGCTCTCCTCCGACCCCGATCAGTTCCTGGTGACGCCGGTCAGGGCCACGCCACCGGAGGCCTTGATGATCGCTGCAGCCTTCTTGTCGGTGCGGACCCAGTTGATGAACTTCTTGAGGCCAGCTCCGCAACCGGGGTGGCACCGTCACCGTTCTTCGACGGCAGCACGAACCAGATGTAGCGCGCCAGCGGGTAGCGGAAGTTCTTCACGTTCGCCTCGTTGCAGGGGATCGAGAGTCCGCTGCCCGGGTCGTAACGGAGCGCCTTGACATTGCCGCCGATCCACCCGAGACCGGAGTAGCTGATGCCATTCGGGTTGTTGGCCACTCCCTGCTTGACTTCCCCGTCCGTCTGGAAGGCGGTCACGACGTTCGACTGGGTGGTTCCCCCGAGAACCCCGTCGCGGAAGAACTGGTAGGTGCCGCCAGCGCTGTCGCGCCCGAACGGGGCGATCGTGCCGCTCAGCTGCGAGCCCGGGAAGGCCGACCAGTCACGCTTGGTGCCGAGGAATATGTCCTTGACCTGGGCGTTGGTGATCGAGCTCAGCTTGTTTGCCTTGTTGACGGCGATGCAGAGGCCGTCGACCACTCCCTTGATGTAGACGGTCGGAGCATCAGCCAGCAGCGGCGGACGGGCGTTGAGCGCGAAGTTGCTGACGCCGTTCTTGACGTCGGTCACGCCCTTGTTGCCCCCGTTGGGGTTGTAGGTGAACTTCGTGTACTTGTCGACCTTCTTCGTGTAGTAGTCGAACAGCGGCTGGACGATCGGGTAGGCCGCCGTCGAGCCCGATCCCGCATAGGTGACGGTCGGCGGGGCCTTCTTCGCGGCGGCACCTGCCGGCACGAGCAACGCGCAGGCAATCACCGCCATTGTCGTCGTCGCGAGTTTCCTGGATGAGCCTGTAGTCATCTCGGTGATCCTTTCCTGCGTCGTTGGATTGCTTGGACCGGCCGGGACGTCTCCCGACCGGATCAGGAAGATAACCCGTAAAACTGATCCAAGAAGCGGGTATTTAGACAGCGACGACTGTTGGCGCGTAGGCGCTCCCCTTGCTTGCCCCTCTGAGTGCCGCCGCCGGAGTGTGTGCGAGACCCGGAGGCGCCGCGCGAGGCCCGAGTCAGGGCCGGTCAGGCACTCAGCCGGCTACGGCCTTGAAGTACCGGACGGCAAGGCCGGTCAGCAGGGTCTGGAAGCAGGTCTCGACCGATTCGCCCTCGGCCTCGGCGTACCGCTCCAGTCCCACCCGTTCGATCTCCTCGGCCTCCGCGACGACCTGCTCGACCAGATCCGGGTGCTGATCGCAGAAGTACGCGCCGATCGAGTAGAGGCGAGTGTCCATCAGTGAGGAGAGGAACTCCTCGTCGCCTCCGGTCTCCGGTTCACGGCCTGCCATCGTTCGCTGAGGGTACCGGCCGGGCTAGGCTTTCGCGCGTGGCAAGCGCACTGACAGCCGAGGTGATCGCCTTCTGCGACGACCTGCTCGACTCGGCCTCGTTCGATGACTGGTCGCCGAACGGGCTGCAGGTGTTCGGGACAACCCGGACCGAGGTGGTCGTGACCGGCGTCTCCGCCCGGCTCGAGCTGTTCGAAAGAGCCGCCGAGCTCGGGGCTGGCCTCGTGATCGCCCACCACGGGATCCTCCACGGAGCCGGCGGGCCGATCGACCGCCTCCAGGGCGAGCGACTCAAGGGCCTCCTGCTCCCGGGGATCGCTTTGGCCCAGGACCACCTGCCGCTCGACGCCCATCCGACGATCGGCAACAACGCCCTGCTCGCCGAAGGGTGGGGCCGCGGTCGTCGGGCGCTGCTGCCCCGTCCGGGGATCCGAGATCGGGGTGATCGCCGAATTCGGCAGGCGGGATCCCGGCAGCCGAACTGGTCGAACGGGTCGAGCGCCAGTCCCATCCGCCTCTGGCCCTGCTCGAGGGACCGGACACAGTCGAGCGGATCGCAATCGTCAGCGGAGCCGCCTCCGGCGAGGTCGCGACCGTTGCCTCTCTCGGCCTCGACGGCCTCCTGACCGGCGAGCCCTCGGAGAGCTCGGTCCCCCTTGCGGCCGAGGCCGGAATCCACCTGATTTGTGCCGGGCACCACGCGACCGAGACCTTCGGGATCTCACGGCTCGGGGATCTGATCTGCCGAGCGGTTCGGGATCGAGCACCGCTTCATCGACATCCCGAACCCGGTCTGAGGACTGTCAAACCCGCAAATTGCGGAGTTTTCAACCTCGCTGAGAGGCTCAGCCGCGGAGAAAGTCTTGTGCGAATCGTCACTCGTCGGTAGAAATCGGGTACGGGTTTCACCACGACATGGGAGGTCTTGCAGATGCCCAACCACGTGACTCCGACCGAGCTGGCGCGACTCGCCGGGATGGAACGGGGCGAAGTCCTCGCCGCCTGCCGGAAGAACTCGATACCGGTTCTGCATGGCCGGATTGACAAGTCTCTCTTCATGCTCAGCATGAGGAACGCGCCCCGCGGCGGCGACCCTCAGCCGAGCCTCTGAACCTCCAAGTCGGAGCTGGCGGGTCGGGCGCCCCGCTCGACCCGCCAGCTCTGACTATGCTTGACCGGTCAAGTCCGCACCAGGGAGAGGAGACCCCGTGGAGGCTGCCAACAACCTCAAGACGACCGGCTCACGCACGATGGCCGACATGCTGCAACTCGCAGTTGCCCGAGACCCCGACACCGTGGCCGTCAAGCACAAGGTCGACGGCGAATGGACGGACGTCACCCTCGGTGAGGTCGGAGCGATCGTTCAGGAGATCGCCATGGGCCTGATCGACCATCGGCATCGAGTCGGGCGACCGGGTCTCGATCCTCGGCAACACCCGCCCCGAGTGGACCTACGCGGACTTCGGCATCGCCAGCGCCGGCGGCGTCGTCGTCCCGATCTACCCGACCAACTCCCCCGAGGAGTGCCTGTGGGTCGTCTCCGACTCCGAGGCGGCTGCGCGTCGTCTGCGAGGACGCAAGCCAGCTCGCGAAGATCGCCGAGGTCCGCGACAGGCTGCCGAATCTCAGCACCGTGATCGTGATCGACCCGCCGCCGGCGACATCGCCGACGCGATCACGCTCGACGAGCTGCGCGAGAGCGGGCGCACGGTCGCGCCGACGACCAGCTCCAGGCACGGCGCGACGGCGGTCGAGCCTCGACGACCCGTTCACCTTCATCTACACCTCCGGCACCACCGGCCCGCCGAAGGGCTGCGTGCTCACCCACGGCAACTACCGCAGCGATGCTCAACATGGCTCGCGAGCGTCGGCGTGATCGAGGGCGACGAGATCATCTACCTGTACCTGCCGCTTGCCCACTCCTTCGCGCTGCTGATCCAGCTCGCCGCGTTCGACCTCGGCGGCACGATCGCCTACTTCGGCGGCGACACCAAGGCAGATCATCGGCGAGCTCTGGAGGTCAAACCGACCTACTTGCCATCGGTGCCGCGCGTGTTCGAGAAGATCTACACGCTCGCTCACGGCGCAATCAGCCGCCGACCGCGGAGCAGCTCGAGCGCAGCAGCGATCGAGCTCGGCGGCAAGGTCCGCGACCTGCAGGTCGCGGGCAAGGAAGTCCCGCAGGAGATGGCCGAGGCCTTCGCCGAGGCCGACGAGAAGCTTTCGCGAACGTCCGCGCCGATCTTCGGCGGCAACGTCCGCCAGGCCGTCACCGGCGCCGCGCCGATCGCCAAGGAGATCCTCGAGTTCTTCTGGGCCGCGCGGAGTGCCGGTGCTGGAGGGCTACGGCATGACCGAGACCGCGACGGCCGCCACCGTACTCGCACGATCGAGAGCCACAGGTTCGGCACGGTCGGGCGCGCCGCTGCCGGGCGTCGAGCTGAAGATCGCCGAGGACGGCGAGATCCTGATCAAGGGCGCGCAACATCTTCAACGGCTACTACAAGAACGACGACGCCAGCTTCGGCGCGATCGATCGACGGCTGGCTGCACACCGGCGACCTCGGCTGCATCGACGAGGACGGCTTCCTGTCGATCACCGGCCGCAAGAAGGACATCATCATCACCGCGGGCGGCAAGAACCTCACCCCGCCAACATCGAGAACGACATGAAGCAGACCCGCTGGGTCTCGCAGGCCGTGATGCACGGCGACCAGCGGCGTTCCCGGTCGATGCTGATCACCCTCGACGAGGAGGAGATCGTCCCGTGGGCAGAGGCACAGGGCCTCCCCGAGGACATCCCGACGCTCTCGCGACCGAACCCGCAGGTGATCGAGATGATCCAGGCCGAGCTCGACAAGGCGAACGCGAAGTACGCCCAGGTCGAGCAGGTCAAGAAGTTCTTCATCCTCGAACACGACCTCACTCAGGAGACCGGCGAGCTGACCCCTACGCTGAAGGTCAAGCGCAACATCGTCAACGAGAAGTACGCCGACCGCTTCGACTCCCTTTACGAGGGGTAAACCAAGGAGGACCCATTGAGGACCGACCCAACCGAAACCGGTGGCCTGTTCGTCGGCCGCCGGCCGGGAACGGGGCCGATCCGCTACCGGGCACTTCCTCCGCCCGGATCGAAGGCCCGCAGGCGGGTCGACTCGGCGATCGCCTTCTTCCTGCTCGCTGTGATGTTCATCGTCGCAGCCTGCTACTGGGGGCCGATACCCCTGCTCGGCCTGTGGGTTGGGTCCCAGCTCCAGTACCTGACCGACTCCCCGGCATTCGGCATCCTCTCGGCCTTCCTGCTGATCCTGGGAATGCTGCTGGTCGGACTCGTGGTCCTCAAGCGGATCGACCGCGCCTGGATCCTCGTCAGGCGCTCGGCGGGACACGACCAGCGGGAGGGCGCGCTGGGCCGCGTGTTCGGCCTGACCTGCGGCGTCGGCGCTGCGGTGTTCACAGTGTGGCTGCTGCTCTTCAGCGGCGCCAGCCTCGCGCCAACCGGCCTGCGCATCTGATCCTCTGACTGCTGGATGGGGTTCATCGACCGCTACCGGAAGTTCGCTGAAGTCCCGGATGAGGAAGTCAAAGCTGGATTCAAGGCGAAGGCCGACGCGAAGCGCAAGCGGGAGTTGAGCGGGTCGAGGTCCTCGACCTCGTCGCCACGACCCCGGAGGAGCTGCCCCACCCGGCGGTGGCGGCTGCGATCTCGTTCGCCGGCAAACGCGGCATCAACCAGGCGGGCGACCCGATCGTGGCCGAGCTGCGCGACCGCATCGCCTCCCTGTCGCATGTCGCGCCAGACCAGGTGGCCCTCGGCGCGGGGGCTACCGGAGTGATCGCTGCGCTGGCGGCGTCAATCCTCAAGCCGGGTGACTCGCTGCTGACGCCGTGGCCGTCGTACCCGCTCTACCCGCTCGCCGCCGCGGCCGCTGGCGCAGATGCCGTCCCGCTCGGCCCCGACCGCGAACCCGAGAGAATCGCTGAAGCGGTCGCGAAGAACCCATCGGCCAGGATCCTGATGCTCTGCAACCCGAATGACCCGGATGGCAGCCTCTCCTCCCCCGAGTCGATCGCCAGGCTGCGAGGACTGCTTCCCGACAGCGTGGTACTCGTAGTCGACGAAGCCCTGGCCGACTACGCCGGCGAGCAGCACATGAGGGAAACGGCCGCCCTCGCGACCCGAAGCTCGGGAATCCTGCTCGTCAGGACGATGTCAAAGGCCTGGGGGCTTGCAGGACTGCGGGTCGGCTGGGCGATCGGTGGCGACGACGAGGTCGAACTGCTCTCCAGGCTGGCTCCGGTGCTCGGCATCTCCGACCCGTCGGCCGCCGGGGTGCTCGCGGCACTGCACGAAGCTCCCGATACGCCCGTGAAGAGGCGGGCAGCCGTCGTCCGCGAGCGCGAGAGGCTTGCGGCGAAGCTCAAGGGGAGCCCGGTCGAAATGACGGACTCGCACACGAACCTCGTCTGGATCCGGATCCCCGGGATCGACGGCGCGTCGCTGGCAGCTCACCTCCGCGGCTCGGGGCTGCTGGTCAAGGACGGAGCGGAGGTCGGCGCCGACTCCCGGATCCGCGCGACGGTTCGCGGCGACGGCTCGGCCACCGACCGCCTCGCCGATGGCCTCCTGGCCGCCGCAGCCTCGGTTGACGCTCAGGCTCGCTCGTCGGCCGACTGACGCAGCAGGGTCGCAGTCGTCTGCTCGAGAATCCGCCGCCAGGCCCGGGTCCGTTCCTGCTCGGCGGTGAAGTGCTTGACGACCTTGCGCACCCGGGTAGCTGAGATCTCGACACCGTGCTTGGAGGCCGTCCGCTTGAAGGCCTCGTAGTCGTCGGCGAGCTTGAGCGTCACCGACTGGAAGCCGTGCCGGGCGATGTCCAGCCTCGAAGTGAAGTTCATGACGCGGTCCGGAACATCAGCTCGTCGTCGGGCTCGGGCTCGATCAGGACGATGTCTACGCCCGGGTAGCGGTCCTCCCACTGGCGCTTCATCTCGTGCAGGCGCTGGTACGCGAGCAGCTTGAAGGTCTGGTAGCCGATCTGAGGGAAGCCCATCTCCGAGACCCTGAGGCGGTCTCCGCCGTCGGCCCGCGGTGTATCCATGTCGTTGACGAAGGGAACGAGCGGATTGATGACGATGATGAACTTGGCGCCTGCCTCGACCGCGATGTCGAGGTTGGTGGTCGAGACGATCCCCCCGTCGACCAGCTCGCGACCGCGAAGCTCAACCGGCCTGTAGACCATCGGGAGAGCGGTCGACGCTCTTACTGCCGTGCTGATCGGGACGTCGTCCCAGCCCTCCGACCCGAGAACCACCCGCTCGCAGCTGTCGAGATCGGTCGCTGCGATGTAGAGCTCGCGCTCCAGTTCGCGGAAGTCGTCGCTGCGGTCCGGGTCGCCGAGGACCTCGCGGACGTACTCCTCGATTCCGCTGCCGCTGTACATGCCGGGCGGCAGCGCTTCCGCGAGGCCGACGAAGAAGTCCATCGCGGAGACGTTCCCGAGGTTGGAGACCATGTCCCGCACGACGTTTGCGAGCCGGATCGGCATCGTCGCCGAGCGAAGGACGAAATCCCTCCAGTTCGGGCGCATCATCGTCCCGATGTCGACGTCACGGAAGGGGACCGGTGTCTCCTGGACGACAACCCGCATCATCTCCTCCGGGGTGACCCCGTTGGCCGTCATCGCTGCGACGAACGATCCGGCACTCGTACCGACGTAGACGTCGAACTGGTTGACGGTCTTGTTGACGGACAGAAGGTCGAGGGCGCGCAGCGCGCCGATCTCGTAGACGCCTCCGGTCATGCCTCCGCCGCCGAGCACCAGCGCCGTCTTCGAGCCAGGCTTGCGACGCTTGGTCGCAGTGGCGCCCCTGGCGCGGCGTTTGGCCCCCGCGTCTTCGATCTTGACGACGTTGTCCATGCGCAACCAAGTTTACGCCTCCGGCGGGGCGTTGCGGAAGTCCCCTGCACCGGCGCGGTATTGCAGCCGGGCTGCGACAATCGCAGCATGGTCGTTCGACGCGGTCTCGCCGTCGGCCTCGCGGCCCTTGCCCTGCTGCCGGTGGTCGTGCCGAAGGCCGCCGAGGCTGCCACCTTGAGCCAGCGGCTGGAGCGGCAGTTCGAGGCCGCCGGGGGCCAGGGAAGCGGGCTTGCTGTGGATCTGAAGACCGGGAAGGCCATCTGGTCGCACCTGCCCGACACGGCGAGGATCCCGGCCTCCGTCAACAAGCTCTACACCACGGCTGCGGCACTGCTCAGCCTCGGCGCTACCCGTCGGCTCGAGACAAGGGTGCTCGTCGCCAAGCGACGGCTGGCGAGCGTTCGTGACAGGCGAACTGCGGGGAAACCTGTACCTCAAGGGACAGGCCGACCCAACCTTGGGGAGCAGGGACCTCGCCTCGCTCGCCAAGGCCGTCCGCGCCGCCGGCCTGCGCAGGGTCGACGGGTTGGTGGTCGGTGACGAGGGATTCCTCGACAGGATCCGCGGGGTGCCCGCCCAAGGCCCGGGAATCGACCCGAACCTCGGCGGAGCCCTGAGCGGGCTGACCTATGATCACGGCGCATCGGCCCTTGCTGCAGCGCGGCGCTTCACCGCGGAGCTTCGTCGAGTCGGCATCCGGGTCGCCAAGGGCCACACCAGGGTCGGCAGCAGTCCGGTCGCGACCGCGGTTGTCGCCCGGCACCGGTCACCGACGGTCGCGACCCTGATCCGCTGGACGAACACGCCGTCGGACAACTTCTACGCGGAGATGCTGACGAAGATCCAGGGGGCTGTCGCCCTCCGCGACGGCTCGACCTCCGGCGGCCTCAGGGCGGCAGCTGCGACCCTCGCGAAGCTCGGGGTTTACCCAAGGCGCGTCGACGGCTCCGGGATCTCGAGGGGCAACCTGACCACCCCGAGGACGATCGTGCGCCTGCTTTCGAGGATGGCCGGGAAGGTCCCGTTCACAAACTCACTGGCGATGGCTGGTCGAACCGGCACCCTGGCCGACCGGATGACCAAGGGCGCCGCCGCTGGCCGCTGCAGGGCGAAGACCGGGACCCTCTCCAACGCAAGTGCGCTCGCGGGCTACTGCCCGGTCGCACGGGGCGGATCGATCGCCTTCGCCCTGCTGAACAACTCGACCGAGCCCTGGAGAGCGCGCAAGAGCCAGGACGCGATCGTCCAGGCTTTGGCGGCTTGGCGCCGACCGGCGGGCTGACCATAGGGCCGTCCTGCCCACCCTTCCCGGAGGTGGCTGAGTTCCCACTGCTATCCGTTACAGTTTCCGGGCAGTGCTGCGCAAATTCTCAGCTCTTGCCTCTGCCGCCGTGATCGCGTCCGCCGTCGTGGCGGGAAGCGTGACCCCGGCCGCGGGCAATCCCACGCCTGCATCGCCAGCCAGCTGCATCAAGCCGTCGGGGGTGGTGACCCTCGTCTTCAGCCGGAGCAAGTACCCGAATATCCGCAGGCACGCGGTCAGCGCGATCCGGAGGGGTTGGCCGGCGGTGCTGGTGCTCAACCGCCCGGGTGCCAGCGACCGCCGTGACAGGCTGCTCGGCAGCTACCGGACGAAGCGCAACTACGACCGGGACGAATACCCGCCCGCAGTCGGCCGGGGTGTCGGCAAGGGCCTCACGAGAGGCAGCGGGCCGACCGGCTGGCGGGCGTCGGTCTGGTACGTGCCGAGCCACGAGAACCGATCCCACGGCTCCTCGATGGGCGGCAAGCTGAGGAAGTACTGCAACGGCACTCGCTTCCGATACGCGTTCCGCTGAGCGACCGTCAGCCGGCGATCATCGCGAGCAGGCCGGCCTCGTCGATGACCTCGACACCCAACCGCTCGGCCTTCTCCAGCTTCGAGCCGGCAGCCTCGCCGGCGACGAGGTAGTCGGTCTTCTTCGAGACCGACGACGTCACCCGCCCGCCGGCGGCCATGATCCGCTCCGCCGCCTGCTCCCGACTGAGCGTCGGCAGTGTCCCGGTCAGGACGAATGCCTTGCCTGAGAGGACTCCCTCGCCCGGGGCCGGGCCCTCCTCCTCAAGCTTCAGGCCGGCGTCGCGAAGCCTCGCCACCAACTCGACGAACTCCTCCTCCCTGACGGTCTCGGCGACGATCTCCGCCTGGATCGGGCCGATCCCCGGGACCTCCTCGATCTCGGCCGGTTCGGCCGCCATCAGGGCATCCATCGAGCGGAAGTGCTGAGCGAGATTGCGGGCGTTGACCTCACCGATCCGCTCGATCCCGAGGCCGTAGAGGACCTTGGCGAACGGGCGCGACTTCGACTGCGCGAGAGCATCGACGAGCGAAGCGACGCTCTTCTCCCCCCAACCCTCGAGGCCGGCGAGCCGCTCGAGGTCGAGCGAGTAGAGGTCGGCCGCGCTGCCGGCCATGCCCTCGTCCATCAACTGCGACAGGCGCTCGTCGCCGAGCCCGTCGATGTCCATCGCGCCACGCTTGACGAAGTGCCGAAGCGCCTGCCACTGCTGGCCGGGGCAACCTCGCTTGTTCGGGCAGATCGTCCAGACCGAGTCCTCCACCTTGACGGTCGCCGTGCCGCAGGAGGGGCATTCGGCCGGCACCTTGGGCGGGTCTGAACGGCCCTCGCGCTCGACCTCATGCGGAGCCGGCGAGACGACCTGAGGGATCACGTCACCGGCCCGCAGGACGATCACCCTGTCGCCCGGGCGGACGTCCTTGCGGGTCAGGTCCTCCTCGTTGTGGAGGGTCGTGAACGACACGGTCACGCCGCCGACGACGACCGGCTCGAGCTCGGCGAAGGGGACGATGTGGCCGGTCCGCCCCACGTTCCAGTGAACCTCGCGCAGGACTGTGACCGCGGTCGTCGGCGGGAACTTCCATGCGATCGCCCAGCGTGGCTCCCGGCCGACCGTCCCCAGCCGCGCCTGCAGCTCGAACGCATCGATCTTGACGACCGCCCCGTCGATCTCGTAGTCGAGCCCCTCCCGGCGTTCGAGCCAGCCGTCGCACGCCGCGACGACACCGTCGGTGCCCTCGATCAGCTCGATCCCCGGGTTCACGGGGAACCCCCACTCGCGCAGTTGCGCGAGGCTCGCGCTGTGGCAGTCGAACGGCTCGCCTGAGACCTCGCCGAGCCCGTACGCCCAGAGAGCGAGCGGCCGCTCGGCGGCGATCGCCGGGTCGAGTTGGCGCAGCGATCCTGCGGCGGCGTTGCGGGGGTTCATGAAGGTCGATTCCCCCGCCTCGGCTCGGCGCTCATTGAGTTCGGTGAAGGCAGCCTTCGGGAGGTAGACCTCGCCGCGGACCTCGAGCACCGCGGGGGCATCCTCGATCTCGCAGCGGGATCGAGCGGATGGTTCTCAGGTTCTGGGTGATGTCCTCGCCGACGGCCCCGTTACCCCGGGTCGCGCCACGCACGAACTTCCCGTCGCTCGTAGCGAAGCGATACCGCGAGACCGTCGATCTTGGGCTCGACCACGAAGCTGAACGAATCGACCTCGATCGACTCGCGGGCGAGGTGCGAGCGGATGCGCTCGACCCAGGCCCTCAGCTCCTCCTCGCCCCTCGCATTGCCGAGCGACAGCATCGGGATCGAGTGCTCGACAGGCTCGAAGCGCTCGAGCCGCTCACCGCCGACCCTCTGCGTCGGCGAGTCGAGAGTGACAAGCTCGGGGTGCTCGGTCTCGAGGGCGCGCAGCTCGTTGAGAAGCGAGTCGTACGCCTCGTCGCTGACCGTCGGGTCGTCGAGCACGTAGTAACTTCGATCGTGCCGGCGGATCTCCGCCCGCAGCTCGTCGATTCTCGCCTGGGCGGAGGCGCTCATTCCCCGGCTGACCCGGCGGCGATCGCGGCCAGGTCGGCCCGCTCGAGTTCGTCCATGCCGAGGTGGTCGGTCAGGTCGAAGTGGATCGGCGTAACGGCGATCAGGCCATCCTCGACCGCCTGCAGGTCGGTTCCCGCCTCGGGGTGGTAGCCCGGCTCCTGGCCGTAGATCCTGATCTCGCGGCCGCCCTCCCCGGACGGACCGAGGTCGACCAGCTCCTCGTGGTAGATCGCTGCGCCCGAGTCGCGTCACGGCGACGCCGATCGGCTTGCAAGCCGGCCCGTTGACGTTGATCAGAGTCCCTGACCGCAGCGGGAGGCTCTCCCATCGCGCGACCAGGCCGGCGGCGAACTCCGCCACCGCTGTCGAACCCCTCGTCGCCTGCGTGCGAGACGAAGTCGACTCGCCCGCCGGCCGACTTCTGCGAGACGGCGATCCCGGGGATCCCGAGCACGATGCCCTTCCAGGGCAGCGGCGACCGTCCCGGAGTAGGTGACGTCGTCGCCGAGGTTGGCGCCGTGGTTGATGCCGCTGACGACCAGCTCGGCCTGGAAGTCCGTCGACGAGGCCATGCTTGCAAGCCGGACGCAGTCGACCGGCGTGCCGTCGGTGGCGTACCCGATGGTGCCGTCGCCGAAGTCGACCTCGGTGACCCACAGCGGCCGGCGCGTGGTGATCGAGCGGGCCATCGCCGACCTGTTGCCGTCGGGCGCGATCACCGCGAGTTCGATTCCGGGCACGGTCGAGCAGCGCCCGACGCATGGCGTGCAGCCCCGTCGCCGCGATCCCGTCGTCGTTGGTCAGCAGGACGTTCGCACTTGCAACCTGATGGTAGAGGCGGATCAGCGGTCGCCCGGTCAGCTGAACAATCTCGTGCCGTAGCCGACACCGATCAGGCGCCAATCCGCGCGGCGGAGCCGTGGCCCGGCGTCGAGCCGCGGCCGCCCCTCGAGCAACTCGGCGAACTGCTCAAGGCTCATCTCGCCCTTGGCGACCTCGATCATCGTGCCGACGAGCACCCTGTTCATGTGGCGGAGGAAGGACTCCGCTTCGATCCAGAACTCGAGCCGATCACCCTCGCGCACCCACTCCGCGCTGAGGATCGCTGCGCTCGAAGTGCCGATGCCGGTTTCCGGGTCGGAGTGAAGGCAGTCAAGTCGTGGGTCCCGGGCAGCAGCGCAGCGCATGCGTCGAGCAGGTCCGGATCGAACGGCCTCGGGACCCAGCCATGCGCGGCGCTCGATCGACGAGAGGCCTGACGCGCCCGGGAGCAATCCGGTAGCCGTACGCCCTGCTGGTCGCGTCGGCCCGGGCGTCGAAATGCCCTCCGGCCCGCTCGCTGGCGTGCACGACGACGTCCGGAGGGAGCATCGCGTTGAGCGCCTTGCGGTCGGCCGGGGCGGCCGGAATGGCTTGCAACCTGGGCCCAGCATGGACGCCCGTGTCCGTCCGCCCGGCGACCGTCAAGGGCCACCTCGCGCCTGCGGAGCACCCTGCGCAGCGGCGTGGACCAACTCCGACTCGACAGTCCTCATCCCTGGCTGGGCGGCCCAGCCGCTGAAGGCCGTGCCGTCGTAGCCGAGCACCAGTTTGGTGCGGCCCTGCTCCCGCGGCAGGCCCCGCGCGCCAAGCCGCGGCCCCGCCTGCCTCAGACGAGCTCGAGCAAGACCATCTCGGTCGAGTCCGCTGCGGCGCGGGCCCAGCTTGAGAATGCGCGTGTAGCCGCCGGGACGCTCCGCGTAGCGCGGCGCGACCTCCTCGAACAGCTTGTGCACCACGAACTTGTCCTGCCGAGAGCGTCGAAGCGCCTGGCGGCGGGCGTGCAGGTCGCCCCGCTTGGCGAGCGTGATCAGCTTCTCGATCTCGGGCTTGACGGCCTTCGCCTTCGCCTCCGTCGTCTTGATGCGCTCGTGCTCGATGACCTCCTTGCTGAGGTTCATCAGCAGCGCCTTGCGGTGCGCGGAGTCGCGGCTGAGCTTGTTTCGTGTCTTCTGGTGGCGCATGTCGTGAGTAGTGTCAGCGTCGCTGCGGCGGCGGTCGTGAGTTCGACGTCATCCTCGGCCGGGCAGGCCGGCGAGTCCGACGCGCGCAGGCCGCGCAGCAGGTTTCGATCGACCTCGTCGATCGACTTGCTTGCCGAAGTTGGGGATCGCTTGAGCTCCGCCTCGGACTTGGAGACGAGCTCGCCGACCGTCTGGATGCCCGCGCGCTTGAGGCAGTTGTACGAGCGCACGCCGAGCTCGAGCTCCTCGATCAGGATGCTCTCCATCCTCGCGCCTGCACGCCGCCGCGCCGCGAGCCGCCGCCGCACCGCCGAGCGCCGCTGGTCCTGTCGAGCTGGCCGCCGGGGCCGCCGCGCGCAGCTCCTCGATGCGGTCGGCGTCGGTGAAGATCGCGAGCTGGCTGGATCAGGATCTCCGCGCCTCGCGCAGCGCCGCCTGCGGGTCGATCGAGCCGTCGGTCTCGATGTCGAGCGTGAGCTTGTCGAAGTCGGTCCGCTGGCCGACGCGCGCCTGCTCGACCGCGTAGGCCACGCGCCGCACGGGCGAGAAGATCGAGTCGATCGGGATCACCCCGATCGGCTGGTCGGCGCTGACTTGTTCTCCTCGGCCGGACGGTAGCCGCGACCGCGGCCGATCGTCATGTAGAGCTCGAGCTTCGTTTTCTTCTCGAGCGTCGCGATGTGCAGGTCGGGGTTGAGGATCTCCACGCCTGCGGGCAGGTCGATGTCCTTGGCGGTGATCTCGCCGGGTCCGGTGACCACCAGCGGCGCCTCGACCTCGCTGGCGTCGGAGTGCATCCGGCAGACCACGCCCTTGAGGTTGAGCACGATGTCGGTGACGTCCTCCTTGACGCCCTGAATCGTGGAGAACTCGTGCGCGACGCCCTCGATGCGCACGCTGGTCACGGCGGCGCCGGCGAGGGAACTGAGGCAGGACGCGGCGCAGCGAGTTGCCGAAGGTGTAGCCGAAGCCGCGGTCAAGCGGCTCGATCGTGAACGAGCCGCGATTCTCTCTACGGACTCGCTGGTGATCCGGGGGATCTGGAAGTCGAGCATCGGAGTCCTGTACGTCGTCGTGGTGTTCGCACCGGCGCCATCGGCGGCGTCGGCTCTGAGCGCCGCCGCCCGGACGGGCGCAGCGGCTGGCAAAAGTCTTCTACTTCGAGTACAGCTCGACGATGAGCTGCTCCTGCACCGGCGCGGCGATCTCGCGCCGCTCGGGCTTGCGCAGCACCTTGGCCGTGAGCGACTCGTGGTCGGCCTGAAGCCAGCGCGGAATCTGTCCGGTCAGCTCGGTTGCGTCTCTGATCACCTCGGGAGCCCCGGCTGATCCTGCCTTGATCGCGATGATGTCGCCCGGCGCGCACCTGGATAGCTGGGAATGTCCACCCTGCCGGCCGTTGACGGTCCAATGGCCGTGGCGGATGAGCTGGCGAGCCTGACGGCGCGAGGCCGCGAAACCGAGCCTGACGATGACGTTGTCCAGTCGGCACTCGAGCAGCCGCAGGAGGTTCTCGCCGGTGATTCCGGGCTGACGGCGGCACCTTCGTAGTAGCTCGCGGAACTGCTTCTCCAGCATCCCGTAGTAGCGGCGCGCCTTCTGCTTCTCGCGCAGCTGCACCCGGTACTCGCTCTGTTTCTGCCGCCCGCGGCCGTGCTCGCCGGGCGGGTAGTAGCGACGCTCGACGCCGCACTTGTGGTCAGGCAGCGCTCGCCCTTGAGGAACAGCTTCTGTCCCTCGCGGCGGCACTGCTTGCACTGGGCGGATGTATCGCGGGCCATTGCTCGAGTCTCCTAGACGCGACGCCGCTTGCGGGGGCGGCAGCCGTTGTGGGCGTGGGGGTTACGTCCCGAACCGGTGACTTCGAGGCCCGCAGCCTGAAGTGAACGGATCGCCGTCTCACGGCCCGAACCTGGGCCCTTGACGAAGACCTCAACCTTCTGAAGACCATGCTCCATGCCCTTGCTTGGCCGCTGCGTCGGCTGTGACCTGAGCGGCGAAGGGCGTCGACTTGCGCGAACCCTTGAACCCTGCGCCGCCGGCGGACTCCCACGCGATCACGTTGCCCTCGACGTCGGTCAACGAGACGATCGTGTTGTTGAACGAAGTCTTGATGTGGGCCTGACCGACCGGCATGTTCTTTTTCGCGCGCGACGGCCGCCCGGACGCGCTTGGGCGCTGCACCCATTTACTTGGTCACCTTCTTCTTGCCGGCAACCTGGAGGCGCTTGGGGCCCTTCCGGGTGCGCGCATTGGTCTTGGTCTTCTGGCCACGCACCGGCAGGCCGCGCCGGTGGCGGATGCCTCGGTAGCAGCCGATCTCCATCAGTCGCTTGATGTTCTGGGAACGCTCGCGCCGGAGGTCACCCTCGACGGTCAGCTCGCCGTCGACGAGTCGCGCAGCTTGCCTGCCTCTTCCTCGGTCAGGTCCCGGATCAGCGTGTCGTAGGAGATCCCGGCCGTGTCGAGGAGCTGGCTCGAGGTTGTGCGGCCGATTCCGAAGATGTAGGTCAGACCGATCTCGGAGCGCTTGTTGGGGGGAAGATTGATTCCTGCGATTCGTGCCATGTGTCAGCCCTGACGCTGTTTGTGACGGGGATTTGGGCAGATGACGAGAACCCGACCGCGGCGGCGGATGATTTTGCACTTCTCGCACATTGGCTTGACCGAGGGTCTTACCTTCATCTGCTCTTGAGTTCCAGACGTTCCTGCGGGTGGATGGACTTCGCTTGCGAGCGGGACGACACCGAGGTCAAAGCGGATGACTGCAGGGCCGAGCCGTATCGCGGCGCGACGGATGACAGTATCAGAGGCAGGCTGCCGGGGCTGATTCGGCTGCGAGCGATCATGCGGATCCACCACCCGGAGTCGCATCCGGAAGGTGCCACGGAGTAAGGATGCGCGGTCCCTCGGACGTGATCGCGACCGTGAACTCGAAGTGCGCAGCAAGGGAGCCGTCGACCGTGAAGACCGACCAGCCGTCGGAACCGACCCTCACTCCGGCGCCGCCGAGCGCGACCATCGGCTCGATCGCGAGCACCATGCCCTCCTCGAGCATCGGGCCCTTCCCTGCAGGCCCGTAGTTGGGAACCTGGGGATCCTCGTGCATGTTGCGGCCGATGCCGTGCCCGACCAAGGACCGCACCACGCTCATGCCCTCGCCCTCGACGCAGGTCTGCACCGCGTTGGAGACGTCTCCGAGTCGCCCGCCTGCCACGCACGCTGCGGCACCGAGGTGAAGCGACTGTTCGGTGACGGCGAGAAGCCGCTGGGCGTCGCTGGACACGTCGCCGACGGGGAAGGTCCTTGCCGCGTCGGCCACCCAGCCGTCGAGGGTCACGCCGATGTCGACCGAGATCACGTCGCCGCGGTCGAGTCGGACGTCGCCGGGAATGCCGTGCACGACCATCGAGTTCGGCGATGCGCAGATCGAACCGGGGAAGCCGTGGTAGCCCTTGAAGGCCGGGACCGCGCCCTGGGAGCGGATGAAGCGACTCGACCGCCTCGTCCAACTCCCCTGTGCTCACTCCGGGGCGGATCCTTCCCTCGACCAGCTGAAGTGCCTTGACGAGGATCTCGCCGGCTGCGGCCATCTTGTCGATCTCGGCCGCGCTCTTGCGGATTATCAAACCGAGTCCTCGAGCCGCAAGGTTGCCAGCGCGGCCCGAATGTGGTCGTGCACCTCGGTCTGGTCACGACTTCCGTCGAAGCGTCGAAGCAGCCCACGATCCTCGTAGTAGTCGGCAAGCGGCTTGGTCTGGTCGTGGTAGACGGCGAGGCGGTTGCGGATCACTTCCTCGTTGTCGTCGTCTCGCTGGATCAGCCGCGAGCCGTCCTGGTCACAGGTGCCCTCATGCTTGGGCGGATCGAACTCGACGTGATAGCCGTGCCCGGCCTGTACGCAGACCCTGCGGCCGGAGAGGCGGCGGACGACCTCTTCGTCGTCGAGCTCGATCAGCAGCGCAGCGGTCACGGTGCGGCCGAGGTTCTCGAGGGCCTCGGCGAGCGCGTCTGCCTGGGGGATCGTCCGCGGGAAGCCGTCGAGCAGAAAGCCGTCGGCGCAATCCGACTGATTGACCCGCTCGACGATCAGGCCGACGATCAGTTCGTCCGGGACGAGGTTGCCGGCGTCCATGTATTCCTTCGCCTTGACTCCGAGCGGCGATGCCTTCAGCCACCGCCGAGCGGAGCATGTCCCCGGTGGAGGCCCAAGGGATGTGGAAGTCCTGGACGAGCCTTGCAGCCTGGGTCCCCTTGCCCGCGCCGGGCGGACCGAGGAGGATCAGGTTGAGCTCGGTGGCTCATCGCCACTTCAGGAACCCCTCGTAGCTGCGCATCATCAACTGCGCCTCGATCTGCTTCATCGGTTCCAGCGCGACGCCGATCACGATCAGCAGCGAGGTGCCGCCGAAGTAGAAGTCCGAGCCGGTCTGGTTGATCAGGATCGTCGGCAGCGCCGCCACCGCAGCGAGGTAGAGCGCGCCGGGGAACGTCAGCCGCGCGAGGATGCGGTCGAGGAACTCGGCTGTCGGCCGCCCAGGCCTCACCCCGGGTATGAAGCCTCCGAACTTCTTCAGGTTGTCCGCCTGGTCGACCGGGTTGAAGGTGACCGCCGTGTAGAAGTAGGTGAAGAGGATGATGAAGATCGTCTCGCCGACCATGTAGGGCCACCCGTGGGCTGAAGAAGTCGGCGAGGTCCTTGGCCCACGGGCTTCGATCAGCTGGTTCCGACCGTCGGCGGGAAGGCCATGATGCTCGCGGCGAAGATCACCGGGATGACGCCGGCCATGTTGACCCGCAGCGGCAGGTAGGTCTGCCGCCCACCGGTCATGCGCCGGCCGACCACGCGCTTGGCGTACTGGATCGGGATCCGCCGCTGGCCCTCCTGAACGAAGACGACTGCCGCGATCACGGCGAGCGCGAGGAACGGCATCATGACCTTGAAGACCTGGTCGTGGGTGGTCCACCAGGCCTGGATGCCGCTCGGCAGGCCGGAGACGATCGACGCGAAGATCATCAGCGAGATCCCGTTGCCGATGCCGCGCTGGGTGATCAGCTCGCCCATCCACATCAGCAGCATGCATGCCGGCAGTCAGCGAGATCACGATCAGGACGACGTGCGGGACCGTCGAAGCCGTGATCACCGTCCTGCCCGCCGTGCTCTGGAACGAGCGGAACAGGAAGACGTAGCCGACCGACTGCGCGAACGCGAGGCCGACCGTCAGATAGCGCGTGTACTGGGTGATCTTCGCCTGGCCGACCTCGCCCTCCTTGGAGAGCTTCTCCAGCGACGGCACGACCACGGTGCAGCAGCTGCAGGATGATCGAGGCGGTGATGTAGGGCATGATCCCCAGCGCGAACAGCGCGATCCGCGCGAGCCCGCCGCCGGAGAAGATGTTCAGGAGGCCGAGGATGTTCGACGCCGCCGAACTGCTTCTGGATGCTGTCGACGGCCGTGAAGTTGACCCCCGGCACCGGGATGTGCGAGCCGAGGCGGTAGAGCAGCAAGCATCGCCGCCGTGAAGGCGATCTTCTTGCGGATGTCTCAGCGGACGCGTGAAGGCGTCGGAGGATGGTGTTCAGCGAGCAGTGCGCGACGCGCCCGCTAGTCCGGACTCGTAGCTCCCCGACGGGTTGCCGCCGGTGCCGCCTGCGGCCTCGATCGCCTCGCGCGCGCGCACGCGCTGAAGCCGTGGGCGTGACCGTCAGCGCCTTGCCGAGCTCGCCCTTGGCGAGGATCTTCACCGGCACGCCCTTGCGGGTCGCCAGGCCGTCTGGCGCGCAGCGTCTCGAGCGTCACCTCGGCGCCCGCCTCGAAGCGCGCTCTCCAGATCGGAGATGTTGACCGGCTGGGTGTGCGTGCGGAAGGGCTCGAACGGCATCGACTTCTTCATGTGCGGCCCGCGCAGCTTTCGCATCCGCATGTGGATCGGGATCTGGCCGCCCTCGAAGCGGTCGCGGCGCTTCGAGCCCGAGCGCGAGCCCTAGCCCTTCTGGCCGCGACCTGAGGTCTTGCCGGTGCCGGAGCCCTCGCCGCGCCCGACCCGCTTGCGCGGGCGGCGGCTGCCCGGCGCCGGCGGAGGTTGTGCAGGCCGAGGCGCTCCTCTGGGCTTCGTTGATCTCTTCAGCCATCAGGATTCCTCGACCTCGACCAGATGTGCGACGCGGCGGATCATGCCCTGGAGCTGCGGGCGGTCCTTGACGCTCGACCGTTTGGCCGATGCGACGGAGACCGAGCGACTCGAGGGTTGCGAGCTGAGCCTTGTCGGAGCCGTTGCTCGACTTGACCTGGCGGATCTTGACGGCGCTCACGAGCCTGAATCCTCGCTGTCAGCCGAGGCCTCGGGAGCAGCCTGCTCGGGCGCGCTCTCCGCAGCTGCGGGTTCATCGGGCGCAGAAGCCTCGGGGGCCGAGTCAGCCGGCGCGGGTGCTGCGGCCGCCGGCGCCGCGGGTGCCTCAGGCGCCGCAGCTGCCTCGGGTGGCGCAGCTGCCTCAGCCGCCTCGGGTGCCTCGGGTGCCGCAGCTGCCGCGGGCTCTGAAGGTGTTGACTCGGCCGGCGCTGCCTCTACCGGAGCGGGAACAGCCGGTGCTGCGGACGCCTCGGGAGCGGGAGAGTCGGCCGGGGCCGCGTCTCCCTCGACTGTGGCGCCGGCGTTGCGGTTCGGGTCGAGGCCGAGGACCTTGTCGACGCTGATGCCCGCGCAGCTCGGCAACCTCGTCGGGAGTGCGCAGCGACACGCAGGCCCTCCATCGTCGCCTTGACGAGGTTGATCGGGTTCTGGGACCCGAGGCTCTTGGAGAGGATGTCGTGATCCCGGCGAGCTCCAGCACCGCTCGCACTCCGCCGCCGGCGATCACGCCGGTACCGGGGGAGGCCGGCTTCAGAGCACGCGTGCCGGAGCCGAAGTCGCCGGTGTCTGGTGGGTGATCGTGGCTCCGTGCTTGGGCACGCGGAAGAGGTTCTTCTTCGCCTGCTCGACGCCCTTCTGGATCGCGACGGACCTCGTTCGCCTTGCCGTAGCCGACCCCGACCACTTCGCGCTCGTCGCCGACCACGACGAGGGCGGTGAACGGAAGCGCCGGCCGCCCTTGACGACCTTGGCGACGCGGTTGATCTCGACTACTCGCTCCTGGAGGTCAAGGCCGGCGGGGGAAACTGTTCGATCTGTGAAGCCATGGGTAGGTCGAGACTAGCGGGCTTTCAGAAGGTCATGCCGCCCTCGCGGGCGCCGTCGGCGAGGGCCTTGACCCGGCCGTGATAGCGGTAACCGCCGCGATCGAAGACTGCCGAGTCGACCCCGGCCTCCTTCGCTCGCTCGGCGAGCAGCTGACCGGCCCTTGGCGGCCTGCTCGAGGGGCTTGAGACCGCGCAGATCGGCTTCCGTCCAGTTGACGGCGGCAGATCGTGCGACCGGAGTCGTCGTCGATCAGCTGGGCGATTGATCCCGCGGTTGGAGCGGAACACGCTAGATACGCGGGCCTCTCGGCAGTTCCGCGCACCTTCGCGCGAACGCGACGGCGGCGCTTGAGACGGCCCTTCTGCTTGGCAGCTGCACTCATGCTCTCTTGCCAACCTTCCGGACGACGTGCTCGCCCTCGTATCGGATGCCCTTGCCCTTGTACGGCTCGGGCGGACGCTGTTTGCGGATCATCGGCGGCAACCTGACCGACCTGCTGCTTGCTGATCCCGCGAACCGTGATGTTCGTCGGCTGCGGAACCTCAAACTCGATCCCCTCGGGTGCATCGATCGCCACCGGATGGGAGTAGCCGACCGCCAGCTCGAGGTCCTTGCCCTTGAGCGCGGCCCTGTAGCCGACTCCCTGGATCTCGAGCTTCTTCTCGAAGCCCTCGGTCACGCCTTGGACCATGTTCGCGATCAGGGTGCGGGTCAGTCCGTGAAGCGCGCGATGGTCGCCGCGGTCACTCGGCCTGGCGACGACGACTTGACCGTCGTCGTTGGAGATTTCCATGTCGCGGCTGACGCGCTCGCTGAGCTCGCCCTTCGGGCCGCGACGGTCACCAGCTCGGGAGCGATGTCGACCTCGACACCGGCCGGCACGGGGATGGGTTGTTTACCGATTCGGGACATGGTTCACCAGATGTGGGCTACGACTTCGCCGCCGATTCCCTCGCGGCGGGCGTCGTGGCCGGTCATGACCCCGTGGGAGGTCGAGATGATGGCGGTGCCGAGACCACCCTGGACCTTGGGGATGTGGTCGTGGTCGACGTAGCTCCTGCGACCGGGGCGCGAAATGCGACGGATCCCGGTGATCACCGGACGTTGATCGTCGGTGTAGCGGAGCGTCACCCGCAGGCGCTCTGCCGGCCTCACCCTCGGGCGCGGCCTCCTGGCTGTAGCTCTTGACGTAGCCCTGATCCTTGAGGATCTTGAGGATGTCGCTCTTCAGACGCGATGCTGGGACGACCACCTGTTCGTGGCGAGCAAGCGAAGCGTTGCGTACCCGGGTGAGAAGATCGGCGATTGGGTCGGTATGTGACATCTGTTCGCGCCTACCAGCTCGACTTGGTCATTCCGGGGATGTATCCGTTGTGAGCGAGCTCACGAAGGCAGATGCGGCATACCCCGAAGCGGCGATACACGGAACGCGCACGTCCGCAGCGGCGGCAACGGGTGTACTCGCGGGTCTTGTACTTCTGGGTGCGCTGCTGGCGCACTCGCTGTGACGTCTTGGCCATCCTCTTCCTGTTCCTGTCAGTCGCCGTCTTCGGCGGTGTCGGTGTCAGCCTGCTCATCACCGGCTGCGTCGGCTTCCGCCTCAGCTTCCGGCTCCGGCGCGGAATCGACTTCCGGCTCGGATTCAGTCTCTTCGGCTTCCGCTGTGGGAGCCTCCTCGGCAGCAGCCTCGGCCGTCCGTGGCCTCTTCGGCTACCTCATCAACCTCGGCCGAAGCCTCGGTTGCGGCGTCCGGCTCCTCCGCCTCCGGCGCAGCCTGCGGAACAGGCTTCGCGGCCGGCTTGGCGAACGGCATGCCGAACAGCTCAAGGAGAGCATAGGCCTCTTCGTCGGTCTTGGCGCTCGTGGTCATGGTGATGTCCAGGCCGCGCACCTGATCGACTGCGTCGTAGTCGATCTCGGGGAAGATGACCTGCTCACGGACGCCCAGGGCGTAGTTGCCACGGCCGTCGAACGCCTTCGGGTTGAGGCCACGGAAATCGCGGATGCGAGGGATCGCGACGGACATCAACCTGTCGAGGAACTCGTAGAGCGCTGTCGCCACGAAGGGTAACTGCGAGACCGACGGGCATGCCCTCACGCAGCTTGAACTGGGCGATCGACTTCTGCGAGCGGCGGATGTTCGGGTGCTGACCGGTGATGGTCGCAAGCTGCTGTTGCGCCGCCTCGAGCACCTTCGAATCCTGCTTGGCGTCGCCGACCCCCATGTTGACGATGATCTTCTCGATCTTCGGGGCCTGCATCGGCGAGCTGTAGCCGAACCGGTCGACCAGAGCCGGGCGGATCTCCTTCTCGTAGCGGTCCTTCAGTCGCGCGGAGCCATCAGTCGATCTTCTCCCCACTGCGCTTGGCAATCCGGATTCGCTGACCGCCTTCGCGGACAACTCCGATCCTGGTCGGCTTGCCGTCCTTCGGGTCGAGCAGCATCACGTTGGAGACGTGGATCGGACCCTCTTGGGAGACAACCCCACCGACGGTCTCGGCGCGGTCAGCACCGGCGACCTGCTCCGGCCGCGACGTGGCGCTTGATGATGTTCAGGCCTTCGACGAAGACCTTCTGCTTCTCGGTGTCGACGCGAAGGACTTCGCCCTTCTTGCCCTTGTCCTTGCCCGAGGTCACCTGGACCGGTGTCGCCCCTTGCGAATCCGTCATGCCCGGCCATCAGAGCACCTCCGGCGCGAGCGAAACGATCTTCATGAAGTTGCGGTCGCGCAGTTCACGGGCGACCGGCCCGAAGATGCGGGTGCCGCGCGGGTTGTTCTGGTCGTCGATGATCACTGCGGCGTTCTCGTCGAACGCGATGAGGTGCCGTCGTCGCGGCTGAAGGGCTTCGGGTGCGGACGACAACTGCTGTCACGACCTCGCCCTTCTTGACCGTGCCCTGCGGCGCAGCCTGCTTGACGGTCGCGATGATGACGTCGCCAACGCGGGCGTAACGCTGCCGCGAGCCGCCGCGGACGCGGATGCAGAGGATCTCCCTTGCGCCGCTGTTGTCGGCGACTCGGAGGCGTGTCTCGTTCTGGATCACTTGGCACGCTCCATTACCTGCTCGAGGCGCCAGCGCTTCGAACGGGACATCGGCCGGCTCTCGATCACGGAGACGGTGTCCCCGATGTGCGCGTCGTTGCTCTCATCGTGCGCGTGCAGCGTCGTCGAGCTCCGGACGATCTTCTCGTACTTCGGTGACGGCGGGCGACGTCGATCCGCACCGTGATCGTCTTGTCGCCCTTGTCGGAGACGACGATCCCCTGACGAACCTTGGGCTGCCGGGCTCGTGAGGCTTGGCGGGAGTCGGGTCGGCGGCGGGAGCGGCAGCGCGCTTTGCCTTCTGCCGGGTGCGCCAGCGGCGGCGGGACGGCTGCCTTCTTGGCACGCTCCTCTGCCCGCTCGGCAGCACGGGCTGCAGAGTCGCGCTGGGGGTTCGGACCTCACCTCCTTGTGCTCGGAGCGAGCCTTGCGGCGGATGCTCCTTGGGGTGCGGCTTGGCAGCTGCCTCGCCATCGCCTTCGGCAGCCGGCGGAGCGGCAGCCTCGGCTGCGGGGCGTTTCCTTGGCAGCAGTCTCTTCGGCCGGGGTTTCTTCCACCGGTGTCTCTCTCTGTCGGTTGTCTTCGTCGCTCACGTCTTCAATTTCTCCTGTGATGGCGCTCCCGCGCTGCGCGCAGCACGGTGATCGTGCGGGCAACGTGGCGCGGGCTCGCGCTGGCAGCGAAGCCGCTGTCTTCCAATTCGCCGGTTGCGTTGCGGAAGCGCAGGTCAAACAGCTCTCGGCGCGGCGCGGCCAGCGTGCTTGGTCAAGCTCATCCGGCGTCCATCTCGCGCATGTCCTTGGCTGATGCAAACTTGGCCATCAGTCCTCACGCAGCACGAACTTGGATCTTGACCGGCAGCTTGTGCGCGGCCAGCCGGATCGCTTCGCGGGCGAGCGGCTCGGGGACGCCGGCGAGCTCGAACATGACCCGTCCGGGCTTGACCACCGCGACCCAGCCTTCGGGCGAGCCCTTGCCGGAGCCCATGCGGGTCTCGGCCGGCTTCTTGGTGACCGGCTTGTCCGGGAACACGTTGATCCACACCTTGCCGCCACGCTTGATCTTGCGGGTCATGGCGATACGGGCGGCCTCGATCTGGCGGTTGGTGAGCCAGCCGGCCTCGAGCGCCTTGAGCCCGTACTCGCCGAACTGGACCTGTCGTCTGGCCGCGCGAGATGCCGCGGCGCGCGGCCACGGTGCTGCTTGCGGTGCTTGACTCGCTTCGGGGAGAGCATCAGCGCACCTCCTCCGGACGCCGCCGCCGCCGCCGCCCGCCGAACCCGCCACCGGGCGACCACGTCCGCCGCCACCGGGGCCGACCGGGCCCGCCGCCACCGCCGGGCCACGTCCGCCGCCGCCGCCGGACCACGCCGGAGCGACCACCGCCGCCACCGGCCACCGTCCACCGCCGCCGGCGCCACCGGCCACCGCCGCCGCCGCGCCCACCGGGCACGGCCACCGCCGCCTGCCGCCGCGCCACTCGCGACCGTCACGGCCGCCGCGACATCGTCGCCGCTCGGAGCTCGGCGGCGCGGGCGCGGTCATGTCGGTCAGGTCAGCGCCGGTGTAGCCCTCGGGCATGATCTCGCCCTTGTTGACCCAGCACTTGACGCCGATCCGACCGAAGGTCGTGCGCGCCTCGTAGAAGCCGTAGTCGATGTCGGCGCGCATCGTGTGCAGCGGCACGCGGCCGTCGGAGTAGCTCTCGGTGCGACGCCATCTCGGCGCCGCCCAGGCGACCGGCCACCTGGACCTTCACGCCCTTGGCGCCGGAGCGCATCGCGCTGGTGAGCGCACGCTTCATCGCGCGACGGAAGGCCACTCGGTTCTGGAGCTGCTCGGCGATCGACTGCGCCACCAGCTTGGCGTCGAGCTCGGGGCGCTTGATCTCGAGGATGTTGACCTTGATCTGCTTGTGGGTCATGCGGTGCAGGTCACGGCGCAGCGCGTCCACTTCGGTGCCCGACTTGCCGATCACGATGCCGGGCGCGCGGTGTGGATGTTGACCTCGAGCTCGTTGGCGTCCTTGCGGATCGTGATCTCCGAGAGGCCGGCGTGCGACGAGCCTGTTCGATGATGTGCTCGCGAATCTCGATGTCCTCGGCGAGGTACTCAGCGAAGCTCCTTCTCGTTGAACCAGTTCGACTTCCAGTCGTGGATGTAGCCCACGCGCATCGCCTCGGGATGAACTTTTTGACCCATGTCTCTCACCTCTCCTTGTTCCCGGACTCCGGGCGCGGGGTCAGCGTGATTGTCAGATGGCTTGTGCGCTTGCGGATCGGCGTTGCGCGTCCCATTGCGCGCGGGCCGGAAGCGCTTGATCGTCGGCCCCTCGTCGGCGTATGACCGCGAGACGATGCAGATCGTCCTCGAGCCAATTCGTGGTTGTTCTCGGCGTTGGCCACGGCCGACTCAAGCAGCTTGCTCCAGTCGCGAGCCACCTACGCGGTGAGTGAATCGAGGATAGCGCGTGCCTCCGTGCACCGACTTGCCTCGGCATGTGCTCGCACACCATGCGCGCCTTGCGAGCGGAGGTGCGGACGTACTTGGCCTGCGCGCGCACGACCTCGCGTGCCGGGCCGCTCGGAGCCGGGGCTTGCGCGATGCCGACGAGCCCTCGGCAGTCGGCCTTCGCCTCGGCCGGCGGCGGTCGCTTCCGCGGCGCCTTTCCGGCGCGGAGCTTCTCCTTGGCCGACAGCCTTCTTCGCAGTGAGGGCTTCGCCTCCGTTCGACGGCTCTCGTCAGACCGGCTCTCGTTCTGCGCTCGTCTCGGTCAGCGCATCTCCGGTTCAGCGCTTCTTCGCGGCGTCTCTGACCTTCCCGACCCGCGTGCCCACGGTAGCGCGGTGGGGGCGAACTCGCCGAGCTTGTGACCGACCATCGACTCGCTGATGAACACCGGGACGTGCTTCTTGCCGTCGTGCACGGCGATCGTGTGGCCGACCATCTCCGGGAAGATCGTCGACGTGCGTGACCAGGTCTTCAGCATCTGCTTGTTGCCCGACGCGTTCATCGCCTCGATGCGTGACATCAGGCGCTCCTCGACCCACGGTCCCTTTTTGCTTGAGCGGCTCATTCAGTTGTTCCTAGCGGTTCTTTCCACGCTTGCGACCGCGCACGATGTAGCGGTCTGAGGCCTTGTTCTTCTTGCGGGTGCGATAGCCGAGCGTCGGGCACGCCCCATGGGGTTACGGGGTGGCGACCTGCAGTCGTCGAGCCCTCGCCACCGCCGTGCGGGTGGTCGACCGGGTTCATTGCGACGCCGCGCGTCTGAGGACGCACGCCCATGTGGCGCTTGCGGCCGGCCTTGCCGATCTTGACGTTCTGGTGCTCGGCGTTGCCGATCGCGCCGACCGTGGCCCGGCACTCCGCCCGCACCATGCGCATCTCGCCCGAGGGCAGGCGAAGAGTGGCCATGTCGCCGTCCTTGGCGATCAGCTGGATCGAGGTCCCTGCCGAGCGACGCCATCTGACCGCCGCGCCCGGGCTGGAGCTCGACGTTGTGGATGACCGTACCGGTCGGCATGCGCGCAAGCGCGAGGGCAGTTGCCGACGGCGATTTCGGCGTCCGGGTCCGGACTGCAGGACCGCGCCCGACCGTGAGGCCGCTGCGGAGCGAGGATGTAGCGCTTCTCGCCGTCGGCGTAGTGCAGGAGCGCGATGTAGGCGGAGCGGTTGGGGTCGTACTCGATCGCGAGCGACCTTCGCCGGCACGCCGTCCTTGCGACGCTTGAAGTCGATCTCGCCGGTAGAGCCGCTTGGCTCCGCCGCCACGGTGGCGGGAAGTCTTGCGGCCACGCGCGTTGCGTCCGCCGCTCTTCTTCAGGCCCTTCGACCAGCGTCTTCTCGGGCTGGTCCGGGTGATCTCGGCGAAGTCGGGGTACGACACAAAGCGCCTCCCGGGGCTTGTCGGCTTTGGCTTGCGTATCGCATGGTCTCAGGACTCCAGGCTCGAGGCCCTGGAAGATCGGGATTCGCTCGCCTGCGCCGACCTGCACGATCGCCTTCTTCCAAGCGCGACGCTGCGCCGACACTGACTGCCCGGCGCTTGGGCTTGGACTTGACGCTCAGCGGTACGCACTCCGACGACGCTGACGTCGAACAGGCCTCGACCGCCTGGCGGATCTGGGTCTTGTGGGCATCCGGATGGACGCGGAAGGTGTAGCGGCCGGCCTCGGCCGAGGCACGATAGCTCTTCTCGGAGACGACCGGCCGGATGATCACCTGGGTGTGCTTCCATGGTCAGGCCTCCGCCTCCCCGCGCGAACGCGGCTTGACTGCGCGGGCGGTGAGCAGCTCGAGTGCCGGCTCGGAAACGAGCAGCGAGGCCGGCACCCAGCACGTCTGCCACTCCGGCCATTCTCGACGGTCAGGACGCGTGCACTCGGGCGAGGTTGCGGAAGGAGAGCGCCGCCGCGGACTCCGCCTCCGTGACGAGCACCAGGAGCGGTCGGGGACCCTGCCCATGCCTTCGATCTCGCCGGCTGCCTGCGCTTGGTCGAAGGCGTCAGTCCAGGCACTGCGCGTCAAGCACCGCGATCGAGCCGCGCTCGGCGTGGAGCGAAGAGCGCGCTGCGCAGCGCTGCGCGGCTGCTCCTTGCGGTTGACCTTGAACGTGTACGAGCGCGGCTGCGGCCCGAACGACGGTGCCGCCGCCGGTCCAGATCGGCGAGCGGCTGGAGCCGGCGCGGGCTCGGCCGGTGCCCTTCTGGCGCCAGGGCTTGGCGCCGCCGCCGGAGACCATGCCGCGGGTCTTCGTCGACGGCCGTGCCCCGCCGGCGAGCGGCCAGCTCGGCGACGCACGGATTCAGTGGACGAGCGGCATGTTGAAGCGCGGCGCCGAAGGCGGTCATCGGGTCGAGCTTGGCCGGCCGAGCCGCTCCCGAGGACGGGCGCCTCAGCCATCGGTACGCACCTCCACGATGCCGCCACGCGGTCCGGGGACGGATCCGCGCACGAGCAGCAGGTTCTCGGCTTCGAGTCACTTCGACGACTCAGGCCGCTTCTGGGTCGCGCGCTTGTTGCCCATCTGGCCCGGGCCGCGGATGCCCTTCATCACGCGCGACGGGCGTCGCCGACGCGCCGATCGAGCCCGGGGCACGCACGTTGTGCGAGCCGTGGCGACTTGGGGCCGCTGGCTGAAGTTGTGGCGCTTGATCGTTCCCTGGAAGCCCTTGCCCTTGCGAGGCCCCTGAGATCTTGACTCGGCGCCGGCGCTCGAAGGCTCTGCCGTGACCGACTCGCCGACCTTCAGCTCGCCGGCCTCGCCGCGGAACTCGACGAGGTTGCGGTCGGCGGCGCGTCGGCCTTCTTGAGGTGGCCGAGCTCGGGCTTGCTGATGTGCTTCTCCCTGGCACTCGCCGAACGCGAGCTGCACGGCGTCGTAGCCGTCTCGCTCGCTCGGTGCGCAGGCCGGTAACCGGGCACGGACCCGGCCTCGAGCACGGTGACGCGTTCGACGCTTGCCGTCCTCGAGGAACAGCTGGGTCATTCCCAACTTGCGTGCAAGAATCGCGGCCATCGTCAGCCAGCCAGCGGATCTCGATGTCGACGCCGGCCGGGAGTGGTCGAGCCGCTGGAGCGAGTCGACCGTCTTCGGAGTGCTCGGCTTGGATGTCGATCAGGCGCTTGTGCGTGCGGATCTCGAAGTGCTCGCGCGAGTCCTTGTCCTTGAACGGCGAGCGGATCACGCAGTAGACGTTCTTCTCGGTCGGCAGCGGCACGGGCCCGTGACAGCTCGCGCCGGTGCGCGTCGGCGGTCTCGACGATCTCCTTCGCTGCCGGTCTCGATGGCCGCCTGGTCGTAGGCCTTGAGGCTGATGCGGATCTTGTTCTGGTTTGCGGCTGCCATGGCCTTGCGTGTGCCTGTCTTCTTTTCCGTGGTTTGTTGTCTGTTGGACTGGTTGCTGTGGAAGGCGTGCCGCGGGGCGGGCACCGTTCTCCCGGTGGACCCGCCCCTGTTCGCGGCGACCTTCTGCGTCAGAGCGGGGGCCTTGCGACCCTCCGCCTCGACGCTTTTACAGCTGGTGCTACTCGATTACCTTGGTTACGACTCCTGAGCCGACGGTGCGTCCACCCTCGCGGATCGCGAAGCGCAGGCCCTCGTCCATGGCGATCGGCTGGATCAGCTCGATCTCCATCTGTGACGTTGTCGCCGGGCATGACCATCTCGATGCCCTCGGGCAGCTTCGCGACGCCGGTGACGTCAGTGGTGCGGAAGTAGAACTGCGGACGGTAGCCCGTGAAGAACGGGGTGTGACGGCCGCCCTCCTCCTTCTTCAGGATGTAGACCTCGGACTTGAACTTCGTGTGCGGGGTGATCGAGCCCGGCCTGCACAGCACCTGGCCGCGCTCGATCTCCTCGCGCTTCGTGCCACGCAGCAGGCAGCCGACGTTGTCGCCGGCCTGACCCTCGTCGAGGATCTTGCGGAACATCTCGACGCCGGTACGACCGTGGTGGTCGTGGTGTCGGTGATGCCGACGATCTCGACCGTGTCGCCCGTGTTGACTTGCCCTGCTCGATGCGACCGGTGGCGACGGTGCCGCGACCGGTGATCGAGAAGACGTCCTCGACCGGCATCAGGAAAGGCTTGTCGAGCTCGCGCACGGGGCTCGGGGATGTACTCGTCCAGTGCGGCGGCGAGCTCGAGGATCTTGGCCTTGTAGTCCTCGTCGCCTTCGAGCGCCTTGAGGGCCGAACCCGGTGATGAAGGGGATGTCGTCGCCCGGGAAGTCGTACTCGGAGAGCAGCTCGCGCACCTCCACCTCGACGAGCTCGAGCGAGCTCCTCGTCGTCGACCATGTCGACCTTGTTGAGGAACACGACGATGTACGGAACGCCGACCTGACGGGCGAGCAGGATGTGCTCGCGCGTCTGGGGCATCGGTCCGTCGGCAGCCGAGACGACCAGGATCGCGCCGTCCATCTGGGCGGCACCGGTGATCATGTTCTTGACGTAGTCGGCGTGGCCGGGGCAGTCGACGTGAGCGTAGTGACGGTTCTCCGTCTCGTACTCGACGTGCGACGTGGCGATCGTGATGCCGCGCTCCTTCTCCTCAGGAGCGTTGTCGATCTCAGCGAAGGCGGGCCTCGCCACCGCTGGCCTTGGCCAGCACGGTCGTGATGGCAGCGGTCAGAGTCGTCTTGCCATGGTCGATGTGACCGATCGTTCCGACGTTTACGTGCGGCTTGCCGCGCTCGAACTTCTCCTTCGCCACTTTTCGTTCGCTCCTTGTAAATCGATGTCGGTCGTCCAGGACGGACGAACCTTGGAATCTAGCGAACCACCGGGGTCGTTCGCCGTCCGGCAGGTTCTGCTACGCCGGCTTCTCCTCCGCCGGTCCGTTGCTTCGACGATCTTCTCAGCGATGTTCGGCAGGCACCTCCTCGTAGCTCTCGAACTGCATGGTGTAGTTCGCGCGACCCTGCGTGTCGCGAGCGCACGTCGGTCGCGTAGCCGAACATCTCGGCCAGCGGCACCGTAGCAGTCACGACTTGGGCGTTGCCGCGGGCCTCCATGCCCTGCACTCGGCCGCGGCGGCGGTTGAGATCGCCGATGACGTCACCCATGAACTCCTCGGGCGTGACGACCTCGACTGCGAAGATCGGCTCGAGCAGCACGGGCTTGGCGCGCTTGGCAGCCTCCTTGAGTCGCGAGCGAGCCCGCGACCTTGAAGGCGATCTCCGAGGAGTCGGCCTCGTGGTACTTGCCGTCGACGAGCGTGACGCTTGACGTCGACCATCGGGTAGCCGGCCTTGACGCCGGTCTCGAGCGCCTCGTCGACGCCCTTCTGGACCGCCGGGATGTACTCGGTCGGGACCGACGCCACCCTTGATCTTGTTGACGAAGTCGAAGCCCTCGCCCGGAGCCGGCTCGAGGTCGATGTAGACGATCGCGTACTGGCCCGAGCCGCCGGTCTGGCGGACGAAGCTTGCCCTCGACCTTCTTCGCCTCGCCGCGACGGTCTCGCGGTAGGAGACCTGCGGCCGACCGACGTTCGCCTCGACCTTGAACTCGCGCTTAGCATCCGGTCGACGAGCACCTCGAGGTGCAGCTCGCCCATGCCCGGAGATCTCGGTCTGGCCGGTCTCCTCGTTGGTACGAACCTGGAAGGTCGGGTCCTCCTCGGCGAGGCGCGCCGAGCGCGACTCGACATCTTCTCCTGGTCGACCTTCGTCTTCGGGCTCGACCGCGACCTTGATGACCGGCTCGGGGAAGATGATGTTCTCGAGGATGATCGGCTTGTCGGGGGCGGCAGAGCGTGTCGCCGGTGATGACCTGCTTGATGCCCGACCGCCGCGGCGATGTCGCCCGCGCAGACCTCGCTCGAGCTCCTCGCGGTCGTTGGCGTGCATCATCAGGATGCGGCCGATGCGCTCGGTCTTGCCGCTGCTGACGTTCAGCACGCGCGAGCCGGCGTCAAGAGTGCCGGAGTAGACGCGGAAGTAGGTCAGCTTGCCGACGTACGGGTCGGCCATGATCTTGAACGCCAGCGCCGCGAAGGGCTCGCCGTCGTCGGCCTTGCGCTCCGTCTCGGGCTCCGAGCCTCGCCCTTGATCGGCTCGTTGCCGACGACCGGGGGCACGTCGAGCGGTGAAGGCAGGTAGTCGATGACCGCGTCGAGCAGCGGCTGGACGCCCTTGTTCTTGAAGGACGATCCGCAGAGCACCGGAGTCATGCTCGAGGGCCAGCGTCGCCGCGCGGATCGCCTGCTTGAGCCGCTCCGGAGCGACCTCCTGCTCCTCGAGGAGCATCTCCAGCAGCTCGTCGTCGTAGTGGGAGACCTCCTCGAGCAGGTGCTCGCGGGCGCTCGGCAGCTGCGTCAGCGAGCTCGGCCGGGATCTCGGCACGGTCCTGACTCGGTGCCCGAGCTCGTCCTTGTAGACGAATCGCCTTCATTCTCGACCAGATCGACGATCCCGCGGAAGTCGGCCTCCGCTCCGATCGGCAGCTGGATCGGCACCGGCGTGGGCGCCGAGCCGGTCGATCATCGTCTGCGACACCCTTCTCGAAGTCGGCGCCGATGCGGTCCATCTTGTTGATGTAGGCGATGCGCGGGACGTGGTACTTGTCGGCCTGGCGCCAGACGGTCTCGGACTGGGGCTCGACGCCTGCCACCGAGTCGAAGAGGGCGATCGCGCCGTCGAGAACGCGCAGCGAGCGCTCGACCTCGACCGTGAAGTCGACGTGGCCGGGCGTGTCGATGATGTTGATCCGGTGCTGGTCCCACTCGCAGGTGGTGGCGGCGGAGGTGATCGTGATGCCGCGCTCCTGCTCCTGCTCCATCCAGTCCATCATGGCTGCGCCCTCGTGGACCTCGCCGAGCTTGTAAGTGCGGCCCGTGTAGTAGAGGATGCGCTCGGTCGTCGTCGTCTTGCCCGCATCGATGTGGGCCATGATCCCGATGTTCCGGGTCTTCTCGAGTGTGAACTTGCGGGGCATTCGGTGCTCTGTCTCTGTGTCTTTCGGGGTCTTGGGGCGATGCTCTGAAAACTTGGTCTGACCGGCAGGCTTGCGCCCGGTCTGCGCAGCGCGGCCCGAGTGTCAGGGGCCGCTTACCAGCGGTAGTGGGCGAAGGCCTTGTTGGCCTGCGCCATGCGGAAGATGTCGTCCTTCCGCTTGTAGGCCCCACCCTGCTGCTGCTGGGCGTCGAGCATCTCGTTGGCGAGACGCTGGGCCATCGACTTCTCACGGCGGCCACGTGCGAACTGCACGAGCCAGCGAATTGCGAGGGTTCGAGCGCGACGCTGCGAAACCTCGACGGGAACCTGGTAGGTCGCTCCGCCGACTCGGCGTGAGCGGACTTCGAGCACCGGGGTCAATGCCTTGATCGACTCTTCGAGGTGCTCGACGGGGTCACTCCCGGTCTTCTCGGCAACGATTGCGAGGGCGTCGTAGACGATTCCCTCCGCCTTCGACTTCTTGCCGTCGACCATGACCCGGTTGATCACCTGCGTCACGAGCCGCGAGCGGTGAACTGCGTCCGGCTCGACCGGCCGGATGGAGGCTGCTGCGCGGCGCGGCACGTTACTTGGCCTTGACGCCGTACTGGGAGCGTGCCTTCTTGCGGTCGCTGACGCCTGCCGCGTCGAGCGTCCCGCGCACAACCTTGTAGCGCACTCCCGGAAGATCCTTGACACGACCGCCACGCACGAGCACTACGGAGTGCTCCTGCAGGTTGTGGCCCTCGCCTGGGATGTAGACGGTTACTTCCATCCCGTTCGTCAGGCGAACACGGGCCACCTTGCGAAGCGCCGAGTTGGGCTTCTTCGGGGTGGTCGTGTACACGCGCGTGCAGACTCCGCGCCTCTGGGGAGCGGCAACCTTGCGCTTGCGCCCATGCCCGCTCTTGAGACCGGGAGTGGCAAGCTTCTTCTTTGAGGGCTTGCGGCCCTTGCGGATCAGTTGGCTGGTCGTCGGCATGCGGCGGCGAACCATAGCAGCGCCCCGCGTTTTGGGGTTTCCACTCGGAACGCCGATTGCAGCGTCAGCGCTGGATCACGTCCGCGAGAGCGGTGTCGAGATCGACGCACGAAACGCCGAGAGCGTCCGCCACGGGGGCCGACGTGACCGCGCCGGCAGCGACATTCACCCCGAGGCCAAAGCCCGCGTCCTTGGCGACCGACTGGTGCACTCCCTGACGGGCAAGCCCCACGACGTAAGGCATCGTGGCGTTCGTGAGGGCGTAGGTCGAGGTGATCGGGACTGCCCCGGGCATGTTCGCCACGCAGTAGTGGATCACTCCCGTCGACCTCGTAGGTCGGATCGGAATGGGTCGTCGCTCGCGAGGTCTCGAAGCAGCCGCCCTGATCGATCGACACGTCGACGAGGACCGCGCCCGGCTTCATCATCTTCAGCTGCTCGCGGGTGATCACGTGCGGTGCCTTGGCGCCGTGCACGAGGACCGCACCGATCACGAGGTCGACCTCTGGCAGCCGCTGCTCGATCTCGAGGGTCGACGCGAAACAGGTCGATGCCCTCCCCTGGAGCTCGATCTCGAGCTGGCGAAGCCGGTCGATGTTGCGGTCGTAGACGTAGGTCTCGCCCTGCATCCCGATCGAGATGATCGCCGCGTTCGTGCCGACCACGCCGCCTCCGATCACCATCACCTTCGCCGCCGCCACCCCGGGCACGCCGCCCAGCAGCGCCCCTCGCCCGCCGAGCGGCTTCTCGAGCATGAAGGCGCCGGCCTGAGTCGCGAGCTTGCCTGCCACCTCGCTCATCGGAGCGAGCAGCGGCAGACGGCCGTTGCGGTCCTCGATCGTCTCGTAGGCGATGCAGGTCGCTCCGGAATCGACCAGCCCCTGGGTCAGCTCCGGGTCTGGAGCCAGGTGGAGGTAGGTGAAGAGGATGTGCCTGGCCTCCAGCCTCGCGACCTCCTCCGGCTGGGGCTCCTTGACCTTGACGATCATGTCCGCCTCGGCGAACACGGCGTCGGCGTCGGGCAGGATCACGGCGCCCTGGGCGATGTAGTCCGCGATCGGAGATCGCCGAGCCCTCGCCCGCCCCTGCCTGGATCACGACCTCGTTGCCGGCGTCGACCAGCTCACGGACCCCGGCAGGGGTGATCGCGACGCGGTACTCGTCCTTCTTGATCTCGGTCGGGACTCCAACCTTCATCGTTCGACTCGCCCGCGCGGGGGCTTCAGGCCCCGTTGACGTGCATCTTGACCGAGGCCTCCTCGAGCAGAGGACGGAGGATCGCGTGGATCTCGTCGAACTGCTCGGGGCCAGCGATCAGCGGAGGCGAGAGCTGGACGACCGGGTCGCCACGGTCGTCGGCGCGGCAGATCAGACCGCGCCTGAACAGCTCCGGCGAGAGGAAGCCGCGGAGCAGGAACTCGCACTCCTCGTCATTGAAGGTCTCCTTCGTCTCCTGGTTGCGTGACCAGTTCGACCGCCATGGAAGTAGCCGACGCCGCGTACGTCCCCGACGATCGGAATGTCCTTGCAGCGACTCGAGCATCGAGCGGAGCAGCGGCTCATTGGTCCTGACGTTCTCGAGGATGTTCTCGTCCTCGAAGACGTCGAGGTTCGCCATCGCGACGGCAGCCGCCATCGGATGGCCGCCGAAGGTCAGCCCGTGCATGAAGGAGTTCGTTCCCTCGAAGAAGGGCTCCGCAACCCGGTCCGACGCGATCACCGCTCCCATCGCGGCGTACGACGAGGTCAGGCCCTTCGCCGTGGTGATGATGTCGGGCTGGTAGCCGAAGCGGTCGGCGCCGAAGTACTCGCCGAGCCTGCCCCAGGAGCAGATCACCTCGTCGGAGATCAGCAGGACGTTGTAGTGGTCGCAGATCTCCCGGACCCGCTGGAAGTAACCGTCCGGCGGGACGAAGCAACCGCCCGCGTTCTGAACCGGCTCCATGATCACGGCCCCGACGGTGTCCGGGCCCTCGAACTCGATCCGGTGCGCGACCGCCTCGGCGAGGTCCATCGGATCCGTGTCCTCCGGCAGCCTGTAGAGGTTGGTGTTCGGAACGTGGCAGCCGCCCGGGGTCAGAGGCTCGAACGGCTGGCGCAGGTTCGGGATGCCGGTGGCCGACAGCGCCCCGAGCGTCGTCCCGTGGTACGAGATCTCACGGGCGATCACCTTGGTCTTGTTCGGGCTGCCGGTCAGCTTGTGGTACTGGCGGACGAGCTTCAAGGCCGATTCGACGGACTCCGAACCCCCGGAGGTGAAGAAGACCCGGTTCAGGTCACCGGGTGCAAGCGAGGCGATCCGAGCCGCGAGTTCGATCGACGGCGGATGCGCGTAGGTCCAGTTGGTGAAGAAGCCGAGCTCACGGGCCTGATCGGCTCCGGCCTGGGCAACGTCCGCCCGGCCGTGGCCGATGTTCACGCAGAAGAGGGCGGAGAGGCCGTCGAAGTAGCGATTGCCCTTCTCGTCCCAGACATGGCAGCCCTCGCCGCGGACGATGATCGGCATGTCGGCGTCCTTGTAGGCGCCCATGCGGGCGAAGTGCAGCCAGAGGTGGCGCTTCGCGAGCTCTTGGAGTTCCTCGCCTGTCCTTACAGCCGGTTCGGTGATGGCCATATCGCCCTCTCGTTTCCCCCGATGGGGTTTCCCGCCTGAGCGGTGTTTGCTCTTCACATCAGGTTATCCGCAGATGCGGGGAACCGCCACCTACCTGCGGCGATAGCCTCGCCTCGATGAATCTCGCTTTCGACAGGTCGGGGACGGGGCCGCCACTCGTCCTGATCCACGGCCTCGGGTCGAGCCGCCGGGTCTGGGATGCGCCCCTGAGCCTGATCGAGAGTGAACGCGAGGTGATCGCAGTCGACCTGCCCGGGTTCGGGGAATCGCCGGAGATGCAGTCCGCCCCGACTCCCTCGGCTCTGGCCGACTCGGTCGAGGGCCTGATCGCCGATCTCGGACTCGCCAGGCCGGCGGTCGGCGGCAACTCGCTCGGTGGCCTGATCTCGCTCGAGCTCGCGAGGCGCGGCTCGGTGACGTCGGCCACCGCTCTCTCCCCCGCCGGCTTCTGGTCGAAGGGCGAGGCTCGATTCGCTTCGACTTCGCTGCGGATTGCCCGGGCTGGGGCTTCGGCGCTCGAGCCGGTCCTCCCTTCGCTTGCTTCCAACCGGATGGCGAGGACGCTGCTGGCCGGTCAACTCGTCGCCCACCCGGGCTCGGTGCCGCCCGAGGATCTCGAACTCGCAATCGGCGGCCTGATCCACTCGCCGGGATTCGAGCGGACCCGCGATGCCCTGTTCGCTCAGACCTGGGCGCACCGCGGCCCGTTGGCGGCCCCGGCAACGGTGGCGTGGGCCGAGCGCGACCGACTGCTGATCCCGCGTCAGGCCAGACGAGCAGAGGCCTGGATTCCCGGCATCCGGTCGATCACCCTGCGCAGCTGCGGCCACGTGCCCTGCTGGGACGACCCGCCGCTCGTCGCACGAACGCTGATCGAGGGCTCGGCGCGGTGAGCAAGCCCCTGCTGTGCGTCGACGTCGACGGTGTCCTCTCGCTGTTCAGCGAACCGGGGGCGCCGGCGCCGCTGAGGGAGGACACGCACGTCCTCAATGTCGAGGGGATCATCCACCTGATCGCGATGGACAACTGCCGCCGACTGGCCTCGCTTCAGGACAGCTTCGAGCTGGTCTGGGCAACCGGGTGGGAGGACAAGGCCAATGACGACCTGCTTCGCCTGGTCGGGCTGGCAGAGCCGCTCGAGGTGGTCAGGTTCGACGGGCGCAAGTACGACCACCAGGCCCACTGGAAGCTCGGCGCACTCGATGCCCACTCGGGCGAGCGGCCCCTCGCGTGGATCGACGACGCTCTCGACGACGCCTGCCGGGAGTGGGCGACATCGCGCGAGTTCCCGACCCTGCTGGTCGAGACGGAGACCCACGTCGGCATCACCGACTCCGACGTTGAGCGGCTGGCAGCCTGGGCTGCCGCCGTTCCTCCATCCTGAGCGCCGCAAACGACGCTGCCGCGATCGCTCTGCTCGGCGTTACGCTTCGCGGGTGTCGGCGACGACCACCACGGACACCGCCCCGGCGGGCGGCGAACGGTCGAGTGCCGGCCGCTTCGCCGGGATCGACGGGCTTCGCGCCCTGGCCGCCCTGCTCGTCTTCACGTTCCATGCCTGGTGGCTGCTGACCCCGAGCGGGATCCTCGGAATCGTCGAAACCGGCACTCCGCTCGAACGGATGGCGAACGGCGGCCTGCTCCGATTCGGGCTGCTTGGAGTCGCCCTGTTCTATGTGCTTTCGGGATTCCTGATCTACAGGCCCTTCGTCGCCGCCCGCTTCGCCGGCAGGCCCGCTCCGGCACTCGTCCCGTACCTCGTGCGCCGGGCGGCACGGATCATCCCGGCCTACTGGGCGGCTCTCGTGATCATCGGCCTGCTCGAACCGAGGCTCGATGTCTTCTCCCTGCACGGGATCAAGGCGTACTTCCTGTTCGGGCAGATCTACTCGCTCCCCGACCTCGCCCAGGGATTCCCGCTGCCGCCGATGTGGACAATCTGCGTCGAGGTCACCTTCTACATCTTCCTTCCCGTGTGGGCGTGGGTCGCGGCTGCCGTATGCAAGCGGGTGAGCCGGCCGGCAGCCGCTGAGTTCGCCATGCTCGGGCTGCTCTTCCTGACGGGCGTCGCTTGGAAGGTCGCGGCGGTCGCGACGATCTCCGAGCGCAGCGACTTCCAACCCGCGCTGGTGGTCCTGCCGGCGAGCCTCGATCTCTTCGCTGCGGGCATGGCGATGGCGTCGCTGCTGACGTTCGGCAAGGAGCGGGACTGGGCGCTCCCGAGGCGGCTCGCCGGCCGTGCCTGGCCGTGGTGGCTCGCTGCGGTCGTGTTCGCCGCGGCGATCGCAGCCAGCGCCAATCCATTCCCGGTCATGGACCTCGGCTGGCGCGAAACGATCCTGTTCCAAGCCCTGATGAAGGTGCCGTTCGCGGCGGCTCTGGCATTCCCGGTGCTCCTCGCCCCGGAGGGCGGCGGGGGCATCCGCCGTGTCCTCGGAAGTCGCCCGATCGCCTGGGTCGGGCTTGTCTCGTACGGCCTCTACCTGTGGCACTCCTGGGTGATCTCCGAGCTGGCGAAACGCCCGTTGTTCAGGGCTCCCGATCTTGCGCTCTGGCCACTCGACTGGGCGCTCGCGCTCGCCCTCTCACTGCTGGTGGCCGCGGCATCGTGGTACCTGCTGGAGCGCCACGCTCTCGCCGCGGGGCACCGGTTCGGCAAGCGGCTCGAGGGCCGCTCAAGCCGCGCTCAGCGCGACTGACCGCTCGGCCGGATCAGGACCTCATTGACGTTGACCCGCTGAGGGGCAGTGACTGCGTGGAGGATGGCTGCGGCGATGTCCTCGGCCTGGAGCACCTCACCGATGTCGGCCTTCATGTTCTCGATCGTCTGGAGCACGAGCGGGTTGGTGTTGTGGGTCGGCAGCTCGGTCTCGACGAGCCCGGGCTCGACACAGGTGACCCTGATCTTCGAGTGTGCCGCCTCTTGGCGCAGCGCTTCGCTGAATCCGGTCACCGCCCATTTCGTGGCGTTGTAAACGCCGACGAACGCTGAAGCGGTGCGCCCGGCAACCGACGAGACGTTCACGACATGGCCATTGCCACCGTCGCGCAGGTGCGGCATAGCGGCCTGAGTGCAGTAGAGGAGGCCGAGCAGGTTGACGTCGACCATCTGGCGCCACTCGGCTGTGTCGGCTCCCTCGAGCGGCCCGAGCAGCATCACGCCGGCGTTGTTGACGAGGATGTCGAGCCGGCCGAGTTGCTCGGCCGCTCCGTTGACGAACGCATGGGCCGACTGCTCGTCGGCGACGTCGCACTCGATCGCGACCGCCCTGCCGCCAGCGGAGTTGATCCGCTCGGCGAGAGCCTCGAGCCTGTCCACCCGCCTGGCGCCGAGCGCCACCGCCGCCCCGGCCTCGGCCAGGGCGAGTGCGGTGGCCTCACCGATGCCGGACGAGGCGCCGGTGACGGCTGCCGCCCGACCCTCGAGCGGCAGGCCGGTCACTCAGGCAGCTCCGAGGCCAGCTCGTCGGCGCGGCCGTCGCTGCCCGCGCCCATTCGGTTGAGGTCGTCGACGTCGCGCATCGCGGCCGCCTGAGCGGGAAGCGAATCCCCGGCGAGCGGCTCGCCCGGCTCGATCCCGAGATCGATCAGCTCTTCGGCCGTCAAGCCGGCCGCGCCGTAACCGGCGGGGAGAGGCTCGGTCGGCTCGATCTCGATCCGCCTGTAATGGTTGAGGCCGGTAGCGGCGGGGATCAGCTTGCCGATGATGACGTTCTCCTTGAGTCCGTTCAGGCGATCCCGCTTGCCCTCGAGAGCAGCGTCGGTCAGCACCTTCGTGGTCTCCTGGAATGAGGCCGCCGAGAGGAACGAGTCAGTGTTGAGCGAGGCCTTCGTGATTCCGAGGATCACTTCCTCGTACTGGGGCTGCTCACCCTTCTGCTTCTTGATCCCGGCACACTCGGCAGCGAACTCGGTGCGGTCGACGTACTGGCCGGGCAGGTAACCACTGTCACCGTGCTGGTTGACGAGGACCTTCTTGAGCATCTGGCGGACGATCAGCTCGATGTGCTTGTCGTCGATGTCCACTCCCTGGGCCTTGTAGACACGCTGGACCTCCGCGACGAGGTACTGGGCTGTGGCTGTGCGGCCGAGCATCGCGAGGAGCTCCTTCGGATCGAGTGAGCCCTCGTTCAGCGGGGTGCCTGCCGTGATCTTCTGACCGTCCTCGACGAGCAGGCGGGTCCGCTCGGTGAAGGTGTGGTCGTAGGTCTCGTCCGCCGAGACGACGATCGTCACGGTCGTGGCCTTCTCGCCACGCTCGATCCTGATCTTGCCGTCGGCTTCGGCGATGCTGGCGACGCCCTTCGGACGGCGGGCCTCGAACAGCTCCACTACCCGCGGCAGGCCGTGGGTGATGTCGGCTCCGGCGACGCCTCCGGTGTGGAAGGTACGCATCGTCAGCTGGGTTCCCGGCTCGCCGATCGACTGAGCCGCGATGATGCCGACGGCGTCACCGATCTCGGTGACGTAGCCCGAGGCCGGTGCGAGTCCGTAACAGAGCCGGCACACGCCGACTTCGGCGCGGCAGTTGAGGACCGAGCGGACAGGAACCATTGCCGCCGTGTCGCCCTCGAAGGCCTCGGCGATCTCCTTGGCGTCCTCGCGGCCGATCAGGCCGACCATCTCGCCATTCTTCTTGACGGCCCCCTTCGGGACGAGATCACGACCACGCTTGGTCTCGATCTTCTCGGCTGCGAAGCGACCGATGATCTGGCGGTTGAGTTGGCCTCGATCGTCGAAGACCGGCAGCAGGACGGGAGCGTCCTTCGTTCCGCAGTCGGCCTCGCGGATGATCACGTCCTGGGAGACGTCCACCAGACGACGGGTCAGGTAACCCGAGTCGGCGGTACGCAGGGCGGTATCGGCGAGGCCCTTGCGGGCGCCGTGGGTCGAGATGAAGTACTCGAGAACGCTCAGGCCCTCCATGAAGTTGGACTTGATCGGACGCTCGATGATCTCGCCCTTCGGGTTGGCCATCAGGCCTCGCATCCCGGCCAGCTGGCGAATCTGGCTGAACGAGCCACGAGCGCCCGAGTTGGCCATCATGAAGATCGGATTGAGGACGTCGAGGTTCTCGCGCATCGCGTCGCCGACCTCGTCCGTCGCCTGGGTCCACTTGCCGGTGACGGCTTCGTGGCGCTCCTGCCCGGTGATCAGGCCCATGTCGTACTGGTCCTGGATCTCCGAGACCTCTGAATCGAACTTCGCGAGGATCTCGGGCTTCTCCGGCGGGATCACGACGTCGTTCTTCGAGATCGTGATGCCGGCGCGGGTCGCGAACTGGAACCCGAGGTCCTTGAACGCGTCGAGCACCTCGCTGATCGTGGAAGCGCCGTACTTCTGGACGAGCTCGTCGACGAAGGCGGCGGTGTCGCGCTTCTTCATCGAACGGTTCTCGAACTCGTAGTCGCTCGGATCGAATGCGCCGCCGAGAGCCTCCTCGAGCGCACGCTCGATGCGGTCGTTGTAGATGATCCGGCCGACGGTGGTGAGCTTGTGGCCGCCGGTGCCGTATGGCGGGCGGAACTCGGCCACGTCATGCAGCTTGACGACGCCGTGCTCGTAGGCCCACTCAGCCTCCTGAGCGGTTCGGTACACGTGCGGGCGGCGCTGGTCGGCCGGCCACTTGCCTGCGAACAGCTGCTCCTCCATGGCCGCCAGCTCGTCCTCCTCCGGGCCATAGGTCAGGTAGTAGGCGCCCAGCACCATGTCCTGGCTCGGTGTCGCGAGCGGGCCGCCGTGGGCCGGCGAAAGGATGTTGTTGCTCGAGAGCATCAGGATCCGGGCCTCGGCCTGTGCCTCGGCCGAGAGCGGCAGGTGGACCGCCATCTGGTCACCGTCGAAGTCGGCGTTGAAGGCCGAGCAGACGAGCGGGTGAACCTGGATGGCCTTGCCCTCGACGAGCACCGGCTCGAAGGCCTGGATGCCGAGGCGGTGAAGCGTGGGTGCGCGGTTGAGCAGCACCGGGTGCTCGCTGATTACATCCTCGAGCACGTCCCAGACCTCGGGGATCATCGAATCGACCATCTTCTTCGCAGCCTTGATGTTCTGCGCCGAGCGACGCTCGACCAGCTGCGCCATGATGAACGGACGGAACAGCTCGAGTGCCATCAGCTTCGGCAGGCCGCACTGGCTCAGCTTCAGCGACGGACCGGCGACGATCACCGAGCGGCCCGAGTAGTCGACTCGCTTGCCGAGCAGGTTCTGGCGGAAGCGCCCCTGCTTGCCCTTGAGCATGTCGGAGAGCGACTTGAGTGCGCGGTTGCCCGGCCCGGTGACCGGACGGCCGCGGCGACCGTTGTCGAACAGGGCGTCGACCGCCTCCTGGAGCATGCGCTTCTCGTTGTTGACGATGATCTCGGGCGCACCGAGGTCGAGCAGGCGCTTGAGTCGGTTGTTGCGGTTGATCACTCGGCGGTAGAGGTCGTTCAGGTCGCTGGTGGCGAACCGGCCACCGTCGAGCTGCACCATCGGCCGAAGCTCCGGCGGAATGACCGGAACGGCCTCGAGGATCATCATCTCCGGCTTGTTGCCCGAGTTGAGGAAGGCCGAGACCACGCGCAGGCGCTTGACCGCGCGCTGCTGCTTCTGGCCCTTGCCCGTCTTGACGAGTTCGTCGAGTTCGATCCGCTCGGCCTCGAGGTCCACCTGCTGGAGCAGATCGCGGACCGCCTCGGCACCCATCCCGCCGCGGAAGTACTCGCCGAATCCGTACGGCGAACCGAAGCGCTCACGCAGCTCGCGGAAGACTCCCTCGTCCTGGACGACCATCTTCGGTCGAGCTTCTTGAACAGGTCCCACGCTTCGACGAGTCGCTCCTCGCCGTCCTCGTAGTAGCCGTCGTTGTCGTCGATCTCGGCCTGGATCTGCTTGCGCAGCTCCTTGATCTCACGCTGGCGCTCCTCGTCCGAGGCCTTTGCGAGGTCCAGCTCGAGGGTGTCGGCCCAGAGGTAGTCGTCCTCGGCGAACGACTTGGGCGTCCTGCCGTCCTCGAGGTACTCCTCGCGACGGGTGAGGGACTCGTTCAGTTCGAGGATCCGCTCCTCCTTCTCGGACGAGTAGGCGTCGAGCACCTTGTTGACCTCCTTCTCGAGGGTCGCGAGGTCCTTGTCACGTGCCTCGGTGTCGACCCAGGTGATGATCGAGGCGGCGAAGTACAGGACCTTCTCGAGCTCCTTGGGAGCCATGTCGAGCAGGTAGCCGATGCGCGACGGTACGCCCTTGAAGAACCAGATGTGGCTGACCGGGGCGGCGAGGTCGATGTGACCCATCCGCTCGCGACGCACCTTCGACCGGGTCACCTCGACGCCGCAGCGCTCGCAGACGATGCCCTTGTAGCGGACGCGCTTGTACTTGCCGCAGTAGCACTCCCAGTCCTTCTGCGGACCGAAGATGCGCTCGCAGAAGAGGCCGTCCTTCTCCGGCTTGAGCGTGCGGTAGTTGATCGTCTCCGGCTTGGCCACTTCGCCGTGGCTCCAAGAGCGAATCTGCTTGGAGGAGGCGAGGCCGATCTCGATTGCGTCGAAGTTGTTGATGTCGAGTCATGTGAGGTGGGTTCCCTTGTTCTCGATGGTCTCTTCGGCTGCGCGGACGACGATCAGTCGCCCGCCTCCTCGGTTGTCACGGCTTCCGACAGTTGCTGGTCGGCCGCCTCCGGGTCCTCCTGGTCACCTTCGTCGGTCGGCGCGTCCGGCACCCGCACGCCGGAGAGGTCGATGCCGAGCTCCTCGGCCGCCTTCAGCAGGTCGTCGTCGTCCTCACCCATCTCGGCTCGATCGCCGCCCTCGTTGACCACCTTGACGTTGAGGCCGAGGGACTGCATCTCCTTGAGCAGCACCTTGAACGACTCGGGAATGCTCGGCTCGGCGATGTTCTCGCCCTTGACGATCGCCTCGTATGCCTTGACCCGGCCGATGGTGTCGTCGGACTTGATCGTGAGCATCTCCTGCAGCGTGTAGGCCGCGCCGTACGCCTCGAGTCGCCCAGACCTCCATCTCGCCGAAGCGCTGGCCACCGAACTGCGCCTTGCCTCCGAGCGGCTGCTGGGTGACGAGCGAGTACGGACCGGTTGAACGGGCGTGGATCTTGTCGTCAACGAGGTGCAGCAGCTTGAGGATGTACTTGTAGCCGACCGTCACGCTCTGCTCGAACGGCTCTCCCGTGCGCCCGTTGAAGAGGCGCATCTTGCCGGAGGCCTTCTCGCCATCACGGGCCGTGGGGTCGACGTCCATCCTGATCCGACCCTCGTGCTGCTGCTGCCACTGGAACAGCGCGGCGTCGACGTCGGCGACCGTCGCCCCATCGAAGACCGGGGTGGCGACGTAGACGCGTCCGTTGCCGCCGTTGTTGGCGTGCGCCAGTGCGTCCTTGTCGGCCTGGTGCCGCGCTGTCGTACCAGCCGTTCGCCGCGACCCAACCGAGGTGGGTCTCGAGGATCTGGCCGATGTTCATTCGGCTCGGCACGCCGAGCGGGTTGAGGATCACGTCGACGGGGGTGCCGTCCTCAAGGAACGGCATGTCCTGCTCGTCGACGATCTTCGAGATGACTCCCTTGTTGCCGTGGCGGCCGGCGAGCTTGTCGCCCTCTGCGATCTTGCGCTTCTTGGCGACGAGGACGCGCACGGGCTCGTTGACGCCGGTCTGCAGGTCGTCGCCGTTGTCGCTTCGAGAGGATCTGGACGTCGATCACGACGCCGCCCTCACCGTGCGGCACCTTCAGCGAGGTGTCGCGCACCTCGCGCGCCTTCTCCTTGAAGATCGCGCGGATCAGCTTCTCCTCGGCCGTCAACTCGGTCTCGCCCTTGGGCGTGACCTTGCCGACAAGCAGGTCGCCGGACTTGACCTCGGCGCCGATGCGGACGATTCCGCGGTCGTCGAGGTTGCGCAGCGACTCCTCCGAGCGGTTCGGGATGTCTCGGGTGATCTCCTCGTCGCCGAGCTTCGTCGAGCGGGCGTCGATCTCGTACTACTCGATGTGGATCGAGGTGAGCTCGTCGTCCTTGACAAGACGCCGGCTGAGGATGATCGCGTCCTCGAAGTTGTACCCCTCCCAGGACATGAAGGCGACCAGCAGGTTCTTGCCGAGGGCCATTTCGCCCTGGCTCGTCGAGGAGCCGTCGGCCAGAACTGTCCCCGGCCTTGACCTTGTCCCCGGTCGAGATGAGCGGCTTGTTGTGGATGATCGTGCCCTGGTTGGAGCGGGTGAACTTCTGCAACGGGTACTCGTCGGCGCCGCCTGGAGGTCTCGACGATGATCTTCGATCGCGTCGACGTAGGCGACGGTGCCAGCGTTCTTCGTCGAGGATGACGTCGCCGGTGTCCATCGCGGCGCGGGCTCCATCCCGGTGCCGACCAGAGGAGCGTCGGTGCGCAGCAGCGGCACGGCCTGGCGCTGCATGTTGGAGCCCATCAGGGCACGGTTTGCGTCGTCGTGCTCGAGGAACGGGATCATCGCCGTGGCGACCGACCAGATCTGCTCGGGCGAGACGTCCATCAGGTCGACCTCGCTTCGGCTCGACCGAAACGTACTGACCGGCCTTGGTCCGGCAGATGACCTCGGGGCCGCGCAGCTTGCCCGTCTTCGGGTCGATCGGCGTGTTCGCCTGGGCGATCTTCCTGTCCTCCTCCTGCGTGGCGTCGAGGTGGACGATCTTGTCGGTGACGAGTCCGTCCTTGACCACCCGGTACGGGGTCGTGACGAAACCGTGCTCGGAGATCTCGCGCGTAGGACGACAGCGAGCCGATCAGGCCGATGTTCGGACCCTCGGGGGTCTCGATCGGGCACATGCGGCCGTAGTGGGTCGGGTGCACGTCGCGAACCTCGATCGGTGCGCGCTCGCGGGTCAGGCCGCCGGCGCCGAGCGCGACAGTCGCCGGCGGTGGGTGAGCCCCGACGAGGGAGTTGGTCTGGTCCATGAACTGCGACAGCTGCGAGGAGCCGAAGAACTCCTTCATCGCGGCGACGACCGGCCGGATGTTGATGATCGTCTGCGGCGTGATCGTGTCCGCGTCCTCGGTCGTGAGCCGCTCGCGCACCGACGCGCTCCATCCGGTAGAGGCCGATCCGGAATGCCTCCTGGATCAGCTCGCCGACCGTGCGCAGCCGGCGGTTGCCGAAGTGCTCGTACTCGTCGAGGTGCTCGGCGACCGGCTCGCGCGGATAGCTGTAAGCCTCGGCGGCGTAGTCCTTGATCTCGACCTCGGCGTCCTCGGGGATGCCGAGCTCGCTTGCGGCAGCGAGATCAGCTCGTTGACCAGGGCGATGATGTCGTCCTGGGTGAGGACGCGGGTCTCGAGGTCGATGTCGAGACCGAGCCGCGAGTTGAGCTTGTAGCGGCCGACCCGCGTGAGGTCGTAGCGCTTGGGGTCGAAGAACAGCTGGTTGAGCAGCGCCTCGGCGTCCTCGACGCTCGGCGGCTCGCCCGGGCGCTGCTTCTTGAACAGCTCGATCAGCGCGCCCTCTTCGGTGCGGGTGGCCTCGGTGTCGGACTCGATCGTGTTGCGGATGTAGAGCGAGTTGTCGAACAGCTCGCAGGATCTCCTCGTCGTCGCGTAGCCCATCGCGCGCAGCAGGACCGTGACCGGCAGCTTGCGCTTGCGGTCGATCCGGACGAAGACCTTGCCCTTCTTGTCGATCTCGAGCTCGAGCCAGGATCCGCGGGCGGGCATGAGGTTGGCGATGAAGACCTGCTTCTCGCGGTCCTTGGGCTCCATCACGTAGGCGCCCGGCGAGCGCACGAGCTGGGTGACGACGACCCGCTCGGTGCCGTTGATGATGAAGGTGCCGCGCTCGGTCATCCACGGGAAGTCGCCCATGAACACTGCCTGCTCGCGGATCTCACCGGTCTCGCGGTTGATGAACGCGACGGTCGACCGTCAGCGGACGAGCGTAGGTCTTGAGGTCCTTCTCGCGGCACTCGCTCGATCGTCTCGTCCGGCTCGTCGAAGCGGAACTCGCCGAAATCGACGGCGAGGTTGCCCGTGTAGTCCTCGATCGGGGAGATGTCCTTGATCGTCTCGTAGAGACCGCCTCCCGGCTTCGGAACGACCAGCCAGTCAAAGAACGAAAGACGCTGGATGTCGATCAGGTTCGGAACGTCAAGGGCCTTATCGAGACGCGCGAAACTGCGGCGCGTCCGGGGAGCGTGAGAAGCCAACTGGCTGCCTCCTCGGGCGTGTGGAGATGGACGGGCAGTACGTCCGGGACGGACGCACGAAACTTCAGAATAACACAGCGAGACGCGAGCCCGCTTTGCGGGCATATCGGCGCTCACGGACCCCGTTCTCACCGGGCCGTATGTGGCGTCCCGGATAACTGCGAACGGCTACGGCTATTGGCCGACCGACCCCGGAGCATACACGCTCCAGGCCGATCGGCCAAGTGCAAGCCGGTGCTACTTGAGCTCGACGGTGCCGCCGGCCTCTTCGATTTCGGCCTTGAGCTTCTCGCCCTCTTCGCGCTCGACGCCCTCCTTGATCGGCTTGGGGGCCTCGTCGACGAGGGCCTTGGCCTCCTTGAGACCGAGTCCCGTCGCGGCACGGACGACCTTGATGACGGCGATCTTCTTGTCGCCGGGTCCTGTCAGGACCACGTCGACCGTTCCGCCTTCGTCAGCGCCACCTTCGTCGCCGCCTCCGCCGCCACCGGCGGCCGGGGCTGCTGCGGCGACTGCTGTCGCCGAAACGCCGAACTCCTCCTCAAGAGCCTTGATCCGCTCTGCGAGCTCGAGTACCGAGATGCCCTTGAGCTCCTCGATCCATTCTTCTGTTGTGGGCATATTGCCTCCTTCCACTGCGCCGCCGGTCAGGCGTCGCCGTTCGCTTCGTCGTCGTTGTCGTCTGCGGATCCGTCACCGTCTTCGGCGGCGCCATCCGCGGACGCCGTCTCTTCCGGAGCTTCCTCGGCGGCCGGTTCCCCGTCCGCCTGCTCCGCAGTCTCATCGCCGCCCTCTTCGGCGGCAGGTTCTTCTGCCTCCGCCTCGGCAGCAGGCTCTTCGACAGCAGCCTCTTCGGCAGCTGTCTCCTCAGCAGGTGTTTCCTCGGCGGCAGGGGCCTCTTCGGCAACCGCTTCCTCAGCCGGGGCTTCCTCGGCGGCGGGGGCAGAACCGGCGGCCGGGACGAGTCCCTGATCGCGAATCTGACCGAGCTGGCTCGCGAGACCGCCGACGAAACCGCCGAGGGTCCTGACGAGGCCACTGAGCGGCGAAGCTGCGAGGCCGACGAGCTGCCCGATGAGGACGTCGCGGGAAGGCAGCTTCGCGAGGGCCTTGATCTCATCGACCGTCAGAGCGCGGCCGCTCATCGTGCCGCCCTTGAACTCGAGGATCTCGTACTCCTTCTGAGCCTGAGCGAGAGCCTTGGCTGCAAGTGCGGCATCGCCCTTGACGAAGGCGATCGCGGTAGGGCCGACGAGGAACGGCTTGAGGTCCTCGGCTCCGGCGGCGTCGGCAGCGCGCTCGGTGAGGGTGTTCTTGACGACCCTCAAACGGGTGTCGGCCTCGCGCAGCTTTGAGCGAAGCTCGGCCGCCTGGCTCACGGTCAGGCCGCGGTAGTCGACCACGAAGATCGCTTCCGACTCGTTGATGTCAGTGGTGATCTCCTCGATCGCCACCGCCTTCTGTTCCCTGTTCATCCTGATCCTCTTCCTGTTGTGAAAAGCGAACCGCCCGCTTGGTGGCGGGCGGTGGTCGAACGGACTCGCCTTGCGGCGGGCCACTTCGGTTCCGTCCCGTCACCTGATCTGGTCTTTCCCCCTTGGGGGTGCCAGATGTCTTCGGCGCGGCTCGGCGGTGTCCAATCGGCGTCTGCCCTCAGGCCGGCGCTTCCTCGCTGTCTTGTTCGGGGGCGTCCGCCTCGGCCTCTGGCGCCGCGTCGGCGACCTCGGCCTCAACCTCTGCTGCCGGAGCCTCGTCGGCTGCGACTTCAACCTCAGCTGCCGGAGCCTCGTCGGCTGCCGGAGCGGAGGGTGCGGGTCCATCGGTTTGCTCGGTGGAGAAACTCGGGTCGACCTTGACTCCGGGGCCCTGGGTCGAAGCGAGGACCACCGAGTGGATGTAGCGGCCCTTCGCCGCAGACGGCCGGGCTCGCTGGATCTCGTCCATCACGGCCGTGTAGTTCTCGACGAGGTCACCCTCGGGAAAGCCGATCCTGCCGATCACAACGTGGACGATCCCGGCCTTGTCGGTCCGGTACTCGACCTTGCCCGACTTCGACTCGCCGACTGCCTTGGCGACGTCCGGTGTCACGGTGCCGACCTTCGGGTTGGGCATCTTGCCCGACGGGCCGAGGACCTTGCCCAGCCGCCCGACGACCGGCATCAGGTCGGGGGTGGCGATGACGACGTCGAAGTCGTCGAACCCCTCCTCGATCTTCTTGGCGAGGTCGTCGGCACCGACGATGTCGGCTCCGGCTTCCTCGGCCTCCTTGGCCTTGTCGCCCTGGGCGAAGACCGCAATCTTGACGTTCTTGCCGAGGCCCTTGGGCAGGGCGACGGTGCCGCGGAGTTGCTCCTCGGCGTGACGGACGTTGAGTCCGGTGCGGACATGCAGCTCGACGGCTTCGTCGAACTTGTTCTCGCGAAGTTGCTGGACGAGCGCGACTGCCTCACCCGGGGTGTGCTCATGCAGGCGGTCGTAACGCTGACGAGCGTTGCGCCAAGCCTTGCCGCGGCGTCCGGAACGGGTAGCCATCAGTCAGTCACCTCGATACCCATCGACCGGGCCGTGCCGGCGATGATCTTCGTTGCCTGGTCGAGATCGTTCGCGTTGAGATCGTTCATCTTCTTCTCTGCGATCTCACGCAGCTTCGCCTGCGAGATCGAGGAAATGGTCGAGCGGCCGGGCTCGGACGCTCCCTTCGGAATGCCGATCGACTGCTTGATCAGGACGGCAGCCGGCGGGCTCTTCGTGATGAAGGTGAACGAGCGGTCCTCGTAGACGGAGATCTCGACCGGGATCGTCGTGCCGTTGTCCTGAGCCGTCTGGGCGTTGAAGGCCTTGACGAACTCCATGATGTTGACCCCGTGCTGACCGAGAGCCGGACCGACCGGTGGGGCCGGACTGGCCTGGCCTCCCGGGGCCTGGAGCTTGATGACGGTGATTACTTTTTTTGCCATTTTCAGACTTTCTTGACTTGGTCGAAACCGACCTCGACTGGGGTTTCGCGACCGAAGATGGATACCAACACCTTGAGCTTCGCCGCATCCTCGTTGATCTCGGCGATCTCGCCGGAGAAGTCTGAGAGCGGGCCGGAGATGACCTTGACCTGCTCGCCGACCGAGTACTGGGCAGCCGGCCGCGCGGCGGCTGCCGCTGTCGCTCCGGGAGTACCTGTCTGGTCGCGCTTGAGCATCCGGTCGACCTCGCCACGGGTCAGCGGGACCGGCTTCGTGTCCTCGCCTCCCTTGCCCTCGCCGACGATCGCGATCACGCCAGGCGTGCCCTTGACGAGCTGCCAACTGTTGTCGTCGAGGTCCATCTCGATCAGCAGGTAGCCCGGCATCGTTCGCTTCTCGACAGCGATCTTCTGGTTGTCCTTGACTTCCTGGACGGTCTCTGTCGGAACGACGATCTGGCGGATCGCCCGCTTCTGCCCGAGCGAGGTCGCCCTGTGCTCGAGGTTGTTGCGGACCTTGTTCTCGTGTCCGGAATATGTGTGGATGGCGTACCAGCGATACATGCGATTTGTCCTTGCGGCTCTAGAGGATGATCTCCATCAGCTTCGCTGAGAGAAAGTCAGCCACTCCGAGGAATGTTCCTGCGATGACAACGAAACCGAGGACGACGCCAGTCGCCTGGGCGACGTGGCTGCGGTCCGGCCACTGTACACGTTGCAGCTCGCGCCACGAGGCGCGCAGGAAGTTGATGAAGCGGAATCGCGAGTGGCCTGCGGCGTGTGACTCCGCGTGGGCCTGCTCTGCAGCCTCGTCGATCGGCGGTTCGTCCTGGTCAGCAACGGACACGGCAACTACCTCAGCGCGTTTCCTTGTGCGCCGTGTGCTTGCGACACCAGCGACAGTGCTTGCGCATCTCGATCCTGTCCGGATTGTTGCGCTTGCTCTTGTTCGTTTGATAATTGCGGCGCTTGCATTCCTCGCAGGCGAGGGTTACAGCGATCCGTACGTCTCCGCGTGCCATTGGTCCTGATTCCAGTCGTGAAAGGTCGGGCCGGCCGGGAGTCGCGAAAGCAATCAACCCCGAACGGCAGGATCCGGGAGTGTAGCGCTGCGACGATTGCCGCGCAGGGCCGCAGGAGGGCGCCCGGGACCGCGACCCCTCCGGAGCCGTAGTCTCGACTGTCGTGAGCGAACTCAGAATCGGGCTCCCCGCCTTCCCGAAGGGCACGCCGGTCGTGTTCGCAGCGACCCTGATCAACATGCTCGCGGTCGGTGCGTCACTGCCGATCCTGCCGAGGTACATCACCGGTCCGCTCGGGGCGGGGAAGGTCGAGGTCGGGATTGTGATCGGCTCCTTCGCCTTCGCCGCGATCGCCGCCCGCCCGCTGGCTGGTCGCTGGGGTGACCGGCGCGGGCGCCGCCCGGTGATGATTGCGGGCACTGCCCTCACCGCAGTCGCCGGAGCCCTCTATGCGGTGCCAGCCGGAGTCGTGGGACTCGTCATCGCCCGGACTCTGCTCGGCATCGGCGAAGGGGTCGTCTACACGTCCGGAGCAGCGTGGGTGGCCGACCGCTCACCCGACGAGAACCGCGGCAGGTTGATCGGGCTCTTCGGACTCTCGATCTGGACCGGGATCGCCGTCGGCCCGCTTCTCGGCGAGGTCATCTTCCAGGCGACCGGCTCGTCCTACAACGCAGTCTGGGCCTTCTGCGCTGCGGCTCCGCTTCTGGCGCTCGTGATCGTCAACAGGATGCCGGGCGGCGAGCAGCCGGTCCACCACGAGGGCGAGGGGGCCAAGACCGGGTTCGCCAGTCTCGTCCCAAGGGCCGCAATCAGGCCCGGCCTCGCCCTGATGACGGCGAACTTCGGCTACGCGGCGCTCGCCTCGTTCCTCGTCCTGATGCTCGACCAGAGGGGCATCGGCCACGGCGCGCTTGCCTTCGGCTGCTTCGCTGCCGCCGTGGTCCTCAACCGGCTCGTGTTCGGTGACCTGCCCGACCGGCTCGGCGGCCGGCGCTCGGCGATGCTCGCGGCCGGAGTCGAAGCGGTCGGGCTGCTGATCTTCGCCGCCTCCGACTCGCTTCCCCTTGCCTTGGGAGCCTCCGTCGTGATGGGCACAGGGTTCTCGATGCTGTTCCCGTCGCTGGCGTTGCTGCTTCTTGCCGAGACGGCGCCGGCGAACCGAGGAGCGGCGATGGGTGCCTTCACCGCCTTCTTCGATCTCGGCATCGCGATCGGCTCACCTCTGGTCGGGCTTGCCGCAAGCGCCTTCGGTTACCCGGCAGCCTTTGTCGCCGGCGCCTGCGGCGCAGTGGTCGGCCTGCTGATCGCAGCCACCGCACCGGCGAACGCACATTCGACGAAGGGGGCCGAGGCGAGCGAGCCTCTCTGAGGGCCGTGTTCCATGGAAGAGCGCGCCGGGAGAGCTCGCAGCGAGGATCAGGGTGACGACCCCAGCCGGTTCCGGTCACCAGCCGCCAACGGTCGGCGGATCCGAGCATCACTTGGGCGATCGATTCCGCACCCGCGTGCTGGATGCCAGCTTCCTCTACTGTGGAATACTGCGAGGTGCTAGTCGGCTTCAGGTGCGGTCACCCGCAACGGACCCGCCACTTCACTAATTTCCACCCACGGGACCTCAGAAAGCACCAAGTTGAGCGACGCCAATCTCCCTTACGACGATATCGACGAGTCGAGCGGGGTTCCGCTGGGCCGGCGCGAGGGCGTGTTGACGCTCGGGGCCGGGATTCGGATCCTGCGACGCAGTTGGCTCTTGATCGCAGCGTGCGGGATCGTCGCTGCGGGCGCAGCTCTCGCCTATTCGCTTGCCGCCACTCCCCTTTACTCGGCGTCCTCCCAGCTGCTCTTCAGGAACCCGGCGCTTGACAGCGCTCTCTTCGGCTCGATCCCCGTCCGCGGCACGAGCGACCCCGCCCGCGAGGCTGCCACCAACCTCGCCTTGGCCGACCTGCCCGTGATCGACGCTGCCGCGGCCAAGGCCCTTGGGCCCGGGTTCACGGCCGGCGAAGTAACGGCAGCCGTCTCCGTCGCCCCTTCCGGCGCCTCCGACGTTGTGACAGTTACGGCAACGGACCCGGACCCGGAACGCGCAGCCCTGATGGCCAACGCCTACTCCGACTCGTTCGTCGCCGTACGACGAGCAGCTGACCGTGCGAAGGTCGCCGCCGCACTGGTCCAGGTCGAATCCCAACTCGCGAAGATTCCCGCGGCCAGGATCAACACGGGCAAGGGCCTTTCGTTGCAGAACCAGGCGGAGAACCTCAGGGTCCTCCAGTCCCTCCAGACCGGCAACGCCGAGGTCGTCCAGACCGCTACTAAACCGAAGAACCCTTCCAGTCCGAAGACCAAGCGCAACACGGTCCTCGGCGGTCTCTTGGGACTCCTCATCGGAGTTGCCGCCGCCCTGCTGCGCGCCCGCCTCGATAACCGTCTGCGCAGCCCTGAGGAGCTGGCCGCGACATTCGGCAAGCCGATCCTCGCAACAGTCCCTGAGTCCGCACAACTCCACAACCTGGAGAAGCTCAGCAGCGCCGAGAGCGAGGCTTTCACCATGCTCCGGACCCGGCTCAAGTTCTTCAATGTCGACCGTGAGGTCAAGCTCCTGCTGATCACGAGTCCCCAGAGCGGTGACGGCAAGAGCACAACGGCAACGCAAACGGCAATCAGCGCGGCCAATGCCGGCTCCAAGGTGCTCTTGGTGGAAGCCGACCTGCGCAGCCCAGGTCTTGCGCTTGCCCTCGGCCTTAAGTCGACGCCCGGACTCGCTGAGATCGCGTCTGGTTCGTCATCGTTCCCGGATGCGGTCCAAGAGCTCCCGCTCGGCGGCAGCGGCAAGAACTCCCTCAGTGTCCTCGTGGCAGGCGCGATCCCGCCGAACCCTGCTGAACTGATCGACAGTGAAACGCTCTCCAATACCCTCGACGACCTCAAGCCGGACTTCGACCTGATAGTGATCGACAGCCCTCCGCTCCTTGCGGTCGCCGACACCACCGCCCTCCTGTCTCGCGTTGACGGCACTGTCCTCGTGGCGCGCCTCGGGAAGACGAACCGCAAGGCATGTGGCGACGCCGCCAGGCAGCTTCAGCGCCTGGATGCCCGGGTCCTCGGCCTGGTCGCAAACGGCATGTCCAAGGCAACCGCGGGCTATGGCTACGGCTATGGCTACGGCTATGGCTACGGCTACGGCGAGAGCGAGCCAACCAACGGGCCTGGAGCGGCAAGCTCAAACTCCGCGACCAGCAACGGGGCGGGCGCGGCCGAGCCGACGGCCACAACGAGCAGCAGCGACTCGGAATCAAAGTCTTGATCGACCTCCACTGTCACCTGCTCCCGGGAGTGGATGACGGACCGGGAGATCTTGACCAGGCGGTCGACCTGGCACTGGCCAGTTCGCGATCCGGCATCACGACCGCGGTCGCGACTCCTCACTTCAGCGAGCGCTATCCCACCTCGATCGCCCAGGCGCTCGATGCGGCCGAGCTGCTCCGGGGCGGATTGGCAAGGGCGGATTGCGAGCTCGAGCTCCTTGTTGGGTCGGAGATCTCCATCCACGTCCTCGGGCAACTCGACTCCCCCGCGCTGCGAGACCGCACTCTGGGCGGGGGCGATTGCCTGCTGATCGAGTCCCCCTTCGGCGACGCGCCCGAGGGCATCGAGATGCTGATCCACGACCTGCAGGTCGACGGCTTCACGGTACTGCTCGCACACCCTGAGAGATCAGCCTACTTTCACTCAAATCCCGCGATCCTCGAATCGCTCGTTGGGCGAGGAGCCATGTGCTCGATCACGGCCGGGTCCTTCCAGGGCAGTTTCGGTCGGCGGGTGCGGGCAGAGGCGCTGAGGCTGGCGGCGGCGGGACTGGCCCACAACGTGTCGTCCGATACGCACGACCTCGACCGGCGCCCCCCGGGTCTGGATGTCGGCCGCGATGACGTCCCCGGCCTCCCGTCAGAGAACCAGCTTGAGGCGACGTCGGCCATTCTCCTGGGACGCTGAAGCCTTCCAGCTCGGCCCCGGCCGGGCACCGCGGCCCGGAGCCTGCATGAGAGGTCCGACCGTTGGCCGGAAGGGCGTGCCGCGCCGCGGGAGGCCGGCTGATGGCAGCCACTGTCCCGACCAACCCCTACTCGCGCAACCCTGCCTCGTCGAGCGAGCCAATCTGAGGTGCCGAGTCAGTTCCCAACCCGAAACAGCGGAGAGTTCGGGTTCAGGTCCCTGGCCCTCCGATATGCACGCAGTGAAGCCTTGACGTTCCCGACACGCGCTTCGACTCCCGAGAGGGCGAACCAGTTCTTCCAGCCGTTCGGTTCGCGATCCGTTGCGTTGATGACCGCTTCGCGCGCCTGACGACCGGCGCCGAGACGGTCGTAGACGAGTCCCTCCTGGAGCCATGCCGAGGCCGAGTAAGGCTGCCATGCGACTGCTGCCTTCGCTTGGCTCAGCGCTCCTGCGAGGTCGCCTGAGGCGACGAGCTTCTGGCTGCGGGTAACTGAGTTGGTGGCGACCACCGGGGGGAGGGCCAAGCCGATCAACGCAGCCGCCG